>CAWCEI010000001.1:0-5176 GCA_963794535.1 uncultured Actinomycetota bacterium
CTGGGTGTGCTGCTCAGGCGTCGTGCAGGACGTCGAGGTTGGTGAACTCCGGTGCCCCATCGAACATCTTGCCCATGAGGGCTCGGACCGCCGCCGTGCCTTCGTCCCGACGTGGGTCGGTCTCCCGGGCGCGAGCCTTCTCTTCGCTCTCGAAGAGGACCAAGGTGTGGATCTGGCTCGGGTCGGCCTGGTCGCGCATGGTGATCGTGCGCAGGAGCCCCGAGTCCTCCTGCTCGCTCGCGTGGAGCTGGTCGAACAAGGACTCCAGATCCTGCTCGTGCCCCGGCTTCAGCGACATCTTGATCAGCTGTGCCCACATGAGCGGCCTGCTCTCTGGAGGGTGATGATGAGCCGGACACTAGTCCACCCCTGGGATCGTGGCGGTGGCCCCCGCGCTGGGATCCGGGCCTCAAGTGACCCACCCAAGGTGGGCGCATTGGGGCCCCGATAGTCCGGGGTTATCCGGTGTCGGGTGGTGGGTGGGTGCGGGTGTGCCAGCGGCGGGCGAGGTCGTGTAGGGCGCGTTCGAAGGCTTGGAGGTGGGCGTTGCTCTGCCAGTCGTCTTCGTGGTCGTCGGGGTGGTCAGGGGGCTGGGTGGCTGCCAGTGGACGTGTCCGTCGATGAGGCGGCCGGTCCAGCCGTGGGCGTGGATGAAGCGGTGGTGGTAGCCGCAGAGCAGGGCGCCGTTGGCTTCGCTGGTCGCCCGCCGGCCGGTAGGGATCAGGTGGTGGGTGTGGCACCAGGCGGGTTTGGCGGTGCAGGTGGCGAAGGTGCAGTGCTGGTCGCGGGCCTCGATGGCTCGGCGGATGGGCCGGGGGGAACGGGTACCGGGTCCGGCCCACATCCAACGGCCGACCGGTCTGCGTCGTCCAGGAGCATCGGGACGACTTCGGCGCCGCAGGCCAGGACCTGGGTGGTCAGCGGGGAGATCTCCCACCCGCCGGGTTCGCCGGTCTCCAGCAGCCCGAACGCCGGCCGCCGGCCTCCGTGCCGGTCTGGCGGTGAGGTCGGCGGTCAGGGTGGCCAGGTCGGCGGTGACGATCATCCGGGTGGTGGCCCCGGCCCGGCGCGGTAGCCCGCCGGGCTGCGCCGGCCCGGGCGGCCAGGGACAGGTTTCGGCCAGGGTGCCGAGGGCGTCGGCGGGCCGGACTGCCGGTGGGACCGGGGGTCGGGGGTGCCGTCCGTGGCCGGCTCCGGGCCGGCCAGCGGGTCCAGGGCGGCCATCAGGGCGGCGCCGGTCACCGGCGGGAGCGGGCCCGACAGCTGCCACATCCCGGTGGACTCCTGGAACAGGTAGGCCTCCCGGGCGCCGTGTTGGGCGGTCTTCATCCCGGGCCAGCCGTTCGGCGGCGTCGGGGTCCAGGCGGTGCGGTCAGGCGTTGCCCGGCCCGGCCGAGCTGGGCCGGGTCCACCACCAGCGCCGCCTGGAGCAACAGCGTCTGGCCCTCGGTCGTGGTCGCGTCGTCGATGTCCGGGATCTCGGCCACCGCGGCCATGGTCCGGACCACCACCCCGGCATGTCCGACGCTGATGTCCCCGGCGGTGAACGCCTGCGCCGTCGGGGCCAGCTCCGGCGGGCCGGGCCGCGGTGCCGAACGCGGCCGCCAGCACGGCCCTGGCCTTGGCCGCCGCCGGGGTCACCGGGACCAGCGCCCGCAACCACCGCGCCCCGTCCCGGTGCCCGCACGAGTCCGGCGCCCCCCGCTCGACCGCCTCGCCCAGGACCGCGACCCCGGCCGGCCGCGCACCGCGACTCGGCCCGATGCACCGAACGCGGCCGCCGCGGCCAGCTCGGTCTCGGACAGCCGCCACCACGCCACCCCAGCCACCTCGTCCAGGGCAGCGAACAGCGCGGCGAACGCTCGCTGGCGCCGCCGGCCGACGACCGGCGCCCTGGGCTGGACATACCCCGAACCTAGACGAAGCCACCGACAGTCCCGGCTCGGGTTCCACCGCTCCAGGTCACGACGCGATAACGATCGATGGCCGAAAGGCGTTGTCCGACAAGCGATTTCGACTCACGTTACGTCTCGGCCGAGGCGATTGGTAAAGGAATCGTCAAGCGGTTTCGGGGTGTTGTGTTGACTCTCTCACCGACAGACTGCGGTCATGTCCACCACATCGCAGCCGCGCATCGCCGGCGTCGAGGTTCGCTCGATCGACTACGTGCCGCTGAACGAGCGGCACGGCAAGCTGTGGCACCTCGGCCCCCTGTGGTTCATGTCCAACGCCCAGATCGCCACTCTCGCAGTGGGACTGATCAGCTTCTACGACGGCGGCAACCTGATCTGGTCACTGATCGCCGTCATCGCCGGGGTGTTGCTCGGGACGTTGTTCATGGCGTTCCACTCGGCGCAAGGCCCACAGCTCGGGCTGCCGCAAATGATCCAGTCGCGACCACAGTTCGGCTATCTCGGCGCCTTGCTGGTGTGGTTGTTCGCCTATCTCCAGTACGCCGGGTTCAACATCTTCAACACGATCCTGGCCGGCCAGTCGATGAACAAGGTCGTCCACGGCCCGACCAAGATGTGGGTCGTCATCGTGACGATCGTCGCGTTCGTGATCGCGCTGATCGGCTACGACCTGATCCATAAGGCCGAGCGCTACCTGACCTACGCGATGCTGGTCATCTTCGGCGTCTTCACGCTGGTCGTGCTGTTCAAGCTGCACTACCCGGCTGGCTCGTGGTCGTTGAGCGACTTCAAGTGGACGCCGTTCCTCGGCCAGTTCGGCGTCGTTGCCGGCTACCAGATCAGCTGGGCCATCTACGTTTCCGACTACTCGCGCTACCTGCCGCCGGACGTCACGGTGCGCAAGACCTTCTACTGGACCTACTGGGGCTCGGCCATCGGCGGCGGCTGGTTGATGGTTCTCGGCGCGCTCCTCGGAGCCTGGGCCGGCAAGGACTTCACCACGATCGGCTCGATCAACGACGCCGCGAACAAGCTCTTCGACGGCTTCGGCTCCATCGTCCTGATCCTGTCCGCGCTGGGCCTGATCTCGGTGACGGCGTTGAACATGTACGGCGGTTCGCTCACCTTGATCAGCGCGATCGACTCGTTCAGCCGGGTCAAACCGACGATGTCCGTGCGGGCCATCACGATCGGGATCACTGCCGTCCTGTCGACCATCGGTGCCCTGCTCGCGACGGACAACTTCCTCGCCAACTTCAACAACTTCCTGCTGTTGATCCTCTACTTGTTCATCCCGTGGACTGCGGTGAACCTGGTCGACTACTACATCGTCCGCAAGGGTCACTACGCGATCGCCGAGATCTTCAAACCCGATGGCATGTATGGCCGTTGGGGCTGGCGTGGCATCGCGGCGTACCTGATCGGGTTCGTGGTGATGATCCCGTTCTTCTCGGTCGGCACCCTGTTCACCGGCTTCATCGCCAAGAAGCTTGACGGTGCGGACATCTCCCTGTTCATCGGATTGCCGGTGTCGGCGATCCTCTACTTCGTCTTCAGCCGCTCGATCGACGTCGCGGCGGAGACGGTCGTGGCCGAGGAGGAGAAGGCCGAGCTGGAGACCGCCGCTGCGCAGCACGAGCTGCCCTGATGGACGCGTGGGCGACGGCGCAGGCCATCGCGGCGGGCCGGCAGTCGGCCACGGAGACGGTCCGGTCGGCACTGGAGGCGATCGGGGCGAGCGACGACGAGCTCAACGCCTTCACGGTGGTGCGAGACGACGTCGCGCTGGCCGCGGCAGAGGAGGTCGACCGCGGCGTCCGCACGGGACCGCTGGCCGGCGTACCGATCTCGGTCAAGGATCACGTGTGGCTGGCCGGCTGGCCGTCGACCAACGGCTCGCGTGCGCTGGCCGACTTCGTGCCGGACGTGGACTGCGTGTGTGTCAGCCGGCTGGTTGCGGCGGGGGCCGTGGTCGTGGGCAAGACCAACAACCCCGAGTTCTGCTATCGCGGAACGACTTTCAACGAGGTCTACGGCGTCTCCCGCAACCCGCACGACCCGACCCGGACCACCGGCGGGTCGAGCGGGGGAGCGGCGGCGTCGGTGGCGGCGGGGATGGTGCCGTTGGCCGTCGGCACGGATGGGGGCGGCTCGATCCGAATCCCGTCGGCCTTCTGTGGTGTCTATGGCATCAAACCGACTTTCGGGCTGGTGCCCAAGCTCCCGGGCTTCCGGGGGTGGCCGAGCATCTCGGTGACCGGTCCGATCGCCTCCTCGACGCGCGACCTTGCCCTCGCCCTGTCGGTCATGGCCGGTCCGTCCAGCGCCGACCCGCTCTCCTACCCGTCGCCGGCCACCAACTACCTTGCGGCGCTTGCGAACCCGAGCCTGACTGGTCTGCGTATCGCGTCCTCCGAGGACCTGGGTTTCGCTGCGGTCGACCCGGATGTGCGGCAGTCGTTCCGTGCCGCCGTCGCCGCCCTCCGCGCGGCCGGCGCATCGATCGAGGAGGCGCAGCCCGAGCCGATCGACCCGGGCCCGCTCTGGGACGCCATCGCCCTTCCGGAGGGCTACGCCTCCGAAGGCCCGCTGTTGGAGGGCTCACCCGACCTGGTCGGGCCGGACGCCGCCGCCATCATCCGGGCCGGTGCGGGTGCGAGCGCCCGCGACTATCTTGACGCCCAGGACGCGCGGGCGCGGTTCACCGCGACCTGGGCCGGCTTCTTCTCGTCGTACGACGTATTGCTCACGCCGACGATGCCCGTCGTGGCCTTCTCGGCCGATCGGATGGCGCCGGAAACTGTTGACGGGCAAGCGGTTCCGGAGACGTTCGACGCCTGGTGTGCCCTCGCCCTGCCGGCCAACCTGGCCGGGCTGCCGGCCGTGTCGATCCCGATCGGGCCGGGACGTGACGGGATGCCGGTCGGGCTGCAGCTGATCGGGCCCCGCTGGTCCGATGCCGCCCTTCTAGCGGCGGCGGCCGCCGCGGAGACCATCCTGCGCAACCGGGGCTGAGCGAAACGGGCCGTTGGCTCGGTAGGGGATGGGCCCACCGCCGCGAAGGCGGGTGACCAGGTCCTCCTGGGCGTTGGACAGGCCTAACACGATGGGCACGAAGGCGGCGTACGCCGCGATGCCGACCAGTGATGCGACCAGTTCCAGCGCCGGGTTGATGCCCCGGTGGCCGGTGTAGACGGCGCACTGGCAGTTGGCGTTGATGGTGGTCGAGCCGGCGGAGACCCAGACCCGGGTCCCCACGCCGG
>CAWCEI010000002.1:0-253367 GCA_963794535.1 uncultured Actinomycetota bacterium
TCGACGCGGCCTCGACCGTGACCCGGACCTGGCCCGCGTCAGGCCCCGCGGACGGACCGCCACTCGGAAGGTCCTGTACGGCGGGCGCGTCCTCGCGGGCGGCGATGGCGAGTGCTCTGGTCATGGCTGGGTGCCTTCTTTCGAGATCGCCGGCAGGCGGGTCAGTTCATTGAAATCTAAACTACCCGAGTCAGGCTAGCGCAGCGAGCCGGGAGAGTGGCTAGCCGCTGCGGTCGGCCGCTGTTCATCCGCCTGCCCTTGACAACTGCGCACAAGAGTTCTTGGTTCGAAGCATGGAGAACGCCTCTGCAACGGGGCCCAAGGGTCCCAGCCGTCGTACCTTCCTCTCTGTTTCGGCCGCCTCGGCCGCCACCGCTGTCGCCGCCCCGATCGTCCTGCCGGCCAGCGCCGCCCTCGCCGCCCCCACCGGCCTTGGAGCAATCCCCAAGGCCAAGGTCGACCCAGCGCTGCGCAAGCTGGTGAAACAGGTCGACCCCGATCGGATCGGGGCCACGATCCTGCGGCTGACCCAGTTCGGCACCAGACACACTCTGTCCAGCCAGACCGACCCGGTCCGTGGCATCGGCGCGGCCACCGCACTGGGTGTTCGACCAGATGAACGCCATCGCGGCCACGTCCGGCGGCAACATGACGGTGGCGCAGCAGACGTTCACGCAGCCAGTCTCGAGCCGGATCCCGGTCCCGACCACGATCACCAACGTGATTGCCACGCTGCACGGAACCGCTTCGCCCGAAAGGGTTTACGTCGTCACCGGGCACTTGGACTCGCGAGTGACCGACGTCATGGACTTCGTCAGCGACGCGCCAGGTGCCGATGATGACGGCTCCGGCGTTGCCTGCGTCCTCGAGCTCGCCCGGGTCTTCGCCACCCACCAGTTCCCGGGGACGATCGTGTTCGCCACCGTCGCCGGCGAGGAGCAGGGCCTCTACGGCTCGGCCTTCATGGCCAACTCGTTCAAAGCGGCCGGCACCGACATCCAGGGGATGTTCAGCAACGACATCGTCGGAGCCAGCCGGGCGTTCGACGGCACCAAGCCCGACCCCTTCACGGTGCGGCTGTTCCTGGAGGGCATCCCGAGCAACGTGTCCACGAGCCAGATCGCGATCCTGCAGAGCGCAGGCGGTGAGAACGACGGGTTGTCGCGCCAGCTCGGCCGATTCGTCAAGTCGGTCGCACCCTCCGGCCTCACCGGGATGAACATCCGGACGATCTGGCGCCGCGACCGGTTCCTGCGCGCCAGCGACCACGTGTCCTTCGAGTCCCTGGGCTACCCGGCCGCCAGGCTCACCGAGCCGCGGGAGAACTTCAACCACGAGCACCAGAACGTCCAGGTCGTCGACGGCGTGCAGTTCGGTGACCTGATCGACTTCGTGGACTTCGACTACATCGCCCGAGTGACCAGGGTCAACGCGGCCGCCCTGTGGGGGCTGGCACGTCGCCGAGCAGCCCGAAGAACGCGCAGATCCACACAGCGCCGCCCGGCACTCTCTCCGGCACGAACCTGACGACGCTCACCTGGGATGCCAACCCGGAGACCAACCTGACCGGCTATGAGGTGGTCCTACGGGAGACAACGGCGGAGGACTGGACCCAAGCGATCCCGGTCGGCAACGTCACCACGGTCACGCTCGACATCTCGAAGGACAACGTGCAGATGGGTATTCGGGCCGTTGACGCCAACCAGAACCGGAGCCCGTCGCCTACCCGGCGGTAGCCAGCTAAGACCCAACGTCTCCTTGAACAAACCGCCGTCCGCTGTCGTGGAAAGAGGTGACACCAAGGAGAGTCACCATGACCAGCACGACCCACACCCGCTCCGAGTCGGCTCTGTCTGAGCTCATCGGAGATCTGGACACAGCCGTGCGTCGCTACGACGACCGCGATTCCTGGGCCATCGTCGACGTCGTGACGCAGGCGTTGCGGTGGCACATCCACCGCACGGACCTGCTCACCGAGGACCAGCGCGCCGGCGACCCGACGCGATACCGGCAGCACCTGCTGCACGTCGCGGACGACGGAGCCTTCTCCCTCGTCGCCTTGGTCTGGCTACCCGGACAGGCCACGCCGATCCATGACCACCTGTCGTGGTGTGTCGTCGGCGTGCACCAGGGCGAGGAGGCCGAGGTGCGCTACCGGCTCGTCGACGACGCCTACCTGGTCGAGGACGAGCACCGCTCGAGCCCGACCGGCTCGGTGGACGGCCTGCTGCCGCCCGGCGACATCCACCTCGTCCGCAACGCCAGCACTGGGACGGCGATCTCGCTGCACGTCTATGGCGCTGACCTACGCGACACCTCGTCGAGCATCCGTAGGGCCTACGACCTGCCGATCGTCACCGCCGGAGCGGCCTAGGCGATCAGGGCGTCCAGCGCCTTCTTGAGGGCGCTGGGCTGGCTGGGCTTGCGGGGTGCCGACTTCTTCATCTCCAGCATCTCGGCGCCCATGTCCTGCAGTCGCTTTCGGCCCAGACCGGCTCGCACCTTCGGGAACCAGTCGTCCTCTTCCTCTTTCATGTGATGCTCGACGTTCTCGATGAGCACCGTCATCTTGGCCGTGAAGCGCTCGTCCTTGGCCTTCATGGTCGAGAGCTCCATACAGAGGACGTCGGCGACATGGTGCTCCTCGTAGGACTCCAGGATGTCGTCCTCGAGGGCCGGCATGAGCTCGCGCGTCTGCGGGTACATGCACTCGTTCTCGATGTACGTGTGGACAGTCAGTTCTTCGAGGACCTTCTTGGCGATGCGGTCCTTCGTCGCGTACGCCGTGTCGCCGGCGGCCTCGAAGTCACGGAACAGCTTGCGCATCCGCTTGTGGTCGTCCTTCAACAAGACGATTGCGTCCGTTGCCATGTCGTTTGTCCCCGATCGAGTCGCTGAGCTGATCCGCGAAGCCTCACCCAGGTCCGGTCGGGCCGCCACTCGGAGCGCTTCGCCGTCTCACGATCTGTCGGGCTCGCAGTGATGCAGCACCACCAGGGCGATGTCGTCGTGGAGCTCACGGGACCGGTTCATCAGCTCGAGCAGCCCGTCGGCGATGACGTCGACGTCGGTTGTCTGCAGGTCACGGAGGTAGTCGTCGACCTGCAGCAGGCCGGACTCGAGGCTCGAGCCGCGGGTCTCGATCAGGCCGTCGGTGAAGCCGACCAGAACGGCACCCGGCGGGAAGCTCACCACGATCTCCTCATAGTTCGCGGCCCGCACACCCAGCGGCGGTCCGGGTGGCGCGTGGACCCGGAGGACGTCGCCGTCCGGAGTGCGCATGACCAGTGGCGGATGTCCGGCGTTGGCCAGCCGGACCGTCCCCGACCGCAGGTCGATGTCGGCATAGACGCACGTCGCGAAACGCGGCGGGACGGCGGTGCTTCCCGGCCGCGCTGGAGCGTCCATCAGGTCGGCGAGCTGGGCGTCGAGAAGGGTGAGGATCGCGGCCGGCGAGAGCTCGGCCATAGCGGCGGCGCGCATCGCGGCGCGGGCCTGCCCCATGACGATGGCGGCCGGCACGCCACGACCCGAGACGTCGCCGAGCCCGACCCCAACATGGTCCTCGCCCAGGTGGTGGACGTCCCACCAGTCGCCGCCGATCTCGACCCCGGTGCTGCCGGCGACGTACCGTGCGGCGACGTCCAGACCCGGCCGGGCGACGGGAAGGTCTGGTAGCAAGGCGGTTTGGAGGTCGAGTGCGATCTGCCACTGCTGCCGGAACGCCCGGACGTGACTGACTGCCGACCCGGCCCGCGCGGCCACCAGCTCCAGGAAGGGGAGGTCCGCCGCGCCGTACGGCGGCCGGGGCTCGGCGGTGACCAGGACGACCGCGCCGGCCAGCTGGCCGGCGAGTGACAAGGGAAGCACGGCCATGTTCTGCGCCCGGGCCTGGTTGAGCCAGGTCCGGACGACGTCGTCGCTCTGGTCGGCGAGGTCGCCACCGGCGATGTCGATCAGGACCGAGCGACCGGCGGCCAGTGATGCCTCCCATGGAGAGGGCTGCGACTCCGATGATCCCTGGGGCGGCAACCCCACGGTCTCCAGGAGGTGCGTGCTGATGCTCATCGCGCTGGGCACGGCCCGGGGCCGGGGAACACCCGAAGTGCCTGCCGCGCCGGCGATGTCGCGGTCGAGGCTCGTCACGAAGACGGCGGCGATGTCGGCGACGGCGGGCACCAAGGTCCGCGTCAGCACCCGCAGGGCGTCGTTCGGGTCGGCCGCGTCATTCATCGCCTCGGACAGGTCGATGAGGAGCTCCGACTGCAGAGCAGCCCGCTGCGCCTTCACCTCCGCCGTGACGTCGATCGCGGTGAGGAGGACACCCCACGGCGGCTCGTCCGGCTCGGCCAGCGGGGCGAACACGTAGGTGAGCTGGATCTCCTCCCCAGCGGCGCCCAACACCCCCGGCCGTGGGATCGGCTCGGCGACCGCACCGGACCCGCCGATCACCAGGTCCAGAGTCGTTCGGCCCTGCTCACTCATCTCGGGAAAGGCCGTGGCGACATCGCTGCCGATCGGGCGGGAGCCGAACAGCCGCTCGGAGGCGGGGTTCTGGTAGGCCACGCGATGCTCAGGCCCCACCGTGACGACGATGAGGGCCGGCGAGACGTCCCAGGCTTCGCGGGCGCTGGCCAGATGCGCCGACCGCCAAATGTCGAAGCCGCTCACAGTGGCGACCCTACGGACCTGTTCCGGCGCTGCCTAGGCATCGAGATCGGTCAACGAGTGTTCCGCGACAACCTTGAGCCAGCTGCCCGGCTCTTCCTGTCGCTTCGACCGGCGCAGGGTGACCCGCGCCGACCGCCCGTCGAGACGCAGCTCGCCGATCGTGTTGGTGAACGTCCGTGGGGACAGGTAGTCCCACTGGACGTCCATCTGGGGCACTCGACCGGCGCGGGCCAACGCGCCGAAAATCCTTGCCGCCCAACGACCTCCGGCCAACCTGACCATTCGCCGCCGCCAGGTCCCCATCGGGTTGCGGAAGGGCGAGCACACCAGCTGGTAGACCTTGCTTTCGCCGTGGTCCGGGCCGAGGTCGACCTCCACGGCGTACGTCGTGTGCACGTCGCCGCCGAGGATGGTGATGGTCGCCGGTGGTTCCCCGCCGCCGCCGCTGCTGATCTCGCGGAGCAGCTCGACCAGCTGCTCGAACGAGTCGTGGAAGGTCGCCCAGTGCTCGAGGTCGCAGGCTCGCCGCATGCGCTCACCGAGCCACGCGACGATCTGAGCCCCAACGGCCGTCGCACATGGCCTCGTTCCACGCCTCCATGTGGTGGATCCCGTGCGGCAGGAAGGCGGGCAGGGTCGTCGCGATGATCAGGTGGTCGAACGAGCCGGTCGCCTTGTCCCGGATCCATTGCCACTCCTCGTCATCGACCATCTGCCGATGACCGTCGGCGAGGACCCGGGCGGCGCGGGAGTCGATGACCAGCAGCCGGGACCGGCCGAAGTCGCGGTGGTAGGCCCACCGGCTCGCCGCCGACTCGCGGTCGCAGTGCCGAGCGAACTCGCGCAGCCGCGGGCCAGAGTCGTTGCCCTCCTTGGCGTCCGCGCGGACCAGCCGGAGCATCGCCTCGTCGGCGAGGTCCGGCGGAGCCAGGTTGCCCAGGTGCTGGTAGAGCCAGTAGGACATGAAGGCCGCGGTGATCCGGTCGTCCCACCAAGGCAGCGCACGCATCTCCTCGACCCAGGCCTGCGAGATGTTCCAGTCGTCGCTGACCTCGTGGTCGTCGAAGATCATCGTCGACGGCACGGTCGAGAGCAGCCAGCGGATCTCCGGGTCGGACCAGGACTCGCGATAGAGCCGGGTGTACTCCTCGAAGTCCGCGATCGTCCTCGCCCGGGGGCTTCGACACGTCGCGGCGGCTGCGGATGAACTGCGCGGTCTCCGGCGAGACGTCGTCGACGTAGACCTGGTCGCCGATCAGGACCAGGCCGTCCGGCCACTCGGCCCGCCCGGCCTGCAGCTCCTTGGCGTAGGCCCACAGCGCGTCGATGCCGACGCCCTTGCGGATGCTCGGCCGGCAGCAGCGTGTACGGCGGCTCGGCCGGCGCTGCGACCCGGCAGGACCCGAAGACCAACCGGCTCTGCCGCTCGCCCTCGCGGGTCCGGATGGCTGGCGGCGGTCGGCCGTCGTCCGGTGGCCAGACCGGATGGCCGTCGAGCCGGACGTCGTACGGCGTTGTGGTCGCCGGCTCGAGGCCCTCGATCAGGACCAGCGCGTAGTGGTGACCGAGGACGGCGAAGGTCGGCTCGCGATGCCCGAGCACCTCGACCACGGTCGGCCGGTCGGTCTCGACCCAGACGTGGCGGTCGTGTCGCCGACGTACCGGAGCATCGGTCCGAGGACGAGCCGCCGAGGAACCGGCGGTCCGGTCCGCGCTCATCAGCGCGCACGGCGAGAACCGCCGCTCGACACCAGATGCGCCAGCGGCCATGCCGCGACATCCAGCCGGTGCCGAACAGCCAGCCGCCAACAACGTCGAGCGGCCAGTGCACGCCGAGCCAGATCCGGGTCCAGCCGACCATGCCGGCATAGAGCCACGACCGCCGACCCAGACCGCGATGCGGGCCCAGCGGCGGTCCAGGTGACGCACCAAGGCCCAGCCCAACGCGCCCGCGCCGATCGTCGCCGCCGAGGTGTGGCCGGACGGGTAGGCGATGTCCGCCAGCCGTGCCGGCCCAGTCGGCCATCGGCGGGCGCGGGCCGGTCGAACCAGTCGCTCAGCCAGAGCCGTACGCCGATGGCCAGCGCGGCCGCGCCTCCGAAGGCCAGCGTGGTCGCGACCCGACGCCAGCCGCGGGAACGCGGGAACAGCAGGGACGCCACGATCACGACCGGCCAGACGATCCGGGTCGAGCCGGCCTGGGTCAGGGTCCGCGCCAGCGCGTGGTGGTCGCCGCGGTGGCGGATCGACCAGGTCGTGCAACCAGCGCGTCGAAGCCGGTCGGCCCGTGACGCACCGCCAGCCCGAGCAGCACCGCGCCACGCCACTCCGGCACGGCCACGGCCGCGAGGTGGCTCGGGCTGCGGCCAGCGCGCCCGGGCGGTCTGCGACGGCCTCGGACTGCGCGTCTGGGTCATGCCGGCCGCCACGATGGCGCTGCCGTCGCTCGGCCCGCTGTCCAAGCAGGGTTCGGATGACGATCACCATCCACAGGCCGCCGGCCAGCGCGCCGGCGGTGACGTCGGTGGCGAAGTGCATGCCGCGGTAGACCCGCGAGGTGGCGACGATGAGCGGTACGACGCAGAGCAGGCGCCGCGGCGAGGACGAAGGCCGACTCGATGTCGGCTGTCCCGCGTGACGATCAGCAGCGTCACGGCCAGCCCGACGTAGAGCGCGACCGCGGCGCCGGTGTGACCGGACGGGAAGCTCGACGTCGGCGGCGCCGGGTCGAGGTGCGGCACGCGTCGGGCGCTTGCGATGCACGGTCGAGGTGACCCCGAGGAAGATGGTCAGCTCGCCCACGATGCAGAGCAGGATCACGCGGACTCGCGCCATCGGCCGCGCCAGATCCGCAGTCCCACAACGAGAACGGCCGTCACGGCGATGGCCGTGTTCGTGTCCGACAGCATGCTGCCGATGTGGGTCAGCGTGTTGAGGGTCGGCGTCCGGTGCTCGTAGAACCAGCGGCTCACGCCACGGTCCCACCGGCCGAACGCGCCGTGGCTCAGCACGCGGTTGACGAGCAGTCCGGTGCCCGCGAGAAGCAGGTAGACGAGGACGGCGCCGGCCAACAGGCGAGGGACGTCGTGACGCAGCTCGGACCGGATCGCCGCCCGGTTGGTGCTCATCGACTGCTCCCACCTTCGCTCGGACCCAGCGTCGGACGCTCGACCCTAGGACGCTCAGCGGTCGTCGGCGAGTCGACCGTGGGTATCACCGCCAGACTTTGCCGTCTCTTAACGCCGACCCTCTAGCGGTCCCGGCCACCAGCCGGTTATCCAGAAAAAACCCCCATCAGGAAAGAGCATCACCATGGCTATTGCCCAGAACGACGTCAACGTCCTCGCGGTCGAGACCAACGACCAGGACTTCGCCGCCGGCAGCAACATCGCCTTCAAGGTGCGCGCCGAGGTCGGCGCAGCGCTGCACGGCACCGGTGGCAAGTACGCGGTCCGGATGACCGTCACCGACACCACCAACCCGGCGCTGGTGGACACGCAGAACATCACCGGCAACTACGGCGATGCCAACTGGCCGGCTCCCGGCCTGAACACCTTCAGCTTCACCGTTCCCGGCGCAGCGACCGCTGGTCGGGTCGGCGACATCATGCAGCCGCAGGCTCGCCTCATCGGCAACGCCGCTGCGCCCTTCGACGCTTCGCATGTCGTCGGCGAGGCCCTGCTCGTCACGCCGTAGCTCACGTGCCGCGGCGCAACCGGCTCGTCCCCATTCATCGGGGTCGGGCCGGTTCGCGCGTCCCGTCGCGTCATGATGGAGCGGTGACGCGACTGAAGCCAGGACAGCGGGTCCGGGTCACGCGGCGCATCTGGCGCACCGGGCTCAACCGCCACGGCCAGGCCAGCGTGCCCGCCGGCTCAAGGGGGAGCGTGACCGGTCCACCGACCCGGCCGCTGTTCCGGACGACGTACGACGTGAAGGTCAGGAAGACCTGGCGCCGGCCCAGCCGAGTCGTCCGGGCTATCCCGCGCTCCGCGCTGCGCAAGGGCAAGAAGCGGAACAAGCCGTTGCAGTTCGCGATCATCGGCCTCTGCCTCGTGTCGATCCTCTTCGTCGGCCAGCTCATCTCGGCCCAGAAGAAGAAGCCACCGTTCGTGGCGCCGCACTCGTTCTGGGCCGTCGCCCTGGCGCACCCCCCATCGACCCGGACCTTGACGGTGACGCGGCCCTCGGGCCAGGTCAACCTCCACAGCGTCGACGGCCGGTTGGTCTACCCGGCGTACCAGGCGGGTTCGGTCATCGTGGTCGGCGACCTGCCGTCACAACGCGAGGCGCAGGGACTCCTCGCCCGGCTCCAGTCGGCCAAGCCGCTCGGCGCCCACGTCATCTGTGTCGGCCCGGTCGGCTTCTGCGGTGGGCCAGCCATCTGACGGCTCGGCGCGCGGCCGCCGGTGTCCGATGCATCAAAGCCGGACCTCGCCGCCTCCTGTCTGCGCCGACTGACCGCTGCGCTGCCGGAGGGACCCGATCACGATGGACCAGAACAACTCAGCCGCACCTGGCTCGGTCAGCCGGCGCAGCCTGCTGCGGGCCGGCGGCACCGGCCTCGGTGCCGCTGCCGTCGCCGGGATCGCCAGTGTGGCAACCGCCCCGGTCGCTCGGGCCAGCTCGAGCGCTGGCCTGGTCCAGTCGAGTGGCGGCTGCCCGATGGGTCATGGCGGGTCGACGCCATCGGCGACCTTCGGGCGGATGTTCGACCTGCCGCCGTTCGCCACGAACACCCCGCAGCTCCGCGCGGCCCTGCTGGCCCATGCCGCACCCGGCGGCCCGCTTGACGCGCAGGACAACCTCTTCGGCGCCGGCGGCGGACCCGTCCTCCTGATCACCGACCCCAACCTCAGCCTGGTCAACAAGAACAACCCCCGGGACACCGCCGGGATGACCTTCATCGGCCAGTTCATCGACCACGACCTAACCTTCGACGCGACCTCGAAGCTAGGTGTCGCAACCGAACCCACCACCTCACCCAACGGGCGCACCGCGCGGTTCGACCTCGACAGCGTGTACGGCGGCGGGCCGGTCATCCAGCCGGAGCTCTATGACCCGGCCCACCCGATCAAGCTGCGGGTCGAGTCCGGCGGTCAGTTCGAGGACCTGCCGCGGCGGGCCGACGGCTCTGCCGTGATCAGCGACATCCGCAACGACAGCAACCTGATCGTCTCCGGTCTGCACGCGGCCTTCCTGAAGTTCCACAACAACGCGGTCGACGCGGTGCAGGTCGCCGGCGCCGACCCGATGGAGACCTACCTCGCTGCTCGGCGCGAGATGACCTGGCACTACCAATGGTTGGTGGTCAACCGGGTGCTGCCCAACTTCGTGGGGCAGCCGCTCATGGACCTGCTCCTCGCGCGCGGCCCGAAGTACTTCGCTCGCGACCGGCAGGCCTACATCCCGGTCGAGTTCTCCGGCGCGGCCTACCGGTTCGGGCACAGCATGGTCCGGCCGTCGTACCGGGCGAACCTCGCCGGTGACAACGGTTCGCCGTTCTTCGGGCTGATCTTCGACTCTCGGGTCGTGGTGCCGGACGGGCAGAACCCGACGTCGGACCCGGGCGACCTCCGTGGTGGGTTCCGTTCGGCCAGGCGGTTCGTCGGGTGGCAGACGTTCTTCGACTTCGGCGGCGCCCACACCGCGGACACGCGTCCGAACAAGCTCATCGACACCGTCCTGTCGACGCCACTGTTCGCGCTCCCGACCAGCGCGATCGCCCACGTGCCGGGCGCGCCCGGCCCGATCGCGCTGCCGCAGCGGACGCTGCTGCGACACCTCACCTGGTCGCTCCCGTCCGGCCAGGCGGTCGCGCGCCACATCGGGGCCGAGGTGTTGGGGCGCAACGACTTCTCGGACCTCGCCGGCTATGGCCTGGGCCTCGACCGGTCAACGCCGTTGTGGCTCTACGTCCTGCGGGAGGCGCAGCTCGTCAACGCCGGTGAGTTCCTCGGTCCGGTGGGCGGCCGGATCGTCGCGGAGGTCATGCTCGGACTGATGTTGGCCGACCCGACCAGCTACCTCAGCCAGCAGCCCGGCTGGCTGCCGCATCTGGGGGCCGCGGGCAGCAACTACCAGATCGCCGACTTCCTGCGCTTCGCCGAGGTCGACCCGGACAGCCGCCGCCAGTGAGCTGCCGCCAGTGAGCCGCCGCCAGTCAGTCGCGCTCAGTGCGGGCGGGGGGTGTGCTGTGCGGGCAGCCGGGTCTGGGTCTGGCGACCGGCTCGCTTGTCGGCGTACATCGCGGCGTCCGCGGCCGCGAGGATCCGCGCCACGTCCTGAGTGCGTCCGTCGACCATCGCCCAGCCGACGCTGATCGTGACCTGCAGCAGCTGGTTGTCATAGCTCAGCGGCGCCGAGATGCTGGAGCGGATCCGCTGCACGACGGACTCCAACGCCCACGGCGTGATGCTGCTCAACAGGATGACGAACTCGTCGCCGCCGACGCGGTAGGCCCGGTCACTGCCGCGGACCAGCGCCGACAACCGGGACGCACAGGCGACGAGCACCGCGTCACCGGCGAGGTGCCCGTAGGTGTCGTTGACGTTCTTGAACCCGTTGAGGTCGCAGAACAGTACGGCGCCGGCCGTCTGCGTCTCGCTGCTGGACTGGCACAGAGCAGCCAGCCGGTGCATGAGCTCGGTCCGGTTGCTCAGCCCGGTGAGCTGGTCCCGAGCCGCGGCGAGGCGGGCCTCGAGCTCCTCCTGCCGCCGGGCCGTGATGTCCTCGATCTGCAGGATCGCCTGCGGCGACTCGGTGCTGTGCAAGGGCAACAGCGACCCGGAGATCTCCAGCCAGCGCTCGTCGCGCTCGAGGGTCACCCGCTTCTGGACCCGTGCGCCGGTGCCCAAGGTCAACGAGGGCAACCAGGTCCGGCCGTCGCGGTCCTCGTCGTCGGAGTCGAGCAGGTCGCTCAGGCCGGTCAGCGGTCCGCGGCCCAGGTCGTCGGCGATGGCGGCCAGAGCGGCATTGCCGCGCAGGATGTGCAGCGGCGTACGGGGGTCGAGGCTGACCAGCGCCATCCCCACAGCCGCGGCGTCGAACGCCAACCGCAGCGAAGCCTCGCTGGCCTGCAGCCGTTGGGTCAGCCGGGCGTTGTTGATCGCGATCTCGGCCTGCATCGCCAGCATCTCGAGCAGCTGCCGCTGGTTGGCGTCGGGGAGCATCCCGTTGGCCGGCATGTCGACCGACACGATCCCGATCAGCTCGCGCCCGCTGGAGTAGAGCGGGACCAGCAGGTCATCACCGGGATGCCAGCCGTTGGGGTCGCTGGGCACCGGGATGTCCGGGATCCACTGGTACTCCTTGATCGGCACCGTGCCGTGGCGCAGGAAGCAGAGCCGGCCCCATCGCTCGGCGACCTCCATCTCCTGGACCAGGTCGCCCGGGTCGACCTCGTTGCCGAGGAGCGCCTCCTGGACCTCGTCCGGACCCACGACGGTGGTGATCTCCAGCAGGCCGTCGGCGCGCATGTAGTTGATGACGACGGCCTCGAAGCCGGTCGCCACGACGATGCCCTGGGCGACCGCCTGCAGCGTCTCGGCGCAGGCCCTCGCTGCCGTTCATGTGACCGACGACCTCGAGCAGCCGGGCCAGCCCGGACAGCAGCTCGGCCTGGCCGGACCAGAGCATGTCGGCGTCAGGCATCGCCTGACGTGCTCCGGCCTCCATGTCCTCCCTATCGGCGCGCCAGGCCCGTTGCTGTATTCGGGCGACCCTCTTGATCGGGTCCCAAACGCGGGCAAAAGTGGCTAGACCGACACCCTACTCCGGAGCCTGTACGACGAGGATGTCCACGGCGCGGCCATGCACGAAGCCATACGACCGGTAGAGCCGGGTCGCGGAGGTGTTCGACGTCAGCACATGCAGGTAGGCCCGCTCACCCTCCGCGTGGATGCCGCCGACCACCGCGTCGAGCATGCGCCGGGCCAGGCCGAGCCCGCGGAAGTCCGGGTCGGTGCAGACGGCGGTCACCTCGACCCAGCCCGGCGGGTGCATCCGCCGACCGGCCATGGCGACCAGCCGGCCCTCGGCGCGGATCCCGACGAAGCCGCCCAGCTCGATCGTTCTGGCCAGGAACGGCCCCGGATCGGTACGCCGGACGAGCTCGAGCATGTCGGGCACATCCGCGACACCGAGCGCGATCACGTCCGGGTCACGACGGCCCTCGAGATCGACGTGGTCATCGTGCATCTGCTCGACGGGCAGCTGGTTGAGGACCGCCCAGCCGGCCGGCACCGTCGAGAGCGGAGCGGCGATCGCGACCACGCCGGCCGGCCCGGCCAATTGCTCGAGATCGGCCCACGCCGCTGGGTCGGCCGGGTCGGACAGTCCGGCGAACGGCGTGACGTCGACCGGATAGCGCGCAGCCCGCGGCCGGCGGATCGCGAGGCCCGACTGCGGACCGGTCAGGGCGTGCCAGATCGCGTTGGCCAGGACCGAGCGGTCGGGGCGGTCAGTGCCGGTGCGGCTCATGGCTGGAACCGGTAGCCCATGCCCGGCTCGGTCAGCAGGTGCCGGGGCCGGGCCGGTTCGTCCTCGAGCTTGCGCCGGAGCTGGGCCATGTACTGCCGCACGTACTGCGTCTCGGTGCGATAGCTCGGCCCCCACACCTGCTCGAGCAGGTAGCGCTGGCCGACGAGCTTGCCCGGCTCCCGGACAACGGCCTCGAGCAGCTGCCACTCGGTGCGGGTCAGGTGCACGTCCTCGTCGGCCTCGTTGCTGATGCTGTGTTCGGCCAGGTTGATCGTGTGCCGGCCGATCTGCACGACCTCTGGAGCGCCGCTGTCGCTGCGGTCCCGGGTCGCGACCCGGACCCGAGCCAGCAGCTCGTCGACGCTGAACGGCTTGGTGACGTAGTCGTCCGCTCCGGCGTCGAGAGCGGCGACCTTGTCCTTGCTGTCCATCCGGCCGGACAGCACGATGATCGGGATCTTGCTCCAGCTGCGCAGCCGACGGATGACGCTGACCCCGTCGAGGTCGGGCAGGCCGAGGTCCAGGACGATCAGGTCCGGGTGCTCGTCGGTCACGGCTCGGAGTGCGCCCTGGCCCGAGCTCGCCGTGACGACGTCGTACTGCCGTGCGGCCAGGTTGATCCGCAACGCGCGCAGGATCTGCGGCTCGTCGTCGACGACCAGCACCCGGATCATCGGCCCTCGGCCTCCAGCCATCCGTCGAACCTACCCAAGGGCCTTCGCCCCCGGTCCGCGACGGCTGCGGTGATAGCGTCCGAGCGTGCTGGCGCCGGAGGTCCTGGGACTGTTCGCCCCCAACGTCGCCGTCGGAGCCGACGGCCATCTGACGGTCGGCGGCTGCCGGGCCGACGCGATCGCCGAGGAGTTCGGCACCCCGGCGTACGTCGTGGATGAGGACCACCTGCGCGACCGGGCCCGTCGCTTCGCGGCGGCGATGGCGAGTGGGTGGCCGAACGGCCGAGTCTCCTTCGCCTCCAAGGCTTTTCCCTGTACGGCGATCTACCGGGTCATGGCCGAGGAAGGCCTCGGCGTCGACGTGGCCGGGCCGGGCGAGCTGATGATGGCGCTCGCCGGTGGCGTCGACCCGAGCCTGATCATCCTGCACGGCAACGCGAAGACCGACACGGACATCCAGCAGGCGCTGGATGCGAAGGTCGGCACCGTCGTGATCGACAACTTCGACGACATCGACCGGCTCGAGCGCCTGGTCGCGGGTGAGCAGTCGGTGCTCGTGCGGGTCATCCCCGGGATCGTGGCCGACACGCATGCCGCGATCCAGACCGGGCAGTCGGGCTCGAAGTTCGGGCTCGAGCCGGCCGACGCGCGGGCGGCGATCAGCCGGCTCCGGGGCAGCGACCGGCTGCGGCTGGATGGGGTGCACGTCCACATCGGCTCGCAGATCCTCGACCCGGGGCCGTTCGCGGAGTCGGTCGAGTTCGTGGCCGGGCTGGGCGACTTCCCGATCTACAACGTGGGCGGTGGGCTGGGGTCGCGCTACACCTACACCGACCATCCGCCGTCGATCGAGGACTACGTGAAGGTGATCACCGATGGGGCTCGGGCGCACCTGCCGTCGTCGGCCCAGCTGATCATCGAACCGGGCCGGAGCATGGTGGCCGAGACGGCGTTCACGCTGTATCGCGTGGCGACGATCAAGCGGGGGCAGCCGACGTTCGTGGCCGTCGACGGCGGGATGGCCGACAACCTGGAGGTCTCGCTCTTCGGCCAGCGGTTCGAGGCGACGATGGTCGACCGCATCGGCGGTGGTGACCCGGTGCACCTGGTGGGCCGGCACTGCGAGTCGGGCGACACGCTGATCATCGACGTGCCGCTGGACCGGCCCAAGGTCGGCGACCTGGTGGCGGTGCCGGTGACGGGGGCCTACTGCCACACCATGTCCAACAACTACAACGGCGCGGTCAAGCCACCGGTGGTCTTCGCGTCGGGTGGCAACGCGCGGCTGGTCCTGCGTCGTCAGGAGCACGAGGACTTCCTCCGCCGCGACGTCTAGGCCCACGCCGCGTCAGGCCGCCCGGCGTTATGTCGCAGGACGATCCGGCCGCCACCCACCGCCAAACCCGCTTTGCTCTGGTATCAGCGCTGACCGGTAGCGCGGCGTGCGTTGCGGTCGCGAACCGGCGGACTGTTGCGGTGGGCCCGATCGCTCGGATCCGGGGTCAAAGGCGGTCCGGCACAGTCGGCCGGTACGCGAAAACGGTTCCGGCTCGGGGTGTTCAGCGCTGATACCAGAGCAAAGTGCGGCGCGAGGTGGCTGCCGACCCCGTTGCGGTCAGTCCGAGATCGCGAACTTCCTCGACGGGCCGGCACGCGACACGACCTGCTGCACGGCCGGCGCCAGCGCCGCGGCCAGCGCGACGACGGCCGCGCCGGCGAGGGCGTCGACCAGGTAGTGGTTGCCGGTGGCCAACACGACGACGGTCGTCAACAGCGGATAGACCACCCCGAGCCACCGGACGACCGCGCGGGCGGCGTACCGCGCGAGCAGGAAGCCGGACCACACCGCCCAGCCGACGTGGAGCGAGGGCATCGCGGCGAACTGGTTGGTCGCGCCCCCGAGGCCACGCGGCACGCTGCCGTCACCACCCCACCACCCCCACGCCTGTACGCCGGCCAGGGTGTCGTGGATCCCGGCGCCCGGGAGCAACCGAGGCGGTGCCGTCGGCAAGGTCGCGTAGCCGACGAGGGCCAGCAGGCAGGTGATCGCCAGCGTCGTCCGGGCCGTTCGGTAGTGGTCCGGGTGCCGGCGGTACATCCAGACCAGCACGGCGCGGCGTGACCAGGTAGTGCAACGTGGCATAGAAGAAGGCCGCGACCACGGCCAGCGGGGTCACCGCGGACAGCCAGTGGTTGAGGGCGGGCTCGGGGTCCAGGTGCCAGGCCCGCTCCCAGTCGAACAGTCGCCGGCCGGTCGCCACGGCCTCGGCGAGCTCGTCCCGGGACAGGGCGCGGGCGATCTCGTAGGTCGCGTACAGGCCGGCCACCAGGGCCAGCTCACGCAGCCAGGGCCGTCGGTCCCAGGCCCGCTCACGGGTCGGAGCGCGGGTTGGCTCCCGGGTCGGCTGGGTGGGCCGGGTTGCGGTCCGGGTGCCGGTCAGAACAGTCACTCGATAATTTTGTCATACCCCTGACAATTAGCAGCAGGGTGTCACCACTCGCTGGCCGTGACATGATCTCGTGCTGAAAGGTGGTCGCCATGACGCTCCGCGAGCGCAAGAAGCAACAGACCCGCGAAGGCCTCGCCGCCGCCGCGGTGGACCTGTTCATGGAGCGGGGCTACGACGCGACGACCGTCGAGGACATCGCCGCCGCCGTCGACGTCTCCCCGCGCACGTTCTTCCGGTACTTCCCGACGAAGGAGGACGTCATCGTCGACCTCCTCCGAGCCGGCGTCGTCGACCTCGTCGAGCGGGTCGCCGCCCGCCCGTTGTCCGAGCCGCTCGCGACGTCGCTGCGGGCGGCCGCGCGAGCCTGGGCTGACCTGACCGCCGAAGAGTCAGTGCGACTGCTGATGCTGGCCCGGGTCCTGGATGCGTCACCGTGCCTCAAGCCTCGGTTCGACCAGCAGGGCCGGGTCGGCCTCGACGACCTCGAACTGCAGATCGCCGACCGGCTCGGGGTCGACCGCGCGACCGACGCCCGGCCCGCTCTGGTGGTCGCCCTCGTCTCGGCGGTGCTCTCCAAGGCCATCGAGCGATGGAGCGCCAGCAACGGCACGCTCGACCTGGTCGCGCTCGTCGACGAGGGCTTCGGCCTGCTCGAGCTCGGCATCCCCACCGGCTCACCCGCCGGCCGACCCGTGGTGGTGTCTTGATGAGCAACCGCCAGCAGCCGTTGATGGCGCAAGAGATCTCCGAGCAGCCGGACATGCTGCAAGGGTTGGTGGACAACGGTTTCAGCCAGATCCGAGCCGTCGCGCAGCGGCTCGGCGAGGTGCGCCCGAAGTTCGTCCTCCTGGCGGCGCGCGGCACCAGCGACCATGCGGCGCTCTACGCCAAGTACCTCCTCGAGATCCGCCGTGGCCTGCCGTGCGGTCTCGCCTCGCCGTCCTCGCTCACGGCGTACGGCGCCCGGCCGGATCTGCAAGGACGTGCTGCTCGTCGCGGTCAGCCAGTCGGGCGGGAGCCCCGACCTGGTGCAGTCGCTCGAGGTCGCCAAGGAGTGCGGTGCGACGACCCTCGCCGTGACCAACGCGCCTGACTCGCCGCTGTCGACCGCGGCCGACCTGCAGATCGACGTCCGGGCCGGCGTGGAGCGGGCGGTGGCTGCGACCAAGAGCTACACGGCCGAGCTGATGGCGCTCTACCTCCTCGTCGAGGCGTGGGCCAAGGCCGAGGCGACCGACCGCGAGCTGCTGACCCCGGTCGACGGCGTGATCGCCGCGGCGGCCGAGCTGGTCGGCCGCCGGCACGAGATCGCCGAGGCGGCTGACCGCTACCGCTTCGCGACCCAGTTCGTCCTCACTGGCCGGGGCTATGACTACCCGACCGCCCGCGAGGCGGCGCTGAAGCTGATGGAGACGAGCTACGTTGCGGCCCATGCCTTTTCGGGCGCCGACCTGATGCACGGGCCGTTCGCCCAGGTGGACCGTGACCACCCGGTCGTCGCCGTCGCGCCCGGCGGCGTCGGAGGCCAGGCGATGCGACCGGTGCTCGAGCGGCTCGAGGAGCGCGGCGCCGACGTGCTGCTGCTCGGCGACCGCGACCTGCTGCCCGGGGCGTCGGCCCACTTCGCGCTGCCGACGGGGCTCAGCGACGAGCTGCACCCGATCGTCGACATCATCCCCCTGCAGTGGCTCTCGCTGGAGGTCTCGACCGCGCGCGGTCTCGACCCGGACAGCCCGCGTGGCCTGTCAAAGGTCACCAAGACCTGGTGAGCTCTCGTCGGCTGCGCCGCGGGACATGTAGAGCCAGGTCGGCCGATAGCCGTGACGCGCGTAGAGCCGTTGTGCCGCAACGTTTCCGGCGAGCACACCGAGGATGAGGTCCTCGACACCGATCGCGCGGAGCTCGGCCTCCAGCACGTCGAGGAGCGCCGTGCCGATGCCCTCGCCCCGGCGGCTGGGCACGACCGCGAGTGACTCGATCTCCCCGACCCGCTCGCCACGCTGCCAGGTGTCGGCGATCCAGGTGCCCGCCGTCTCCAGGACATGGGCCAGGCCGTAGCCGACCAGCTCGTCACCGGCCCGAGCCAGCAACAACACGGTGTCCGGCTTCGCGAACACCTCCGCATAGAGCGCTCGGCGCGCCGCCCAGCTCTCCTGCGCCGTGACGTACGGCGCGAGCTCGGGCATCGAGGCCTGGTGCTGGGCGTGCACCCCGATCCACAGCGGTCCGAGGGCGTCGATGTCCTCGGGGCCACCGCGGGTGATGGCGAAGCCGCTCCGGTCGTCCATGCGGCCACAGTCGCACAGCCATCGCCATCGCTGTCGATTTGCGGCGCGGATGTTCGTCGTACTGGCAGCGGCAGCAGCGGGCTGCCCGAGCCAGCGGAGGTCATCATGCCCAGCCCCATCGTCCACGCGGAGATCCGCTCGACGGACCCCGACGCCACGCGCGCCTTCTTCGGCCAGCTGTTCGGCTGGACCTTCCCGGAGGGGGCGATCCCCGGCTACAGCTACGTCGACACCGGTGTGCCGGACGCACTACCGGCCGGCATCAGCCCGCTCCAGGGCGGCGACCCGATCGTGACGTTCTTCGTCGGGGTCGAGGACATCGACGCCGCTGTCGCCGAAGCCACGCGCTTGGGCGGGAGTGTCGTCCAGGAGCCGGCCCGCGTGCCCGGCGTCGCGTTCGCGCTGATCGCCGACCCGGCCGGACAGGTCGTCGGGCTCGCCCAGCAGGGCTGAGCCTCAGGTCGCGAAGATGACGCCGGGGTTGAGCCGCCCGTCGGGGTCGAACGCGGTCTTGATCGCCCGCATCGCGGCGAGCTCGGCGGGGGAGCGGGACAGGGCCAGCCACTCGGTCTTGGCCCGCCCGACGCCGTGCTCGGCGCTGATGCTGCCGCCGAGCGACGTCACATATCGCAGCACGGCGTCGCTGACGGCGTGCGCGTCATCGGCGTCGAGCACGTTGACATGCAGGTTGCCCTCGTTGAGGTGGCCGAAGACGATCGTCCGCGCGGCCGGGGACGATCGGCGTACGACGTCGGGCAGCTCACCCAGCGCGCGGTCCAGGAACCTATGCGGCACAGCGACATCCAGCTTGACCGGCACTCCGGCGGCGTTGATCGACTCGGTGTGGGCCTCGCGATAGCGCCACAGCCGCTCGCGGCTCGGCCCGTCCTCGCCGAGCACGACGTCGGCGACCCCGGGCACCTGCTCGCTCACGGCCTCGAGGGCGGCCAGGAGCGCGTCGCTCGGGTCCGTCGCGGTCAGCGCACTCGAGCAGGAGGTACGCCGCGTGGTCGCCCGGCGATCGGGGCCGGCAGGCCGGTGTGGGCGCGGACCAGCGCCAGGCCGTCGGCCAGGAACAGCTCGGCCGACTCGAGCGTCGTCAGCAGCGGCTTGATCGCCGCGAGGGCGGCCAGCGCCGAGGCGGTGGAGTCGAGGGCCAGCAGGGCGACGCTGCGCTTGGTGAGCAACGGCCAGAGGCGCACCCGGACCGCGGTGATGACGGCCAGCGTGCCCTCGGAGCCGGACAGCAGCCCGACGAGGTCATAGCCGGTGTTGTCCTTGGGCAAGGCAGTCGAGCCGGCGGATCACCGAGCCGTCGGCGAGCACCGCCTCGAGCCCGACGACCTGGTGCCGGGTGCTGCCGTAGCGCAGGACGTTCTCGCCGCCGGCGTTGGTCGCGACCAGGCCGCCGATGGTGGCGGAGTCGCGGGCCGCGAAGTCGACGCCGAAGTCCAGGCCCTCGCGGCGTACCGACTGTTGCAGGGCAGCAACTGTCACGCCGGCGCCCACGGTGACCTGAGCGGTCGTGGAGTCGACCGGGCCGATCTCGCGTGAGCCGCGTCGTCGACAGCAGCACCTCGCCGTCGGTCGGCACCCCGCCGCCGACCAGGCCGGTGTTGCCGCCCTGGGTGACGACGGCGACCCGGTGCTCGGCGCAGACGCGCAGCGCGGCGGCCACGTCCTGGGTCGACCCGGGCCGCACGACGCAGCGGGCGCGGCCGTGGAACCGGCGGGTCCAGTCCGTCTCGTACGACGCGGTGAGGCCCGGGTCGGTGAGCACGTGCTGCGTCGCCGACGACCGCCGCGCAGGTCGTCCTCGAGGGTCATGACAGGACGCGCAGGCGCACGGTCTCGGGCATGGCGTCGAGCGCCTGCACGACCGCCGGTGCGTAGTCGGCCGAGACGTCGGTCAGCAGGTAGCCGAGCTGGTCCCGCGTCACGAGGACCTGGCCCTCGACGTTGGCCTGGTGCTCGGCCAGCAGGCTGTTGACGGCCGCGACGACACCAGGGGTGTTGTGGTGCAGATGGGCCAGCCGGTGCGTGCCCGGCGCGGGCGTCGAGCCAGGCGGGCGGGAGGTTGACGCTCAGCGCGGTGCTGCCGCCCGCCACGTAGTCGCGCAGCTTGCCGGAGACGAACCGGCCGATGTCCTGCTGGGCCTCCTCGGTCGAGCCGCCGACGTGCGGGGTGAGGATGACGTTGGGCAGGCCGCGCAGCTGCGACTCGAAGGAGTCGCCCTGGGCCTTGGGCTCGACCGGGAAGACGTCGATCGCCGCGCCGGACAGGTGGCCGCCGCGGATGTGGTCGGCCAGCGACTCCTGGTCGACGACGAAGCCGCGCGAGAGGTTCATGAAGATCGCGCCCGGCCGCATCGCCGCGAACTGCTTGGGGCCGAACAGCCCGGCGTTGCCGATCCGCCCGTCGACGTGGAGCGTGACGACGTCGGCCAGGTCGAGCAGCTCGTCGACCGTGTCGACCTTCTTGGCGTTGCCCATCGGCAGCTTGTCGGCGGTGTCGTAGAAGACGACGCCCATGCCGAGCGCCTCCGCCAGCACCGAGAGCTGGCTGCCGATGTTGCCGTAGCCGATGATGCCGAGGGTGCGCCCGCGCATCTCGTGGGCGCCCTTGGCCGACTTGTCCCAGACGCCGTTGTGCAGCGCGTCGTTCTTCTCGGTCAGCCGTCGGGTCAGCGAGATCATCTCGCCGACGGCGAGCTCGACGACGCTGCGGGTGTTGGAGAACGGCGCGTTGAAGACGGCGACGGCCTGGTCGGTCGCGGCGGCGAGGTCGATCTGGTTGGTGCCGATGCAGAACGCGCCGACGGCCAGCAGGTCGGAGGCTCCGTGCAGGACCGCCTCGGTCACCCGGGTGCCGGACCGGATGCCCGAGCAGCTGTACGCCGGGCAGGGCGGCCAGCAGGTCGGCCTCGTCGAGGGCGCCGGGCCGGGTCTCGACCTCGACGCCGGCGGCCTCGAGCTGGGCGGTGGCATCGGGATGGACGTTCTCGAGCAGCAGGGCCTTCACGTGGCCCATCGTCCCAGCCGGCGCCGAGGTGTTGACGGGCTGCTCATCCCTCGGGCATAGTCAACCAATCAGTTGATCAACCCAAAGGTTGAATACGATGCCGCAGGACCAGCTCAGCGCGACCTTCGCCGCGCTGGCCGACCCCACCCGGCGGGCCATCCTGACCCGACTGAGCGAGGGGGAGGCCACCGTCGGCGAGCTCGCCGCGCCGTTCCCGGTCAGCCTGCAGGCGGTCTCCAAGCATCTGCGGGTGCTCGAGGGCGCTGGGCTGATCAGCCGGGGCAAGGACGCCCAGTGGCGGCCGTGCCGGCTCGAGTCGGCCCCGCTGGCGCCGGCCGTCGAGTGGATCCAGACCAACAAGGCGGCGTGGGAGGGCCGGTTGGACCGGCTCGACCGACACCTGCAACAGCTACAGCAGAGCAACAGGAGGGCGAAAAAGCATGACCAGCAACGACATTCGTGACGCCGGAGTATCGGCCGAGGCCGAGGAGACCACGGAGTTCACTGTGACCCGGGTGTACGAGGCGCCGCGGGAGATGGTGTTCGCGGCGTTCTTCGACCCGGCGCAGCTGGCCCAGTTCTGGGGGCCGGAGGGCGTCCACACGCCGGTCGAGAGCATCGTCACCGAAGCCCGGGTCGGCGGGCGCTTCGTCAACACGATGGTCGCCGACGACGGCAGCTGGGAGTCGACGATGACCGCGACCATCGTCGACTACGTGGCGCCGGAGCGGTTCACCTTCCGGATCGACGAGGGTGGCATCGAGTCGCGCTCGACCTTCGTCGACCTCGGCGACGGGCGCACCGAGGTGACGGTCCACCAGGTCAACGTGCCCGTGGCATTCCTGACCGAGGAGGCCCAGGCCGGCTTCCGGTCCAGCCTCGACAAGTTCGAGCGCTTCCTCGCCCAGGCGCCAGCAGTGAGCCTGGAGCGGGTCCGGTCGGCCGACGGGACCATCGATCGCGTTCGACCGGCTGGGCTCCGGCCCGCCGCTGGTGCTGTTGGCCGGCGGGATGTGCGACCGGCGTACCTTCACCGACCTCGCGTCCGCTCTGGCCGCCGATTTCGACGTTCTCAACGTCGACCGGCGCGGGCGGGGCGACAGCGGCGACACCGCGCCGTACGCCGTCGCGCGAGAGATCGAGGACGTCGCCGCGGTGGTGCGGGCCGCGGGCGGTCCGGTGGCGCTCTTCGGCCATTCGTCGGGGGCGGCGCTGGCCCTCGAGGCCGTGGCGGGCGACTCCGACGGTGTCGCTGGGCGTGGACCGGCTGCTGCTGTTCGAGCCGCCGTACATGCTGGATCCGGCGAGCAACCGGCAGTCGGCCGACCTGGCCGGAGCGGTACGCCGGGCTGGTCGAGACCGGGCGCCGGGGCGACGCGGTCGAGCTGTTCATGACGACCGTGGGAATGCCGCCCGAGGCGATCGCCGGCGCGCGCTCGCAGCCGTTCTGGCCGGCCCTGGAGGGCATCGCGCACACCCTGGCCTACGACGCCGCGATCATGGGCGACGGGACGTTCCCGGCCGAGCGGGCCGCCGCCGTGGGGGTGCCGACCCTCGTCATTGTGGGCGGCGCCAGCCCGCCGTGGGCCGCTGACGGCCGGGGCGGCCCTGGAGGCCGCGATCCCCGACGCGACGCTGTCCACGATCGAAGGGCAGGACCACAACGTGACGCCGGAGACGCTGGTGCCGGTGATCGCCGACTGGCTCGCGCAGGCCCCCGCGGCGGGCTGAGGGGCCGGACCGACGGGCGGGCGCGACTCAGCTGTCGGTGGCCAACGTCGAGACGACCTTGGCGACGCGGCGTTGGCGGGTCTCGGGTGTCTTCGCGTCCTCGACCGACAGCACGTGCCGGAGCTGGTTGCTGTATGACAAGCGTTCGAACTGGGCTCGGGCGTTTGGGTTCTCGGCGAGCGCGGCCGCGAGGTCGTCCGGCACCGTGACCGTCCGGGGCGCGGTGTCGAGGGTCAGGTCGATGTCCACGACGTCACCGGCCGCGACTCCGGCCAGTCGCCGGTTCTCGACGCTCACCGGGATCAGGAAGACCCCGCCGCGCGGAGCGACGGTGCTGCGATAGCTGTGCGCCCCGATGGTGACGTTGACGGCCGGCTTCTTGCCGGAGCCGAGGGCGTCGATGACCTCCGGCGGCACCTGGATGCCGGCGGCTGTCTTGCCGGCGGCCTCGATCTCGGCCCGGAACCTCATGCCCCGCAGTATGCCGAGCCGGCCGGGTCGTTGACCCGTGACCATTCAGTCACCTAACGTCGGGCGGGTGGACGACGAGGACCGGGTCTTCAAGGCACTGGCCGACCCGACGCGGCGGTTCCTGCTCGACCTGCTGTTCGCGCGCGACGGCCGCACCCTGACCGAGCTCGAGGCCGAGCTGGCGATGACCCGGTTCGGGGTGATGAAGCACCTGCGCGTGCTGGAGGAGGCCGACCTCGTCGTGACCCGGCGTCGCGGGCGGGAGAAGCTGCACTACCTCAACGTCGTACCGATCCGGCTGATCCATGACCGCTGGATCGACAAGTACACCGAGGCCCGCGTCTCCGCCCTCGTCGACCTCAAGGCCTCCCTCGAGTCCACCCCCTGACCGCCCACCCCTCGGCTGCGGCGTCACCCCCCGACTGCGGGTTTCGGCGCCGATTTGGGCTTCGAAAACCCGCACCCGAGGGGTGAACCCGCAGGGGGAGGGTACGACGGGGGTTAGCCGCGGATGCCGTAGAGGTGGTCCAGGGCGAGCTGGTCCAGGTGCTCGAAGCCCATGCCGCGCGCGGCCGCCTCGTCCGGGTCGAAGCGACTCGGCCCGCACGTCGGCCAGCGTCTCCCCGGCCGCCAGCGAAGGCACCGCCAGCTGGTCCACGCGGGCCGCGGCCAGCGCCGCCTGCACCTCGGGGTCGGCCCGGAACGCCGCGGCCTTGGCCTTGAGGACCAGGTAGTTGCGCATGCAGCCGGCCGCCGACGCCCAGACGCCGTCCATGTCCTCGGTGCGCGGCGGCTTGAAGTCGAAGTGCCGCGGCCCGTCATAGCCACCGGACTCCACGATGTCGACGGTCCAGAACGCCCCGCGCGCGTTGCCCGCACCGAACCGCAGGTCCTGGTCGAACCGCGGACCGTGCTGGCCGTTGAGGTCGATGTGGAAGAGCTTGCCGTGCCACAGCGCCTGGGCGATGCCGCTGGCGTAGTTGAGCCCGGCCATCTCCTCGTGCCCGACCTCGGGGTTGAGGCCCACCATCTCGGGGTGCTCGAGCTCGTTGATGAACGCCATCGCGTGCCCGATCGTCGGCAGCAGGATGTCGCCGCGCGGCTCGTTGGGCTTGGGCTCGATCGCGAACCGGATGTCATAGCCCTGGTCGATGACGTACTGACCGAGCAGGTCGAACGCCTCCTTGTAGCGGTCCAGCGCCGCCCGAATGTCTTTGCTGGCACCGGATTCGGCGCCCTCACGCCCACCCCACGCCACGAACGTCTTGGCCCCGAGCTCGGCGGCCAGGTCGATGTTGGCGGCGGTCTTGGCCAGGGCGAACCGGCGTACATCCCGGTCGTTGTTCGTGAAGCCGCCATCGCGGAAGACCGGGTGCGAGAACAGGTTCGTCGTGATCATCGGCACGACGATCCCGGTCTCCTCGAGCGCCTTGCGCATCGGCGCGAGGTGCTCCTCCTTCTCGGCCGCCGACGCCCCGAACGGGAAGACGTCGTTGTCGTGGAAGGTGATCCCGTACGCCCCCAGCTCGGAGAGCCGGTGCACCGCCTCGGCCGGCTCCAGCGGCGCCCGCACCGCGCCGCCGAATACGTCGACGCCCTGCCAGCCGACCGTCCACAACCCGAACGAGAACCGGTCTTCACGGGTCGGGCTGAAGTCACTGGCTGCGCTCATCGGAGCTTCTCCTTCGGGGACGGGACCTAGGACGGACGGGAGGCGGGACCTGACCAGCAGATGACGCCCGTACGACGCGGGGATGTCGGCTGCGTTACACGATCGTTATTGGAAACAACAAAACTCAATGCACCAGGGCTGTTGCGGCTCAACGTAGCCGGGCTATGTTGCACAACACAACATACGGCGTGATCGTCCTCACACGGACGGCCACCCATGCGAAGGGACGATCGATGAGTTCTGGCAAGAAGTGGCGGGCGCTGCCGGTTGTGACGGCGGCAGCCCTCGCGCTCGCGCTTGCGGCCTGTGGCAGCAGCAGCGGCGGAAGCTCAAGCTCCGGAGGCGGAACGAAGGCCAAGACGGTCGGCGTGATCCTCCCGGACGCGACGACCTCGCCCCGCTGGGAGGCCAACGACCGGCCCAGCCTGACCAAGGCGTTCACGGATGCGGGCCTCAAGTCCGACATCCAGAACGCCGGCGGTGACAAGGCCAAGTTCGGCACCATCTGCGACGCCATGATCAACGAGGGCGTCGCGGTCATCATGATCGTCAACCTCGACTCCGACTCCGGTGGTGCGTGCCTCAAGAAGGCCGCCGCAGCCGGCATCAAGAGCATCGACTACGACCGCCTCACCCTCGGTGGCGGCGCGTCGTACTACGTGTCGTTCGACAACGTGAAGGTCGGCGCCCTCATGGCGACCGGTCTCGAGCAGTGCCTCGGGGCCAAGGCCCAAGGCGCCGGCGTCGTCTACGTCAACGGCGACCCGACCGACAACAACGCGGCTCTGTTCAAGCAGGGCTACGACGACCAGCTCAAGGCCGACGGCAAGGTCAAGGTCCTGTCGTCCGACAAGAGCGGCTTCTGGGACGCCAAGAAGGCCGGCGTTGCTTTCGACGGTCTGTTCACCCAGTTCGGCAACAAGATCCAGGGCGTCATCTCCGCCAACGACACGATGGCCGGCGGCATCATCGCCAGCCTCACGCGTAACGGCCTCGCCGGCAAGGTGCCGGTCACGGGTCAGGACGCGAGCGTCGAGGGCCTGCAGCGGATCCTCGCTGGCACCCAGTGCATGACGGTCTACAAGAACACCAACCTCGAGGCCAAGTCCGCCTCGGAGCTGGCGATCGACCTGACCAAGGGTGACCAGGCCGCGGCTGACGCGCTGGCCACCGGCACGGTCAAGGACACGCAGACCGGCAAGGACGTCAAGTCCGCGCTGGCGACGCCGCAGGCGATCTTCCAGGACACCGTCAAGACGGTTATCTCTGACGGCTTCCAGAAGGCCTCGGACGTGTGCACCGGTGCATACGCCGCCGCCTGCACGAAGTACGGCGTTTCCTAAAGACGCGAGGGGGCCGGCTCGCGCAGCGGGCCGGCCCCCAAGCATCTGTTCCCGCCCTACATCCTGAGCTGCGCCGAGCGCAGCATCTCCCGGGGCGCTGCGCGCCGCCCCGGAGTACGTTCGGGCCGCGACCAGCCAACCGGCCGGCCACCCCCGCCAACGTGGAGGCGTCGATGACGACCATGACAGCACCGGGCACGCAACCGGTGGCAGACCGCACAGCGCCCCTGCTCTCTCTGCGGGGGGTCAACAAGAGCTTCGGCGCCGTCGACGTCCTGCGCGATGTGTCGATCGACGTACGGCCCGGACGCGTCACCGCGCTCGTCGGCGACAACGGCGCCGGCAAGAGCACCCTGATCAAGGGCATCGCCGGCATCCACACCTTCGACTCGGGCGAGTACACCTTCGAGGGCAAGCCGGTCACCGTGCACAGCCCGAAGGACAGCAACGCCCTCGGCATCGAGGTCGTCTACCAGGACCTCGCGCTGTGCGACAACCTCGACGTCGTCCAGAACATGTACCTCGGCCGCGAGCAGAAGAAGGGCTTCATCCTCGACGAGGACACGATGGAGGCCAAGGCCAAGGAGACGCTCTCCGGCCTGTCGGTCCGCACCCTGAAGTCGGTGCGCACCCAGGTGTCCAGCCTCTCCGGTGGCCAGCGCCAGACCGTCGCGATCGCCCGCGCCGTGCTGTGGAACTCGCGCCTCGTCATCCTCGACGAGCCGACCGCCGCCCTCGGGCGTGGCCCAGACCGAGCAGGTGCTCCTGCTCGTACGCCGACTGGCCGACCGCGGCCTCGGCGTCGTCCTGATCAGCCACAACCTGACCGACGTCTTCGAGGTCGCCGACGACATCGCCGTGCTCTACCTGGGCCAGATGGTCGCCCAGGTCGACGCGAAGAGCGTCACCAACAACCAGGTGGTCGAGCTGATCACCGCCGGGCGCTCGGGTGATCTCGGGCTCAAGCGCCCGTGCCGGCAGATGCCGGGCCCGACCGCCAGCACCGACGGCGGAGGCCACAGGCATGAGCACCGTCACCGAGCCCCAGTCGGCCGAGCCGCAGTCCGGCTTCTCGACCGCGCCCGGCGCGCAGTCGATCGGCGAGGCCGTCCGCGCCTACGGCCAGAAGGTCCGCGGCGGCGACGTCGGCTCGCTGCCGGCCGTCGCCGGGCTGGTCGCCCTGGTCGATCGTGTTCGCCGCCCTGCGCCCGTCGACCTTCACCACCGCGTTCAACGTCGCCAACCTGATCAACCAGAGCGCCGCGGTCATCGTCATCGCGATGGGCCTGGTCTTCGTCCTGCTGCTCGGCGAGATCGACCTGTCGGCCGGCTTCACCGCCGGCGCCGCGGCCGCGGTCATGGGCATCTTCATGACCCGGCACGGCTGGCCCTGGCCGCTCGCCCTGGTCATGTGCCTGCTGACCGGCGTGGTGGTCGGCACCTGCATCGGTCTGCTGGTGGCCTGACTCGGCATCCCGTCGTTCGTCGTCACGCTGGCCGCGTTCCTGGGCCTGCAAGGCCTGCTGCTGGTGCTGATCGGCGAGGGCGGCACCATCGCCTACCGACAACGCGACCATCCTCGCGATCATGAACAAGAACCTGCCGGTCTGGCTGGGCTGGACGCTCTTCGTGGTCGGGCTGGCGCTGTACTCCGCGCTGAACTTCCGCCGCTCGGTGTCCCGCCGCAAGGCCGGGCTGACCGGTGACGCGCAGTCGGTCTGGCTGGCCAAGACCGATCGCCCTGGTGGTCATCCTCGGCCTGGCGACCTTCTACCTGAGCCGCGAGCGCAGCAAGAACCCGGACATCGTCTCGCTCAAGGGCGTGCCGATCGTCGTCGCCGTACTGCTCGGCCTGCTGATCGTGCTGACCTTCGCGCTGACCCGCACGTCGTGGGGCCGGCACGTCTACGCCGTCGGTGGCAACGCCGAGGCGGCCCGCCGGTCCGGCATCAACGTGGCCGCAGATCAAGCTGTCCTGCTTCATGATCTGTTCCACCCTCGCCGCGGTCGCCGGTGTCCTGCTGGCCAGCCGCGACAACTCGGTCTCGCCGACGACCGGTGGCGCGCAGACCCTGCTGTACGCCGTGGGCGCCGCCGTCATCGGTGGCTGCAGCCTGTTCGGCGGCAAGGGCCGGGTCGTCGACGCGATCATCGGTGGTCTGGTGATCGCGGTCATCGACAACGGCATGTCGCTGCTGAACCAGTCGCCGGGCCGGGTCTACATGGTCACCGGTCTGCGTCCTGCTCATCGCCGCCAGCGTCGACGCCCTCAGCCGTCGCCGAGCCGCCGCCAGCGGCCGGGCCTAGCGCCCGGTCCGTCCGGGTTCGCGGGCCGGCGCGAGAACAGGAGAGGGGGCGACATGGCACGAGGCTCGGGGATCGGACAGGACGAGCTGCGCAGGGTCAACCTGAGTGCCGTGCTGTCCCGGGTCCACGCCTCCGGACCGACCAGCCGCGCCGCGCTCACGGCCGAGCTCGGGCTCAACCGCAGCACCATCGGTGACCTGACCGCGCAGCTCGACGCGCTCGGTCTGGTCAGCGAGATGCGGCCGACCCAGAGCCGAGGCGCGGGCCGGCCGTCGCACCTCGTCGTACCGCGGCAGGACGTCACCGTCGTCGCCGTCGCGCTGGACGTCGACCGGATCGTCGAGCGCGCTGGTCGGCCTGGGTGGCGTCGTGCTCGAGCGCCGCGAGCGGCTGCACCAGCGCGGCGGTCACGACGCGAGCGCCGTCGCCGTCTCGGTCGCGCAGGCGATCCGAGGAGCTGCTCAGCCTGCCGGCGGCGACCCGCTGCCTCGGGGTCGGGGTGTCGGTGCCCGGCGTCGTGCGGGCCGACGACGGCCTGGTGCGGTTCGCGCCCAACCTGGGCTGGGTCGACGAGCCGTTCAGCGAGATGTTGCAGCGGGAGATCGACCTGCCGCTGCAGACCGGCAACGACGCCAACCTCGGCGTCTTCGCCGAGCACCTGCGCGGCGCTGCGGTCGGCGTCAGCGACGTCGCCTACCTCAGCGGCAGCGTCGGCATCGGCGGTGGCTTCCTGGTCGGCGGGCTGCCGCTGCGCGGGTCAGGCGGGTACGCCGGCGAGATCGGACACCTCCTGGTCGACAGCAACGGCGTCGAGTGCCGTTGCGGCGCCCATGGTTGCTGGGAGACAAGGGTCGGCGAGAACCACCTGCTCGAGGCGGCCGGCCGGCTGCCGGGCGGCGGCCCGTCGGCCGTGGCTCAGGTCATCGCGGCCTCGGCCGCCGGCGACGCCCGGGCGGCCGTACGCGCTCGACGAGGTGGCGCAGTGGACCGGCGATCGGGCTGCGCGCGATCGTCAACATCTTCAACCCCGAGGCGATCGTCATGGGTGGGGTGCTCGGCCAGGTCTGGCTGGCCCGGCAGCGGGTCGTCACGTCGACGATGGCCTCGCGCGGCCCGGCGGCGCTGCTGGAGCAGGTGCGGGTGCATGCCGGCCGGGCTCGGCGAGGACTCCTCGCTGATCGGGGCGGCCGAGATGGGCTTCGAGCCGGCTGCTCGCCGACCCGCTGAGTGTCGCGCTGCCGGACGCCCACACCGCCTGACACTCGGCGCTAGGTGGCGGGGATCCACTCCGAGCTGACCGTGAACCGGTCCAGCACCTCGGGGATCACGTCGACCCCGAGGCCCGGCCCCGGTCGGCACGGCGACGTGCCCGGCGTCCAGGGTGATCGGCGCGGTGATGTCCTCGGCGAAGAACCGGTCCGACGCCGACACGTCACCGGTCAGCGTGCAGCCGGGCAAGGCGGCGAAGGCGATGTTCGCCGCGCGGCCGAGCCCGGTCTCGATCATCCCGCCGCACCAGGCCGGCACCCCGTGGGCCGCGCAGACGTCGTGCACCCGGCGGGCCTCCAGATAGCCGCCGACGCGGCCCGGCTTGATGTTCACGACCGAGCACGCGCCGAGCGAGATCGCGTCGGCCGCCGCCTTGGCGCTGACGACCGACTCGTCGAGGCAGACCGGCGTACGGATCAGGGTCGCGAGCCGGGCATGGTCGGTCATGTCCTCCTCGTCCAGCGGCTGCTCGATCAGCAGCAGCCCGAACTCGTCGAGCCGCCCGAGCAGCTGGGCATCGCGCAACGTGTACGCCGTGTTGGCATCCACCTGGAGCGGCACGTCGTCGCCGTACTCGGCCCGCACCGCGCGGACCGGCTCGATGTCCCAGCCCGGCTGGATCTTGAGCTTGATCCGCTGGTAGCCCTCGTCGAGATAGCCGCCGACCGCCTCGAGCAGCGTCGGGATGTCGGCCATGATCCCGACCGAGACGCCCGAGGGCACGCGGGTGCGGGTCGCGCCCAGGTAGGTCGCGAACGACATCCCGGCCGACGCGCAGCTCGGCGTCGAGGAAGGCCATCTCGAGCGCGGCCTTCGCCATCCGGTGGCCCTTGAACGTGCCGCAGGGCCTCGCCGATGCCCGCCGGGGTGATGTCGCCGGCCCGGCCGAGCGCGGGCATCAGGTGGTCGCCGGATCACCTGCGGCCGGCGACAGGTTGAACTCGCTGGAGTAGAGCGGCGCGTCCATCGCCACGCACTCGCCCCAGCCCGGTCCCGGCCGACGTGACCATGCGCAGCAGCAGCACCTCCTTGACCTTCTCGACGCCGAACGAGGTCTGGAACGGCGACCGCAGGGGCAGCTCGACCCAGCGCAGCTCGACACCTTCGACAGCACTCACGCGTTGCTCCTGAGCTCGTAGTAGCCGTCCCGGGACACCGAGACGACGGTCCAGCCGGATGACATCAGCCCGCCCAGCTCCTCGCGCACCGTCGTGCCGCCACTCCCGCGCCACGGCCGGGTCGGACGCCCGCATCCGCTCGATGTCCGGCGGCACCTGGACGAGTCGGATGTCGTTGTCCGGCAAGGTTTTTCGGTCGGGCCTGAGCGGTGGCTCCGGGCCATCCCGCGTCGCGCAGAGGGCACTGACCTCACTGCCGACAGGTCCCACTCCAGCAACAGCCGGTCGCTGCCCTGCCCGGCGTTGATGGCGTCGCTCATCTCGCCGTAGAAGTCGACCAGGTACTCCACCGGCCGCGCCCCGAGCCGGGTGATGTTGAAGAACGCGTTGCGCCGGATCAGCGGGTCGAACGTCCAGGTCACGATCCCGAGGTCCTGCTCGAGGGCCCAGGCCCGCTGGTCCTGCTTGAGGGCGAAGCCGATGTTGCGCCCGGCTCCGGCAGTCGTCACACCGGCCGCGTGCGAGTGCAGGCTGTGCGCCGGCGTCCGGCCGAGGAAACCGATGCACACCCCGATCGGCCTGACGCCGTCGGCGTCGTCGTACGCGATCGCGCAGTAGTTGCCGACGTGGACCAGTGGCCACAGCAGCGACTCGGTGACCGCCGGGTCGCCGCTCGGTGGCCGCCAGACCTCGTCGACGACCTGGCGGGCGGTCTTCACCTCGGCCAGCGTCGTCGCCAGCCGGATCCGGACTCGCGACCGCGCGGCGGCCGCATCGGCGGCGGCCCGGGCGGCGAGCGCGGACGAGCCGGCCATCCTCGAACCCCTCTCGTCGGCGTCGTACGTGTCGGTATCAGCGGGTCCCATCATGGACTCCTCGGTTTTGGCCCTCACCTGCCGTCACGGCGAGTTGCTGTACGTCGCGGGTCCGAGGGAGCAGGATCGGGTCGAGCGCGCCAGCTCCACGGCAGGCCACGGCAGCGAACGTGTACACCGAAGGGCGGTCTGGCCATGACGGATCACACCGACGGGGACGGGCTCGCAGCGGCCGAGCAACCCGGCCCCGAGACTCCGTCATCGCCGACGAGCGCAAGCTGATCCGGGCCCGCGGCCGCGACGCCGAGGCCAAGCGGTCGATCGTCCTGGCCGCCACCCTCGTCACTCATGGCCGTCGTCGTGGCCGCGGTCGCGAGCGCCAACGACAGTGCCGGGCGACTCCGGCCGGATCTCGGCGACGATGCTGGTCGCCGTCCTGTTCCTCGTGGCGAGCGTGACTGCTGCCAGGTGTCGTGGGGGCGGTACGTCCAGGGCCGGCGCACGATCGACCAGGACGACGCCCGCCGCAGCCGCTCGCCGGCGACGGTCGAGCCGCACATCGACCCGAGCGGCGGCCTGCATCCGCCAGCGCCACCCGTTGCGCGATCGTCGGCTGGCTGCTGACCCTCGCGCCGGTTCTCGTCGTGGCAGCTGGTGCTCGGCGGCTGCGGTCTCTATCTGGCCGACAACCTGGCCGACGCCCGGCTGCACGCCGACGACGGCCCGCACGTGCTGGCCGCGCTCTGGATCATCACCGGGCTCACCTGCGTGCTGTCCGCGGCCGCGCTGCCGGCCTGCTTCCTCACCCTGCGCCTGCCGCGGCCGAAGGCCCGCCGGCTGCCGGACAAGGAGTCGATGGGCGAGACCCTGCCGATGCGGTCGGCGACGGCCACGAGCGCACGGCGTCGATGGCGGCTGGTCAGGTGCCGAAACGGGCCGAGGAGTCGACCCGCGCGGCGAGGCCGCCGAGGCGCCGCTGGTTCTGGCCTTCTCGGGCGGCGGCATCCGGTCGGCGTCGTTCTGCCTCGGCGGCTTCAATGCGTTGCAGGACATGGAAAGCACCCGCGAGATCGACGCCATGGTGTCGGTGTCCGGCGGCAGCTACGCGGCGTCCGCGATCGCCCTCACCCGGACCTATGCCGGCGACGGCACCCGGCCGCAGCCGTCGGCGCCGATGGCCGACCTGCAGATCGGTCTTCTCCCTCGACTCACCCGGAGCTGGCCTACCTGCGGCGCAACAGCCGCTACATCTTCCAGCCGGCCTGGCGGACGCGTGAGCGGCCTGTGGCAGATGCTCGGCGGCGCCATCATCAACGTGTTCCTGGCCGTGGCGGCGCTGCGGTTCTTCGCCTGGGTGCTCGGTTGGTACACCAAGGCCGTCGGCATCGTCTCGGGCCTGGACGGCCGCCACCCGCGGTTCCGGGTCTGGCCGGACCGGTGGGTCGACCGGGCCCTGGCGATGGGCCCGTGGGCGCTGCCCGCTGGTCGTGATCGCCGTCCTGCTCGTCGTGCAGATGGTCCGGCGCGGGCATCCGCGGCGGCAAGCTCGGCCGGCCCAGCTCGACCTGGTGGGCCAAGAGCATCGCGCGCCTGCACCCGGATCACGCGTGCTCGGCGCTGCTCGCGCTGGTCGTCGTACCGGCTCGTGCAGGTCGGGCGTCAGCACCTGGGCCTACGCCAACCGCGGCGGCTCGACGGTCGCCAGCGCGCATCGTCAACCTCGGCTTCACCCGGCCCGGCGCCTGCGCCGATGCGCTCACCGACTCGGCCGACCGCGCGCACGCCATCGCCCTGCGGCAGGCCCGGCTCGAGGGCCGCCGGTCCGAGGTGTCGTACGGCGCGTGCGGCGCCTCCGGGCACGTGGCAGTCGGTGGCCCACCGGCGTACGTCGACGCCTATGACCGCGACCAGGCCGTGACGGCGTGCCGGCGGGGTGCACGCGCAAGGAGGGCATCAGCGGCCAGCTGACGTCGGTGCTCGTCCTGCTCGGCGGCGGCCCTGGCCAGCCTGCGGCGGGCCTTCACCGCCGTCGGGCAAGTCGTTGTCCGGCAAGGGCGCCGCGCTCCGCCGCTGGGTGCTGCTGCGGCTGCCGCTTGGCCGTGCTTGGGGCTGCTGTCGTTGTGGCTGGCGACGATGTGGAGCTACCAGTACCAGATCAGCGCGGCGACGCAGACCCAGTTCATCGGGCCGCTGATCATCATGGCCGGGGTGATCCTGCAGCTGATCAACCCCAACCTGACGTCGATCCACGAGTTCTACCGCGAGCGGATCTCGTCAGCCTTCGCCGTCGGGCGTGACCTGGCCGACGCCGGCGGTGGCTCGAAACTTGCCGTATAGCAAGCCTTATTGGCTGTCCGAGCTGGAGCCGGCGCCCGAGCTGGTGCTGTGCACGACGGCCAACGTCAACGACCAGCGGGTGGTGCCGGCCCGGCGGTTCGGCGTGCCGCTGACCCTGAGCCCGACCCAGGTGCGGGTCGAGACCGGCGGGCTGGTGCCGTCGATCGGCTACCAGGACACGCAAGGCGACCGAGCTCGACCCGCGCGGGCCGGCCCTGACCGTGATGGGCGCCGTGGCGATGAGCGGCGCGGCGGTCAGCCCGATGATGGGCCGGATGGGCGGCAAGGTCGCGCCGTTCCGGTTGCTGTTGACCCTGTTCAACATCCGGCTCGGGGTGTGGGTGATGAACCCGCGCTGGCCCCTCGGCGAGGCCGATGCGCCGGCGCTGGCGCCGATGTCGACCAACCCGCGGCTGCACCAGCTGGCCGGCGAGGCCTTCGGCGCGACGCTGGTCGACGACCGCTGGATCTACCTCACCGACGGCGGTCACCTGGACAACCTCGGGCTGGTCGAGGCGGTCCGCCGACTGCCGCGCAAGGTGCTCGCGATGAGTGCGAGCAACGACCCGCCCGGCTCGTGGCAGGACGTCGGCGCCGCCGTCTCGGTGATCCGAGCCGACCTCGGCATCGACCTGCGGGTCATGGACCGGGACCGCCAGGACACCTGGATGCTGCTCAAGGCCGATGCGCCGTACGACATCGAGGTCCTCGTCGTGCGAGCGGCCATGACCAAGCTCGAGTGGCTGACGGCAGACGACCCCAAGGAGGAGGCAGAACCCGGCGGACGAGCCGCAGATGCCGATCGACGCGCGGTCGTTCGCGACGCGGGACCCGAGCTTCCCGCGGGCGTCGACCGGGCGGCAGGACTTCGGCGACCTGGAGTTCGAGTCCTACCGGCGGCTGGGCCAGTTCCTGGTGCACCGTGCGCTGAGCCAGAACCCCGACTTCCTGGGACGTTCCGTCGGCCCTCGCGGCCGACGCCGGCGCCAGCACCGTCGCACCTAGCCCCATCGACCGAGGCCAGACGGGTCACCTCAGGTCGAGCGGAACCGAGGCGGAGGGCAACCGGGAGGACGACAGGACGCCGCAGTGACGAAGAACGACCAGGGCAGGCCGAGCCCGGTGTCGGCGAGGGCGCCGACCCCGAACGCGCCCAGCGCCGTACCGGCATCGAAGGCGGCGTTCCAGACGGCGCTCGCCGTCGGTGCCCCGGCCGCCCCGGCCCGGGCGAAGGCGATCACCAGCGTGATGTTCTGCACCGCGCCGTAGCCCAGCCCGAAGACCAGCACGGCGACGACCAGCACGACGTCGTACGACGATCCGCCGACCAGGCACAGGGCGACCCCGCCGAGGCCGACCCCGCCCGCCGCCACGACTGCAGCGGGCAGCAGCCAGCCGCGCGCCGATCCGGTCGACCAGCGCGCCGGCCCGCCACCGGGCGAAGGCCGACGCCGCGCCGAAGACCAGCAGCCCGGTCGTGGCCAGCGCGCCGCTCGGCCGCTCGATCGGCAGGAACGTCACCAGCCCGCCGCCGGCCGCCGTCACGAGCAGCAGCACGACGGACGGCGCGATCGTCAGCAGCACCACCTGCCGCGACGACAGCCCCCGACTCGGTTTGGCCGTCGAGTCCGGAGTTTCGAGCCCGCTCGGAGGCGTCAAAACCCGGACTCGACGGCCAAACCCGGAGCGGACGGCCAAAGGGATCGCGAGGAGGGGGGACGCGGACAGGACTGCGACCAGGGGGAAGTGGCCGGCCTGGGTCAGGGCGACACCCGGCCGGCACCCCGACCAGGTTGGGCAGCGCGATGGCCAGGCCGTAGAGCCCGACCGCCTCGCCGTGCCGTCCGGCCGGAGCCACCGCGCCGGTCAGCGTCGCCCCGATCACGGTCAGCAGCGCGAAGCCGACGCCGCGGACCGCCGCCACCGGCAGGAGCAGCGCCAGGTGCGGGCTCAGCCCGGACAGCGGGCTCGGCGCCCCGAGCAGGAGCAGTCCCAGCGCCAGGGCCGGCCCGACTGCCCAGCCGCACGATCATCCAGGGCACCAGCCCTTGCGTCGCAACGGTTGTCGCGAGCATGACCGTCGTCACCAGCCCGGCCGTGGCCTGGGTGGCCCCGCCGTGCACGGCCCACGTCGGCAGCGACGGCCAGCGTGAGGCAGAAGCTCGAGAAGCCGAGCAGTGAGACGACGAGCAGGTGCCGGACGGCCGGGAGTCGCCAGAGCGGCTCGCTGGCCCGGCTCATCCGAAGCAGCTGTTCCTCGGCGATCCGCCGGCCCAGCTGTTCGAGCAGCGGCAGCGGGTCGTCGATGCACCGCTGCACGTCGGGCTCGATGTCAGTCAACGCGTACGCCGCGGTGAACCCCGCCGCGTGCAGCCGGTCGTCATCGAGGTCCCGGCCGCCGGAGACGGCGACCACCGGTACGCCGGCCGCGACGGCGGCCGTCGCGACCCCGGCGGGGGCCTTGCCGTGCAACGTCTGTTCGTCCAAGCGGCCCTCGCCGGTGATGACCAGCCGGGCCCCGACGATCGCCGCTCGGAAGTCGACCAGGTCGAGCACGACGTCGATCCCCGGCCGCGGGATGGCGCCCAGCACGCTCATCGCGGCATAGCCCACCCCGCCCGCCGCGCCGGCGCCCGGGCACGTCGGCCCCGGCCGGGTCGACCAGCCCGGCCAGCCGGCCCAGCCCGCGGTCCAGCAGCTCGACGTCGTCCGGGGTCGCGCCCTTCTGCGGGCCGTACGTGTGCGCCGCGCCCTTCGGCCCGAGCAGCGGGTTGTCGACGTCGGTGGCCACGACGACCTCGGCGGTGGCGAGCCGCCAGTCGAGCCCGGACCGGTCGACCGAGGCCAACCGATCGAGGGCGCCGCCACCGGGCGCGAGCTCCGTCCCATCCGCGTCCAGGAAGCGCAGGCCGAGCGCCTGCAGCATCCCGGCCCCGCCGTCGGTCGAGGCACTGCCGCCGACGCCCAGCAGGATCCGGGTGCAACCCCGGTCGAGCGCGGCTCGGATCAGCTCGCCGGTGCCAAAACTGCTGGCCGCCAACGGTTCCAGCCGATCCGGCGGCAACAGCACGAGGCCGGACGCGAGCGCCAGCTCGACGACCGCGGTGTTGTCCTTGACCGCGATCGCCGCAGCCACGGGGGCCCCGGTCGGGCCGGAGACCTCCACCGGCACCCGCCGGAAGCCGGCGCCGACCGCCGCGTCGAGGGTGCCGTCACCGCCGTCGGCCACCGGCAGCACCTGGATGACCAGGTCCGGTTGCACCGCCAGCAGCCCGGCGCTGACCGCCGCACCGACTTGGGCCGCGGTCAGCGACCCCTTGAACTTGTCGGGGGCGACGACGACGTGCCCGGAGGCTCCGGGCACGTCGAGGTCGCTGTCGGTCGTCATGAGGGTCGAGTGTGCCTCAGTCCAGCATCGACAGGACGGCCATCGGCGCGTCCTCGCCGTGCAGGGCCAGCTCCTCGAACTCGGTGACGTTGTCGAGCTCGGTGCCCATCGAGATGTTCGTGACCTTCTCCAGGATCACCTCGACGACGACCGGCACACGGAACTCGGCCATCAGCTTGAACGCCTCTTCGAACGCCTCCGGCAGGCGGTCCGGCTCGGTGACGCGGATCGCCTTGCAGCCCAAGCCTTCTGCGACCTTGACGTGGTCGACGCCATAGCCCTGCAGCTCGGGTGAGTTGACGTTGTCGAAGGCCAGCTGCACGCAGTAGTCCATGTCGAAGCCGCGCTGGGACTGCCGGATCAGGCCGAGGTAGGAGTTGTTCACCACCACGTGCAGATAGGGCAGGTTGAACTGCGCGCCCACGGCCAGCTCCTCGATCATGAACTGGAAGTCGTAGTCGCCGGACAGCGCGACGACGGTCGCGTCCGGGTCGGCCACGCAGACCCCGAGGGTCGCCGGGATGGTCCAGCCCAAGGGGCCGGCCTGCCCGCAGTTGATCCAGTGCCGCGGCGCGTAGACGTGCAGGAACTGCGCGCCGGCGATCTGCGACAGCCCGATCGTCGAGACGTAGCGGACGTCGCGGCCGAAGGCCCGGGTCATCTCCTCGTAGACCCGCTGCGGCTTGACCGGCACGTTGTCGAAGTGGGTACGTCGCTGCATCGTCCGCTTGCGCTCGACACAGGAGTCGACCCACGCCGTACGGTCGGCGACGTCACCGGCGGCCCGGCGCTCCTTGGCGACTGCCACCATCTGCTCCAGCGCGGCCTTGGCGTCGGACACGATCGAGTAGTCCGGCGGGAAGACCCGGCCGATCTGCGTCGGCTCGATGTCCACGTGCACGAAGGTCCGGCCAGCGCGGTAGACGTCCAGCCCGCCGGTGTGCCGGTTGGCCCACCGGTTGCCGATGCCGAGCACGAAGTCCGACTCCAGCATCGTCGCGTTGCCGTAGCGCTGCGACGTCTGGAGACCGGCCATCCCCGCCATCAGCCGGTGGTCGTCGGGGATCGTGCCCCAGCCCATCAGGGTCGGGATGACCGGCACATCAAGGGTTTCGGCCAGCTCGACCAGCAGGTCGGCGGCGTCGGCGTTGACGATCCCGCCACCGGCCACGATCAACGGCCGGGACGACGCGGCCAACAGGTCCAGCGCCTTCTCGGCCTGGGCCCGGGTGGCCAGCGGCTTGTAGACCGGCAGCGGCTCGTAGGTGTCGATGTCGAACTCGATCTCGGCCATCTGTACGTCGAACGGCAGGTCGAGCAGCACCGGCCCGGGCCGGGCCGAGCGCATCAGGTGGAAGGCCTGCTGGAAGGCGCCCGGCACCTGGGCCGGCTCCAGCACCGTCATCGCCAGCTTGGTCACCGGCGCGGCGATGGCTGCGATGTCGACGGCCTGGAAGTCCTCCTTGTGCAGCCGCGCGACCGGCGCCTGGCCGGTGATGCAGAGGATCGGGATCGAGTCGGCCGAGGCCGAGTAGAGCCCGGTGATCATGTCCGTGCCGGCCGGCCCGCTGGTGCCGATGCAGATGCCGATGTTGCCGGCCTTGGCCCGGGTGTAGCCCTCGGCCATGTGCGAGGCGCCCTCGACGTGGCGGGCCAGGATGTGCTTGATGGTGCCGAGCTTGCGCATCGCGGCGTACAGGGGGTTGATCGCCGCGCCGGGGAGGCCGAACGCCTGCGTGGCGCCCTCCTTCTCCAGGATCAGTACGGCGGCTTCGATCGCGCGCATCTTCGCCATGTCAGTTGTCCTTGCTGTTCGAGGAGCCGCGGCCGGAGAGCTGCTCGACGAGCAGCAGCAGCGCGGAGTGGTCGAGCCCGCCGTGCCCCTCGGCGCGGGCGGCGCCGACGAGCTGAGCGGTGAGTGCGCCGAGCGGGATGGCCACGCCGGCCTCGCGAGCGGCCGAGGTCACGATGCCCATGTCCTTGTGGTGCAGGTCGATCCGGAAGCCGGGGGCGAACTCGCGCTTGAGCATGTTCGCGCGCCTTGCGCTCCAGGATCTGGTTGCCGGCCAGGCCACCGGCGAGCACCTTGATCGCGGCTTCCATGTCGACGCCGTAGGCCTCCAGGAAGACGATCGACTCGGCGACGAGCTCGATGGTGCCGGCGACGATCAGCTGGTTGGCCGCCTTGACGGTCTGGCCCGCGCCGGCCGGGCCGACGTGCACGATCGTCTTGCCGACCGACTCGAGGATCGGCATCGCGTCAGCGACGTCGGCCGCGTCGCCGCCGACCATGATCGACAGCGTGGCGTTGATCGCGCCCACGTCGCCGCCGCTGACCGGCGCGTCGACGACCCGGAAGCCCTTGGCTTTGCCCTGTGCCGCAACGCTTGCGGCCACATCGGGGCGGATCGAGGAGCAGTCGATGTAGAGCGTGCCGGGCTGCGCCGAGTCGAAGATCCCACCCTCACCGAGCGCCACGAGCTCGACGTCCGGGCTGTCCGGCACCATCGTGATCACGACGTCGGCCTTGTTGACGGCGTCGGCGATGCTGTCGGCTCCGCGGCCGCCGGCCTCGACCAGACGGTCGACCGCCGGGCGGCTCAGGTTGTAGCCCACGACATCGTGCCCGGCCTTGACCAGGTGTCCGGCCATCGGGCCGCCCATGATGCCGAGGCCGATGAAGGCGATGGTGCTCATCTCGTTGTCTCCTCAGTTGTTTCGCGCGATCGACCGCAAGCTCTGCTCGCTGGTCGTCGTGGGCTTGAACTCCAGGCCGACGTAGCCGTCGTAGCCGCGCTGCTGGAGGGTGGACAGGTAGCCGTCGAGGTCGAGCTCGCCGCTGCCCGGCTCGCCGCGCCCGGGGGCGTCGGCGATCTGCACGTGGCCGATCGGGCCGACGTTGGCGCAGACGGCGTCGAGGTCGTCGCCGTTGACCGAGAGGTGGTAGAGGTCGGCCAGCAGCCGCACGTTGTCGGCCCCGCCCTTGTGTGTGCGGTCGATGACGCCGAGCGCGTCGGCCGCGGTGAGGATCGGGTAGCGCGGGGCGCCGCTGACCGGCTCGACCAGGACGATCCCGCCGAAGGCGTCGACCGCCTTGGCCGCGGTCACCAGGTTGTCGACCGCGACGTCGTCCTGCTCCTCCGGCGTGGAGTCGTCGACGCGGTTGCCGTAGAGCGCGTTGAACGCCTTGGTGCCGAGCTGCCCGGCGATCCCGACGACGACGTCGATGTTGTCGCGGAACTCCTGCTGGCGGGCCGGCCAGGACACCAGGCCGCGGTCGCCGCCGGGCATGTCACCGGCGAAGAAGTTGAGCCCGGAGAGCTGGACCCCGGCGTCCCGCACGGCGGCGACGAAGGCGTCGACCTCCGCGTCGGCCGGGACGGCCGAGCCGAACGGCCACCAGTACTCGACGGCGCCGAACCCGGCGGCCGCGGCCGCTGCCGGCCGCTCGAGGAGCGGCAGCTCGGTGAAAATGATCGAGCAGTTCACCGTGTACCTCAGGGTGTGGCTGGACTGTCGGCTGGACTCGTGGCTGGACACCGCACTCACCTTCGGGTAGTTTCCGTCTGACGGAAAATGTTTACCGTCTGTCGGAAAGACGATAGCAGGGAGGACCTATGGCCGTCGAGCCGTCGGTGCAGTCGGTCGACCGCGCCTTCCGGCTGCTGGAGCGCATGGCCGACTCCAGCGGCGCCGCGAGCATCTCCGACCTGGCCGCGCACACCGGCCTGCCGCTGCCGACCATCCACCGGCTGGTCCGCTCGCTGACCGCGAGTGGCTACGTGCGCCAGCTGCCCTCCCGGCGCTATGCGTTGGGCCCCGGGCTGATCCGGCTCGGCGCCTCGGCCGGCCGGCTGCTCGGCGACTGGGCGGTGCCGCACCTGCAGCAGCTGGTCGACCAGATCGGCGAGAGCGCCAACATGGCCGTGCTCGAGGGCGATGCGGTCGTCTATGTGGCCCAGGTGCCGTCGCCGCACTCCATGCGGATGTTCACCGAGGTCGGCCGGCGGGTGCTGCCGCACTGCACCGGCGTCGGCAAGGCGCTGCTGTCGGCCCTGCCGGACGAGCAGGTCCGGGCGATCCTGGCCCGCACCGGCATGCCCGCGCAGACCGAGCGGACGATCACCACTCCCGACGCGTTGGTGGCCGAGCTCGCCGTCGTACGGCGTCGGGGTTTTGCCATTGACGACGGCGAGCAGGAGCCCGGGGTGCGCTGTGTCGCAGCGGCCGTGCCGAGCCAGCTGGCCGGCACCGCAGCCCTGTCCGTGTCCGGGCCGTCGAGTCGCGTCACCCGCGACCGGGTCGACCAGATCGCGCCGCTCGTCATCGCGGCCACCCAGGATCTGGTGGCCACGCTCGGGCATCACACGTCCGGCTAGGCCCATGAGGTCGCCGGCCTAGCCGGTGCGGCCCAACACGATGGTGCGGACGGCCTCGGGCAGGTCCTCGCCGCCACTCAGCGGCCGGCGGGCCAGCAGGGCGCTCGCGCTCGCCTCGTCGAGACCGGCGTCGACCAGGGCGCCCGTCGCGGCCTTGTCGGACAGCGCGTTGAACCAGCGCAGGCCGAGCTCGCTGCGGCCTTCGGGCGCCAGGTCGCCGAACAACCGGAGCCGGGCCATCCCGCCGTCCGGGTAGACGTCCATCCGCACGTGCGTAGCGCGCGCGGCGTCCGGGATCAGGAACCGGTGGCGGGTGTCCGGCTCGAGGGCCCGCTTGGGCATGACCTCGAACCACGCGTCGGGGTCGTCGATGTCCGCACCGGAGCTCGCGTCGAAGCCGGACAGGGAGGCCGCGCCGGGAGCGTTGCCCTTGAAGTACATGGTGTCGAGCTCGGCCAACCGCACCACGCCGGCGGCGGCCAGCCGGACCAGGACCCAGTCGTTGCCGTCGTCGCGGCGCCGGGCGGTCTCCCAGCCCTCGCCCATGATCCGGGCCTGCCCGGGGCTGATCAGGTTGTTGGGCGAGCTGTAGAAGAGGTTGGAGCAGCCGACGACCCGGCCGCCGTTCTCCAGCGCCGCGAGGTCGACGCCGCCGACATCGAGCAGCTGCGGGTCGGGCAGCGCCTCGCCGTGGACCCGCAGCCGGGCGATGCCGCCGTCGGGGAACATCCGCAGCCGGACGTGGGTCCAGCGCCGGCCCGGGATCGTCTCGAACTCGTTGGCGAAGTGACCCTGCACCTTGGTGCGCGGGACGATCGGCTCCCAGTCGGCCTCGTCGTGCAGCTGCGCGACCGTGGGATAGCCGGTGAAGCAGGTCGCGTCGACCGACACCTCCGGCGGGTAGTTGCCCTTGAAGAAGCTGGTGTCGACGACCACGCCGTGCACCGTCCCCGGCGCGCCGAGCCGGACCAGTGCCTCGTCGAAGCCGGGCTCGCGCCGGCGCCGGGTCTCCCAGCCGTCGTACACCTTGCCCTTGTGCCCGAAGGTGGACAGGTCGTGAGTGGGTGGCTCGAGCTTGATCAGGTTCTCCCGCTCGGCGAAGAGCTCGTCGTTGGCCCAGACGACACTGCCGCCGAGCGTGCGGACCGCCAGGTCCGGCAGGGTCTTGAAGTCGCCTGTTGCTTCACTCACGGTCCGGCCTCTTCCTGCTGCTGGGTCTGCTGGTTGGTAGTCGCGCCACGAGCCCAAGGTGCTGATGTCGGTGAGCTCGTCGCTCCGAGTGTGCTCGTGTCGCAGGATCATGGCGAACGACCCGGTGCCGTCGGCCAGCTCGATCACGCCGAGCTCGAGGCCGGCCGGCTCGGCCGGCAGCAGGATCTCGCGGAACTGCTGGTACGACACGTCGTACACCTCACCGACCACGCTGGCGCCGTCGCCGTCGCGACCGACGTCCTCGAGGGCCGGGTAGGCGCCGCCGACCGCATGGAACCGGTAGCGGGGCGCGGTCGAGGTCTCGGCGACGAGTGGGCTGTCGCCGACGATCCAGTGGGTGGCCTGGCCGGCCATCCCGGTGCCGTTCAAGAACATCAGTGGCATGACGTGATCAGGCTCCTGCGAGTTGGGACGAGCGGGTCAGAAGGGTGTCGTGCGCGGCCTTGACCGAGTGGGCGACCTCGTCCTCGTCGACGGCAACCAGCCGGTCGCGCTCGACGACCGGGCGGCCCTGCACCAGCAGCAGCTCGAGCGGCGGCGGCGAGCCGAGGACCAGCCCGGCCACGGGGTCGTCGATGTCGAGATGGCCCATGCCGTCCATCCGCCAGAGCGCGAGATCGGCCTGCTTGCCGACCTCGATCGAGCCGATCTCGTCGGCCCGGCCGATCACCCGGGCGCCGCCCATCGTGGCCATCTCCAGGCTGTCCATGACCGTCAGCTCGGTCGGGCCGCCGCGCGCCCTGGCAAAGAGCAGCGAGTGGCGCACCTCCTCGAGCAGTGAACCGGCCTCGTTCGACGCGACACCGTCGACGCCGAGGCCCACGTCCACTCCGGCATCACGCAGGTCGCGCGCCCGCGCGATGCCCGACCCGAGCCGGGCGTTGGACGACGGGCAGTGCGCGACCGACGTGCCGGTGGCCGCGAGGGCGGCGATGTCGGAGTCGGAGAGGTGTACGGCGTGGGCGAACCACACGTCCGGCCCGAGCCAGCCAACGGACTCGGCATAGTCGATCGGCCGCATCCCGAAATGCTCGAGGCAGTAGGCCTCCTCGTCCTGCGTCTCGCACAGGTGGGTGTGCAGCCGGACGCCGCGCTCGCGGGCCAGCGTCTGCCGACTCGCGCAACAGGTCGGCCGTCACCGAGAACGGCGAGCAGGGGCCAGGCCGACCCGCAGCATCGACCCGGGCGCGGGGTCGTGGAACCGGTCGATCGCCTCGGCGCTGGACTTCAGGATGGTGTCGATGTCCTCGACGACGTGGTCCGGCGGCAGGCCGCCCTGGCTCTGACCCAGGTCCATGGAGCCGCGGGTCGGGTGGAACCGCAGGCCGATGGTCTGCGCCGCGTCGACGGTGGCGCCGAGGACGTCGCCGCCGGCGTGCGGGAAGACGTAGTGGTGGTCGGTCGTCGTCGTACAGCCGGTCTTGGCCAGCCAGCCCAGCGCGCCGGTCGCCGCGGTGCGCGTCGTGTCCTCGTCGATGCCGCCCCAGACCGGGTAGAGCGCGGTGAGCCAGCCGAACAGGGTCGCGTCGACGGCCAGCCCGCGCGTGGCCCACTGGTAGAGATGGTGGTGCACGTTGACGAAGCCCGGGGTCATTGCGCAGCCGGTGCCGTCGACCCGCCGGGCGCCCTCGGGGACCCGCGGTGCCGGGCCGGCGCCAACGGCCGTGATGAGGCCGTCCTCGACGACGACGTGGCCGGGGTCATGACGGGTGCGCGCGCCGTCGACCGTGACGACCGCGCAGCCTTCGATGACGACCGAGCTCACCGTGCCCACGGTCCTCAGTCAATCGGGATCGACGCCGGAGCCCCAGCGGCCTGCCCTACGAACGGTTGATGCCAATTGGCGGGATCGGTTGTAGGTTCCGCCAAGGGGCGGAATCGGAGGCCGCGGGTGCGACTGCGCGATCTGCTGGAGATCCCGGCGCTGGAGCTCGAGCTGTTGTCCGGAACGGACGAACAGGTCGACCGGTCGTTGCGCTGGGTCTGCACGACCGATCTGCTGGACCCCGGCCGCTACCTGTCCGGCGGCGAGCTGGTCATCAGCGGACTGCTCTGGCGCCGCGACCCCGACGACAGCGAGCTGTTCGTCGCCCACGTCACCGCCGCCGGCGCCTCCGCGCTCGCGGTCGGCACGGCCGGGGAGAGTACGACGGTGCCCAGCGACCTGGTCGAGGCCTGTCGACGGCACGAGCTGCCGCTGGTCTGGGTGCCGGCCGACGTGGCCTTCGCGGCCATCACCGAGCAGGTCGTCGGGGCGGTGACCGTCGGCCGCGAGGCCCAGCTGCGCGCGACCCTGGGCCGGCAGCGCCGGCTGCTCAGCGGCTTCGCCGACGGCCGGGACCTGCCCGACCTGGCGCGCCAGCTCGGCGAGGAGACCGGCCTGGCCTGCCGGGTCATCTCGCCGAGCGGCCGGCACATCGTGACCGGCAACGCGCCACTGCCGGAGGCCGACCTCGACCGGGTCACCCGGGCGTTCCTGACCGCAGAGCGGTTGCCGGCGGTCGCGGCGGGGCGGGGCAACGCGCCGTACAGCGTCTTCCCGGCCGGTCCCTCGCTCGCGCATCGACCGTCGACCTGGTTCGTCGCGGTCGACGGCACCTGGTCGCAGTGGGACCCGGCGCTGGTCGAGGCGGTGGGTGAGCTGGCGGCGATCGTTGCGCTGCACCGGGCCCGGCGCGAGGAGAGCCAACGGATCGTGCGCGGGATCGCCGACGACGCCCTGGTCCTGCTCGACGCCGACAAGAGCGTGCGGCCGGAGACGCTGGTGCGGCTGCGGCAGGCCGGCGTCGACACGCACGCCAAGGTCGTCGTCGCCGTAGCCGCCATCGCCGGCCGGCCGGACCAGGCCGAGATCGCCCGCTCGATGCTCGAGGACCTGGCGGCGCAGCTCGGCCCACCGGTCGTCGGGGTGACGACGGACGGCCGCGCAGTGGCGATGCTCCCGGTCGGGACCGGCGAGGACGAGCTCGAGATCCGTTGCCCCTGCTGCGATCTGGGCTGTCCCGGCTCGCGCCCGGGCTGGGCCGCAGCCGCTTCGTGATCGGCGTCGGCGCACCGACGAGCCCGGACGCGCTGTCCGGTGCGCTCGAGGAGGCGCGGCACGCGAGCTACCTGGCCGAGCACCGCTCCGGTGAGGTCAGCCTGGTGGCGAGCCAGGAGGTCACGTCGTACGGCGCGCTGCTCGCGATGGTGCCCGACGAGCTGCGCCGTGCCTTCGCCGCCCGCGTGGTCGGACCGGTGCTGGACTACGACCAGCGCACCGACGCGGGGCTGCGCGAGACGCTCTTCGCGTTCCTGGACAACTCCGGATCCTGGTCCCGCACAGCGGAGGCGATGCATCTGCACGTCAACACCGTGCGCTACCGGATCGGCCGGGTCGAGGAGCTCACCGGCCGGGACCTGTCCAAGCTCGAGGACCGGGTCGACGTCTTCCTCGCCCTCCGCTCGCTCTAGCTCAGCCTTCCCCACGTTTCGCTCGCATTGATGCAACTACGCGTCAGATTTGACGCGTAGTTGCATCAATAACGGTCCGACGGTGCGGGGCTGCCGGGGCCGGGGCTGCCGGGCGCGGGGTCAGTAGGCGACGCGGTCGGCCTTCGCCAGCCAGGCGTCGAAGGGCGCGGGCGCGTTGTCCGGCCGGAGCTCCTGGATCCGGGTCGGCCAGGTCGACCGGTCGCGGCCGGCGAACAGCTCGTAGAACTCCCGGTCGTCGAACCCGCCGCGCGCCGCGTCCTCACGGTCGGCCGCGTAGACGACCCGGGAGACCCGGGCCCACAGCGCCGCGGACATGCACAGCGGGCAGGGCTCGCACGACGTGTAGAGCACCGCGCCGGGCAGGTTGAAGTCGCCGCGCACCTTGCAGGCCGCGCGGATGGCCGTGACCTCGGCGTGCGCCGTCGGGTCGAGGTCACGCGTGACCCGGTTGACGCCGCTGCTGACCTGCTGGTTGTCGATCACGATCAGTGCGCCGAACGGCCCGCCGCCCTCGCCGACGTTGCGCGCGGCGAGGTCGACGGCCTGGGCCAGCCAGTCTGCGTCCCGGTCCGGGCCGCCGTTCGCGTTGCTGCTCATGCGAACGCCGGCACGGTGTACCAGGCCAGGCCCGGGTCTTTGTCCTCCGGCGTGCCGTCATCGCGCTGGACCGTCGCCTGGATCAGGCCATAGGGCCGGTCGTCGGCGTGGAAGACCTCGTTGTTGTTCTCCAGCCCGAACGGCGACAGGTCGTAGACGAAGTGGTGGATGTTCGGCGCCGACAGCTTGACCTCGGCGATCTCCTCGTGCGCCTCGAGCGCGGCCCGACCCATCTCGAAGAGCGTCTGCTGCAGCGCGAGCGACTCCACGTCGGCGTAGGCCTGCAGCATCAGCCGCTTGACGTCGTCGTACACGCCACCGAAGTCGAGATCCGTTGTGTTGTAACGCCACCAGGCCACAAGGGAGGTCGACATGACCCGGTCGGTCGTCGGCTTGAGGACGGTGTACTTGTCCTCGTGGTAGCCCCAGAACTGCGATCCGGTCGACTTGAGCAGCACGAGGTCCTTGAAGCCGGAGACGATCCAGACCCGCTGCCCCTCACCCTTGCCGTCGACGGTCACGACCGTACGGCGCACCTCCTGGCCCTTCTTGACCCAGGTGTGGTTGTGGTTGTTGACCCGCTCCCAGTCGTACTCCTCCACCTCGACCCGCGCACCGGTCACCGGCTCGACGTCGTCGACGAAGTGCTGGGCGAGGTCGAGGCCATAGGTCTCGATGTCGCCGATGCCCTTCTCCTTGGCGTAGGCGTAGCAGGTCTGCTTCTGGGTGTCGGTCGGCAGCACGTCGGCCTGGTCGCCGGTCAGGTGGGCGGCCGAGAAGTCGCCGCGCAGCGACGTGGAGACGTTGACGTCGCGGATCTCGTGCCGCTCGGTCTCCCGGTAGATGCGTACGACGCGGTTCTCCGCTTTCCCGTACTGGTTCGGTCCGAGCACGATGCCCATGTCAGTCAGCTCCCACGGTAGGTCGAGTAGGCGAATGGTGCGAGGAGCAGCGGCACGTGATGGTGCTGCTGCTGGTCTGTGACGGTGAACGAGATGATCACCTCGGGGTAGAACCCTTGTGTCCCAACGGATTCGTGATAGGCCGCCGTGTCGAAGACCAGGCGATAGCTGCCCGGCCCGACCGGCTCGTCGACGATGTGCTTGATCCGCCCGTCGTCGTTGGTGGCGCCGGCGCCGAGGACTGTGCCGGCCATGTCCTCGAGCCGGACGGCGACGCCGACGGCCGGCCGGCCGCTGGTTGCGTCGAGCACGTGGGTCGTCAGGTTCGTAGCCGGCTCGGCAGTCTCCGCGGCCGCAGCCGCCGGGGCCAGAAGCCGTTGCAGCCGTAGGCGGTTGATCTTCGCGAACTCCGCCCGGACCACGTCCCGCTCGGTGTCCACGTCGTTGGCCAGACGCGTCTGCAACCGCGTGAGCAGCTCGTCCGCCGTCAGCCCGGCCGCCGAGACCAGATAGACCCGGCCGAACTTCGCCTCGTACGCCGCATTGCCCTGGGCCATCGCCTGCTGGATCTGGCTGTCGGCACTGGACATCCCGGCCTGCTCCTGGCGCGACCAGGCGCCCGCGCTGCCTTCGGCCTGGTCGCCGATCCGAGCGTGCCCCTTGAGCGCATCGGCGATGTCGTCCTCACCCAGTTGCCGCGAGGGCCGCGTCAGCCGCGGCGTACACCGCGTCGTCATCGGCGTACGGGCGGCCGGCCACCATCGCGGCCGCCCACCGCGGGGAGGAGCAGCAGGCCAGGAAGACCTGCTGCGCCTCCTCCGCCGTGGCGGTGTTGAGCCGCTCCAGCCCGAACGAGTCAGGCAGTACCACGTCAAGCTCCCTACTGCTGAACCAAGGTCGGTGTAGGCCGAACCTAGTTCAGGTTGTCGAACCGTTGGGTCCGGGCGGTCTGGACCGGGTTGGCCTCGGCCACTGACGCCTCGAACCGGTGGCCGGCGATCTTGGCCATCTCCACGAGGGCGAGCGCATGCTCCTGGCTGGGCGCGTTGCTCAGCCGGGTCTGGCCCGCCTTCAGGACGTCGTCCTTCTTCTCGATGTCGCGCACGCTGACGATCAGCGGTACGCCGAACTTCTCCCGGTAGGCCGCGGCCAGGGCGCCGAACGCGGCGTGGTCCTGGTCGTCGAGGGTGGTGAGGCCGGCGGCGGACTGGTCCGCGAACGACTCCTCACCGGCCTGGTGCTCGCCGACGGCGTCGTGCCCGAGGTCGGGGTAGAAGCTCATCAGCTCGCGCTGCTCGTCCTTGTCGGCGCTGAACAGCACCTCCTGGAAGGAGTTGCGCAGGTCCTCGGTGTCCCGGAACGGGCGCTGGTCGTAGGCCCGCTCGGCGACCCAGCTCGGCCCCTGGAACAGGTGGCCGAACAGTCCGACGAACTGCTCCTTGGACATCGCGTTGACCTGGTCCAGCCGGACCGAGCTCTCGCCCGGGCGACCGGCGACGGCCGGGCCGAAGTCCTTGCCGACGTGGTGGAAGACGAAGTTGAGCAGCAGCGCACAGAGCGAGCCGATCGTGATGCCGGAGCCCAGGATGATGTGCGCCCAGTGCGGCAGGGCGTTCTGCACATCGGGGTAGGCCGTGACGTAGCCGGCCAGCGCGAGGCTGGTGCCGACGATCACGATGTTGCGGTGGTCGTTGAAGTCCACCCGCGACAGGGTCTGGATCCCCACCACCGCAACGGTGGCGAACATCGCGAGCGCCGCGCCACCGAGCACCGGACGGGGCACGCTGGCCACGATGGCGCCGATCTTCGGGATCAGGCCGATCACGATCATGATCGCGCCGGCCGTCACCACGACCCAGCGGCTGCGGACCCGGGTCAGCCGGACCAGACCGACGTTCTCCGCGAAGCAGGTGTAGGGGAAGGAGTTGAAGATCCCGCCGATGAAGGTCGCCAGACCGTCGGCCCGGATCGCCCGCGCGATGTCGTCGGACACGATCCGCTTCTCGACGATCTCGCCCGTGGCGAACACGTCACCCGTGGTCTCGACCGCCGTGATCGCCATGACGACGAGCATCGAGACGATCGCTCCTATGGCGAACTTCGGGGCGCCGAAGTGGAACGGCGTGGTCACCCCGACGACGTCCGCACTCTTGACGCTGCTCGAAGCTGGCGTCGCCCGCGATCCAGGCGACGAGCGTGCCGACCACCAGGCCGAGCAGCACGGCGATGGTCGCCATGAAGCCCTTGAAGATCCGCTGGATCAGCACGATCAGCAACAGCACGCCGATCGCGTAGGCCAGGCTCTTGCCGCTGTCCACGTGCGGCGCACCGGTCTTGGCGTCCGCCGTGGCGTCGCCCGCGGCCACCGGCAGCAGGGCGATGCCGATGATCGTGATGACGGTGCCGGTCACGACCGGCGGGAAGTACTTGATCAGCTTGCTGAAGTACGGCGCCAGCAGGAAGGTCGCCAGGCCGGCGACGAGCACCGAGCCGTAGATCGTGACCAGGCCGTTCTTGCCGCCCCCGGCGTCGAGGCCGATCGAGATCATCGGCGAGACGGCGGTGAAGGTCACGCCCTGCAGCAGTGGCAGCCGGACGCCGATCTTCCAGAACCCCGCCGCCTGGATGATCGAGGCGATGCCACACGTGAACAGGTCGGCGTTGATCAGGGCGATCAGCTGGTCGTTGGTCAGGTGGATGGCACCGGCGAGCAGGATCGGCACGATGACCGCGCCGGCGTAGAACGCCATGACGTGCTGCAGGCCGTAGAGCGCGAGCTTCTGCGGCGGGCAGGACCTCGTCGACCGGGTGGATCACCTTGCGGGTGCGAGGTGCGGTTTCTGTCTGACTCATGGAGCGAACCTCAATCTGTCACTGAGCGGCGGACCGGGTCTGAGACGTGCCTCAACCCCCAGCGGTAACCCGCCCCACAGGTTGCTGGACGCGCCGTCCGCAGGGCATGCGTCAAACCACCAAAACCCAGAAGGCCCCGGTCGGCCCCGGTTGTGCGATCCGACAGCAACAGCCCCCAGCCGGCGGCTGAGGGCTGCGGTCCGACGAGCGCCCGGGAGACGGCCTGCGAGAAGGCCTGGAAAGGGCTGTCCCCGAGCGCCGGGGCGCGCTCGGGGACAACCTCAGGATGACCGCTGACGGCCCGGTCGGCCCACCTGCAGAACTGCCAAGATTCGCACCGCCGGGACCGGCCGGGCTTGTGCGATCAGACGAGCGTCAGCCGATGGCGACCCGCGCCGTACCGAAGACCAGGCTGCCGTCGGTCGGCAGGGCCAGCCCGAAGGTCGCGTTGAGCGCGCCGGCGGCGGCCGGGTCGAGCTTGACCGTGATGCCGGTCAGCACGGTGCGGCTGGCGGTCGTCTTGACCTGCAGCCCGGACAGGTCGAGGTCGAGGACGGCGATCCGGCCCGGGGCGTGGTTGATCTCCGTGGCGAAGACCTTGCCGGCGGCCAGGTCGATGTCGAACTTGCCGATCTCCAGCGTGGCCGTGCGCGAGACGAAGTTGATGCCGCCGCTGTGCAGGATGTCGCCGCTCGGGCCGGTCAGGTCGGGGTTGCCGCCGGTGACCGGGAAGCCGTAGCTGACCTTCAGCGGGTGCAGCCGGGCCACGCCGAACTTGGTGCCGGGCTTGACCGGCAGCGGCGCGACGCCGGCGCCGAGCAGGGCCTTGGCGATGCCGGGAGCGGTCGTGACCGTGGTCAGGCCGTGCAGCCGGGGCCGTGGAGTGGTGGTCGAGTGCGCGTGCGTGCTGGACCGGTGCTGGCCGAGGCCGGGGCGCTGAGGGCCAGCGGGAGGGCGAGGTCGAGGCCGAGGAGGGCGACGGCGGCCGTGAGAGCGCGGCGGGGAGCGAGAGCTCGCATAGCTGGGCGGTCCTTTCGATGGGGCAGCCCCGGCGGTCCGGGGTCGTCCGGCCTTCGTGGCGCCGGCCGGTCCGGTTGCATCCGGCCCGCCTTCAGTCAGCAACCGCGCCAGCGGATGCAACCGGACCGGGCGACTGGACGAATGACCCCTCGTGGAGGCGGCGGCAGATCTCGGCGTACGGCTGGCCGCCGGCGACGACGCGCGCGCTCGAGGAGTGCTACGCCCGGTACGGCCGGCCGGTGCTGGCCTTCCTGCGCCGGTACGTCGGGCCGGACGAGGCCGAGGACGTGCTGCAGCGGACGTTCGTCGACGTCTGGCGCAACGCCGACCGCTACGACCCGCGCCGGCCGCTGTCGACCTGGGTCTTCACCATCGCCCACCACCGCGCCGTCGACACGCTGCGCCGGCACCGGCCGAGCCGTCGTACCGATCGACGCCATCCGCGAGCTGGTCGGCGAGGACGGCCGGGTCGTGGCCGAGCGGCACGCCTGGGCGGCCGAGGTGCGCGAGGCCCTGGCCCGGCTGCCCGACAACCAGCGCGAGGCGCTCGAGCTGTCGTACTTCGAAGGGCGGACGCAGGTGGAGATCGCCGCTGCGCTGGGCGTGCCGCTCGGCACGGTCAAGGCGAGGATGTCGCGCGGGATGCGACGGCTGGCCGAGCTGGTGACGAGGGAGGGAGACGCAGCCGTGACGGCCCGACGACGACGATTCACGGCCGAGCTGCCGTTGCTGCTGACCGGCGAGCTCGGCCGGACCCGGCTGCGCGAGGTCGTGGCGCACCTGCGCGGCTGCGCCGGACTGCCGGGCCGAGCTGGTCGAGGCGGCGGCCGCGCACGCGGCGCTGACCGCCACCCGGCGTACCGCTCGGCCCGGTGCTCGGCCCGGCGCGAGCCGACCCGCTCAACCTGGTTGCAGCCAGTTGACGAGTCGCCCCTCCCTGCCGTTGCCGGTGCGGCCCGAGCCGGCGTACGACGCGGCGCCGGGTCCTCGCCGGTGGGGTCGCGGCCGCGGTCGTGCTCGGACTCGGGCTGGGCGGGGTGGCCGTCAGCGGGCACTGGCCCGGGCGGTCCGGCGGGTCGTCCGGTCGGCCGCCAGCGGCCGCCCGCGCGGCCGACTTCGAGCCGGTGCCGTCGGGGACCGGTCAGGTCGCGGTGCCCGGGCGCGTCCGGCGTCGTCCGGATGACCGGCCCGGCCGGCCGGACCGACATGACGATCCGGACGTCCGGGCTGCCGCGGGCGGCGAGCGGGCACTTCTACTACGCCTGGCTGCTCGACCCGAAGACCAACAAGATGCTGCCGCTGGGGGTCGTGGCGGTCGACGCGGCGTCGACGTTCGAGGTGGAGAACGCCCTGGTGGGCCGGTACAGCGCGATCGACATCAGCCTGCAGGCCGACGACGGCAACCCGGCGCACTCACCGGTGTCGGTGCTGCGCGCGACCTACGCCGCCTGACGGACGCGGCCAGAGGTCTTTGACCATCTGCTGCTGCATCACCTCGTAGCCGTCGGAGGCGTAGAGGCGGATCGCCGTCTCGTTGCCGCCGAACACATTGAGCCCCAACCGTCCGTAGCCCTCGTCCCGGCCAGCTGCTCGGCCGCGGCCAGCAGCGCTCGGCCCCAGCCCTGGCCGCGCAGCGCCTCGACGACCTCGATGTCGTTGAGCCAGCCGAACCAGTGTCCGCGCGGCGCGTCGGGGTCGTTGTCCTTGGCCGGCCCGATCCAGATCTGGCCGATCCGGACGCCGTCGTGCTCGGCCAGCCGGATGACCTGGCCCGCCGGCGGCCCGCTCTCCGGCAGCGAGCTGTCCTGTCCTGGGCCCCGGCCGCTCGGCGGCGGCCCGGTCGTGCCGGCCCTGCTCGACCATCTCGTCGACATAGCTGCGCCACAGGTTACTCGGTAGTCCGCGTACTCCTCGGCGGTCAGCTCGCGCAGGGTCACGTTCCGGCTCATCGGCCCAGGCTAGGCGGCCGGTGGGAGCGCTGGGCCAGGATGCGGCGTGAGCCATGAGCATGCTGGACAGGTTCTCGCTCGCCGGCCGGGTCGCCGTCGTGACCGGGGCCAGCTCGGGCTGGGCGCCGGCTTCGCCCGGGCGCTGGCCGACGCCGGGGCCGACGTGGTCCTGGCCGCGCGGCGTACCGACCGGCTGGCCGAGGTGGCGGCCGAGATCGAGGCGACCGGCCGCCGGGTGCTGGCCGTGCCGACCGACGTGACCAGCCCGGACGACTGCACCGCGCTCGCGGCCGCCGCCGTCGAGGGGCTGGGCCGGCTGGACATCCTGGTCAACAACGCCGGGGTCGGGACCGCGGTGCCGGCGCTGCGCGAGACGCCGGAGGAGTTCCGCGGGGTGGTCGAGGTCAACCTGCTCGGCGCCTACTGGATGGCCCAGGCCGCGGCCCGGGTGATGGAGCCGGGCTCGAGCATCGTCAACATCGCCAGCGTGCTGGGCATGGTGAAGTCGTGGGCGCCCCAGGCGGCGTACGCCGCGAGCAAGGCCGGGCTGATCGGCCTGACCCGCGACCTGGCCAACCAGTGGTCCGGGCGCAAGGGGATCCGGGTCAACGCCCTGGCCCCGGGCTACTTCGCCAGCGAGATGACCGACCAGATCCCGGTCGGAGATGGTGCAGTCGTTATCTGGCGGCGCACACGCCCGCTGGGCCGGATGGGCGAGCAGGCCGAGCTCGACGCGGCCCTGGTCTTCCTGGCCAGCCCGGCCGCGTCGTACATCACCGGGGTCACCCTCCCGGTCGACGGCGGCCTGACGATGCCCTGACCCCCGACGGCCACGACTGGCGAGGGCCGACGTAGCCTGGGCGGGTGCTCAGCCCCATCGTCGCGCCGGCCGCCCGCGCTGCGGCTGGACGGCGCGCGCGAGCTGGTCGAGCTGCTGGCGGGCCGGCGGATCCTGGCGCTGACCGGGGCCGGGCTGTCGACCGACTCGGGGATCCCGGACTACCGCGGGCCGGGCTCGGTGCCGCGCACTCCCATGACGTACGCCGAGTTCCGGTCCGGCCCGCCGGCCCGGCAGCGCTACTGGGCCCGCAGCCACGTCGGCTGGCAGCACCTGCACCGGGCCGACCCCAACGACGGCCACCGGGCGCTGGCCGCGCTGGAGCGGTCCGGTCGGCTGACCGCCCTGATCACCCAGAACGTCGACGGCCTGCACGAAGCGGCCGGCAGCCGCCGGGTCGTCGACCTGCACGGCCGGATCAGCGCGGTGATCTGCCTCGACTGCCGTGAGCAGTCCGCCCGCGAGGCGGCTGCACGAGCGGCTCGACGCGGCCAACCCCGGCTTCGGCGCGACGGTCTGGCGCCCGGGATCGCTCCGGACGGCGACGCCCTCGTCGGGGACGTCGAGTCGTTCCGGGTCGTGCCCTGCGAGTCGTGCGGCGGGGTGCTCAAGCCGGACGTCGTGTTCTTCGGCGAGAACGTGCCGCGCGAGCGGGTGGACCTCTGTTACGCCCTGGTCGAGGACGCCGAGGCGCTGCTGGTCGCCGGCTCCTCGCTGACGGTCATGTCCGGGCTGCGGTTCGTCCGGCGCGGCGCACCGCCGCGGGATCCCGATCGCCATCGTCAACCGGGGCGCCGACCCGCGGCGACGAGCTGGCCTCGCTGCGGGTCGACGACGGTTGTACGCCGGTCCTCACCTTGTTGGCCGCCGCTACCTCTTGACGTCAGGCCTTCGGTTAGTGAACTCTAACCGTTAGTGGATACTGACCGAGATCGAGACGGCTGGAACGCCCTTGCGGACGGCACCCGACGGGCGATCGTCGAGCGACTGGCCGACGGCCCGATGGCGGTCGGCGAGCTGGCGGCCGGGCTGCCGGTGACCCGCTCCGCGGTGTCCCAGCACCTGAAGTGGCTCAAGGACGCGGGCCTGGTCACCGAGCGGGCGGCCGGGACCCGCCGGATCTACCGGCTCGACCCCGTGGCGGTCGCCGCTCTGCGGGACCAGCTCGACACCTACTGGCGACGGGCGCTGGAGGGCTACACCGACATCGCCGATGCCGCCGCCGAACCGATCGAGGAGGGCTCATGACCGAGACCGATGTTGCGGTGGTGCGCCGCCAGGTTGTCGTGCAGGCGCCGATCGAACGGGCCTTCGAGGTGTTCACCCTGCGGTTCGGCGACTTCAAGCCGCCGGAGCACAACCTGCTGACCGCACCGCTGGCCGAGACCATCTTCGAACCGCGCGTCGGTGGCAACATCGTCGACCGCGCGGTCGACGGCAGCGAGTGTCGCTGGGCCCGGATCCTGGCCTACGAGCCGCCGGACCGGGTCGTGTTCAGCTGGGACATCAGCCCGCGATGGGAGCTGGAGACCGACCCGGCAAACACCAGCGAGGTCGAGGTCCGCTTCTTCGCCGAGGGGCCCGCGCGGACCCGGGTCGAGCTGGAGCACCGCAACATTGACCGGCACGGGCCGGGCTCACAGGCCGTCGTCGACGGCGTCGACGGGAACGAGGGCTGGCCGCTCTACCTGGCCCGCTACGCCGCCCTCTTGGGCCCGGCCTGACCGCCGCCGAACGCGGCTGACGGCGGGCCGACGCACCTTGCTGATGCGTCGCGGCCGGGGCGCTCGTAGGGTTCGGGATATCCGGTCTCGCAACGGACCTCCCCCCACCCCAAGGAGGGCGACATGGCGCTCGATGACACTGACTTCGACTCGGCAGGAACCGACCCCAGCGAAGGCCCGGCGGACGGTGGCGCCAACCCCGGCGGCCACGACGGCGGCGCTGATGGTGGCGCCGATGGTGGCGCTGACGGCGGTGCCGACGGCGGTGCCGACGGTGGCGCTGATGGCGGGGCCGACGGCGGCGCGGATGGTGGAGCCGACGGTGGAGCCGACGGTGGCGCCGACAGCGGCGCCGAGGGTACGGCCGACGGCGGCGCCAACCCGGCCGGTCACGACGGCGGGGCCGACGGCTCGGCCTGACCGGTTCACCAGCTGACCGACAGCTGACCGGCAGCACGCATGACTGACAGCACGATGCCCAGCGGGGCGGCCGGCGACGGCCGCCCCGCTCTGGCGCGCTGCCTGTCCGTGTCGGCCGGAGGAGTTCGCCGCGGCGTACTGGTCGCAGCGCCCGCTGCTCTCCCCGGCGGCCAGCCTCCCGGCGGACTTCGCCGACCTGTTCGGCGCCGAGGCGGTCGACGAGCTGCTCAGCACCCGCGGCCTGCGCACGCCGTTCCTGCGGCTGGCCAGCCAGGGCCAGGTGCTCGACTCCGGCCGGTTCACCCGGTCCGGCGGCCTGGGCGCCGGCATCGCCGACCAGGTCGCCGACGACAAGGTCCTCGCCGAGTTCGCCGCCGGGGCGACCCTGGTGCTGCAGGGCCTGCACCGCACCTGGCCGCCGCTCGTCGACTTCGCCCAGCAGCTCAGCACCGACCTCGGTCATCCCGGTGCAGGTCAACGCCTATGTCACCCCGGCGTCCAACCGGGGTTTCGACCCGCACTACGACGTGCACGACGTGATCGTGCTGCAGGTCGCCGGCGCCGAAGCGCTGGACGATCCACCCGCCGGTGCACGAGCACCCGCTCGCCGACCAGCCGTGGACCGACCATCGCGCGGCCGTCGCGGCCCGCGCCGAAGAGCCGCCCGAGCATGGACACCGTGCTGCGCCCGGGCGACGCGCTCTACCTGCCCCGCGGCTGGCTGCACTCGGCAGAAGCGTTGGGGGACAACACGATTCACCTCACCGTGGGCATCCACGCGACAACCCGGTACGACGTGCTGCAGAGCCTCGTCGCGCTCGCGGCGGACAGTCCGGAGCTCCGGGCGTCACTCCCGCTGGGCATCGACGCCGGCCGACGCCCAGTCGCTCCAGCCCGACCTCGACGCCCTCGTGAAGGCGGTGACCGACCGGCTGGGCCGGGCGAGTGCCGCCGACGCGGCCGACGCCGTACGCCGCCGGATCGCCCGTACGACGCGGCCCGAGCCGGTGCGGCCGCTGGCCCAGTCCGAGGCCGCCGACCTCGGTCACCGGGCAGACGCGTCGTACGGCTGCGCCGGCACCAGCACGCGCAGGCTGACCGACCGTCGACGACGGCCAGGTCCGGGTCACGACGACGACCCGCGCGGTGACGGTGCCGGCCTGCCTGTCGGCGCGGCGCTCGAGGCGCTCTGCTCGACGGGGCGCCGGTCGTCGTGCGCGACCTGCCGGGGTGGTCGAGGCCGACGCGTGCGCGCTGGTCGCCCGGCTGCTACGTGAAGCGGTCGTCGTACCCGGATAGCCTCGCCCCCATGAGCGAGCAGCCCCGGGTCAACGCCGTCCTCAACGCACCGGTCAGCGAGGTCGACCCCGAGGTCGACGCCGCGATGCGCGATGAGCTCCATCGCCAGCAGAACACCCTCGAGATGATCGCGTCGGAGAACTTCACGCCGGTCGCCGTCATGCAGGCCCAGGGGTCGGTCCTGACCAACAAGTACGCCGAGGGCTATCCGGGCCGGCGCTACTACGGCGGCTGCGAGTACGTCGACGTCGTCGAGCAGCTGGCGATCGACCGGGTCAAGGCGCTGTTCGGCGCCGGCTTCGCCAACGTGCAGCCGCACTCCGGGGCGTCGGCCAACACGGCGGTCTACTTCGCGCTGCTGCACGCCGGGCGACACGATCCTCGGGCTCGACCTCGCCCACGGCGGCCACCTGACCCACGGCATGCGGATCAACTACAGCGGCAAGATGCTGAATGTCGTTGCCTACCACGTGAACAAGGACGACTACCGGGTCGACATGGACGAGGTCGCCGACCTGGCCCGCGAGCACCAGCCCAAGATGATCGTGGCCGGCTGGTCGGCGCTACTCGCGGCAGCTCGACTTCGCCCGGTTCCGCGAGATCGCCGACGAGGTGGGCGCGCTGCTGTTCGTCGACATGGCCCACTTCGCCGGGCTGGTCGCGGCCGGGCTGCACCCCTCGCCGATCCAGCACGCGCACGTCGTCACGACGACGACGCACAAGACGCTCGGCGGCCCGCGCGGCGGCGTCATCCTGACCAACGACGAGGCCATCGCCAAGAAGATCAACTCGGCGGTCTTCCCGGGCATGCAGGGCGGCCCGCTGGAGCACGTCATCGCGGCCAAGGCCGTCAGCTTCAAGGTCGCCGCGGGCGAGGAGTTCGCCGACCGGCAGCGCCGCACGGTCGCCGGCGCGGCGACCCTCGCGGCCCGGCTGTCGCAGCCGGACGTGCAGGCGGCCGGCATCTCGGTGCTGACCGGTGGCACCGACGTGCACCTGGTCCTGGTCGACCTGCGCGACTCCGAGCTCGACGGCAAGGTGGCCGAGGACCGGCTGCACTCGATCGGCGTGACGGTCAACCGCAACGCCGTGCCGTTCGACCCGCGGCCGCCGATGGTGACCTCGGGCCTGCGGATCGGCACGCCGGCGCTGGCGACCCGCGGGTTCGACGACGCGGCGTTCGCCGAGGTCGTCGGACATCGTCGCGACGGCGCTGCTGCCGGAGTTCGACGACGCAGGTCGAGGCCGCCCTCCAGGCCCGGGTCACGGCGCTCTCCGCCGCCTACCCGCTCTATCCCGGCCTCCACTGACGGGTTCTCGGCTCCGGAACCGGCCGAATCTGGGGCTGGTGTGACTGCGTGATGCCGCGTGTGGCGGTCGCTCGTTCACCCGTTTGGTCCAGCAAATGGACGCTGCGGCCGAAAAAAGTTTGGCGCGCGCAACCAGCCGGTACGGCGCCGGCCCCGATCCGGCCGACGCGCGACGCCACCTGCAAAAAAACATCGGTGTCATTCCGCGTGCCTCCGTGACTTGTCGCGTTGACAGCGGTCATGATCCCCGTGGGACTCGTGTGACTCCTGTTCCCTACGAGCCGTTTTCGAACTAACCTCGGTCGCGATCGACACCACAGTGTGTCTCCGCGCTCCCGCAGCGTCACCGACTCGTCACGAACGGGTGATGGCGCGGGCCCGACCGAGAGGTCCCGATGTCGCACCCGACCCGGCCTGCCGACTGCCGGCACGCCTCGCCGCTGGTCGCGCGTCGCCTCCGCCGCGGTCGCCGCCGTCCTGGTCGGCTCGGCGTCGCTCGCCTCCTCGATGCCGGCCGACGCGCACCCGGTCTACCCGTCGAAGCAGAAGGTCAACGCGGCCAAGGCCGCCGTCCGCGGCAAGGCCGCCCAGGTCAAGGCCATCCAGGCCGAGCTGGCCCGCGCGGCCGCCGAGGTCGAGGCCGCCCAGAACGCCGCCGAGACCGCGGCCGAGTTCAGTACAACTTCCAGATGGGCAAGCTGGCCGACGCGACCAAGGCGGCCAAGCCAGGCCCAGGCCGAGGCCGCCGCCGCGGCCCGCAAGGCCGGCCTGGCGCAGACCCAGATCGGCAAGCTCGCCGCCGAGGCCTACATGAACGGCGGCATGGGCAACCTGGCCGCCATCGTCAGCTCGGGTGGCCCGGACCAGGTCCTCGACCGCGCGGCCGGCCTCCAGCTCGTCAGCGGCATCCGCCAGCAGACCCTGGCCGAGGCCAGCCAGGTCAAGGTCGTCGCCAGGATCCTGCAGCAGAAGGCCGCCGTCGCGCTGGCCCGCCAGAAGGCCGCAGCCGCAGCCGCCGCCAAGGCCAAGGCCGCCGCCGAGGCCCAGGCCGCAGCCGCCGCGGCCAAGAAGATCGCCGTCGCCAAGCAGCAGACCGCGCTGGTCGCCCAGCTCGCCTCGCTGCAGCGGATCTCGGTCACGCTCGCCAAGCAGCGCCAGGCCGGCCTGGCCAGGGCGGCTGCCGAGCGCCGGGCCCGTGCCGCCCGAGCGGCCGCACTGCGCGCGGCCCGGGCCCACGCCGGCACCGGTGGCGGCGGGCACGTCTTCCCGGGCGGTTCCTCCAGCGGTACGGCGGCCGGCGGCCGGGTCGCGGTCAGCTTCGCCTACGCCCAGCTCGGCAAGTGGTACCTCTGGGGCGCCGACGGCCCGCTCGCGGTTCGACTGCTCCGGCCTGACGATGCGGGCCTGGCAGCGGGCCGGGGTCTACCTCCCGCACTACTCGGTCGCGCAGTACGAGACCACCGAGCACGTCCCGGTCTCGGATGCCCGGCCCGGCGACCTGATCTTCTACGCCAACAACACCTCGAACCCCGGCTCGATCCACCACGTCGCGATCTACATCGGCGGCGGCCGGATGATCGAGGCGCCGCACACCGGCGCCCAGGTGCGGATCTCCTCGATCTGGCGTTCCGGCCTGATGGCGTACGCCGGGCGGCCCTAGACCGCGCGTCGTACCCGGCTCGTAGATCGAGCCGTTCGGGCTCCTGCTCGGCCGAGCGCGGCGAGGTGGTCGCGCTCGCGCGCGTAGGACTTGCGGATCTCTTCCTCGGCCTCGTAGCGGCCGACCCAGGTCGCGCCCTCGACCGACTTGCCCGGCTCCAGGTCCTTGTAGACCTCGAAGAAGTGCCGGATCTCGAGCTTGTCGAACTCGGGCACGTGGATGATGTCGCGCAGGTGCTCCATCCGCGGGTCGGTCGCCGGCACGCAGAGCACCTTGTCGTCGCCGCCGGCCTCGTCGGTCATCCGGAACATGCCGATCGCCCGGCAGCGGATCAGGCAGCCGGGGAAGGTCGGCTCCTCGAGCAGCACCAGCGCGTCGAGCGGGTCGCCGTCCTCGCCGAGGGTGTCCTCGACGAAGCCGTAGTCGTGCGGGTATCGGGTCGAGGTGAACAGCATCCGGTCCAGCCGGATCCGGCCGGTCTTGTGGTCGACCTCGTACTTGTTGCGCTGACCCTTCGGGATCTCGATCGTGACGTCGAACTCCACGAACCCTCCTCGGTCAGCGCTCCGTCGGCGGAGCTCTGCGGCGGCAGCCTCCGGATGTCGCGGACGTCCGGACACCGTGCCACGAGGGGGGTCCGTGCGTCGCCTCCTGATCGGCGCCCTCGTCGTGGTGTTGCTGGCCGGCGGCTACGCCGTGGCCGACGCGGAGGACCTCGTGCCGGGGGTGCTGACCCTCTCGGCTCCCGCGTCGCCGGGCCGGCCACGCCGGCGCCCACCCCGACGCCGAGCTGACCCGCCGACCGACCGCGCCCCAGGCGGTGCTGGCCCAGGCCTCGACCACCGCGCCCACGCCGAGCCCGACGGCGCTCGCCCGGCAGCTGTCGCTCGATCGTCCGCGGCCTGGGCACGTACGGCGGCGCGGAGGTCATGGACGTGGCGACCGGCCAGACCCTGTACGCGCGCAGCGCCGCCACCGCCGCCGCGACCCCGGCGTCGACGACCAAGCTGCTGACCGCCGCAGCGCTGCTCTCCGCTGTCGAGCCGGACGCGACTCTGCCGACGACCGTCGTCCGGGGTCGTACGACGACCGGCACGACCGGCGCGGTGACGCAGGTCGTCCTGGTGGGTGGCGGCGACACGCAGCTGGCGGTCGGAGCGGGCTCGCCCACGGCGGTCTTCGGTCGGGCGGGCATCGGCGACCTGGCCACGGCGACGGCAAAAGCGTTGCAGGACAGCGGGGTTCGTCGAGTGGCGGTGGGTTTCGACGACTCGATGTTCAGCGGCCCGACGCTCAGCCCGCAGTGGGCGCCGAGCGACGCGCAGCACGGGCAGGTCGGCCCGGTGACCGCGCTCGGGCTGGCCGCCAAGGCAGCCACGACCGGGCCGGCGCGGCCCCGGCCGACCCGTCGCTGGCCGCGGCCCAGGCGTTCGCCAAGGCGCTGCGGCCGGGCCGGCATCGTCGCGACCGGGTCGGTCCGCCGAGTGCGGGCACCGCGTGGCGGCCGCCCTCGCTCGCCGTCGTGCAGTCCGCGCCCGGTCCGCGACCTGTTGGGGTTCACGCTCGACACGAGCGACAACACCGAGGCCGAGGTGCTGGCCCGGCATGGCGGCGCACGCTGCCGGGCGGCGCCGCGAGCTTCGCCGGCGCTGCCGCCAACAACATCCGGGCGGCGGCCGCCCTCGGCGCCCCGCGTCACGGGAATGCGGCTGTACGACGGCAGCGGGCTGGCCCGGGCCGACCTCATCCCGCCGCAGACCCTGACCGACCTGCTGGCCAAGGCGGCGACGGCCGAGCGCACGCGAGCTGCAGGTGATGTTCGCCGGGCTGCCGGTCGCGGGCTACACCGGCACGCTGGCGCACCGGTTCCAGGACACGCGGACCCGCGTCGGGGCGGGCGTCGTACGGGCCAAGACCGGCACCCTGCGGGGCGTCAACACCCTGGCCGGCGATCACGGTCGACGCCGACGGGCGGCTGCTCGCCTTCGCCGTTCATGGCCGACCACCGGACCGGCCCGACCAGCGCGGCCCGCGACCTCGTCGACCGCGCGGCGAGCCTGCTCGCCGCCTGCGGCTGCCGATGACCGAGCCGATGACCGAGCCGATGCCCGAGCCGATGGCCGGATCCGACCGGGTCGGGCGCCGCCGCTGCGCCGTACGGTGGGACTCATGACCGCCGCCGACCGCGCGACCGGTTCGCCGTCGACCAGCTGGTCGACTGGGGCGTGGCGTCGGCGACCGCCCGGCGGCTGATCCGGCCCGGGCCCGGAGATCTCCGCCGACTGAGGCCGCCGAGGTCGTCGCCGAGCTCCGCGAGGACGCCGCCGTGGCCCGCGGTCACGTCGCCGGCGTCACCGGCCTGGACGCCCCGGCACCGGCGCGCGGGTGCTGGTCGTCGACCGGCCGGGCTGGGTCGACGCCAACCTGGCCATGCTGCGCGCCATGCTGGAGCCGGTCGTCGACCGCCTGACCGAGCGCGGCGCAGCCGTCGCGCCCTGGTGAGCTCGGTCGGCAGCAAGGTCACCGGCGCCGAGGCGGGCGGGCTGCTGGCGCTGCTGTCCGGCAAGGTGCTGGGGCAGTACGACATCGCGCCCGGTGCCGAGCCGCGCCTGCTGCTGGTCGCGCCCAACCTGGTCGCCGTCGAGCGCGAGCTCGGGGTCGAGCCGGCGGACTTCCGGCTCTGGGTCTGCCTGCACGAGGAGACCCACCGGGTGCAGTTCACGGCCGTGCCGTGGCTGCGTGAGCTACGTGCTGGGGGAGGCCCAGGGGCTGGCCGCCGACCTGCTGCCGGACGCGCCGTCGCTCGGCCAGCGGCTGGAGGAGCTGGCCCGGGCCGTGCCCGAGGTGCTGCGCGGCGAGGGCGGGTCGCTGACCGACGGTGCTGGCGACGCCGGAGCAGCGCGAGCGGCTGGCCCGGCTGACCGCGGTGATGTCGCTGCTCGAGGGCCACGCCGACGTGGTCATGGACGACGTCGGGCCGCAGGTCGTGCCCTCGGTCGAGCAGATCCGGGAGCGGTTCCAGGCCCGGCGGGCCGGGCGCGGCGGCGTCGACCGGCTGCTGCGCCGGCTGCTCGGGCTGGAGGCGAAGATGCGGCAGTACCGCGACGGCGCCCGGTTCGTGCGCGCCGTCGTCGAGGCGGTCGGGATGGGCGGCTTCAACCAGGTCTGGACCTCGCCGCGAGACCCTGCCGACGCCGGCCGAGATCGAGGACCCGAAGGCCTGGCTGGCCCGGGTCCCCGCCTAGCCCGGCGTACCGTCGTGCTCCCCCAAAGCCGGTTTGCGCCTCGAAAGCCGGTTTTCGGGGGCGGCGAGGGCTGTCGGAACGGCTTCGGGGAGTAAAGCGGCCTGCGGGGAGCACGGCGTGAGGGAGCGGGTCGGGCCGGCCGGGCTGGCGGTGCGGGCGGCCGTACGACGCGGGCTCGCCGACCTCGCCCCACCCGGCGGTCCCGAGCTCGCCGCGTCCGGGCGGTCCCGACCTCGCGCGTCCCGGCGACCGGGTCGGTGCTGGTGGCGTGCAGCGGCGGGCCGGACTCGCTCGCGCTGGCCGCCGCCACGGCGTTCGTCGCCCCGCGGCTCGGGCTGCGGGCCGGCGCCGTCGTCGTCGACCACGGCCTCCAGACCGGACTCGGCGCGAGGTCGCCGCCGCCGCGGCCGACACCTGCCGCGACGCTGGGGCTCGACCCGGTCGACGTCGTCCGGTCGAGGTCGGCCGGGACGGCGAGGGCCCGGAGGCCGCGGCCCGGCACGGCCCGGTACGCCGCACTCGACCGGGCCGCCGCCCGCCACGACGCCGCGGCGGTCCTGCTCGGCCACACCCGCGACGACCAGGCCGAGGCCGTCCTGCTCGGCCTCCTGCGCGGCTCCGGCGCCCGCTCACTGTCCGGCATGGCGCCGGTCCGCGGGACGCTACCGGCGGCCGCTGCTCGACCTGCCCGCGCCGTACGACGGTCGAGTCCTGCGCCGAGCTCGGCCTCGAGCCGTGGGCCGACCCGCACAACGCGCGACCCGGCGTACGCCCGGTCGCGGGTCCGCGCGCTGCTGCGCCGAGCTGGAGGAGCGGGTCGGCAGCGGCACGACCGCCGGGCCTGGCCCGCACCGCGGAGCTGCTCCGCGCCGACGACGAGGCCCTGCGAGGACTGGGCCGCCGCGCGCCTACGCGAGTGCCCACGAGGTCGCGACGGCAACGGACCCCGAGCCCCTGGCCGGACCGGTCGAGCCTCGACTGCGCCGTCCTCGCCGAGCTGCCCGGCGGCCGTCCGCAGCCGGGTCATCCGGCGCGCGGCGCTGGCCGCCGGCGCCCGCTCGGCCGACCTGACGTCGACCCACGTGGCCGCCGATTGACGCTCTCGTCACGGACTGGCACGGCCAGGGACCGGTCGCCCTGCCCGGCCCGGCGACGGCCGCCCGGGACTGTGGCAGGCTCCTGTTCGCCAGCCCGCCCGAGGCATCGACGACAACATCCGACATCGACCGCAACATCGACCGCACATCGACCGCAACACGAGCGAGAGGTAGCGCCGGTGGACGAGACGACATGGGAGCCGGACCTGGAGAAGGTCCTGTTCACCAAGGAGCAGCTGGACGAGCGGCTCGAGCAGATGGCGGCCGAGATCGACGCCGACTACGCCGGCGAGGAGGTCCTGCTGGTCGGCGTCCTCAAGGGCGCGGTCATGGTGATGGCCGACCTGGCCCGCAAGCTGCACACCCCGGCCTCGATGGACTGGATGGCCATCTCGTCCTACGGCTCGGGCACCAAGTCCAGCGGCGTCGTGCGCATCCTCAAGGACCTGGACACCGACATCCTCGGCAAGAACGTCCTGGTCGTCGAGGACATCGTCGACTCCGGGCTGACCCTGTCCTGGCTGATGGCCAACCTCGAGACCGCGCGAGCCGAAGTCGCTGCGGATCGCCGCCCTGCTGCGCAAGCCGGATGCCGCGAAGGTCGAGATCAAGGCGGCGTACGTCGGCTTCGACATCCCCAACGAGTTCGTCATCGGCTACGGGCTGGACTACGACCGAGAAGTACCGCAACCTGCCCTTCGTCGGGACCCTCGCCCCGCACGTCTACAGCTGAACCCCCACCCGCCGGCCTTACGCCGACGGCGCACGAGAATGAGGGGCCCCCGCACAGGAGGTACCGTTGGGGGTCATTGTTCGGTCACGAGGGAGGGGACGGGGCGCACGCCCCGGAGCCATGGATTTCAGGCGCATTCTGCGGGGCCCACTCATGTGGCTGGTCCTGCTGCTGGTGGCGGCCGCCGTCTGGCTCACGCTGAGCGGCAACGGCGGCTTCCAGCAGATCGACACCTCGGCCGCGATGAACCTGATCAACCAGGACAAGGTCGCCAGCGCCAAGGTCAACAACGTCGACCAGAGCATCGACCTCACCCTGAAGAAGGGTGAGACCTACACCGGCGGTGGGGTCAAGAACGCCACCAAGGTCGAGGCGTTCTACATCAACGCGCGCGGTGACGACGTCGTCGCGGCCCTGGACAAGCACGTCCCCTCGCAGGGCTACACCGACGTCAACCCGAAGGGCAGCTGGGTCTCCAGCCTGCTGTACACCCTGCTCCCGGTGGTCCTGCTCGGTGGCCTGTTCTTCTTCCTGATGAACAACATGCAGGGCGGCGGCAACCGGGTCATGAGCTTCGGCAAGAGCCGGGCCAAGCTGGTCAGCAAGGACACCCCCAAGGTGACCTTCGCCGACGTGGCGGGCGCCGACGAGGCGGTCGAGGAGCTGCACGAGATCAAGGAGTTCCTGGCCGAGCCGGCGAAGTTCCAGGCCGTCGGGGCCAAGATCCCCAAGGGCGTGCTGCTCTACGGCCAGCCCGGCACGGGCAAGACGCTGCTGGCCCGAGCGGTCGCCGGCGAGGCCGGGGTGCCGTTCTACTCGATCTCCGGTTCGGACTTCGTCGAGATGTTCGTCGGTGTCGGTGCCAGCCGGGTCCGTGACCTGTTCGAGCAGGCCAAGGCCAACGCGCCGGCCATCGTCTTCGTCGACGAGATCGACGCCGTCGGCCGGCACCGCGGCGCCGGCCTGGGCGGCGGGCACGACGAGCGCGAGCAGACGCTCAACCAGCTGCTGGTCGAGATGGACGGCTTCGAGGCCAAGACCAACGTCATCCTGATCGCGGCCACCAACCGGCCCGACATCCTCGACCCGGCCTTGCTGCGGCCCGGCCGCTTCGACCGGCAGATCGCCGTCGACGCGCCGGACATGCAGGGCCGCAACCAGATCCTCAAGGTGCACGCCAAGGGCAAGCCGATGGCGCCGGCCGTCGACCTGATGGCCGTTGCCCGCCGTACGCCGGGCTTCACCGGCGCCGACCTGGCCAACGTCCTCAACGAGGCGGCGCTCCTGACGGCCCGCCAGAACGGCAAGGTCATCGACGACGCCGCGCTGGACGAGGCGATCGACCGCGTCGTGGCCGGACCGCAGAAGCGCAGCCGGCTGATGAACGACAAAGAGAAGAAGATCACCGCCTACCACGAGGGCGGCCACGCGCTGGTGGCGTCGGCCCTGCGCAACACCGACCCCGTGACGAAGGTGACGATCCTGCCGCGCGGCCGGGCCCTCGGCTACACGATGGTCATGCCGCTCGACGACAAGTACTCGACGACCCGCAACGAGATGCTCGACCAGCTGGCCTACGCGATGGGTGGCCGGGTGGCCGAGGAGCTGGTCTTCCACGACCCGACCACCGGCGCCTCCAACGACATCGAGAAGGCCACCGGCCTGGCCCGCAAGATGGTCACCCAGTTCGGCATGAGCGAGCGGGTCGGCGCGATCAAGCTCGGCTCGGACAACGGCGAGGTCTTCCTCGGCCGCGACATGGGTCACCAGCGGGACTACAGCGAGGGCGTCGCGGGTGTCGTCGACGAGGAGGTCCGGCGGTTCGTCGAGACCGCCCACGACGAGGCCTGGGAGATCCTGGTCGAGCACCGGCAGGTCCTGGACGACCTGGTGCTCAACCTGCTCGAGCGCGAGACGCTGAACAAGGACGACCTGGCGGTGATCTTCCAGCCGGTGCAGAAGCGCCCGGAGCGGCCGATCTGGCTGTCCAGCGAGCGCCGGCCGATCAGCGAGCTGCCGCCCGTCCTGACCCCGGCCGAGAAGGCCCGGATGAACGGGCACGCGGTGCCCGAGCCGGAGGTGGAGCACCCTCCGACCGCGATCGTCGAGGTGCCCGAGGGCGGCACCATCGACCCCGGCTCGATCCACTGAGGTGACCGCCACAGCGAGTGAGCCGGACCGCCCCGGGACCGGCCCGGCGATCGGTCGTGCGACGGGTCATGCGATCGACCTGCCCCGGGCCGAGGCCGCGATCCGCGAGCTGCTGTTCGCGGTCGGCGAGGACCCGACCCGCGAGGGTCTGCTCGAGACGCCGGCCCGGGTCGCCCGGGCCTACGGCGAGATCTTCCGGGGCCTGGCCCAGGAGCCGGCCGACGTCCTGACGACGACCTTCGAGCTCGGTCATGACGAGCTGGTGCTGGTCCGGGACATCGAGGTCTACTCGACCTGCGAGCACCACCTGCTGCCGTTCCACGGGGTCGCGCACGTCGGCTACATCCCCGGCATCCACGGCCGCGTCACCGGGCTGTCCAAGCTGGCCCGGCTGGTCGACGTCTACGCCCGCCGCCCGCAGCTGCAGGAGCGGCTCACCACCCAGGTCGCCGACGCGCTCGAGGCCGGCCTGGAGCCCCGCGGCGTCCTGGTCGTCGTGGAGTGCGAGCACCTGTGCATGTCGATGCGCGGCGTCCGCAAGCCGGGCTCGCGCACCATCACCTCGGCCGTCCGGGGCCAGCTGCGCGACCCGGCGACGAGGGCCGAGGCGATGAGCCTGGTCCTCGGTCCGGCCCGGTGAGGTCGCCCCAGCTCCACGGTTCGGCCGACCCCGAGCCCGGCCTCCGTCGTACGGCCCGGGTCGACCCGTCCCGGGTGCCGCGCTGGATCGGCCGGGCGACCTACCTGGTCGGGCTGCTCGACATCGCCTCCGCGCTGACCCACGGCCTGCGCCAGCGGATGGACTGGTTCAACGACATCGTCCCCGGGGCGCTGAGCGATGCCGCAGTCGCCGCCACCCTCGTGTCGGGGATCCTGCTGCTGCTCCTGGCCCACGCGCTGCGCCGGCGCAAGCGCCGGGCCTGGCGGGCGACGTTGTTGCTCCTGGCGGCCAGCGTCGTCTTCCACATCGTGAAGACCGACCTGATCGCGGCCACCCTGGCGTTGGCCCTGCTCGTCGTGCTCTGGATCTACCGGGACCAGTTCGACACCCTCGGCGACCCCCGGACCCGCTGGCTGGCGGTCCGGGTGTTCTTCCTCCTGGCCGCGCTGTCCATGGTGCTCGGGGTGGCCCTCGTCGAGCTGCGCCGAGGGGTGCTCCAGGGCTCGCCGTCGCTGTGGGACGTCATCCAGCACACGGCGTACGGGCTGTTCGGCTTCGAAGGGCCGGTGAAGTTCAAGGCCGGGCGCGACGACGACCTCGTCGGCGCGATCCTGTTCGGCCTGGGCCTGATGACGGCGCTGACCACGGTCTATCTCGCGTTGCGCCCGGTCCAGCCGCAGCCGCTGCTGACGCTGGACGACGAGTCCCGGATGCGCGAGCTGCTCCGCCGGTACGGCGACCGCGACTCCCTCGGCTTCTTCGCGCTGCGCCGCGACAAGAGCGTGCTGTGGTCCGAGAGCGGCAAGTCGTGCATCGCCTACCGGGTCGTGTCCGGCGTCATGCTGGCCAGCGGCGACCCCCTCGGTGACCCCGAGGCCTGGCCGGGCGCGATCCGGCAGTTCGTCACCGAGGCCGAGCGGCACGCCTGGACCCCGGCCGTCATCGGCTGCTCGCAGCTCGGCGGCGAGGTCTGGTGCCGGGAGACGTCGTACGACGCGTTGGAGCTCGGTGACGAGGCCGTCGTCGAGGTGGCCGACTTCACGCTGGAGGGCCGGGCGATGCGCAACGTCCGGCAGATGGTCAAACGGGTCCAGCGGGCGGGCTACGTCACCGCGGTGAGCCGGGTGCAGGACCTGGCCCCGGCCGAGCTGGCGGCGACGACGCGGCAGGCCCGGCGCTGGCGCGGCGCCGACACCGAGCGCGGGTTCTCGATGGCGCTGGGCCGGCTCGGCGACCCGGCGACCAGGGCTGCGTGCTGGTCAGTGCGAGCAAGGACGGCGTGGTGCGCGCGTTCCTGCACTTCGTGCCGTGGGGCAAGGACGGGATCTCACTGGACCTGATGCGGCGGGACCGCTCGGCCGACGCAGGTCTCAACGAGCTGCTGATCGTCGCGGCCCTGCAGGCGGCTCCGGACGCTCGGGGTGAGCCGGGTGTCGCTGAACTTCGCGGCCTTCCGGGCGGCGCTGGAGCGCGGTGAGCGGCTCGGCGCCGGGCCGGTCTCGCGGGCCTGGCGCGGGCTGTTGCTGTTCGCGTCGCGGTGGTTCCAGATCGAGTCGCTCTACCGGTTCAACGCGAAGTTCGCCCCGCAGTGGGAGCCGCGGTTCCTGGTCTATCCCGGGTCGGGCGACCTGCCCCGGATCGGGGTGGCGGCGCTCGAGGCGGAGGCCTTCATCGTCTGGCCCCGGCTGACCGGGCACTGGCCGCGGCTGACCCGCCCCTGGCCCCGCCGGCCACGACGGGGCCGGCGCCAGCCCGCGGACGCCTGACCCCACCCGTGCTCCCACCCGGCCGCCATGCTCCACTTAGCCCGGTTCTGGCGCCCGAAATGCCCGTTGCCAACCGGCCGGGAGGGAGCACGGGGTGACGCGGCCTAGGGTTGGTGACGTGAGCGACGTGGCGCCGGTCCATCCGCATCCGGCGGGCCATCCGGCCGGCCTGCCGGCTGCGCTGCTGGAGCGCCTCGGCCCGACCCCGCGCACCCTGGTGATGGGCGTCGTCAACGTCACCCCCGACTCCTTCTCCGACGGCGGCAAATGGCTCGAGCCGGCGGCCGGCATCGCCCACGGGCTGGCCCTGCGGGACCAGGGCGCCGACATCGTCGACGTCGGCGGTGAGTCGACCCGCCCCGGCGCCGAGCGCCCCGAGGTCGAGGAGGAGCTGCGCCGGGTGATCCCGGTGGTCCGGGCGCTGGCCGCCGAGGGCGTCGTCGTCAGCGTCGACACCATGCGGGCCGTCGTCGCGGAGGCCGCGCTCGCGGCCGGGGCCGCCCTGGTCAACGACGTCAGCGGCGGCCTGGCCGACCCCGACCTGCCCCCACTGGTCGCGGCAGCGGGCGTCCCGTACGTCGTCATGCACTGGCGCGCCCACAGCACCTTGATGGAGCGCTACACGACGTACGACGATGTGGTCGCAGACGTGACCAAGGAACTCTCGGCGAGGCTGGAAGCCGTTGTCGCTCAAGGGGTTTCGATCGACCGAGTGGTCCTCGACCCAGGGCTCGGCTTCGCCAAGAACACGCCGCACAACTGGGCCGTGCTGCACGGCCTGCCGGCACCTGATGGCCCTGGGCCGACCCTTGCTGGTCGGGGCCTCGCGCAAGCGCTTCCTGGGGGCGCTGCTCGCCGGGCCGGACGGTGAGCCGGCGCCGCCCGACGCCCGCGACGGAGCGACGCACGCGACCAGCGCGCTGGCCGCCGCCGCCGGGGTCTGGTGCGTGCGGGTGCACGACGTGCCGGGCACTGTCGACGCCGTCAAGGTGGCCGCGGCCTGGGCAGCTGGCGGAGTGCCGTGAGCCAGGGCGGCCAAGGCTTGGACCGGGTGGAGCTGCGCGGCCTGCGGGCCCGCGGCCGGCACGGCGTGCTGGCCCACGAGACCGCGCTCGGGCAGGTTTTCGTGGTCGACCTCACCCTCCATCTCGACACCCGGCCGGCCGCGGAGTCCGACGACCTCGAGCAGACGGTCGACTACGGGGCGATGGCCGTGGCCGTCGTCGCTGTCGTCGCCGGTGAACCGGTTGCGCTGATCGAGACGCTGGCCCAACGGGTCGCCGACGTCGCCCTCGGGCCGGAGCGCGTGCGCGCCGTCGACGTCAGCATCCACAAGCCCGAGGCACCGATCACCGTGCCGTTCGACGACGTGGTCGTCACGATCCACCGGGAGCGCGGATGACCCCCGATGGCCCGCAGCCGGGGGAGGTCGGCGTCGTCCTCGCCCTCGGCGCCAACCTGGGTGACCCGCTCTCGACACTGGCCGCGGCCGTCGACCAGCTGAGCGAGGCACCCGGCCTGCGCGTCGTCGCGGTCTCGCCGGTGGCCAGCACCCAGCCGGTGGGCGGGCCGGACCAGCCGGCCTACCTCAACGCCGTCGTCATCGCCCGCACGACCCGCTCCCCAGGCTCGGTCCTGAGCTGGCTCATGACATCGAGCAGGCCGCCGGCCGCGAGCGCACGGTCCGCTGGGGCCCGCGGACGCTGGACGTCGACCTGATCCAGTACGGCGACCCGCCGCACACGGTGCTCAGCGACGACCCGGTCCTCACCCTGCCCCACCCGCGGGCCCACGAGCGCGCCTTCGTGCTCTGGCCCTGGGCCCAGGCCGACCCGGCGGCCGTCCTGGTCGCTGGCCGACGGCACCCAGCTGGCCGTCGCTGCCACGGCGGAAGCGGCGGCCGACCGGGCCGGGCTGACTCCGGGACCGGCCTGGCCGACCGGCCCGGCAGGCGGTCCGATGAGGCCGACCCGCGTGCGCGACCTCGTGCTGCTCGGCGCCGTCGCGACCCTGCTCGGGCTGCTGATCCAGCGCTGGCTGCGGGCGTCCGGCTGGATGATGCCGCCGGTCCCGTGGACCGCTGCGATCGGCTTGGCCCTGGTGGCCTGTCTGGTCTACTCGGCCGCCCTGCCGGTACGCCGGATGATCCGCGGCGGACCGAACGCCCGCCGGGTGCACCCGCTGCGCGCGGCGCGGGCCGCCGTGCTCGGCAAGGCCACGGCCTACGCCGGGGCGCTCGTCTTCGGCTGGTACGCCGCGCAGGTCCTGCTGCTCGCCCCGGACCTGGACATCGACGCCCGCCAGTCGCAGGCCGTGCGGGCCGCCGTCACCGCGGCGGCGGCGCTGGCGGCCTGCCTGGCCGGCCTGCTGGCCGAGCGGATGTGCCGGGTGCCGCCGGACGACCGGGACGGCGCGGCCGGCCTGCCCGGCCCGGACGGCGCCATCGGACGGGACCGGCCGACGGTGCCTGGTGATGATGTGACGGATGAGGCCAGACGACACGACTGAGACTCGTGGGTCACGTCCCACCATCGGCGGAAACCGGACCCTAGCCTCAGAGCCGTGAATGCCAAGCATCGTGGGGGTCGCCGTTCCTGGCGGCGACGCGTCCCCGGAGTCCTGGTCGCCGTGCTGGCCGCGGCGAGCGCCGTCGGCGTCGCGGCCGCCGCGCTGCGCGGGACCGGCACGGACACCACGGCCGCCGGTGCGGCGGGGGCGGCCTTCACGTTGACCGGCGGCGGGATCGCCCGGGCCAAGCGGCACCGCGGACACCACCGGACCAGCTCGGCCAACCCGCCCACGATGGACCTGCGCACCGACGCCCTGCTCCAGCCTGCGGTCGCCGCGGCGATGAGCACGCCGCCCGTCCCGGCCACCCCGATCATCGCCCCGATCACGTCGTGGGCCTGCGCCGGCCGCCGGCACGATCGACCTGCGCTGGCCCGGCCCCCGCCGAGGCCCCGCCGACACCCGCGCTGTTCGTCGTACCGGCCAGCTCGGCCGCGGACGACTGGGCGCCGGACCCCATGGTCGACACCGTGCCGCACCCCGTGGTCAAGCTGTTCCCGCTGGCCGGCCCTCGAGCCGGACCTGGCCGGTGGCAGCATCGACGACCGGGTCTTCGCGGCCTTCGACGCCGAGCGCCGGCACCTGGACGCGGCCGCCCTGGCCAACGGCCGGCACGCCGCGACGACGCCGACCGATGCGGCGGCGCCCCGCAACGCGGCGTACCGCTCGAAGCACAGCGCCTGACCTGCGCCTGACCTGCGCCAAATCTCCCCAGCACTGGGCGCGGCCTGCTGCTGCGGCGGGTTAGCGTCCTGAGATGGGCGCCGTGACCAGCGACTACCACCTGGTGTTCGGCTACTACCTGTCCGGCATCGCGCTTCGTCCTGCTACCGGCGGCCGCGGTCCTCGGTCTCCTCGTCTCCCTCGTGCTGCGCCGGCTCCGGCCGCCTGACCCGACTGATCGCCGGCGCCTGGGTCGCCTGGACCGGCGCGGTCCTCGTGGTCACGCTGACGCCGGGCCGGGTGAGCTACCACCCGGGCGTCTGCGCGTTCTTCTGGTCCGGCACCGCGGGCGACCTCGGCTCGACCGACGCCAAGATCCTGAACATCTTGATGTTCGTGCCGGTGGGCTTCCTCGCGGCCCTGCTGGTCCGCCGGTCCTGGCTGCCGCTCGCCGTGGCCCTGTGCCTGAGCCCGGCGATCGAGCTCACCCAGCGGGAGTTCCCCTCGATCCGCCGGGCCTGCGACCTCGTCGACGTCCTCGACAACCTCGGCGGGGCGGTCGGAGGGGCCGCCGTGGCCTGCTGCTGGCCCTCGTCGCCGGGCTCTTCCCCACTGCTCGTCAGGACGACGCCGACCCCGTCCGATAGGGCCGGGTAGCCCATTCGGGGGGCGTCCTCCTGTTGTCAGGGGGAACCGTCGATGCAGTGCCCAGGTAGCCGAAAACGGTTCCCGCATCGGACGTTGCACCTTCGCGTTTTGTGCCCAAAACGTGGAAGGCCACCCGTGAAGCTGCAGTCCCTGAACCTGCGCCGGGTCATCGCATCCAGCGCCACCCTCGCGATTGTGCTCGGCGCCGCCGCCGGCCTGCTGGCCCCGGCGAATGCCTCGAGCACCGGCTGTGACTCCGCATCCTGTACGGCGGACTTCGCCTACTCCGGCGCGACCGAGAGCTTCACCGTGCCGTCTGGCGTGACCGCGCTCACGGTCGCGGTGTCCGGCGCGTCGGGCGGCGCGCTGTCCTTCTACCCGCTGCCCGGCGGCCGAGGAGCCACGGTGAGCGGTGTCCTCCCGGTGACCCCCGGCCAGCAGCTGACCGTCCTCGTCGGTGAGGCCGGCGTCGGCAATGGCGGGGCTACGTTCGGTGGAGGTGGAGCGACCGCGTCGAACGCATTCTTCGGCTCCGGAGGTGGCGGGTCGTTCGTCTTCGACGCAGCCGGTCTTCCGCTCATGGCCGCCGGTGGTGGCGGTGGGGCCTCGAACCTCGTGCAACCGCCCGCTGGCACCAGCGCCGGGGCAGGGGCGACCAGTACCGGGGGCAGCGGTGCCGGCGGCGGCTACGACGGTGAGAGCCAGGCCACGGGCGGCAGCCAGACGGCGGCCGGCGTCCGTGGCAGCAACCAATTCGCAGCTGGCACCGACGGATCCGGGCCGGCTACGGCCGCGGCCCCCGGCCAGGGTGGGTCCGGCGGCTCGGCCTTCAATGGCAACTACACCGGCGGCGGCGGCGGCGGCGGGTACTTCGGCGGCGGCGGCGGCGCGTACGCGCAGTCCGGCGCCGGTGGCTCCGGCTACGCCGACCCATCCGTCACGAGTCTGAGCTCGACCGATGGTGCGAACGCCGGCAACGGTGCCGTCTCGCTCAGCTGGGCCCTCCAGGCCGCGACGGTCGCCCTGTCCCAGACCCCCTCCGCCGGAAGCGCCGCGGGCGACTCGGTCATCCTGTCCGCAGCGATCTCCGGCCCGTCCGGTACGCCGACCGGCACGGTCGAGTTCCAGAGCAACGGCAGCACCATCGCGGGCTGCTCCGCGCAGCCCGTCACCAGCGGCACGGCCACCTGCACGACCACGACGTTGGCGGTCGGCACGGACACCCTGCTGGCGCTGTACTCCGGCGACACCGTGTACGCGGCGGGGAACTCCGTCCCGACGACCTACCCGGTCGCCTACCCGCCGCTGTCCGTCACGACAACCTCCCTGCTGTCCGGCCAGGTGAATGCGGCGTACTCGGTCGTCCTGCACGGCACCGGCGGCCTCGCGCCGTACTCGTGGGATCTCGCCTCGGGCGCACTGCCCACCGGGCTGACCCTCTCGAGCGACCGGCACGATCAGCGGCACTCCTACGGCCGCCGATAGCGGCGCCTCGTTCACCGTCCAGGCCACCGACGCCCAGGGCACGGCGTACACCGCGACCGCTTCGCTGAGGATCGTGGTCGATCCGGCCAGCCAGGCCATCGCCTTCACCTCGACGGTCCCGGTCAACCCCGTGGTCGGCGACAGCTATCTCGTGGCGGCGACCGGCGGCAGCTCGGGTGGAGACGTCACCTTCACCATCGACGGTACGACGACGAGCTCGGCCTGCTCGGTCAGCGGCTCGACCGTGACCTTCGGCCACGCCGGGACCTGCGTCATCGACGCCGACCAGGCGGCCGACGACAACTACTCCGCAGCGCCCACGGCGCAGCAGCAGATCGCGGTCGGCAGCGGGGCTCAGGCCGTCACGTTCACCTCGGCCGTCCCGGCACCGGCAGTGGCCGGCGGGCACGTGGACGTGACGACGACCGGTGGCGCCTCGGGTAACACCGTGTCGCTCTCGGTCGATGCCTCGACGACCAGCTCGGCCTGCTCGGTCAGCGGCACGACCGTGTCGTTCGACCACGCGGGGACCTGTGTCATCGACGCCGACCAGGCCGGCAACGCCGACTACTCGGCGGCCGTGACTGCGCAGCAGTCGATCACCGTGACCACGGTCGGCTCGGCCGTGACCGTGACATCGTCCACGACACCGAGTGTCTTCGGGCAGCCGACCCACGCGACGGCGACCGTCACCAACGGCGGCGGCACCCCCCAGGGCACCGTGCAGTTCGCGGTCGACGGGACGGACATCGGTACGCCGGTCACCGTCGTCGTCGGCAGTGCCCAGAGTCCCGGGCTGACCGCCCCGGGTGATGGATTGCTGACGGTCGGTTCGCACGCCGTCACCGCGACATACACCCCGAGCGACCCGACGGTCTTTGCCGGAGCCTCGAACTCGATGACCCAGGTCATCGACCAGGCGGCCACGACCACGGCCCTTACCGTCCGGGCCACCAGCCTCAGTGCGGTCGTCTCCGTGGTCGCGCCGGGGACCGGCGTCGCCACGGGCTCCGTGACGTTCAGCGTCGCCGGCGAGAGCGTCGGGACCGCTGCCCTCGTCAACGGGGCGGCCACGCTGGCCGCCACGATCCCGCCGGGGATGACCCACGCGGTTGCGGTGATCTACAGCGGCGACGACTCGTTCACCGGCTCCTCGGACTCGACCACCCGGTCGGACCCGACCATCACGGCGACCGTGAGCAGCGCCCACGCCAAGTCGCTCGCTGGCTGGTTCCGGACCCCGGTCACGGTGACCTTCCACTGCGCGACCAACGGTGCACCCCTCACCGGGCCCTGCCCGGACGCCGTGCGGTTCGCGGCCAACGGCGCTGCGCAGTCGACGACCCAAACGATCGCCGCCACTAACGGCGGCGTGGCGACGGTGACCGTCAACGGCGTCAACCTCGACCAGACCGCTCCCGCGGTGCGGGTCACCGGTGTCCGCAACGGTGCGGGCTACGGCGGCAAGGCGCCGACAGCGCACTGTGTCGGTGGCGACGCCCTGTCCGGCCTGGCGTCGTGCACGCTCACCCGGCACACCAGCGGCACCCTCACCAGCTACAGCGCCCGGGCCACCGACCAGGCCGGGAACACCCGGACGGTCCGCGGCAGCTACCGGGTCCTGAAGATCTACCTGCAGGGCGCGGCGTACAGCGGTGGCACCTTCACCGTGCGAGCCGGCCACACCTACACCCTCGTGGTCCTCGACAGCGCGGGTCGGCCGACGTACTACGACGCCGCGATCTACCCGCACCGCCCCACGCAACGCGAGGTGTCGTTCCACGGGGCCGGCCACCACCGCTGGGCGCTCGGGGTCACGATCACCCGGTCAATGCGCAGTCATCAGTACTGGACCCTCGGCGTGAAGATCGGGGCCACCATGCACGGCGTCAAGGTCCGCGTCGCCTGAGCGGCGGGAAGGTCCGCGTCGCCTGAGCGACGCGGACCCGCCAGCGGCCGGCGCTACTTGTCGACGTCGCCGACGACGAAGAAGGTCGAGCCGATGATCGCGACCATGTCGGCGATCAGGTTGCCGGGCAGCAGCCAGGACAGCGCCTGCACGTTGCCGAACGACGCCGACCGCAGCTTCAGCCGCCACGGCGTCTTGTCGCCGCGCGAGACCAGGTAGTAGCCGTTGAGCCCGAGCGGGTTCTCGGTCCAGCGGTAGACCGAGCCCTCGGGCACCCGCAGCACCTTGGGCAGCCGCACGTTGATCGGCCCGCGCTCCAGCGAGCGCAGCCGGTCGACGCAGGCCTCGGCCAGGTCGAGGGAGACGTGCACCTGCTCCAGCAGCACCTCGAACCGGGCCAGGCAGTCGCCCTCGGTCCGGGTCACGACCCGCCCCGGCCCACCGGGGGCGAACAGCTCGCCGTACGCCAGGTAGGGCTCGTCGGCCCGCAGGTCCAAGGGCATCCCGGACGCCCGGGCGATCGGACCCGAGACGCCGTACGCCGCGGCGACCGCGCGCGGCAGGACACCGACCCCACGCGTGCGCGCGCGCAGGATCTCGTTGCCGACCAGGAGCATCTCGAGGTCGGGCAGCCGGCGCCGTACGGCGGCCACGCGCCGAGCGACCCGGCCGAGCCAGCCGGCCGGCAGGTCCTCCTTGAGGCCGCCGACCCGGTTGAACATGTAGTGCATCCGCCCGCCGGAGATCTCCTCCATGACGGCCTGGAGCTCCTCGCGCTCGCGGAAGGAGTAGAAGATCGGGGTGATCGCGCCGAGCTCGAGCGGGTAGGAGCCGAGGAACATCAGGTGGTTCAGCACCCGGTTGAGCTCGGCCAGCAGGGTGCGCGCCCAGACCGCCCGCGGCGGGACCTCCATCCCGAGCAGCTGCTCAGCGGCCAGGACCACCCCGAGCTCGTTGGCGAAGGCGGACAGCCAGTCGTGCCGGTTGGCCAGCACGATGATCTGCCGGTAGTCGCGGACCTCGAACAGCTTCTCCGCGCCCCGGTGCATGTAGCCGACGATCGGCTCGGCGCTGACGATCCGCTCGCCGTCGACGACCAGCTTGAGCCGCAGGACGCCGTGGGTCGCCGGGTGCTGCGGACCGATGTTGAGCACCATGTCGGCGGTCTCGAGCCCGGCCGTGTCGGCCGAGCCACCGACCCCGATGCTGAGCTCGCGCGTGCCGGGCGCCTCGATCACGCCCCGAGTGTGCCACCGCGTCGCACCCGTGCCGCACCCGTGCCGTGCGAGGATCGATCAGTGGAACCGTTCGATCCCGTTGACGTCACCTGGCAACGCGCGTCGCCCCGGCTGGCCGCCGCCCGGCGGCTGGCGCTGACGGCGCAGGTGCTGGTGCTGGCCGCGATCCCGATCGTCCTGGTGATCCTCGGGGTGCCGGCCTGGGTCCTGCTCGCCGAGCTGGTGCTGCTCCTCGTCACCGCGTGGGCCTGGTGGCTGGTCGGCCGTCAGGTGGCCGCCATCGGGTACGCCGAGCGCGAGGACGACCTGCTCGTCCGGCGCGGCATCCTGTTCCGGGAGCTGGTCGTCGTGCCCTACGGCCGGATGCAGTACGTCGACGTCGAGGCCGGCCCGATCGACCGGCGGTTCGGGATCGCCCGGGTGCAGCTGCACACCGCGTCGCCCGGCACCGATGCCTCGATCCCGGGCCTGCCGCCGGAGGAGGCCGCCCGGCTGCGCGACCGGCTGGCCCGGCGCGGCGAGGCCCGGCTGGCCGGACTGTGACCGACTGGCAGCGGCTGCACCCCCTCTCGCCCCTCGTCCGGAGCTGGAAGATCGTCACCCTGGCGGCGGTCATCCTGCTGCAGCAGAGCGGGGACAGCGTGGCCCGCGGCGAAGGGCTGCCGGACGGGCTGCAGCGCACGATCACCCTCGGGCTCTTCGTCGGCGTCGTGCTGGTCGGCCTGGGCTTCTCGCTGCTGTCCTGGCGGATGTCGTCGTACTCGATCGACGACGAGGCCCTGCATCTGCGCACCGGGGTCCTGAACCGGCAGCAGCGCCAGGCCCGGCTGGACCGGCTGCAGGCCGTCGACGTCGTGCAGCCGCTGCTGGCCCGGTTCATCGGGCTGGCCGAGCTGCGGATCGAGGTCGCCGGCGGCAAGGGCTCGGCCGTGCGGCTGTCCTACCTGCGGGAGGCCGAGGCCCAGAACCTGCGCCGGCTGCTGCTGGCCCGCGCGGCCGGCCTGTCCGTCGAGCAGCACGACCAGGCCCCCGAGGCGCCGGAGCACCACGGTGCTGGCCGTGCCGGTGCCGACGCTGATCGAGAGCCTGGTCCGCTCGACCGGCACGCTGGTCGTGCTCGCTGGCCGTGGCGGCGCTGGTCGTCGTCTCGGTCGCGACGAACTCGCTCGGCTTCATCGTGCCGGTGTTCCCGGCCGCTGCTGGGTCTGGTCAGCGTGCAGTGGGCCCGGTTCAACAACGGCTTCAACTTCCGGGTGGCGACGTCGCCGGACGGGCTGCGGCTGCACCACGGGCTGCTCCAGACGACCGCGCAGACCGTGCCGCCCGGGACGGGTGCAGGCCGTGCGCCTGGCCCAGCCGCTGCTGTGGCGCGGCCGGGACTGGTGGCGGGTCGAGGTCAACGTCGCGGGCTACAGCGGGTGCGCAGCCCGAGGGCGGCCAGCGCGGCGCGTCGGACAACCTGCTGCTGCCGGTCGGCACCCGGGGGGACGCGCTCGCCGTGCTCTCGCTGGTGCTGCCCGATGTCGGGGTCGTGCGCGACGAGCGAGGTGCTGGGCGTGCTGGCCGGCGGGCTGACCGGCAGGGGCGACGCCGGCGGCTTCACGGCCAGCCCGCGCGCGGCCCGGTGGCTCGACCCGGTCTCCTGGCGGCGGCACGGCTTCCGGGTGACCGACAGCGCGCTGCTGGCCCGGCGCGGGGTCCTCACCCGCGAGCTCGACGTCGTGCCGCACGAGCGCACCCAGAGCCTGGGCATCGAGCAGGGGCCGCTGCAGCGGCGGCTCGGGCTGGTGTCGTTCGTGCTGGACTCCACGCCCGGCCCGGTGCATCCGCGGGTCGAGCACCTGGCCGGACGCGGTGGCGGCCCAGCTGATGGCCGACCAGGCCGCCCGGGCCCGGGTCGCCCGGGCGCGGGCCGTCGACGAGCGCTGGATGCTGGGGCCGTCCCAGCCCGGCTAGCAGACCGGGTCGGTGTCGAGCCGGGTCAGCCGCCCGGCATCGTCGTACGACAGCAGCACCACGCGCTTGGCCCGGTTCGCGCTGGCGAGGAACGCGGCCAGCGTGACCGGCGTCGAGGTCATGGTCGGGGGACCGCCGCCGGTGCCCGGCGTACAGCTGTTGACCACGATCGGCGCGGACGGGTTGACCGGCACCAGGTAGGTCTTGCCCTTGTTCTGGTCGCTGAACCGCACGTCGCTGTGCGGGCTGATCGGCGCGCCGTTGGCGGCCAGCTTGGCGTCGGAGAGGCCCTTGACCGTGTAGCGGTTGAGGACCAGGACGGTCAGGCCGCCGGCCTTGCGCGACGCTGACGATGACGCCGGCGTCGTGCTTGCGGCCCTTGACCGTGCTGACGGCGTCGGTCGCGCGGGCTTGGTGGTCGGCGTGGTGCTCGGCTTGGTCGTGGCCTTCGTGGTCGCGGATCCGGTCCCGCCGCCGGAGGGCGAGGAGCTGCCACTGCACGCGGTCAGGGCGAGCGCGGCCCCGAGACCGAGCGCGACTGCGGCGGCGACGGTGGCGGCGCGCGCGGTGGCTCGGGCGGCTCTCACGGCTCCACCCTTGCTGGCGGCGTCACGGCGTGTCCAGTCGCGACCTCCTGCACCAGCCAGCCCAGGCCGCCCAGTCCGCCGGGGTCGAGCAACGTGGCGGCCGCGGCGGCGCGCTGCAGGGCGAGCAGGTACGCCGCGGGGTCCTCGCCGATCGCCGATGTCGGCTGAGGCCGGGCCGCGTCGACGCCCAGCTCGGTCAGCGCCCCCCGCTGGCGTCACCAGCCGCGCGCCTGCCCGCATCGATGCAACGGCGCGTCAGATGTGACGCGCCGTTGCATCATTGCGAGGCCAGCGCGCCGCAAGGGAGTCCCAGGCGACGTCGGCGGTGAGGTCGCAGCTGCCGTCCGGCACCGGCGGGACCAGCCGGCCGGCCCGGTGGGCGGCCAGCGTGCCCGGTCGGTGGCCGCGTCGCCGCGTCGTGCCCGTAGTCCACCGCCAGCACGACCCCGCTGTCGACCCGGCCGAGCAGCTCGGCCCAGGCCCGGTCCCGGGACAGCCCCACCTCGACCCGGGCGCCGGGGGACGCCCCCTCGAGCGGCCACCAGCGGGCGCACCAGCCCAGCTGCTCGGCGTCCGCGGCCGCGCCCGAGCCGCTCCGCGCCCGCCGGATCCACCTCGACGACCCGCAGCTCGCCCGCGTCGATCGACCTCGAGGACGTCGCAGGGCACGACGTCGAGCCACTCGTGCGCGACCACGAGCGCGTCGTCCAGCCCGACCAGGTCATCCGGCAGGACCGCACCGCCGGGGGACTCGAGCCACTCGACCTCAGCGGGCAGCCCGGCCGGACGCCGTACGACGTCGACGCCCAGCAGCGCCAGCTCCGCCACGCGTCCGGGCCGACCTGCGCGGCCAGGGCGCGCGAGGAGCTCGCCGCGACCGGCGCCGACGTCGACGATGCGGGTGCAGCCGTGCCGCCGGGCCAGGCGCAGCAGCGCCTCGGCCAGCAGCTCGCCCGACCCCGCCCGGCGCGTTGGCCGAGGTCTCGAAGTGACCGCGCGGCCCCTCGTCGCGGCGGTAGAAGCCGCGCTCGCCGTACAGCGCCTCGCTCCAGGCGACCCGCCACGGCCGGAGCCAGCCCGTCCGGCGCCTCACGGCATCGCGGCGCAGGACCACCGCGACATCGGTCACCGCGAACAGGAACCGGCCGCTGGCTCGGCCAGCGCCTGCACCCCGTCCAGCCAGCCGACGGCCCGGGCGAGCAGTGGCGGGTCGTCGGCGGCCGCCGCGAGCATGCCCTGGGCGATCTTCCAGGCCAGCGAGCCCTGGTCGAACCGCCGGTGCGGGTCGGCCCAGGAGTGCACCTCGACCACGGTGAACGGCGAGTCGGCGGCCAGGCTGGGCAGCTTGCGCCCGACGAAGCCGTCGGCCCGCTCGGCCCAGCCCGGCACGAGGGCGACGAACCGGTCGACCAGCTCGCGGGTCAGCGCGTCGTCGGTGCTGGTGAACAGGGCGGTGTCGAAGTCGGTGTGCCCGATCGACGGCCAGGCCGCCGGGCCGCAGCACCCGGTGGCACTCGCGCAGGAACGCCGTCCGGGTCGGCCAGGGCCTCGACGACGTTCATCGAGACGACCCGGTCGAGCGAGCCGTCGGCGAACGGCAGCGGCTCCTCGAGGTCGACGATCCGGGAGCGGACCCGCTCGTCGTGCAGCAGGTCGTCCGGCAGGCCGGCCGAGTGGTCGAGCGCATGGACCAGGCGCGGGCGCGGGGTCGAGGGCGAGCAGCTTGCGGACGGTGCGGCCGTCACCACAGCCGAGGTCGGCGACGACGAGACCTGCGGCGTCGACCTCCGCCAACGATGCGAGGCGTGCATGCCGACCCATGACGGAAACCCTAGTGCGGCGGCGTGTCGAGCGGCCTTCGGACGCGCGAGCGCTGCTACACATAAGGAAAGGCCCCCCGAAGTATGAGTTCGGGGGGCCTCTCACGACTCGCATGCCCCGCGCTCCGGTTTTGACACCTTCACGCACAGCCCGGCATGACATCCGACTCCGGACACCTTCCGGCAAGCCGGTGGGCGGTCCGTCGTACTGCAATCGCATCAGCTCGGTCCGTGCGAGTCGCCGCGTCGTCATCCGCGACTGCGTCCGGGTTGCCCCGGTCGCCATGACCCGTCGGTCTCCGTGCTGTCCGCCCCCGATCCTGGTGCGCTTCCACCTAGGTTGCCCTCGGCTTCCGCGCCCCGCTCCTGGCGGCGTGGGAGATTTCTATCCGGGTTTCAAGTAGGCGCGCAAGGGGTTGACCAAAAGTTTTTCCGGCAGGTTGCCGTCAGATGGCCGCCTGGGTTGATTCCCTTGGGACGCAAGGGGTTTCCGAACGGTCTCGTGGCGGCCTGTGGAGTCGGCTGTTGATGACGTGTGGACATCCCCGGGCGGCCATGTGGACAGGCCGGCCGCCGGGAGCGCTGGCGCCTTGTGGACGGGCCTGAGGATGCCGGCGCGGGCGTCGGTGGACAACCGGTTGTGGACCGGACGCCACGGCGCCGGGGTGGGCGGCGGCATCGGGGTCGGCCGGGCCGGATAAGTTCTCCTGGTGCATCTCACAGATCGAGACGACGAGGCGTACGACGCGTCGCAGCGCCCGGCTCGGCTGGACGTCGGCGTCGTGGGAGCCGGCCGCGTCGGTGCGGTCCTCGGCGCGGCGCTGGCCCGGGCCGGCCATCGGGTCGTCGCCGCGTCGGCGGTGAGCGCCGCCTCGCTCGAACGGGCCGAGACCTTGCTGCCCGGCGTACCGATCCTGGATGTGGCCTCCGTCGTCTCGGCCGCCGAGCTGGTGCTGCTGACGGTGCCGGACGACGCCCTGCCCGAGCTGGTGGCCGGGCTGTCCGCGACGGGGGTCTGGGCGCCGGGCCAGATCGCGGTGCACACGTCGGGGCGCTACGGGGTGGGGGTGCTCGACCCGGTCCGCGAGGCGCACGTGATCCCGCTGGCGATCCACCCGGCGATGACGTTCTCCGGCACAGCGGCCGACCTGAGCGCGCTGGCCGACTGCTGTTTCGGCGTCACGACGCCGGGGCCGGCCCGACCCGTGGCCGAGGCCCTCGTCGTGGAGATCGGCGGCGAGCCGGTCTGGGTCGAGGAGCGCGACCGGGCTCGCTACCACGCGGCCCTCTCGCACGGCGCGAACCATCTGGTGACCCTCGTCGCCCAGGCCATGCAGGTGCTGTCCGGCGCCGGGGTCGAGGCGCCCGACCGGGTGCTCGGGCCGCTGCTGTTCGCCGCGCTGGACAACGCGCTGCGCCGCGGTGACGCCGCGCTGACCGGGCCGGTGGCGCGTGGCGATGCCGGTACGGTGGCGGCGCACTTGCGGGAGCTGCGGACCGAGACCCCGGACGTCCTTGCGGCGTACGTCGCGATGGCCCGGGCGACAGCCGAGCGGGCCCTGGCGTCGGGTCGGTTGGCGCCGACCAGCGCTGAGGCTCTGCTGGACGTACTGTCCGACGAGGAGTGACCCAGGCATGAAGGTGGTGCACACGCGGGCCGAGCTCGCGACGGCGCGGTCCGAGCTGGGGGAGGGTGCGGCTGCGGTCGTCATGACGCTGGGGGCGCTGCACGAGGGCCACGCCACACTGATCCGCCGGGCCCGGGAGCGGGCGGCCCACGTCGTGGTCACGATCTTCCTCAACCCGCTGCAGTTCGGCCGCGGCGAGGACCTGTCGCGCTATCCGCGCACGATCGACTCGGACCTGGTGATCTGTGGCCGCGAGGGGGTCGACGTGGTGTTCGCCCCGACGCCGGACGTCGTCTACCCGAACGGTGAGCCGGGGGTGCAGGTCCGGGCCGGGCGCACTGGGTGCGGTCCTGGAGGGGCACTCGCGGCCCGGGCACTTCGACGGCGTGCTGACCGTCGTCGGCAAGCTGCTGCACCTGACCCGGGCCGACCTCGCCTACTTCGGGCAGAAGGACGCCCAGCAGCTGCTGCTGATCCGGCGGATGGTGCAGGACCTGGACTTCCCGGTCGAGGTCGTGGCGGTGCCGACGGTGCGCGAGCCGGACGGCCTGGCGATGAGCAGCCGCAACACTTACCTCACGACAAGCGACCGGGAGTCGGCGCTCTGTCCTGTCCCGGGCGCTGGAGGCCGGCGCAGCCGCGGCGGTCGAGGGGCCGAGCGCCGTACGGCGGGCCGCTCGGGCGGTGCTCGTCGCCGAGCCGCTGGTGGCGGTGGACTACCTGGTGCTGGTGCATCCGGAGACGCTGCAGGACGTGCCGGAGTGGTACCGCGGCGACGCGCTGCTCGCCGTGGCGGCCCGGGTCGGGACGACCCGGCTGATCGACAACGCCCCGCTGTCATCGGCCCCGCGCCGACGCAGCCTGACGCGGTCAGCGCGAGCAGGCAGCGGATAGCACTGGGTGCGGTGCGGGATCCGTGACGACGCCGTCGACCGCCGCCGACTCGCCGACCCGGCGTACGGCGGCCAGCCGGGCCTCCCGGTCGTCGGCCAGCCGCGACGTAGGACCAGGACGAGGCCAGGTCGACCAGGCCGTCGACGCGTCAGGACGTGCTCGTAGGCGAAGACCGCCGGCTCGGCCGGCCCGAAGGCCGCGCCGACGTCCGGCGCCTGGACCCCGCGCAGGTCGGCGCCCGCGTCCTCGCGCCGGCCGCTGGCGTCGGACAGGGCGGCAACCCACGGCACCCGCTCGTCGCGGACGTGCCACGCCGATGCCGAGCGTGCCGCCGGGCGCGAGCACCCGCGCGACACTCGGCCCCGGCGGCCCGCGAGTCGAACCAGTGCCAGGCCTGCAGCGCGATGACCGCGTCAACGCTGTTGTCCGCCAACGGGATCGACTCGGCGCCGCCGACCAGCACCGTCGGCCTCCGGGGCGTGGCTGCCCGCAGCGCCTCGAGCATCCCCTCGCTCGGGTCGACCGCCGTCGTCCGCATCCCGAGCGCCACCAGCGTGCGGGTGCCCTTGCCGGTCCCGGCGCCGAGGTCGAGCACCCGCGACCCGGCCGCCCGGTCGCCGATCAGCCAGCGGATCGTCGTCGGCCGGCCACTCCGGCCGCACCGCGTCGTACGTCCCGGCGAAGCTCGCCGAACGACGTCCGTCGCTGCTCGTAGAACTCCGGGCCGTCCACGACCGGGTCGTTGCCGTCGTACGCCACGCTGGCGAAACTACCTCCAGGCCCGTCGAGGCCGCCTCGGTAGCCTTCGCCCGTGGACGAGACCGGCGACGCATCCGAATCCCTGCCCGAGCAGATCCGGGTCCGCCGGGACAAGCGGGCCGCCCTGCTCGCGGCCGGGTACGCCGCCGTACCCGGTCGAGGTGCCGCGCACCCACACCCTGGCCGAGGTCCGGGCGGCCTACCCCGCGCTCGAGGCCGGCGACGAGACCGGCGAGGTCGTCGCGGTCAGCGGCCGGGTCGTCTTCGTCCGCAACAGCGGCAAGCTCTGCTTCGCGACCCTGCAGGACGGCATCGACGCGACGGCCGAGGCCAGCCAGGCGACAGACCTGCAGCCCCGGCTGCAGGTGATGATCTCGCTGGCCCAGGTCGGCGAGCAGCCCCTCGCCGACTGGAAGGCGCAGGTCGACCTCGGCGACATCGTCTGGGTGCGCGGCCAGGTGATCTCCAGCCGCCGCGGCGAGCTCTCGGTCCTCGCCGACGAGTGGGGGATGGCGGCCAAGTCGCTGCGCCCGCTGCCGAACCTGTACGACGGCGCGGAGCTGAGCGAGGAGGCCCGGGTCCGCCAGCGCTACGTCGACCTGATCGTGCGGCCGGCCGCGCGCGACCTGGTCCGGACCCGGGCCGCCGCCGTGCGCAGCCTGCGAGATGTGTTCCACAGCAAGGGTTTCATCGAGATCGAGACCCCGATGCTGCAGACCCTGCACGGCGGCGCTGCGGCCCGGCCGTTCGTCACGCACATGAACGCCCTCGACATCGACCTCTACCTGCGGATCGCCCCCGAGCTGTTCCTCAAGCGGGCCGTCGTCGGCGGGCTGCACAAGGTCTTCGAGATCAACCGCAACTTCCGCAACGAGGGCATGGACGCCACCCACAGCCCCGAGTTCGCGATGCTCGAGTTCTACGAGGCGTACGGCGACTACAACTCCGTCGCCGACCTGACCCGCGAGCTGGTCCAGGCCGCGGCCGTCGCGACGCAGGGCTCGACGACGGTCACGCTGGTCGACGGCACGGAGTACGACTTCGGCGGCGAGTGGGCGAACCTGTCGATGTACGAGTCGCTGTCCGATGCACTCGGCGAGCCGGTGACGCCGGAGACGTCGATCGCGGAGCTCACGGCCGCCGGCCGAGCGGGTCGGGCTGGAGGTCGACCCGGCGCACACGAGCCACGGCAAGCTGGTCGAGCTGCTCTGGGAGCACCTGGTCGGCGACCACCTCTGGGCGCCGACGTTCGTCCGCGACTTCCCGGTCGAGACGACGCCGCTGACCCGCGAGCACCGGTCGATCGCCGGGCGTCACCGAGAAGTGGGACCTCTACGTGCGCGGCTTCGAGCTGGCCACGGGCTACTCCGAGCTGATCGACCCGGTGGTCCAGCGGGAGCGGTTCGAGGCCCAGGCCAAGCTGGCCGCGCTCGGCGACGAGGAGGCCATGCGCCTGGACGAGGACTTCCTGCGGGCGATGGAGCACGCGCTGCCGCCGACCGGTGGGCAGGGCATGGGCATCGACCGGTTGCTGATGGCCCTGACCGGGGTCGGTGGCCTGCGGGACACCATCCTGTTCCCGATCGTCCGGCCCGGAATAAGTCGCGGCGCCGACGACGTACGCTGCCGGCATGGAAAACGCCCTGATCGCGCTGGTTCCCTCGGCCGGGGTCGGCGTGCTCTTCTATCTCGTCGTCAAGGCGATGCTCGAAGGCGACCGGCGCGAACGCGCGGCCCACGCGCGGTGGGAGAAGGAGCACGCCGGCGGACGATAAATAGCGTTTCGTTTTGACAGTTCTGCGTGACGCTTCCGTTACTCTATCGCAATTGGCCGGCGACAACAATGATCGCCGCCGCGTGACTCAACTCTTCGGGAGCGGATTCATGGCACAGCAGGTTCAGGTAGTTCTGGTCGACGACCTCGATGGCGGCAAGGCGGCCGAGACGGTCTCCTTCGCCCTCGACGGCGTGACCTATGAAATCGACCTCTCGGCCAAGAACGCCGCCAAGCTGCGCGACGCGTTCGGGTCCTGGGTCGGCCACGCCCGCCGGGCCGGCGGCCGGCGTGGGGCCGGGTCCGGGCTCGCGCCGCACGCAACACGGCGGTGACCTGACCGCGATGCGGGAGTGGGGCCGCAAGAACGGATTCAAGGTCAGCGACCGCGGCCGGATCTCGGCCGAGCTCCAGGCGGCCTACCGCAAGGCGAAGTAAGCGCTCAGCGCACAGTACCTCAGCTGTTCGCCGTGGGGACCCGCGGGCCGGCCGCGAACAGGCCGGCCAGCGGGTCCTCGCCGTTGCCGGCCCGCTCGAGCACCTCGGCAGAATTCAGCTGGCTGCAATTTTGCCGGGCTGGTCGAGCTCGTCCCAGGATGCGCGGAGCCGCAGCCGTCGGGTGGTCCCGGCCGCGCAATGAGTACGGCGAAATCGTGGTCTTCGCCGCGGTGTTCTGGCTCCAGTCGAGCAGGACCTTTCCGGGCCGCAGGGTCTTGGTCATCCGGGACACGACCAGGCGGGGCAGCTCCTGGACCAGGCGCTCGGCCAGCGCTTTGGCATAGGCCCGCAGGACCCGCGGCGTCCTGGCTGCCGGAGACCGCGGCGTACAGCTGCATTCCCTTGCTGCCGCTGGTGACCGGGTAGCGCGGTCAGGCCGTCGTCGGCCAGCCGCTCGCGGACCGCGAGGGCCACCTCGGCGCACTCGGCCAGGCCGGCGCCCGGGCCGGGGTCGAGGTCGATCGACCAGCCGGTTCGGGCTGGCGGATCGCGCCCCGCCGCCCGACCGTCCACTGCGGGATGTGCAGCTCGAGGGCGGCCAGGTTGGCCAGCCAGGTCAAGGTCGCCAGGTCGTCGACGAACGGGAAGATCAGGTGCTCGTGGTCGCCGTCCTGCTGCCCGGTCGCCTCGACGTCCAGGGTCCGGACCCATGACGGGGTGCCGGCCGGGGTGTTCTTCTCGAAGAACGGCGTTCGACTCGACGCCGTTGGGCCACCGTTTGCGGGTGACCGGGCGCTCGTGCAGGTGCGGCAGCAGCAGCGGCGAGATCCGGGCGTAGTAGTCGATCACCTCGCCCTTGGTCGTCCGGGTCTGCGGATAGAGCACCTTGTCCAGGTTGCTCAGCGACGAGCCGTCGGCCCTCGACATCGACGGTCACCTGGCTGCTGGCTTGCGGCATCGTCACTCCCACCGGACGTCGGCCGGGGACAGGTCGGTGCGCAGGCCGCGGTAGGTCGGCTGCGCGCAGCCGGTTGGCCTCGGTCCGGCCGCAGGTAGCGCACCTCGACGACGACCCGCGGCTCGGACCAGCGGCTGCCCTCCGCGTCGACGCCGGGGCAGCTCGCCCGCGAACGGCGAGGTGGCCCGGTCCAGCGGCGTCAGCAGCTCGGCCAGCCGGCTCGGCGGCCTGGCCGCTGATCCCGCTGCCGACCCGGCCGACGAAATCGAGCTCCGCGCGTCGACCAGTCCGCTTCGGCCGCTCCGGCCGCTGCGCGGCTGCGGGATGCCGAGCAGCAGCGCGCCGATCCGGTGGTCGCTGCCGGTCTCGGGCCGCCAGCCGCCGACCAGGCAGGACTGCACCCGCCGGTGCGGCAGCTTGACCCAGTCCTTGCTGCGCCGGCCCGGGCTGGTAGGTCGAGGCGCGCCGCTTGCTGACGATGCCCTCCAGGCCCTGCTCCCGGGTGGCGGCGAAGAGCGCCGGCCCGTCGTCGTACGCCGGTGGGACCTGCCAGTGCGGGCCGGCCAGCTCGAGCCGCTCCAGCGTGGCCCGGCGCTCCTCGAGCGGGCGGTCGAGCAGGCTCGACGCCGTAGAGCCGCAGGACGTCGAAGATCATCAGGACGACCGGCCGGGCCGCCGCGAGCCGCTCGGCCCGGCGCCGGTCCTGCACGTGCATCCGCTCGGCGAGGGCCGTGAACGAGGGATGGCCGTCGACCATGGCGACGACCTCGCCGTCCAGCAGCGCGTCGGGCAGCAGCTCGGCCAGCCCGGCCAGCTCGGGGAAGGCCACGGTGACGTCGGACTCGCTGCGCGCGGTGAGCCGCGACGCTCGCCGTCGCGGACGTCGACGAGCACCCGCATGCCGTCCCACTTCACCTCGTGCAGCCAGTCCGGCCCGGTCGGCACGTCGGCGGCGCTGACCCGCTCCCGGGCCCGCCGGCTGGCCCGCCGAGGGTGTCGCGCTGGCGAGCATGGGGCGCATGGGTACATCCTGCCAACAGGACTGAACTTCCCCCAGTCCGCAGGCGATGCCGCGAGGAGGCACGACGTCATGCGAGCGATGTGGAAGGGTGCGGTGTCCTTCGGGCTGGTCAACGTGCCCGTGAAGATGTACACCGCGACCGAGAGCCACGACATCTCGTTCCACCAGGTGCACCGCACCGACGGCGGGCGGATCCGGTACAAGCGGGTCTGCGACGTGTGTGGCGAGCAGGTGTCCGTACGACGACATCGCCAAGGGCTATGAGTCGGAGGACGGCCAGCTCGTCATCCTCACCGACGAGGACCTGGCCGAGCTGCCGGTCGCGAGCAGCCGCGAGATCGGCGTCGAGAAGTTCGTGCCGGCCGAGCAGATCGACCCGATGTGGATGGAGAAGAGCTACTACCTCGAGCCGGAGAAGTCCGGCGCCAAGCCCTATGCCCTGCTGCGCGAGGCGCTGCGCGAGGCCGACCGGATGGCGCTGGTGACGATTTCCATCCGGCAACGGTCGACGATGGCCGTGCTGCGGGTGCGCGACGACGTCATCGTCCTGCAGACGCTGCTGTGGCCGGACGAGATCCGCCAGCCGGACTTCGGCAGCGCTGGACGGCGACGAGCACGGCCCGGCCCGCAGGAGCTGGCGATGGCGGCGTCCCTGGTCGAGAGCCTGAGCGGTGACTACGACCCGGACGAGTTCAACGACGAGTACCGCGACGAGATGGAGCGGCTGGTCGACTCCAAGCTGAGCGGCGGCGACGGCCCCGGTGCCCCAGCCGCAGGAGGCCGAGGGGGGCGGCGAGGTCGTCGACCTGCTGTCGGCCCTTCAGCGCAGCGTCGAGCGGGCCCGCGAGGCGCGCGGGCGAGGAGCCGGCGGCCAAGGCCCCGGCCAAGAAGACGGCCGCCGCGGCCAAGACGGCGAGCGCCAAGAGCCCGGCGAAGAAGGCCGCGGCCAAGAAGGCGGCGACGAAGAAGGCCGCAACCAAGAAGGCGACTACAGCCAAGACGGCCACGGCCAAGAAGGCGGCCCGCAAGTCCGCCTAGGCCTTGGGCCTGCGTCAGCACCAGGACCGGCGTATTGCGTCGTTGTGGTGCTGACAGGTTGCTCAGGCCAGCGGGTGGCGAGGACGACGTGCAGGCGGCGCGGGCCGTGGACGCCCTCGACCCGCTCGAGCTCGATGTCGCTGGTCGCGCTCGGCCCGCTGATGAAGGTCAGCGGGCGGGCCGGGTCGAGCCGGGCCAGGCCTTCGGGCACGCGTGCCGACGACCTGCTCGGCGCGGACGACGCAGACGTGCAGGTCCGGGACCAGCGTGATGATCCGGCGGCCGGACAGCAGCGCGCCGTCGAGCACGAGGGTGCCGGTCTCGGCGATCGCGACGGCGCAGCCGGTGACGACGGCGTCGATGCCGGTCGAGCTCGGTCGCGGTCCGAGGTCGGGGTGGTCGACCACGTGGCCCTCGTGCGCGACCCAGGCGGGCAGGCCGATCGGGGTGACGACCGTCCGGGCATCGGCGGCGAAGAGCACGGACCGGACCGCGGTGCCGATCGACGCGTCGTCCTCGGCGCAGCGGGTCACGTGGGCCCGGTAGTCCTCGACCCGTTCGGTGAAGCGGTCGAGCAGCTCCGGGGCCCCGGGCGGCTGGGCGCCCGGTCCGGTAGTCGCGCGGCACGAGTCGACCGGCGGCCGGACCGGTCGACGCGACAGGGCGCGCCGCACCCGGGCCAGGACCTCGTCCCGGGCCGCGTGCGACCCAGTCAGCGGATGACCGGGCTCATCGCCGGGCCCACCACTCGCGGAAGGTCTCGGTCGGTGGCGTCGGCAGGTCTCGCGAGGCGCTCCAGCCAGCCAGCGCCGTCGGCAGGGGCAGCCGAGAACGCCCGCGCCGCAACAGGATCCGCCCGACTCGGGCCAGCTTTCCGGCGCGGGCGAAGCGTCGCGGCCGGCCATGACGTACGCCGCGGCCGCCATCGCGATCGCCTCGGGGTCGGGTCGGCCGTGGCCGGGTGGTCCGGGCCGCCTCGACGTGCCGGGTCCGCAGCTCGACCAGCAGCGCGGGGATGTCGATCTTGACCGGGCAGGCGTCGTAGCAGGCACCGCACAGGCTGGAGGCGAACGGCAGCGAGTCGTTGGGGTCCTCGCCGCCGGTGATGCCGGTCAGCTGGGGCGCGAGGACCGCGCCGATCGGGCCGGGGTAGACCGCGCCGTAGGCATGCCCGCCGGTGCGTTCGTAGACCGGGCAGACGTTGAGGCAGGCCGAGCAGCGGATGCAGTGCAGCGCGGCGCGGCCGACCTCGTCGGCGAGCGCGGCGGTGCGCCCGTTGTCGAGCAGCACCAGGTGCACGTCCTGCGGGCCGTCGCCGGGGCTGACCCCGGCCCAGGTCGAGGTGTAGGGGTTCATCCGCTCGCCGGTCGACGAGCGCGGCAGCAGCTGCAGGAAGACCTCGAGGTCGGACCAGGTCGGCACGAGCTTCTCGATGCCCATGACCGTGATCAGGGTCTCGGGCAGGGTCAGGCACATCCGGCCGTTGCCCTCGGACTCCAGCACGACCAGGGTGCCGCTGTCGGCGACGGCGAAGTTGGCCCCGGAGACCGCGACCCGGGCCCGCAGGAAGGTACGCCGCAGGTAGGTCCGCGCCGCCTCGGCCAGGGTGGCCGGGTCGTCGGTCAGGTCGGGGTCGACGCCGGCCATCTCGCTGCAGGAAGATGTCGCGGATCTCGCTGCGGTTCTTATGGATCGCCGGCACCAGGATGTGGCTCGGCCGGTCGTGGCCGAGCTGCACGATCAGCTCGGCCAGGTCGGTCTCGTGCGCGGTGATGCCGGCCGCCTCGAGCGCTTCGTTGAGCCCGATCTCCTGGGTGGCCATCGACTTGACCTTGACCACCTCGTCGGCGCCGGTCGCCCGGACCAGGTCGGTGACGATCTGGTTGGCCTCGGCCGCGTCGCGCGCCCAGTGCACCGTGCCGCCGCGGGCGGTGAAGCGACGCCTCGAGCTGTTCGAGCAGCTCGGGCAGCCGGGCCATGACGTCGGCCTTGATCGCCGAGCCGGCCGAGCGCAGCTCCTCCCAGTCCTCGACCTCGCCGACGACGGCCAGCCGCTTGTCGCGGATAGTCGTCGGTCGCGTGGCCGAGGTTGTGCCGGAGCTGGGTGTCGGCGAGCGCCGTACGGGCTGCGTCGGGGAAGCGTTGCGAGCCCTCGAGGTGCCGGTGTCGCGGCGGGCAGTCGGGATGCCGAGGTAGGTGCTCACGACGCGGCCCGCCCGGTCGTCGGTGCTCGCCAGGATCTCGGCCAGGTGCACCGGCCGGACGCCGGCGTCGAGCCGGCTCAGGCCGCCGCCGATGTGCATCAGGCAGGACGAGTCGCCGGCCGTCACGACCTCGGCGTCGGTGTCCAGCACGGCGCGCATCTTGTCGGTCAGCATCGCGGTCGAGGTGTCGGCGTTCTTGAGCGCGAACGTGCCGCCGAATCCGCAGCAGGAGTCGGCCGCCGGCAGCTCGACCAGGTCGAGGTCGCGCACCTGGCGGAGCAGGCGGAGCGGCTTGTCGCCGACGTGCAGCATCCGCAGCGAGTGGCAGGTCGGGTGGTAGGTCACCCGATGCGGGTACGCCGCGCCGACATCCTCGACACCCAGGACGTCGACGAGCAGCTCGGACAGCTCGAACGTCTGCGCCGCAACGGTTTCGGCGCGTGCCGCCAGGCGCTCGTCGCCGGCCCGCCGGGCAACGTCGGCGTGCTGGTGGCGCACCGATCCGACGCAGGAGCCGGACGGTGCGACGATCGCCTCGCAGCCCTCGGCCAGGGCGCGCCTCGAAGACCTCGACGTGGTGCCGGACCAGGCCGGCGGCATCGCGCGCGTAGCCGGTGTTGGTGTGCATCTGCCCGCAGCAGGTCTGGTCGGCCGGGAAGACCACCTCGTGGCCGAGCCGCTCGAGGACGGCGACGGTCGCCTTGCCGACACCTGGGTAGAGGACGTCGCCGAGGCAGGTGACGAAGAGGGCGATCTTCATGCGGGGCGTCTCGTCTGGTCACGCCGGGTCATCAGGCCATCGTGCCCGGCTCCGGCGCTGCGGTCGAGGCGCGCACCACCAGCTCGGGCTCGAAGATGACCTGACGGTGCCGATGGGTCGCCGGCGCGGACACCTCCTCGATCAGCAGCTCGGCGGCGGCCTGGCCGAGCTGGGCGCTGGGCTGCCGCACGGACGTCAGCGGCACGGCGGCCGCCGCCGCGAAGTCGATGTCGTCGTAGCCGACGATCGCCATGTCGCCGCGGCACCTGCAGCTGCCGTCCGGGTCATCGACTGCAGCAGCCCGAGGGCGAGCAGGTCGTTGGCGCAGAAGACCGCGGTCGGGCGACGCCGGGGCGAGCGGCCGGCCAGCTCGTCGCCGGCCCCGCGGCCGTGCAGCACGGTCAGGCCGGCGGTCTCGAGCACCGTCAGCCGGCCGGGGTCGAGGCCGGCGGCGGTCATGGCCGCGCGGGCGCCGGTCAGTCGGTCGGAGACCTGGTTGATCGACTGGTCGCCGCCGAGGAACGCAACCCGACGGTGACCCTGGGCCAGCAGGTGCCGCATGGCCATCTCGCCGCCCGCGACGTCGTCGACGGAGACCGAGCACTGCTTGGGCGAGGACTCGCGGTCGAGCAGGACGATCGGCGTGCCCACCGCGCCGGATCCGTTCGATCCGGGGGTTCTTCGCCGTGACCGGAGTGATCAGGATGCCGAAGGCCCGCTGCTCCTGGAGCATGGCCAGGTAGTGGTCCTCCCGCGGCAGCTGCTGGCCGCTGTTGCAGAGCACGACGCCCAAGCCGGCCGCCTCGGCCGCGACCTCGATGCCGGCGGCCATGTCGGTGAAGAACGGGTTGCCGACATCGAGGACGACGACGCCGATGGTGCGGCTGCGGCCGGCGCGCAGCTGGCGGGCGGCCTCGTTGCGGACGAACCCGAGCTCGTCGATCGCCTGCTGCACCTTGGCTCTCGTCGCGGCGCTGACCCGCTCGGGCCGGTTGAGGACGTTGGACACCGTGCCCAGGGAGACGCCGGCCCGCAGGGCTACGTCCTTCACGCCGGCCGAGTCAGCCATGACGCGCCATCTCTACCAGGGGCACAGCGCTAAATCGTATCAACCCGGGACGGTCCTGACGTCGTACCCGGCCGGAGGGCGGCGGACGAGTCGGCGATCGTTGCTTCATAACGGATTCGCAACCGGTGGCAACAAGACGGACACATTCCCTTGACACCTCTCGCAGCCGCGGTCTACGTTCCGGGAACTGAAAGGTTTCACAAACCTGAACGGCAGGCAAGAGCCAAGCGATGAACGGCCAGCAGACCCGAGGAGGCACCGGTGACGACGGCCGCCGCGACTCCTGAGCCGCTGCTCGAGCTGCGCCGGGCGACCAAGAGCTTCGGGGCGGTCAAGGCCCTCATCGACGGCAGCGTCGCCCTGTACCCGGGCGAGGCGCACGCGCTGCTCGGTGAGAACGGCGCCGGCAAGTCCACGCTGGTGAAGATCCTCGCCGGCGTCTATCAGCCGGACGACGGCGAGCTGCTTCTTGGTGGTGAGCTGACGACCCTGTCCGGGCCTGCGGCCTCGCGCGCCGCCGGCATCTCGATCATCTACCAGGAGCCGACCCTCTTCCCCGACCTCAGCGTCGCGGAGAACATCTTCATGGGCCGTCAGCCCTTGGGAGCCGGTCGCCGGATCGACTGGCCGGCCATGCGCGTCGCAGGCAGCCGAGATCTTCGCCAGCCTCGGGGTCGCCCTCGACCCGGCCCGACCGGCGCGCGGGCTGTCGGTTGCGGACCAGCAGATCGTCGAGATCGCGAAGGCGCTCTCGTTCAACGCCAACGTGATCGTGATGGACGAGCCGACCGCCGCCCTGACGTCCGTCGAGGTGGAGCGGTTGTTCGACGTCGTCCGCAACCTGCGCTCGCGCGGCTCGGCGGTCCTGTTCATCTCGCACCGGCTGGAGGAGGTCTTCGCGATCTGCCAGCGCGTCACGATCATGCGCGACGGTGCCTTCATCCGCAGCGGGCCGATCGAGCCCGAGACCATCGACACGATCATCCGCTCGATGGTCGGGCGGGACCTCGACACCCTCTTCCCGAAGACCGAGACCGCCGCGGGCAACGTGGTGCTGGAGGTCGGCGGGCTGACCCGGGCCGGGGTCTTCGCGGACATCTCGTTCACCGTCCGCGAGGGCGAGATCGTGGCGCTGGCCGGGCTGGTCGGAGCCGGGCGCAGCGAGGTGGCGCGGGCGATCTTCGGCATCGACCAGCGCGACGCGGGCGTCGTCCGGATGAAGGGCGCGACCCTGCCGGTGGGCGATCCGCGGGCCGCCATGGCGGCGGGCATCGGCTTCGTGCCCGAGGACCGTCGCCAACAGGGCCTGGTCATGGACCTGAGCATCGACCACAACCTGGCCCTCGCCTCACTCGGCCGGTTGAGCCGGTTCGGCCTGATCCGCCGGTCCAGCGAGCGCGACCTGACCTTGACCTGGGCCGAGAAGCTGCAGTTGAAGTTCGGCCGCCTCACCAACACCGTCGGCACGCTCTCCGGCGGCAACCAGCAGAAGGTCGTGCTCGGCAAGTGGCTGGCTCGCAGCCCCGAGCTGCTGATCATCGACGAGCCGACGCGTGGCATCGACGTCGGCACCAAGGCGGAAGTCCACCGGCTGCTCGACGAGCTGGTCTCGGCCGGGGTCGCGGTCCTGATGATCTCCTCGGAGCTGCCCGAGGTGCTCGGCATGGCCGACCGCGTGCTGGTCCTGCGCGAGGGCAAGCTCACCGGCGAGTTCGCCCGAGCGGACGCCGACGAGGACTCGATCATGCGAGCGGCGACCGGCGTGGTCGCGGGGAGCTCGGCATGACCGAGACGCTGCATGCACCTTCGGCCGAGACCGTCGGCCGGGCCACCAAGCTGCTGCGCTTCCGCGAGCTCGGGATCGCGATCGCCATCGTTCTGGTCTTCGCCGTGACGACGGTGAAGAACCACTCGTTCGCCGGGCACGACAGCGTCGAGCAGCTCATGGTCGGTGCCTCGTTGATCGCGCTGCTCGCTGTAGGCGAGACCCTCGTCATCGTCACCCGCAACGTCGACCTGTCAGTCGGATCCGTGGTCGGCATCTCGGCGTACCTCGTCGGTCTGCTCTTCCTGCACCACCCGCACATGCCGGTGATCCTCGGCTTCGTCGTCGGCACCTTGGTCGGCCTCGCGGCGGGCGCCATCAACGGGCTGATCACCACGGTGCTGCGCGTGCCGAGCCTGGTCGTCACCCTCGCGGCGCTCTACATCATCCGGGGTATCGACGCCGTCATCGTCAACGGCAAGCAGATCGCGCCGACCGCGATTCCGCGCTCCTACAACGCTATTGGCTACAAGTCGATCCTCGGTATCCCGTGGCTGTTCCTCATCGTGGTCGCGGTCGTCGCGGTGGTGGGTTATGCGATGCGGTCGTTCCGGCCGGCCCGCGACCTCTATGCGATCGGCTCGAACCCCGAGGCGGCCGAGCTGGCCGGTGTGCCGACCGGCCGCCGGATCTTCACGGCCTTCCTCATCAGCGGCGGCCTGGCCGGGTTGGCCGGAGCCCTGTTCCTCGCCGAGTTCGCGACCATCGACGCCAACGGTGGCACGGGCTACGAGTTCCTGGTCGTGGCCGCGGTCGTCGTCGGCGGGGTGGCGATCTTCGGCGGCAGCGGCACGGTGCTCGGCGCCGCGCTGGGCGCCTTCCTGCTCAACACGATCAACCAGGCGCTGGTGGCGGCCAAGGTCTCCGCCTTCTGGAACCAGGCCATCGCCGGCGCGCTGCTCCTCGCGGCTATCGCGTTCGACCGGTACGTCGGGCTGCGCGTCGCCAAACGGCTGCAGTCGGCGGAGAAGGCGGCGCGCGATGTCTGACGTCACGCAGCTGCTGCGCTCGGCGCTGGTCCGGTGGGAGACCGGACTCGTCGTCCTGCTCGTCGCGACGATCGTGTTCGGGGCCTCCGAGTCGTCGAACTTCATGTACGCCTCGAACATCTTCTACATCGGCCTCAACATCGGCGAGATCGCGATCATGGCGCTGCCGTTGGCGCTCATCGTGATCACCGGCGAGATCGACCTGTCAGTGGCGTCGATGCTGGGCCTGTCGAGCACTCTGCTCGGCTACCTGTTCCACCGCGGCTGGCCGATCTGGCAGTGCATCGTGGTCTGCCTCGTCGTCGGCGCGCTGGGCGGCGCGCTCAACGGCGTGCTGATCACGCGGCTGGGGCTGCCCTCCATCGCCGTGACGATTGGCACGCTCACGCTGTTCCGGGGCATCGCCGAGATCATCCTGGGCACTAACTCCATCACCGGCTTCCCGACCAGCGTCACCAACATCGGTGTCGTGCCGATCAAGCACACCCAGCTGTCCTACTCGATGGGCATCTTCATCGTGATGGCGCTGGTCTACGGCGTCGTCCTCCACCTGACCCCGCTCGGGCGGTCCATCTACGCCATCGGCCTGCAGTCCGAGGCCGCCCGGTTCTCCGGCATCCGCGTCGACCGGATCAAGTTCTGGCTCTACGTCCTGTCCGGGCTGGTCTGCTCGTTCGCGGGCGTCCTGCTCACCTTCCGTTTCGCGACGTCGCGGTACGACGCGGGGCTGGGTCTGGAGCTGACGGTCGTCGCCGTCGTCCTGCTCGGCGGGGTGTCGATCTTCGGTGGCAGAGGCTCGATCCTCGGGGTCGCGCTGGCCGTCGTGATCGTCGGCTGCATCCAGGAAGCCCTGACGCTGATCAACGTCTCAGCCCAGGTCCAGAACATCGTCACGGGGGCGCTGCTGCTGGTCAGCGTCATCGTGCCGAACGGCGGAGAGCTGCTCCGCCGCGTGCAAGCCCGAACTCATCGAACGACTCCACAGAAGAGAAGGGAAAGCAGCAATGGTGCAGCTCACACGAGGTCGTCGTAGGGCGCCTCTGGCAGTCGCAGTGTCGCTCGTGGTTGCCATGGGGCTGGCCGCCTGCGGCAGTAGCAGTGGAGGTGGGTCCTCCTCCGGTGGCGGGGGCGGGTCGACCAAGAGCCCGGTGGTGTACTTCATCCCGAAGGACACGCAGAACCCCTACGAGGTCATCGCCGACGACGGTGGCAAGAAGGCGCTCGCCGAGCTCGGCGGCAAGGTCGTCGTCAGCAGTGGCACCGCTGACACCGCGGCGGCCCAGATCCCGTCGATCCAGGCCGCGATCCAGGCCCACGCGACGGCGATCGTCGTCGCCGGCAACGACCCGTCGGCGCTGTGCCCGTCGCTCGCCCAGGCGGCGACGGCCGGCATCGCCCTCGTGTCGTTCGACTCGGACGTCACCTGCCCGAACCACCTGTTCATCAACCAGGCCAACACCGAGCAGATCGGCACGTCGGAGGTCGACCTCCTCGCGAAGGAGATCGGCAGCAGCGGCGAGATCGCGATCCTGTCGGCCGCCGCCACGGCTACGAACCAGAACGCCTGGATCGGCTACATGAAGAAGCAGCTCGTCAAGTACCCGAACATGAAGCTGGTCGACACCGTCTACGGCGATGACGACCCGGCCAAGTCGCTGACGGTGCTGCAGGGTCTGCTGTCGGCGCACCCCAACCTGAAGGGCATCATCTCGCCCACGACGGTCGGCATCTCGACTGCGGCGCAGTACCTCTCGACGCACAAGGACGTCGCCAAGCGGGTCACCCTGACCGGCCTCGGTCTGCCCTCGCAGATGAAGCCCTACGTCAAGGACGGGACCGTCAAGGCGTTCGAGCTGTGGGACCCGTCGAAGCTGGGCTACCTCGCCGGCTACGCCGCTGTCGCAGCTGGCTCAGAAGAAGTTCACCCTGGCGGCCGGCCAGACGTTCACGGCCGGGACGCTGGGGAGCTACACCGTGCTGGCGGCCACCGCCGACGCGGGGCCGTCCGTGGTCCTCGGGCCACCCACGGTGTTCGACAGCAGCAACATCGACCAGTTCAACTTCTGATCTGTTCGAACCGGTAGTTGGTAGCTGGTTGCTGGAACCACTCATGACGGGGGCACGGCCGGCGGGCCTCAACCGCCTGCCGGCCGTGCCTCACCCAACGCGAATGTGCTTGCCATGAAACGCTATTGCTTCATGCTTCAGGTCCGGCCGGAGCTGCTCACCGACTACGTCGAACGGCACGCCGCGGTCTGGCCGGAGATGCTCCGGGCCCTGCACGAGACGGGCTGGACGAACTACTCGATCTTCGCGCGCGACGACGGCCTCCTGGTCGGCTACGTCGAGGCGGATGATCTGGAGCAAGCCCAGGCCGCGATGGGCTTGACGGAGGTCAACGCCCGATGGCAGGCGGAGATGTCACGGTTCTTCATCGGGCTGGACGGGCGACGGCCGGACGAGGGGTTCGTGCTGCTGGACCCGATCTTCAACCTCGAGCAGCAGCTCGCGGCACTGGACGAAGGAGCGCATTGATGGAGCGAGTGAGCGCCAGGCGACCCAAGGTCGGCCTGGTGGCCGGCGGGCTCGGCGCCTACTGGCCGCAGTTCCCCGGTCTGCTGCCCCAGCTGCAACGCTCCGCCGCCCGGGTCTCCGAGCGGATGGCGGCTCTCGACTGTGACGTCGTCGACGTCGGCTTCGTCTCCGATGCCCAGGACGGTGACCGGGCCGCCGAGGAGCTCCGGGTGGCCGGCTGCGACCTGATCGTCGGCTTCCTCACGACCTACCTCACCGCCTCGATGCTGCTGCCCGTCGCGCAGCGAAGTGGCGCGCCTGTCCTGATCATCAACCTGCAGCCGACCGAGGTGATGGATCACACCACCTTCGACACGGGCCAGTGGCTGGCCTACTGCGGCGCCTGCCCCCTTCCGGAGATGGCGAACACCTTCCTGCGGGCCGGTATCGACTTCCGGTCGGTGTCCGGCTACGTCGAGGACGAGCGGGCCTGGACGAAGATCGCCCGGTGGATCAAGGCCGCCGGTATCCGGTCGACGATGCGGCACGGCCGGCACGGCCTGATGGGGCATCTCTACCCCGGGATGCTCGACGTCTCGACCGATCTCACATTGGTGCCGGTCAACTTCGGCGGCCACATGGAGGTGCTGGAGTTCGACGACCTGCGGGTGCGGGTCAGTGCCGTCACGGACGCGCAGGTCGACGAGCGGATGACCCTCGCCCGTGAGGTGTTCGACCTGGACCCGAGCGTTCTGGAGGACGACTTCCGTTGGGCCGCACAGGTGTCGGTCGGGTTGGACCAGCTGGTCCAAGACTTCGAGCTGGACAGCCTCGCCTACTACCACCGGGGTCTCGAGGGTGAGCTCCACGAACGCCTGGGCGCCGGCATGATCCTGGGCGCTTCGCTGCTGACGGCACGCGGCATCCCGAGCGTGGGGGAGTACGAGCTCCGCACCTCACTGGCCATGCTGATCGTCGACCGGCTCGGCGGTGGCGGGTCCTTCACCGAGTTCCAGGCCCTGAACTTCCGGGACGACGTGGTCGAGATGGGGCACGACGGCCCGGCTCATCTGGCCATCAGCGACGACCGGCCACTGCTTGCGGGGGCTGGGGACCTATCACGGCAAGCGCGGCTTCGGTGTCTCGGTCGAGTTCGACGTCAAGCATGGCCCGGTCACGACCTTCGGCATCGCCCAGCAGCGCGACGGCCGGTTCAAGTTCGTCGCGGCCGAGGGCACGGTCGTCGACGGCCCGGTGCTGGCCATCGGCAACACGACGTCGCGCGTCGACTTCGGCTGCGACCCGGGGGAGTGGACCGACGCGTGGTGTGCGACGGGCGTCTCGCACCACTGGGCCCTCGGCACCGGACACCTGATCCCGCAGCTGCGTGCCGTGGCTGACCTGATGGACATCGAGCTCGTGGAGGTGCGGGGGCAATGACAGTGGCACAGACCGACAAGGTCCTGGAGACGTTGCGGCGGCAGGAGATCGAGCTGCCCGTCGTGGGCGTTCGGCAACTCCGGCACGCGGTTCAAGGTCTTCACCCAGCGCGGCGTCGCCCGCAGCCCGTACGAGAAGCTCGAGGACGCCGCCCAGGTGCATGCGTTCACGGGGGTGGCCCCCCGGGTCGCCCTGCACATCCCGTGGGACCGGGTCGAGGACTTCGCCGACCTCGGCGCGCGGGCGAAGGCCCTCGGCATCGAGCTCGGCACGATCAACGCCAACGTGTTCCAGGACGACGACTACATGCTGGGCAGCGTCACCCACCCGGACCCGCGCGTGCGGCGCAAGGCGCTGGACCACCTGCTCGAGTGCATCGACGTGATGGACCAGACCGGCTCCCGCGACCTCAAGCTGTGGTTCTCGGACGGCACCAACTACCCGGGCCAGGACAGCATCCGGGCCCGGCAGGACCGGCTGGCCGAGGCGTTGGCCGCGACGTACGAACGGTTGGGTGCCGGACCAGCGGCTGATCCTGGAGTACAAGCTGTTCGAGCCGGCGTTCTACACGATGGACGTGCCGGACTGGGGGACGTCGTACGCGCACTGCCTCGAGCTCGGGCCGAAGGCCAAGGTCTGTGTCGACACCGGGCATCACGCGCCGGGGACGAACATCGAGTTCATCGTGGCCTTCCTGCTCCGGGCCGGAAAGCTCGGCGCGTTCGACTTCAACTCGCGGTTCTACGCCGACGACGACCTGATGGTCGGGTCCGCGGACCCGTTCCAGCTGTTCCGGATCATGTGCGAGGTGCGGTGGGGCGACGGGCTCGCAGCCGGCACGGATATCGCGTTCATGCTCGACCAGTGCCACAACATCGAGCCCAAGATCCCCGGCCAGATCCGTTCGGTCATGAACGTGCAGGAGGCGACCGCCAAGGCCCTGCTGGTGGACGTCGACGCGCTGACTGCGGCGCAGACCGCCGGCGATGTGCTGGGAGCCAACGCGGTGCTGATGGATGCCTACAACACCGACGTCCGGCCGACTGCTCGCGGAGCTGCGCGAGTCGCTCGGGCTGGCGCCGCGACCCGATGGCGGCCTATGCCGGCGTCCGGCTACGCCGAGCGGATCGTGGCCGAACGAGTCGGCGGCCAGCAGGCCGGATGGGGCGCCTAGATGAACGGCACGACACCGGCGGCCGTGTCCGAGCTGCTCGATCGCTCGCACCGCCTCGGCGCGGACAAGCGCAACACCAACTACGCCGGCGGCAACACCTCGGCCAAGGGCCTGGTCGACGACCCGGTGACCGGGACGCCGACCGAGGTGGTGTGGGTCAAGGGTTCCGGCGGCGACCTGGGGACGTTGCAGGAGAAGGGTCTTGCGGTCCTGCGCCGGGACCGGCTGCAGCAGCTGGTCGAGCGTCTATCCCGGGGTCGATCGCGAGGACGAGATGGTCGCGGCGTTCGACTTCTGCCTGTTCGGCACCGGTGGCGCGGCACCGTCGATCGACACCGCGATGCACGGGCTGGTCGACTCGGCCCACGTCGACCACCTGCACCCGGACTCGGGGATCGCGCTCGCGACCTCGGCCGATGGCGCAGGCGCTGACCCGGGAGTGCTTCGGCGACCGGGTGGTCTGGGTGCCCTGGCGCCGGCCCGGGCTTCCAGCTCGGGCTCGACATCGCCGCGATCAAGGCGGCCAACCCGCAGGCGATCGGCTGCATCCTGGGTGGTCACGGCGTGACGGCCTGGGGCGACACGAGCGAGGAGTGCGAGGCGCGGTCGATCGAGATCATCCGTACGGCGGAGCGTTCATCGCCGACCGTGGGCGGCCGGACCCGTTCGGCGCCGGTCGTGGCCGGGTTCGAGCCGCTGCCGGAGGCGGAGCGGCGCGCACGGGCGGCCGCGCTCGGCGCCGCTGATCCGGGGTCTGGCGTCGACCGACGCGCCCCAGGTCGGGCACTTCACCGACTGCCGAGCCGGTGCTGGACTTCCTCGCCCGGGAACGGCTGCAGCCGCTCGCGGCGCTGGGCACGTCGTGCCCGGACCACTTCCTGCGGACCAAGGTCCGGCCACTGGTGCTGGACCTGCCGACGACGGCGACCTGAGGAGGTCGAGGCACGGCTGCGCGAGCTGCACGCGGCGTACCGGGAGGAATACCGGGCCTACTACGAGCGGCACGCGACGCCGGACAGCCCGGCGATGCGCGGCGCCGACCCGGCGATCGTGCTGGTGCCCGGCGTGGGGATGTTCAGCTACGGCAAGGACAAGCAGACGGCGCGCGTTGCGGGGGAGTTCTACCTCAACGCCATCAACGTGATGCGCGGCGCCGAGGCGCTGTCGACGTACGCGCCGATCGACGAGGCGGAGAAGTTCCGGATCGAGTACTGGGCGCTCGAGGAGGCCAAGCTGGCCCGGCTGCCCAAGCCGAAGGCGCTCGCGACCCGGATCGCGCTGGTGACCGGTGCCGGGTCGGGGATCGGCAAGGCGATCGCCGAGCGGTTGGCGGCCGAGGGTGCCTGCGTCATCGTCTCGGACCTCGACGGCGACGCGGCCAAGGCAGTTGCGGAGGGGATCGGCGGACCGGACCGGGCGATCGCGGTCACCGCCGACGTGAGCGACGAGGACGCCGTCGCCGGCGTCGGTGCGGGCGGCGGTGCTGGCGTTCGGCGGACTGGACCTGGTCGTCAACAACGCCGGCCTGTCGATCTCGAAACCGTTGCTGGAGACCACGACTCGCGACTGGGACCTCCAGCACGACGTCATGGCCAAGGGGTCGTTCCTGGTCTCGCGCGAGGCGACGCGGGTCATGGTGGCGCAGGGGATGGGTGGCGACATCGTCTACATCTCGAGCAAGAACGGGGTCTTCGCCGGGCCGAACAACGTCGCCTACGGCGCGACCAAGGCCGACCAGGCTCACCAGGTCCGGCTGCTCGCGGCCGAGCTGGGGCCGCACGGCATCCGGGTCAACGGGGTCAACCCCGATGGGGTCGTGCGTGGGTCGGGCATCTTCGCCGGCGGTTGGGGTGCGCAGCGGGCCGAGGTCTACGGCGTGCCGGAGTCCGAGCTCGGCGCCGTACTACGCCAAGCGCACCCTGCTCGGCCGGGAGGTGCTGCCGGAGCACATCGCCGCTGCGGTCTTCGCGCTCACCGGAGGAGATCTGGCTCAGACCACTGGGCTGCACATCCCGGTCGACTCCGGCGTCGCTGCGGCGTTCCTGCGCTGACGTGCACGTCGCGGCGGTCGACCTCGGCGCGTCCAGCGGGCGGGTGATGCTGGCCGACGTCCGGCGCGGATCACATTGCGCTGCAAGAGGTTCACCGCTTCGCCAACCGACCGCGGACGATGACGGTCATCTCCGGTGGGACATCCAGGACCTGTACGCCGGGGCGCTGGCCGGCCTGCGCCGGGCGACGGCGCTCGCGCCGACGCTCCGGGGGATCGGGGTCGACTCGTGGGCCGTCGACTACGGGTTGCTGCGAGCGGACGGGCAGCTGCTGGCCGACCCGGTGCACTACCGCGACTCGCGGACCGACGGCATTGTGGCGCAGCTGCATTGCGCTGGTGTCCGGCCGCGGAGCTGTATGCGATCACCGGGCTGCAGCAGCAGCCGTTCAACACCGCCGTCCAGCTGCTGTGCGGCTGACGGGGTCGACGGCCTGGAGCAGGCCAGCCGACTGCTGCTGATCCCGGACCTGATCACCTACTGGCTGACCGGACTGGCCGGAGCCGAGCGCACCAACGCCTCCACAACCCAGCTGTACGACGTCCGCACCGGTCAGTGGTCGACGGATGCTGCGTCGAGCGGCTCGACCTGCCGGCTCGCGTCCTGCCGGAGCTGGTCGACGCCGGCACCGTCCGCGGGCCGCTGCTGCCGGGCGTACGGCGCGACGTGGGGGCCACCGACGATCTCCAGGTCGTGTCGGTCGGGTCGCACGACACGGCCTCGGCCGTCGTCGGGGTGCCGGCGAGCGGCGACCGGTTCGCCTACATCTCCAGCGGCACCTGGTCGCTGGTCGGCGTCGAGCTGGACCAGCCGGTGCTGACCGAGGCGGCTCGGGCCGCCAACTTCACCAACGAGGGCGGCGTCGACGGCACGATTCGGTTGCTGCGCAACGTGATGGGGCTGTGGTTGGTGCAGGAGTCGATGCGGACCTGGGCGGAGACCGGGACACCGAGCGAGCCTGGCCGACCTGCTGGCCGAAGCGGCCCGACTGCCTGCGCTGCGTCCGGGTCATCGACCCGGACCACTCGTCCCTGTTGCCGCCGGGTGACCAGCCGGCCCGGATCGCCGCCCTGTGTGCCGCCAGCGGGCAGTCGCCGCCCGACGTCACGGGCGGAGCTGGTCCGCACCATCCTGGACAGTCTGGCGCTGGCCTACCGGCGCTCGGTGCGGATGGCGAGCGAGCTGTCCGGGGTCGAGGTCGACGTGATCCACGTCGTGGGTGGCGGCGCGAACAACGAGCTGCTCTGCCAGCTGACCGCTGACGCCTGCGGCCGGCCGGTGCTGGCCGGGCCGGTCGAGGCGGCGGCGATCGGCAACGCGCTGGTTGCAGGCGCGCGCGCTCGGTGCGGTGGGTGGTGGGCTGGCCGGAGCTGCGGGCGATGATCCGGGGCAGCCAGCGGGTGACGCGTTACGAGCCCGCTGGCGACGAGGGCGCCTGGGCGGCTGCTGAGGCGCGGGTCTTCTCCGCGTAGGACGGTCTAGAGCAAGGGCGCTTGGTACGACGCGCCGGGGCTGGCGCCTGGTCGCTCCCGCTGGCGGGTCACCTTCTCATCGCTCGACGTCGCTGTCGATAGGGGCGATTCGCACCGTTTTGGATTTGCGCTATGTCGGATCTATCAGCTAGAATCAGACACATGATCGAATACCGAGATCACAAGCCGAGCGCGGCGACGGCCGAACCGCGCTGACGCGGTGTCGACGGCTGCGCTGGCGCGGTTCGAGGCCGCGGTCGACGAGCTGCTCGAGCAGGACCTGGCCGCGCTCGTTCGCCTGGACCAGCCGTCTGCTGGGCTGCTGCCGCTCGGCGCCGAGGTCGAGATGCTCCGCCGTCGGCTCCAGATCTTTGACGCTGCGTACGTCAGCGCGCTCGAGACCGGTGACGAGCCGGCCCGCAACGGCTGCGCGAGCACGGCCGCGTTCCTACGGCTGCAGCTGCGGCTATCGCCAGGAGAGGCGAAGCGCCGCGTCGTCGCCGCGCAGGCCTGCTCGACGCGGGAGGAGTTCGCGGTCGGCGTCCTGCCTCCGCACTGCCCGTCCCTCGCCGCGGCCCAGGCCGCGGGTGTGGTCTCGGCCGAGCACAGCGCCGTGATCATCGCGGCCCTCGACAAGGTCCCTGGACCGGGTGTCCGCCGAGGACGTCGAGGCGATGGAGGCCCGCCTGGTGGCCGAGGCCGCCGTCTTCGGGCCGGGCGACGTGGCCCGGATCGGCCGTCGGATCCTCGACCACATCGACCCGGACGGCACCCTTCGGGACAGCGACTGGCAGCAACAGACCAGGAGCGCGTCGCTCATCCGCAACCACGACGGCACCGGCACTCTGCGCGCGCAGCTGACCACGGAGGCGCTGGAGATCCTGCAGACCGTGCTCGAGCCACTGGCCAAGCCGGTGCCGACCGGCGACGGACGGCCCGGATCCGCGCACCCCGCAACAGCGCATGCACGACGGGCTCTGCGATCTCGGCCAGCGGATCCTCGAGCTCGGGCGACCTGCCGGCCTCCGGCGGCACTCCGGCGACCGTGGTGATCCACATGACCGCGGCCGACTATGCGGCCCGGACCGGGCTGGCCATGACCGACCACGGCAACATGCTGCCGGTCGAGCACTGCCCTCGACCATGGCCGACCAGGCGGTGATCTACACGGTGGTCACCGACGCCAAGGGCGTCCCGCTCGAGCTCGGCCGCACCTCCCGGCTCGCCAGCCCGGGCCAGACCGTCGCGCTCGCCGCGCGAGATCGTGGCTGCAGCCATCCCGGCTGTGACCGGCCGCCGTCGTGGTGCGAGCGACATCACGTCGTGGCCCTGGCGCCCCGGAGGCCGCACCGATCTCGGCAACCTCGCCCTGCTCTGTGGCTACCACCACCGGACGTTCGAGCAGCGCGGTTGGGACGTGCGTGATGATCGACGGTCGGCCATGGTGGCGACCGCCGACCTGGGTCGACCCGCAGCGACGACTGCTCCGCAACACCTACTTCGACCCGCTCGTCGCGAGCCGTTGAGTCCGCGCGAGTCCGCGCGACTCCGGCAGTCCGCCCGACTAACGCCGCCGAGTGCGCTCCGTCGTCGTCGGCCCGACGTAGTCGCCCAACCACTCCACCAGGGGTCTCAGTGAATTCCATTGCGCTGCAACGTGTTGGGCCGCCTCCGGCCCGAACATCCAGTCCGGCGTGTCCGCCTCCCGCCACCCGGTCAGGTTCTGATGTCGCATGAGCTCCAGCCGCGGATGGTCGGCCGCGACCCCACGCGGACGGGTCTTCATCGTGCGACCCCAGATCTCGAAGCCGGCCGACCGCACCCCCTCGACGATCCGGACCAGCTCGGCACCGGTCTTGTCGTCGTCGACCGCCGCCCGCAGCCGCTGCACCTGGTCCGACGCATGTGCGTGATAGCCACCGCTGACCATGAGGCCATCCGCGTTGACCTGCAGGTACCAACCGATCCCGGACGATGTCCCGTCCGGCGCCGATGCCACCGCGACAAAGGCACCCTGATGGTCCTTGTACGGCGACACGCCCTTCGCGAAGCGCACGTCCCGGTAGGGCCGGAACACCTTGGCCGAGCCGAACTGAGGCGCCAGAGTCTCCACGAGGGAGCTGATCGGCTCGCGCACGCTCGCGTCGTACCGGCCCTTGTTCGCCTGCCAGAAGTCCTTGGTGGGGTCGGCCGCGAGGTCGCGGTAGAACGCGAGCGCGTCCGGCGAGAACCCGGCGAAGTCAGCCACCGGAGCAGGCTAGACCGTTGCGGCAGTGGACGATCCAGCAGTGGACGATCCAGCAGTGGACGATCCGGCAGTGAGCGACCCGGCCGCGGGCGGGCAGAGGAAGGCGCCGAGCAGCCCGGGCAGCAGCTCGTCCGCGAGCGTCTGGGCCTGCCCCTCGCCAAGGTCCGTGACGCTGTAGCTCTGCCGGCCCGCGGCCGTGGTCGCGGTCAGGGTGACGACACCGGCCCGCCGCTGGAAGTACGACTGCCGCTCCATCACGCCGATAACGCCGTCCACGGCGAGCGTGCAGCGCCGCCGGACCAGCGAGCCGTGCCGGGTCACCAGCCACCGAACGCCGCTGCGCCCGGCCACGACCTGGTGGCCCAGAGCCCGCGCGCGGTCGGCGGCGAGCAGCCAGGCCGGCACCAGCAGGGCCAGGGCGCCCAGCGCCACCGCGCCGGCCAGGCCGCCGACGAGCCAGAGCACTGCCAGGACGCCGACGACCGCGCCGACACCCGCGATCGCCCGGCTGTAGCGCCGTCGCCGCGCCGCTTCCGGATGCGGCCGCAGCTCGCACTCGAGCGGAGCGTCGTCGTGCAGCACGTCCGTGGCGACCCGGAGCACCTCGGTCCGCGGAGCCGGCGGGAGCAACACCGTCCCGCCCCGCTCAGCGCCGCGCCCCACGCGCAGCCCGGTCGCGATGGCGAGGCACCGTGCGCCCCCGACAGCGCGCAGCAGCAACGGCTCGCTGACCTCGACCCCGCGCAACCGGCGTTCCTCCAGGCTGGTCGCGCGGGTCGTCAGCAGGCCGCGCTGGATGTGCAAGGTGCCGCCCGGGTGCCGGCTCAGCCGGAAGCCCCAGAACGCGAGCAGGTAGCCGCACACCGACAGCAGGGCCACGCCCAGGATCGCCGGGACCAGCACCTCGAGCCCGGCCAGCCACCAGGCCGCCGCCTGCAGGTTGGTCGTCGCCGCATGGACGACGCCGATCCGCTCCGGGTGCAGGTGCGCCTCGTCGATGACCCGCCAGCCGAAGCCGACCAGGAACAGTGCAGTGAAGGCACCGGAGAGCGTGAACGGCCCGTACGCCGTCCAGCTCGGCCGCAGCCGGGCCAGCTCGGTGTCGGTTGCCTCTGTGTCTGTTGCCTCGGGAGACTGCGCGGACTGCGAGCCGGCGGGCCCGGCCGGCTCGGTGCCGGCAACGGTCGATCGATGCAGGAGCTCACCGCGCAGCGCTTGGGCTCGGCGCGCACCGACGCCGTCGATCGCGAAGGCCTCCTTGCGCCGATCAGTGGTGCCGGTGCCGATCTCGACCTTGGCCAGCCCGAAGAACCGCTGCCAGATGTCTGCGGTCACGTCCACGGTCCGGACCCGGTCGAGCTGGGTGACCAGCACCCGCCGGCGCAGCAGCCCGCGCCGCAGCTGGAGCTGGGTCGCGGTGATCCGAAAGCCGGTCGTGAACCACATCAGTACGCCGCGCAGGGTCACGAGGGCGACGCCGACCAGGCTCCACGGATGCCCTCCGGCTGCGTGCCCGGCGAAGATCAGCGCGACCAACAGCGGGATGGCCCGGATCAGCTCGCGGACCGGCTGGATCAGCAGCATCGCGCCGGCCAGTCGCTGCCAGTCGGCAGCCGGCAGCGGCTCGGTCAGCCGGTATTGCCGGGGTCTCCGACTGCGCCGTGGTCTCCGACGGCGCTGTGGTCTCCTGTTGCCCTGCCTCTCGTGGCTCGGTGGACGGCTGCGGATCGTCGTACGCGGTCATGTGGCGTCCCCGCGCTCCGCGGCGGCCGCCGCGGTGAGCCGCTCGACCAGGTCGGCTGCTACGACGACGTCGAGCCCGTCGACCACGACCGGGCCGGCCGCCGACGCCGTGGTCACGGTGACCTTGGCCAGCCGGAACAGCCGGGCGATGGCCCCCTGCTCGGTGTCGACCGTCTGCACGCGGGAGAGCGGCGCGATCCGGCGCTCCCGCCGCAGCCAGCCGGTCTGGGTGTAGACCGCGAGCGACGAGACCTCCCAGCGGTGCACCCGGTAGCGCCAGACCGGCATGACCGTCAGGTAGGCCGTGGCCACCAGCGCGGAGACGACGAGTACCGGCAGGTGCCAGGCGTCGGCGGTCTGCGGGCCGGTGGCCGAGTGGACCAGCCAGACAACCTGCAGCCCCACCACGATCAGCGACAGCAGACCGGCCCGGGCCAGCCAGTAGGTCCGCGCACGCGGCGAGACCCGGTTGGCCGGCTGGCGCAGCTCGACGGCTGGACCTGCAATGGGTTCACCGCTCGCCAGACTGGACATGCCCTCAGCATCGGCCGGGCAAGCGGGGCGAGCCTCGACGATCCGGCGCCGGTCGGGCGTGACAGATGTCAGGCGGCTGGATCGGGCCGCTCGGCCGAGAGCTGGCTCAGCCGGCCCAGGGCGGCGTACCGACGTCCGTCCCGTCCGCCATCGTGGCCCGGAAGCCGGCCCGGATCGCCACGACGACGCCGGCCGGTTTGGCGCCGGGGTTGGCCAGCTGGATCGGCGTCCCCGCCGGTACGACGGCGGTGTCGCCCGCCGTCAGCGGCTCGGCGTCGTCCTGGAGCCGGATCGTCCCGCTCGTCACGGTGAAGACCTCATCGCAGTCCAGGGTGTGGGCCTGATCGGACGTGTGGCCGGCGGCCACGGCGAGGGTCCAGACGCAGAGGTCACTGGAGCCGCGGCTGGGCGCGGCGCCTGCGATGAACTCCACGCCGGGCAGCTGGAACCGCGGCGCCGCAGCGGCCGCCGTGACGTGAATGGGTGCTGGGCGAGTGGGAGTAGTCATATAGACAAGGTAACTTGTCCAAGTGTCCTTGTCTAATATGGCCGGATGACCACGACAGACGCTGACGCTGAGCCGGACCTGGGCGTCCTGCTCGCGCTGGCCTTCCAGCAGTTCGTCCGGGCGATGCACGTCGATCTGGCGGGGCGCGGGTACGACGACCTCGGCAGCTCCGACGGCGTCGTCTTCCGCGCTCTCGCCCGGGAGCCGATGACGGTCAGCGCGCTCGCCGTACGTCTGGATATCACCAAGCAGGGCGCCGGCCAGATCGTCGACGACATGGAGCGCCGCGGCTATGTCGTCCGGACCCCGCACCCAGGCGACGCCCGGGCCCGGCTGGTGGCACTGTCCGCCCGGGGCAGGGGGGCGCTCAAGGCGGCGCGGGCGTTCCATCGGCGCCGCGAGGCCCAGCTGAGCGACGAGCACGGGGTTCGGGCCGTGCGTTCACTCCGGGAGCTGTTGACCGACCTGTCCGGCGGGGCGGCCGAGCTGGCCGACCCGGCTGGGCCGCGCCTGCGCGCCGGCTATCTCTGACCCACTTCTGCGCAGGGTGCCGCGACTGCCAGAGACTTCCCGGGTGGCTGTCGGCTGGTTGTCGGTGGGGCCGGTCAGGATGGCCGCATGGCGACGATCGAGAGTGTGCGCGCTCTGGCGCAGAGCCTGCCCCGCAGCTATGAGGCGCTGGTCCGCGACCGGGTCAAGTTCCGGGTCGGGCGGATCGTGTTCCTGGCGTTCTCCCGGGACGAGCAGGTGATGGGGGTCGGCTTCCCCAAGGAGGAGCGGGCGGCGCTGGTCGCGGCGGAGCCGGACAAGTTCTCGATGCCGGCCGACTCCGACCTTCGCTACAACTGGGTCCACGTGCGGCTCGCCGCGATCGACGACCTCGAGATGCACGACCTGGTGGTCGACGCCTGGCAGATGGCCGTCCCCAAGCGGCTGGCGGCGGCCTACCTCGCGACCGAAGCTAGCTGAGCAGAGCCGCGCCGTCGGTGCTGGCGTCCGGTGCTGGCGTCCGTGCTGCGTCGTGCCGGCCCCATCGAGGCCAGCGGCCAGGTCGACACCGGAGCCGGCGACCTCGGTGTGCACGACGTCACCGCTGTCGGTGACCCGGGCCACGACCGAGCGGTTGCGGCCGGCCGCCTTCGCGGCGTAGAGCGCCCGATCGGCCTCCCGGAGCAGACCCCTCGGCGTACCGCCGTGTTCGAGCAGCTCGGCCAGGCCGAGGCTCGCGGTGATCTCGCGGTCGATGCCGGGCACGGTGATCTCGGCGATGCTCTCGCGCAGCCGTTCGGCCAGCCGGGCCGCGCCCTCGACCCCGGTGTCCGGCAGCAGCAGGAGGAACTCCTCGCCGCCGAAGCGCCCGGCGAAGTCGCTCTCCCGCAGCACCGCCTGGATCCCGGCGCCGACCGCGGCCAGCACCTCGTCGCCCTTGCCGTGCCCGAACTGGTCGTTGACCTTCTTGAAGTGGTCCAGGTCCAGCATGACGACGGCCAGCGGCGCCACTGACCGGTGCGCCTGGGCGATCATCCGCTTGAAGGTGTCCTCGGTCGCCCGCTTGTTCGGCAACCCGGTCAGTGAGTCGTTGTTGGCCCGGAACTCAGCCAGGGCCAGGTTGCGCAGGTTGGCCAGGACGGGGGCGGCCTGGGCGACCGTCAGCGCGATCCGGCTCTCTTGCTGGGCCGCCAGCTGCTCCTCGTGGCTGACCAGCACCGAGCCGATCACCTCGCCGCTGACCAGCAGCGGCTCGCAGGTCGAGCGGGCCGCCGCGCCGTGCTGGCAGACCGAGCACTCGAGCAGCTGGCTGTCCTCACCTTCGCGGTGGGTCCGACCCATCCGCAGGGCCAGGCAGGCCCGGGGCTCCGCGCCGACCAGCCGAGCCGGCAGCGGGTCGTCCTCGGCCGGAGCCGTGGCGGCCTCGAGCCGGTTGTTGCTGTTGTTCCGGGTCAGGACGGTCACGCCGCTGTGCGGCAAGGAACGCTCGATGTGTCGCTTGAGCAGGCTGTGCGCCTCCTCCTCGGTCGCGGTCGCCTGGAGGGTCTCGATGAACTCGGTCTGAGCGCCCTCGTACGACGTGAGCCGCTCGCGGGCGTCGACCATCTCGTTCAGCGCGGTGGCGAGCTCGGTCAGCTCGTCGTTGCCGCGGACCGGCAGCAGGTCGGTGCTGCGGCCACCGGCGATCTGCCCGGCGAACTGGCTGTAGCTGCGGATCCGCGGCACCAGGCTGCGGATCAGCATCAGGACGACGGTCAGGCCGACCAGCAGCGACGCGCCCGAGCCACCGATCAGCAGGAGCAGGGTGGAGTGATAGGTGCCCTCCGCGGACGCATCGGAGTCGCTGGCCTCGTCGACCTCGACCCCGCGCAAGGTGTCGGCGACGCCGGTCATGCGGCCGAACAGGGTCGCGGTCTGCTCGGCGACGCCCTGCTCAGTGCTCTCGTTCCCCGTCCCCGGCGCGTAGGCCCCGGCCCGGCGCATCGACAGATAGGTGTCGAAGTCGGTGGAGATGGCCTTGAGCCGGTCCGCCCCGTGCGGGTCGTCGGAGATCAGCCCGGAGACGGCACTGAGCTGGCGGTTGACCTGCGGGATGAGGTCCTCGTCGAGGTCCCGGTTCAGCACGGCCTGGCGGGTCGGGTCGGCGGTCGCGACCTGCTGCAACGCGACCTTCTCGACGTCGCCCAGGGCCAGCTCGAGGCCGGTAGTGGCCTGGCTGGTCACGATGTTGTCGCTGTAGAGGAGGTCGATCTGGGCCTGCAGCCGAGCCAGGCCCACCGCACCCGAGGCGGTGACGCCCAGCATCGCGAGCAGCACGATTCCGACGGCAAGGAAGAACTTGCCGCCGACTCGAAGACGCGCTCGCGGGTGGACGTCGCGCCTCTCCGGATGGCGCATGAGGGAAAGTTCGGCACGGAACGTCCAGTTCTTGAGGTGGAGCGACCCGATCGTGAACAACCCGTTCGGCTCAACTCGAACCATCTGTACGCCACCGGCGAACGGGCTCAGGTATCGGAACACGGATGCCGAGGAGGTAGTTGGCTTCGGCAGATAGCATCGAAGTGACCCTGAAGGGTGCGGACAGTCCGTTCCCTGCCGGTCGCCCCCGCGAGGAGTGCGCGCATGTTCGAGAGATTCACCGACCGAGCCCGACGGGTTGTCGTCCTGGCGCAAGAAGAGGCCCGGATGCTCAACCACAACTACATCGGCACCGAGCACATCCTGCTCGGGCTGATCCACGAGGGCGAAGGCGTCGCCGCGAAGGCTCTGGAGAGCCTTGGCATCTCTCTCGACGCCGTCCGCGAGCAGGTGCAGGAGATCATCGGGCAGGGGCAGAACGCGCCGTCCGGTCACATCCCCTTCACGCCGCGGGCCAAGAAGGTCCTCGAGCTCAGCCTGCGCGAGGCGCTGCAGCTGGGCCACAACTACATCGGCACGGAGCACATCCTGCTCGGGCTGATCCGTGAGGGCGAGGGCGTCGCCGCCCAGGTGCTGGTCAAGCTCGGCGCCGACCTCAACCGGGTCCGTCAGCAGGTCATCCAGCTCCTGTCGGGCTACCAGGGCAAGGAGCCGCAGACCGCCGGCGGCCCGGCCGAGGGCAGCCCGTCCGGCTCGCTGGTGCTCGACCAGTTCGGCCGCAACCTGACCCAGGCCGCCCGCGAGGGCAAGCTCGACCCGGTCATCGGTCGCGAGAAGGAGATCGAGCGGGTCATGCAGGTCCTGTCCCGCCGGACCAAGAACAACCCGGTCCTGATCGGGGAGCCCGGCGTCGGCAAGACCGCCGTCGTCGAGGGCCTGTCCCAGGCCATCGTCAAGGGCGAGGTGCCGGAGACGCTCAAGGACAAGCAGCTCTACACGCTGGACCTCGGCGCGCTCGTGGCCGGCAGCCGCTACCGCGGTGACTTCGAGGAGCGGCTGAAGAAGGTCCTCAAGGAGATCCGGACCCGCGGCGACATCATCCTGTTCATCGACGAGATGCACACGCTGGTCGGCGCCGGTGCGGCCGAGGGCGCGATCGACGCGGCCTCGATCCTCAAGCCGATGCTGGCCCGCGGTGAGCTGCAGACGATCGGGGCGACCACGCTCGACGAGTACCGCAAGTACGTCGAGAAGGACGCTGCGCTCGAGCGCCGGTTCCAGCCGATCCAGGTGGCCGAGCCGTCCCTGTCGCACACCATCGAGATCCTCAAGGGGCTGCGCGACCGCTACGAGGCGCACCACCGGGTCTCGATCACCGACGCTGCACTGGTGGCGGCGGCGACGCTGGCCGACCGGTACGTCAACGACCGGTTCCTGCCGGACAAGGCGATCGACCTGATCGACGAGGCCGGCGCCCGGCTCCGGATCCGCCGGATGACGGCTCCGCCGGACCTGCGTGAGTTCGACGAGCGGATCGCGCACACCCGTCGCGAGAAGGAGTCGGCGATCGACGCGCAGGACTTCGAGAAGGCCGCGTCGTTGCGCGACACCGAGAAGCGCCTGCTCGGCGAGAAGGCCGACCGGGAGAAGCAGTGGAAGGCCGGCGACATGGACATCGTCGCCGAGGTCAACGAGGAGCTCATCGCCGAGGTCCTCGCCACTGCCACCGGCATCCCGGTCTTCAAGCTGACCGAGGAGGAGTCCGCCCGGCTGCTGCGCATGGAGGACGAGCTGCACAAGCGGATCGTCGGCCAGAACGACGCGATCAAGGCGTTGTCGCAGGCCATCCGGCGTACGCGGGCGGGTCTGAAGGACCCCAAGCGGCCCGGTGGGTCGTTCATCTTCGCCGGCCCCACGGGCGTCGGGAAGACCGAGCTGGCCAAGGCGCTCGCCGAGTTCCTGTTCGGCGACGAGGACTCGCTGATCCAGCTCGACATGAGCGAGTTCTCCGAGAAGCACACGGTCTCGCGGCTGTTCGGCTCGCCTCCCGGCTACGTCGGCTACGAGGAGGGCGGCCAGCTGACCGAGAAGGTGCGGCGCAAGCCGTTCTCGGTGGTCCTGTTCGACGAGGTCGAGAAGGCCCACCCGGACATCTTCAACTCGCTGCTGCAGATCCTGGAGGACGGTCGCCTGACCGACAGCCAGGGCCGCTCGGTCGACTTCAAGAACACCGTGATCATCATGACGACGAACCTCGGCACGAGGGACATCGCCAAGGGTCAGAGCCTGGGCTTCCAGTCCGGCTCCGACACCAAGAGCGGCTACGACCGGATGAAGAACAAGGTCATCGACGAGCTCAAGCAGCACTTCCGGCCGGAGTTCCTCAACCGCGTTGACGACACGATCGTGTTCCCCCAGCTCACGCAGGAGGAGATCATCTCGATCGTCGACCTCATGCTGGCCAAGCTGGACGAGCGCCTGCGCGACAAGGACATGGGCATCGAGCTCACGCCCGCCGCGAAGGTTCTGCTCGCGACCAAGGGCTACGACCCCGTGCTCGGGGCCCGGCCACTGCGTCGGACGATCCAGCGCGACATCGAGGACGTGCTGTCGGAGAAGATCCTGTACGGCGAGCTCAAGCCGGGCTCGATCGTGCTGGTCGACACCGACGGGGCCGAGAAGGACACGCAGTTCACCTTCGTCGGCACGCCCAAGGCCACTGTTCCGGACGTCGCGACCGTCGAGGCCGCGGCCTCGGGCGGCCCGGCTGCCGGTGCGACAGAGGCCGCCGCCAGCGAGTAGCCCAGCGCTGACGCACGAACAGCAACGCCCGAAGGGGCCCGGCGCCACCACGGTGCCGGGCCCCTTCGTCGTCGTACCCCGCCCTTGCCGTCGTGCTCCGGCCGGGTGGGAGCACGGGCTAGCCGGGGGGACGCGCGACGCCGCCGCCGCCGGTCACGAAGCCCGGCCCGCCGCCGAAGCCCGCCCCGCCGCCGTTCAGGCTGGAGGTCAGCCCGGAGCCGTTGCGGTTGCCGAACCGGTTGGTCGTGCTGTTGGTCGGCAGGGCCGCCGACAGGTCCGCGATGACGACCTGCTGGCCAGCGGTCAGCCCGGACAGGATCTGGGTCCGGGTCGCGCCGACGGCGCCGGTGCGGACCAGGGTCCGGGTGGCCTGCCCGGACTTGACCGTCTGGACGAAGCCGGTGCCGGCGACCAGCGTTGTCAGGGCGGAGTTGGGCACGGTGAGTACGCCGGTCACGGTGTCGAGGGTGATCGTGGCGGTCGCGGTCGAGCCGCTGGCCAGGGCGGCCGTCGGCCTCGGCACCCGCACGACGACGGGGTAGCTCACGCTCGACGAGGTGCTCGACGCCGGCAGCAGGCTGATCGACCGCACCGTGCCCGCGACTGGCGTCGACGACCCGACCGAGGTCACCGTTGCCGGCTGTCCCACCTTGACCTTGGGCAGCGAGGCGAGCGGTACGTCGACCGTCACGTCGACGGCCCCCGCCCCCACGATGGTGACGCTGCTGGAGCCGCTCGAGGCCCCGGCGACCAGGCTCAGCGCAGCCACGGTGCCGCTGATCGGCGCGGTGAGCGTGGCCTTGGCCAGGTCGCTCCGCGCCGTGGCGAGTGCCGTCTCGGCCGAGGTCACAGCTGCCTTGTCCGAGGCGACCCGCTGGGCGGAGGAGCCGGACCCGCCTTGGTTCCCGCCCGCGCCGGAACCCGATCCTGTGCCCGTACCCCCGGTGCCACCTCGCGTGCCGGTCCCGGCGCCCGAGCCGGAGCCGCTGCCCGAGCCCGAGCCGGAGCCGCTGCCCGAGCCCGACCCGGAGCCTGAGCCTGAGCCCGACCCCGCGCTGGCCGCGAGGATCTTGGCCTGGGTCGCGAGCGCCGTCGACAGCCCGCTCTGCGCCGTCGTGACCCCGGTCTGCGCCGTCGCGGCCGCCGTCTGAGCCGCCGTCGTAGCCTGCACCGCCTTGACGCAGTCGGCCAGCTCGGCCGCCGTCGCGGTGCCCGCCAGCACGGTCTGGCAGGCCGTCGTCTGGGCCTCCTGGGCCGTCTTCAGCGGCGGCGACGGCCTGGTCGGCTGCGGTCTGCGCGGCGACCTCGGCCGCCTGCGCCTTCTTGACGGCGGCCGCGGCCTCGGCCGGCGTACGGGGTGGGCCGCTCGTGACCACCAGCGCCGTGTTGATCGCGAACACCTCGGACGACGTGGTCGTGAACGAGTCATAGCCGACGTTCGACGTGGTCGACGAGCTCTCGTCGGCGGCCAGCGTGGCCTTGGCCTGGGCCAGGGTCGCCTGGGCCGAGATGACGGCAGCCTTGAGCGCCGTCGGGTCGAGAGTGGCCAGCGTCTGTCCCGCCGTCACCTGGTCGCCGATGGCGACCGGCACCGACTTCACCGACCCCGAGACCTGGAACGAGGAGGTCGCCTGGCTGGCCTTGCGGACCGTCCCGCTCAGGGTGAGCGTCTGGTCGACCGAACCTTTGGTGACGGTTCCCAGCCGGTACGTCGGGTCGCCGTTGCCGCTGGCGAAGGCGCGGGTGCCGAAGACCCCGCCGACGACGAGTACGACGACCAGCACCGGCACCCCGCGGCGGACCCAAAGCCGTTTGTGGGCAAGGGGTTTCGTCATCAGGCGCCTCTCAGGTTGCAGGCCCCGTCGACTGCGGGAGTGACCGCGATCGACGTGGCTTTGACGGCGCCGGTGGTGTCACTCGTGCCGCGTGCCGCGACGCACTTGCCGACCGCGAGGGCGCTCGCCGTGGCCGCTTTGGTCGTGGTGTAGGTGGTGGACCCGGTCGTCGTGACCGTCACCGGGCGCGTGGTGAAGCTCGGGGTCGCGGTGGGCGACGCCGTCGGACTGGCCCCGGCTCCGGCTCCAGCACCGCGGCCGGCGAAGGACTGGGCCGCCACCGTGAAGCCGGAGCCCGACACCGCCGTGACCTGGCCGATGGTGCTCTGGCCGAAGAACCGTCGGCCTTGGCCACCCGGCCCACCCTGACCGGGCGCTCCAGTCGGCGTCTGGCTCGGCTGGCCGTTGGTCGTGCCGCCGACAAAGCCGCCGCCCCCGACGCCACCGCCACCGAAGCCCCCACCACCGAAACCGCCTGCGCCGCCAACGCACCGGCCGTTGACCGCCGTCGACACCTCGACCGTGCTGGCCGTGACTGCGCTGCTCTGCGTGGGCGGTGCCGTCGGAGTCACCGTCGCGCCAGCGGTCGCGCCGCCCCGAGCAGCCGTCGAGTCGGCGGTCCGGACCACGACGCACGAGCCGACCTTGACCGCCGACCGGCTGGTGGCGACCGTCGCCGTGAACCGGGTCGCCGTCGTGTAGGTCACGGCGGTCTGGTCCTGGGTCGACTGCACCTGCAGCGTCTTGCCGCTGATCTGCGCCACCCGGCCGAAGACCCCGGGCTGGCGGCCCTGGCCCCCCTGGCCGCTTTGCGCACCGCCGTTCTGGCTCCCCTGGGTCGACCCGCCGGCGGGCGCGGCCGAACCCCCGCTGGAGCCGCCGCAGCCGCTCAGCAGGAGGGCGACGACCGCGACCGGTGCCAGCGCGGCGTACGGGCGGAGGTGCTGGATGGTGCGGACGGGCGACATGACTGCTCCAGTGCTCGGGTGGGTGTTCGCGTGCGCGCTCATTCGGATCGCAGGGCTTCGATCGGGGCCAGTCGGGCGGCTCGACCGGCCGGGTAGACGCCGGCCACGATCCCGATGACCAACGCGACGAGAAGGGCGCCGGCGGCGGCAGTCCCCGAGATCGTCACGGGTTGGGACAGGACGTGCGCCAGTCCGCGTGAGCCGACCGCGCCGACGACCAATCCCGCTATGCCACCAGCGAATCCGAGCATGCTGGCCTCGACCAGGAACTGCCGCCGGATCACCCGTGGGGTCGCCCCGAGCGCCTTGCGCAGCCCGATCTCGCGGATCCGCTCGGTCACCGAGACGAGCATGATGTTCATGACTCCGATCCCCCCGACGAGCAGCGACACCGCGGCGATCCCACCGAGCAGGACGGTCAGGGTCTTGCTGGTCGAGGTGACCGTCGCGAGCAGCGACTGCTGGCTGTTGATGGTGAAGTCCGCGGTGGACGCGGCCGTCAGACCATGCAGCGCGAGCAGGGTCCGGTCGGCTTCCTGGTAGGCCGCGGAGAGGGTGTCCTGCGACGTTGCTTCGAGGTAGATCGTCGACACCGATGCGGGCGTGCTGCTCGTGGAGACCCGGCTCGCAAAGGCGGTCTGCGGGACCACCGCCTGGTCGTCCTCGTCCGAGGTGGTCGACGAACCGACCGTGTTGAGTACGCCGATCACGGTGAAGGTGGAGCCGTTCATCTGCACGGACCGGCCGATCGGGCTCCCCGCAGTGAACAGCTCGTCGGCCGTCGTGGCCCCGATAACGGCAACGGGAGAGGCGTTGTCGAGCTCGGTCTGGGTGAAGAAGCGCCCTTCGGTGACCGTCCGGGCGCGGACCGACAGCCAGCTCGGGGTCGTGCCGACGACGCTGGTCGTCCAGTTGGTGCTGCCGTTGACCAGCGACGTCTGGCTGGTCGACACGGGTGCGACGGCCGCGATGTCCGGGGCGGTCGTCCGGTCGCCCAGCGCGGTCGCATCGCGCTGGGTCAGGGTCGACGCTGAGCCCCGGCCGCCCCGGATGCCGCCGGTCGTCGTCGAGCTCCCGGGCGAGACGATCAGCAGGTTGCTGCCGAGCGAGCTGATCTGCTTCTTGACCTGCGCGGAGGCGCCCTGGCCGAGCCCGACGGTCAGCATGACCGCGGCGATGCCGATGAGGATGCCGAGCATCGTCAGGGCCGACCGCATCCGCCGGGTGCGGATGGCGTCCAGAGCCGTGCGGCTGGTCTCGCTCCAGTTCATCGGGCGGTCGCCGCCGCGAGCGTCGGCTCCTCGATCAGGCCGTCCCGGATCCGGATCACCCGTCGGGCCCGGCTGGCGACATCGGCCTCGTGGGTGATCAGCACGATGGTCCGGCCGGAGTCGTGGAGCTCGGCGAAAAGGCCGAGAACGTCTGCGGTGGAACGGGAGTCCAGGTTGCCCGTCGGCTCGTCGGCGAGGATCAACGCCGGGTCGGTGACCAAGGCCCGAGCCACCGCGACGCGCTGCTGCTGCCCGCCGGACATCTCGCCCGGCCGGTGGTTGGCCCGGTCGGCCAGGCCCACCCGGTCCAACGCGTCGAGGGCGCGTTGCCTGCGCTCGGTCCGATGCACCCCCGCGTAGCAGAGCGGCAGCTCGACGTTGCGCCAGGCCGACATCGACGACAGCAGGTTGAACTGTTGGAACACGAAGCCGATCTGCTGGTTGCGCACCTCGGCCAGCTCGGCCTCGCTCATCTCGCTGACGTCGATCCCGGCCAGGTCATAGCGCCCAGCCGTCGGGCCGTCGAGGCAGCCCATGATGTGCATCAAGGTCGACTTGCCCGACCCCGACGGGCCCATGATCGCGACGTAGTCGCCGCGCGTGACCTCGAGCGAGACGCCGGCGAGCGCGTGCACCTCGCCGGCCTCCGTGCCGTAGGTCTTGGTGACGTCGCGCATCGCCAGGATGCTCTCGACCAGGTCGCTCTCGACTGGCTGGCTCTCGACCGGCTGGCTCACCCGGTGCCCCCTTCGACCTTCGGCGCCGTGCCGCCGCCACCGGTGATCGTCTGCGGTCCCCCGAAGCCACCACCGCCGAAGCCGCCGCCACCGAAACCGCCTCGGTTGTGTGCCGGTGCCGGTGCGGCCGGTCCCCGTGCGCGCGACTGTCGTTACCGCGACCTGGTCACCGGAGGCCAGGCCGGCCGTGATCTGGGTACTGATCCCGTACGTCGCGCCGACGGTCACGTCCGTCCGCACCTGCTTGCCGCTCTTGACCCGGTAGACGAACGTCTTGCCGCCGGAGGAGTGCAAGGCCGCGGTCGGCACGGTCAGCACATCGGATACCTGCTTGACGATGACCGACACCGTCGCGGACGCCCCGGCGTACATGCCGGTCGGGTTGCCGGTCACCGCGATCACGACCGGGAAGGTCGCGCTGGACGACGTCGAGTCGGAGGACGCGACGATGCCGACCGACTGCACCGTGCCGAAGACTCGGGTCGTCGAGTCGGTCGGAGTGATCTGCGCCTGCATGCCCTTCTTGACCGAGGCGAGGTCCGCGCTGCCGACGCTCGCGTCGACGACCCACGACGTCGTCGAGATCACGACGATGTCCTGGGTCGTGTCTCCGCTGCCGCTGCCGCTGCCGCTGCCGCTGCCGGAGCCGGAGCCGGAGCCCGACCCGCTGCCTGAGCCGTTCGAGCTCCCGACCGTGTCGCCCTTGCTGATCCCCACGGAGGCAACCGTGCCGGTGATGGTCGAGCGCAGGGTGGCGTCGGCCAGGGCGGTCCGGGCGGCGCTCAGGTTGCTTTTCGCTTGTGCCACTTGGGCTTTCGCCGAGGCAATCTGCACCGACGACGAGCTCGAGTTGGCGGAGGTCAGGGACTCGTCGGCGGCCGTCAGGCTGGCCTTGGCCAGCGTCACCGCGGAGCGGAGCTCGCTGGTGCCCACCGTCGCGAGCGCCTGGCCCTTGGTGACCTTGTCGCCGACTGCCACCGGCACGGACGTCACCGTCCCGCTCACCGCGAAGGTCAGGTCGGCTTCGTGAGCGGGTTCGATCGTGCCGGTCGTCGAGACACTCTGGCTGACGGTCGACGACGCGACCGTGACGGTCGTCGTCGTGGCCGCGCTGGCGGTCGGCTTGTTACGCGTCGCGGCCCAGGCGGCGCTGCCGCCGACGACGAGGAGTACGACGATCGCGCTCGCGATCGCCCAGCGGCGCTTGCCCTTCGCCCTCGGCAGTCGCAGTCGCTTCGCCATCGCTCACCTCTCGGTCCGCCGGAATCAGGGCGTCGGGCGTGCTCCGACGCACGGGTCCGCCGAGGAGAGAATGGTGATGACGGCTGGGGAACTGGTGGGCAGTTCCTAGGTGTCTGCTGTGAGGTATGCCGTTTCCCATGAGATCACCAGGTTCGACCGTCATTCTTGGGGAAATCGCCTCAGGAGGTCTCCATGAGCAGTAGCGAGAACGACCCGCAGTCGCCGGCGCCGTCAGAAGCCCCGGCCGACCCCACGCAACCCCTGCCGCCGGTGGCCGCGCCCGCGGTGACCGCGCCCGTGGCAGCCGACAGGCCGCAACCTGGCCGCCCGCCGCGGCGCTGCCGCCGGGGCGGCGCGAGCGCGGGGCCTGGATCCGGGCCCTCAGCCCGCTGACCGCCGGGATCCTGTCCGGCCTGCTGCTGCTGGCCGGCTTCGGCGTCGGTGTCGTCGTCGGCTGGCATCACGACAACGGCGACCGGGTCGGCCCGGCTGGGTTCTCCCAAGGCCAGCGCAACCTGCGCGGCGGCGAGGGTCTGCGGCCGGGCCAGCGCGGCTTCGGCTATGGGCCGGGCTTCGGCGCTCCGGGTCAGCGTGGCCAGCAGGGCCAGCCGGGTCAGCAGGGACAGCCGGGTCAGCCGGGTCAGCAGCCGAACCTGCCCAACCGCCAGCACCAGGCGCCGACGCCCTCGCCCAGCGCCACCAGCTGACCGGCTGACGTCGGACGCGCCTGGCCAGGCGACCGAGTCGGCGACGGGCCACGCGATGATGGCCCGGTGCAGATCCAGATCCGCCCGGCCCGGGTCGGCGACGTCCGGCCGATCCGGGCTCTCGTCGAACCGCTGGCCCGCGACCGCGTACTCGTCAGCAAGGACACGGTGACCTACTACGAGGCGCTGCAGCAGTTCCTGGTCGCCGAAGCCGTGCCCGACGGCCCGACCGGGTCAGCCGATGGCGACCGCGAGCTGGTCGGCTTCGGCGCCCTGCACGTCCTGTGGGAGGACCTGGCCGAGGTCCGCACCCTGGCCACCGACCCGGCGTACCGGCGTCAGGGCATCGGTCACATCCTGCTCGAGGCCCTTCTCGACCGGGCCCGCGACCTCGGGGTGAGCCGGGTCTTCTGCCTGACCTTCGAGGTCGACTTCTTTACCGCACACGGCTTTTCGGCCATCGAGGGCACGCCGGTCGAGCCGGAGGTCTACGCCCAGCTCCTGCGGTCGTACGACGAGGGGGTCGCAGAGTTCCTGGACCTGGACCGGGTCAAGCCCAACACCCTCGGGAACACGAGGATGCTCCGCCTGCTCTGAGCAGCCGGCACCGCTAGAGCCGAAAAGGCCCCGAACGGGTCAGCGCCACGCCAGCCTGGAGGCTTGCGTGGCGCTGACAACTGATGTGTCGAGGGAGACAGGGCTGCTGGGGTGAGGCCTCAGCTGTGGGCGTGCTCCATGTCCTGCGCGTCCTCGCCCTGCTCCTGCTGGTCGTTCGGCTGACCCTCATCCGAGTGCTCCGCCTGGTCCACGTCGACGACAGCGTCGTCGCCGGAGCCGGCCTCGGGCCCGGCCACCGGCTCGTCGGCCGGAGCGCCGCTCGAACCGGTCAGCGTTGCCAGCATCTGCCGGACGTTGGCCAGTTGGGCGTTGATGCTGTCCCGACGGGCACTCGCGGCAGACAGCTCGCGCTCGGACTCGGACCGGATCCGCGAGACCCGGGACTGCGCCTCGCTGACCAGGTGCTCGGCCTGCTGACGGGCCTCCTCCTCGATCCGCTTGGCCTCGGCCTGCGCGTGGGCCCGGTCGCGCTCGCCCTCGCGGCGCTGGGCCGCCAAGGTGTCCTGCAGCTGACCCAGCTGGGCCTGGGCCGCAGCGGTCTGCGTGGTGAAGTCCCGCTCGGCCCGCTCGCGTCGCTCGGCCAGCGTCTGCTCGAAGTCGAGTGCGGCCTGGGCGGCAGCGGCCCGCTGGTGCTCGTAGTACGCCTCCGCCTCCTCGCGGCGCGCAGTCGCGTCGCGGTCGGCCGTGTCAAGGATCTCGTCGGACTGGCGGCGAGCCTCCTCCAGCATGCGGGCGGCCTCAGCCTCGACCCCGCTGCGGACATCCGCGGCGTACGTCTCGGCGTCGGTGCGCAGGGCCAGCGCGCCGGCCTCGACCTCTTCGCGGTGGGCCTTGGCGTCGGTCGCGGCGCGCAGCCGGACATCGGACGCCTCGTCGCGGGCGATGCCGAGCATCTGACCGATCCGGACACCCAGGTGCTCGTACGACGCCTCGGCCGGCTCCGCGTCCCGCTCGGCGACCGCGGAGCGCAGGCCCTGCTCCCGCTCGTCGCGCTCGGCGATCTCCTTGGCGTGCGCATCCTGGAGCTCGCGCAGCTTGGCCTCGGCCTGGTCGGCCCGGCTGACCGCCTCGTCGGTGGCGCCGGTGTCGGGGGTAGCGCCCGGCTACCTGCTCCTCGAGGTCGGCTGCGTGCTGACGCAGCGCCGTCAGGGTGGCCTGGAGGTCGGCAACGGCCCGGTCCACCTCGGTGGGCTCGTAGCCGCGCAGCACCGTCCGGAACGTCGTGCCTTCGCTCATGAGTTCCTCGTCATCTCGGCAGTCACGTCGGACTGCTCGGGTTCGTCGTGCGGGTCGTTCTCGTGCTCGCGTTGCTCCATTTGAGCGACGTCCGTCTCACTCTCGGCAGTGCCGGTCTCGGGCTTGACCTCTTGGTCCCGGCCATCTGGACCGGCGTCCGCAGCTTCTCTCGTCCGCGCGGTCGCGCGCCGACCTCGTCACTGACCTCTGCGTTCGGTTCAGCATCGCCGTCAGTGCTGCGCTCCGCGTCCTCAGCAGCATCCTCAGGCCCAGTCTGGTCAGTCTGGTCAGTCTGGTCAGTCTGGTCAGCCTGGTCAGCCGGGTCGAGGACGACCGGGATCTCGGCGGTGTCCGGTCCGGACTGCGCCTCGGCGGCGGAGTCGCGGGCCAGCTCGGCCAGCCCGGCCAGGTCGACCAGGTCGGCGTCCAGCCGTGGGCCGCCGCGCTCGCCGACGGCGAGGGCGTCGATCACCCCGGACAGATGACCCAGCTCGGACGTGATGCTCTTGCGCCGCTCCAGCAGCGAGGCGACCTCGCGCCGGGCCGACTCGAGCATCGCCCGGGCCTGGCCGCGCAGGTGGTCGGCCTCGGCCCGGGCCTCGGCGACCAGCCGGGTGGACTCGTCCCGTGAGGTACGGCGCAGCTCCAGCGCCTGGCTCTGGGCCGTCGCCACCTCCTCGGCCACCCGCTGCCGTAGCGCCTTGGCGCCGGACTCGGACTCGTCCAGCCGACGCTGGGCCCGGGCCAGCTTGGCCTCGCGCTCCTGCTCGGCGAGCTCGACCGCCGTGGCCATCGAGGACTCCGCCTCCTCGCGATGCGCCGCAGCTTCGACGCGGGCCAGCTCGAGCTCGCGCTCGGCCGCCGCCCGCAGCGCCGCGGCCTCCTGGCTCGCGCTCGCGATCCGTTCGCGGGCCTTCTGTGCGCTGGTGCTGGTGAGCGCCTGGATCCGGGTCCGGCGCTCGCGCAGCACGCGAGTGGCCTCCTCGTGGCTGGTGGCCCGGGTGCGTGCGGCCTCGGTCTCGGCCGCGGACAGCAACGAGTCCATGGTCTGCGTGGTCCACCGGACGTGCTCCGCCGCCGTGGCCATCTCACGCTCGGCGTCCACCCGCGCCTGGTTGACGATGTCCTCGGCGTGCCGGGCGGCGCGGCTGCGCTCCTCGTTGGCCGCGGCCTGGGCCTCCTGCAGGTGGGCCTGGGCCTCCCCGATGGTCGCCTCGGCCTCGGCGTGCGCCTGCTGGGTGACCAGACCGGCCTGGCCGGCGGCGTCGGAGAGATGCTGCTCGGCCTTCTGCCGGTGCTCCTGCAGGTGCGCGTCGGCCTCCTGCTGGGCGTTGGCGACCCGCTGGTCGGCCCGCTCGGCCGCCTCGGCGAGCAGCTTCTCGGCCCGGGTACGCGCGGCGAGCAGCTCGGCCTGGGCGCCCTCGCGGATCCGGTCGGCATCCTTCTGGGCCAGCTCGCGGATGCTCTGGGCGTCCTGCTCGACCCGGCTGCTGAGCTCCTGGGCCGACCGGTTCGTCGCCTCGGAGACGAGATGCGCCTGCTCGGCGGCGTCGGAGATGAGCTGTTTGGCCTCTTCCTGGGCGTCGCCCAGCAGGCTCTCGGCGAGCGCGTTGCGCCGGCGGGCCTCGTCCAGCGCCCGGGCCGCCTGCAGCCGCATCGCCTTGGCCTCGGCCTCGGCGTCGGCCGAGATCTGGTCGGCGTACGCCTGGGCTCGTTCGAGCAGGGTCTGGGTCTCGCTGACGCCGGCCGGGACCGGCTCCGCCGGGGCCGGGATGCTGCTCGGCGGGGCCGGGACACCGCTCGGCGGGGCAGCCGAGGCGCCCTCGTCACCGGGCAGGTCAGCCTGGGCGGTGCGCAGGTCACCGCCGATCTGTGCCGCATCCATATCGGCATCGTCTCAGACCCGCTGGCGCCTGGCACCCCCCAATCGGCTGCTTTTGGTGGCGCAGTGATTCGCGGTCGTCGACGATGCGTGACCGGCATCGCCCGAATCGTCTCGGTCAGCCCGGCAGTCGATAGCTCCCGCCGGGCCCGGCTGCGACCAGGCCGTCGGACACGAGCGAGGCCAGACACCGGTCGACCCGGTCGACCTCGGCGACATCTGCCCCGTCGACATCTGTCGCGGCGAGGTCGAGCCCGGCCGCGCGCAACCCGGCTCTCGCCAGCGGTCCGTCGGTCGCCCGGAGCGCGGCCAGCAGACGGCCCCGGACCTGTCGGTCGGTGCCGTCCCACGCCTGGGTCGGGTGCGGCCGGCCGGCGTACGGCGGCGCTCCGGCGAGCTGCCACGCGCACAGCCTGCGGACCGGGCACAGGTCGCACTTGGGCGCGCGGGCGGTGCACACCAGCGCGCCCAGCTCCATCACCGCGATGTTCCAACGGCCGACGACGGCGTCGTCAGCGGGCAGCAGGGCCTCGGCCAACCGCGTCTCAGCCGCGCTCAGGGCCGGGGCCGGAAGCGCGACGCCGGTCACGACCCGGGCCTGCACCCGGCGCACGTTCGTGTCGACCACGGCTCGTCGCTCGCCGAAGGCGAAGCTCGCCACGGCCGCCGCCGTATAGCCACCGATCCCTTGCAGCGCAAGCAGATCGGCGTACGACGCGGGCACCTGGCCGCCGTGTCGCTCGGTGATCGAGGTGGCGGCCTGATGCAGTCGCAGGGCCCGGCGCGGATAGCCCAGCCGGCCCCAATGCCGGATGGCGTCACCGGCCGCGGACGCGGGCCAGGCTCGCCGGGTCGGGCCAGCGGGTCAGCCAGTCGGTCCAGACCGGCAGCACGCGCGCGACCGGCGTCTGCTGGAGCATGACCTCGCTGACCAGTACGCCCCAGGGGGTGGCGTCCGGCGCGCGCCAGGGCAGGTCGCGGGCGTTCGCGGCGTACCAGGGGAGCAGGCGGGCTGCGAGGCGGCGGCCAACCGCGGCCGCCGACGGTCGGTGCCGGCACTCAGACGTAGCGCTCGAGGATGCTGGACTCGGCCAGCCGGGACAGCCCCTCGCGCACCGTGCGGGCCCGGCCGTCGCCGACGCCCTCGACCGCCATGAGGTCCTCGACGCCGGCGGCCAGCAGCTTCTGCAGGCTGCCGAAGTGGTCGACCAGCCGCTCGACGATGGCGCCGGGCAGGCGGGGGACCTTGGACAGCAGCCGGTAGCCCTGCGGGCTGACCGCCGCGTCGAGTGCGTCGCCGACCACGGTGAAGCCGAGCGAGCGAGCGCCCGCGCCGAGGTCGAGCAGGTCGGTTGCGGACAGCTGGCTGAGCTCGCCGAGCACCTCGTCGAGGGTGTGCGGGTTGCGCGCCGCCGAGAGGTAGTCGCGGACGACGAGCTCGCGGTCGTTGCCGACGCCGCCGGTCAGCTCGTCCAGCTGCAGGGTGAGCAGCCGGCCGTCGGTGCCGAGCTCGATGACGTAGCCGGCGATCTCCTCGCTGATCCGGCGGACCATCTCCAGCCGCTGCAGGACGGCCGCGACATCGCGGACGGTGACCAGGTCCTCGATCTCGAGCGCGGACAGGGTGCCGGTCACCTCGTCCAGGCGCAGCTTGTACCGCTCGAGCGTGGCCAGGGCCTGGTTGGCCCGGGACAGGATCGCGGCCGAGTCCTCGATGGCGCGGCGCTGCCCGCCGACGTACAGGGCGATCATCCGCATCGACTGGCTGACCGAGATCACCGGCAGGCCGGTCTGCTTGGCCACCCGCTCCGCGGTGCGGTGCCGGGTGCCGGACTCGGTCGTCTCGATCGAGGGGTCGGGCACGAGCTGGGTCGCCGCCCGGACGATCCGGGTCACGCCGCTGTCCACGACGATGGCGCCGTCCATCTTGGCCAGCTCGCGCAGCCGGGTCGCGGCGAACTCGACGTCGAGCGGGAAGCCGCCGGTGCACAGGCTCTCGACCGTCTTGTCGTTGCCGAGGACGATCAGGGCGCCGGTGTTGCCGCGCAGGATCCGCTCCAGGCCGTCGCGCAGCTCGGTCCCGGGTGCGACTGCGGCGAGCGTGCCCCGCATCAGCTCGTCTTCAGACCGCTCGACGGCCATGCTCTCCCCAACTGGAACCGTTGCGGCTCACTCGTCCGACCGGGTGCTTTCGTCGGCGCAGTGTAACCGGCGGAGTCCGCTCCGTGCCGGGTTGTCCGGCCAATCCGGGGCGATCGAGACGGGTTCGTTGCTCAGACCGCGCGCATCGTTGCCAGCTGGACGGCGCGCTGCACGCTGCTGGCCTCGATGATCCGCATGCCGTCCGGCAGGCCCGGGGTGCCGACGGTGCCCGGCGGGACGATGGCGTGGGTGAAGCCGAGGCGGTAGGCCTCACTCAGCCGCCGGCCGGCCCCGACGACCGGCCGCACCTCGCCGGCCAGGCCGACCTCGCCGAAGGACACCGTGCCGGAGACCAGCGCGCGGTCCTGGGTCGCGCTGGCGATGGCCAGGGCAAGGGCCAGGTCGGCGGCGGGCTCGGTCAGCCGCACCCCACCGACGGTGGCGGCATGGACGTCGGCGTTGCGCAGGCCACTCATCCCGACCCGCCGGTCGAGGACGGCCAGGATCATCGCCAGCCGGGCGGTGTCGATGCCGCTGCTGGCGCGGCGCGGGTTGGTCTGCATGTTCGGGGTGATCAGGCTCTGCACCTCGGCGATCAGCGGCCGCCGCCCTTCGAGGGTCACGGTGAGACAGGTGCCGGGCACGGCCTCGGAGCGCCGGGTGAGGAACAGCCCGCTCGGGTCGGGCAACCCGACCAGCCCGGCATCGGAGAGGTCGAAGCAGCCGACCTCGTCGGTCGGGCCGTAGCGGTTCTTCACCGCGCGGACCAGCCGCAGCCGGGAGTGCCGCTCGCCCTCGAAGGCGATCACGACGTCGACCAGGTGCTCCAGCGTCCGCGGCCCGGCGATGGAGCCGTCCTTGGTCACGTGACCGACCAGGAGCATCGAGATGCTGCGCTCCTTGGCGACGGCGATCAGGGCCGCCGCCACCTCGCGGGTCTGGGTGACGTTGCCCGCCGCCCCGTCGAGCTGGGCCGAGGCGATCGTCTGCACCGAGTCGACGACGACCAGCTCCGGCTGCACCGCGTCGATGTGGCCGAGCACCGCGGCCAGGTCGGTCTCGGCGGCCAGGTAGAGCGTCCGGGCCACGGCCTCGATCCGCTCGGCCCGCAGACGCACCTGCGCGGCGGACTCCTCGCCCGTGACATAGAGCACGCGACGGCCGTCCCGAGCGGCCCGCGCAGCGACGTCGAGCAACAGGGTGGACTTGCCGATCCCGGGCTCGCCCGCGACCAGCACCACGGCGCCCGGGACCAGGCCGCCGCCGAGGACCCGGTCGAACTCGCCCACGCCGGTCGGGCTGGACTGGGCCAGCTGCACGTCGACCTCGAGGATCGGGCGGGCCGGCGAGCTCACCGGCCCGGCGCGCGGTCGTGCGGACCCGGACGGCCCCGATCTCCTCGACGCCGCCCCAGGCCTGGCACTCGCCGCAGCGCCCGACCCACTTCGCCGTCGTCCAGCCGCACTCGGCGCAGCGATAGGCTCGGGCGCGGGCGGGCTCTTGGCGGCGGGGGGCGGGGTTGCCGCGGCGGACCGAATTCGTACTCATGAACGAGACGCTAGAGGGCGCCTCCGACAGACGGGGCGGGGAGGCGCGCTAGGCGACGGCCTTGGTCGCGGCGAAGATCGCGCCGCCGCAGAACACCGCGAAGGCCGGGGTTGCCGCCACGAGGTACCAGACCCAGTTGCCGGTGCGGCGGTACTGGAAGATCCCGGTGAGCACGGCGATGAGGATGCCGACCATCGTGATCCCGAAGGCCAGTCCCAGCTTGTCGCCCGGGGCCGTCGTCGCCGTCGGCGAGACGATCAGGCCCGGGATCGCCACGGCGCCGACCAGGGAGCACCACGATGACGATCGCGCTGATCGCGTCGATCGGGTGGGGCCGGTTGAACGGGCGGATCGGTGCCACCTCGCGGTCGCCGTGCTCGTCGTGGAACGGCGCATCGCGGTGCTCCGTCACGATGCTGCCGGCTTCGACCGGGTGCTGGCGCGCGTCGGGGCTGTTGCTCATGGCCGACATCCTTCCCCCCTGGCCCGGCCCGCATCCACCCCGGGCGTGACTTTCGAAGATGACCCGCTCGGGTCTTTCGCCGGCAGCCGGTCCAAGACAGAATGCCGCGGGCGCCGCGACCACCCTGGGTCGCCCCGGCGCACCGTCTAGGGGGCTCCTCATGCACCGTCGCTCGATCGTCGTCAGCCTGGTGGCCGGGTTGGTTGCCGGGCCCGTTCTCACTGCCTTGTCCGTCCCCGTCGACGCCGCTGTTGCCGGCAAGGCCCGCGCGCACGCGGTGGTCGGCGCCGCGGCGACGTACGTGCCGCTGGGGCCGAGCCGGCTGCTCGACACCCGGTCAGGACTGGGTGCGGCCAAGCGGGCGGTCCACAGCGGCGAGACCGTGACGCTGCAGGTCGCCGGTCGGGGGCCGGTCCGGCGTCGGGCGCCGGCGCCGTCGTGCTGTCCGTGACTGCGACCGGGGGCACGGTCGGCGGTTTCGTCACGGTGTTCCCCACCGGCGTCACCCGCCCGACGGCCTCGAACGTGAACTACGCCAAGGGCCAGACCGTGCCCAACCTCACCGTGGTCCGGTTGGGCACCGGCGGCAAGGTCAGCCTCTACAACGGGTCCTCCGGCACCGTCCAGCTGATCGCCGACGTATCCGGCTTCTACCGCGCGGGGACCGCCGGGGCACCGGGTTCGTACGCCGCGGTGACGCCCGCGCGCGTCGTCGACACCCGAACCGGGCTGGGTGGCACGCACCAGGCGGTGCCGGCCCAGGGCGAGCTGCACGTTCCCGGTCAGCGGGCACGCCGGAGTCCCCGCGACGGGAGTCTCGGCCGTCATGCTCAACCTGACGGCGACCCAACCGGGGGCGAGTGGCTACCTCACGACCTACCCGACCGGGCAGGCCCGGCCTACGGCGTCCACCCTCAACTTCACGGCCGGCCGCACCGTCCCGAACCTCGTGGCGACCGGGCTGGGGCAGCTCGGGCAGATCACCGTCTTCAACGGCTCGTCCGGGTCGACCCAGGTGTTCGCGGACGTCCTCGGCTACTTCCGCGACGGCACACCGGACTCGCCGGGCGCCTTCGTGCCGCTGTCGCCGACCCGGGTGCTGGACACGCGCACCGGCATCGGGGCGCCGAAACAACCCGTCGGCAAGGACGGGATCCGGCTGAGCCTCGCGTCATCCGGCCTCCCGTTCCCCAATACGGGGCAGGTCCCCTCTGCGGTCGCGATGAACATCACCGCGACGGGAGCGACGGCGAGTGGCTACGTGCGGGTGGAGAGCGACAGCGCGTCGAACACCTCGAACCTCAACTTCGTCAAGGGCCAGACGGTGGCCGGGCTGGTGCAGACACCGATCACGCGCATCAGCGAGGTGTCGCTCATCGTCGGGTCCAGCGGCACCCTGAACCTGGTGGCCGACGTGACCGGGTACTACCTGCCGGCGGGCACCTTGGACTGGACCGGGGCGACCCCGTTCGACCCGCCGACCGGTTCGCCGCGCGACGTCTCCTGTGGCTCGGTCTCCCTCTGCGTCGTGGTGGACGACTCGGGGTCGGTCACCTATGACCGGTCGGGTGTCTGGTCCCCGCCGGAGCACGTCGGCACCTACCCGTTCACGGCGGTGTCCTGCTCGTCGTCCTCGTTCTGTGTGGCCGGTGACAGTTCCGGGGCTGCCCTCACCTACAACGGGAGCTCATGGTCCGCGCCGGTCCCGGTGGGCGACTGGGACCACGTGCTCAGCGCGATCTCGTGCCCGTCCTCGTCGTTCTGCCTGGCCGTCGACAACCAGGGCGGGTGGTATCGGTACGACGGGTCGGACTGGTCGGCGCGGACCCAGCTCGACGTCGCCTTCGAGGCCTCGGTCTCCTGCGTCAGCGCGACCTTCTGCCTGCTCGGGGAGAACGATGGTCAAGTCGCGATCTACAACGGCACCACGGTCGGCGACCGCGAGCCGGCGCTGACCGGGAGCGGCGTCGGCTGGGCCGTGGTCTCCTGCACATCCGCGACGGCGTGCGTCGCCTCGGACAACCAGCAGTACACGGCGACGTACAACGGCACGACGTGGACGGCCCGGACCGATCGGGACGCGACCGTCACCTACCTCAGCTGCCCGACCGGCACGAAATGCGTCGGCCTCGGCGGCTCGTTCTCCGGCGGCGACGCCGCGGCTGGGGTCTTCGACGGCCAGGCGTGGGGCGCGTTCACGCCGGTCGACACAACAGAGGGACGTCGGGCCCTCGGTCTGTCCTGTCCCAGCCTCACGTTCTGCGTCGGTCTCGAGACTGACGGGTTCGTCGTCACGTACGACGGGTCCGCGTGGAGCTCACCCCTCCTGGTCGACCCGGTCAACACGCCCACGGGACTGGCCTGTCGCAGCCTCAGCTTCTGCGCGGCCGTGGACGCCGCCGGGGCCGCGCTGACCTACAACGGCACCAGCTGGACCGCGCCGGCGCGGCTGGACCAGGGTCACTCTCTGACCGGTGTGGCGTGCCCCAGCACCTCGCTGTGCTTCGCCACCGACGACGCGGGCCGGATCGTGCGCTTCGACGGGTCGCTCGGCGGGGTGACGACCACGACGGTGGCCGCCGGACACCGGCTGATCGGCATCTCCTGTCCGAGCGCGTCCTCCTGCGCAGTGGTGGACGATGTCTGGGCGCTCTACACCTGGACCGGCTCCACCTGGACCCGGCACAACCCACCTGCCGGCGATCGCCGGGCCACCTCGATGGACTGCGCCTCGAGCACGTTCTGCGCGGTCGGTGGGTACACCTGGCCCGGCGGCTGGCAGACGATCGGCACCTTCAACGGTGCGGCGTGGACGGTCGTGGACACGGGTGGCTTCGGTTACCTCACCTCAGCGATGTCCTGCGTCGCGCCCACGCTCTGCCGCCACATCGACGACTCCGGTGGGTCATGGCTCACAACGGACGGCCGGACCTGGCCGTACGCCGGCGAGGTCGGCCCCTCGGGAGGCAACAGCGTGCCGACGTACTTGTCCTGCGTCTCGTCGTACTTCTGCGCTGCCAGCGGCGGTTTCGGCGACCATCCGAAGTCGTTCGACGGGGCCACCTGGGCTCAGGACAACGCGGGGTTCCCGGACTTCAAGGGACCGGTGCGCTGCCTGGCCGAGGGCGTCTGCGTGAACCTGTCGATCGGTGAGTCCCGCGTGAGCGGCGGCTAGCCCCGGTCACTCAGGTGCGGGCGGAGATCCGGTCCGCGAGCCGGGCCAGCCGGGTGGTCGGCCCGCCGCGGAGCTCGCGCCGGTCGGCGGCCCGGTACGCGGCGTACAGGGTCTGGACCCCGAGCCAGCGCATCGGCTCCGGCTCCCAGGTGCGCACCTTGCGGCCCACCCACGGCAGCGCGGTGAGGTCGGTCGCGCGGCCGAGGACGAGGTCGCGCAGCGTGCGCCCGGCGAGGTTGGTGGTCGCGACACCGTGTCCGACGTAACCCCCGGCCCAGCCCAACCCCGTACGCCGGTCGAGCCCGGCCGTCGAGCACCAGTCGCGCGGCACGGCGAGCACGCCGGACCAGGCGTGGTCGATCGCCGCGTCGCGAGTGGCAGGCAGCAGTCGATGCAGGATCTGTTGTAGTGCGGCAACTGTTTTCGCATGCGTCTGGCCGTCGTGGTCGGTGTGGGACCCGAAGCGATAGGGGACGCCCCGACCGCCGATGGCGATCCGGTCGTCGGCCGTCCGTTGCGCGTACATATACGCGTGGGCCTGGTCGCCCAAGGTCTCCCGGCCGGCCCAGCCGATGCGCTCCCAGGTGGCGGCCGGGAGCGGCGCGGTTACGACCATGCTGGAGTTCATCGGCAGCCAAGTGCGGTGCAGCCCAGGCAGATTCGCCGTGAAGCCTTCCGTCGCGCGCAGGACCGTCGCCGGCCCGCACTGTGCCGTGGGTCGTGACCGCCCGGGCGTCGCCGCCGTCGCTCGTCGCGGCCTCGATCCGGGACACCGGCGTCGACTCGTAGACCTCGACGCCCAGGTCGCGCACCGCCTGGGTCAGGCCGCGGGCCAGCTTGGCCGGGTGGATCCGCGCGCAGTGCGGGCTCCAGGCGGCGCCGACCATGCCGTCGACATCGAGCCGGGAGCGCGCCTCGGCGAGGTCGAGCAGGACGTAGTCCGGCTCGCCCCACTCGCTGGGCATCGGCGACCTCGGCGTGCAGCCGGCCGAGCTGGGCCTCGTTGGTGGCGACGCTGAGCTCGCCGCCCTTGACCGCGTCGACGTCCAGGCCCTCGGCGGCGCAGACCCGCAGCACCTCGTCGACGGCGTCGTTCATCGCGTGCTGCTGGGCGATCACGCCGTCGCGCCCGTGGGTCAGGGCATAGCGCCGACGGGTGCCGGCCAGGGACGCGGTCAGCCAGCCGCCGTTGCGCCCGCTCGCGCCGTAGCCGCAGAACCGCGCCTCGAGCAGGATCACCCGCAGGGTCGGGTCGGCCTGCTTGAGGTAGTACGCCGACCAGAGCCCGGTGTAGCCGCCGCCGACGATGCAGACATCGGCGTCGCGGTCGCCCGGCAGCGCCGGCCCGGGGGTGGGGAGTCCGATGCTGTGCCACCAGAACGAGACGTCCCCGTTGATCACGACGGCGAGGCTATCGGGCGGCTCAGAACAGCCGCCACCACAGGTTGGCCGCGTAGTCGATGGTCAGGCCGGGATGCCGGGCCAGGGCGCGGGCCGCGATCGGCAGCGGCAGCTCGATCCGGACGACGGCCTCAAGGTCGGTCCGCCGCTCGAAGACCCAGCGCAGGTCGAGCTGGGTGCGCGACCAGCCCTTGCAGGGCCCAGAACCGTTGCACCGCAACGGCGTCGTACGACGGAAGCCACTCGCGGAACCATGCGCCGTACGACGACCGGGTCGGGTCGACGTCGACGACGAAGGCCGCGCCGCCGCGCCGGACCAGGCGGCCGAGCTCGCGCAGCCCGGGCTCGCAGCCCGGCCCGAAGAAGTAGGCCCACCGGGCCATCGCGACGTCGATGCAGGCGTCGGGCAGGGGCACCCGCTGGGCCATCCCCGGCAGGACCTGGACGTTGGCCAGCCCCTCGGTACGGCGCCGGGCCAGGGCCAGCAGGGGCGCGTGCGGCTCGACCCCGAAGACCCGCTCGGCCCGCTCGGCCAGCTGCGGCAGGTGGTAGCCCGACCCGCAGCCGACGTCGAGCACCGTGGCGCCGGCCCAGTCCCGCACCGCCGCCATGGCGGCCTCGACGACGCCGTCCGGGTCGACGGCGCGGTTCTCCAGCTCGTAGGTCTGCGGGTGGTCCCAGATGTTGGGGCTGCGCCGCACGCCCTCAGGCGCGAGAACCCTTGCCCCGCTTGGCTTTTGCCGCAGCGCGATGTCCTCGGCGGCCAGCGTGGCCGGGTGGACCAGCAGGGGCAGGAGGGCGCGGCCGCCGTTGGTCCGCGCCGCCTTGACGACAGCCAGGTGCGCGACGCAGTGCTTGGCCAGCTCGTCGTACGCCGCGTCGCCCATCAGCTCGCGCAGCTCGCCCTCGTTGGAGCGGAAGACCGGCTCGCGGCCGACGTGGGCCTCCGGGTTGCCGCTGCAGTACCAGTCCAGGTCGTGTCCGCCCGCGCCCCAGCCGCGCCGGTCGTACTCCGCGATCGTCGTCTCGAGATAGGTCGTGCCGTCCGGCCGCTTCACGTGCCGGTAGGACCGGCGCAGCGGCAGCTGCCAGCAGACGTCCGGCTTGACCGTGTGCGGCGCCAGCCCGGAGCGGAGCGCCTCCTGGTGCAGCGCGCAGCCGTCGCCGGAGGCGAAGCCCGGCCGGTTGAGGAAGATGCAGGCGCCGTCGACGACTCGGGTCTTGAGCTCGCCGTCCTCGAGCTCGGTCCAGCCGCCGTTGCGCTTGCGGCCCTCCTCGCGGAACTGCCAGGTCTCGCTGGTCAGCCGCTTGACCGCCGCCGCGACCCGCTGCACGTCGTCGTCGTCGGTGAAGTGGGCGCCCAGCGTGCAGCACCCGTCGGACGGCCGGTCGGCGTAGATGCCCTGGCAGCCCGAGCCGTAGATGCAGGTCCACGACGAGGTGAGCCAGGTCAGGTCGCAGCGGAACCGCTGGGGCTCCTCGGCATCGTCGTCCTCCTGGAGGGCGATGGACTCGTCGTAGGTGGCCGGCTCGGGGCGCGCGGGGTCGACGAACTCGACCCAGGTGCGGGGGATGTCCAGCGAGACTTCGGGCACGGCTCCAGCCTACGGGCCGCCGACGGTGCAGCGCTAGCGTTCGGCCATGCGGCTCGGCGTGCTGGACATCGGCTCCAACACGGTGCACCTCCTGGTCGTCGACGCGCACCCCGGAGCCCAGCCGCTCCCGGCGTACTCGCACAAGGTCTCGCTCCGGCTGGCCGAGTTCCTCGAGGACGGCCGGATCGGGGCGGCCGGTGCGGCCGCCCTGGCCGACAGCATCCAGGCGGCCCTCCAGGTGGCCGAGGACCAGGGCGTCCAGAACGTGATCGCCTTTGCCACCAGCGCAATTCGCGAGGCCGACAACGGCGAGCAGGTGCTCGGCCGACCTGCGCCGGCTGACCGGCGCGCCGCTGCAGGTGCTGTCCGGCCAGGACGAGGCCCGGCTCACCTTCCTCGCCGTACGCCGCTGGTTCGGCTGGTCGAGCGGGCACCTGCTGGTGCTGGACATCGGCGGCGGCTCGCTGGAGATCGCGGCCGGTCTCGACGAGGTGCCCGACGCCGCGCTGAGCCTGCCGCTGGGCGCCGGCCGGCTGACCCGCGAGCACCTGCCGGGCGACCCGCCGAGCGCCGAGCGCCGTCCGGGCCCTGCGCCGGCACATCCGGATCGAGATCGGCGCCGAGCTGCGCGGCATCGTCAAGACCGGTACGCCGGACCGCGTCGTCGGGACGTCGAAGACCCTGCGCTCGCTGGCCCGGGTCGCCGGGGCGGCGCCGTCCTCGGACGGCCAGTACGCCGCGCGCGAGCTGCGCGCCGCCGACGTCGCGGACCTGGTCGACCGGCTGGCCGGGATGACGATCGCGCGGCGCCGGGCGCTGCCGGGGGTCTCGCCCGAGCGGGCCGGCCAGCTGCTGGCCGGCGCCCTGGTCGCCGACGCCGCGATGGACCTGCTCGGCGTCGAGCAGCTCGAGATCTGCCCGTGGGCCCTGCGCGAGGGCGTGATCCTGCGCCGGCTCGACACGCTTGAGCGCCGACGGCTCGGCCGACGGGCGCGGACCCGCGCTTCTAGGCTGGTGGCATGGCCGAGTTCGAGGTCTCGACGGACGGCGGTCGCGGGCGTCGTGCGCGTGACGCCGGGCCAAGGTCTCGCTGTCGACCGCTTCGGCCTACCCGCTCAACTGCGCGACGACGTTCGAGCTGGCCGCCCGGCTGGGCTACGACGGGGTCGAGGTGATGGTCTGGACCGACCCGGTCAGCCAGGACCCCGACGCGCTGCGCCGGCTGGCCGACCACCACGGGCTGCCGATCGTCGCCCTGCACGCGCCGACCCTGCTGCATCACCCAGCGGGTCTGGGGCACCGACCCGTGGCCCAAGCTGCGGACGCTCCTGCGAGGTCGCCGTGGCCGCCGGCGCCGGCACCGTCGTCGTACACCCGCCGTTTCGTTGGCAGCGCGACTATGCCCGCGGGTTCGCGATCGGCGTGGCCGAGCTCGAGTCCGAGTTCGGCGTCCAGGTGGCCGTCGAGAACATGTTCCCGTGGCGGGCCCGCGGCCGGGAGCTGATGGCCTACCTGCCGCACTGGGACCCGGTCGGCCAGCCCTACGAGCACGTGACGCTGGACCTGTCGCACACGGCGACGGCGGGGGCGGACGCGCTCGCGATGGCGGAGGCGCTGGGCGACCGGCTGGTGCACCTGCACCTGGCCGACGGTTCGGGCAGCGCCAAGGACGAGCACCTCATCCCGGGGCGTGGCGGCGCAGCCCTGCGCCGAGCTGCTGGAGCGGCTGGCCGCCCAGGGCTGGGCCGGCAACGTCGTCGTCGAGGTGTCGACCCGGCGGGCCGTCGACCTGGCCGAGCGGGAGGCCGACCTGGCCGAGGCCCTGGCCTTCGCCCGGCTCAACCTCGGTCGCCGCGCCCGCTGAGCTCGGCCGACCACGCTCGCGGCCGCCGGGGCCGGCGGCCGGGTGGCGAGGACACCCGCGGCGCTGATCGTCGAGGCGGCCCGGGAGCAGTTCGCCGCGCGTCGGGTACGACGGCGCGTCGCTGCGGGCGATCGCCCGCGCGGCGGGGGTGGACGCCGGCGCTGGTGCACCACTACTTCGAGGGCAAGGCCGGAGCTGTTCGCGGCGGCCCTCGAGATGCCGGCCGACCCGCGCGACATCGTCGCACGATCCTGGCCGGCGGCCCGGACGGGGTCGGCGAGCGGCTGGCCCGGTTCTTCTTCCTGGTCTGGGACGGGCCGGAGGGGCGGGAGCGGATCGGCGCGCTGCTCCGGGCCGCGGCGAGCCACGACGACGCGGCCCGGATGCTGCGGGAGTTCGTCACCCGGGAGATCTTCGGCCGGGTCGTGGCCGAGCGTCGGCACGCCGGACGCCGACCTGCGGGCCGGGCTCGCCGCGTCGCAGATGATCGGTATCGCGTTGCTGCGCTACGTCATCGAGCTGCGAGCCCCTGGCCGAGCGCGCCGGTCGAAGACCTCGTCGCCCGGCTCGCCCCGACCCTCCAGGCCTACCTCGCCGACTGACCCCCGCTTCGGCCAAGGGCAAGCGGAGGGTTGCCGAGCGCGCTCGCGCGGTGGTTGAATTCATCACATGGTGAATTCGATCGACGAGGGCGACGCAGTCGTCGTCCAGGACCTGCGGGTCGAGCGCGGCGGGCGGGTCGTCCTGCCCGGCCTGTCGGTGACGGTCCCGCGGCGGCCAGGTCGTCGGCCTGCTCGGCCCGAGCGGCGGCGGCAAGTCGACCCTGATGCGGTGCAGTGGTCGGGGTCCAGCAGCGTCGACCGGCGGGCGCGGTGACGGTGCTCGGCCGGCCGGCGGGGGAGCCCACGCGCTGCGCCGCCGGGTCGCCTACGTGACGCAGGCGCCCAGCGTGTACGGCGACCTGACCGTGCAGCGACAACCTGCGCTACTTCGGCCGGCTGCTCGGCCTTGCGCGGCGCCAGCCTTGGCGGCCGACGTCGAACGGGTCGTCGACGCCGTCGACCTGGCCGACCACGCGGACCTCCCGGGTCAGCCGACTGTCCGGCGGCCAGAGCTCGCGGGTCAGCCTGGCCGCAGCGCTGCTCGGGACCCCCGAGCTGCTCGTCCTCGACGAGCCGACCGTCGGCCTCGACCCGGTCCTGCGCCGCGACCTCTGGAACCTGTTCGCCCGGCTGGCCGCAAGCCGGTACGACGCTGTTCGTGTCCAGCCACGTCATGGACGAGGCGACCCGGTGCGACCGGCTCCTGCTGCTGCGCGAGGGCCGGTTGCTGGCCGACGAGACGCCGCAGTCGCTGCTCGAGCGCACCGGAGCGACCGACGCCGAGCAGGCGTTCCTGCGCCTGATCGAGGCCGAGCGACCAGCCGGAGGAGCAGTCGCGATGAGCGTCGCCCTCACCGCTGGCCACGGCCGGCCGGGTCCTGCGCCAGGTGCGAGGCGACCACCGCACGGTGGCCCTGCTGCTCGTCGTGCCGTGCGTCCTGATCGGGCTGCTGGCCTGGGTCTACGAGGGCACCCGGCGTCTTCGACCGGATCGGCGCGCCCCTGCTCGGCGTCTTCCCGTTCGTCGTGATGTTCCTGGTGACCAGCGTCGCCACCCTGCGCGAGCGCACCTCCGGCACGCTGGAGCGGCTGCTCACGACGCCGCTCGGCAAGGGCTGACCTGGTCGGTCGGCTATGCCCTCGCCTTCGGCGCGCTCGCCGTCGTACAGGCCTGTGTCGCAACGGGATTCGCCGTCTGGGTGTGCGGTCTCAACGTGGCCGGCAGCAGCGCGTCTGCTGGTCCTGGTCGCCGTCGTCGACGCCCTGCTCGGCACGGCACTGGGCCTGTTCGTGAGCGCCTTCGCGCGCGACGGAGTTCCAGGCCGTGCAGTTCCTGCCCGGCCCTCGTCCTGCCGCAGTTCCTGCTCTGCGGGCTGCTGACCCCGCGCGACGGGATGCCGGGCGTCCTGCACGCCGTCTCCGACGTCCTGCCGCTCTCCTACGCCGTCGACGCCATGACGGCCGTCACGACCCAGGCGTCGGCGGCCGGCGATGTCCTGCGGGACAGCGGGATCGTCGCCCTGTTCGTCGTCGGCGCGATCGCGCTGGGATCGGCCACCCTGCGCCGCCGTACGCCGTAGGTGGGTCGCGGCACGTCAGACCGACGTCGCGGCCTGCCGGCGCAAGCGCCACCTCGGCACCAGCCGCCACAGCCGGCCGACGAGAATGGTCGCGATGATCCACAGCGCCCAGGCCAGCGGCGTCCAGGCCCCGCCGACCGAGCTGCCCTTGCCGTCGACGAACGTGTAGGTGACGGTCGACTGGAGATGGCTGATGCCGGCCCAGGTGAACGTCCCGGTGGCGGTCGGGTCGGCTGCGGTGATGCCGTGGCCGAAGGCCAGCGCGGCCTCGGTCAGCACCTCGGTGAACACCAGCTGGCCGGTGAACAGGAACAGCGCGGCCGCGATCCACGAGGCCCGCGGCCCGGAGCCGAGCTCGGCGTCGAGGTAGTCGGCCGCCAGCTGGCGGCTGCTGCCGAGCTGGCGCAGCGCCGCCCCGGTCCCGACGTCCGCGCCGCGCTGAGCAGGTTGGCCCGGACCTCCCGGCGCTTCTCGATCCGCGACCGGCGGGGCAGGTCGTAGAGGCGCTGGTCCAGGAACCAGACGACGCGTTCGATCCGCAGGCGGTCGATGACGGTGACTCGGTGCATCTCAGGCTCCATCGGTGGCTGGTTGCGGACGGGATAGGGCGGTCCAGGACGCCGGCGACGAGACCGACCAGCGAGGACCAGTTCTCGGCGCCGGACTCCAGCGCGGCGTAGCCGGCGGCGGTCGGCCGGTAGTACTTGCGCGCCGGGCCGGAGTCGAGGAGACCAGCCGGGCGCTGACCCGGCCCTCTCGTTCGAGCCGGGCGAGGGCCGGATAGACGGTGCCCTCGAGCACGTCGGTCAGCCCGGTCTGGTGAATCCGTTGCACCACCTCGTAGCCGTAGGACTCGCGCTCGGCGAGCAGCTGCAGCAGCAACAGGGACAGGACGCCCTTGAGCAGCTGCGGGTCGTGGGTGGGAGGCACGGAGCCAGGTTAAGTCGAGTACTTGGTTTAGTCAACTAGTGACTGCGAACCCCGGCGAGCCCGAGCGCAAGCCGGCCACCCCCGCACGCCGTAGCCTGGCCCGGTGCTGCGCCAGGCTCTCCTGCAACTGTCCAAGAGCGACCGGGTCCGCCACCTGGTCGAGACCGCACCGGTGAGCCGGAGCGTCGTCGCTCGCTACGTCGCCGGCGCGCACACGGCCGACGGGGTCCGGGCCGCCGACACGCTCGTCGCCAGCGGCCGGCTGGTCACCCTCGACCACCTCGGCGAGGACACGCTCGACCTGGCCCAGGCCCGGGCCACGACCGACGCCTACCTCGACCTGCTGCGCGAGCTGTCCGACGCGGGCCTGACCCAGGACAACCGGGCCGAGGTCTCGGTCAAGCTCTCCGCCGTCGGCCAGGCGCTGCCCGGGCGACGGCGAGCGGATCGCCCGCGACCACGCGGCCGAGATCTGCCGGGCGGCGGCCGCCGCGGGCACCACGGTGACCCTCGACATGGAGGACCACACGACGACGGACTCGACCCTGTCGATCCTGCGCGACCTGCGCCAGGACTTCCCCTGGGTCGGCGCGGTCGTCCAGGCCTACCTGCGCCGGACCGAGGGCGACTGCAGGGACCTGGCCGGTGAGATGTCGCGCGTCCGCCTCTGCAAGGGGGCCTACGACGAGCCGGAATCCGTTGCGTACCAGTCCAACCGGGAGGTCGACGCGTCGTACGTCCGGTGTCTGAAGATGTTGATGGAGGGCCAGGGCTACCCGATGGTCGCCACCCACCACCCGACGCTGATCGACATCGCCGGCGCCCTCGTGGTCCAGAACAACCGGGCCCAGGGCACCTACGAGTACCAGATGCTCTACGGCATCCGGCCGGACGAGCAGCGCCGGCTCGCCGGGCAGGGCGAGAAGATGCGGGTCTACGTGCCGTACGGCGACCAGTGGTACGGCTACCTGATGCGCCGCATGGCCGAGCGCCCGGCCAACACGGTGTTCTTCGTCCGCTCGCTGCTCTCGAAGGGATAACCGCATGGGCATCGTCGCGATCGTCGGCGCCGGGGTGATGGGCGAGACGTTGCTGTCCGGGCTGATCCGCTCCGGCCGGGCGCCGGCCGACCTGCTCGTCGCCGAGCGCCGGCCCGAGCGGGTGGCCGAGCTGACCGCCAAGTACGACGTCAAGGTCGTCGACAACGACGCCGCCGCGTCCGGGGCCAACACCCTCGTCCTCGTGGTCAAGCCGCAGGACATGGCGACCGTGCTGACCGAGGTCGGCGAGCACCTGCGACCCGGGACCCTCGTCGTGTCGCTGGCGGCCGGCATCACGACCGACTTCATCCAGTCCCGGCTGCCGTCGGGCACGCCGGTCGTGCGGGTCATGCCCAACACCCCGGCCCTCGTCGACGAGGGCATGGCGGCGATCAGCCCCGGATCCCACTGCGACGAGGAGCATCTGGCCGAGGCCGAGGCGCTGCTGCGCTCGTGCGGCAAGGTGGTCCGCGCTGCCGGAGAACTACCAGGACGCCGTGACGGCGATCTCCGGCTCCGGCCCGGCGTACATCTTCTATGTCGTCGAGGCGATGATCGAGGCCGGCGTGCTGCTCGGCCTGCCCCGCGCGACGTCGACCGAGCTGGTCGTGCAGACGCTGTACGGCGCGGCGACGATGCTCAAGGAGACCGGCGAGCACCCCACCGTCCTGCGCGAGCAGGTCTCCAGCCCGGCCGGTACGACGATGGCCGCGCTGCGCCAGCTCGACGACCACAAGGTCCGGGCGGCGTTCCTGACCGCGATGGAGGCCGCCCGCGACCGCAGCCGCGAGCTCGCTTCGGGGCAGACCTGACCACCCAGGCAATTTTCCCGGCCGGTTCGGCGGCAGTCCACAGGCCCTGCGGGTCGCGCTGACGCCGTTGTCTGGGAGGCTGAGCCTATGAGCGACGTGACGGTGCGTGCCCTCGGTGAGGACGACTGGGAGACCTACCGCCGGATGCGGCTGGCGGCCCTGAAGGAGTCTCCGGACGCGTTCGTGAGCACGTACGACGAGGAAGAGGCCTTCGACGAGGACTTCTGGCGGCTGCGGATGCGGCGCAGCACCCGGCTGCTGGCCGAGCGCGACCAGCAGCCGGTCGGCGTCGCCTCGCTCGGCGACGCGATCCCGGTCGGCGACGACGTCGACCTCAAGGCGCTGAGCAACGTCGCGGAGCTGTTCGCGATGTGGGTCGAGCCCGAGGCCCGCGGCACCGGGGTGGCCTGGCGCCTGGTCGACGCAGCGGCCGGCGAGGCCCGCGCGGCCAACCGCTCCCATCTGATGCTCTGGGTCGTCGTCGACAACGGCCGGGCCGTCGCGTTCTACAGCAGCTACGGCTTCCGGCCGTCGGACTCGCGGCGGCCGGTCCGCACCGATGAGTCCCTGACCGAGATGGCGATGGTGCTGCCGGTCCGCGACGACCCCGGAGCCGTCCCGAACTCGATGGCCCGGTAGGGCCGCCGGCCCCCTGCATGGCCCAACCCGCCCAGGCCCGTGTCGTCTGGGACCCCGCGCTCACGGCGTACGACTTCGGGCCGACCCATCCGATGTCGCCGATCCGGCTCGACCTGACCGCTCGGCTGTGCCGCGGCCTTCGGGCTGTTCGACCTCCCGCAGGTGGCAGGTCGTCGGCGCCGAGCCGGTCAGCGACGAGGTCCTGCTGACCGTCCACGACCGGGCGTACGTCGATGCCGTGCGCGCCGCCTCCCTCGACCCGGAGTCCGCAGAACCGTTGCGGGGGTTGGGAACTGAGGACGACCCGGCGTTCGTCGGGATGCACGAGGCCAGCGCCCGAGTCGTCGGCGGGAGCCTCGACATCGCGCAGGCCGTCTGGCGCGGCGAGGCCGCGCACGGGGTGAACTTCGCCGGCGGCCTGCACCACGCGATGGCCGAGCGGGCGTGCGGCTTCTGCGTCTACAACGACATCGCCGTGGCGATCCGGTGGCTGCTCGACAACGGCGCGCGAGCGGGTCGCCTACGTCGACGTCGACGTGCACCACGGCGACGGCGTACAGGAGATCTTCTGGGACGACCCGCGGGTGCTGACCATCTCGGTCCACGAGAGCGGCCGGATGCTCTTCCCGGGCACCGGCTTCCCGGCCGAGATCGGGGGCGCCGGCGCCGAGGGCTCGGCGGTCAACGTCGCCCTGCCGCCGGGCACCGGCGACGCCCAGTGGCTGCGGGCCATCGACTCGGTCGTGCCGGCCGCTGGTGCGCGAGTTCCGGCCCGACGTGCTGGTCACCCAGCACGGCTGCGACACCCACGCCCTGGACCCGCTGGCCCACCTGCAGATGTCGGTCGACGGCCAGCGGGCCGCCGCGGTCGCGCTGCACGACCTGGCCCACGAGGTCTGCGACGGTCGGTGGGTGGCCCTCGGCGGCGGGGGCTACGCCGTGATCGAGGTCGTGCCGCGCACCTGGACCCACCTGGTGGCCCTGGCCGCGCACGCCCCGATCGAGCCCGGACGACCGCTGTGCCCGACGAGCTGGCGCGAGCGACGTCCAGCAGCGGTTCGGTCGGCCCGGCCCGGTCACGATGAGTGACGGCCGGGAGCCGGCCTGGCGGTCCTGGGCGCTGGGGGTCGACCCGGACGACCCGGTCGACCGGGCGGTCCTGGCCACCCGGCGAGGCGGTCTTCCCGCTGCACGGGCTGGACGTCTGGTTCGGCTGAGCTGCCGGATCAGGGGCTGATGGTGCGTCTGCACCGGGTGACTGTGGGCCGAGCAGGTCACACTCACGGCAACCCCTTCCCCACACGCCCCATCTGCCCCTATCGTGAGCCATCGCACGGACGTGGACGGTCGCCGGTGGGGAAGCCGGCGCTACGGAGCGTGCTCAAAGGATCGGTGCAGCATGGCTTCTGAGCGTCAGCTTGCCGAGGTGCGGTTTCTGACCGTGGCCGAGGTGGCAGCGATCATGCGCGTCTCGAAGATGACCGTCTATCGGCTCGTGCACTCCGGGGAGCTCCCCGCCGTACGCGTCGGACGGTCCTTCCGGGTGCCTGAGCAGGCAGTTCACGACTATCTGAAGACGTCTCGTACGTCGACACCGCCTGACCGCGTGACCGCGCCCCGGCGACCGCCTGACCGGGCGAAGCGGTCGGGGCACCGGCTACGGACGGTAGGCTGCGCAGCCGAGACGTCCAATCAATGAGTGCGAGGATCCGTGGGCTCTGTCATCAAGAAGCGCCGCAAGCGCATGGCGAAGAAGAAGCATCGCAAGCTGCTGCGCAAGACGCGTCACCAGCGTCGTAACAAGAAGTAGCTGCGCGAGCCCCTTGACCTCGCGGAATCGGATGCGGTGACCAGCAGATGACACGCGTCGTGCTCGTGACCGGGGTCTCCCGGTATCTCGGGGGGCGGTTCGCCCGCGCCCTGAGCAACGAGCCCGACGCCCCGCGGGTCATCGGGGTCGACGTGATCCCGCCGCCGCACGACATCGGCGGCGCGCAGTTCGTCCGGGCCGACATCCGCAACCCGGTCATCGCCCGGGTCATCGCCGACACCGGCGTCGACACGGTCGTGCACATGAACGTGATCGCCACCCCGGTCTCGGCCGGCGGGCGGGTCTCCCAGAAGGAGATCAACGTCATCGGCACGATGCAGCTGCTCGCGGCCTGCCAGAAGGCGCCGTCGCTCAAGCGGCTCGTCGTCAAGTCGTCGTCCGCGGTCTATGGCACGTCGCCCCGCGACCCGGCGATGTTCACCGAGGACACCGGGCCAAAAGCCATGCCGCGCAGCGGTTTTGGCAAGGACTCGGTCGAGGTCGAGGGCTATGTCCGGGGCTTCTCCCGGCGCCGCCCGGACGTCGAGGTGACGACGCTGCGGTTCGCCAACATCATCGGCCCGGGCATCCGGACCGCGCTGACCGACTACTTCACCCTCCCGCTCGTCCCGGTGCTGTTCGGGTACGACGCGCGGCTGCAGTTCGTGCACGAGACCGACGCCGTCGAGGCGATGCGGCTGGCCACGCTCGGGCCGCCGGCCGGTGTCGTCAACGTCGCCGGCGACGGCGTCATCACGACCAAGCAGGCCACCCGGATCATCGGCCGGCCGAGCATCCCGGTCCCGCTCACCTCCAGCGGCTGGATCGGTCAGCTGGTCCGGCGCTCCGGCCTGGCCGACTTCTCGCCGGACCAGATGGCCTTCCTGGCCTACGGGCGGGGGCTGGACACGACCCGGATGCGGTCGGCGCTGGGCCTGGAGCCGGAGTTCACGACGCGGGAGGCGTTCGAGGACTTCGCCCGGCTGCACCGCGGCACCGGGCTGCCCGGCGTACGGACTCTGGTCGGGGCGCACTGATGGCCGGCCGGGTGATCCCGATCGACGGCGCCCGCCGCCGCGAGGAGCCGCCGGAGCCCGAGCGCGCGGCCCAGCAGCCAGCCGACCCGGTGGATGAGGCGGCGGAGTCGGCGGAGTCCGGCGGCGAGCGCGCACTGGGTGGGCTGGAGGGCAAGGCCGCCGCGGTCATGGCGTTCCTGCGGCGCCGGCTCGAAGGCGACTACACGGTCGACGAGTTCGGCCTCGACGAGGACCTGGCCGACAACGTCCTGCTGCCGGCGCTGCGCCCGCTCTACCGGCAGTGGTTCCGGGTCGAGGTGCGGGGCATCCACAACATCCCCGACGTGGGCGGCGCGCTGCTGGTGGCCAACCACTCCGGCACCGTCGCGGTCGACAGCCTGATGACCCAGGTGGCCGTGCACGACGAGCACCCGGTCCACCGCCGGCTGCGCCCGCTCGGCGCCGACATCGTGTTCCAGACCCCGGTGCTCGGCGAGCTGGCCCGCAAGGGCGGCTCGACGCTCGCGACCAACGCCGACGCCGAGCGACTGCTGTCCGGCGGCGAGCTGGTCGGGGTGTGGCCGGAGGGGTTCAAGGGCATCGGCAAGCCGTTCTCGGAGCGGTACAAGCTGCAGCGGTTCGGCCGCGGCGGCTTCGTGTCGGCGGCGCTGCGCACCGGGGTGCCGATCATCCCGTGCTCGATCGTGGGCGCGGAGGAGATCTACCCGATCATCGGCGACATCAAGCCGTTGGCCCGCCTGCTCGGGCTGCCCTACGTGCCGGTCACGCCGACCTTCCCGCTGCTCGGCCTGCTCGGCCTGGTGCCGCTGCCCAGCAAGTGGATCATCGAGTTCGGCGAGCCGGTCGACACACTCCAGCACGGGGCTGCGGCCGCGGACGACCCGATGCTGGTGTTCGACCTCACCGACCAGGTCCGCGAGACGATCCAGCAGACGCTGTACTCCCTGCTCATGCAGCGCCGCTCGGTCTTCTTCTAGCCCAGGGCGGTCGATCCGGACCCAGCTAGTGGGTCACCATCGACCGGTCTGTTGTCCACAGGCGGCAGCCGACGGCCCCGCCGGTCCCACCGGCTGAGCCAGGGTCGGCGCATGCCCGAAGACGTGCCGGCCCAGGCGTCCACCCAGCACGGGCTCTTCTCCCGTCGGCAGGCGTACGACGGCGGCTGGACCGCCCGCCAGGTCCGCCGCAGGCTGGCCGCCGGTCGCTGGCGGGTCGTTGCCGGGACCGCGCTCGCGGCCCATGACGTGCAGGTGGGCCCGTGGCAGCTCGCATCCGCCGTCGGCCTGACCTGGCCGGACGCGGTCGTGAGCCATGAGCTGGCTGGCGTGCTCTGGCGACTCCCCGTGCCGACGCCAGTGATCGGCACGGCGACTGTCGCGACCGGGCGCAAGGTCCAGGGCCTCGGACTCCGAGCGGTGCGTCGGGAACTTTTGTCCGGTCAGGTCACGCGGCTGCGCGGACTGCTGGTCACGGACGAGGCCCGGACGGCCGTCGACCTGCTGGCGAGCTGGCCCTGGGACGCCGCGCGTGATCTGCTCGCCTGGCTGCACACGCGCAACCGGCTCAACGTCACTGAGCTACGGCTGTGGACCGAGACCCGCGCCACCTGGGTCGGGACGGCTCAGCTGCGCCGACTCGTGGACGTGAGTGAGTTCGGCTCGATGAGCGCGGCGGAAGACGTGTTCCATGCACTGTTGCGTTCGGCCGGCCTGACCGGCTGGCGCGCCAACGCCTCGATCGTGCTCGCTGGGCGAGTGGTGGCCGTGGTCGACGTCCTGTTCGACGCGCATCGGTTGGTCGTCGAGGTGGACGGATGGCGCAGCCACGGCAGCCGCTCGGCGTTCCAGCGGGACCGGGCCACCCAGAACGCGCTGGTCGCGGCTGGTTACACGGTGCTGAGGTTCACCTGGGCCGATCTGACCCAGCGGCCGGATGATGTCGAACGGACGATCCGGCAGGCGTTGGCCCAGACACAGCGGTCGTCGTCGACCCACTAGATGGGTCATTCGCGACCGGTCTGTGCGGCGCTCAGCCGATGCAGACGATCAGGACGCACACCGACGAGCTCGAGGACGAGGCAGCGGACGGCGCGCTGGAGTGCGACGAGGGCAGCAGCGGCGGAATGCTCACCCCGATGCCGGGCAGGGTCGCCGTGATCGGGCCAACGGTCGCGTGCACCGGCGGTACGGTCGCGCGCACCCCACCGGAGCCGGCACTGACGCCGGGTGCGGGCACCGTGGCGCCGACGCCAGGCACCTGTACGCCGACGCCACCGCTCCCGATCGAGACGCCGTTGCCCGGCGCGCCGGCCCCGCCGCCGGTGCCCGAACCGGTGCCCGTGCCGGTCAGCCCACCCAGACCACCCAGGCCGCCGAGCCCACCGAGGCCGCCGGTCCCGGGCTGGCCGATGCCGCCGACGCCGGTCTGGCCGGGGAGCCCGGACCCGCCGGTGCCCGACCCGGTGCCGACCAGGCCGTCCGGTCCGGGCAGCCCGGTCACCGGCACCGAGGCGCAGGGCGCGCCGCACCGGGCCGTGGCGTCGCGCACGGACGTCGAGACCGCCCCGAGCCGGCTGAGCAGGTTGTCGACCAGCGGTTCGGACGCCACCGGCACGCGGCCGCGCAGGTCGGCCAGCACCGGGGCCTGGCTCTGGGCGAACCGGGCCAGTGCCGTCAGGGCAGCCGGGTCCTGGGTCCGGGCGAACTGGTCGAGCAAAGTCTTCTGGGCGTCGCGGAGGTCGTCGCCGGCCGCTGTGAGCGCGGTGTTGACGTCGGCCGGGTCGGGCGAGCCCTGGCTGACCAGCGTCGATGCGTCCTTGATGTGGCCGCGCGCCTGGTCCAGCAGCACCGTGCCGCGGTCCATCCCGCCGCCGGCCAGCTGCACCTGGGCGCTCTGGATCAGCTCCTTGACCGGGTAGAGCAGGCCACCGGGCAGCGCGCTCCCGGCCGCGAAGCCGACCCCGACCATCAGCGTCAGCACGGCGCCGGTCGTCGCGGCGAGGGTGCGCCGCCAGCCGCGTCGGGACCAGGCGCCGAGCCAGCGAAAGCCCGGGCAGCCAGGGCACCAGCGCGCGGCCGCCGGTCCGAGTCCGGCCGGACAGCCGGCCGGGTCGCGTCGGGCTCGCCGCCGCCTGGGCCGTCGGCCAGCTCGACCAGCCGGGCGTGCAGCTCGGCGCGGTACTCCGGGCTCGGCCGCAGCGTCGTCGTCGGGACCAGCTCACCGAGCCGCTCGGCCACCGCGGCGTACCCACCGATCGTCGGGTTCAGCCCCTCGACCGGCAGCCGGCCGTCGAGCGCGCGCTGCAGCTCCTCGGCCGCCCGGGAGCGGACGAACGGCAGCGTCGGCGCACTCAGCTGCACTGACCCCACCCCGTCCGCTCGATCCACCGTTTGGTTCCCTGCCCCAACAACGACCGGGTACGCCGCGGGTTACGCCGCTGAGGACGAGTCCACTCATCTGTCTGTCGGCGCGAGCACCCGGTCACGGCCGCTCACCGTCCAACGCCCGGTGCAGGGCCCGGACCGCCCGCAGCTGGAGCTGCTTGACGGCGTTCTCCTTGCGGCCCAGCACGGCGGCGGTCTCGGCCAGCGACAGCCCCTGCAGGAAGCGCAGCACGATGCACTCCTGCTGCTCGGGCTTGAGCCCCTTGACGGCCTCGAGCAGCCGCCGGTCGCGCATCCGGTCGAGCACCTCGGCCTCGGGGGCGTCGGCCGCCTCGTCGGCGTCGAGCAGCTCGCCGGTCGTGACCTCCATCCGGTAGCGCGAGGACTTCACGTGGTCCACGACCAGGTTGCGGGCGATGGTCACGAACCAGGCCGCGATGTCCTTGCCGGTCCAGGTGAAGGAGTCGAGCCGGCGCAGCGCCCGGACGAACGTCTCCGCGGTCAGGTCCTCGGCCAGGTGGTGCGAGCCGCAGCGGACGTAGACGTAGCGGTAGACGACGTCGACGTACTCCTCGTAGATCTGCCCGAAGGCCTCGGCGTCGCCCTGCTGGGCCAGCTGGACCAGGGCCTCGATCCGGGCCAGGTGCTCGGGGCCGGCTGCGCCGCGGGCGTCGACCGCGGGCCGGAGCCCAGAGCCCGGCCGGGCCGGCGGTCCAGCGGTCGCCCCTCCGGCGGTGGCTCCGGCCGTCGCCCCTGTGGCGTCGATCGCCATGGCCAGGGTCCGCAGCCCGGCCCGCAGACCTGCGGCATCGACCCAGGACCAGCCCCGCGTCGGGGCGGTCCGGGCAGCGCGGCGCGGCAAGCGGGACGTCGGCCCTCCCCGGGGTGTCGGCACAGCGGCGTACCGACCGGTAACCCTCCGATGCTAGAGCGGTTACCGGCCGGATGCATCCGCTGGTCGCGTGGCGCAGGCCCGAACCGAACCGGTCGGTAACGGGGCAAAAGCCGCGCCGAGCGGGTCTAGCGGGTGAGCCGGCGGACCAACCGCCGCAGCGCCGTACGACGTTGGCGCCGTCGGCGCAGGGCCAGCCCGGCGAAGACCCCGCCGACCGCCGCCCCCACCCCGGCCGCCGCCGGTACGCCGACCTTGGCCGCCTTGCGCCCGGTCCGGTAGTCGCGGATCCGCCAGCCGTTGAGCCTTGGCGTGCGCCCGCAGGGCGGCGTCCGGGTTGATCGCGCAGGGCTGCGCCGACCAGGGACAGCATCGGGATGTCGTTGGCCGAGTCGGAGTAGGCCGCGCAGCGGGCTCAGGTCGAGCCCCTCCCGCTCGGCGAGGGCCAGGACGGCGTCGGCCTTGGCCTGGCCGTGCAGCGGCTCACCGACCAGCCGGCCGGTGTAGACCCCGTCGACGCTCTCGGCGACCGTGCCGAGGGCGCCGGACAGGCCGAGCCGCCGGGCGATGACGTCGGCCACCTCGACCGGGGTCGCGGTCACCAGCCAGACCCGCTGCCCGGCGTCCAGGTGCAGCTGGGCGAGGGCATGCGTGCCGGGCCAGATCTTGTCGGCGATGACCTCGTCGTAGACCTCTTCGCCGATCGCCGCCAGCTCGGCCACCGAGTGGCCGGCGACGAACGACAGGGCGGACTCGCGGATCTTGTGCAGGTCCTCGAGGTTCTCGCCGACAGCGATGAATCTCGGCCTGCTGCCAAGCCATCCGGCCGATGTCGCGGGCCGGTGAAGAACTTGCGGCGATAGAGGCCGCGGGCCAGATGGAAGATGCTCGCGCCGCGGACCACCGTGTTGTCGACGTCGAAGAACGCGGCCGCGGTCGGGTCCGGAGGGACGGCCATGGCCGCCTCGACCTGCGCGATCGCCTCGGCCACGGCACCCAGGGTACGGCGAAGCCGAGCCGGTCGAGCCGCGTCCGGAGTCCGGGAGGGGCAGGAGCAGAATGCCCAGGTGCGTCATCGGATCACCCTGCTGGGCAAGCCTGGCTGTCACCTGTGCGACGACGCTCGGCTGGTTGTGTCCCGGGTCGCCGACGACCTCGGTACGCCGTGGGAGGAGCGCTCGATCCTGGACGACGCTGCGTTGCTCGAGGCGTACGCCGAGCAGATCCCGGTCGTGCTCATCGACGGCCGTCCAGCACACGTTCTGGCGGGTCGACGAGGCCCGGTTGCGGGCGGCCCTGCTGCTGGCCTAGCCGATCGCCGACTTTGTGCGCTCGTTCACAAGTGCTTATGGTGGGGCCCTGCACATTCAGGAGCAGCCGAAGGCGATGAGCGCGTGAGCGACGAGGTCGGGGTGCGGCGCGGCATTCCCGAGGCCACCGTTGCCCGGCTGCCGATCTACCTGCGGGCCCTGACGCTGCTGGCCGACGAAGGCACGGCCACGGTCTCCTCCGAGGAGCTGGCCGCACTGGCCGGCGTCAACTCGGCCAAGCTGCGCAAGGACCTCTCCCACCTCGGCTCGTACGGCGTCCGCGGGGTCGGCTACGAGGTCGCCTACCTCGTCTACCAGATCTCCCGCGAGCTCGGCCTGACCCAGGACTGGCCGGTCGCCGTCGTCGGCATCGGCAACCTGGGCCATGCGCTCGCCAACTACGGCGGCTTCGCCTCCCGCGGCTTCTCCGTCGTCGCGCTGTTCGACCAGGACGACTCCGTCGTGGGCGAGCAGGTCGCCGGCCTGACCGTGCGGCACCTGGACGAGCTCGAGTCGGTCGTCGCAGTCCGCCGGGGTCGCGATCGGCGTCGTCGCCACGCCGGCCGTCGCCGCCCAGGAGGTCTGCGACCGGCTGGTGGCGGCCGGCGTGCGCAGCGTCCTCAACTTCGCCCCCTGCGTGCTGTCGGTGCCGGCCGGCGTCGACGTGCGCAAGGTGGACCTGTCGACCGAGCTGCAGATCCTGGCCTTCCACGAGCAGCGCCGGGCCGCGGCCGGCCCGAGACCGGGGGGATGCGGCGATGAGCCTGCTCGTGATCGGCGTCTCGCACCGCACCGCTGCCGCTCTCCCTGCTGGAGCGGGTCGCGCTCGACGCCGCGGCCGCCCAGGACGTCAGCGCGCCGGGCCCGGGCCGGCGAGCACGTCGGCGAGGTGCTGACCCTGGCCACCTGCAACCGGGTCGAGCTGTACGCCGATGTCGCGACCTTCCACGGCGGCCTGTCCGACCTCGGGTCGGCGCTGGCGTCGGCCACCGGCGTGCCGCTCGAGGACCTGACCGAGCACCTCTACGTGCACTACGAGGACCGGGCGGTCGCGCACCTGTTCACCGTCGTCTGCGGGCTCGACTCGATGGCCGTCGGCGAGGGCCAGATCCTCGGCCAGGTGCGCCAGGCGCTGCGCGCGGCCCAGGGCTCCGGCGATGCGGGACGGGTGCTGGGCGATCTGCTGCAGCAGGCCCTGCGGGTCGGCAAGCGGGCCCACGCCGAGACCGGCATCGACGCGGCCGGCCGGTCCATCGTCGAGGTCGGGATCGACTCTGCGGCAACGAGTCTTGGGGCTCGCGGCCGGACACGCTCGGCCGATGTCGAGGCTCTCGTCGTCGGAGCCGGCTCGATGAGCGCGCTGGTCGGCACGACCCTGCACCGCGCCGGCGTGCACCGGGCTGACCATCGCGAACCGCACCCAGGCGCACGCCGCCCGCCTGGCCGACGACCTCGGCGCGACGGCGATCGGCCTCGACGAGCTCGAGCCGGCCCTCGCCCGGCGCCGACCTGGTCGTCTCGTGCACCGGCTCGGTCGGTCACGTCCTCGAGACGGCCGACGTCGTCGCGGCCGCAGGCCGCGCGCGGCGGCCGGCCGCAGGTCTACGTCGACCTGGCCCTGCCGCGCGACGTCGACCCGGCCGCGGCCGAGCTGCCCGGGGTCACGCTGGTCGACCTGGAGTCGATCGGCCGGGCGATCGAGACCAGCCCGGGCGGTGGCCCGGCGGCCTGCCCTCCGCGGTCGCCGCGGTCCGTGACCTGGTGGCCGGGGAGGTCGCCGAGTACCTGGTCCGCCGCCGGGCCGAGTCCGTCGCGCCGACCGTCGTGGCCCTGCGGGCCCGGGCGGCCGAGGTCGTCGCGGCCGAGCTGGGCCGGCTCGAGCAGCGCCGGCCCGGACCTCGACCCGCGAGGTGCGCGAGGAGCTGCGCCGCACGGTCAACCGGGTCGTCGACAAGCTGCTGCACGCGCCGACGGTCCGGGTGAAGGAGCTGTCCGGGGTGGCCGAGCCGGCGGACTACGCGGCGGCGCTGCGCGACCTGTTCGACCTCGACCCGCACGACGTCGCCTCCGTGTCGTCGGCCCGGCTGGACGAGGTCATCGACGTCGGAGGTGGCCGATGACGGCGACCACCGACCGCAGCACCGAACGCGGCGGACCCTGCGCCTGGGCACCCGGCGCAGCGCGCTGGCGACGGCCCAGGCCGAGCTGGTGGCCGACGCCCTGGCCGCGGTGGCCGGCCGGCCGGTCGAGCTGGTGCCGATCACGACGTACGGCGACCGACCCAGCCGGCCGAGGAGCCGCTGGAGACCATCGGGGGCACCGGGGTGTTCGCGACCGAGCTGCGCCGGGCGCTGCTCGACGGCGAGGTCGACCTGGCCGTGCACTCGCTCAAGGACCTGCCCACCGGTGCCTGCGACGGCCTCGTGATCGGCGCGGTGCCGCAGCGGGCCGACGCCCGCGACGTGCTCGTGGCCCGCGACGGCCTGACCCTGGGCGAGCTGCCGCCCGGCGCCCGGGTCGGCACCGGCTCGCCGCGGCGGGCGGCCCAGCTGCGCGCGCTCGACCTCGGCCTGATCGTCGAGCCGATCCGCGGCAACGTCGACACCCGGCTGCGGGCGGTGGCCGACGGCCGGTACGACGCGGTCGTCCTGGCCCGGGCCGGTCTGCTGCGCCTGGGCCGGGCGGACGAGGCCACCGAGGTCATCGACCCGATCCAGATGCTGCCGGCGCCCGGCCAGGGCGCGCTCGCGGTCGAGTGCCGCGCCGACGACGCCGAGCTGCGGGCCTGGCTGGCCGCTGATCGACGACCCGGACAGCACACGCGGCGGTCCGGGCCGAGCGGGCCGTGCTGGCCGCGCTCGAGGCCGGCTGCAGCGCGCCGATCGGGGCGCTGGCCGAGGTCGCCGAGGGCGAGGACGGGCCCGAGCTGTCGCTGCGAGCCGTCGTCGCCGCCCTCGACGGCAGCGACGCGCTGCGCCGGTCGCTGGTCGGGCCGGTCGAGGCGGCGGAGGAGCTGGGCGCCCGGCTGGCCGCCGTACTGCTGGAGGACGGCGCCCCGAGCATGGCTCCGGCCGCAGATGTCTCACCTATCGGTCGCACCAGGCACGGAACCCCTCATCAGGGGCACTGTGCATCCCAACCCATCGAGCACTACCACGGAGCGTGTCTCGTGACTCCCACGCCCCCCAACCCGACGCGCCGGACCGTTCGCCACATCGGCACGGTCAGCTTCGTCGGGGCCGGACCCGGCGACCTCGGTCTGTTGACCGTGCGTGCCGTCGACCTGCTCGCGCAGGCCGACGTCATCGTCACCGACCAGCTGCCTCGCGAGAGTCTGGTCGAGCGCTACGCCCGGCCCGACGTCGAGGTCCTCGACGCCGGCTTCGGCGACGACGGCCAGCCGCTCACCCGGGCCACCCGGGCCAAGCTGGTCGTCAAGGCGGCCAAGTCGGCCCGCCGGGTCGTCCGGCTCATGGACGGCGACGCCGCGACCTTCAACGGCCTGGCCGAGGAGGCCGTCGCCTGCCTCAAGGCCGACGTGCCGTTCGAGATCGTGCCGGGCGTCTCGGCGATCTCGGCCGTGCCGGCGTACGCCGGGGTGCCGCTGACCGACGCCAAGACCCGGGCGATCCACGTGATCCACCCGGCCCAGGCCGGGGTCGACGTGTCCGGCGCCACCGACTCCGACGTGACGGCGGTCCTGCTGGGCACGCCGGACGGGGTCGTCGCGGCGCTCAACGCGCTGCTCGACGCGGGCCGTGACCCGCAGACGCCGGTCATCCTCACCGAGCAGGGCACGACGGTCGAGCAGCGCACCGTGTCCGCAGCCGCTGGCGGGTGCGGCCAAGGCGGCCAAGGCCGCGCGCCTGACCAAGCCGCTCATGGCGGTGGTCGGCACGACCGCGGCGCTGCGCGAGCAGCTGTCCTGGTTCGAGACCAAGCCGCTGTTCGGCTGGCGGATCCTGGTGCCGCGCACCCGCGAGCAGGCCGGATCGATGACGGCCAAGCTGGCCGAGTACGGCGCGGTCTGCTCCGTCGTACCGACGATCAGCGTGGAGTCCCCGCGCACCCCGCAGCAGATGGAGCGGGCGATCAAGGGCATGGTGACCGGCCGCTACGAGTGGGTCGGCTTCACCAGCGTCAACGCGGTCAAGGCGGTGCGCGAGCGGTTCGAGGAGTTCGGGCTCGACGCCCGCGCGTTCTCCGGCCTCAAGGTCGCGGCCGTCGGCGGAGTGACCGCGGATGCGTTGCGGGAGTGGGGGATCCAGCCCGACCTCGTGCCGAGCGGCGAGCAGTCGGCGCACGGTCTGCTCGAGGACTGGCCGCCGTACGACGACGTGCTCGACCCGATCAACCGGGTCTTCCTGCCGCGGGCCGACATCGCGACGGACACCCTCGTCGCGGGCCTGCAGGACATCGGCTGGGAGGTCGACGACGTGACGGCCTACCGCACGGTGCGGGCCGCCCCGCCGCCGCCTGCGGTCCGGGACGCGATCAAGTCCGGGCGGTTCGACGCGGTCGTCTTCACGTCGAGCTCGACGGTCCGCAACCTGGTCGGCATCGCCGGCAAGCCGCACCCGTCGACCGTCGTCGCGGCGATCGGGCCGGCGACGGCCAAGACCGCCGAGGAGCACGGGCTGCACGTCGACGTCCTCGCGGCCGAGGCGAGCGCCGACTCGCTGGTCGCGGCGCTGGCGGAGTACGGCTCGGGCCTGCGGCGGACGGCCGCCGAGTCCGGCGAGCCGGTGCTGCGGCCGAGCCAGCGCAAGGGCACGACGCGGCGCAAGGCCAAGTAGGCATGGCATCGCCGGCTTTCCGGCGGCCGGCCCGGCGGCTCCGGCAGACGCCGGCGCTGCGGCGGCTGGTGCGGACGACGCGGCTGCATCCGGCCGAGCTGGTGCTGCCGGTCTTCGTCAAGGAGGGGCTGGCCGAGCCCGGAGCCGATCGGGTCGATGCCCGGGGTGGTCCCAGCACTCGCTGACCTCGCTCGCGGCGGTCGGCCAAGGAGGCGGTGGCGGCCGGGATCGGCGGGCTGATGCTCTTCGGGGTGCCCACGACGCGGGACGCGCGCGGGTCCGGAGCCGATGACCCGGACGGCATCCTCAACGTCGGGCTGCGGCGTGGTCCGGGACGCCGTCGGCGACGACCTCGTCGTGATGTCCGACCTGTGCCTGGACGAGTTCACCGACCACGGTCACTGCGGGGTGCTCGACGGCGCGGGCCGGGTCGACAACGACGCGACCCTGGAGCGTTACGCCGCGATGGGTCTGGCGCAGTACGCCGCGGGCGCCCACGTGCTCGGGCTGTCCGGGATGATGGACGGCCAGGTCGGGTTCGTCCGGTCCGCGCTCGACGCGGCGGGGCACGTCGACGCGGTGCTGCTGGCCTACGCCGTGAAGTACGCGTCGGCCTTCTTCGGGCCGTTCCGGGACGCGGTCGAGTCGACCCTGCAGGGGGACCGGTCGACGTACCAGCAGGATCCGGCGGGGAACGCGGCCGAGGCGCTGCGCGAGGTGCGGCTGGACGTGGCCGAGGGGGCGGACATCGTCATGGTGAAGCCGGCCCTGCCCTACCTCGACATCGTCCGGGTCGTCGCCGACGAGGTGACGTACCCGTTGCGGCGTATCAGGTTTCGGGTGAGTACGCGATGGTCGAGGCGGCCGCGGCGGCCGGCGGGATCGACCGGGAGCGGGTCATGCTCGAGACGCTGACCTCGATCCGGCGGGCCGGGGCGTCGATCGTGCTGACCTACTACGCGCTCGAGGCGGCGCGCCAGCTCGAGGGCTGAGCCTGCGGCGCGCAGACAGCGAGAGGCCGCCGTACGCATCGCGTACGGCGGCCTCTGGCTGGTTACGTTCGTCAGGCCTGCGGCCTCAGCTCGCCGGCTGCGGCGCGAAGGCCTCGATCTCGAGCGAGATCTTGATCTTCTCGCTGACCAGGACGCCGCCGGACTCCAGAGCGACGTTCCACTCCAGGCCCCAGTCCTTGCGGTTGATCTCGGTCTCGGCGGTGAAGCCGGCGCTCTGGCCGCCCCAGGGGGCGGTCGCGACGCCGTTGAACTCCAGGTCGAAGGTGACCGGGTGGGTGGTGCCGCGGATGGTCAGGTCACCGTCGAGGTAGAAGTCGCTGCCGTTCTCCCGGATGCCGGTCGAGGTGAAGGTCATCGTCGGGTGCTCCTCGACGTGGAAGAAGTCGGCCGACTTCAGGTGGCCGTCGCGCTTCTCGTCGCGGGTCTCGACGCTGTCCAGCTGGACGACGGCCTCGACCGTGGAGTCGAGGACGTTCGGGGCGATCGTGATGGTGGCGGTGTAGTCGGTGAACCGGCCGCGCACCTTGCTCACCATGAGGTGGCGGGCGGTGAAGCCGATCTCGGAGTGCGAGGTGTCGACGGCCCAGACGCCGGGGACGAGGCCGTCGAGCGTGCGGCCGGAGGGGGTGGTGACGACGTCAGTAGCGGTGGTCATTGCTCGGTTGCTCTCCTTGGTCAGCTGTCCTGGGCCCCTACGGTCCAGGTAGTTGCTCGTTCAACCATGAGCCTAGAGCAGATTATTCCAACTTTCAACTAAGTCGTGGTTAGAATCTCCGCATGGCCGATGTCCGCTGGCTCGACGAGGACGAGCAGAAGGCGTGGCGCTCCTATGTCCGCGCCACCAGGCTGCTCGATGGCGCCATCCAGCGCGACCTGGCCTGCCACGGCTTCAGCCATGACGAGTACGAGATCCTGGTCGCCCTGTCCGAGCGGCCGTGCCGGTCGGCCCGGATGTCCGAGCTGGCCGAGACGCGTGGTCAACTCGCGCAGCCGGCTCACCCACACCGTCGGTCGGCTGGAGAGCCGGGGGTATGTCCGGCGGGAGGCCAGCCCCGACGACCGGCGCGGCGTGCTGTGCGTCATGACGGACGAGGGCTTCCAGGTGCTCGAGCTGGCGGCGCGGAGCCACGTGAGCGGGGTCCGGGAGAACCTGGTGGACCAGATGAGCCGGGACGAGTTCCTCGCCCTCGGCGCGGCCCTCGAGGGCGTCCGGCGCCACCTCGAGAACGACTCCTGCTGAACCTGGCCTGAGCAGGCGTCCGCCTGAGCGATCGTCGGGCTGGATTTTCCGCGTCGCCGGACACCCTGTCCAGGCCCGCACGTCCGATCGCTCCTGACTGTGCTCTGACAGCAGTCGCTGAGCCAGCCGGCGATCGCCGCGCTGGCCTCACTCCCGCTGGCAGAGCACGGATCGCGGCGATGGCGTGTCGCGCCGCCTGGCGCGCACGTGCTGGCAGAGCACAGTCATTTCGGCAGTGTGGGTCAGCGGGGGCCGAGCGCGGGTTGTCCACAGGGCGTCGGCGCGATCCCACAATCCACAGCGTGGTGTCCCGTCGGTGCAGCTGGGCCAGCGACCGCCCCGAGGCTGCATCGGATGGACACCTTTCGAACAGCGCGCCACTGGGACTTCCCGAGCCGGCGATCTCGTTCGCGGGTTCGCCGGGTCGCTGACCTGAGCCAGCGCGAGCTGGCCGAGCGTCACCGGCGTCTCGCGCAGCACGATCGACCGGATCGAGGCCGGGCGGGTCGACCCGCGGGTCGAGCCAGCTCAGGAGCTGCTCGGCGCTCGTCGGTTGGGGCTGGCGGTCGCCGACGCGACGGCCGGCTGGTCGAGCCGCTCCGTGAGCTACCAGCGGCGACCTGCGCGACGGCGCCGAGCGGCGCTACCCAGCCCATCTCGACGTGATCCTGGATCCGGACATACGGCGAGTGGTGGGCCGACTACTACGGCCTGCAGTCGCCGCCGGAGACGTTCAACCGCAACCGCGCATGCGCGACCTGCGGCGAGCGCGGTCGCAGGCCGACCTCGCGCCGTACCGGCGGGGTGTGTCTCGGCGCTACAGCTAGTGGCCACTGGCTGGCGCCGCGGTGGCGCTGGGCGAGAATGGCCGGCGTGTATCCCTACGACGCCCCGGTGAGTGCCGCCCTGTTCGAACGGGCCCAGCAAGGTCACGCCCGGGTGGCGTGAACTCACCGGTGCGGGCCTTCCGGGCCGTGGGCGGTACGCCGCGCTTCATGGTCTCCGGCCGCGGCGCCTGGATCACCGACGCCGACGGCCGCGAGTACGTCGACCTGATCGGCTCCTGGGGCCCGATGATCCTCGGGCCACGCCCACCCCGACGTCGCTGGCGGCGGTCCGGGCGGCGGCCGGCGACGGCTTCTCCTTCGGTACGCCGACCGAGCGGGAGGTCGCCCTGGCCGAGGAGATCGTCGGCCGGGTCGAGCCGGTCGAGCGGCTGCGCCTGGTCAGCAGCGGCACCGAGGCGACCATGAGCGCCGTACGGCTCGCCCGCGGGTTCACCGGCCGGACCAAGGTCGTCAAGTTCGCCGGCTGCTACCACGGCCACGTCGACGCCCTGCTGGCCAGCGCCGGCAGCGGTCTGGCGACGTTCGGCCTGCCGGACAGCCCGGGCGTCACCGGGGCCAGCGCCGCGGACACGATCGTGCTGCCGTACAACGACGTCGACGCGCTGACGGCCGCCTTCGACGAGCTCGGCGCCAGCATCGCCTGCGTCATCACCGAGGCGGCCGCCGGCAACATGGGCGTCGTACCGCCCGCCCCCGGCTGGACCGAGGCCCTGCGCCGGGTGACGCGCGCCAGCACGGCGCCCTGCTCATCTCCGACGAGGTGATGACCGGCTTCCGCTGCTCGGCGTCCGGCTGGTACGGCGTCGAGGGGCCGTACGCGAGCGGCCCGCCGGACCTGTTCACCTTCGGCAAGGTGATGGGCGGCGGCTTCCCGGTCGCCGCCTTCGGCGGCCGGGCCGACGTGATGGCCCAGCTGGCACCGGAAGGGCCCGGTCTACCAAGCCGGCACGCTGTCCGGGAACCCGGTCGCGACCGCCGCCGGGCTGGCCACCCTGCAGCGCTGCGACCCCGAGCTCTACCGCCAGCTCGACTGGGTCGCCGCGACCATCTCGCAGGCCGCCTCGACGGCCCTCGCGGCCGAGGGCGTGCCGCACGTCGTCCAGCACGCCGCGAGCATGTTCAGCATCTTCTTCACCGACCGGCCGGTCGCCGACTACGCCGCAGCGGCGACCCAGGACGTGGCGGCCCACCGGGCCTTCTTCCACGCGATGCTCGCAGCCGGCGTCCACCTGCCGCCCAGCGCGTTCGAAGCCTGGTTCGTCTCCGGCTGCCCACGACGAGCGGGCGGTCGACCGGGTGCTGGACGCGCTTGCCGGGAGCCGCCCGCGCCGCTGCGACAATCGGCGCATGACAACCGTCCACCTGGTCCGGCACGGCGAGGTCCACAACCCCGAGGGCGTGCTCTACGGCCGGCTGCCCGAACTACCACCTCTCCGACCGCGGCCGGGCGATGGCCGAGCTGGTCGCCGACCACCTGGCCGGACGCGGGACATCGCGGCGGTCATCTCCTCGCCGATGGAGCGGGCCCAGGAGACCGTCGGCGCCGATCGCCCAGCGGCACGGCCTCGCGGTCAGCCTGGACGCCGACCTGATCGAGGCCGGCAACTACTTCCAGGGCATGGCCTTCGGCGTCGGCGACGGCTCGCTGCGCCACCCCCGGCACTGGCCGCGGCTGGTCAACCCGTTCCGGCCCAGCTGGGGCGAGCCGTACGTCGAGGTCGTCGCCCGGATGATGCGCGCCGTCACGGCCGGCCTGGCCGATCGCCCGCGCGGCCGGCCCGGGCCGCGAGGTCGTCCTCGTCTCGCACCAGCTGCCGGTCTGGGTCACCCGGCTGCACCTCGAGCACCGCCGGCTCTGGCACGACCCGCGCAAGCGGCGAGTGCTCGCTGTGCTCGATCACCTCACTGACCTACGACGGGGACCGGTTGACCGCGCTCAGCTACGCCGAGCCGGCCGCCGCGCTGCTGCCCGGGGCCGGCACGCGTGGCGGGCGCGTGAAGCGGACTCCCGCCGCTCGGTCGCTGGCCGTCGCCGCCCTGGCCGGCCTGCTGCTGCGCGGGCTGCTCGGGCGGCTCCGGCCTGACGCCACCGGACGGCAACGAGCGGCAACACGGTCGAGCGGATCGCCGCGGGCGACCGCGGCGCGCCGCTGACCGTCAGCGGTACGACGCTGGACGGCGCCGCGCTGAGCACCGCGTCGTACCGGGGCAAGGTCGTCGTCCTGAACTACTGGGGCTCGTGGTGCTCGCCCTGCGTCAAGGAGACGCCTGACCTCAAGGCCGCCTGGGAGCCAGCTCGAGCCCAAGGACGTGAAGTTCCTCGGGCTGGACGCCCAGGAGGGGGCGCAGACCGGCGCGGCGTACATGTGCGGCCAACGGGCTGACCTACCCCTCGCTGCAGTGGGACGGCGGCAAGTTCCTGCTCCAGCTCAAGGGCAAGGCCCCCGCGCCGCCCGGTCACGATCGTGCTGGACCAGCAGGGCCGGCTGGCCGCCCGCGTGCTGGCGCCGGTGAGCACGTCGACCCTCGTCGGGCTCGTCGACGACGTGCTGAACGAGCACCGACCGGATGAGCCGGCCGGCCGACTCGTTCCAGGGCATCGCCCAGTCCGGCTCGCTGCCGCTGGCGCTGCTGGTGAGCGCGCTGGCCGGCCTCGTCTCGTTCGCGTCCCCCTGCGTGCTGCCCCTCGTGCCCGGCTATCTGGGCTACGTCACCGGCCTCACCGGCGTCGACCTCGAGCGGCAGCGCAGCGGCCGGATGTTCGCCGGCGCAACGCTTTTCGTGCTCGGCTTCACGGCCGTCTTCGTGCAGCCTGGCCGCCGCGTTCGGCGCGGTCGGCAGCCGGCTGATCACCCACCAGGTCGCTGATCACCCGGGTGCTCGGCGTCGCTGACCATCGTCCTCGGCCTGGTCTTCGTCGGCTGGCTGCCGGGCAACGAGCGGGAGTGGCGGCCGCGCTGGCGCCCGGCCGCCGGGCTGGTCGGCGCCCCCTTGCTCGGCGCCGTCTTCGGCCTGGGCTGGATCCCGTGCATCGGCCCGACCCTGAGCGCCGTGCTGGCGCTGGCCTCGAACGAGGCCAGCGCGTCGCGCGGCGCGGCCCTGGCGACGGCGTACTGCCTCGGGCTCGGCGTGCCGTTCCTGGTGACGGCCCTCGCCTTCGGCCGGCTGGCCCACGTCTGGTCGGCGGTGCGCCGCCACCAGCGGCTGGTCCAGGTCATCGGCGGGCTGCTCCTCGTCGCGCGTCGGCGTGCTGCTCGTGACCGGCGCCTGGACCGACCTCGTGCACGACGTGCAGCGGCACCTGCCGTTCAGCCCGGCGGTCTGAGCCGGCGATGGCCAACCCGGTGCAGGCGAAGAGCCGCGACCGGCCGGACGTCACGCTGCCGCGGCTCGGCGCCGTGGGGCACGGCGCGCTGGGTCTGGCGCCAGCTCACCAGCATGCGCACGGCGCTGTTCCTGCTACTGCTGCTCGCCGTCGCCGCCGTGCCGGGCTCGGTCATCCCGCAGCGCGGCATCGACGAGTCCAAGGTCGCGATCTACCTGCAGGACGCACCGCACCGCCGGCCCGTGGCTGGACCGGATCGGCGCGTTCTCGGTCTACAGCTCGGTCTGGTTCTCGGCGATCTACCTGCTGCTGTTCGTCTCGCTCGTCGGCTGCGTCGTGCCCCGCACCTGGCAGCAGGCGGCGGCCCTGCGCGAGCCGCCGCCGCGCACCCCGACCCGGCCCGAGCGGCTGCCGGTCAGCGCGCAGCTTCGAGGTCGACGCGGCGCGCCGATGCCGACCCGAGCCCGCAGGCCGAAGAAGTGGCGAACCTGTTGCGGCGCAGGCACTATCGGGTCGCGGTGCAGGAGGAGCGGCCGGGCCGATCTCGGCCGAGCGCGGCCGCTGGCGCGAGATGGGCAACCTGCTCTTCCACCTGTCCCTGGTCGGCCTGCTGCTGTCGGTCGCGGCCGGTCACCTGTGGGGCTGGCGCGGCGACGTGATCGTGCCGGTCGGCAACACCACGGTCGACGCGGCCGGGGCCTACAGCACGCTCGACCTCGGGCCGTGGGTCGACTCGGAGCACCTGCCGCCGTTCAGCCTGCACGTCGAAGAGCATGGACGTGAAGTTCCAGACGAGCGGCGGCGAGGTCGGTGCGCCGAGCGAGTTCAAGGCGACGGTCGACGTGCAGCGCGGCGACGGGCCGACCAAGCGAAGAGTTGCTGTCGGTCAACCATCCGCTGAATGTCTCTGGCACCAAGGTGTTCCTGCTCGGCAACGGCTACGCCCCGGTCATCACGGTCCGGGACTCGACCGGCAAGGTCGTCTACTCCCAGGCCACGCCGTTCCTGCCGCAGGACGGCAACTACCGCTCGGTGGGCGTCGTCAAGGCGACGGCGGCGCAGCCCGCAGCCGCTCGGGCTCACTGGCTTCTTCCTGCCGACGGCCGGGTTGGACGCGGCGGGCAACGCCGACGTCGCTCTTCCCGGACCTGGGCAACCCGCGGCTGGTCCTGTCGGCGTACGAGGGGGACCTCCAGCTCGACGGCGACACCCGTCGATCTACATGCTGGACACGACCAAGATGACGCCCGCTGGTGACCGACGTCCGGCGGGCCGGTCCTGGTCCTGTCGCCCGGGCAGACGGTGCAGCTCAAGGGCGGCAAGGGGTCGGTCACCTTCGACGGCATCCAGCGGTACGCCGGGCTGACCGTGCGCCACGACCCGGGCAAGACCGGCGCGCTGGTCTTCGCCCTGCTGGCCATCGCCGGGCTGGTGCTGTCGCTGTCGGTCCGGCGGCGCCGGGTGTTCGTCCGGCTCGATCCGGCCACGGCGGACGACGGCACCGGCCCGCGGCGTACGGTGGTCCGGGTCGGCGCGCTGGCCCGCGGCGAGGACGCCGGGCTGGCCGAGGAGGTCGAGCAAGGTGCGGGTGGCGGTGGCCGACCTCGCTAGGCGGCGGCGAGAAGGGACAGGCGTGAGCGCGAACGAGACCCTGGCGGGCTACTCCAACCTGCTGATCTACTCCTCGATGGCCGTGTACGCCGGTGCGTTCGGGGCCTTCGCGACCGACCTCGCGGTCAGCGGCCGGCAGGCCAGCGCGACCGTGGCCGCCCGGGTCCGCGAGGCGGTCCTGGTCGCCGCCGGGGCCGGCCGACCCGGCCGAGACGCCGCCGTGCCGGCGCCAGCCCGACGCAGCCCGACGAGACTGCCCAGCCGGTACGCCGCCGGGCCGTCGGCATCGCGATGTCGTTGACCTGGCTGGCCTTGCTGCTGCACGCCGGCGCGGTCCTGCTCCGCGGGCTGGCGGTGGACCGGCCGCCGTGGGGCAACATGTACGAGTTCGCGACGGCCGGCGCGGTCGTGGTGACCGGGGTCTTCCTGGTGGCCTGCCTGCGCAAGGACCTGCGCTTCCTGGGCCTGTTCATCACCGGGCCGGTGCTGCTGACCCTCGGCCTGGCGGTCTCGGTCCTCTACACCCAGGCCGGCCAGCTGGTGCCGGCGCTGAAGAGCTACTGGCTGGCCATCCACGTCAGCATCGCGTTCATCTCCTCGGCGCTGCTGGTGCTGGCGTTCTCGGCCACCGTCCTCTACCTGGTGCAGGCCTCGCGGGAGACCCGGCGGGCGGCCGGCACCGAGGTCGGCGGCAACTTCATGGACGCGCTGCCGTCGGCGGCGGAGCTGGACCAGGCGGCGTACCGGCTGCACGCCATCGCCTTCCCGCTGTGGACCTTCACGATCGTGGCCGGGCGCGATCTGGGCCGAGAGCGCCTGGGGCCACTACTGGGGCTGGGACCCCAAGGAGGTCTGGTCGTTCGTCATCTGGGTGATCTACGCGGGCTACCTGCACGCCCGGGCGACCCGAGGCTGGGGCCCGCGCAAGGCGGCGTACATCGCCTGTGTGGGGTTCGCGGCGCTGCTGTTCAACTTCCTGGTCGTCAACATCTTCATCGTCGGCCTGCACTCCTACGCCGGGGTCAGCTGAGCCCGGCTGAGCCCGTAGCCTGACCGCGTGAGCGTCATGCGTTACTCGGTCCTGCGGCTGCTGCTGTTCTTCGGCTGCCTGATGGTGTTCTTCCTGGTGAAGTTCGCCACGGGGATCCCCACGGCAGCCGTCGTCATCCTGGCCGCGGTCACGTCGCTGGCCCTGTCCCTCGTCGTTCTGAAGGGCCCGCGCGAGGAGATGGCCGCCCGGATGGCGCAGCGGATCGACAACCGGCTGCCCGCCGAGCCCGCTCCGGACTCGGACGAGGCGATCGAGGACGCGGCCGACGAGGCCCGCCGCGGCCAGGCCGAGCTAGCCGAGCACTAGAGCGACAGCCCGATCGCGAGCAGCAGCGCATAGCCGAGCTCGAGCCGGCCGGTGTCGCGGAGCACCGCGACCAGGTCCCGGCCCGGTGGCGCCGGACCGGATCACCCGGACCGGCCGTACGGCGAGCGGCACGGCGACCAGAGCGAGCAGGGCCCACGGCCGCCAGGCGGCGCACACCACGGCCAGGACGAACGCGGCCGCGAGCAGACGCGACGTACAGGGCGCGGGTCCGGCCGTCGCCGAGCCGGACCGCGAGCGTGCGCTTGCCGGTGACCGCGTCGGTGGGGATGTCGCGCAGGTTGTTGGCGACGAGGATCGCGCAGGCGAGCGAGCCGATGGCGCAGGCGCCGGCGACGGCGGGGCCGGAGACCCGACCGGACTGGGTGTACGTCGTGCCGAGGACCGCCACCAGGCCGAAGAAGACGAAGACGAACAGCTCGCCGAAACCCAGGTAGCCGTAGGGCTTCGAGCCTCCGGTGTAGAACCACGCGGCCGCGACGCTGGCAGCGCCGACCGCGATCAGCCACCAGTGTCCGCTGAGGGCGACAAGGACCAGTCCGACGACGGCGGCCAGGGCGAACGCGGCGAACGCGGCTGCCTTGACCTGTCCGGGCCGGGCGACGCCGGAGCCGGTCAGGCGCAGCGGGCCGACCCGGTCGGCGTCGGTGCCACGGACGCCGTCGGAGTAGTCGTTGGCGTAGTTGACGCCGACCTGGAGGGCGAGCGAGACGACGAGGGCGAGCAGCGCCCGGCCGAGCCGGAAGCCGTCGTCCGCCGCGGCCGCCCCGCTGCCGACCAGGACCGGCGCGACCGCGGCCGGGAGGGTTCGCGGGCGGGCGCCTTCGAGCCACTGCGCCGCGCTCGCCATGCGGGCCATCCTGCCGTGGCCCGCCCGGCTGGCTGCACGCGGCTGGCCGGCGGGTTAGCTGGTGGGGCTGGCGGTTGGGCTAGCTGGTCGGGCCGGGCGGGTTCTTGTCGTCGCGGCCGAGGCCGCGCAGGAAGTCCGGGTCGTCGTCGGGACCCTTGGCCGGGCCGCGGCCGGGACCACCGGAGCCACCCCACCCGCCGGAGCCGGAGCTGCCCGGACCTTGGTCGGCCAGGGCCCGCCACGCTGGGCGGCCCCGGACCGCAGCGGGCGGCCGGCGAACAGCCAGGCGATCGGCCCGACGTACGGGATCAGGATGATCAGGATCAGCCAGCCCCAGCGCGGCAGGTTGCGGACTGCTTTGTCCGGCGTCTGGATGCAGTCGATCAGGGCATAGATCAGCAGGCCGAGCTCGATCAGTGCCGGTAGGACGCGCACCATGGGCAAGACCCCCTCAGTTGCAGAGCGCCTCCATCGTGACATCCCGAGGCAAGGGTCGGTAACCGGACGCGCACTAACCAGCCGCCCCGCCGGTCACTCCACCAGTCACTCCACCTGTCCCGACGGTGCGCGCGGCGAGCAGGCGCAGGGCCGACCGGTCCGGTTTGCCCGGCCCGATCAGCGGGATCTCGTCGACCAGGAGCAGCTGGCGCGGGCGCGGCGTAGGACGCGACCTGCTCGGCCACCCGCCGATGCAGAGCGGCGAGCTCGGGCGCCGGTGCGGGCCGGCCGTCGACGCCCAGCGGCTCGGCGACCACCACCGCGACGACGCGCTCGCCCCAGTCGCTGTCCGGCGCCCCGACGACGACGACCTCGCGGATGCCCGGCTCGGTCCCGATGGCGGCCTCGACCAGTGCCGGGTGAGACCTTCAGGCCGCCGGTCACGATGACGTCGTCGAGCCGGCCCAGGATGTTCAGCGTGCCGTCGAGGTCGGCCTCGCCGATGTCGTCGGTGCGGAACCACCGCGAGCCGTCGGGGTCGACTTGGAACGCCGGGTCCTGCGGTCGGCCGACGATAGCCGCGCGCCACCACCGGCCCGCCCAGCTCGACCCGGCCGTCCTCCTCGGTGCGCCACCAGACGCCCGGCAGCGGCCGGCCGTCGTACACGCAGCCGCCGCAGGTCTCGCTCATCCCGTACGTCGTCACGACCGCGACCCCGGCGGCCAGGGCGCGCTCGACCACGTCCGGCGCCGTGGCGGCGCCGCCGACCAGCACGGCGTCGTACGACGCGAGGGCCTCGACCGCGTCGGGGCCGGCGCTCGAGCAGCCGGGTGAGCTGGGTCGGGACGAGGGAGACGTAGCGCCGCCCGTCGGTCTCGCTGGTCAGCTCGTCGGTCGTAGCCAGGAAACCGTTGGGGGAGAAGCCATTCCGCAGGTCCATGACCCGAGGGGAGGTGCCGGCGAGCATCGAGCGGAGCAGCACCTGGAGCCCAGCGATGTGGTGCGGGGGGAGGGCGAGCAGCCAGCTGCCCGGGCCGCCCAACCGGTCGTACGTCGCTGCCGCCGACGCTCGCAGCGCACTGGCCGGCAGCAGGGCGCCCTTCGGGTCGCCGGTCGAGCCGGAGGTGAAGACCACGAGGGCGGTCGGGTCGGCCGGGTCGTCCTCGACGGCGGTCAGTGGGTCGGGAGCCGGCCCGGCCAGCCGGGCATCGCCGGGCGCGACCGGCAGGAGCGCCGGGCCGGTTCCGGCGAGGGCTCGCTCCAGGTCGGGCCGGACGGACAGCGCGTCGGGGCCGGGCGGCACGGGCAGCAGTCGCACCTCACGCCCGCTCACGCGTGTCAGGGTATGGGCCATGGCGCAGGCATCGTCGTACCGGCCCGGTTCGGGCGTGCTGCGCTGGGCGCTGGCCCCGCGCGACCCGGGTGAGGAGCATCGCGCGTCGACGCCGTTGGAGCTGCTCTTCGACCTGTGTTTCGTCGTGGCGGTGGGCCAGGCAGCGACCCGGCTGCACCACTCGGTGGGCGAGGCCCACGTGGGGCACGGGTTGCTCGGCTACTTCAGCGTGTTCTTCGCGATCTGGTGGGCCTGGATGAACTTCAGCTGGTTCGCGTCGGCGTACGACCAGGACGACGTCCTCTACCGGCTGCTGACGCTGGTCCAGATGTCCGGCGTGCTGGTGCTCGCGACCGGCGTGGACGCAGCCTTCGAGCAGCAGGACTTCACCCGCGTCACCGTGGGCTACGTGATCATGCGGGTCCCGATGATCCTGCAGTGGCTGCGAGCGGCGGCAGGGGACCCGGCCCGGCGGGCGGTCGCGTTGCGGTACGCCGGGGGGCTGATCGTGACGCAGGTCGGCTGGGTCGCCCGCCTGGCGCTGCCGCACTCACTCGGCACGCTGTCGTGGGCGGTCCTGGTGGTGGCCGAGATCACGGTGCCGATGTGGGCCGAACGGGCCGGCCCGATGACGCCTTGGCACCCCGAGCACATCTCCGAGCGGTACGGCGAGTTCACCCTGATCGTGCTGGGCGAGTCGGTGCTGGCGACGATGGTCGCGGCCAAGACGTTGCCGGTGACCTGGGAGACGGCCGGGGCCGGCATCGGCGCCATGCTGCTGCTCTTCAGCATCTGGTGGGCCTACTTCGACCCGCCGGGCAGCACCCAGATGCGGGTCGACGAGCACACCTCCTGGTTGTGGGGCTACAGCCACCTGCCGATCTTCGCCGCGGTCGCCGCGCTGGGGGCCGGGCTGTCGGTGGCGGCCGAGGTGCTGGCCCACGAGTCGCACCTGTCGGAGGTGGGCGCTGCCTATGCCGTGGCCGTGCCGGTGTGCGTCTACTACCTGGTGCTGACGATGCTGCACTCGCACATCGCCGAGGGGTTCTCGCTGCGGGCCCGAAGCATCGCGAAGTCCCTGGGGGTGCTGGTGCTGGCGGCCCTGGCCTGGTGGCTGCCGCTGGCGACGGTGCTGCTCATGATGGGGCTGTTCCAGGCGCTCGGGCTGGTCGACCACACGCTGGCCGGGCGGCGCGCGGCGGCCCGGGTCGCGGTCGCCTAGCCCTCGTCTGCGGCCGGGGCGGGGGCGTCGACGTTGGCCGTCGGCGTGCCGGTGCCGCAGCGGACGACGACGGCCCGCGAGGGCTCGTCGCCGGGGTTGGACTCGCGGTGGATGGCGCCGGCCGGCACGTGCAGGAAGTCACCCGGGCCGCCCTCGACGACGTTCGCGGCCGCCTGGGCCGGACTCGAGCCGGAACCGGCCGGCCACGACGTACAGCGTCGTGTCGTGGTCGCCGTGGTGATGCCAGCCGGTGGTCAGCGCCCGGCTCGGTGTCGACGGTGCCGGACCACATGCCGTCGGTGCGCAGGCCGACCCGGCGGGTCATGCCCGGTGTCGGGTCGGCCTCGGTCAGCTCGTCGTCGCCGACCCGCCGGCACGGGACGCCCGCTCGCTCCTCGCTCATGCCCCCAGTGTCAGACCGAGGGGGACCAAATGCACACCCTGGTTCTGACAGGTCAGAAGTAGCGGGGGAACGGGGTCCAGTCCGGCGGCCGCTTCTCGAGGAACGCGTCGCGACCCTCGACCGCCTCGTCGGTCATGTAGGCCAGCCGGGTCGCCTCGCCGGCGAAGACCTGCTGGCCCATCAGCCCGTCGTCCACCAGGTTGAACGCGAACTTCAGCATCCGCTGCGCGGTCGGGCTCTTGGCGTTGATCTCGGCCGCGACCTCGAGCGCGGTTCGCTCGAGGTCGGCGTGGTCCGCGACCAGGTTGACCGCGCCCATCGCGGCCATGGCCTCCGCGTCATAGCTGCGGCCGAGGAAGAAGATCTCCCGGGCCCGCTTCTGGCCCGACCATCCGAGCGAGGTACGCCGAGCCGTAGCCCGCGTCGAACGAGCCCACGTCGGCGTCGGTCTGCTTGAACCGGGCGTGCTCGCGGCTGGCGATGGTCAGGTCGCACACGACGTGCAGGGAGTGGCCCCCGCCCGCGGCCCAACCGGGGACGACTGCGACGACGACCTTGGGCATCGTCCGGATCAGCCGCTGGACCTCGAGGATGTGCAGCCGGCCACCCTGGGCCGCGACCCGTGCGGCGTCGACCGTGTCGGCCGTCTCCCCCTCGGCGTACTGGTAGCCGCTGCGGCCCCGGATGCGCTGGTCTCCGCCGGAGCAGAACGCCCAGCCGCCGTCGCGCGGGCTGGGGCCGTTGCCGGTCAGCAGCACCGTCCCGACGTCCGGGCTCATCCGGGCGTGGTCGAGGACCCGGTAGAGCTCGTCGACGGTGTGCGGCCGGAAGGCATTGCGCACCTCGGGCCGGTCGAACGCGATCCGCACCGTCGCACCGGTCGGCCCGGGCAGCACGCAGCGGTGGTAGGTCAGGTCGGTCAGCTCGAAGCCGTCGACCGCCCGCCACGCCTGCGGGTCGAAGATCTCCGACACCGGCCGGGGCGCGTCGTCACTGGTCACGTCGGCGAGGATAGGCGCCGTGCCCGTGCCCGTCGCCGTCCTGCCGCCGCTGAGCGACCTGCAGGACGCGGCGGTCGTCGTCCGGCTGCCGATGACGGTGCGGTTCCGCGGGGCTGGTGGAGCGCGAGGTGCTGCTGCTGCGCGGGCCGCTCGGGTGGGGCGAGTTCGGGCCGTTCCTGGAGTACGACGACGCCGAGTCGGCCCGCTGGCTCGCGGCCGCCGTCGAGGCCGGCTGGGGGTCGTGGCCGGCGCCGGTGCGCTCGCTGGTGCCGGTCAACGCGACGGTGCCGGCGGTGGCGGCGTCGGAGGTGGCCGCCGTTCTGGCCCGGTTCCCTGGTTCGACGACGGCCAAGGTCAAGGTCGCCGAGACCGGGCAGTCGCTGGCCGACGATGTCGAGCGGGTCGCGGGCCGTCGTGGACGCGCTCGGTGGCTCGCCGGCCCGGATCCGGGTCGACGCCAATGGCGCGTGGACCGTCGACGAAGCCCTGGAAGCGTTGCCCCGCTTGGCCTCTGCGGTCGGCGCCGGGACATTCGAGTACGCCGAACAGCCCTGCCGCACCATCGAGGAGCTGGCGGCGCTGCGAGCCGGACTGACCCGGTCGGGGCACTCCATCCGGCTGGCCGCCGACGAGTCGGTGCGCAAAGCCGGCGACCCGCTGCGAGTGGCGGTGGCGGGGGCGGCCGACGTGGTTCTGGTCAAGGTGGCGCCGCTCGGCGGTGTGCGGGCCGCGCTCGCGGTGGCCGAGCGGCTCGGCTCGACCCACGGCCTGCCGGTCGTCGTGTCCTCGGCCCTCGACACGTCGGTGGGCATCGGGGCCGGACTGGCCCTGGCGGCGGCGCTGCCGGACCTGCCGTTCGCCTGCGGGCTGGCGACGGTCGGGCTGTTCGCGGGCGACGTGAGCGGCGACCCGCTGGTGCCGGTGGCCGGGGCGATCGGCGTACGGCGTGGGGTCCCGGATCCGGCCCGGCTGGCGGCGCTCGCGGCCGGGTCCGAACGGGAGCGCTGGTGGCGGGACCGGCTGGCTCGCTGCCACGCCCTGCTGGCCGTGGCGGGGGGAGGTCGGTCGGATGAGCGGGGCTGAGCGGCTGACCCGGCAGGCCGCCCGGGTGATCCTGGTGGACGAGCAGGAGCGGGTCCTGCTGATCCACGGCCGCGACCCGGCCCGGCCCGATCTGCCGGCCTGGTGGATCCTGCCCGGCGGCGGGCTCGACGACGGCGAGTCGCGCGAGCAGGCGGCCCGGCGCGAGGTGCTGGAGGAGACCGGCCTGCGGCTCGGTGACCTGGGGCCGGCGGTGTTGCACCGCGCGGTGACCTTCGAGTTCGACGGCCTGGTGATCGACCAGGACGAGGTGCTGTTCCTGGCCCGGACCGACTCCCGTGACCTCACCCTCGACACCTCGGGCTGGAACGAGATCGAGCGGCGAGCGCTGAGCGAGCTGCGCTGGTGGACCACGTCCGAGCTGGCGCAGACGACCGAGGTGGTCTATCCCGAGGAGTTGCTGGATCTGTTGCAGGACAACGGGATTGGCTAGTTGCTAGACCCGGCTGAGCGCGTCCTGCCGGCGTTGCTTGACGGCGTACATCTCGTCGTCGGCGTGCGCGAGCACCTGGCTGGGGGTCAGGCCGGCGTGCACGGGTGACGTGCCGACCGACGGCTTGGCGGCGAGGACGATCCCGGGAGCCACCTCGACCTGGAGCCGGGCCAGCTCCTCGGTGAGGAAGCGGCCCAGCGCCTGGTCGTCGTCCGTGTCGGCGATGACCACGAACTCGTCGCCGGCCAGGCGGCAGGCCAGCCCGTCCGGGCTGGTGAGGTCGGCCAGCGCGTCGGCGACCCGGCGGAGCAGGTGGTCGCCGCCGGCGTGGCCGTAGGCGTCGTCGACCGGGCCCAGCGTGTCGAGGTCGAGCAGGGCCAGGCTGGCCTGGCGCCCGTCGTCGAGCAGCTGCTGGAGCTCAGCCATCAGGCCGGCCCGGTTGAGCAGCCCGGTCAGCGGGTCATGGGTCGCGGCGTGCTCGAGGACGCCCGGCGCGAGGGCCGGAGTCCTGAGGTCCACGGCCGCGACCAGCAGATGGGTGGAGCCGTCGGCACCGGTGGCCGAGAGGTGCGCCATGACCGGCACCGGCTCCGGCGCTCGCTCGTCGGCTCCGGCCAGCAGCCGGATGCTCGACCGTGTCGGACCGGCTGTCGGCCCGGAGCAGCGCCTCGAGGGCGAGCTCGAGCGCCGGCCGGTCGTCCGGGTGCGTCAGGTCCGGCAGGCGCTGGTCGCGCAGCCGCGCGATGGTCGTGTCGAGCAGCGCCGCGAAGGCCCGGTTGGCCTCGACGATGTCGCCGGAGCGGTCGATGACGGCGAGCGGGAGCGGGGAAGCGCCCATCAGGTCGCGGTAGTCGCTGCGGCTCAGACCGGTCGTGGGGAGGGTGATCGTCAGGGGCGGTCCCATAGCCGCACTGTAGGGCCGCCGGGCCGGAATTGACCCCTGGCAGGATCGGCGTCGTGAACCCGGCGACCGAGCGCGCCCGAGAGCTGGTCGCCACCCTGGCCGGCGCGGGCGTCCGGCAGGTCGTGCTCTGCCCGGGATCCCGCTCGTCGCCGCTGGCCTACGCGCTGTTCGACCTGAGCCCGTACGTCGCACCTCGAGCTGCACGTGCGGCACGACGAGCGGGTGGCCGGCTTCACGGCGCTGGGCATCGGACGAGCTATGCGGGGGCCCGCGGCGGTCGTCACGACGTCGGGGACGGCGGTGGCCAACCTGCACCCGGCGGTCCTCGAGGCCCATCACAGCGGTGTCCCGCTGCTGGTGCTCGCAGCCGACCGGCCGCCCCGGCTGCGCGGCACCTGGGCCAACCAGACCAGCGACCTGCAGGTCGGGCTCTTCGGCGCCGCAACGAGACTCACGGTCGACCTGCTGCCGGAGGACCCGGTCGAGGCCTGGGGCGCGGCGGCCCTTGACGCGGTGGCGGCCGCCCGCGGGACGGGTGATCGCCGTCCGGGGCCGGTCCTGCTCAACCTCGCCTTCGACGACCCGTTGCTGCCGGACGACCTCAGCCCGTGGCGGCCGAGCGCCGATGACTCGCGACTCTGGACCGTGCCGGTCGAGTCGCCGTACGCGGCCCCCACGACCGAGTCGGCCGAGGCGCTGGTCGAGCCGACGTTGACCCGGCGCACTGTGGTCGTCGCGGGCGACGGGTCCGGGCCGGACGCGCGGCGGTTCGCCGAGGCCTGGGGGCTGCCCCTGCTGGCCGAGCCGACATCAGGGTCGCGCGGCGGGCCGAACCTCGTTGCGGCGTACCGGCTGTTGCTCGATCTCCCGTCGCTTGGCGGCCGGGTCGAGCGGGTCGTGGCGTTCGGCCGGCCGACCCTCTCCCGACCGGTGACCCGGCTGCTGGCCCGGCCCGACGTGGCGGTCGACCTGGTGCAGCGACACCCGGGCGACCCGGGTCCCGAGCGGGCGGACGTGCGGCGGTTCGGCACGGCCCAGCTGATGTTGGCCCTCGCGGCCGCGGATGACCGGGCGCCGGGCGACGTTGCCTGGCTGGGGGAGTGGCGAGCCGCCAGTTCCGTTGCGGCGCAAGCGGTTGACCGGGTGCTGGACGGCTGGCCCGTGTTGACCGGGCCGCTCGTTGCCCGGGAGGTGGCCGCGGCGACGGGTGCTTTCCGGGAGCGCCTGGTGCTGGCGGCGTCCAACCCCGTCCGCGACGTGGACCTGGCCGGCGGCGGTTGGCCGGAAGGCACCGACGTCTTCGCCAACCGCGGGGTGTCCGGCATCGACGGCACGGTGTCGACGGCGATCGGGGTGGTGCTGGGCGGCTACCAGGGCGGGCCGGGTGCTCGTCGGCGACGTCGCGCTGCTGCACGACATCGGCTCGCTGGTTCTGGGCCCGGACGAGGTGCGTCCGGACCTGACGGTCGTCGTCGTCAACGACTCCGGTGGCGGGATCTTCTCGTTGCTCGAGCCCGGAGCTGGACGCCGAGCGCGACCCCGAGTCGGCGACCCGGTTCGAGCGGGTGTTCGGCACGCCGCATGCCGTCGACCTCGCGGCGGTGTGCGCCGGGCTGGGCGTGCCGCACGTCCGGGTGGCCTCGGCCGCGGGACTGCGGGAGCGGCTGTCCGCGACCCCGAAGGGCCTGCAGGTCATCGAGGTCCAGGTGGACCGCGACGACCTGCGGCCCCTGCACGACGCGATCGGTCGCGCCGTGCAGGAGGCGGTGGAGCGGGCCGGCTGAGCCGGCGCTGAGGTCGCTGGGCCGGCGCAGCCGCGCACCAGCTTGGCGACGGCGCCGACGTCACCGGAGGCCCAGCAGGCGCCACCCGGGGTGCACTGCACGACGTCGTACGACGCGGTGTCGAAGCCGGTCCAGTCGCGGCCGGCGTTGGTGCTGACGTCGCTGCCGGTCGGGCCGACGGCGATGACGGTCGCGTGGGTGTGGGCCACCCAGGCCGCGCCGGAGCGGTAGCCGCCGGGCATCGACGCCGAGAGCCGCCAGGTGCGCCCGGCGTCCGTCGACCGAGCCGGCCGCGTCGTCGGCCGCGTCCGGGACGCCGAAGTCGCCACCGACGGCGACGACATCATGCGTGCCGCGCACGGCGAGCGAGAAGATGCCGGCCGACGCGCCGCTGGCGATCGGGGTCGAGGCGACGCGTCCAGTGGCGCCCGCGGTCGGTGGTGTGGAAGACCCGCGACGACGCGCCGCCGCCGGAGGCGATCCAGGCGTCGTGCGAGCCCGGCGGTGACCAGGCAGGTGCCGCTGGCCGCGAAGCCGAACTCACCGTCGAGGGCGGGCGGCATGCCCTTGCGGGACATGACCTGCCAGTGCCGGCCGCCGTCCGACGTCGACAGGACGCGGAACTTGCCGTCGACCGGGTCGGAGACGGCCAGGCCGTGGCTGCGGTCGAAGAAGCCCATGCAGTCGTAGAACGCGTTGGGGTCCTGGTTGGTGAAGGTCGTCTTCCAGGTGCGGCCACCGTTGTGGGTCACCAGGATTCGCGAGTCGGTGCCTTCGCCGATCGCCAGGGCGACCGCGTTCTGGGCGTCCGTGGCCTCGATGTCCCGGAAGAGCAGCGAGGCCCGTCGTGGCCTGGGACTGGTCGGCCGGGGGGCTGACGTCCTGCCAGGAGGCGCCGCCGTCGGTCGTGCGCAGGATCGTGGCGTTGGAGCCGGCGACCCAGGCCGTGCGGCCGTTGACCGCGGCCAGTCCGCGGAAGCGGGAGGTCGAGCCGGTGGCCGACGGCGCCCAGGAGTACGCCGGGCGTGGCCTGGCGGCTGGCGTGAGCGGCTCGGCGCTGGCGGTCGGCTCCGGCCGACTGGCGCGGGCGATGCCGCCGCGGGCGACGAGCGCGCCGATCGCGACGAGGCCAGGGCGGTGGCGAGCGAGGGTGAGGCGAGCCGGGCGTCGGATGCGCAGTGTCCGCATGGCTCCGGACGCTAGCCGCGCGGCCGCGGCGGCGCCAGTGCTGGCTGACGGCTCGGCGAGGTCACGGCTCAGCGGAGCGCTGAGGGCGTCCCGCATCGGCACCAGCTTGGCGTCGGCCTCGGCCAGCTCGGCCTCCGGCTGCGACCCGGCGACGATGCCGCAGCCGGCGAAGAGCCGCAGCCGGGCGCCGTCGGTCGGGTCGATCTCCGCGCAGCGCAAGGCGATTCCCCACTCGCCGTCGCCGGTGGCGTCGAGCCAGCCGACCGGCCCGGCGTAGCGGCCGCGGTCCATGCGCCTCCAGCTCGAGGATCAGCGTCGCGGGCGACGTCGGTCGGCGTGCCGCAGACCGCGGCCGAGGGGTGCAGCGCTTCGGCCAGCTCGAGCGAGGACGAGCCGTCGGCGACGACGCCGGCGATGTCGGTCGCCAGGTGCATGACGTTGGGCAGGTGCAGGACGAACGGCGACTCGGGCAGGTTGAGCGAAGAGCAGTGCGGCGCAAGGGATTCGGCGACCGATGCTGCGGCGTACTCGTGCTCCTCGAGGTCCTTGCTCGACCGGGCCAGCGAGCCGGCGAGCGCCAGGTCGTGGTCGTCGTCGCCGGTGCGCCGGATCGTGCCGGCCAGGACCCGCGAGGTGACCAGCCCGCGCTCGAGGCGGCAGAGCAGCTCGGGGGTCGCACCGACCAGGCCGTCGACCTGGTAGACCCAGGTGCCGGGGTAGCGAGGCGACGAGGCCGCGCAGCAGCCAGCGCGGGTCGACCGGGCGTCGCGGACCGCGCCTCGAGGTCGCGGGCGAGCACGACCTTGTCCAGCTCGCCGGCCGCGATCCGTTGCACCGCAACGGCGACGGCGCTCTCCCACTGGGCCGACGGACAGGGCGCCGTCGGCGTACCGGACGTCGACCGGCGCCGCGGCGGCCGGGTCGGCGATGAGCGGCGCGGGCGAGGGAGGCACCGCGCCCGACTCGGCCGCCGCGCTGATCGAGGTGACCCACCAGCGTTTGCCGCGCCGCCCGACGACGACCTCTGGTACGACGAGGGCGCTGCCGCGGCGGCGACGTCGCGTCGAAGGAGAACGAGCCGAACGCGACCGGTCCGGTGCCCGGCAGGCCGACCTCGTCGCGGACGACCGCGGTCGCGCTGATGTCCCGCCACCAGGCTGGGCATCGGCGAACCGGTCGGCACCGCCGGTGTGGCACGTGGCGGCGCGGCCCCAGCCGACCAGGCCCTCGCCGCGGCGGACCCAGCTCACGTCGTCCGGCCCGCCGGGGAGCAGGTCGACGAGCGGGCCCGGGTCCGGGATCTCGACCGTGCGCGCCACGAGCGGCGCCGCGGCGCTGCGCGGCAGCGGCTCGGAAGTCACCGGGCCAGCGTAGGTCGGTGCCGACGGTCCCGCTGACGCGGGGGAAGATGGCGCCATGAACCGCGCCAACCTCGACAAGCAGCCCGGCGAGGTCGCGGCGATGTTCGACGGGGTCGCGGCCCGCTACGACCTGACCAACGACGTGCTGTCGCTGGGGCAGGACCGGCTGTGGCGGCGGGCGGTCGCCCGGGCCGTCGACGCCCGGCCGGGGCAGACCGTCCTCGACCTGGCGGCCGGCACCGGCACGAGCAGCGAGCCGTTCCACGACGCGGGGGTGCGCGTGGTGGCCGCTGACTTCAGCCTGGGCATGCTGCGGGTGGGGCACGGGCGCCGGGCCGACCTGCCGTTCGCGGCGGCCGACGCGACGCGGCTTCCGTTCCAGGACGACGCTTTCGACGCGGTGACGATGTCCTTCGGGCTGCGCAACGTGGTCGACATCGACGCGGCGCTGGGCGAGCTGCACCGGGTGACCCGGCCGGGCGGGCGGCTGGTCGTCTGCGAGTTCTCGCCACCCGGTCGTGGCGGCCGTTCCGGACCGTGTACGTCGAGTACCTGATGCGGCTGCTGCCGACCGTGGCCCGGCGGGTCAGCTCCAACCCGGAGTCCTACGTCTACCTGGCCGAGTCGATCCAGGCCTGGCCGGACCAGCGGGCCCTGGCCGCCCGGATCGGGGCGGCCGGCTGGACCGGCGTCGAGTGGCGCAACCTGTCCGGCGGCATCGTCGCGCTGCACCGCGCCACCGCCTGACGGCTGCGAACAGTGGTCGCGATCGACCCCTCCAGCGGGTCTGCGGCGACCGATCTGCGCGAACGGGACCTGCACTCGTGTTGAGCGCAGGCGGGGCCTAGACTGCGGAACGGCCTTCGTGATTCCGTTCACAAGCGCACGAAACCAGGCAACCGAGGCGTCAGCCGCAGCACGATCGGCAGGGACAGTGAGCCAGACCGCTAGCACCGAACCGCCGGGCCGGAGACCTCCCAGCCGGCCGACTCGACGCGCCGACGTCATCGTCGTCGGCGCCGGGCCCGGCCGGCTCGACGACGGCGGCCTACCTGGCGGCGGCGGGCCTCGACGTCCTGCTGCTGGAGAAGTCCGCGTTCCCGCGCGAGAAGGTCTGCGGCGACGGGCTGACCCCGCGGGCGGTGAAGGAGCTGATCGCGCTCGGCATCCCGACCCGCGAGGAGGACGGCTGGATCAAGAACCACGGCCTGCGCGTGATCGGCGGCGGCGTCCGGCTGCAGCTGCCCTGGCCCGAGCTGGCGTCGTTCCCCGACTACGGCCTGGTCCGGCCCCGGCTGGACTTCGACGAGGCGCTGGTCCGGCACGCGGAGAAGGCCGGCGTACGGCTGCTCGAGCGCACCTCGGTGACCGGCCCGGTCCTGGACGAGCGCACCGGCCGGGTCGTCGGCGTCACCGCCCGACCGGTCGACGACAACGGCCAGGCCGGCGGGCCGGAGCGGTCCTACCGGGCGCCGGTGGTCGTCGCGGCCGACGGCAACTCCAGCCGGCTCTCGCTGTCCCTCGGGCTGACCAAGCGCGACGACCGGCCGATGGGCGTGGCGGTCCGGACCTACTTCACCAGCCCGCGGCACGACGACGACTGGCTCGAGTCCTGGCTCGAGCTGTGGGCCACGGACGACAAGGGCAAGGACGTCCTGCTGCCCGGCTACGGCTGGATCTTCGGCGTCGGCGACGGCACCAGCAACGTCGGGCTCGGCGCCCTCAACACGACCAGCCCAGTTCGGCAAGGTCGACTACCGCGAGCTGCTGAAGCGCTGGGTCGCCGGCCTGCCCGAGGAGTGGGGCTACACCGACGAGAACCAGATCGGGCCGATCCGCGGCGCGGCGCTGCCGATGGGCTTCAACCGGCAGCCGCACTACACCCGGGGCCTGCTGCTCGTCGGCGACGCGGGCGGCATGGTCAACCCGTTCAACGGCGAGGGCATCGCCTACGCGATGGAGTCCGGCCGGCTCGGCGGCCGACGTGCTGGTGCAGGCGCTCAACCGGACGACCGACGCCCAGCGCGAGCGGGCGCTGGAGGCCTACCCACGGGTGATGAAGGCCAGCCTCGGCGGCTACTACACGCTCGGCCGGGTGTTCGTGAGCCTGATCGGGCACCCCGAGGTGATGCGGATCGCGACCCGCTACGGCATGCCGCGGCCGATGCTCATGCGCTTCGTCCTGAAGCTCCTGGCCAACCTGGCCGAGCCGCACGGTGGCGACGCCATGGACCGGATCATCACCGGCCTGAGCAAGATCGCCCCGGCCGCCTGATGGCCGCTGCGAAGCCCGCCCCTAGGATGACGCACGGCTCGATCGACGGTGTGAATGACCAGAGGGGAGCAGGCCCGGCATGAACAACCCCTATGTGCCGATCCTCGTTCTGTTCGCCATCGGAGCGGGCTTCGCGGTCTTCTCCATCGGCGCTGGGACGTTCTCCGGGCCCAAGCGCTACAACCGGGCCAAGCTGGACGCCTACGAGTGCGGCATCGAGCCGACGCCGCATGCGGCCGGCGGCGGCCGGTTCCCGGTCAAGTACTACCTGACGGCGATGCTCTTCATCGTCTTCGACATCGAGGGCGTCTTCCTCTTCCCGTTCGCGGTCGCGTTCAACCGGCTGGGCCTGTTCGCCCTGGTCGAGATGGTGCTGTTCATCGTCACGGTCTTCGTCGCGTACGCCTATGTCTGGCGCCGCGGCGGCCTGGAATGGGACTGAGCGTGGGACTGAGCTGACGATGGGTATCGAAGAGAAGCTCCCCGCCGGCTTCCTGCTGACGACGGTCGAGAAGCTCGCGGGCTACATGCGCAAGAGCTCGGTCTGGCCGGCGACCTTCGGCCTGGCCTGCTGCGCGATCGAGATGATGGCCGTCGGCACGCCGGACTACGACATCGCCCGGTTCGGCATGGAGCGGTTCAGCGCGACGCCCCGCCAGGCCGACCTGATGATCGTCGCCGGCCGGGTCAGCCAGAAGATGGCCCCGGTCCTGCGTCAGGTCTACGACCAGATGTCCGAGCCCAAGTGGGTCATCTCGATGGGCGTCTGCTCGTCCTCGGGCGGCATGTTCAACAACTACGCGATCGTCCAGGGCGTCGACCACATCGTGCCGGTCGACGTCTACCTGCCGGGCTGTCCGCCGCGGCCGGAGATGCTGCTGCACGCGATCATCACGCTGCACGAGCAGATCCAGGCGATGCCGCTGGGCGTCAACCGCGAGAAGGCGGCCCGCGCCGCCGAGGAGGCCGCGCTCAAGGCCACCCCGACCTCGCAGATGAAGGGACTGCTCGCGTGAGCGACAGCACCCCGGGCCTCGACGGCAAGGGTGGCACCCCGGACACGCCCAAGACCGGCGACGCCGACCCGCGCCTGCAGGAGCCGCCCACCAGTGAGGTCGCGACGACCGACGCCAAGCCGAGGTCGTCGGCGTCCGGCAGGGCATGTTCGGCGCCCGCGGCTCCGGCGACACCTCCGGCTACGGCGGCCTGTCCCGCACCATCGCGATGCCGGCACCGGCCGAGCGACCGTACGGCGGCTGGTACGACGACGCTGGCCGACTCGCTGGTCTCGGCCCTCGACGCGGCCGGCGGTGCGGCGTACGGGGATGCGATCGAGAAGGCGGTGGTCGACCGCGGCGAGCTGACCCTGTTCGTCCGGCGGGACGCACCTGCTCGACGTCGCCCGGCAGCTGCGCGACCAGCCCGACCTGCGGTTCGAGATCTGCACCGGCGTGAGCGGAGTCCACTACCCGGACGAGACCGGCCGCGAGCTGCACGCGGTCTACCACCTGCTCTCGATCACCAACGGCGGCAAGCGGATCCGGCTCGAGGTCGTGGCGCCGGACAGCGACCCGCACATCCCGTCGGTCGTGTCGGTCTACCCCGGCAACGACTGGCACGAGCGCGAGACCTGGGACATGTTCGGGATCGTCTTCGACGGCCACCCGGCGCTGACCCGGATCCTGATGCCGGACGACTGGCCGGGCCACCCGCAGCGCAAGGACTACCCGCTCGGCGGCATCCCGGTGGAGTACAAGGGCGCCGAGATCCCACCGCCGGACCAGCGGAGGTCGTACAGCTGATGAGCAGCAGCCACGAGCAGCAGCACGAGCACGGACATGGACATCCGATCGTCGACGACCTGTCCCCCGAGGACGCGGCCTTCGTCGACGGCGGCCGACCAGCGACCCGTACGGCATCGCCACCGAGGAGGGCCCGACCGAGGGCCACGTCGTCAACGCCTTCGGCGGCGACTGGGACGACGTCGTCGACGAGGCCGCCTCGCTCGGCGAGGAGCGGATCGTCGTCAACATGGGCCCGCAGCACCCGTCGACCCACGGCGTGCTCCGGCTGATCCTCGAGATCGACGGCGAGACGGTGACCGAGACCCGGGCGGGCATCGGCTACCTGCACACCGGGCATCGAGAAGAACATGGAGTACCGGACGTGGACCCAGGGCGTCACGTTCTGCACCCGCATGGACTACCTGACGCCGATGTTCCAGGAGACGGCCTACTGCCTCGCCGTCGAGAGGCTGCTCGGCGTCACCGACCAGATCCCCGAGCGGGCCAGCGTGATCCGGGTCCTGATGATGGAGCTGACCCGGATCTCCTCGCACCTGGTGGCGCTGGCCACCGGCGGCATGGAGATGGGCGCGACGACCGTCATGACGGTCGGCTTCCGCGAGCGCGAGCGGATCCTCGCGGTGATCGAGCTGATCACCGGCCTGCGGATGAACAACGCCTACATCCGTCCGGGCGGCGTCTCGCAGGACACCCCGAGCGGCGCGATCGACCGGATCCGCGACATGGTCCCGGCGGTCCGCAAGGGCGTCCGCGAGCTCGAGCTGCTGCTGCTGGAGAACCCGATCCTCAAGGGCCGCACCGTCGACGTCGGCTACCTCGACCTCACCGGCTGCATCGCCCTCGGCATCACCGGCCCGGTGCTGCGGGCGACCGGCCTGCCGCACGACCTGCGCAAGCTGGACGCCGTACTGCGGCTACGAGACCTACGACTTCGACGTCATCACCCGGGAGAGCTGCGACGCCTACGGCCGGCTCTGCGTCCGGCTGGACGAGATCCACGAGTCGCTCAAGATCGTCGAGCAGGCCGCCGACCGGCTGCAGCACCTCGACGGCCCGGTGATGGTCGAGGACAAGAAGATCGCCTGGCCGGCCCAGCTCGCCCTCGGCAGCGACGGCCTGGGCAACTCCCTCGACCACATCAAGAACATCATGGGCACCTCGATGGAGTCCCTGATCCACCACTTCAAGCTGGTGACCGAGGGCTTCCGGGTGCCGGCCGGCCAGGTCTACCAGGCGGTCGAGTCGGCCAAGGGCGAGCTCGGCGTGCACCTGGTCAGCGACGGTGGCACCCGGCCCTACCGCGCGCACTTCCGCGACCCGTCGTTCAACAACCTGCAGGCGACCGCGGCGATGTGCGAGGGCAGCCAGATCGCCGACGTCATCGTCGCCGTCGCCTCGATCGACCCCGTGATGGGAGGCGTGGACCGGTGACCTTCGCACCCGAGGTCGACGCAGCGGCTGCGCGCCGAGGCCGCCGAGGTCATCGCGCGCTACCCGCAGGCCCGGTCGGCGCTGCTGCCGCTGCTGCACCTGGTGCAGAGCGAGGAGGGCTACGTCAGCCCGCGCGGCATCGAGCTCTGCGCCGACCTGCTGGACCTGACGACGGCCGAGGTGTCCGGCGTCGCGACCTTCTACACGCAGTACAAGCGGCACCCCAACGGCGACTACACCGTCGGCGTCTGCACCAACACGCTGTGCGCGGTCATGGGCGGCGACCAGATCTTCGACGAGCTGTCCGACTACCTCGGCGTCGACCACGACGAGACGACCGACGACGGCAAGATCACCCTCGAGCGGGTCGAGTGCAACGCGGCCTGCGACTTCGCGCCGGTGCTGATGGTCAACTGGGAGTTCTTCGACAACCAGACCCCGACCACCGCCCGCCGGCTGGTCGACGACATCAAGGCCGACAAGCCGCTCGTCCCGACCCGCGGCGCCAACACGGTGTGCACGTTCAAGCAGATGTCCCGGGTGCTGGCCGGTTTCGACGACGGCCGGGCCGACGAGGGCGTGGGCGCCAACGGCGCGACCCTCGAGGGGCTCAAGCTGGCCCGCCAGCGCGGCTGGTCCGTTCGCCGGCCTGTACGACGGGGACTCCCGTCGTACCAACGGTTCTGGCCGGCTCGGGCTCGGGCGCCGGTCGTCCCGGTCGAGCAGATCGCCGACGGAGCACGTGGCCGACCCGGACGCTCCCAGCGCCCACGACGCGGCATCCGCCGGTCAGTCCGGACGCGCCCCCCGCAAGCGCACCACGAAGCGGAAGGACGGGCAGTCATGACCGGCGAGCCGACGACGCTCACCCCGATCTTCACCGAGTTCTGGGACGACCCGCAGTCCTGGACGATGGAGACCTACGAGCGCCACGACGGCTACGTCGCGCTGCGCCAGGCGCTCGACATGCCGCAGGCCGACCTCGTCCAGGCGCTCAAGGACTCCGGCCTGCGCGGCCGCGGCGGCGCCGGCTTCCCGACCGGCATGAAGTGGGGCTTCCTGCCGCCGCCCGACGGCGGGCCGCGCTACCTCGTGGTCAACGCCGACGAGTCCGAGCCGGGCACCTGCAAGGACATCCCGCTCATGCTGGCCACGCCGCAGTTCCTGATCGAGGGCGTGATCATCACGGCCATCGCGATCGGCTGCAACCACGCCTTCATCTACGTGCGCGGCGAGGTGCTGCACGTCTACCGCCGGCTGCTGCGCGCGGTCGAGGAGGCCAAGGCCAAGGGCTACCTCGGCAAGAACATCCTCGGCTCGGGCTTCGACCTGGAGATCACCGTGCACGCGGGCGCCGGGGCCTACATCTGTGGCGAGGAGACCGCGCTGCTCGACTCGCTCGAGGGACGCCGCGGCCAGCCGCGGCTCAAGCCGCCGTTCCCGGCCGTCGCCGGCCTCTACGCCCGGCCGACGGTCGTCAACAACGTCGAGTCGATCGCGTCGGTGCCGTTCATCGTCCGCAAGGGCGCCGACTGGTTCGCCTCGATGGGCACCGAGCGGTCCAAGGGCTTCGGCCTGTTCAGCCTGTCCGGTCACGTGACCCGGCCCGGGCCAGTACGAAGCACCGCTCGGCATCACGCTGCGCGAGCTGCTCGACATGGCCGGCGGGATGCGCGGCGGCAAGAAGCTGAAGTTCTGGACGCCGGGGGGTTCGTCCACACCGTTGTTGACTGACAAGCATCTCGACGTGCCGCTGGACTTCGAGTCGGTCAGCGCGCCGGTCACCCCGGACAACCCCGACGCCCCGGCCTCGATGCTGGGCACCCGGGCGCTGCAGATCTTCGACGAGACGACCTGCGTGGTCCGTGCGACCTACCGCTGGACCGACTTCTACGCGCACGAGTCCTGCGGCAAGTGCACGCCGTGTCGCGAGGGCACCTACTGGCTCAAGCAGATCCTGCACCGGATCGAGCACGGCCAAGGCACCGACGAGGACATCGACAAGCTGCTGGACATCGGCGACAACATCTTCGGTCGCTCGTTCTGCGCTCTGGGTGACGGCGCGGTGAGCCCGATCGCCTCCAGCATCCGGTTCTTCCGCGACGAGTACGTGCGGCACCAGACCGAGGGTGGCTGCCCGTTCGACCCGAGGGCCTCGACCCTGTTCGCCCAGACCGAAGCGGTGACCGCCTATGACCGTCACCGCCGAAGCCGGGAGCGGCGCCGCGGCCCGCCGACCTGGTCACGCTGATCGATCGACGGCGCCGAGGTCTCGGTGCCCAAGGGCACGCTGGTGATCCGGGCCGCCGAGGAGGTCGGCGTCGAGATCCCGCGGTTCTGCGACCACCCGCTGCTCGAGCCGGTCGGCGCCTGCCGCCAGTGCCTGGTCGACATCGCGACGCCCGGCCCGGACGGCCAGCTGCGGCCGATGCCCAAGCCGCAGGCCTCGTGCACCATCGAGGTCACCGCCGGGCATGGTGGTCAAGACCCAGGTGACGTCGCCGGTCGCCGACAAGGCCCAGCAGGGCGTGATGGAGCTGCTGCTGATCAACCACCCGCTGGACTGCCCGGTCTGCGACAAGGGCGGCGAGTGCCCGCTGCAGAACCAGGCGATGTCGCACGGCCGCCCGGTTCCCGGTTCGAGGACGTCAAGCGGACCTATCCCAAGCCGATCAACATCTCCAGCCAGGTGCTGCTCGACCGCGAGCGCTGCGTCCTGTGTGCGCGCTGCACCCGGTTCTCGGCCCAGATCGCCGGCGACCCGTTCATCGAGCTGATCGAGCGCGGCGCCCTGCAGCAGGTCGGGATCTACGAGGCCAAGCCGTTCGAGAGCTACTTCTCCGGCAACACCGTGCAGATCTGCCCGGTCGGCGCGCTGACCGGTGCGGCGTACCGGTTCCGGTCCCGGCCGTTCGACCTGGTCTCCCGCCCGGGGATCTGCGAGCACTGCGCGTCCGGCTGCTCGATCCGCAGCGACCACCGCCGCGGCCAGGTGCTGCGCCGGCTGGCCGGCAACGAGCCGCTGGTCAACGAGGAGTGGAACTGCGACAAGGGCCGCTGGGCCTTCACCTACTCCCGGGCGGCCGACCGGATCACCCACCCGATGGTGCGCGACGAGGCACCTCGGCGAGCTGCGGGTCGCCTCGTGGCCCGAGGCGCTGGAGGTCGCGGCGCGCGGGCTCGAGGCGGCCAAGGCCAAGGGCGTCGGCGTACTGGTCGGGGGCCGGGTGACCCACGAGGACGCCTACGCCTACGCCAAGTTCGCCCGGGTTGCGTTGGGCACCAACGACATCGACTTCCGGGCCCGCGCCCACTCGGCCGAGGAGGCGGCCTTCCTCGGCTCGACAGTCGTCGGCACCTCGCCGGCGACCGGCGCCGTGACCTACGCCGACCTCGAGGCCGCCACGACCGTGCTGCTCGTCGGGTTCGAGCCCGAGGAGGAGTCGCCGATCGTCTTCCTGCGGCTGCGCAAGGCGGTCCGCGACGCACGGCACGAAGGTCATCTCGCTCGCGCCGTGGGCGACCCGCGGGCTGACCAAGCTGTCCGGCGAGCTGGTCTCGGCCGCCCCGGGGCACCGAGGCCGAGGTGCTGTCCGCGATCGAGCGCGGCAACTCCGAGGTCAAGGACGTCACCGACCTGCTCGCCGCCGGCGACTCGATCGTCCTGGTCGGCGAGCGGGCGGCCGCCGCCGCGGGACGCTCAGCGACGTCCGGCGCGGTGGCCGAGACCACCGGCGCCCGGCTGGCCTGGGTGCCGCGCCGGGCCGGTGAGCGCGGCGCCCTCGAGGCGGGCGCCCTGCCCAACCTGCTGCCCGGCGGCCGTCCGGTGGCCGACGCCGCCGCCCGGGTCGACCTGCAGACCGCTTGGGAGACAACGGATGTGCCCGGCCGCGCCCGGCCGGGACACCGACGGCATCCTGGCCGCGGCCGCGTGCGGGAGAGCTCGGTGGCCTGGTCGATCGGCGGCGTCGACCCCGCGGACCTGACCGACCCGCAGGCCGCACTGGCCGCCATCCAGGCGGCCGGGTTCGTCGTCTCGCTCGAGATCCGGCACAGCGACGTGACCCAGCTGGCCGACGTCGTCCTGCCGGTCGCGGCCGCCGAGGAGAAGGGCGGCACCTTCCTCGACTGGGAGGGCCGGGCCCGCCCGTTCGCGCCGGTGCTGAGCTCCAGCGCGATCAGCGACTACCGCGCGGTCGACCTGCTGGCCGACCAGATGGACGTCCGGCTCGGGCTGCGCGACCTGGCCTCCGTGCGGGCCGAGCTGGCCTCGCTCGGCGCCTGGGACGGCGACCGGGTCGCGGCGCCGGACGAGGCACCCGGTGAGCCGCTGGAGCCGCACACCGGTCAGGCCGTCCTGGCGACCTGGCGGTTGTTGCTCGACAACGGTCGGCTGCAGGACGGCGAGCCCTACCTGGCCGGCACGGCCACCCGCCCGGTGGCCCGGCTCTCCGCGGCGACGGCGGCCGAGGTGGGTGTGGCCGACGGCGCCGGACTCGTGGTCTCGACCGCCGCCGGCCGGATCACGCTGCCGGTCGTCATCGACGAGCTGCCCGACTTCGTCGTCTGGCTGCCGACGAACTCGCAGTCCAGCACCGTGCTACGAGAGCCTGCGGGTCGGGTCCGGCGCGGTCGTCGACCTCGCCCCGGCCGGCACGGACCTCCAGCCCGAGCTGTCCGGTCAGAGCCATGAGGGAGGTGTCGGATGAGCTCCCTCGCCACGCTCGTCCCGGCCGTCGACGGCCCGGCCGTCAGCTTCGCCGAGGACACCTGGTGGACCGTCCTGATCAAGGCGCTGGCGATCTTCGTCTTCCTGCGTCGTGACGACCCTGCTGGTGATCTGGTTCGAGCGCCGGGTGATCGGCCGCATGCAGCAGCGCCCCGGACCCAACCGGGCCGGGCCGTTCGGCCTGCTGCAGACCCTCGCCGACGGCGTGAAGCTGGCCCTCAAGGAAGACATCATCCCCAAGGGCGCGGACAAGATCGTCTTCATCCTCGCGCCCGGGATCGCGGCGGCGATGTGCTTCGTCTCGTTCGCGGTGATCCCGCTCGGCCCGACGGTCAACCTGTTCGGCCACCATGTGCCACTGCAGCTGTCCGACACCCCCGTCGCAGTGCTGTTCATCCTGGCGGTGGCCTCGATCGGGGTCTACGGCATCCTGCTCGGCGGCTGGTCATCCGGGTCGACGTACCCACTGCTGGGCGCCCTGCGCTCATCGGCGCAGGTGATCTCCTACGAGATCGCGATGGCGCTGAGCCTGGTCTCCGTCTTCCTGTACGCCGGGTCGATGTCGACCTCGCAGATCGTCAACGGGCAGAAGGACACCTGGTACATCATGCCGCTGTTCTTCGCCTTCGGCGTCTACATCGTGACGATGGTCGGGGAGACCAACCGGCTGCCGTTCGACCTGGCCGAGGGCGAGGGCGAGCTGACCGGTGGCTTCCACACCGAGTACAGCTCGCTGAAGTTCGCGCTGTTCTTCCTCGCCGAGTACGTCAACATGGTCACCGTCTCGGCGCTCGCCACGACGATGTTCCTCGGCGGCTGGCGGGCCCCCTGGCCGATCAGCCTCTGGTCGCACGCCAACTCGGGCTGGTTCCCGCTGATCTGGTTCGTCATCAAGCTGTGGATGTTCCTGTTCTTCTTCGTCTGGCTGCGCGGGATCGCTGCCGCGGGTGCGCTACGACCAGTTCATGCGGTTCGGCTGGAAGGTGCTGATCCCGGCCTCGCTGCTCTGGATCGTGTTGCATGTCGGTCATCCACTACATGCAGATCTTCACCGAGCACGGCCGGCGCAACATCCTGCTGGTCATCGGGATCGGCGGTCTGATCCTCATCGTGGCGACGTACTTCATCCCGCAGGGCGAGGACCCCAAGACCAAGTACGCCTGGCCGTCGGGCGAGGTCGACCCGTTCGCGGGTGGTCATCCGGTGCCGCCGCTGCCCGGGCAGACCCTGCTCGTGACCGCCGGTCCGGTGGGCTCGGCCGGCGCAGTCGGCTCACTGGGCTCGGCCGAGCCGGCCGGCGCGATCACGGCCGAACCAGCGCGCGATGAGGAAGACGCAGAGGTGTCCGGTGGCTGACCAGCAGAGGAAGAAGCTCGGCGACTGGCTGGCGCCGGTCGCCGGCTTCGGCGTGACCTTCTCCACGATGTTCCGCAAGCTCGAGACCGAGGAGTACCCCGAGGTCAAGCGGCCGACGGCACCGCGGTTCCACGGCCGGCACCAGCTCAACCGGCACCCGGACGGGCTGGAGAAGTGCGTCGGCTGCGAGCTGTGCGCCTGGGCCTGCCCGGCCGACGCGATCTTCGTCGAGGGCGCGGACAACGACGACACCGAGGGCGGCGGCGGCCGCTACTCGCCCGGCGAGCGCTACGGCCGCGTCTACCAGATCAACTACCTGCGCTGCATCTTCTGCGGCTTGTGCATCGAGGCCTGCCCGACCCGCGCGCTCACGATGACCAACGAGTACGAGCTGGCCGACCACAGCCGGGCCGCGCTGATCTTCGAGAAGGACCAGCTGCTCGCGCCGGTCCAGGCCGGCATGATCCCCGCGCCGCACCCGATGGTGCCGGGGATGGAGGAGCGCGACTACTACCAGGGCAAGGTCGACGCGGCGATGCCGGCCCAGCAGCAGTGGGTCAACGCGCATCCCGCGGCGGGCAGCGCGGCAGATGCCGCAGGTGCCGCAGATGCCGCCGTCGACGAGGGCACAGCGTGAGCGCCAACGTCGCCGCGCTGGTCGCGCACTCCACCGGTGGCGCCGAGGCCGGTACGGCGGAGGCGGTGTTCTTCTGGATCCTCGCGACCATCTCGGTGGTCGCGGCGCTCGGCCTGCTGTTCGCCAAGAAGGCCGTGCACGCGGCGATCTCGGTCGCGCTGGTCATGGTGATCCTGGGCATCTTCTACGTCATCCAGGGCGCCGAGTTCCTCGGCATCGTGCAGGTGTTCGTCTACACCGGCGCGGTGATGATGCTGTTCCTGTTCGTCCTGATGCTGGTCGGCGTCGACTCCTCGGACTCCCTCGTCGAGACGATCAAGGGCCAGCGCTGGGTCGGCGTCCTGCTCGGCCTCGGGCCTGGCGATCCTGCTGATCGGCGCGGTCGGCGACTTCACCGTCGGGCGGCCGGTCGGGCTGACCCGGGCCAACGAGGGCGGCAACGTCAGCGGCCTGGCCGTCCTGATCTTCGGCAAGTACGTCTGGGCCTTCGAGGTCACGAGCGCCCTGCTGATCACCGCCGCGCTCGGCGCGATGGTGCTGGCCCACCGCGAGCGGCTCGACCGAAAAGGTGACCCAGCGCTCCGCGTCGCAAGCGCCGGTTCGCCGAGCGCGGCCCCTACCAGGCCGGCCTGCCGGCACCGGGTGTCTACGCCCGGCACAACGCGGTCGACACCCCGGCCCTGCTGCCGGACGGCTCGCCCGCCGAGGCCTCGGTCTCCCGGGTGCTCACCGCCCGCGCGCAGAACCTGCCCACGGCGGCGTACGAAGAGGCGACCGCGGCCATCGAGCGCGAGGTCGAGGAGGGGCGGCAGCGATGAACCTGATGAACTACATCTACCTCTCGACCATCCTGTTCGCGATCGGCGCGACCACGGTTCTGTTGCGGCGCAACGCGATCATCGTCTTCATGGGCGTCGAGCTGATGCTCAACGCGACCAACCTGGCGTTCGTCACGTTCGCCCGGATCCAGGGCACGCTCGACGGTCAGGTCGTCGCGCTGTTCGTGATGGTGGTGGCCGCCGCCGAGGTCGTCGTGGGCCTGGCGATCATCATGACGATCTTCCGCGCCCGCCGATCGGTGTCCGTCGACGACGCAGACTTGCTGAAGCTGTGAAGGCAGCTCTGAGAGGACGATGATGACCCTCACCACCGCCTTCGCTGCACCGGCAGTTCACGGCGCACAGGGCGCGCAGCAGGTGCAGCACGCCACCGGGGCGTTCACGCTGACCTGGCTGCTCGTCGCGCTGCCGCTGCTGAGCGCGGGCATCCTGCTGGTCGGCGGGCGCCGCACCGACAGCTGGGGCCACGTCGCTCGGCACCGTGGTGCCCTGGATCGGCTTCGTGATCGCCGCCGTGATGTACGTCGCGATGGTCAACAAGCCGTCCGACGGCCGGGCCTTCGACCAGCACCTGTTCAACTGGATCCCGGCCGGCTCGTTCTCGGTCGACGCCGGCCTGCGGATCGACCCGCTGTCGATGGCGTTCGTGCTGCTGGTGACCTTCGTCGGGTCGCTGATCCACGTCTACTCCGTGGCCTACATGGAGCACGACCCGGACCGGCGCCGGTTCTTCGCCTACCTCAACCTGTTCGTGGCCTCGATGCTGCTGCTGGTCCTGGCCGACAGCTACCTGCTGCTGTTCGTCGGCTGGGAGGGCGTGGGCCTCGCGTCGTACCTGCTGATCGGCTTCTGGAACTACAACCCGGTCTACGCGACGGCGGCCAAGAAGGCGTTCGTGGTCAACCGGGTCGGTGACATCGGCCTGGCCCTGGCGATCATGCTGATGTTCGCGACGTTCGGCCGGGTCGACTTCGCCGGCGTGTTCGCGGGTGCCGGGTCGATGTCGACCGGCAGTCGCGACCGCGATGGGGCTGCTGCTGCTGCTCGGCGCCTGCGGCAAGTCGGCGCAGTTCCCGCTGCAGTCCTGGCTCGGCGACGCGATGGCCGGCCCGACGCCGGTGTCCGCGCTGATCCACGCCGCAACGATGGTGACCGCCGGCGTCTACCTGATCGTCCGGTCGAGCCCGGTCTTCGACCAGGCGCCGAACGCCCGGCTCGGCGTCGTCATCGTCGGCGCGATCACGTTGCTGTTCGGGGCGATCGTCGGCTGCGCCAAGGACGACATGAAGAAGGCGCTGGCCGCCTCGACGATGAGCCAGATCGGCTACATGACGCTGGCCGCCGGGCTCGGCCCGGTCGGCTACGCGTTCGCGATCTTCCACCTGCTGACCCACGGCTTCTTCAAGGCCGGGATGTTCCTCGGCGCCGGCTCGGTCATGCACGGGATGAACGACCAGGTCGACATGCGCCGGTTCGGCGGGCTGCGCAGTTTCATGATGATCACCTGGGTGACCTTCGGCGCTGGGCTGGCTGGCCATCCTCGGCGTGCCGCCGTTCTCCGGCTACTGGAGCAAGGACAAGATCATCGAGGCGGCGTTCGACGGCGAGCGGCTGGCGGCCGTGGGTCTTCGGCCTGGCCGCGCTGCTCGGCGCCGGCATCACGGCGTTCTACATGTCCCGGCTGTTCTTCATGACCTTCCACGGCAAGAAGCGCTGGACCGAGAAGCCCAAGCAGCACCCGCACGAGTCGCCGGCCCTGATGACGGTGCCGATGATCATCCTGGCCATCGGCTCGGCCGGGCTCGGTGCGCTGCTCGGCGCCACCCACGCGATCAACCACTGGCTGGCGCCGGTGGTCGGTGAGGCGCCCGAGTCCGACCCGGTGATCTCGGCCGGCGTGCTGCCCGTGGCTGACCATCGTGCTGGTGCTCGTCGGCGCTCGGCCTGGCCTGGGTCGATGTACCTGCGCCAGGACGTGCCCGAGGTCGCACCGGCCGGCTCGGTCCTGACCCGCGCCGCCCGCCAGGACCTCTACCAGGACGCAGATCAACGAGGCCCTGCTGATGCGTCCCGGGGAGTACCTCACCCGGTCGCTGGTCTTCGTCGACGGCAAGGGAGTGGACGGCGCGGTGGGTGGCCTGGCGGCGCTGGTCGGTGGCCTGTCGGCCCGAATGCGCAGGCTGCAGAACGGTTTCGTCCGCACCTACGCCCTGACCATGCTGGCCGGCGTCGTCGTCGTCCTCGGTGCGCTGGCGGTGGCCCGATGAGCTTCCCCTGGCTGACCGTCATCGGCGCCGTGCCGCTCGTGGGTGCGGCCGTCGTGCTCGCCCTGCCGCGCAGCCTGGCCCACCGGGCCCGCGAGCTCGCGCTCGACCGCCTCGCTCGCCTCGCTGGTCCTGGTCGTCGATCATGGCGCTGCAGTTCAAGCGCAACTCGAGCACCCAGTTCCAGTTCGCCGAGGTGCACCAGTGGATCCCGCAGTTCGGCGTGAGCTACGCGCTCGGCGTCGACGGCATCGGGCTGGTCCTGATCGCGCTGGCCGCGGTGCTCACCCCGGTCTGCCTGCTGGCGGCCTGGAACGACGTGCCCGAGGTCGGCGGCCGGCAGCAGAACTACCTCGCGCTGATGCTGGTGCTGCAGACGATGATGGTCGGCGTCTTCGCGGCCACCGACGTCTTCCTGTTCTACGTCTTCTTCGAGGCCATGCTGATCCCGGTCTACTTCCTGATCGGGTCCTTCGGCGGGCCGCAGCGCCAGTACGCCGCGGTGAAGTTCCTGCTCTACTCCCTGGCCGGCGGCCTGCTGATGCTGGTCGCGGTCATCGCGGTCTACTTCGCCGGGCCCAAGGGCGACAACGGCTTCCTGCTCACCAGCCTGGTCGGGCACCTGCACTTCAGCGAGACCTCGGGCCGGCTGATGTTCCTCGGCTTCTTCATCGCCTTCGCGATCAAGGCGCCGATGGTGCCGGTGCACACCTGGCTGCCCGACGCCGCGGCCGAGGCGCCGCCGGCCACCGCCGTACTGCTGGTCGGCGTGCTGGACAAGGTCGGCACCTTCGGGATGATCCGGCTCTGCCTGCCGCTCTTCCCCGACGCGGCGAAGTGGGCGACGCCGGTGATCATCGTGCTCGCCATCATCTCGATCGTGTACGGCGCGCTGCTCGCCATCGGCCAGACCGACATCATGCGGCTGATCGCCTACACCTCGGTGAGCCACTTCGGCTTCATCGTGATGGGCATCTTCGCGATGACCTCGTCGGCCCAGAACGGCGCGACGCTCTACATGGTCAACCACGGCTTCTCGACCGCGGCGATGTTCCTGGTCGCGGCCATGCTCGCCTCCCGTCGAGGGTCGCGCCGGATCGCGGACTTCGGTGGCTGGCAACGGGTCACGCCGTTGCTCGCCGGGACGTTCCTGGTCGCCGGGCTGTCCTCGCTGGCGCTGCCGGGCCTGTCCAGCTTCGTCAGCGAGTTCCTCGTGCTGGTGGGCACGTTCTCGCGGTACAAGGTGGCGGCGATCTTCGCGGTCTCCGGCATCGTGCTGGCCGCGCTCTACATCCTGCTCGCCTACCAGCGGATGATGACCGGACCCAAGCCCGAGGGCGTCGAGGGCACGCCGGACATGGGCCGCCGTGAGGCCTGGGTCGTGGCGCCGGTCATCGCGATCCTGCTCGTTCTCGGGCTGTTCCCGAAGCCGGTGCTCGACGTCATCTCACCCGCGGTCGACCGGACGATGCACCAGGTCGGCGTGACCGACCCGAAGCCGACCACGTCGTGCCCGCCGCTGAAGGGACGAGCAAGTGATCGCCTCGGTCGTGGCGGGCGTCGCCACCGACCTGGCCACCCGGTGAGCGCCGCACCGGTCACCGTGCCCGCGCCGAAGATCGACTACGGCCTGGCCATGCCGATGCTGATCGTCTTCGGCGTCGCCCTGGTCAGCGTGCTGGTCGAGGCGTTCGCGCCCGCGCCGGATGCGCTACCCGGTCCAGGTCGCGGTCTCGATCCTCGGCCTGCTCGCCGCGTTCGTGGCCGTCGTCCGGGCGGCCAACGGCGACAAGGGCTCGACGGCGTCCGGCTCGATCGTCGTCGACGGGCCGACCCTGTTCCTGCAGGGCACGCTGCTGCTGCTGAGCATCCTCGGCGTGCTGACGATGGCCGAGCGCTTCCTCGGCGGCCCGACCGGTGACGCGTTCACCCCGCAGGGCGCGACGATCCCCGGCTCGCCGCACGAGGCCGCCGCCACCCGCGCCGGCCTGGTCTCGACCGAGGTCTTCCCGCTCACCCTGTTCGCCGTCGGCGGGATGATGCTGTTCCCCGCGGCCGGCGACCTGCTGACCATGTTCGTCGCGCTCGAGGTGCTCTCGCTGCCGCTCTACATCCTGTGCGGGCTGGCCCGTCGGCGCCGGCTGCTGTCGCAGGAGGCGTCGCTGAAGTACTTCCTGCTCGGGGCGTTCTCCTCGGCGTTCTTCCTGTTCGGCAGTGCCCTGCTCTTCGGGTACGCCGGGTCGCTGAACCTCGGCGACATCGCGACGGCCATCACCGACGGCCGCCAGTCGCAGGGCCTGCTGCTGCCCGGCATGGCCCTGGTCGGCATCGGGCTGCTGTTCAAGATCGGCGCCGTGCCGTTCCACTCGTGGACCCCCGACGTCTACCAGGGCGCGCCGACGCCGGTCACCGGCTTCATGGCGGCCTGCACCAAGCTCGCGGCGTTCGGCGCGATCCTGCGCGTGCGTCTACGTCGGCGTCGCCGGCTCGCGCTGGGACTGGGAGCCGGTGCTCTGGGGCGTCGCCATCGTCACGATGCTGGTCGGCTCGGTCCTGGCGATCACCCAGACCGACGTCAAGCGGATGCTCGCCTACTCCTCGATCGCGCACGCCGGCTTCGTCCTCGTCGGCGTGCTGGCCTTCGACAAGTCCGGTGTGTCCGGCGTGCTGTTCTACCTCGCGGCGTACGGGTTCAGCACCATCGGTGCGTTCGCCGTCGTCAGCCTGGTCCGGGACAGCGGCGGCGAGGCGACCCACCTGTCGCAGTGGGCCGGGCTGGGCAAGCGGCACCCGCTGGTGGCCGGGATCTTCGCGCTGTTCCTGCTGGCCTTCGCCGGCATCCCGCTGACGTCGGGCTTCACCGCCAAGTTCGCGGTGTTCGCGCCGGCCGTGGCGCACGGCGCGACCTGGCTGGCCGTCGTCGGTGTGGTGGCCAGCGCCATCGCCGCGTTCTTCTACGTCCGGGTCATCGTGCTGATGTACTTCTCCGAGCCGACCGGTGACGCGACGACGGTCGCCATGCCGAGTGCGATGACCACGGTGGCGCTGACCATCGGCGTGGCGATGACCGTCATCCTCGGCGTCTTCCCGCAGCCGGTGCTCGACCTGGCCGCGCACTCGGCCCTGTTCGTGCCGTGACCGGTCGCCGACCGGAGCGCTCCCGACCCACGACCCGGCCCTCGAGGCCGCGCTGCGGCGCGGGCTCGACGACGTCGAGGAGCTGCTCGCGGCGGGCCGTCGAGCGAGGTGCACGCGGCCTTCGGCGACGCGACCGGGCACCTGATGACGGCCGGGGGCAAGCGGTTCCGGCCGTTGCTGACGTCCTGGCCAGCCAGCTCGGCAGCGGCGCCGGGCCGGACGTGATCCGGGCCGCCGCCGTGGTCGAGCTGACCCACCTGGCCTCGCTCTACCACGACGACGTCATGGACGAGCGCCGAGCTGCGCCGGGGTGCGACCAGCGCCAACGCGCAGTACGGCAACACGGTCGCCATCCTGACCGGCGACCTGCTCTTCGCCCGGGCCTCCTCGATCGTGGCCGAGCTCGGGCCGGAGGCGGTCAAGGTGCAGGCGCGCGACCTTCGAGCGGCTGGTCACCGGGCAGACCCGCGAGACGGTCGGGCCGGCCGCCGGACGAGGACCCGGTCGAGCACTACCTGGGCGTGCTGGCCGACAAGACCGGCGCGCTGATCGCGACGTCGGGGCGGTTCGGCGCGGAGTTCGCCGGCTGCCCGGACGAGGTCGTCGACGTGCTGGTCGAGTACGGCGAGCGGATCGGCGTCGCGTTCCAGCTGGCCGACGACCTGATCGACCTGGCCTCGGAGACCGGGCAGTCCGGCAAGACGCCGGGCACCGACCTGCGCGAGGGCGTCCCGACCCTGCCGGTGCTGCTGGCCCGGGCCTCGACCGACCCGGCCGACGCCGAGCTGCACGAGCTGCTCGACGGTGACCTGCACGACGACGCCCGGCACGCCCGGGCGCTGGCGCTGCTGCGGGTGCACCCGTCGCTGGAGGCGGCCCGGGTGCAGACCCAGGCCTGGGCCGACGGCGCGCGGGCGGCGCTGACCCGCTGCCGGCCGGCCCGGTGCGGGACGCCCTGGACGCGCTGGCCGAGGGCGTCGTCACCCGCGACGGCTGACCGGTCCGCCGCCAGCCGGTCGGCCGCGGTCCGCTCGGTCCGGCTCGGTGCGGCCCGCGACCCGGCTGCGAGGCCCGCACCGAGTCGATGCTCAGCAGCACCAGCGCGACCCAGACCAGCGCGAAGCCGACCCAGCGCGGGCCGGGCACGTGCTCGCCGAGCAGCAGCACGCCGGCCAGCAGCTGCAGCACCGGCGTGATGAACTGCAGCAGCCCCATCGTCGACAGCGGCGCCCGGCGCGCGCCCGCGGCGAACAGCACCAGCGGGATCGTGGTCGCGATGCCGGTGCTGGCCAGCAGCAGCCCGTGCCACGGCGCGCGCGTGGCCGAACGACCCGCGCCCGGTCACCTCCAGCCAGATCAGCACGCCCAGGGCGACCGGCGCGAGGACCGCCGTCTCGGTCGTCAGGCTGGGCAGCGCCTCGACCTGGCCGCCGACCTTGTTCTTGACCAGCCCGTAGGTGCCGAAGCTCGCCGCCAGGACCAGCGCGATCCACGGCGGATGGCCGTAGTCGATGGTGAGCACCAGCGACGGCCACGAAGCCCGACGCCGACCGCGACCCACTGCAGCCGCCGCAGCCGCTCGCGCAGGACCAGCGACGCCGAGCAGCACGGTGAGCAGCGGGTTGATGAAGTAGCCGAGCGACGCCTCGACCACGTTGCCGTCGTTGACGGCGTAGATGTAGACGCCCCAGTTGACCGCGATCAGCACCGCGGCCAGGCTCAGCGCGGCGAGCAGGCGAGGCGTCCGCAGCACGGTGGCGAAGCCGCGCAGGTTCTTGGTGACGGCGCAGGACGAGCAGGCAGACGACCAGCGACCAGAGCACCCGGTGCAGCAGGATCTCGACCGCGCTGGCCGGCTCGAGGGCCCGGAAGTAGAGCGGGAACGACCCCCAGACCAGGAAGGCCAGGGCGCCGTACGCCGTGCCCTTCTCGGCCTCCGTCCGCTCGCGACCGCCGGTGGAGTCCGGCTCACGCCTCCACGGTCCAGGTGTCGTGTCCGGCCAGCAGCTGGGCCAGGTCGGCGTCGGTGGCCGGGCCGCCGGCCCGCTCCTGGGCCTCGTCGACCTGGGACGCGCACCAGATCGTCGTACGTCGGTCGGCTGACCTCGCGGAAGACGCCGACCGGCACCCGGGCCAGCGTGGGGTCGTCGAGCCGGGACAGGGCGAACTGCTGCGACGGGTCCTCGTTGTGGGCGTCGTGCCGCAGCACCTGGCTGGCGTCGACGGAACCCGTTGGTACGACGTCGATCCCGCCATCCGCGCGCCGGACCAGCACCTCGGCGTCGCCGACCGTGATCGGCTCGCCGTGCGCGCAGGTGGATCAGCCGGGCGGCGGACTGCGTCGCGGTCCTTGAGGACGTCGAACGGGCCGTCGTTGAAGATCGGGCAGTTCTGGTAGATCTCGACCAGCGCCGTGCCGCGGTGCGCGGCCGCCCGGGTGCAGGACGTCGGTCAGGTGCGCCCGGTCGCTGTCCATGGTGCGGGCCACGAAGGTCGCCTCGGCGCCGAGCGCCAGCGAGATCGGGTTGAACGGGTTGTCGACGCTGCCGGCCGGCGTCGACTTGGTGACCTTGCCGACCTCGGAGGTGGGGGAGTACTGGCCCTTGGTCAGGCCGTAGATCCGGTTGTTGAACAGCAGGATCTTGAGGTTCACGTTGCGCCGCAACGCATGGATCAGGTGGTTGCCGCCGATCGAGAGCGCGTCGCCGTCGCCGGTGACGACCCAGACCGACAGGTCGGGGCGCGAGACGGCCAGGCCGGTCGCGATGGCCGGCGCCCGGCCGTGGATCGAGTGCAGGCCGTAGGTGTCGAGGTAGTAGGGGAAGCGCGACGAGCAGCCGATGCCGGAGACGAAGACGATGTTCTCGCGGCGCAGCCCGAGCGACGGGCAGGAACCCTTGCATCGTGGCAAGGATCGCGTAGTCGCCGCAGCCCGGGCACCAGCGCACCTCCTGGTCGGAGGTGAACTCGCGCTTGGTCTGGGCCGGTGCGTCGTCGGGCACGCGTGGGCACGCCGAGCAGGCCGGCCGGCCGAGCTGCGCCGGGCAGGCCCAGGTCGACGGTGCTCATCGGATCTCCTCGAGCTGCATCGTGATGGCCTCGGCCAGCTCGGTCGCCATGAACGGCAGGCCGCGCACCCGGTTGTAGCCGACCGCGTCGACCAGGTACTTGGCCCGCAGCAGCAGGGCGAGCTGGCCCAGGTTCATCTCCGGCACCAGCACCCGGCGGTAGCGGCCGAGCACCTCGCCGGTGTTGGCCGGGAACGGGTTCAGGTGCCGCAGGTGGGCCCGGGCGACCGCGACCGCCGGCGCCGCGGACCAGCCGGGTCGGCCGCGGCGATCGGGCCGTAGGTCGAGCCCCAGCCGAGCACCAGCACGTCGGCGTCGCCGGTCGGGTCGTCGACCTCGAGCGGCCCGATCGACGCGGCGATGCCGTCGACCTTGGCCTGGCGCAGCCGGACCATGCAGGTCGTGGTTGTCCGGGTCGTAGCTGATGTCGCCGGTCACGTCGGCCTTCTCGATGCCGCCGATCCGGTGCTCCAGGCCGGGCGTTCCCGGCGGCGCCCACGGCCGGGCCAGCGTCGCCGGGTCGCGCAGGTAGGGCTGGAAAGCCGTTGTGCCGTCGGCGTTCTCGGCGTTCGGGCCGTCGGCGTTGGCGACCCGCAGGTCGGGCAGGTCGCCGACGTCGGGCAGCAGCCAGGGCTCCGAGCCGTTGGCCAGGTAGCCGTCGGAGAGCAGCATCACCGGCGTGCGGTAGGTCGTCGCGATCCGCACCGCCTCGATCGCGGCGTCGAAGCAGTCGACCGGCGAGCTCGGCGCGACGATCGGCAGCGGCGCCTCGCCGTTGCGGCCGAACATCGCCTGCAGCAGGTCGGCCTGCTCGGTCTTGGTCGGCAGCCCGGTCGACGGGCCGCCGCGCTGGATGTCGCAGATCACCAGCGGCAGCTCGAGCGAGACGGCCAGCCCGATCGTCTCGGCCTTGAGCGCGACGCCGGGCCGGACGTCGTGGTCACGCCGATCGCCCCGCCGTACGCCGCACCGAGCGCCGCGCCGATGCCGGCGATCTCGTCCTCGGCCTGGATCGTGGTGACCCCGAACCGCTTCAGCGTCGGCCAGCAGGTGCAGGACGTCGCTGGCCGGGGTGATCGGGTAGGCGCCGAGGACGAGCGGGCGGCCGGCCCGGTGCGCGGCCGCGACCAGCCCGAAGGCGAGCGCGGTGTTGCCGGTGACGTTGCGGTAGGTGCCCGGCCGGCGCCGGCGCCGGCGCGATCTCGTAGGAGACCGCGAAGTCCTCGGTCGTCTCGCCGTAGTTCCAGCCCGGCGTGCAGCGCGGCCAGGTTGGCCTCGAGGATCTGCGGCTTGGTCGCGAACTTGGCCTTCAGGAAGCTGCTCGGTGCCCTCGGTCGGCCGGTGGTAGAGCCAGGACAGCAGGCCGAGCGCGAACATGTTCTTGGCCCGCTGCTTGTCCTTGCGGGTCAGCTCGTACGACGTCGAGCGCCTCGACCGTGATCGAGGTCAGGCCGAGCGCGTGCACGTGGTAGCTGTCCAGGCTGCCGTCGTCGAGCGGGCTCGCGGCGTAGCCGACCTTCTTCAGGTTGCGCGGCGGTGAACTCGTCGGTGTCGACGATCAGCGTGGCGCCGCGGGGCAGGTCGGCCAGGTTGGCCTTGAGCGCGGCCGGGTTCATCGCGACCAGCACGTCCGGGCGCGTCGCCGGGGGTCAGGACGTCGTGGTCGGCGAAGTGCAGCTGGAAGCTGGAGACGCCCGGGCAGCGTGCCCTGCGGCGCGCGGATCTCGGCCGGGAAGTTCGGCAGGGTCGACAGGTCGTTGCCCAGCACCGCGGTCTCGGAGGTGAACCGGTCGCCGGTCAGCTGCATGCCGTCGCCGCTGTCGCCGGCGAACCGGATGACGACCCGATCGAGCCGCTGCACCTGCTTGGTGCTCATTGCCGCATCAACCTCGTCGTTCACTCGACTCGTCCTGAGATCCCTACCTACGCCATCGTAAGTTACCGGCGTGTCCGCGCGCGTGGAGGCCCGCCATGCGGGACACGGGTCAGTCGACGTCGACCCAGCCCAGGGTGCGCTCGACGGCCTTGCGCCACCCGGCGTACCCCTCGGCTCGCCGGTCCTCGTCCCACTGCGGTGACCAGCGCTGCGACTCGTTCCAGTTGGCCGCGCAGCTCGTCCGGGCCGGCCCAGAAGCCGACCGCCAGCCCGGCGGCGTAGGCCGCGCCCAGGGCCGTCGTCTCGGCCACGACCGGCCGGCTGACCGGCACGCCGAGGATGTCGGCCTGCAGCTGCATGCAGAAGTCGTTGGCGGTGACGCCGCCGTCGACCTTGAGCACCTCGAGGGCGACGCCGGAGTCCTGCAGCCATCGCGTCGGCGACGTCGCGCGACTGGTAGCAGATCGCCTCCAGCGTCGCCCGGGCGATGTGCGCCTTGGTGTCGAACCGGGACAGCCCGACGATCGCGCCGCGGGCGTCGCTGCGCCAGTACGGCGCGAACAGGCCGGAGAACGCCGGCACGAAGTAGACCCCGCCGTTGTCGTCGACCTGCTGGGCCAGCCGCTCGACCTCGGCGGCCGTCGCGATGATGCCGAGCTGGTCGCGCAGCCACTGCACGGCCGAGCCGGTCACCGCGATCGACCCCTCGAGCGCGTAGACCGCCGGCGCGTCGCCGAACTGGTAGCAGACGGTCGTCAGCAGCCCGTGCTCGCTCCGGACGATCTGCTCGCCGGTGTTGAGCAGCATGAAGTTGCCTGTGCCGTAAGTGTTCTTGGCCTCGCCGGGCGCCAGGCAGACCTGGCCGACCATCGCCGCGTGCTGGTCGCCGAGCGCGCCGGTCAGCGGCACGCCGGCCACCTCGGCCGAGCCGCGGATCTCGCCGTACGACGCGGGGTCGGACGACGGCCGGATCTCCGGGCAGCATCGCCGCGGGGGATGTCGAAGATCTCGAGCAGCTCGTCGTCCCAGTCGAGGGTCTCGAGGTCCATCAGCATGGTCCGGCTGGCGTTGGTGACGTCGGTGACGTGGGTGCCGCCGTCGACGCCGCCGGTCAGCTGCCAGATCAGCCAGGTGTCGATGGTGCCGAAGACCGCCTCGCCCGCGCTCGGCGTCGGCCCGCAGGCCGTCGACGTTGTCCAGCAGCCAGCGCAGCTTGCCGCCGGAGAAGTACGTCGCGGGCGGGAGCCCGGACTTGCGCCGGATCGACGTCGCCGCGCCCGTCGTGGTCGAGCGCGCTGGCGATCCGGTCGGTGCGGGTGTCCTGCCAGACGATCGCGTTGTCGTACGGCATGCCGGTGCGCCGGTTCCAGACCACCGTCGTCTCGCGCTGGTTGGTGATGCCGACGGCGGCCAGGTCCTGGCCGGTGAGCCGGCGGCCGCGCAGGGCGCTGACCGGATGACCGCGGTCGGTCCGGTGCCAGATCTCCATCGGGTCGTGCTCGACCCAGCCGGCCCTGGGCATGATCTGCTCGTGCTCGAGCTGGCTGCGGCCGACCTCGTTGCCCGCGTGGTCGAAGATCATGAACCGCGTGCTGGTCGTCCCTGGTCGAGCGCCCCGACGAAATCAGCCACGCCGCATCGTGGCACCCGCTGCGCCACTCCACTCGGCTCTTCCACTATCTGGCGACGCGAGGTACCTTGTGTCGCGTGGTAGTCGCGCCGGACGTCCTCAGCCAGCTCCGCAGGGGAGCGCTGGAGTACTGCGTGCTCGGGCTGCTGTCCGGCCAGGAGCTCTACGGCTTCGACCTGGTCAAGCGGCTCGGCGCGATGGACGGCATGGTCACCGGCGAGGGCACGGTCTACCCGCTGCTCTCCCGGCTGCAGCGGGACGGCCGGGTCAGCAGCAGCTGGCGCGAGTCCAGCTCCGGCGGCCCGCCGCGCAAGTACTACACGATCACCGAGCGCGGCCAGCGGGCGCTGGCCGAGTTCACCACCGAGTGGTCGCGGTTCAGCCGCACCGTCGACACGATCCTCAAGGGGATCGCGAGGGGAGATGGCATGACCGGCCTGCAGCACCCGCTGGTCCAGGACTATCTGGCCCGGCTCGACCGGCCGCCGCCGGCCTGCCGCCGGAGATCCGGGCCGAGCTGCTGGCCGACCTGTCGGCGCACCTGGACAGCGCCCTTGACGCCCGACTCGACCGACGTCGACGTACGGAATGCGTTGCAGGAGCTGGGTGCTCCCGAGGACGTCGCCGCGGCGGCGTACGACGGGTCTGGGCCCGCTCCAGCCGACGCCGCACCGGTCCCGACCGCCTGCGCCGAGCGCGCACGGCTCCGGCGCCCGGTCTGGCCGGCGCCGCCGCCCAGCCCGTGGGGGCCGGTCGAGATCATCGCCGTGATCGGGCTCACCGCCGGCACGTTCCTGGTCCCGGTCGTCGGCCCGATCGTCGGGCTGGTCATGGCCTGGGTCTCGGACGGTGGACCGCAGCGGGAGAAGGTCATCGCGACGGTGTTGACCCTGATCCCGGTGGTGCTCATCACGCTCTTCGTTGTCACCGTGACCGCCGTGCCGTCGTTCAGCTCGTCCAGCGGCGAGCGCGAGCCGACGCATGTCGCGGTCACGGCCGACCTGGAAGGGAGGTACGCCATGCATCTCTTGTTCGTCCCGGTCCTGATGTTCGGCCTGGTCGGGCTGCTGGGCCCCGTCATCGCCGGGATCTTCCTGGCCGTCCGGCTGCAGCTCGGCGTCGCTAGAGCCGGCCGGCGTCGATGATCCGGCGCAGGAACTGTTGGGTCCGGGCTTCGTTCGGCGCTTCGAGCACCTGCGCGGCCGGCCCGCGCTCGAGCACCCGGCCGCCGTCGAGGAAGCACACCTCGTCGGCCACCTCGCGCGCGAAGCCCATCTCGTGGGTCGCCACCAGCATCGTCATGCCCTCGGTCTTGAGGTCGCGCAGCATCGCCAGCACCTCGGCCACCAGCTCTGGGTCCAGGGCCGACGTCACCTCGTCGAACAGCATCAGCACCGGCTCGTTGACCAGGGCCCGGGCGATCGCGACGCGCTGCTGCTGGCCGCCGGAGAGCTCGTCCGGATAGCTGCGGGCCTTGTCGCGCAGGCCGACCCGCTCGAGCATCGCCATCGCCCGCTCCTCGGCCGCCTCGCGGGCGATGCCGTGCACCTTGCGCGGCGCGAGGGTCACGTTGTCGAGGACCCGCAGGTGCGGGAACAGGTTGAAGGCCTGGAAGACGATGCCGACCTGGGTGCGGATCTCGTCGACGTCGACCCTCGGGTCGGTGATGTCCTTGCCCTGCAACGTGATCACGCCGTCGTCGACGACCTCGAGCAGGTTGACGCAGCGCAGCAACGTCGACTTGCCCGACCCGGACGCGCCGATCAGGACGACGCACTCGTGCGGCGCCACGGACAGCGAGAAGTCGTCCAGTACGACGTGCGAGCCGTAGGCCTTGCGCAGGCGGCTGATCTCGACCAGCGGCTCGGCTCATACGACGCTCCCGCCGCCGATGAGCCCGGCGCCCTGCCGCCGGGCCACCCAGTCGGTGAACCGGGTCATCGGGATGGTCAGCAGCACGAACAGCGATGCCGGCCACGACCAGCGGCGTGTAGTTGAAGGTCCGGGCCACATGGATCTGCGCCGCCTGGATCGCGTCGGCCGACGCCGAGCATCGAGATCAGGCCGGAGTCCTTCTGCAGCGAGACCAGGTCGTTGAGCAACGCGGGCAGCACGCGGCGTACGCCTTGCGGGACAACGACATGGCGCAGCGTCTGGGCATGGGACAGGCCCAAGCGACCGGGCCGCCGAGCCGCTGGCTCGGGTGCACCGACTCCATGCCGGCGCGCAGCACCTCGGCGACGTACGCCGTGTAGGTCAGGATCAGCGCGACGCGGCCCCCAGAACAGCACGCTGATCGGTCAGCCCGCGCAGGCCGAGCGCGGGAATCCCGAAGCCGCACAACAGGATCACCAGGATCAACGGCAGCCCGCGGAAGATGTCGACGTACGCCGTGGCGAAGGCCCGCACCGGGAAGAAGACCGGCCCGCGCAGGGTCCGCGCCGACGCGAGCAGCATCCCCAGGACCAGGACGAAGATCTCGCAGACGACCATGATCCGGATGTTGAGCCAGAGCCCGCGCAGGACGTCCGGGAACGCATCCCGGCCCAGCTCGAAGTCGAGATAGGTCGCGCGGACCCGCGGCCAGCCCGGGCGAGCTGGTCAGGGCGACGCAGGACGATGACGACCAGGACGACCGTGCTGACCGCCGCGATGATCGCGCTGCGTCGAGACTGCCTGCGGCGGTAGGCGATTCGCTCCTGCTGGGTCGCTGACGGCTGCCAGCCGTCACTCATCGGCCGGCCTCACTGACGACGGCGGCCGTCGGCTCACTGCAGGACGGGGGCACCGGCTGGCGCCGGTCAGCCACTGGCTGGCCAGCTGCTTGAGCGTGCCGTCCGCCCGCAGCGCGTCGACGGTCTGCGACAGGCAGGTCGTGAGCGCGCTGCCCTTGCCCAGCAGGAGCCCGAACTGCTCCGGGGTGCCGGGCGAGGTGAACTGGCCGACGACGATGCCGTCCTTGACCTGGGCGGCCGCGACGTACAGCGCCGTCGGCAGGTCGACGACCAGCCCGTCGATCTGCTTGTTCTTCAACGCCTGCACGGCGAGGTCGTTGGTGTTGAACACCGACGGCTGTTGCGACGGCTTGATGATCGAGCCGATCGCGTCGTACGACGTCGTGCCCTTCTGGGCGCCGAGCTTCGCGCCCTGGAGGGCGGCGATCGTCGTGGCGCCGGCGATCTTGCTGCCCTTGATGGTCACGACGGCCTGGGTCACGTCGTAGTAGCCGGTGGAGAAGTCGACGACCTTGGCGCGGGCGTCAGTGATCGAGAACTCGTTGATGTCGAAGTCGAACTTCTTCGGCGTCGGCGAGATCACGTCGTCGAAGTGCGCCCGCACCCATTTGACGTCGGCGTCGGCGTAGCCGAGCTTGGCCGCCACGGCGTACGCGACCGCCGACTCGAAGCCCTTCTTGTTGGTCGGCTTGTCGTCGACGAACCAGGGCTCGTAGACCGGCTCGTCCGTGGCGATCGTCAGCGTGCCCGGCGTCTGGGTCTGCAGGTTGGCCTTGGTGCAGGCGTTGGCGGTGGTGGAGGTCGAGTTCGCGCTGCTGGCCTTGCCGTCGCTGTCGGTCGGCGCGCACCCGGCGACGACCAGCGCGGCGACGGCGGCGACGGCGCCGCCCACGAGGGACAGCGAGCGGCGGCGCGCGGTTGTGCGGGGCATCAGGATCTCTCTCCGACGGGCTCGAGGGCCGGGTGCTGGCTGACGGACGAGTCAGCATATCTCCGGCAGTCCGAAGTGCTCGTTCGTCGAGTGGGTTGGTTCGCTACTGCGACCTGGGTGGCCTGTGGACAACGGCGAGCGTCTGGTCGGCGCAGGTGGCTAGCGTCGCCGTCCATGAGATATCACGTCGATCCCGACCAACTACGCAAACTGGCCGGCGGCCTGCTGGACGTCCAGAACGGCCTCGGCCGGCTCGCGGCCGCGGCTACGGCCTGACGCCGCCCTGGGGGTGGCGGAGCTGACCGCCGCGCTGGACGACGCCTCCCGCAACTGGTCGCAGGCCCGGCGCCGGCTGCTCTCGGATCTCGGGCACCTCACCCGAGCCACCCAGGCGGCGGCCGCCAACTACGTCGTGGTCGACAACGGCGCAGCTCTCGGCTGCGGCCCGGCGCAGGCGCGCCCGTGAGCGGCCTGGACTGGCGGCCCCTGGCCGAGGCCGACCCGGTGCCGGGCGATCCGCAGGCGGTGCGTGACGTGGCCGCGGGCTATCACCGGGCGGCGGCTCTGGTCGGCGAGCAAGCGGACGCCGTACGCCGGGTCGACGCCGCCGCCGACTGGGACGGTGCGGCCGCTCAGGCGTTCCGGGCCCGGGTCGGCGACCTGCCGCTCGACCTCGACCGGGTCGCGGCGCGGCTGCAGCGGGTGGCTCGGGCGCTGCAGGACTTCGCTCCCGCGCTCGAGTCGGCGCAACGCCGGGCCCGTAGCGCCCTGGCCCGGGCGCAGGAGGCCCAGGTGCGAGCCGGGGCCGATGCGACCTCGCCGTTCGCTTCGTGGCCGGTGTTGCTGCCCGGCACGCTGCGCCCTGCGGAGCAGGAGATGCGCGCCGCCGTGGCGGCCGCGGCTCGGCTGCTCGCCGCTGCCGTCGAGGAGCGTGACGTCGCCGCGGCGCGGTGCGCTCGGGCGCTGCACCGGGCTGGGGACGACCAGCTGCGCAACCCGCACGGCTGGCACCGGGTGCTCTTGGCGGTCTCGAACATCGCCGGGCAGGTGTCGACCTGGCTCGGCGTTGCGGCCGTCGCGCTCTGTTGGGTGCCCGGCCTCGGCCAAGCCGTCGGCGCGGTCGCCTTGAGCGCCGCGGGCGTCACCCTGCTGGCCGACCTGTTGCTCACGGCGTACGGCGACCGGGGCTGGCGCCCTGTCGCCCTCGACGGGGTGGGGGTTCTGCCGGGCGGGCGGGCGCTGCGGTTCGCCTCGACCCTCCCGCGGGAGGCCACCGAGGCCCGGGCGGTCGTCCGCGCGGCGCTGGAGGTGCATCCGACGGCCGAGGCGCGCGAGGGGGTGCGTGACCTGCGCGCGGCCATGTCGCGGGCGTCGTGGCCGGCGTTCCTGCGCAGTCGGGGCGGCCTGCTCGACGACATCGCCCGGGCCCGCGAGCTGCGGCGCGGCGGTGCGGCCGTCGTGCTGGGCACTCATGCCATTGATGCGGCCCACGCTGGGGTCGGGGTCTACGCGCAGGTCGGGGCGGGTGGCCGCTCATGACCGCCGCAGCCGGACGAGTCCTGGGCGGCCTCGGCCGCGCCGCCATCTGCGCGGCCGCCTGCGGCGTTGCCGTCGGTGACGCTGCCTGAGATCGCCGTGCCGCCGCACGTGCTGGTGGTGTCGTTGACGACCGAGCGCGCGGAGCCGGGGACCGCGGCGTTCACGGAGTTGACCCGCGACCTGATGCGGGAGTGGCTCGACCTCGATCCCGGCCTGCGGCGGCATCGCCGCGAGCTCGAGCTGCTGGTCGAGGTGGCGGCGGGCCAGAGCCAGCTGGGTGAGGTCGCCGGGTTCCTCGGCTACCGGCGGTCCGCCGGCCGGCTGGTCGGCGGCGCGGCGATGCTCTCGCTGGAGCTGGTCGAGCCGATCGCGGGGTCCACCGGGCAGCGCGCGACGTCGATGGCCGGGCTGCTGCGTCGAGCCGCGGCGGCGCGTGGCCTGGTCGACGGGCTGTGCGAGACGACGACCCCGCGCACGGCCTCGGGGGTGCCGGCCACCCGGGTCCGGTTCCTCGCCGCCCTGCCCAACCGCAGCGACGATGCCGGGCTGGATCTCTCAGGGCCGGATCTGGCCCGGCCGGATCTTGTCGGGGTGGCGACGCCGGTGGTGGAGGTGTGCCGCTGGCTCTACCCGGTGCCCGGACACCACGACCTGGTCTGGGCGCTCGCCTTCCAGACCACGGACCTGGATCTCGCCGACGAGCTGGTCGACGAGTTCGACCAGATGGCCGGAAGCCTGACCTGGGTCGATGGCGATGCCTGAGCCGACCGCCACGAAGGAGCCGAAACCGACGCTGCTGGCCGACCCGCGGACCCTGCCCCCGGCCAGTGGCTACGCCTACCTGCTGCCGGGCGGCTGGGTCCACCTCGACCTCGAGCCGTCCCGGCGGGCGGCCAGTGTGCGCCAGGCGCTGGCCCAGCGGGTCCGGCGCGAGCCGCGGCTGGCCGTGCACCTGGTCCGGCTGGACCGGATGCTGCTCGCGGAGTGCGCGACCGCCGCGGCCGGCGGTGCGGAGCGGGTCAGCCTGTTGGCCGAGCCGGTCGACGGCCGGGCCGGGACCGCGGCGGTGACGTTCTCGGTCCAGTCGCTGCCGGCCGGCGCCGGACCGATCGACGCGGCCGGGATCATCCGCGGGCTCGGCTATGCCGGGTCGGTGGAGTCGGCGGAGTCGGCCGGCGTTGTCGAGCTGACCCAGGTCAGTGCGGTGCGCCGGGCCTGGGTGGACACCCGGGTGGTCGGGGTCCAGGGCCCGATCGCCACTCGGCACTGGCAGCTGCTCGTGCCCTGGCCCGGGCGACCCAAGGTCGGACTGCTCACCATGTCCTCGCCGTGCCGGCCGCTCTGGCCGCTGCTCGCGCTGACCTTCGATGCCTGCGCCCAGAGCTTCCACTGGACCTGGCCGATCCCGAGCCGGACGTCGGCCGGTCCGCACCCGGTCCTCACCCGGCCCGTGGGCCGGCCGAGCGGCCCGGGTAGCCCGCCCGACTAGTGTTTGGCCCGTGCACGGGAACCTGCCGCCGTACGCGATCGTGGCCCTGGTCACGCTGGCCGGGGTGCTGCTGTTCGTGGCCGGTGTCGTCGGGGGTCGGCTGCTGCGACCGCACGCGCCGACCCGGGCCAAGCAGACGACGTACGAGTGCGGGGTCGACCCGGTCGGCGAGGGCTGGGCCCAGACCCAGATCCGCTACTACCTGTACGCCTACCTCTACGTGATCTTCGCCGTGGATGCGGTCTACCTGTTCCCCTGGGCGACGCTGCTCCGGCTGCCGGGCTTCGGTGCGGCCACGCTGGTCGAGATGGCCGTCTTCCTCGGCGTCCTGGCGGTCGGCCTGCTGCATGCCTGGCGCCGCGGCCTGCTGCGGTGGGTGTAGTGAGCCCGACCAGCCTGCCGATGCCCACGGTCGGCCCGCTCTCCGAGGTCGCACCGCGACCCTTGCGGCTGGTCCTCAACTGGGGCCGGCGCTACAGCCTCTGGGTCTTCAACTTCGGCCTCGCCTGCTGCGCCATCGAGTTCATCGCAGCCAGCATGGCGAGGCACGACTTCATCCGGCTCGGCGTGATCCCGTTCGCGCCCGGGCCGCGCCAGGCCGACCTGATGGTCGTGTCCGGCACCGTCACGGACAAGATGGCGCCCGCGATCCGGCGGCTCTACGAGCAGATGCCCGAGCCGAAGTACGTCATCTCGTTCGGGGCCTGCTCCAACTCCGGCGGCCCGTACTGGGACAGCTACTGCGTCACCAAGGGCGTCGACCAGGTGATCCCGGTCGACGTCTACGTGCCGGGCTGCCCGCCTCGCCCGGAGGCGCTGCTGCACGGCATCATCCGGCTGCAGGAGAAGATCGCCAGCGAGCGGCTGTCCGGCCGTGCGATCGCCGGGCGCTCGCTGCGGGCGAGCGTGTCGGCCGGTGAGGCGAACCGGCCGCTGGTCACGGCCGCCTCAGGCGGCCCGTTGCTCCCGTACGCCGCGGAGCCGGACGCATGATCGGCTCGGCAGTCGAGGTCGCGGCCCGGTTCGCGACGGCCTTGCGACAGACCGAGGCCCAGACCGACCTCGACACCGACGTGCTCGGTGAGGACGTCGCGGGGACACCCGGGGTCGTCGTACCGGCCGGTCGATGGCACGACGCCCTGGCCTTCGCGCGGGACGGGCTCGGGCTGGACTTCTTCGACTGGCTGTCGGCCGTCGACCAGACCGATGCCGAGCCGGCGGGGTTTGACGTCGTCACGCACCTGGTCCGGGCGCCTGGTCCTCGGAGCAGCGACGGGGCGACGTCGACCGGCCTCGATCGGCTGCTGCTGCGCACCCGGGTCGCGGACGGCGCGGCGCTCGCCAGCGCCACCGACCTGTGGCCGGGCGCGGCCTGGCACGAGCGCGAGACGTTCGAGATGTTCGGGGTCGGCTTCGACGGCTTCGAGGACGGCACCGGCCTCGGACTGCGGCCGCTGCTGCTGCCCGAGGGCTTCGAGGGCACGCCGCTGCGCAAGTCGTTCGTGCTTGCCGCCCGGGCGAGCAAGCCGTGGCCGGGGGCCAAGGAGCCGGGCGAGAGCGACGCCCACGGCACCGGGTCGCCGAGCCGGCGCAAGCTCCTGCCGCCCGGCGTACCGGACGCGACCTGGGGCCCGCGCCCACCCGGCCCACCGACCCCGTCCGATCCACCCGCTGGGTCAGCACCAGACCAGTCCCGGGACTTGCCTGGTGCTGACACGTCGACGGAGCTGGCCGATGAGTGAGGCACTCGACGCCCTCGTGCGCGTCGTCTCGGTCCTCGCGGCGTTCCTGGTCCTGCCGCTGCTCGTCGGCCAGACCGAGCACAAGGTCATGGCTCACATGCAGGGCCGGCTCGGGCCGATGTACGCCGGGGGCTTCCACGGCTGGGCCCAGCTGGTCGCCGACGGCGTGAAGTTCCTCCAGAAGGAGGACATCACCCCGGCCGCGGCCGACCGGCGGGTGTTCAAGCTCGCGCCGGCCGTCGCTCTCGTGCCGTACCTCGTGGCGATGGCCGCGATCCCGCTGCAGCGCCACTGGGTCGCGGCCGACCTCGACGCCGGCCTGCTCTTCGTCCTCGCGGCCAGCGCCGTCGGCGTGCTGGGCACGCTGATGGCCGGCTGGTCCAGTGCCAACAAGTACGCGCTGCTCGGCGGTCTGCGCACCGCGGCCCAGCTGCTGTCCTACGAGCTGCCGATCGTGCTGGCCGCCAGCTCGGTCGCCATCGCCGCCGGCTCGCTGAACCTGTCCCAGATCATTGTCAACTGGCAATGGTGGTGGCTCTTCTGGCAGGCGCCGGCGCTGGTCTGTTTCGTCATCGCGGGTGTGGCCGAGCTCCAGCGGCCGCCGTTCGACATGCCGGTGGCCGACTCGGAGATCGTCTTCGGGCCCTACACGGAGTACAGCGGGCTGCGGTTCGCGTTCTTCCTGCTCTCCGAGTACGCCGGCATCGTGCTGATCTCCGCCCTCACGGCGGTCCTGTTCTTCGGCGGCTGGCGCGGTCCGCTCGACGGTCAGCTCGGCTGGCTCTGGATGCTCATCAAGACCGCCGTCATCGCCGTGGGCATCGTCTGGGTCCGGATCGCCTGGCCCCGGCTGCGGGAGGACCAGCTTCAACGGCTGGCCTGGCTCGTCCTCGTGCCGCTCGCCCTGGCCCAGCTGGCCATCACCTCGGTCGTGGTGGTGACGACCACATGAGCCACGTCGCCGGCCCCGAGGAGACGACGCCGCGAGCCCCTCGATCCCTGCCCGGGCTGCTCAAAGGCCTTGCGGTGACAGCGAAAACGCTGACGCGGCCCTCACACACGACGGAGTATCCGGACGTCGCACCCGACCTGCCGCCGCGCAGCCGCGGGGTCATCGCGCTGCTCGACGAGAACTGCACGTCCTGCATGCTCTGCGCCCGCGAGTGCCCGGACTGGTGCATCTACATCGACTCGCACAAGGAGACGCTGCCCGCGACGACGCCCGGCGGCCGGGACCGCCAGCGCAACGTCCTCGACCGGTTCGCGATCGACTTCTCGCTCTGCATGTACTGCGGCATCTGCATCGAGGTCTGTCCCGTTCGACGCGCTGCACTGGAGCCCGGAGTTCGAGTACGCCGAGCTGGACATCCGCGACCTGCTGCACGAGAAGGGCCGGCTCGGTCAGTGGATGGCGACCGTGCCCCCGCCGCCGGCCCCCGACGCCGGCGCCGTGGAGCCCAAGGAGATCGCGGCCGCCCAGCGCCCGGCCCGACCGGCTCGACCGGACACCCCGGCTCGCCCGGCCGCTGACGCCCCGGCGAGCGACGAGTCATGAGCGCCCGCGACGTCCTGATGGTCGCCGATGCCCTCCTGGCGGCGGCGGCCGCGATCCTGGCGGTCGCGACCCGACAGGTCGTGCACGCCGCCCTCTGGCTGGTCGTCGCCCTGGGCGCCATCGCCGGCGCCTACCTGCTGCTCGGCGCAGAGGTCGTCGCGCTGGTCCAGGTGCTGGTCTACGTCGGCGCCGTCGTCGTCCTCGTGCTCTTCGCCATGATGTTGACCCGGGCGCCGATCGGCATCGGCCCGGACGTGAACAACTCACGGCTGCAACGGGTTGCGGCCCTGTTGGTCGGACTGGCCACCACCGGTCTGGTCGCCGGGGCACTACTCGCGGCGTACGGCGGGGAGCAGATCCGCGTCGACACAGCACGTGGCGCGTCCAAGCCGCTCGCCGAGTCGCTGTTCTCGTCCTGGGCCCTGCCGTTCGAGCTGCTCTCGCTGCTGCTCCTCGCGGCGCTTGGTGGCGGCCTTCGCCCTGTCGCGCCCGACGACGACGGCGGACTCCGAATGAGCGTCTCCGGCCTGACGTCGCCCACCGGCCACGTGTCCCATCCGGCGTACCGGCTGGACGGCTTGTTGGCGGCCGACCACTACATCGACGTCCCGCTCGACCACCTCGACCCAGCGCTCGGGACGACGACTGTCTTCGCCCGCGAGCTGCGCGACCCGAAGACCGCGGAGGAGGAGCGGCCCTACCTGATCTTCCTCCAGGGCGGGCCAGGTGGCGCGTCCCCGCGACCGGACGGCGGACCGCCCTGGGTGCGCTGGGCCACCGAGCGCTACCGCGTCCTGCTGCTCGACCAGCGTGGCACCGGGCGGTCGAATCCCCTTGACCCGCAAGTGATCCAGGACTTCGGCCGTCCGCAGCAGCAGGCCGACCGGCTGGCGCTCTATCGGGCCGACTCGATCGTGCAGGACTGCGAGGTCATCCGGCGCACGCTGCTCGGCGACCAGCCGTGGACGACGCTGGGCCAGTCGTTCGGCGGCTTCTGCACCTTCACCTACCTGTCGTTCGCCCCGGACAGCCTGACCGAGTGCTACGTCACCGGCGGCATCCCGGGGCTGACCCGGCACGTCGACGACAACTACCGCTCGACCTATCGCCGGGTGCTGGCCCGGATGAGCGACCTCGACGCGGAGTTCCCCAAGGTCCGGACCACCCTGCGGGCGGTCGCGCACCACCTCGAGCAGACCGACGAGCACCTGCCCGACGGCGAGCGGCTGACCGTCCCGCGGCTGCAGGAGATCGGCCATGTGCTGGGTCAGGAGAACGGGCCGATCCGGCTGCACTACCTGGCCGAGAGCGCCTGGGCCGGCTCGCGGCTGTCGCAGGAGTTCCTCCATGGCGTGCATGGGCTGATCAGCGGCTACGCGACGGCCCCGCTCTACGCCCTGGTCCACGAGTGCTGCGGTCTCGACGCCGGTGAGTCGACCCGATGGTCGGCCGAACGGATGCGGGCCGAGTTCCCGGAGTTCGACGCGACGGACGGCCCACTCGCGCTGACCGGGGAGGCGATCTACCGGCACACGGTCGCGCGGCAGCCGGCACTGGCGCCCTTCGTGGAGACGATGGAGCTGCTCGCGGAGCGCGTCTGGGAACGGCCACTGTTCGACCGAGATGCCCTGTCCCGCAACGAGATTCCCGTGGCCGCCCAGGTCTACACGCAGGACATGTACGTGCCGCTCGATCTCTCTCTGGAGGCCGCGGCCACTGTGCCCCGGCTCCGGGTCGTCGAGGACGACAAGCGTCATCACGACGCCCTCCGCAAGCACGGTGTGGAGGTGCTGACCGGGCTGCGCGCCGCGCTCGACGCCGAGGCCGGCCCATGATCCACCTCTGGCCGGTCCTGATGCTGGTCGCCGTGCTGGCCGGCGCCGGCATGTACGGCGTGCTGGCCCGGCGCAACGCGGTCCTCGTGCTGATCGGGGTCGAGCTGCTGCTCAACGCCGGGACCCTGCTGCTGGTCGTGGCCGACGCGATGTTCGGCGACGAGCTGCACAGCGGGCAGGTGCTGACCATCTTCGTGATCACCCTGGCTGCGGCTGAGGTCGGCGTGGCTCTGGCCGTGGTGCTGCTGCTCTTCCGCACCCGCGGTGACGTCGACCTCCGGGCGGCGACCGAGCTGGGGGAGGCCCGGCCTATGGGCGCCCTGACGGCGACCGCCCGGCTGGCGGTGCTGATCCCGAGTGTGGCCGCGCTGCTCGGCCTGCTGATGCCCCGCGGCAGCCGGGCCCGGGCCGCCGGGATCGCGGTCGTCGCCGCCGCGGCCACGTTGGTGGTCGCCGTCGTCGAGCTCCTCGCGACGCATGGCGACCGCGCCCACGCCGGCATCGGGCTGCTCGGGACCGCCGAGTCCGGGGGCGTGACCTTCAGCCTCGACCTGCGCGCCGACCGGCTCTCCGCCCTGGTGGCGGTGGCGGTCGCCCTGGTGGCGCTCTGCGTGCAGGTCTACTCCACGTCCTATCTGGCCGGCGACAGCCGATACCCGGCGTACGCCGCCGAGGTGTCGCTCTTCACCGCCGCCATGTTGCTCGTGGTCCAGGCCGACGACCTCTTCCTGCTGCTGATCGGGTGGGAGGTCATGGGGCTGTGCTCCTACCTCCTCGTCGGCCACGACAGCGAACGACCGGCGGCGCGGCGGGCTGCGGTCAAAGCTTTCCTGGTGACAAGAGTCGGCGATCTCGGCTTCGTCCTCGGCGTGATCACCCTGGTGACGGCAACCCGCACCTCGAGCATCTCGACGCATCCTGCTCCCGGCGACTCGGGCTGGGGTCGCGGGCTGGGTGTGGCCGTTGGCCATCGCGTTCCTGCTCGCCGGCGTCGTCGGCAAGTCGGCCCAGTTCCCGCTGCACACCTGGCTGCCGGACGCGATGGAGGGCCCGACGCCCGTGTCGGCGCTGATCCACGCCGCCACCATGGTGGCCGCCGGCGCCTACCTGGTGGCTCGGCTGCTGCCGATCGTCGCCTACTCCCCGGGAGCTCGCGACGGGCTGGCCGCGATCGCCTGCATCACCATGCTGGGAGCCGCTCTCGCGGCGTACGGGCAGGTCGACCTCAAACGGCTGCTGGCCTACTCGACGATCAGCCAGGTCGCCTACATGCTGGCCGGGCTCGCCGTCGCGCCCGTCGACGGTGCCGGGGTCGGCCCGGGCATCGCGCACCTGCTGGCCCACGCCGGGTTCAAGGCGTTGCTGTTCCTGGCTGCCGGGGCCTTCGCCTATCTGGTCGGCACCACGCTGCTGGCCGGCCTCGGCGGTGGCTGGCGCCGCGCGCCGTTGGTCGCGGCCTGCTTCACGCTCGGGCTCGCCGCACTGGCCGGGCTGCCGCCGCTGTCCGGCTTCTGGTCGAAGGAGGCGATCCTCGGGGTCGCCGAACACGCTGCGGGACATGGCGATCAGCGGGTCGCCGGCTGGTTCGTCCTGCTGGTCGGCATCGTGACGAGCGCGGTCACCGCGGCCTATGCGACGCGGGCCTTCCTGCTCGTCGTCCCCGCGCCGCGTGACGACCGGGAGACTGGCGAGCGAGCCGTCGAGACCGCGCTCGAGAGCGCGGCCGGTGAGGACACGGCGACCGACGTCGAGCTGGCCGGGCCGCGGCGCGCGTTGCCGGACGCGATGCGCTGGCCGCTGGTCGTACTCGCCGTGCCGACGGTCTTCGGCGGGCTGCTCCAGACCGGGTCGCTGATCCCGGGCCAGCTGCCGGTGTCGTGGGTGACCCTCGTCATCACGTTGCTCCTCGTCGTGGCGGCGATCGTCCTCGTCGTGCGGCTGGCCGGTCGGGCGACCGACGGCGACCCACTCGAGGCGCTGTCGCCGCGGCTGCAGTCGGTGCTGCTCAACGGTTTCGGCGTGGACGCCGTCCAGGACCGGCTCGTGGTCCGACCGGTCCAGCGCCTGGCGCGCCTCGTCGTCGCGGGGGACCGGGACGTGGTGGACGCCTACGCCCGGTCGACCGTGCCGATCAGCCGCTGGGGTGGGCTGGCCCTTCGTCGGCTGCAGAGCGGCATCGCGACGTCGTACCTGACCTGGCTGGCCGTCGGCGTCGTGGCGCTCGGCATCGCCGGGGTGAGCCTGCGATGAGCCTCCGATGAGCCGCCGATGAGCATCGTCCTGCTCGCGCTGGTCGCCCTGCCGTTGCTGGGCTCGGTCGGGCTGCTCGGCGCCGGTCGGTTGGCGGGCAGCGGCGAGGCGGCGCCGGCGGCCCGCGCGTCGATCGAGCGGGCCGCTCCGGCTCTCGCCACGTGCGCTGTCCGGCATCACGGCACTGTTCGCGGTGATGACGCTGTCGGCCAAGCCTTGGTCGTCGCCCTACCCGGTGGCCGAGCTCGACCTGCGCTGGGTGCCGGCCCTGGGGCTGCGCTTCCACCTCGCGATCGACGGCATCTCGGCGCCGCTGATCCTGCTCACCGCCGGGCTGACCTTCCTGGTCTGCGTGCACCTGCAAATGTCGCAGTCGTCTCTGCCGCAACAGCATCCGGGCCTGCGCCAGCTGCTCGGCTGCGTGCTTGGCGGTCGAGGGCGGGGCCATCGCGACCTTCCTGGCGTTCGACCTGCTGCTCTGGTTCGTCGCGTTCGAGATCGTGCTGGTGCCGATGTGGGCGATCATCCGGTTCTGGGGCGACGACCACGACCTCGCGCCCGGCGCGATGCGGCGATGCGGTTCGTGCTGTTCACGGCGTTCGGCTCGACCCTGCTGCTGCTGGGGATCCTGTTGGTGTCCGCGGCCGCCGGCACGCGCGACATCGGTGTGCTGACCGCTCGCGGCGGCGGAGACATGGCGCGCGCTGTGCAGGTCACCGCCGCCGCGCTGATGGTCACCGGCCTCATGGTCAAGGTGCCGATCTGGCCGCTGCACACCTGGCTGCCGCCGGCGCACACGGTCGCGCCGACGGCCGGGTCGGTCCTGCTGGCCGGCGTCCTGCTCAAGCTCGGCACCTACGGTCTCGTCCGCCTCGTCGTTCCCGTTGTGCCGCAAGGGTTCTCGGTGGTGGCGCCCTACCTCGGAGCGCTCGGTGTCGTCGGCATCGTCTGGGGTGGCCTGGCCTGCCTGGTCGAGCGCGACCTCAAGCGACTTGTCGCCTACTCCTCCGTCGCCCACATGGGCTTCGTGGCGGTCGGCATCGCGTCGGGCAGCGCCCAAGGTCTGCAGGGCGCGCTGTATGCGAACGTCGCCCACGGCCTGGTCACCGGCCTGCTCTTCCTCGTGGCCGGTGGCCTCAAGGAGCGCTCCGGCGGGTCCGGGCTGGCCGCCATCGGCTCGGCTCTGCGCGAGCGGCGGCCGCGGCTGGGTTGGCTGCTTGGCCTTCGGTTGCGTTGCGGGACTTGGGCTTCCGGGCCTGGCCGGCTTCTGGGGCGAGATCCTTGCGGCGTACGGCGCCTGGGACCCCGCTCCGGACCGGCCGCTCGGGCTGATGCGGGTCATCGCCGTGCTGACGGTCATCGGGACCGCCTTGGCCGCGGCCTACCTGCTGCGCGTGCTCTACCTGCTGTGGCACGGCGCCGTCCCGGCCGAGGTGGAGTCGACCGCGGCCGAGCCCGAGTTCCCCGGTCGTGCCGACAAGCCGGCCCGCGCCGACGCCACCACGCTCGAGCTCGCCGTGACCCTGCCGCTCGTCGTGGCGACGATCGTGCTCGGCCTCCTGCCGTCGCTGCTGCTCGACCTGACCGCGCCGGCCGCTCACCTCCTGCTCGGGCTCGGGCGAGGTGTCGTATGACCGGCGTACAGCACGTCGACTGGGTCGTGATCGCACCGGTGCTGGCGCCCGCGGTCGCGGCCGTCCTCGTCCTGGTCCTGGACGCCGTGCTGCCCCGCGCCGTACTGGCCGCAACGGGATCGGTCGATTCTCGACGTCATCGCGTTCGCCGGACTGGTCGTCGGGGTCATCGCCCTGCTGCCGCTGGCCGGGGACGAGCGGGCGACGTTCTGCACCGACGGGGACCCCGGTGGCTGCTCGTACGCCGTGGAGCCGGTCACGACCGGGCTGCAGCTGGTGATCCTGCTGGCGGCCGGCGGTCTGCCTGCTGCTGGCCATCGGGCAGCGGGTCGGCCCGCCGCGCGCCGAGCACCACCTGCTGCTGCTCGCCGCCACCGCCGGCGCCGTCGCGGTGGCCGGAGCCCGTGACCTGGCAACGGTTCTGGTCGCCCTCGAGACGGCCTCGCTGCCGGTCGTCGGCCTGGTCGCCCTGCGCCGCGACCGGCGCGGGGCCGAGGCGGGCGTCAAGCTGCTGCTCACCTCGGTGGTGTCGGTCGCCCTGCTGGTCCTGGGCATCGCCATGCTCTATGCGGCGTCGCGGCACGCTCTATCTCGGCCCGCTCGGCGGCGACGGCTCGCTGGTCCCGTTGTCGTCCGACGCGCACGCCCTCGCCGGGCTCGGCCTCGTCCTGGCCGTCTCGGGCATCGCCTTCAAGCTCTCGCTCGTGCCGTTCCAGCTCTGGACCCCGGACACGTACGCCGGCGCGCCCCTGCCGGTCGCCGCCTTCCTGGCCGCGGTGTCGAAGGCCGCCGGGCTCGCCGCGCTGGTCGTCGTCCTCGCCGTCGGGGGCGCCGCTGCTCGGCGCGACCTGGACCCAGGTGATCGGTGCCCTCGCCGTCGTGACGATGACGGTCGGCAACCTGGTGGCCCTGCGCCAGACCGGGGCAGTGCGGCTGCTGGCCTGGAGCACCGTCGCCCAGGCCGGCTGGGTGATCCTGCCGCTGGCCGGGGCCGGCTTCGACGGTCGAGCCTCCGGCGCAGCCGCGGGCGCGGCGATCGCCTACCTCGCGGCGTACGTCGTGGCCTCGCTGCTCGCCTTCGCGGTCGTCGCGGTGGTGTCGCGCTCGGCCCTCGGTGGTGAGGCGCACGAGCTCTCGGCGTACGCCGGCTTGGCCCGCCGCCGCCCGGTGCTCGGGGCGGCGCTGGCCTTCGCGCTGGTGGCGCTGGCCGGGCTGCCGCCCGGCGTGATGGGGCTGGTCGCCAAGGTCCTGGCGCTGCGGCCGGTCGTCGCCGACGGCTTCTGGCTGGTGGCGGCGGTCGCGGTGGTCAACGTCGCGCTGGGCATCGCGGTCTACCTGCGCTGGGGCGTCCTGCTGCTGTCCGGCGTCGGCGAGCCCGGAGCCGGCACCGAGCCGGCAGCTCGAGCCGGACGCCGGCCGCCGGGCGAGCCTCCCGGCCCGAGCTGGTCGCGCTCGTCACGGCGGGGGTCGCGGCCGTGCTGCTCTCGGTGGCGCCGCAGCTGGTCGCCGTACTCGTCACCGGTCTGTGAGTCACTGGTCTGTGAGTATTTGGTCTGTGAGTTGGCTGTGAAACCCGCGCTGGGGGCGCCCGCCGGGAACGAACGGCCTTTACTGCCGCGTTACCCGTCCAGAAGCAGATAACCAGCACACCCGCAGGAGAGCAGCACCACCATGGGACACCGCCATTTCAACGGCCTGAAGACGACTGTGCTCTTCAGCCTGATCTTCGTCGTCCTGCTCGGCATCGGGTCGGTCGTGGCCGGCGGCAAGTTCATCTGGCTGTTCGCGCTGGTCGGCATCGCGACCACGGCGTACGGCTACTGGAACAGCGACAAGATCGCGATCCGGGCCATGCGGGCCCGACCGGTCAGCGAGGCCGAGCAGCCCGCGATGTACCGGATCGTCCGCGAGCTCTCGACCAAGGCGCACCAGCCGATGCCGCGCCTGTTCATCTCGCCGACCGACGCGCCCAACGCGTTCGCCACCGGCCGCAACCCGCAGAACGCTGCCGTCTGCTGCACCGAGGGGATCCTCGGGCTGCTCGACGAGCGCGAGCTGCGCGGGGTCCTCGGCCACGAGCTGATGCACGTCTACAACCGCGACATCCTGACCTCGTCGGTGGCTGCGGCCATCGCCGGCGTCATCACGTCGATCGCGCAGATCGCGATGTTCTTCAGCTTCTTCGGCGGCGGCAACAACGACGACGACCGCCCCAACCCGTTCGCCCTGCTGGCCATGACCCTGCTGGCGCCGATCGCGGCGACGATGATCCAGCTGGCGATCAGCCGGACCCGCGAGTACGACGCGGACGAGGACGGCTCGACGCTGACCGGCGACCCGCTGGCGCTGGCCTCGGCGCTGCGCAAGCTCGAGGCGGGGGTGGCGGCGCGGCCGCTGGCGCCGGCCCGCGAGCTGGTCAACACCAGCCACCTGATGATCGCCAACCCGTTCACGACCGGTGGCGTCTCCAAGCTGTTCTCGACCCACCCCCCGATGGCCGACCGGATCTACCGGCTCGAGGCAATGGCCGGCTACCAGCACTAACCCCCCTTTTCTTTGGCCGTCGACTCCGGGTTTGGCGGTCGGTTCCGGGTTGGAGGGCCCGAAACCGACCGCTAGAACCCGGACTCGACGGCCAAACCCGGACCCGACGGCCAAGCGCAAGCAGGTTTGGGCCGGGGGCGGGTCAGGCGAGGTGCTTCTCGAACCAGTGGTGGGCGCCGGGCTGGTCGTTGAACGCGGGGACCTCGACGTAGCCGGTCGACCGGTAGAGCGCGATGGCGTCGGTCAGGTGCCGGTTGGTCTCCAGCTGCAGGACCTGTACGCCGCGGGCCCGGGCCTCGTCCTCGAGCAGGGCGAGCAGGCGGCGCCCGATGCCCAAGCCGCGCACCGTCGGCGAGACCCACATCCGCTTGACCTCGGTCGGCGCCTCCGCGTGGAACTTCAGCCCGCCGCAGCCGACCGCCTCACCGTGCAGCCGGGCCAGCAGGAACAGCCCGGCCGGTGGCACCAGCTCCTCCGGGTGCGCGGTCATGCCGACCTCCGGGTCGAAGCCGCCCTCGAAGACAAGGTCCAGCTCGGCGTAGTACGCCGCCAGACACGCGACGCCCCCCGGCCCGGCCGGGTCGTCCACCGCGATCTCCACCAGCCCGGCGGTCAGCAGCCGCTCGACCGTGCCCATTGCGTCGGCCAGCCGCTCGCGTTGCCGGCCGGACAGCGGATCGAGCAGCGAGCGGGCCAGGTCGTCGCTGCGCCGGTTGAGCAGCTTGAGCTCGCGCCGGCCGGCCGTCGTCAGCCGGACCAGCCGGACCCGCTGGTCGCTCGGGTCGGGCTCGAGCCGGACCAGCCCCTCGTCCTCGAGCCGGCGCAGCAGCCGGCTCAGATAGCCCGAGTCCAGGTCGAGCCGGCTGCGCAGCGACCGCAGGTCGGTGCCGCCGCGCGGCCCGCTCTCGATCTCCCACAGCATCCGCGAGGCGCCCAGCGGCCGGCCGCGGGCCAGGTACTCGTCGTACAGGGCGCCGATCCGTTGCGTCACGATGCGGTTGAAGCTGCGCACCCGACTGACCTCGGTGTCGCTCATTCTCTGACCTTAGTCAGAGAGTTCGCCACCCGCTAGAGGCGGCTGTCGGCGGACTGTGCGACCGTACGGCGATGACCTGGACCGCACCCGAGGTGACCAGTCCCGACGACGCGTTCGTGGCCGAGGAGCGGCGCACGCTGGAGGCCTTCCTGAATATCCACCGGGCGACCTTCGTGTGGAAGTGCGCGGGCCTCGATGGCGAGCAGCTGGCCCGCCGGTCGGTGCCGTCGTCCACCCTCTCGCTGCTCGGCCTGATCCGGCACCTGGCCGACGCGGAGCGGCACTGGTTCGGCCGCTACGTCGGTGGCCTGGACCTGCCGGCGGCCTTCAGCGGTCCGGACGGGCCGGATGCCGCGTTCGACCTGGCCGCCGCGGATGCGGCCGAGGACGACTACGGACGACTGGTCGCGGAGTGGGACCGCTGGCGGACCTCGGTGGCCGAGCGGTCGCTGGACGAGGTGTTCGACGCACCGGGCTGGGGTCCGCGGTCGCTGCGCTGGGTCTACAACCACCTGATCGAGGAGTATGCGCGGCACAACGGCCACGCCGACCTGTTGCGCGAGGCGATCGACGGCGCCGTCGGCGAGTGGAACGAATGACCGCGGATTGTTGGCGACCGACCCAGCAGGTGGTCAGTCGCCAACAATCTGGCCGGTCGCGCTCAGCGGTAGTTGGTGAACTGCAGCGCGACGTCGAGGTCGGCGCCGCGCAGCAGGGCCTGCACTGCCTGCAGGTCGTCGCGGCTCTTGCCGACGACGCGCAGCTCGTCGCCCTGGATGTTGGCCTTGACGTTCTTCGGGCCCTCGTCGCGGATCAGCTTGGCGACCTTCTTGGCGTTCTCCTGCGAGAGGCCTTCCTTGAGGTTGGCCTCGAGCCGGTACTCCTTGCCCGACGGCGCCGGCTCGCCCTTGTCGAGGGACTTCAGCGAGACGCCGCGCTTGACCAGCTTGGTCTCCAGGACGTCGAGGACCGCCTTGACCCGCTCCTCGCTGTTGGCCTTCATGACGATCGTCGTGTCGCCGCTCCACTCGACCGAGGCGCCGACGTTCTTGAAGTCGTAGCGCTGGGCGATCTCTTTCGCGGCCTGGTTGAGGGCGTTGTCGACCTCCTGGTGGTCGACCTTGCTCACGACGTCGAACGACGAGTCGCCTGCCACGGCTTGCTCCTTCGATCAGGTACGGCGAAGTACGGCGTGGGTACGCCGAGTGCTCTGCCCCGAGGCTAGAGCACCGGCTAGAGCACGGCCGCGCTCGACTCCGCCGCTACCGCCGCAGCCTCCTGGTCGGTCTGCGTCGTCCGGCTGCGCGGCAGGAAGAGGGCCGGGATCAGCGTGCATGCGACCAGGATCACGGCGACCAGGATGGTCTTGGCGAACGAGTCGGCCGCCGAGTGCAGCCCGTGGGCCCGGATCACCTCGACCGGCTGACCGGCCTGAGCGGCCGCACCGTTGAGCGCCGCGTCGCCCTTCGCCGGGTCGGCGTTGGCGAAGATCGCCAGCGGCGCGAACGCGTCCTTCTTCAGGTGGTAGGTCAGGATCACCGACATCACCGCGGTGCCGATGGACGCGGCGACCTGCTGGGTGATGTTCATCAGCGTCGAGCCGCGGGCGATCTGGGCCAGCTTGAGCGTCTTCAGGGCGGCGGTCATCGTCGGCATCATCGTCATGCCCATGCCGAGGCCCATGACGAAGAACGAACCCGACGTCACCCAGAACGACGTGTCCGTGCCGAGCCGCGTCAGCGGCACCATGCCGACCACGATCAGGACCAGGCCGCTCAGGACGAACTTGCCCGGCCCGAACTTGTCGGTCATCGCACCGGCCACGGGCATCGTCAACATGGCGCCGATGCCCATCGGCGCACCGAGCACGCCGGCCATGAGCGGCGTCTCACCGCGGACGCCGATGAAGTACTGCGGGAAGAGCAGCATCGCGCCGAAGAACGCGATCGCGAACATCGCCATCGTGACGACGGCGATCGTCAGGGCCCGGTTGCGGAACAGGTGCAGGTCGATGAGCGGGTGGTCGGCGCGGTGCAGCGCGTGCTGGACGAACGCGATGATCAGGACGAGGCCGATCGCGACGGGGATCAGGACCTTGGCGGCGACGACGGTGCCGGTCTGCGGGATCGAGGAGACGCCGTACAGGAAGACGGCGAGACCGGGTGAGAGGAGCGCGAAACCGACCGCGTCGAACGCCTCTGACGGCGAGGGCGAGTCCTTGGGGAGGACGAGGAACGCATAGATCAGCGCGGCGATGCCGATCGGGACGTTGATCAGGAAGATCCAGTGCCAGCTGGCGATGTCGATCAGCCAGCCGCCGAGGATCGGGCCACCGATCGGGCCGAGCAGCATCGGGATGCCCAGGACGGCCATGACGCGGCCGACCCGCTCCGGCCCGGCCGCGCGGGTCATGATCGTCATGCCGAGCGGCATCAACATGCCGCCGCCGAAGCCCTGCAGGACCCGGAAGGCGATGAGCGGGCCGATGTCCCAGGCCGTCGCGCAGAGCACGGAGCCGCAGACGAACAGCACGACCGACAGCATGTAGAGCCGCTTGGTGCCGAACCGGTCAGCCGCCCAGCCGGTGGCCGGGATGACCGTCGCCAGGGCGAGGGTGTAGCCGGTCATCGTCCACGCGGTGACGGCCGGGGTCGTGTTCCACGCCGACTGGAACGCGTTCTGCGCGACACCGACGACCGTGATGTCGAGGATCGACATGATCGCGCCGAGGACGACGACCCCGGCGACCTTCAGGACGGCGGCGTCGAGCTTGTCGCTGGCCGGTGCGTTCGCGGTCTGGTTGCCGGTCTGGTTAGCGGCGTCGGTAGCCATGAGAGTCCCCTTGCGTGCCCGTCGATTAGCCAGTTTCGAGCGTACCCGCGCCCTCAGACAGCCGGTCAACGCCTTTTGCTGCGGCGAGGCCTTGGCTCATGGACCGACGCAGGACGGCTGGTACGGCGGCTGGGCGGCCGGCTCATCTGTTTCGCCCCGGTCGGTCGGTGCTTGCTATCCTTCCCGGGCCGACCTGGGGGAAGCTCCGGCAAGGCGAGGCAGGTTGCCCGAGCGGCCAATGGGAGCGGACTGTAAATCCGTCGCGAAAGCTTCGAAGGTTCGAATCCTTCACCTGCCACCAGGCGCGCTAGAGGGCCTCTGACCTGCGGAAACGCCGGGCGGAGGCCCTTCGTCGTTACCCGGGTGGGGGTATCGTGTCGCAACGAAATCCGAAGGCGAAAGCGCAAGCCTCTGACCTGCGCAAACGCGAGGCCGAGTCGAGCGCGCGCCGAATACGCCCCGAAGGTTGGTCCCTCGAGCCAGTGACAGCCGGACCCGTGAGCCGATGGTCTGCGTCGACGCGGGGGGTGGGGTATGCAATCGAAGCGGACGTGCACACCGTCTGATCGGGCGACAGGTCAGGTTTTCAGGTCCGTGGCGGTCAGCCGGATGATGGACCACGATGCGGGTGGCAGGACGATGCCCACGCCGCGCTCGTCGATGGTCGTGGTGCCGAGGGTGTGCGGGGTGACCCGGTCGGGCTGTGCGGCGGTGTTGGTCGCGTTGAGGTCTTCATCGCAGATGGTGAGCTCTTCGACCAGCTGCAGGTCGCCGAACGCGCCGGTTGCGAGTTGGACGCTGACCTGTTCGTGTTGGTGGCGGTTGACCAGGAACACCGAGATCTGGCCGTCGTCGACCGTTGCCACCGCGTCGATGACGGGGGCCGGGCCGTGCCGCTGGGTCTCGATGGTGGGGCAGTCCAGGCGGACCTGTAGCACCTCGCCTCGGGCGTGCCGGGCGGTCAGCGCGAAGGGATGGAAGATCGTCTGCCGCCAGGCCGGCCCACCAGGCTCGGAACGGATCGGCGCGATGACGTTGACCAGCTGCGCCTGACAGGCAGCGCTGACCCGATCGCAATGGCGCAGCAGCGAGATGAGCAGGCTGCCCACCACGACAGCATCAGCCACGTCGTACTCGTCCTCGATCACGCGAGGCGCGACAGACCAGTCGGTCGGGGTGCCGTCCGCCGCGTACGCCGACTGACGCCAGACGTTCCATTCGTCGAAGGAGAGGTTGATCCGTTTGCTGCGACCGAGCCGAGCCCGGACCGCGTCCGCGGTCGCCACCACCGACTCGATGAAGTGGTCCAGATCCACCCCCGAGGCCAAGAAGCTGTCCAGGTCATCACCGAACGGCTCGTAGTAGGCATGCGCCGAGATGTAGTCCACCTGGTCATAAGCCAGCTCCAACACCGTGGACTCCCACGACCCGAACGTCGGCATCGAGGACGACGAGCTGCCACATGCCACCAGCTCCAGCCCCGGATCGACCATCCGCATCGCCTTACCGGTCTCGGCCGCCAACCGGCCGTACTCGGCCGCCGTCTTGTGACCGATCTGCCACGGCCCGTCCATCTCGTTGCCCAGACACCACATCCGCACGCCATACGGCGCCACCGCCCCATGCGCGACCCGCAGGTCCGACAACGCCGTCCCTGCAGGAAAGTTCATGTACTCCAACACATCCAGCGCCTCAGCCACCCCCCGAGTGCCCAAGTTCACCGCCATCATCGGCTCCACCCCAGCCTTGGCCGCCCACCGGATGAACTCATCCAGCCCGAACTCGTTGGACTCCACGCTGTGCCAAGCCAGCTCCAACCGGCGCGGCCGCAACTCCACCGGCCCCACCGAGTCCTCCCACCGATACCCCGAGACATAGTTCCCCCCCGGATACCGCACCACGGAGACCCCCAGCTCCCGAGTCAACGCCAACACATCCCCCCGGAACCCCTCCTCATCCGCCGACGGATGACCCGGCTCGAAGATCCCCGAATAGACACACCGCCCCATGTGCTCCACAAACGAACCAAACAACCGCCGACCCACTACCCCCACCACAAACGCAGGATCAACTGAGAGCTGGGCCTCGAGCACTGTTGCTCCTGAGTGAGTCGCGGGCGGGTGGTGAGGTCAGCGTAGGCAATCGTGACCTGCCCACGGTCCAGGCGCTCGATCTGCAGGGAGCCGAAGAAGGACTCCATGAGCGCGTTGTCGTAGGCGGAGGCGACTTTGCCCATCGAGCCGAGCAGCCCGGCTTGGCGCAGCCGGCGCCCGTCGACAGTGAGCCTGTGGCGGAGGAGGATCGCGAGCGCGGAAGGCTCCACGCCAGCTCGTGAGAGGACCTCGTTATGCGCCCAGTCGTGCGCGCTCTGGTCGTCACCGACGACTCCGGGATCGGGGGCAAGCCGCACGGCGGATTCCTGCGCTGGAAGGACCAGGCCGTCCCTGACTCCATCGGGCCGAACTCGCGCGAGTTCTATCTCGGCGAGTTCGTCACCTGCCTGCGATCGACCTCATGGGTCGGGTTCAACCTGGAGGTCACAACCGCGCACCGCAGCGGCCGTCGGCACCAACGGCATGACCGAGGCGCAGCTCAAGGCCGACCGCGGCGCCGACGTCGTGGCCTTCCGGTTCGACCAGCCGTTCACCGTCAACGGCCAGACCCGCACGCTGGCCGACTACGACATGGCGCTGTTCTTCTCGGTCTACCCGTCGGACCCTGACCCGACCAGCGCCCCGCTCCTCGCAGAGGCTGCGGCGATCGCGGCGTACATGGAGGGTGGGGGTGGATTCTTCGCCACCGGTGACCATGCCAACCTCGGCGGACAGCTGTGTGGTCTTATCCCTCGTGTTCGCAGCATGCGACGCTGGTGGTCGGGCGGCGGTCCGAACGGCGAGCCGGCCGCGCCGGAGCCGCTCGGCGCAGGGCGGCACGACACCACCCGCTCGGGACCGGACAACGTCACGAACTTCGAAGACCAGTCCGACGACGTCCCGCAGGTCATCTCGCCGACGCTCTACGCCGCCGGATTCGAGGTCTACCACGGGTATCCGTCACATCGGTACCTGCCGCACCCGCTGCTCTGCTCACCCGAAGGCATGGTCAACGTCCTCCCGGACCACATGCACGAAGGGACGGTCGAAGTCCCGGCAGCCTGGCCACCCGGACCTTCACCCTCGGTGGCAACCAGGTGCGTGAGTACCCGGACTACACCCCGACCAACCCACCGCAGGGGTACGTCGTAGGGCCGCTCGCACCCGAGGTCGTCGCGACCGGAACGGTCCTGCCCGGCGTCACGTCACCCGCGCTCGACCCCCAGCACACGGGTGGGACGACGCCGGCCAACGGCACGACGTTCGGAGTGATCGGGGCCTGGGACGGCCATCGCGTCGGCAAGGGACGGGTCGTCGTGGACTCCACCTGGCATCACTTCTTCGACATCAACCTCAGCGGTGACCGCTACCTCGAGGACGACAGCCTGCCGGCGAACCAGCTCCAGAAACTGCGTGGCTTCTACACGGACGACGGCAGCGGCAACAGCGTGCCCAACGCGGCGTACCGCGCGATCCGTTGGTATTTCCGCAACATCATCTACTGGCTGATCCCCGCCGACCGTGGCACGCCGATCTGGTGGAAGGCCCTTGCCCAGCTCACGGTCGGGCCGCAGCTCAGTGAGGAGCTGCAGCGGGTGCGGATCCCGGACGGCTGGCGGGACCTGCGGCTCGACCACTACCTCTACTTCGGTCAGCTCGCCGAGGACTACCTCGCACAGGCCCGCGGGAGCTGCGCCACCCACGAGGTGCACCGCTACATCCATCGACCGAAGATCCCCTGGTGGGAGTGGGTCGAGGCGATCGTCGACATCTGGGATCCGGTCCGCGCGATCGACGAGGGCGGCCCCGTACGTCGCGAGCAGTGGCTCGGCGCCGTCGGGCTGTCGGCGCGTCCCGAGCTGGTGGCCTCCCTCTCCCTGGGCGCCGCGCTGGTCACCGCCGCCGCCGTCACTGCGCTGCAGGCCACCGACGACGAGCAGGCCATCGTCGCGCGCGATGACGGGGGCCGGATGATGGAGGAGGTCGAGGCGGCGTACGGCGAGGTGCTCGTCCACGCCGCGACGCTGCTCGGGCGAGAGCTCAGGGGGGCCGGGAAGGTTGCCGGGGAGGTCGAGAAACTCGCCGCCGAGCTCCAGTGCGGTCGATGACGGTCGATGCCCAGGGCTCGACTCTCACAGCTCGTCGCGCGAGCGTCCCTCCGATTGAAAAACAGCGTCAATGACCCAGACAACCGCCACCTCGGCGGTTGCCCCGGAAGAATCGGAAACGGTCATGTACAGGGCGGCGCCCGTCTACCCTTGGACCCGTGCCCTCTGAGGTCGAGAATGAGCCCTCGGGCGCCCATCCCCGCCGTATCCTGGTGACGGGAGGTGCAGGTTTCATCGGGTCACATTTGACCCGGAGACTTCACGAGTCGGGACACCAAGTGTTCGTGGTCGACAATTTCTGCTCAAGCAGATGGGAGAACATCGAGGATCTAGTCAAACTGCCGGGGATCGAGCTCATACGCCATGACGTGTCGACCCCCTTTTATCTCGATGTCGACGAGATCTACCATCTTGCGTGCCCCGCTTCACCGCTTTACTATCAACTCGACCCGGTCCAAACAACGAAAACCTGCGTGTACGGCACAATCAATGTTCTAGATCTTGCTCAGCGCCTCAATGTCAGGACCCTGCTCGCCTCGACCTCCGAGGTGTATGGGGACTCCCACCAGCATCCGCAGCAGGAAGCATACTGGGGTAACGTCAACCCGATCGGCATCCGGTCTTGTTACGACGAGGGTAAAAGGTGTGCTGAATCCCTGTTCTTCGACTACTGGCGACAGCATCAACTCTCGATCAAGGTGGCGCGGATCTTCAATACGTATGGTCCGCGGATGCTTGCCAATGACGGGCGAGTCGTTTCGACTTTCATAGTTCAAGCCCTGCAGAACGAAGACTTGACGATCTTCGGCGATGGCGAGCAGACGAGATCTCTTTGCTATGTCGATGACTTGGTGGAGGGGCTCATTCGCCTCATGGAGACGGACGTCGACGTCACCGGACCAATCAATATCGGAAACCCACAGGAATTGACGATGCTTGAGCTCGCGCAGCGGGTTCTCTTGAAGACTGGGAGCAGCGGGGGCCTCATCCACATGCCGCTGCCGGCTGATGATCCTCTCCGCCGTCGTCCAGACATCACGATGGCCAGGGACGTGCTGGGTTGGGCGCCAACCACGGATCTGGACGCGGGCCTCGACAGCACCATCGCCTACTTCAGGGACGTCTTGCGGTCAGGGTTGCATCCATCGCGTGACTGAGAAATGCCCTCGGCGCATGTCCCGCTTTAGGGAGACGCGAGAGCATGCACGGCGGCCGCTATGGCGCGTTCGCTGCTCTGAGCAGCGCTGCTGGGAGCGGCCTGCGGACCCTGATCAGTCGAGGCTGCGGCAGGCTGATATCTGTGAGCGACAACGCGACAGTGCCAGGCCACCGGCTGGACGAAGAGATCTACCAACGGTTGTTCGATCGACGCACTCTGCTGCTCGGCGAGCCCCTCGAGCACTGGAACAGCAATCGGTTGTGCAATGCCCTGATCCTGCTGTCGGCCGAGGACCCATCGTCCGATATTCGACTGCTGATCAACTCGCCGGGCGGATCGGTGCCGGGCATGCTCGCGATCCGTGACTGCATGCGGGCGATCCCGAACGATGTCGTGACGGTCAACCTGGGGATGGCCTACAGCGCCGGCCAGTTCTTGCTGAGTGCCGGCACCAGGGGCAAGCGGTACATCGCGCCGAACGCAAAGGTTCTGCTGCATCAGGGCTCCGCGGGGATCGGGGGCACCGCCATGGACATCGCGATCCAGGCCGACGACCTGCGCCGAACTCGCGACACCGTGCTCGCGCTCATCGCCGAGGACACCGGCCAGGATGTCTCGACGATCGAACACGACTCGCGCAGGGATCGGTGGTTCACCGCGACCGAGGCGCTCGACTATGGCTTCGTCGACCACATCGCCGCACTCGGTGCTGACCTCCTGCCCGGCGCGTTCCGTCCTGTGGGACTGGGGGTTTCGCGATGAGCAGCTACACCATCCCCTACGTCACCACGCGCACGAGTCAAGGTGAACGCACAGTCGACATCTACAGCCGGCTGCTGGCCGACCGAGTCATCTACCTCGGTACGGACATTGACGACGGGGTCGCCAACGCGGTCATCGCGCAGCTGATCCACCTGGAGTCCGAGAGCCCTGACCTCCCGATCCACCTGTACATCAACTCAGCCGGCGGCTCCATCCCGGCGACTCTGGCGATCTACGACGCGATGCAGTACATCCGACCGTCAGTCGAGACGACCTGCGTGGGACAGGCCTCCGCCACCGCCGCCGTGCTGCTGGCCGGTGGAGCGCACGGAAGACGACAGATCCTCCCTCACGCCCGCGTGGTGATCCATGCCCCTGCTGCCGAAGGGCGGGGGGCGATCCCCGACCTCGTTCTGGAGGCCGACGAGATTGAGCGCGTCCGGTTGATGCTCGAGCAGATCCTCGCCGATCACACGGGAAAGTCGGCCGAGCAGGTCCGCGAGGACACCGAGCGCGACCTGATCCTCAATGCTGAGAGCGCGTTGGAGTACGGCGTGGTGGATAGCGTGCTGTCCAGTCGCGAGCAACAGCCACCGTCAGGCGGCTAGGCGAACCGGCCCGCCGTGCCCGCGCCCAGACGCCGACCCGAGTCGAAGGCCGGCGCGCCCGCTGAGGTCGAGCACGGAGAGGCCCAACGCGCCAGACACCGCCGCCAACACCTCAGACGACGGGTCCTTGAGTCCGCGTTCGAGTTCGGACAGATACTGCGGGGCAATGCCAGCGCGGGCAGCGACATCGGCGATGCGCTCGCCGCGATCGACACGTTCGGATCGCAGTTGCTCTCCGACCACCTCACGCCATAAGGGCTCGGGCTCGGGTTCTGGCGCTCGGAGCCGGATGCAGCTCAAAGACGTTGTCCACCGTTCGACGGTAGCGATGAACCCCATCGCCCGAAATACCGTTCGCTCACCGCGCAAAGAAGTCTCTAGATACTTCATACTGGCCTCCGTTCGTCCTCGCCCAGCAGGGGGTCTCTTCATGCCGTTAATCCGCCGCGCACTGCCCGCGACCGCCGCTGCCAGCGCCGTCGTCCTCGCCCTCCTCCTCGCGGGCACCGGACCTGCGGCTCACGCCGACGCGGCGCGGGCCGGCGCCAGCAGCGTGCGGGGAGCAGCGGCGCCGAGCCAGGGGTTCACTGCCGTCGCCCCCACGCGGCTGCTGGACACCCGAACCAGCGCAACGACCCACACCCTGGGTCAGGGGCAGACCGCCAGCGTGCAGGTCACCGGTGTTGCGGCGGTGCCGTCTTCGGGCGTAGAGGCCGTGGTGCTCAACGTGACGGGGATCGCGCAGACCCACTCGTCGTACCTCACGGTCTTTCCCGCGGGGGCGAGCCGTCCGCTGGCCTCGAACCTCAACCTGGCGCAGGGGCAACCACGCGCCAACCAGGTGTTCGCCCAGGTCGGGGCGGGCGGCAAGGTCTCGATCTTCAACTCGACCGGCAGCACGGACGTCCTGGTCGACATCACCGGATACTTCGTGACCGGGTCGTCGTACTCCGCGCAGTCCCCGCTGCGGGTGCTGGACACCCGCGCGTCGGCCGGCAAGCCGATCGCCGCGGCGCACACGACCACGCTCCAGCTGCACAGCGGTCTGCCGATCCCAACTGGCTCCTCCTTCGTGCTGAACCTCACTGGCATCTCGACCGCGGCGGGCGCGTTCGTGACGGCCTACCAGACGGGTACGGCTCGGCCGGCAACGTCCAACCTGAACCTCGCGGCGCGGCAGACGGCGGCCGTGCTGGTCGTCGTGCAGCCCAGCGCCAGCGGCCAGATCTCCTTCTACAACTCAGGCGGGCCAACGCATCTCGTCGTCGACGTCCTCGGGTCGTTCAACGGCGACGGCGACTACACCTCGGTGACGCCGACGCGCCTGTTCGACACCCGCGGCACGGACACCGTGGAGTACGGCGCGGAGAACCCGGTCGCTATCGGCGGCCGGGCCGGCGTGCCCGCGACGGCCGGCGCCGCGGTCCTGTCGGTCACCGCGGTGAAGCCCGTGAAGCGGGGGTTCCTGACCGTGCATCCGGACGGGACCGCCAAGCCGGCCACCTCCAGCGTCAACGTCGAGGCCGGAGCAACGACGGCCAACCTGGTCGTGGCCCAGCTCTCCCCTGACGGCAAGGTCGACATCTACGATGCCGCCTTTGGGGGGGAAGTCGTCGTCGATGTCGTCGGCTGGCTGGACACCAACCAGTCGCTGCGCGCACGGACGCCGGCCCCGATCCTGCCTGCCGAGATCGGGAAGACCTACTCCCTGGCCATCGCAACCGAGGGCGGACTGGCGCCGTACTCCTTCGCGGCCGCCAGCGATGCGCCGCTGCCCGACGGTTTGTCCGTCGCGCCGACGACCGGGACGATCACCGGGACCCCTACGACGGCCGGTGCGGTCACCTCGGCCATCGAGGTGCGCGACAGCAGTGGGGCCGTTGATCGGGTGACCGTGCCGCTGCGCGTCTACCCGTTCGTCTCCTCGACCCTGTGGGGCTGGGGCTCCGGCAACGGCTACTCGCTGCTCCCCAGCAATGCCGGGCTCAACTCGACCCCTGTCCAGCTTGCCGTGCAGAGCGGCGTGAAGCAGGTGGCGCCCGGCAACGGTGTCGTCGTGAGCCTGCACGACGACGGCACGGTCTGGGCGTGGGGGGCGAAGGTCCTCGTGGGCAGCGGGGCCGCCGCCGACGTGCCCTGGACGGCGCCGGTCCGGGTGGGCACCCTGACCGGGATCACCGCCGTGGCCACCGGCCAGCAGGTCAGCTACGCGCTGAAGTCCGACGGCACGGTGTGGTCCTGGGGCCAGGGGGCGAACGGTCGACTCGGCAACGGCGCGACCGCAGATGCCCCCACCCCCGTGCAGGTCACCGGGCTGACCGGCGTCACAGCTATCGCGACCGCCTTCCGCGCCGGGCTGGCCCTCAAATCCGACGGCACCGTGTGGACCTGGGGAACCGCCCTGCCGAACGCGGCTGGTACGGCGGGCGTCAGCAGCAGCACACCCGTGCAGGTGCTCGGGCTGACCGGCATCGCCGGCCTCGGCAGTGGCGATGTCAACGGGTACGCCATCACCGCCGATGGGCACGTCATGGGCTGGGGCTCGGCCACCGGGGGGCAGCTCGGCAGTGACAACCCAGCCACGACCTGGGCGCCGGTCGCGATCAACGGCCTCAGCGACATCACGCAGGTCATCGGCGGGCTGAACACTATGTATGCGCTGACCGGCTCCGGCAGCGTCCTCGCCCTCGGTGAAGGAACCAACGGCGAACTCGGCAACGGCGGGGTCAGCGACAGCACCGCTCCAGTCACGGTCAGCGGCCTGAGCGATGCCGTTGAGATAGCCGCGGTCACCGGCGCGGGCTACGCCCGGCTCTCGGACGGGACGGTCTGGTCCTGGGGGCAGCCATCATTTGGAGTGCTGGGCAACGGCGCCGCCCCCGGGTTCAGCAACTCGCTGGTGCCCGCGCGGGTGCTCGCGCCGCCGGCACAGTCGATCGGAGCACATGCCGGCGCCCTCGCAGTGTTCGTGGTCGGGCTGCCGTAGCCGAGGCCTAGCTGCCCCGGACGACGTCGGCTGCGGGTGGGGGACTCACGGCCGGTGAGGCACCCCAGCCGGCGAATGTCGTGGTGTCGACCTCACTGCCGTCTTTGTACGCCGTCACGGTCTGGATCTTGACCGGACGGTCGCCCGGCCCCAGCCAGACCCAGACCTTTTCATCTTTGGTCAGGTCCATCTGGGCCCGTGCGAGAGCTGGGTACGCGGCCCGGTAGGCGGCCTTGTTCACGGTGCCGTAGTACTCGACGGTGTTGACGGATCCGACCTTGGGCTTGGCGAGGATGAGGAAGGTCCGAGTGGACCGCCATGCCCTGGCCTGAGTCACGGGGTCGACCGTCGCCGCGCCACCCAGCAGCTGTCCTTGGAGGTCGCGAAGGTCGCGGCTGTGGGCAGTCCCGACGATGTGGATCCAATGCTTGCCCTGAACAACCTCGCCGTCGTTGACATAGGTCTGGCCCGGGATGATGACGGCTTTCAGACGCTGTCCGCTGTCGTTGATCGAGACGGCCAGCCGAAGGCCGGACCGTACGTCGAGGGTGCCGGTGCCCTTGGTTCCCTCTTCGTTGATGGTGATTCGCGCGCTGCCGGCTGATTGCGCTGCGGCGGTGACGCGGGACGCCAGCTCAACCCCCGAGACGCCGGTTCCGACGTAGACCGGGACGCTGGGGGTCGCGGTCGGGACGCTGCTCGATGGGCTCGCGGTCGAGTGGGGAGCCGTAGGGCTGGTTGCCGGGCTCGATCCACCGCAGGCGCAAGCAAGCAGCGTGCTGGACAGCGCTGCGACCAGCCAGGCAAGCCGGCGAGGTTGGGCGTGGGGGAGACCCTGGATAGGCATCTGGCGACTTTCTGTAACGGCGCACGGCGGAGGGTGACGGCGGGCGCCACCGTAGCAGCGCTTGCTCAGACTCAGCGCACCTGGCGCTCGCGGGTGTCGGGCAGCGATCTGCTGGGCACGAAGAGCTCGATGCCGAAGGCGACCATCGCCACGACGGTGTTTGTCACTGCCCCGAACACGAGCCTTCGGGCCCCGGGTGACCGGGCTGCGCGCGCGTTCCGGGTGACATCTCGTTGTCTGGTCACGAGACCGTCGTACCCGTAAACGACATCGTGCGGATCCCCAATCCGGGCGGATGACCGAAACGTCAGCCGACCGCCCTGATCCGTTCATCGGCTGTACGCCGGGGGAGGGCCGCCCGGGTTGCTAACGGCCCGGGGAACCGACGCTCGGAGTGCCAGGGTGGGTGGATGGAACCGGTGGTCAATGCAGTCGAGGTGCTCGGACGGTCCATGTCGTACCGCGAGTGCGGCAGCGGCGACCCGATCGTCTTCCTGCACGGAAACCCCACCTCGTCCTACCTTTGGCGCCAGGTCATGGGGGGAGTGGCTCACCTGGGCCGATGCGTGGCTCCCGACCTGTTGGGAATGGGGGCAAGCGCGAAGGCCGACCAGGCCGGCGACGACGGCTACCGGTTCGTCGTCCAGCGCCTATATGTGGCTGCGCTCTTGGAGTCGATCGGGGTGGTGAGGCGGGTGACGTTCGTGGGGCATGACTGGGGTGCGGTGCTCGCGACCGACTGGGCCCGACATCACCCCGACCAGACTCGAGGGCTTGCCTACCTGGAGACGCTCGTGGCGCCGGTGAGCTGGTCGGACGACAACGCGCCGGACCCGCTGGTCTTTCGGGCCCTTCGGTCACCGGAGGGCGAGCAGATGGTCCTCAGGGACAACTTCTTTGTGGAGCACGTTCTGCGGGCCGGCACCCTTCGCTCCCTGACTGAGGTCGAGATGAGCGAGTACCGCGCTCCCTACCTGGAGCCCGGTGAGTCGCGACGACCGACGCTGACGTGGGCCCGGGAGATCCCGATTGATGGGAACCCCAGCGATGTTCACGACATCGTGGCGGCCAACGCGACGTGGATGGAGAAGTCTCAGGTCCCCAAGCTCTTCGTGAATGCGGAGCCCGGCGCGCTGCTGACCGGAACGGCGCGGGAGTTGTGCCGTCAGTGGCCGAACCAGACCGAAGTCACCGTGCCTGGACTGCACTTCGTCCCGGAGGACTCCCCGGACCAGATCGCGGAGGCGTTGGTCGACTGGCTGGCTGACCTGCCGTGATGCGTGATCCGTGCGTTCGACATCAACGAGCGTGGGACCCTACGGCCGAGGCCGCGGCGATCTGGCTGCGGTACCACTAGAAGCTGTCCTTCGGGATCCGCTGCTGCGTGGCCAGATCCAGGTAGACGAGCCCGAACCGCTTCGAGTAGCCCTCGGCCCACTCGAAGTTGTCCATCAGAGACCAGTAGAAGTATCCGCGGAGTCGACGCCGGCCTCGATCGCGCGCACCATGGCTGCGAGGTGATCGTCCACGTAGCGGATGCGCTCGGGGTCGTGCACCGCCGGCCCAGGCGAGACGATGTCGGCGCTGGCTCGGCCGTTCTCGGTGATGTAGATCGGCGGCAAGCCCGGGTACGTCGGCCTTCAGCCAGGTCAGCAGGCGGAACAGGCCGTCGGCATCGACCGGCCAGCCCATGGCGGTGAGCTCCTCCCCGTCCTCGATCACCGGCGCGGTGCCGATGTCGGCTGCGGTGCGGTGGGCGGGGTCGGGCCTTTCGCGCGGCGCCTCGGCGATCACGCTGGGGAAGTAGTAGTTGACTCCGAGGAAGTCCAACGGCGCCTGGATCAGCGCGAGATCGCCGGGCTGGATGAAGCCGAAGCCGGTGATTGGCTGGTAGACCTCACGGGCCAGCGCCGGATAGCGTGCCGGCGAGGAGCGGATCGGTGAAGAGCAGGTTCGCGTTCATCAGGGCGCGTTCGGCGGCGCTGACGTCCTCGGGTCTGTCGGTCGCGGCGCTGACCGGCTGCAGGTTCAGCGTGATCCCTACTTGCGCGGCGCCGTCGGCCGAGCGGATCGCGGGCACGGCGAGCCCGTGACCCAGCAGCAGGTGATGGGCCGCCGCAAGGGCGCCCTCGCCCTCCGTGCGTCCCGGGGCGTGCCGGCCGGTGGCGTAGCCCAACATCGACGAGCACCAGGGCTCGTTGAGGGTGATCCAGCGGTGCACCCGGTCCCCGAGGGCGGCCACGACGACGGCGGCGTAGTCGGCGAACCGGCTGGCCGTGTCGCGAGCGTCCAGCCGCCGAGGTCCTCGAGCGGCTGCGGGAGGTCCCAGTGATAGAGCGTGACAACCGGCTCGATCCCGTTGTCCAGCAACGCGTCGGTCAGCCGCGAGTAGAAGTCGAGGCCGGCCTGGTTGACGGCACCGGACCCGTCGGGCTGCACGCGCGGCCAGGCGATCGAGAACCGGTAGCTGTCGACCCCGAGGTCGCGCATGAGCGCCACGTCCTCGGCATACCGGTGGTAGTGGTCGCAGGCGACGTCGCCGGTGTCGCCGCCGAGCACGCGCCCCGGGGTGTGGCTGAACGTGTCCCAGATCGAGACGCCGCGCCCGTCCTCGTGCACGGCGCCCTCGATCTGGTACGCCGCGGTCGCGACCCCGAACGTGAACCCGGCGGGAAGGCGCTTCGCTATATCGGTCACTGGCTCATCCCTCGGGGATCGCTGCGGTGGAGCCTCGGACGACGAGCTCGGTGGCCAGCTCGACGTGACTGAAGTCCACCTTCGCGCCGGATCCCGAGCTGCACCGCCGTCCGCAGCGCGACCGCGCCCATCTGGCGAAGCGGCTGGCGCACAGTGGTCAGGGGCGGCGACGAGACTCGGGCCATCTGCGTGTCGTCGAAACCGACGACGCTGAGGTCGTCCGGGATGCGCAGGCCCCGGACCCGGGCCGCCTCGACGACGCCAAGGGCCATCTCGTCGCAGAAGGTGAAGACTGCCGTCGGCGGGTCGGGCCGGTCCAACAGGGTTGCGGCACCGGCGAACCCGCCGTTGTAGTCCTGCTGCTCCGACCGCACGAGTTCCTCGATCACCGGCACGCCAGCGGCATGCATGGTGCCGCGGAACCCGTGCATCCGAGCCTGGTTGCAGGCCGCCGTCGGCGGGCCGCCCAGGTAGGCGATTCGGCGATGCCCGAGGGACAGCAGGTGCTCGGTGGCCGCGACCCCGCCGGCGAAGTTGGTCGAACCGACGCTGGTCACGCGGGCGTGCGGCATGTTCAGCGCATCGATGACGACGATCGGGACCCGGGCTCGGGAGAGCAGACTCAGGTCGGCCGCGGTCAGCACGCTGGTCACGGCGACGACGGCTTTGCGTCCGGCTCGGCTAGGTCGCGGGCCCAGGTCGAGGCTTCGGATGAGCGGTCGTCCGGCGGCCGCACCGAGACGACGACGGAGACACCGAGGTCGGCGGCTGCCTCGAGCGCGCCGTTCAGGATCTCGGTCGAGTAGACGACCAGCTCGTCCTGGAAGAAGACCTCGATCGTGAGGCTCTCAGTGTCGGCGGCGGCGCCTCCCGGCGGTTGCCGGCGCACGACGTAGTCGTGCTGCTGGAGCAGCTGCTGGATCCGGGCCCGCGTCGTCGGCGCTACGTCGCGTTCGCCCGTTGACCACCTTCGAGACAGTCGCGACGGATACGCCGGCGGAGGCCGCCACGGTGGCGAGTGTCGTCCGGCCGGTTGCGGCGGTCACGTCGAACCCCCTAAGCATCGGCTGGCGGCGCGCTGCAGGCGCTGAACTTTACCGGGGTGTCGAGCCGGCGCTTGTGGCCGACGACGCGCTCGGGTCCGGTCATCCTGATGGTCGCTTGGCACGGCAGGTCGATGGCGGAGGTCCCGACCAGGACCTCGATGTCGCCCGGTTCCACGATGTCGCTGCATGCGGACTCCGGTGAACGCGGTTCGGTCGGCGTGAACGCTGAACTCGACGTCGAGGGCCGCAGCCGCGTCCAGGCTCACCCGGGCGAAGCCGATGAGCTGCTTCAAGGGTCGGGCGACCTGTGCCTGGACATCGTGCAGGTAGAGCTGGACCACCTCGTCGCCAGCCCGCGCTCCTGTGTTGCGGACCCGCACGGTGGCTGTGAACTCGCCGTCGGTGCTGATCTCGGTGTCGCTCAGCCGCAGGTCGTCGATCGCGAACGAGGTGTACGACGCGCCGTACCCGAACGGGAACAGTGGTACGGCATCGAGGTTGCTGATGCCCGCGCTCTCGGGACCCCCCAGCGCCGGCTGGAGATAGGTGCTGGGCTGTCCGCCCGCGTGGCGTGGGATCTGGACGGGGAGCTTGCCCGAGGGCTGGACCCGGCCGGAGAGCACCCCGGCGATGGCGGCTCCGCCCGCCTGGCCCGGCATGAAGGCCTGGATCAGACCGGCTGCCCGGCCCTGGAACTGACCGAGCGCGTAGGGCCGTCCGGAGACCACCACGATGACGACGGGCGTGCCGGTCTCGAGCAGCGCCTCGACCAGCTCGGCCTGATGGCCCGGCAGCCGAAGGTCCTCGGCGTCGCAACCCTCACCGGAGGTGCCCAGCCCGAACATGCCGGCCAGGTCGCCCACGAACGCCACGCAAAGGTCGGCCTCGCGTGCCGACGTCGACGGCAGCCTCGAAGCCGGAACGGTCCCCACCGCGCACCGGGCAGCCCTGCTCGTGCACCACGTCCACGTCGGGGAGCTCGGCGCGCAGTGCGTCGACGCCGGATGGAACGTCGAGACCGAGGCCGATCCCCGGATAGCGGGGCAGCACGTGGTTGGGGAAGGCATAGCAGCCCATGAACGTGCGTGGATCGGCCGCGCACGGCCCGACCACGGCGACCCGTCGCAGCTCCGGGCGTCCGGCGCCGACCAGGGGCAGCGCGCGACCCGCCTCGAGCAGGATGACCGACCGCTCCGCCATCTCCCGAGCCAGCGCCTGGTTGGACGTCGAGTTGAAGTCGGCGCTCAGATCGCGGACCGAAGCTTCCGGCGTCCAGTCGGCATCGAGCAGGCCCAGCTGGATCTTCTGGGCCAGGACCCGGCGCACCGCGCGGTCGACGATCGTGACCGGCAGCGTGCCGGCCCGCACCTGGTCGACAAGCCCAGGCCCGAAGCCGTGCGTGTCGGGCAGCTCGACGTCGATGCCGGCGGTGAGGGCCAGCGCCCCAGCCGCGTCGTTGTCGACCGCGACCCGATGCATCGTGGCGAGGAACGGCACGGCCCAGTAGTCGGAGACGACGGTGCCCTCGAATCCCCATTGTTCGCGCAGCACTTCGGTCAGCAGCCAGGGATCGCCTCCGGCCGGCACACCATCGATGTCGGAGTAGGAGTTCATCACTGAGCCGACCTGCCCGAGGGCGACCGGCATCTCGAACGCCGGCAGGATGATGTCCAACAGCTCACGCCGGCCCATCGAGACCGGTCCGTGGTTGCGCCCCGAGCGCGAGGCCGAGTAGCCGGCGAAGTGCTTCAATGTCGCGATCACGCCGGTGCTCTGCAAGCCGCGAACGTAGGCCGTGCCCAGTACGCCCACCAGGTATGGGTCCTCGCCGATCGTCTCCTCTACCCGGCCCCACCGGTAGTCCCGGACGACATCTACGACCGGTGAGAGTCCTTGATGCACCCCAACTGCGGCCATGTCCCGTCCGATCGCGGCGGCCATGCGCTCGACCAGATCCGGGTCGAACGTTGCACCCCAGGCGATGGCTGCCGGGTAGACAGTCGCGCCGAACGTGGTGAAGCCGGTGAGGCACTCCTCGTGGACCAGCGCCGGGATGCCGAGCCGGGACATCTCCAGGACGACTCGCTGCTGGCGGATCAGCTCGGCCGCGCCTTCCGCCACGGTCACCGGTCCACTGCCGAAGATGCGGGTCAGATGGCCGAGACCGTGCTTGCTCGCCGCCTCGAGCGGGAAGTCGACGGTGGCCGCAAACACGTTCTGCAGAGGTGCCACGTTGAAGGTTGCGGCGGACTCGGCGGTCGGATCGGCACCGTCGATGACGGCCCTGGGCTGCAGGTCCTTGCCGACCCAGCGGCTGCCCAGCTGGCCGACCTTCTCCTCCAAGGTCAGCTGACCGAGCAGCGACTCGACCCGCTCGCGCACCGGGCGCGCCGGGTCGCGCCACGGTTCGGCCGCCAGGAGGTCCTCCGGTGTCGAGACGGTCTTCATCGGTCTCCTTGTCGGGACATGACGGACGAGCAGTCGCTCCGAAACATTTCGAGAATCGGGTTCGAGCCGGAATCCGCTCGATGTTGACGAAACAGGCTTGATGGCAATGCATTCGGCGACAACTCTGGACCTTGTTCGCCGAGACTTCAAGACTCTTGACAGCCATGTCTTCGAAACATACCGTTCACTTGCGATCGACGAAAAAGGTTTCGACGGAATCTCTCACGTGCGCCACGCAGGTCAGTGCAACCCCGCTCGCCTGCGCTAGACACCCTGGTCATCTGTCCACCACTTGCCGCGGCGCGGCCTCGGCCCTCGAGTTCGGAGCTCAGCGTGGATCCCAGCACAATGTCCCGGCGGAACCTCCTCCGCCTCGCCCTGATCGGCACGGCAGGGGCCGGCCTGGCCGCCTGCGGCGGCACGTCCGGACCCAAGTCCTCCGGAGGTGGTGGGGGCAGCGGGGGCAGCGCCAGCTACTGGTACCTGAGCGGGGCGCCCGGCGAGGGCATTCGAACCAACTCGGTCAAGCGGTTCAACGCCGCCAACTCGAAGACCCAGATCAAGGGCACGACGTTCCAGAACGACGCCTACAAGACAAAGATCAAGACAGCCATCGGCGCCGGGCAGGCGCCGACGATCATCTGGGGCTGGGGCGGGGGCGGCCTGAAGAGCTACGTCGACGCCAACCAGGTCGAGGACCTGACCAGTTGGTTCGAGCAGAACGCGGCAGTCAAGGACCGGCTCTTCCCGTCTTCCTTCGGTGCGGCGACCGTGGGTGGGAAGATCTACGCGATGCCCTGCGAGACAGTCCAGCCCATCGTCCTGTACTACAACAAGACCGCGTTCGAGAAGATCGGCGCGCAGCCCCCGCAGTCGTGGGGCGACATCATGGATCTAGTGCCGAAGTTCAACGCCAAGAAGATCGCGCCGTTCTCCCTCGCCGGTCAGTCCCGTTGGACAAACATGATGTGGCTGGAGTTCCTCTTCGACCGTATCGGCGGCAGCGAGGTCTTCCAGGCGGTCTTCGACGGCGAGAAGAATGCGTGGTCCAACCCGGTGGCCATCCAGGCCCTGACCGAGATGCAGAAGCTGATCAAGGCGAACGGTTTCGTCAAGGGGTTCTCCTCGATCGCCGCAGACAACAACGCCGACCAGGCCCTGCTCTACACCGGGAAGGCCGCCATGATGGTGCACGGCTCGTGGACCTACGGCAGCATGTCGAGCGACGGCGGCAACTTCGTCTCGGGCGGCCACCTGGGCTACATGAGCTTCCCGCCGGTCGATGGCGGCAAGGGTGATCCGAGCGACACGGTCGGGAACCCCGGTCAGTACCTGTCCATCTCCGCCAAAGCGACCACCGCCCAGAAGGACATCGCGAAGAAGTTCTTCGCCACCCAGGTCCTGTCGGACGCTGAGACCAAGGAATGGGTCGGCGCCGGAGCGGTCCCCATCGTCAAGGGCTCGGACGCTGCTCTGGCGAGCTCCAAGGACGCTGACTTCCTCAAGTTCATCTACGGGGTCTCCAGTGGGGCCAAGGTTTTCGCCCAGTCGTGGGACCAGGCGCTCAGCCCGACAGCGGCTGAGACCCTGCTCGACAACATCGCCAAGCTCTTCCAGATGTCGATCTCACCGCAGCAGTTCGCCTCCAACATGAATCCCACCATCGGCACATGACGACCGCTCCGGCGACCGCCCGTCCGACCGGCGCCTCGCGCGCCGGTCGGACCGGGTCGGTTGCGTGGATGGCGTTCCCGGCCCTGTTGATCTTCTCGGCCTTCGGGCTGATCCCGTTGCTCGGCGTCATCGGTGCTGAGCTTCACCACCTGGGACGGGATCGGTGCGATCCATCCGTCCGGCTTGACAACCTGGTCATCAGTGCTGCGTGACCCCGGCTTGCCGCACGCCCTGCAGGTGACCTTCCTGATCATGTTTCTCTCGTGGGCGGTTCAGACCCCGGCCAGCATCCTGATCGGCGTCTTCCTCGCCAGCGGCGAGCGCTACCGCGGCGTGCTAGCGGTGCTGTACTTCATTCCCTTGCTGCTCAGCTCCGCGGCGATCGCCGTGGCGTACAAGGCCCTGCTCGATCCAAACTTCGGTTGGGCGCCGGGCTGCACATCGGCCTCTTGTCCCAGGACTGGCTGGGTCGCGACAAGCTAGCCGTCGGCACCGTCGTCTTCATCGTGTCCTGGCAGTTCATCCCGTTCCACTCGCTGATCTACCAGGGTGGCGTCCGGCAGATCCCTCGGTCGATCTACGAGGCCGCGGAGATCGACGGTGCCGGCCGGGTCCGCCAGTTCTGGAGCATCACGTTGCCCCAGCTCAGGAACACGATCGTCGCGTCGTCAACGCTGATGGTGGTCGGGTCCCTGACCTTCTTCGACCTGATCTTCGTGCTGACGGCCGGTGGCCCGGGCGATGCCACCCGGGTGCTGGCGCTGGACATGTACAAGACCGGCTTCCAGGCCAACCTGATGGGACCGGCCAGCGCGATCGCGATGATTCTCGTGCTGGTCGGGATCGGCCTGGCCCTGCTCCTGCGCCGGATCGGCGGCGGTGGCCGCACCGCCAGCCAGCTTGAAGGGGCCTGACATGGCCACGGCGCGTCACCCCGGCTACCGAGGCTCCGCGACCGGACCGACCCGCAGAACACGCGGCGGTCGGGCCGTCGGCAGCGACCGAACTGGCTCGGCGGCCTGACCGAGCCTGGTCTGGCTCGCGATCGTGATCATGCCGATCTACTGGATCGTCATCACGAGCTTCAAGACCCAGGCCAACTACTACGCCACCAACCCCCTCGTGCCGCCGGGTCTCCGACGCTCGAGAACTACCGGCTGGTGCTCGAGAACGACTTCGCCCGCTACTTCTTCAACAGCGCGTCGTGGCCGTCGGGACACTCGTCCCGGCGGTGCTGGTGTCCTTCATGGCGGCCTTCGCCATCGTTCGCGGCAGCGGCCGGTTCCTGAGCGCGGTCAATGGGTTGTTCCTGATGGGACTGGCCATCCCGCTTGCAGGCGACGATCATCCCGGTCTACCTGATCATCATCCGGCTGCAAGCTGTACGACAGCCTGCTGGCCATCATCCTGCCCTCGATCGCGTTCGCCATCCCGCTGTCGGTGCTGGTGCTCATCGAACTTCATCCGGGACGTGCCCAATGAGCTCTTCGAGTCGATGCGCATCGACGGGGCCACCGAGTGGGGAACGTTGTGGCGCTTGGCTTTCCCGCTGACCCGGCCCGCGCTGGTCACTGTGTCGATCTACAACGGCCTCACCGTGTGGAACGGCTTCCTGATCCCGCTGATCCTCACCCAGAGCCCGGAGAAGCGGACGCTGCCGCTGGCTGTCTGGACCTTCCAGAGCCAGTACGGCGTCAACGTCCCCGCGGTGCTGGCCTCGGTCGTCCTGACCACGCTGCCGATCGTCGTCCTGTACGCCATCGGCCGTCGGCAGCTGGTCAGCGGGCTCACGGCGGGCTTCAGCAAGTGACCACCACGGGATGAACATCGGTCAGACGCCTAGCGACGCCCCCGGATGAGGCTCCGGGCTGAGGACGACATCGTCCCCGTCCTCAGCCCGGAACCTGATCCGATGCGGCTCGCGGAAGAACGGCCGAGCCCGCTCTGCCTACCGTCTAGGGTCCAACGCATGGACTCTGTTGGGGAGCAAGGGGTCGCGGAGGGTTTCGGCGCGGTGGCCGACGCCTTCCGCCGGAACTTCAGCGACCCCGGTGAGGACGCGGCCGCCGTGGCTGTCGTCCTCAGTGGCCGCAGGGTCGTCGACCTGTGGGCCGGGACCGACGTCGTGCTACGACCGGCCGATGCCCGCGGACGCGCTGATGGTCGTCGCTTCGTGCAGCAAGGGCATCACCGCGACGGTGCTGGCGGTGCTGGTCGAGCGCGGGTGCTCGACCCGAGGAGCGCGTGGCGGCGTACTGGCCGGAGTTCGCTGCCAGCGGCAAGGAGCACGTGACCGTCGGCATGGTCGCCTCGCACACCGCGGGTCTGCCGTACCCGCCGCTGGGCACCGGGCTTACCGGGCTCGACCTGCACCGCGGGCCGGCGGTCACCCGCGCATTGGCCGGCGCCGCGCCGCTGTGGGAGCCGGGGACGGCGATGGCCTACCACCCGGTGACCTACGGCACGCTGCTCGACGAGATCGTGCGCCGCGCGACCGGGACGATCGATCGGCCAGCACGTGCGCGAGCCTGGTCGCCGAGCCGCTCGGGCTGGACATGTGGATGGGCCTGCCGGCCGAGCTGATCTCGCGGGTCGTGCCCGGACGGTGGGAGCGGACGCAGCCCGATGGAGCCCGGGACGCGCGGCACGACGAGCCGGGCTCGTACGCGGCGCTGCGACCGGCGTTCCTCGGGAGAACCCGCCGATGGACCCGGACTTCTCCGAACCCGCAGGAGGTTCGCGAGCACTACGCCGCCGAACGACCCGCGATCGGGCGCGATCACCGACGCGCGCGCGCTGGCCGGGATGTACGCCGCGCTGCTCGGTCCGGTCGACGGCGTCCGGCTGGTCGAGCGAGCGACGCCCTGGACCTGGTGACCCGGCCGCGAACCGACGACGTCGAGACCCTCGTCGAGAGCGGGACGGCCGGGCCGGACATCCGCTTCGGGCTCGGCTACCAGCTGGCCTCCCCGAGCATGCCGGGCTTCGGGCCCGAATCGTTCGGGCACACCGGTGCCGGCGGCCGGCTCGGCATCGCCGACCCCGACCCGGCGTCGGGTTCGGCTACGTCTGCAGCCGGATGCGCGACATCGGCCCGAACGGCGACCCGCGCTGGAGAAGCTGATCGATGCGGTAAACCGGTGCATCTAGCTACCGGCTCGCCACGGCTTAACGCTGGACGCGAGCGCTTCCCCCGTGAACGAGGCGTTCGACCTCGGAGAGAGAGGCCATGGACGTGTCACCCGGTGTGGTCATGGCAAGCGCGCCATGTGCGGCGCCGTACTCGACCGCCACAGAGAGGGGTAGACCGATCAACAGGGCATAGATCAGACCAGCAGCGAAGCTGTCACCTCCGCCGACCCGGTCCAGGATCTCCAAGCCGCGACGGGCCGTGGCCTGGTGGAACTCTCCGTCAGCCCAGGCAATCGCCCCCCAGTCGTTCCTGCTGGCCGTGGTCACCTCGCGTAGGGTTGTGGCGACGACGGCCAGCGTGGGCAGTTCCTCTACGACGTCACCGATCATGGTCTTGAACTGCTCCGGGTCGAGGGACGACGTGGTTGTTCCCCCGTTCGGAAGCTCAAAGCCGAGGCTCTGAGTGAAGTCCTCCTCGTTCCCGATCATCACGTCGACGTACGGCGCAAGCCGACGGTTGACTTCTCGGGCTCGATCGTTGCCACCAAAGGCGTTCCACAGGCTGGGCCGGTAGTTCAGGTCGTACGAGATGACGGTGCCATGGGCCTTCGCGGAGCGCATCGCCGCCTCGACGACGTCGGGCGTCGTCGGCGACAGGCCCGCGTAGATGCCGCCGGTGTGGAACCATCTCACGCCGTCAGTTCCGAAGAGGTGCTCCCAGTCGACGTCCTCGATCCGGAGCTGGCTCGCCGCTGAGTGTCCTCGGTCCGAGACCCCGAGGGCGCCGCGTACACCGAATCCGCGCTCGGTGAAGTTGAGCCCGTTGCGGGCTGAGCGGCCGAGACCGTCGTACGGCGTCCACCGGAGATAGGTCCGATCGACCCCGCCCTGGCTGATCAGGTCCTCGATCAGCCGGCCCACCTCGTTGTCGGCGAGCGCGGTGACGATGCCGGTGCGGAGACCGAAGCACTTGTGCAGACCTCGCGCGACGTTGTACTCACCACCCCCTTCCCAGGCGCTGAAGCTCCTTGCCGTCCGGATCCGGCCTTCACCGGGGTCGAGCCGGAGCATCACTTCGCCGAGCGCTACCGCGTCGTAACGGCATTCGGACACCGGACGAATAGCCAAACCACTCATGCGACCTCGATTGACGACACCAGTGCGACCGCCTCAATGGTGCGCCGTTGGATCTCGTCGAAGCGGCCCGAGCTGATGAGGTCGGTGGCGACCATCCAACTCCCGCCTACCGCAAGCACGGCTGGCACCGCGAGGTAGTCCCTGACGTTGTCGGCGCTGACGCCGCCGGTTGGCACGAAGCGCACCATCGGGAATGCCGGCGACAGCGCTCTCAACGTGGCCACGCCACCCATCGCAGCGGCTGGGAAGAACTTCACGACGGCAATGTCGGCGTCCAGCGCGAGCTGTATCTCGCTGGGGGTCGTGACTCCCGGCAGCACGGGTACGCCGAGTTGGCGACAGCGGTCTACCACCGCCCGGCTGAAGCCGGGCGTGACGATGAAGCGCGCTCCCGCGGCTACCGCTTCGTCCACCTGACTCGGCCGAAGCACGGTGCCGGCGCCTACCAGGATCTGGTCGTCGACCGCGATGCGCCGCAACGACTCCAGTGCAGCCGGCGTCCGGAGCGTCACCTCCGCGCAGGCTAGCCCGCCCGCCTTGAGGGCCAAGGCCAACGGCTCCGCATCTTGCGCGTCGTGTATCACCACTACCGGGACGATCCGAAGGTGGCCGAACGCGTCCGTGAGATCTAGGTCAACTACAGGCAGAGTCACAGGGGACCTTTCCGGTTCGGGCCAGCGCGAGAGACAGCTCACCTCGCCAGAGCAGCTCAGCGTGGCGATGCACGGCCGTCCGGAACGGAGGGGCGCTCGCCAGGTCACGTCCGAAGATCTCCTCGAGCGACAGCAGTCGGTCGACCGCCTCAGCTGCCGGCGCCGTCGATTTCAGCGCGGGGCCGATCAGGCGATGCAGGGTCGGATCGGCGATCGCCAGTCGGCGGGCAGGAGGGCCGAGCAGACACGTCGCGTAGGCGGCGACCACCAGCGCCAGGCGGTCGATCGACGCGCCCGCCGTGAGACGGTCGGAGATGGTGCCGAGGATCCGGCCAGGAAGCTTTCCGGCCCCGTCCCCTGCCACCTTGTGCGTCGTATAGCCCAGCTGCCCGTTGGTGAATCTCGCCAGCGAGCTGTCGACGTAGCGCTCGAGGTCCAGCCCCGGAGGCGGTGCCAACGTTGGTAGGACCTCGTCGAGGAGCATCAGCCGCACGACGGGGGAAAGGCGGGGGTCGGCCGCCGCTTGGTCGATCTTGGTGTGGCCGGCGAGCAACCCGAAGTAGGCCAAGGCGCTGTGGGCGCCGTTGAGAAGTCGCACCTTCGCCAGCTCTAACGCGTCACGTCACTGACGAAGTCGACCCCGACCCTTTCCCACGGGGGTCGGCCGCCAGGAAGGTGTCTTCGATCACCCACTGCGAGAACGGTTCGGCGGCGACCGCGCATTCGTCGTCGGTCTGCGTCAGGTCCCGGACGGTCTCCCGCAGTTGCTGGGTCGGATTGGGGACCATGCGGTCGACCATCGACGATGGAAAGGCCACTTCGCCGGCGATCCAGTCGGCGAGGTCGTCCCCACGGTGGGCGGCGAGCTGCGTGACAACCCGACGCGTGGTGGCGCCGTTGGATCGGATGTTGTCGCAGGAGCAGACGCTGAAGGGCGCGACACCTGCCACCCGTCGTCGGGCCAAGGCCTCGACCAGGACGCCGGGCATGGACTGCGGTTGCGCTGGATG
>CAWCEI010000003.1:0-292381 GCA_963794535.1 uncultured Actinomycetota bacterium
GGAGCGTCGTGTGGCCAGAGAAGCGGCGGAGTGATCCAGCCGTGGAGGCCACACGAGTGAGAATGCAGGCATGAGTAGCGAATGACGGGTGAGAAACCCGTCCGCCGAATGATCAAGGGTTCCAGGGTCAAGCTAATCTGCCCTGGGTAAGTCGGGACCTAAGGCGAGGCCGACAGGCGTAGTCGATGGACAACGGGTTGATATTCCCGTACTGGCGAGAAACCGCCCATACCGAACCTAGTAATGCTAAGAGCCTGAAGCCGGCTGACTCTTCGGAGGAGGCATGGTGGAGCGCTCGAACCGAACTGGTAGTAGGTAAGCAATGGGGTGACGCAGAAGGGTAGCCTCCGCGTGGCGATGGTAGTCCACGTCTAAGGGTGTAGGGCGAGGTGTAGGCAAATCCGCACCTCACATAGCCTGAGACCTGACAGTGACCGCGATAGCGGGAAGAGGGTAATCCCATACTGCCGAGAAAAGCCTCTAGCTAGGTTAAAGCCACCCGTACCCCAAACCGACTCAGGTGATCAGGTAGAGAATACCAAGGCGATCGAGTGAATCGTGGTTAAGGAACTCGGCAAAATGCCCCCGTAACTTCGGGAGAAGGGGGGCCCGCAGGGTGACGGCACTTGCTGCCGGTAGCCCTAACGGCCGCAGAGACCAGGGAGAAGCGACTGTTTACTAAAAACACAGGTCCGTGCGAAGTCGCAAGACGATGTATACGGACTGACGCCTGCCCGGTGCTGGAACGTTAAGGGGACCGGTTAGCCCTTCGGGGCGAAGCTGAGAACTTAAGCGCCAGTAAACGGCGGTGGTAACTATAACCATCCTAAGGTAGCGAAATTCCTTGTCGGGTAAGTTCCGACCTGCACGAATGGCGTAACGACTTCTCCGCTGTCTCAACCGCGAACTCGGCGAAATTGCACTACGAGTAAAGATGCTCGTTACGCGCAGCAGGACGGAAAGACCCCGGGACCTTTACTACAGTTTGGTATTGGTGTTTGGTGCGGCTTGTGTAGGATAGGTGGGAGACTTTGAAGTCGGCACGCCAGTGTCGGTGGAGTCAACGTTGAAATACCACTCTGGTCGTTCTAGATATCTAACCTCGGTCCGTGATCCGGATCAGGGACAGTGCCTGATGGGTAGTTTAACTGGGGCGGTTGCCTCCCAAAAGGTAACGGAGGCGCCCAAAGGTTCCCTCAGCCTGGTTGGCAATCAGGTTTCGAGTGTAAGTGCACAAGGGAGCTTGACTGTGAGACAGACATGTCGAGCAGGGACGAAAGTCGGGACTAGTGATCCGGCGGTGGCTTGTGGAAGCGCCGTCGCTCAACGGATAAAAGGTACCCCGGGGATAACAGGCTGATCTTGCCCAAGAGTCCATATCGACGGCATGGTTTGGCACCTCGATGTCGGCTCGTCGCATCCTGGGGCTGGAGTCGGTCCCAAGGGTTGGGCTGTTCGCCCATTAAAGCGGTACGCGAGCTGGGTTTAGAACGTCGTGAGACAGTTCGGTCCCTATCCGCTGTGCGCGTAGGAAACTTGAGAAGGGCTGTCCTTAGTACGAGAGGACCGGGACGGACGAACCTCTGGTGTGCCAGTTGTTCCGCCAGGAGCACGGCTGGTTAGCTACGTTCGGAAGTGATAACCGCTGAAAGCATCTAAGCGGGAAGCACGCTTCAAGATGAGGTTTCCATGGGGTGTTCCCCGAGAGGCTCCCAGCTAGACTACTGGGTTGATAGGCCGGATGTGGAAGTGCGGTAACGCATGAAGCTGACCGGTACTAATAAGCCGATAACTTGATACAAAGATGCTACGCGTCCACTGTGCGGTTCCCGAGATACGGTCGGTTGAATCGCAAACAAATGCAACGCCATATCTCCATAGAGTTTCGGCGGCCATAGCGAAGGGGAAACGCCCGGATCCATTCCGAACCCGGAAGCTAAGCCCTTCAGCGCCGATGGTACTGCGCGGGTGACTGCGTGGGAGAGTAGGACGCCGCCGGACATACTTCACAGATGACCACCCGGGCAACCGGGTGGTCATCTGTCGTTCTGGGACATGATCTACAGGCAAGAATGCGTGTGAGCGCCGGAGAGGAAAGACATGGGCCGCGACAGTGGCGGGGGATCTGGCCGAGGGTCCGGCGGTGGACCTGGCCGGGGATCCAACCGTCCGTCCCGGGGCAATGACCGGGGCAGTGAGCGCGGCAATGAGCGCGGCAGTGAGCGCGGAAGGGACCGGGGCAGTGACCGCGGGAACGACCGAGGGAGCGACCGGGACCGGGGACGCGGGGCCGGCCGGCCCCCGGGGGCCCAGCCTGACCGGCGGGACGCGCCGGTGGCGGGCCCGCGGCGTTCCCAGCCGACCGAGCCCCGGCTGCCGGACGACGTGCGGGCTACCGACCTCGACCGCTCCATGCGCGCCGAGCTGAGAACCCTCAGCGAGGTCAACAGCGAGACCGTCGCCCGCTACCTGGTCCAGGTAGGCCGGTTGCTCGACATCGACCCTGAGCTGGCCTACGCCAACGCCATGGCGGCCCAGCGACGAGCCGGGCGGGTCGCCATCGTGCGTGAGGTGACCGGGCTGGCGGCGTACCGCACCGAGCGCTTCGCGGAAGCGCTGGCTGAGCTGCGGGCCGCCAAGCGGCTGTCCGGCTCCGTCCACCTGCTGCCGCTCATCGCTGATGCCGAGCGCGGCCTCAACCGGCCGGAACGCGCCCTCGAGGTGGCGGCCAGTGCCGAGGCGAAGCGGCTGTCGACAGCCGACCGGGTCGAGATGTCCATCGTGGTGTCGGGCGCCCGTCGCGATCTGGGCCAGCTCGACGCCGCCGTTCTGGCCCTTCAGACGGGGGACCTGAAGCAGGAGCGGGCGGCCTGGTGGCCCCGGCTGGCCTACGCCTACGCGGACGCCCTGGACGCGGCCGGCCGGACCGACGAGGCCCGGCTGTGGCTGGCTCGGGCCGCCGCCGCTGACGTCGACGGGGAGACCGACGCGGCGGAGCGGTTGGCCGAGCTTGAGGGCATCGGCGAGCTCGTCGACCTCGATCCGGACGACGCCGACCCGGCGGAACCGGCTGACGGCGTCTGACCGGCAGCTCCGGGCGGCCCTCGCGGCTGTCCACAGGTCGGACCGTTCGTCCCACCGTCCACAGGCCGGCCTCACGCCCGTGCCGCCCCGGGCGTCGCGCGCCAGGCTGTTGCTCCGGTCGGGCTGACCGGGTGGAGCAGGAGGCGGACATGGCGAGAACCAAACCGGGGGCCACGGCAGTGGACACGGTCAACGAGGTGCATCTGGTCGGGCGGGTCGCCGCCGAAGCAGCGAGCCGGGTCCTGCCGAGCGGCGACACGGTGACCCTGCTCCGGCTAGTGGTCGACCGCCCCCCGGGCGCTCGGCGGACGGCGCGAGCACCGACGACGGACACACTGGACTGCGCGATCTGGACCGCTCGGGTGCGGCAGCGGGCCGAGCGGCTCGAGCCGGGCCACGTGGTCGAGATCGACGGCTCGCTGCGTCGCCGGTTCTGGCGGACTGCCGGCGGCGCGGCCAGCACCTATGAGGTGGAGGTCCGGACCCTGCGGCGGCTCAGCTCGAGTTCCGGTGGGTAGGGTCCGTGGGTGTCCCAACCACCCTCCTCCGGCTGGGGATTCAGTGACGGGGCGCTCGGCTCCGACTTCGACCTGCTGCTGCTCGATCTCGACGGAGTGGTCTACATCGGCCGTCATGGCGTCCCCAACGCCGCCGAGAGCCTGGCTCGTGCCGGGTCGGCCGGCCTGCGGTGTCGCTATGTGACCAACAATGCGGCCCGTACGCCGGCAGTCGTCGCCGCTCACCTGCGCGACCTCGGCATCGCCTGCACGGACGACGAGGTCGTGACGAGTGCGCAGGAGGGCGCCGAGCTGCTGGTCACCCGCATCGCCGAGGGCAGCCAGGTCCTGGCGGTGGGTGGCCCCGGTGTCTCGGCCGCGTTGGCGGAGGTCGGGCTGGTCCCGGTCGGCCGGTACGACGCCGGTGTGGCCGGGGTGCTCCAGGGTTACGGACCAGACGTCGGCTGGCGGGACCTCGCCGAGGCGTCCTATGCGGTCGCGGGTGGCGCGGTATGGGTGGCGACCAACCCGGACCTCACGGTGCCCACCCCGCGGGGGACCGCACCCGGCAACGGGCAGCTCACTGGTGTGGTGGCCCGCACCACGGGGGTCGAGCCGGTGGTGACCGGGAAGCCGGGACCCGGGCTGTTCCGGTCGGCGATCCGGAGGGCGGGGGGCGGTCGCGCCCTGGTCGTCGGCGACCGGCTCGACACCGACATCGCCGGGGCCGTGGCCGCCGACCTGGAGTCGCTGCTCGTGCTGACCGGCGTGAGTGGGCTGGGTGAGCTGCTGGCGGCCGAGCCGAACGAACGGCCGACCTACCTGGCCGAGGACCTGTCCGGCCTGTGGGAGGCCCAGCCGAGGGTGGAGCGGGCGCAGGGCTGGTGGACCTGCGGGGCCGCCCGAGCAAGAGTTACCGCCGGGCAGCTTGAGACGGCCGGGGCTGGACCCAGCCTGGACACCTGGCGAGCCGCGTGTGCCGCCGCGTGGTCGGCCGCCGACGCGGGGGAGCAGCTGGACCTGGCCGCCTCGGCAGCGAGCCTGGAAGCAGCGGCCCGGTAGCGTTGGCCGGTCGCGGCCGGAGCCCAGCAAGGTGCCCCGGAGCGTCCACGCCGTGAGGAGGGGACATGCGAGAAGCGATGCGGGGATATCTGCACGCCGCGAGCGGGCTCACCGAGCTGACTCGCAAGCGTGCCCAGGAGCTCGCCCTGTCGTTGTTGTCGTCGAGTGGGGCCGCGGGAGCGGCCGGCGGCGGAGCAGCAGTGGCTCATCAGGTGAGCTCGCTCGCGGAGGAGCTGGTGTCCGCCGCGCGGTCGAACCGTTCGGCGGTCCAGGAGATGATCCGGGGCGAGGTCGAGATCGCGGTCGGCCGACTCGGGCTGGTGCCGGCCTCGGAGCTGGCAGCCGCCCGCAAGCAGATTACGGCCCTCGAGAGTGCCGTGGCCGAGCTCCGGCGCGGTGGCGGGGCAGCCGGCAAGCCGGCGAGCGGGGGATCGGGTACGACGACGGGCGGATCCACCCGGACCCGGCCGAACCGGGCTGCCGTCAAGCAGGCGGCCGCCGGGAACGCCCCGGCCGTCAGGCAGGCTCCAGCCAAGAAGGCCGCGGCAAAGAAGGCCGCGGCAAAGAAGGCCGCGGCAAAGAAGGCTGCCGCGAAGACGGCGCCGACTGCCAAGAAGTCTGCGACCAAGAAGTCTGCGACCAAGAAGTCTGCGACCAAGAAATCCGCCACCCAGACACCTGCGACGAAGGCGACCTCGTGACCGACGACCAGCAAGCACGGCCGGATCAGGGCGACGACGACCGGGCGAGTGAGCGGACCGGGCCGGCTGAAGGCTCGTTCGGTCGTCAGCTCGCCGACAAGCTCGGCGGCCCACCGTTCACGGCGGACCCGGCAGTCGACGAGGCCCTCGCCGGTGCGGCCGCGGCGCAGGACCAGGACCCCGCGGACCAGCTGGAGGTCTACGTGGGCACCCATCGCGCACTGCAGGACCGGCTCGCCGACTCTGGCGCGTGAGCCCATTGGCCCGGGTTGATGCCGAGCTGGTCCGCCGTGGCCTGGCCAGGTCGCGCGGCCAGGCCACCGAGCTGATCCGGGCCGGGCGCGTGCGGGTCGGCGGCGCACCCGCCCTCAAGCCGGCCCAACCCGTGGAGCCGGACACCCCGATCGACATCGAGCGGGCCAGCACGGACGCCGACGTGGGTCGAGGAGCGGCCAAGCTCGCCTCGCCGCATCGCCGCCCTGCGCCGACCTCGCCTCACCCGCCGACCTCGTCCCAGCCGATCGACCTGGTCATCGCCGGGCGCCGGGCGATCGACGTCGGCGCGAGCACCGGAGGGTTCACCCAGGTGTTGCTCGAGCAGGGCGCGAGCTCGGTGCTCGCACTGGATGTCGGGCACGACCAGCTGGCGAGCTCGATCGCCGACGACCCCCGGGTCGACGAGCGGTCCGGCGTCAATGTCCGCCAGGTCGACGTGACCGAGCTCGGCGGCCCGTTCGACCTCCTGGTCGCCGACCTGTCCTTCATCTCGCTGACCGTCGTCATGCCGGCGCTGGCCGCGCTCACCCGACCCGGCTCGGATCTCCTGCTCCTGGTCAAGCCGCAGTTCGAGATCGGTCGCGAGCGGCTCGGCGGCGACGGCGTCGTACGGTCCGAGCAGCAGCGGCGGGAGGCGATCGGCGCCGTACGGGCTAGCGCTGAGCAGTGCGGTCTGTCCGTGCTGCGGGTCGTGACCAGCGGGCTGACCGGCGCCTCGGGCAACGTCGAGTTCTTCCTCTGGGCGCTGCGATGAGCACGTCTGAGCGCCGGCGGATGCTCATCGTCACGCACACCGGCCGCCCGGGTGCCGTGAGCGAGGCGACCGGGATGATCGGCCAGCTGGTCGCGGCCGGGATCGAGGTCGCCCTGCTGCCCAGCGAGGCCGACGCCCTCGGCGACGGTCCGGACGGCATCGTGGTCGTCGACCCGGGCAACCCCAGCGCGGACTGCGAGCTGATCATCTGCCTGGGCGGTGACGGCACGATCCTGCGCGGGGCCGAGCTGGGTCGCGAGACCGGCGCTGCGGTCCTCGGCGTGAACCTCGGCCACGTGGGCTTCCTCGCGGAGGCCGAGCAGGAGGACCTCCACCTGTCGGTCGAGCGGGTTGTCGCGCGGGACTACGACGTCGAGGAGCGGATGGCGATCGACGTCGTCGTCAGCGTGGGCGGGACCGAGGTCGCGCGCTCCTGGGCCCTCAACGAGGCGACGATCGAGAAGGCCGCCCGCGAGCGCATGCTCGAGCTGGTCGTCGAGATCGACGGTCGTCCCCTGTCGACCATCGGCTGCGACGGCGTGGTGATGGCGACGCCGACCGGGTCGACGGCGTACGGGTTCTCGGCGGGCGGTCCGGTGATCTGGCCCGAGGTGGAGGCGCTGCTGTTCGTGCCGATCTCGGCGCACGCCCTGTTCGCCCGGCCGCTCGTCGTGTCGCCGCGCTCGCAGCTGGCGGTCGAGGTGCTTCCGGACACGGAGGGTTCCGGCGTGCTGTGGTGCGACGGCCGGCGGATGGTCGAGCTGCCGTTGGGCGCCCGGATCGAGGTCACCCGCAGCGCGACCCCGGTGCGGCTGGCCCGGCTGACCCGGGCGCCGTTCACCGACCGCCTGGTCGCGAAGTTCAACCTGCCCGTGTCCGGGTGGCGCGGCGGACGCAGCCGACGACCATAGGCTGGGCGCCGTGCTCGAGGAGATGCGGATCCGCGGCCTCGGTGTCATCGGTGAGGCGGTCCTCGAGCTCGGGCCGGGTCTGACGGTGGTCACCGGCGAGACCGGTGCGGGCAAAACCATGGTCGTGACCGGCCTGGGCCTGCTGCTCGGCAGCCGCGCCGACGCCAGGAGCGGTCCGGGCGGGGGCCAGCACGGCCGTGGTCGAGGGCTGGCTGCGGGTCGACCCGGGCGGTCCGGTCGCCGACCGCGCTCGCGAAGCCGGGGCCGAGCTGGACGACGACACCCTCGTGGTGACCCGGACCGTCACGGCGGAGGGGCGCTCGCGTGCGCACCTGGGCGGTCGGTCGGTGCCGGTCGGCCTGCTGGCCGAGCTGGCTCCCGAGCTGGTAGCGGTGCACGGGCAGTCCGACCAGATCCGGCTGCAGACCCCGGCCCGCCAGCGGGAGCTGCTGGACCGCTACGCCGGAGCGGCGCGTCGCGGAGCCGCTCACGACCTACACCGACTGTTTCGATCGGCTGCGCGTGGTCGAGGCGGAGCTGGCCGAGGTGCGGACCCGCGGCCGGGAGCGGGCTCAGGAAGCCGACCTGCTGCGGCACGGGCTGGCCGAGATCGAGGCGGTCGGACCACAGCCGGGGGAGGACGCCGCACTGACCGACGAGCTCGCCCGGCTGACCCACGCCGACACCCTGCGCGAGGCCGCCGAGCTGGCCCACCTGGCGCTGAGCGGTGACGACGACCCGGGCCAGACGACGCCGAGCATCACCGCGCTGGTGGCGGAGGCCGGGCGGGCCCTCGAGCCGGGTGCCGCCCTCGACCCGGCCCTGGCCGAGCTGCAGACCCGGATGAGCGAGGTCGGCATCCTGGCCGGCGACCTCGGGACCGAGCTGGCGTCGTACGCCTCGGGCGTGGAGGCCGACCCGGCCCGGCTGGCCGCGGCCCAGGAGCGGGTGGCCGCTCTGCGCGGGCTGACCCGCCGGTACGGCGACGACGTGGCGGCCGTGCTGGCCTGGGCCGAGCAGGCGGGGCAGCGACTGGCTGATCTCGACGACGACGGTTCGCGGGTCGAGCGGCTGGCCGCTGAGCAGGACCAGGTGCGGGCCGAGCTGGCCGAGCTGGCCCAGACGGTCAGCCGGGCGCGGCTGGAGGCCGCCGAACGACTCGGCACCTTGGTTGGCGTCGAGCTGGCCGAGCTGGCCATGCCGAACGCCCGGCTGACCCCGACCGTGAGCCAGCGGGACGACGACGCGGGCCTGCGGCTGGACGACGGCCGGACGGTGGCGTTCGGCCGGTTCGGCGTCGATGAGGTCGAGCTGTTGCTGAGCCCGCACGAGGGCGCGCCACCGCGGCCGCTGGCCAAGGGGGCGTCCGGCGGCGAGCTGTCCCGCGTGATGCTGGCCCTGGAGGTCGTGTTGGCCGGCGTCGACCCAGTGCCCACGTTCGTGTTCGACGAGGTCGACGCCGGCGTCGGTGGCCGGGCGGCGGTCGAGATCGGCCGGCGGCTGGCCCGGCTCGCCCAGACCGCGCAGGTGCTGGTGGTGACGCACCTGCCCCAGGTCGCGGCGTACGCCGATCGGCACCTGGTCGTGACCAAGTCCGAGGACGGCAGCATCACCGAGAGCGGGGTCGCCTTGCTCGACGCCTCCGGGCGGGTGCAGGAGCTGGCCCGGATGCTGGCCGGCCAGGAGGACTCGCGCTCGGCCCGGGCGCACGCCAAGGAGCTGCTGGCCGCCGCGCACAGCGGTGCCTGAGCCGACGACTGAGCCCGCTTCCAGCCGGGTCCGGTCGGCCCTGCGTGGAAGGATGGCCTGCGATGCGCGTCCCCCCGATGCTGCGCCGACACCCTCGCGAGCCGATCGCCTCGGGTGTGTCCGGTGTCGCCCGGGTCGACGCCCGCACCAAGAACCTCACCAAACGGCTGCAGCACGGGCAGATCGCCATCATCGAGCACCTGGACATCGACAAGGTCTCGGCCGAGGCGCTGATCGCCTGTCATCCGGCCGCGGTCATCAACGCGGTCGCGAGCACGAGCGGGCGCTACCCCAACCTCGGCCCGGAGATCCTGGTCGACGGGGGCATCCCGCTGATCGACCACGTCGGCCACGAGGTGATGCTCGAGATCGAGGAGGGGCAGGTCGTCCGGGTCGACGAGGGCAAGATCTACGTCGGCGACCGGCTGGTCGCCGAAGGGACCGTGCAGACGGCCGAGACGGTGGCCGCCTCGACGACGGACGCCCGGGCCGGGCTGGCCGTGCAGCTGGAGTCGTTCGCGGCCAACACGATGGAGTTCCTGCGGCGCGAGCGCGAGCTGCTGCTGGACGGCGTCGGCGTCCCGGACATCAGGACCCGGATGGACGGCAAGCACGTCCTGGTCGTCGTCCGCGGCTACCACTACAAGGACGACCTGGCCACGCTGCGGCCGTACATCCGGGAGTTCCGCCCAGTGCTGATCGGCGTCGACGGCGGCGCGGACGCACTGCTCGAGGCCGGCCATCATCCCGACCTGATCGTCGGCGACATGGACTCGGTGTCCGACCGGGCGCTGACCTGTGGCGCGGAGATCGTCGTCCACGCCTACCGCGACGGACGGGCCCCGGGCCTCGACCGGGTGCACGCCCTCGACCTCGAGCCGGTGGTCTTCCCGGCGACCGGCACGAGCGAGGACGTCGCGATGCTCCTCGCCGACGACAAGGGGGCCGAGCTGATCGTCGCCGTGGGCACGCACGCGACCCTCGTCGAGTTCCTGGACAAGGGCCGGTCCGGCATGGCCAGCACGTTCCTGACCCGGCTGCGGGTCGGCGGCAAGCTGGTCGACGCCAAGGGGGTGAGCCGGCTCTACCGGTCGCGGATCTCGACGATGCAGGTGATGCTGCTCGTGGCGGTCGGGCTGTTCGCCCTCTTCGCCGCCCTGTGGTCCACGCCGTCCGGCAACGTCGTGCTCGGGCTGATGGGGGCCCGCTGGGACGACTTCGTCTCCTGGATGCAGGGGCTCATCTAGAGATGGCCACGATCGGGAACCTGCCTGAGGTCGTGTCGAGCGAGGACTGGCTCGCCGCCCGGAAAGCGTTGCTGCTCAAGGAGAAAGAGGTGACCGCGGCCCGGGACCGGCTCAACGCCGACCGCCGCCGGCTGCCGATGGTCCGGATGGACAAGCCCTACCGGTTCGATGGTCCGGACGGTCCGGTCAGCCTGCTCGACCTGTTCGAGGGCCGCCAGCAGCTGGTCATGCACCACTTCATGTTCGGCCCTGACTGGGACGCGGGCTGCCCGAGCTGCTCCTCCGCGGCCGACGGCATCGGCAACCTGCGCCAGCTGCACGTCCGCAACACGACACTGGTCGCGGTGTCCCGGGCGCCCTATCCGAAGCTGGCCGCGTTCCGTGAGCGGATGGGCTGGACCTTCCCCTGGTACTCCTCGCACGGCAGCGACTTCAACTACGACTTCCACGCCACCTTGGACGACCAGGTAGCGCCGGTGCTGCTCCACTTGCGCACCGAGGCCGAGCTGGCCGAGACCGGGACGCCGTGGACCGGCGGGCCCTGGACGGAGAGCATGCGCGGCGAGGAGCTGCCGGGGATCAGTGCGTTCCTGCGGGTCGACGACGAGGTCTTCCACACCTACTCGACGTACGGTCGCGGCATCGAGGAGTTCCACAACGGCTACCACTACCTCGACCTCACCGCCCTCGGCCGCCAGGAGGAGTGGGAGGAACCGCAGGGGCGCGCGGAGCCCCTCGGCCTGCAGGTGGGCGGCCCCGCGATGCGCCTGCCTGACGAGTACGACGACGAGCCTGCTCGGTTAAGTTAGGCCTGTGCCCAGCCCGTTGACCTGTCAGGACCGCCACAATAGGTCGAAATGATCGACTTCAGGTATCACATCGTCTCGATCGTCTCGATCTTCCTGGCGCTCGCGGTGGGCATCGTGCTCGGTGCCGGCCCACTGCAGGGCCGGCTCGGCGACACGCTCAGCAAAGAGGTCTCCGGGCTGCGCAAGACCAAGAGCGATCTCAACACCCAGCTGACGGCGACCAAGAAGGACGTCACGAACCTCAACAACTTCGCCAAGGGGCTCGCGCCCGAGCTGGTCACCGGCCGCCTCACCGGCCGGTCGGTCACCTTGGTCCGGCTGCCCGGCTCGACCGACGACATCGTCAAGACCATCACCGACGAGCTCGGCGATGCTGGAGCCAAGGTCAACGGCACGGTCAAGGTGACCAAGGCCTGGACCGACCCGACCAAGAAGGACTTCCGCGACGGCCTGGCCAAGAGCCTCGCGCCGCTGGCCGGCACCGACCTGCCGACCGGGGCCGCCCAGGACGCGGGCCTGGCCGACGTGCTGGCCCGTGGGCTGGTCGTCACCGACATATCGGCCGCGGACAAGAACGACTCCGGAGCGACGACGGCGTTGCAGGGGTTGAAGACCGGGGGCCTGATCGACTACTCCGACAAGGGTCCTCAGCTGTCCACGCTTGCCGTCGTCGTGGCCGGGCCGCCCACACCGGGGGAGAGCGACCAGGTGCAGCGGGACGAGGCGACGTCGTACGCGGTGGTGGCCCGCGCCCTCGACGCGCGCAGCGCCGGTGCGGTCGCCGTGTCCGACCCGACCGCTGCGAACAGCGGCGGCGCGCTGGAGGCGCTGCGCTCGGACAAGCAGGCCAGCGCCGCCGTCTCGACGGTGGATGACGTCGACCAGCCGATCGGCCTGATCACCCTGGTGATGGCGATCCGGGAGCAGCTGACCGGCAAGGCCGGTCAGTACGGCGTGGGTGTCGGCGCCGACTCGGTCGTCCCCGACCTCACGACTCCGTGAGCCGCCGGCTCCGCACCGGTGCGGTTGCCGCCGCAGCGAGTGCCGCGGCCGGACAGGCGTTGCTCGCCTCGCCTCCCGGGGGCGCCGAGCGCTGGGGTCGGACCAACCACCGGGGCGAGCCGGTGACGTTGCTCGAGGGACCGGCGTACGCCGCGGGAGCGCTCGCCGGCGTGCTGCTGGCCTCCGGCGCACCGGCCCGGCTCCGGGCCGCGGCGACGCTGGCGACGGCGGTCGGGGCGGGTCTGGGCGGCTACGACGACCTGGCCGGCGACAGCTCGAGCCGTGGGCTCGGCGGTCATCTGAAGGCGCTGCTTCGGGGCGAGGTCAGCACCGGCACGGTGAAGCTGGCCGGCCTGGGCCTGTGCGGCCTGGCCGCCGCGGCTCTCGTGCCCCCGCGACCCGGCGAGGCGGACCACGGACCGCGCCGTTGGGCCGATGTCGCAACCTCCGGTGCGCTGATCGCGGGCACGGCCAACCTGGTCAACCTGCTCGACCTGCGGCCGGGCCGCGCCCTCAAGGTCGTGACGGCACTGGGCGCCGTCACGACCCTCGCCGGTGGGGCCAGCGGCTCGCTCGCGGCCGCGGCCGTCGGTCCGGCGCTGGCCCAGCTCCCGGCCGACCTGGGGGAGCGGGCGATGCTCGGCGACACCGGAGCCAACGCGGCCGGCGCGCTGCTCGGCACGGCGTGGGCCGCCCGGCTGCCCCGAGCCGGGCGGCTGTGCGCTCTGGCGACGGTGACCGCGCTGAACCTGGCCAGCGAGCGGGTCAGCTTCACGAAGGTCATCGAGCGGACGCCGGCCCTGCACGCGCTGGACCAGCTCGGCCGCCGGCCGCCCGAACCGACCTCGTGAGCCGCGGATGACGGCCCGGCGCGCCGCCGGTCTCGTCGGAGCGGCCGGCCTCATCGCCGCAGTCACGGTGCTCGCCCGCGTCGTCGGCTTCGGCCGGTGGCTGGCCTTCTCGCACTCGGTCGGGGCGACCTGCACCGGCTCGGCGTACTCCACGGCGAACCAGCTGCCCAACGTGCTCTACGAGATCGTGGCGGGCGGTGCCCTGTCGGCAGCCGTCGTGCCGCTGCTCGCCCGGCCGCTGGCCAACCGCAACCGCGACGAGGTCGACCGCACGGCGTCGGCGCTGCTGACCTGGGCGGTGCTCCTGCTGGTGCCGGTCTCCCTGGTGCTGGCCTTGGCCGCCGGCCCACTCATCACCGCCCTGCAGCCCGGCGGGGCCTGCGCCGCCACCGGCCTGCACGCGGCGGCCGTCCGGATGCTCCTGGTCTTCGCGCCGCAGGTGGTGCTCTACGGCATCGGCATCGTCCTGACCGGGATCCTGCAGGCCCAGCGCCGGTTCCTGTGGGCGGCCGCAGCGCCACTGCTGTCCAGCGTGGTGGTCATCGCCTCCTACCTGTGGTTCGGCGCGATCGCCGGCTCGGGCCGGGACGACCTGTCCCGGCTCTCCCGCAGCGCCGAGCTGGTGCTCTCGGTGGGCACCACGCTCGGGGTGGTCGCGCTGAGCCTGCCGCTGCTGCTGCCGGTCCGGGCGACCGGGGTCCGGCTGCGGGCCACGCTCAGCTTCCCGCCCGGGGTGGCGGCGCGAGCGCGTCGGCTGGCCGCCGCCGGCGTCGTCACCCTGCTCGCCCAGCAGGCCGCGGTGGTCGTCACGCTCTACCTGGCCAACCGCCGGGGCGGCCCGGCCGCGCTGAACGTCTACCAGTACGTGCAGGCGGTCTACGTGCTGCCGTACGCCGTGCTCGCCGTCCCGCTGGCCACCTCGGCCTTCCCCCGGCTGGCCGAGCACGCGGGTGGGACGGACGACGCCGCCTACGGCCAGACCCTGGCCCGCTCGACCCGCCTTGTCGTTCTGGCGGCCCTGGCTGGGGTCGCCCTGTTGGTCGCGACGGCCCCCGCCGTCGGTGCGTTCTTCTCGGCCATCGACGCCGGCCGCAGCGGTGCCGGAGCCGGCACGGGCGCCGCCGCCCTCGGCAGCCTGGCCGTCGCACTGACCGCGTTCGCCCCGGGGTTGTGGGGCTTCGCGCTCATCGCCCACCTCGGCCGGGCCCTGTACGCCGACGGGCGCAGCCGGTGGGCGGCCGGGGCGACGGCAGCCGGCTGGCTGGTGGCCGCGCTCGGCTCGGTCGTCGTCGTCCTGAGCCTGGTCGGCGCCGACACGGCTGACCCGCGACGCACCCTGCTCGGGGTCGGGATCGCGAGCAGTGCCGGCATGACCGTGGCCGGCGTGCTGCTGGTCTGGGGCGTCGTCCGGGCCCGGGGCTGGTCGGTCCTCGCCGGAGTCGGGCGGGCCCAGGTCGTCGCCTTGGTCGGCGGCCGCCCTCGGGCTGGTGGTCGGTCGCCTCGTCACCGACGCCGCCCTCTCGGCCGGGGTGGGCCGCAGCCTGCTGGCCGGCCTGCTCGGTGCCGTGACGACCGTCGTCGTCCTCGGCGTAGTCGTCGCCTCGGCCGACCGGAGCGACGCGCGGGCCCTGCTGGCTCGGGTGAGCGGAGGGTCCCGATGACGCCATACAAGCTGTTGTTCGTCCTCGGCACCAGCGGTGGGGGCGTCGGTCGCCATGTGCTCGATCTGGCGGAATCGCTTGTGGCGCAGGGACATTCGATCGTCGTGGCCGGGCCGCAGAGCACCGAGGATTCATTGGGCTTCACGGGTGTCGGCGCCGGCTTCGTGCCCGTGCCCATCGCCGAGCGGCCGTCGCTGACCGGCGACCCGCGATCGATCCGGACCATCAGGCGGCTGGCCAAGCGGGCCGACATCGTGCACGCCCACGGGCTGCGGGCCGGGGCCCTGGCCGCGCTGGCCCGCGGCAAGCACGGGCCGCCGCCCCTGGTCGTCACGCTGCACAACGCCTTGGTGTCGACCGGGCCGGTCGCCGCGGCGTACGCCGGTCTGGAGCGCATCGTCGCCTTGCGGGCCGATCTCGTGCTCGGGGTGTCGGCCGACCTGGAGGAGAGCCAGCGCCGGCTCGGGGCGCGCCGGGTCGGGGCGGCGGTCGTCGCCGCGCCGACGCCACGGGCGCTGCGCCGCGAACGGGTTCAGACCCGGGCCGAGCTCGGGCTGGCCGATGACCAGCTGCTCGTCGTGTCGGTGGCCCGGCTCGCAGAGCAGAAGGGCCTGCCCGCCCTGCTCGACGCCGTCGAGCGGCTGCCCGGACCAGCCCGGGCGGCCGCGCGTCGTGATCGCGGGCGACGGACCGGCGAGAACCCTTCTGCAGCAACGGATTGACGACGAGTCGCTGCCGGTGTCGCTGCTCGGCTGGCGCGACGACATCCCCGAGCTGCTGGCCGCGGCGGACGTCGCCGTGTCCTCTGCCGTCTGGGAGGGCCAGCCGATCTGGCTCCAGGAGGCGCTCGAGGCGGGGTGCCCGATCGTGGCCACGGATGTCGGCGGCACGGCCCAGGTCGTGGGCCACGCGGCGGTGCTCGTGCCGGCTGGTGATCCGGAGGCGCTGGGCCGGGCGATGGCCGACCTGTTGGCCGATCCGGGGGCGCGGGCCGCCCTGCGCGAGCGGGCGCTGGCGCGGGCCCGGGAGCTGCCGGATGCCGACGCGACCCGCGACGCCGCACTCGCCGTCTACACCGACCTGCTCACCGGTCACCCCGGCGACTGTTAAAGTCGAAGTCCGTGGCGCAGACCAAGCACATCTTTGTGACCGGGGGCGTGGCCTCATCACTCGGCAAGGGGCTCACCGCCTCGAGCCTCGGACATCTCCTGCGGGCGCGCGGCCTTCGCGTCACCATGCAGAAGCTGGATCCCTATCTCAACGTGGATCCGGGCACGATGAACCCGTTCCAGCACGGCGAGGTGTTCGTCACCGACGACGGCGCCGAGACCGACCTGGACATCGGGCACTACGAGCGCTTCCTCGACGTCGACCTGGACCGCCGGGCCAATGTCACGACCGGTCAGGTCTACAGCGAGGTCATCGCCAAGGAGCGGCGGGGGGAGTACCTCGGCGACACGGTGCAGGTGATCCCGCACATCACCAACGAGATCAAGTCGCGGATGCTCGAGGTCGGGGACGACGTCGCCGGCGGCCGGGCCGCGGACGTCGTGATCCACGAGATCGGCGGCACCGTCGGCGACATCGAGTCGCTGCCCTTCCTGGAGTCGGCCCGCCAGGTGCGTCAGGACGTCGGACGCGACAACGTGTTCTTCCTGCACGTCTCGCTGGTGCCCTATCTGGCGCCGTCCGGGGAGCTGAAGACCAAGCCGACCCAGCACTCGGTCGCCGCCCTGCGCCAGGTCGGCATCCAGCCGGACGCGCTGGTCTGCCGGGCCGACCGCGAGATCCCGAGCGTCGATCAAGCGCAAGATCTCGCAGATGTGCGACGTGGACCTCGAGGGCGTGGCCACGGCCGTCGACGCGCCGAGCATCTACGACATCCCCAAGGTGCTGCACTCCGAAGGGCTCGACGCCTACGTCGTGCGCCGGCTCGGGCTGCCCTTCCGGGACGTCGACTGGCACGACTGGGACGAGCTGCTGCGCCGGGTCCACCAGCCGGAGCACGAGGTCGAGGTCGCACTGGTCGGCAAGTACGTCGACCTGCCGGACGCCTACCTGTCCGTCACGGAAGCGTTGCGGGCCGGGGGTTTTCACAACGACGCCCGGATCCGGCTGCGCTGGGTCGCCTCGGACGAGTGCGCGACGCCCGAGGGGGCTCGCCGCTCGCTCGCCGGCGTCGACGCGATCTGCGTGCCCGGAGGCTTCGGGGTGCGGGGCATCGAGGGCAAGGTCGGTGCGCTCCGGTGGGCTCGCGAGCAGCAGGTGCCGGCGCTGGGCCTGTGCCTCGGCCTGCAGTGCATGGTGATCGAGTACGCCCGCAACGTCGCCGGGCTCGCCGATGCCTCGTCGACCGAGTTCGACCCGGACAGCGAACACCCGGTCATCGCGACGATGGAGGAGCAGAAGCACATCGTCAGCGGGGCCGGCGACATGGGCGGCACGATGCGGCTCGGGCTCTATCCGGCCGACCTCGCCGAGGGGTCGGCGGTGCGCGCGGCGTACGGGCAGGGCCGGGTCCAGGAGCGGCACCGGCACCGTTACGAGGTCAACAACGGGTATCGGGAGCAGCTCGAGCAGGCCGGGCTGGTGTTCTCCGGCCTCTCGCCGGACGGGTCCCTGGTCGAGTTCGTGGAGCTGCCCCGGGACGTCCACCCCTACTACATCTCGACCCAGGCCCACCCCGAGCTGCGGTCCCGGCCGAACCGGGCGCACCCGCTGTTCTCCGGGCTGGTGGAGGCGGCCGTGGCCCGGCAGCGGGAGAGCCGGCTGGTCGAGGTCGAGCGGCACCGCGAGGCTGCGATCGCCGTCCCGTGAGTGACGCGCAGCCGCTGCACGACCTGATCGCCCCTCGCCCGGTGCTGGAGACCGAGCACCTGCACCACGGCATGGTCTGGGACGTCGAGCGGGACACCGTCGACCTGGGCGAGGCGGGGGTCGTCCGGCGCGAGTACGTCAAGCACCCGGGCGCCGTGGGGATCCTGGCGCTGGACGACCAGGACCGGGTCGCCGTCATCGACCAGTACCGCCACCCGGTCGGGATGGTCCTGTGGGAGCTGCCGGCGGGGCTGCTCGACATCGCGGGCGAGCCGCCGCTGGCCGCTGCTCAGCGGGAGCTGGCCGAGGAGGCCGACCTGGTCGCGGGGGAGTGGCACGTCCTCGCGGACTTCATGAACTCGCCCGGCGGTTCGTCCGAGGCCTTCCGGAGCTTCCTGGCCCGCGACCTGTCCGCCGTGCCGGAGGCCGAGCGGCACACCCGCACGGACGAGGAGCTGGCCATGCAGGTCCGTTGGGTGCCGCTCGAGGAGCTGCGCGACGGCGTCCTCGCCGGCCGGCTGCACAACCCCGGGCTGATCCTGGGCGTGCTGGCCGCTCTGGCGGCGCGGGCGTCGGGCTGGGACACGCTGCGGGCCGCCGACGCGCCGTGGCCCGAGCACCCGGCGTACCGCTAGTCGGTCTGGCTCAGGGCCGCCTCGGCGGGGGGCCGCAGGCCGACAGCCCGCAGCTCGAGCAGAGCCAGCGCCCGTACGACGTCCCGCTCACCTCGCCGCCACGCTCCGACCGGGTCCGGGCTCACCCGGGCCAGCGCCGGCATCGGCTGGACGGCCATGGCGCGCAACGCGAACAGGTCGAGGTCGGCGTCGGCGTCGATGAACCGCTGCGCGGCCCCGGCCCGGCGGGCGAACCGGATCCGCCGCGGCAGCCAGATGGCCAGCGCGACCAGGATCGGGATGGCCGCGATGCACAGCCCCAGGACGACGGCCAGGTGAGCGACGGCGCTCTGCTGCTCGCGCCCGGCCGAGGTGAGCTGGGCGGCGGCCCGACCGGCCGCGTCGAACGGCGCCCGCAGCTTGTCGCCGACCAGCGGCAGGCCGTCGACCTGGTCCGACGCGCTGCGCAGGTTGGAGCTCAGCCCGGAGCCGGCCGACTCCATCTGCCTCCCGGGCGCGGCCAGCCGCAGCGTGGCGTCGTGCAGGGCCAGCCCGGCCCGGACCCAGGCCACGACCCAGACCAGGACCAGGACGTCGACCAGGACCTGTCCGGTACGGCGGGCCGGTGTGTCGGCGTACAGCTTCATGGCGTCTCCTCGCGTCGCGGCCCATGCTCCCGTCCGGCCGGTTCGGCCGCCCGACGGGAGCCCTAGACTGCGCGCCAGCCGCTGCAGGCGGCCCGGCGGGCGGCAACGGCGCCACCTCCGGCGGACAGCAATGGAGCCCAGCGTGAAGGTCGGCATTCCCCGCGAGGTCAAGAACAACGAGTACCGCGTGGCCATCACCCCCTCGGGTGTCCACGAGCTGGTGGCCAACGGCCACGAGGTGTTCGTCGAGACGACGCCGGGCGTGGGGTCCTCGATCACCAATGAGGACTACGTCGCGGCCGGGGGCAGCATCCTGGGCACGGCCGACGACGTCTGGGAGACCGGTGACCTGATCCTGAAGGTCAAGGAGCCGGTCGAGCAGGAGTACCACCGGATGCGCGAGGGCCAGACCCTCTTCACCTACCTGCATCTGGCCGCGGACCGGCCGCTGACCGAGGAGCTGGTCAAGCGCAAGGTGACCGGGATCGCCTACGAGACGGTCGAGCTGGCCGACCGGTCGCTGCCGCTGCTGGCGCCGATGAGCGAGGTCGCGGGCCGGCTGGCGCCGCAGGTCGGGGCGCACACGCTGATGCGGGCCCAGGGCGGCCGCGGGGTGCTGATGGGCGGGGTGCCGGGCACGTATGCGGCCAAGGTCGTCGTGATCGGGGCCGGGGTCGCGGGGCAGAACGCGGCGGCGATCGCGCTCGGGATGCAGGCCGAGGTGCTGCTGCTGGACCGCAACGTGGCCCGGCTGCGGCAGGTGGACGCGATCTACCAGGGGCACTGCCAGACGATGGCGTCCAACGCCTTCGAGGTCGAGCGGGCGATCTCGGACGCCGACATGGTGATCGGGGCGGTGCTGGTGCCGGGCGCCAAGGCCCCCAAGATCGTCTCGAACGAGCAGGTCTCGCGGATGAAGCCGGGCAGTGTGCTGGTGGACATCTCGATCGACCAGGGCGGCTGTTTCGAGGACTCGCGGCCGACGACCCACGCCGACCCGACCTACCCGGTGCACAACTCGGTGTTCTACTGCGTGGCCAACATGCCGGGCGCGGTGCCGCACACCTCGACCTATGCGCTGACCAACGTGACGCTGCCCTACGCGGTGGAGCTGGCCAACCGGGGCTGGCGAGCCGCGCTGCAGGCCGACCGTGCGCTCGGTCTGGGGCTGAACACCTACGACGGGCACGTCACCTACGGGCCGGTCGCCGAGGCCCACGGCATGGCCTCGATGACCCTGGCCGAGGTCCTGTCCTGACCGACCCGGCGCCGGCGCCGGACCGATCGGCGCCGTCGAACCGCCCGCCCTCACGACTCGAGCGGGCGGCGACCGGCTGGCTGGAGCACCTGCAGATCGAGCGCGGGGTGGCGGTCAACACGCTCTCGTCCTACCGGCGTGACCTGCGGCGCTACCTCGCGTTCCTGGACGCGCGCGGCGTGCCGGACCCAGAGGCGATCCGGGAGGCGGACGTCACCGAGTTCCTGGCCGGCCTGCGGGACGGCGGGCCCGAGCACCAGCCCTGTCGGTCTCCTCGGCTGCCCGGACCCTGGTCGCCGTGCGCGGGCTGCACCGGTTCTGGCTGTTGGAGGGCGTCACCGAGACCGACCCGGCCGCGCCGGTGCGGCCGCCGACGCCGGCCAAGCGGCTGCCGAAGGCGATCTCGGTCGACCAGGTCGAGGCGCTGCTGGGCGCCGCGGCGCTGGGCGACACCCCGACCAGCCTGCGCGACCGGGCCCTGCTGGAGGTGCTCTACGGCTGCGGGGCCCGGATCTCGGAGGCCGTCGGGCTGGACGTCGACGACATCGACCTCGACGCCGGGGCGGTCCGGCTGCACGGCAAGGGGGGCAAGCAGCGCGTCGTACCGCTCGGGTCGTTCGCCCGGGAGGCGACGGATGCCTATCTGGTGCGGGCCCGCCCGTTGCTCGCGACCCGGGGCCCGGGGACGCCGGCGGTCTTCCTCAACAGCCGGGGCGGCCGGCTGTCCCGGCAGAGCGCCTGGACGGCGCTGCGGGCGGCGGCCGAGCGGGCCGGGCTGGCCGCGACGGTGAGCCCGCACACCCTGCGGCACTCGTTCGCCACGCACCTGCTCGACGGTGGGGCCGACGTGCGCACGGTGCAGGAGCTGCTCGGCCACGCCTCCGTGACCACGACCCAGATCTACACGCTGGTCACCGCGGAGAAGCTGCGGGAGGTGTACGCCGCGGCGCATCCCCGTGCGTTGCATACCTAGTCGAGGGGCTAGTGTGACCGTTGGTGCGCATGGGGTTTGGCCGCTGCGGCGTGCCGCGGCTAGCCTCGCCGCAGGACTGGGTCAGACTGGTCCCGTGAGCACCGAGACCGAGCTGAGCCAGGAGGCACCCGAGCTGATGGTGTCTGGCTCTGACGGTTCGGACGGTCCCGACCGGTCCCGAGGTCGTCGTGGTCAGCGCCGACGGGGCCACCGGTCGGCCGCTGCCGGACTTCCCGGTGCCGCCGCCGCTGACCGGCCACGGCCCGGCCCGGATCATCGCGATGTGCAACCAGAAGGGTGGGGTCGGCAAGACGACCACCACCATCAACCTGGGCGCTGCGCTGGCCGAGTACGGCCGCAAGGTGCTGCTGGTCGACTTCGACCCGCAGGGTGCCCTCTCGGTCGGCCTCGGGGTCAACCCGCACGAGCTCGAGACGACGGTCTACCAGCTGCTGATGGACCGTGGCGTCGACGTCCACGACGTCGTCCAGCCCACCGGCGTGCCGGGCCTGGACATCCTGCCGGCCAACATCGACCTCTCCGCCGCCGAGGTCCAGCTGGTCGGTGAGGTGGCCCGCGAGCAGGTGCTCGCCCGCGCCCTGCGCCCGATCGCCGACGACTACGACGTGATCATGATCGACTGCCAGCCGTCGCTGGGCCTGCTGACGGTCAACGCGCTGACCGCCGCGCACGGGGTGCTGATCCCGCTGGAGTGCGAGTTCTTCGCGCTGCGCGGGGTGGCCCTGCTGGTCGAGACCATCGAGAAGATCCAGGACCGGCTCAACCCGCGCCTGGAGATCGACGGGATCCTGGCGACGATGTACGACGGCCGCACCCTGCACAGCCGCGAGGTCGTGGCCCGGGTCGTGGAAGCCTTCGGGGACAACGTGTTCCACACCGTCATCGCCCGCACGGTGAAGTTCCCCGACGCCACCGTCGCCGCCGAGCCGATCACCTCGTACGCCGCGACCCACCCGGGCGCGGAGGCCTACCGCAGCCTGGCTCGTGAGCTCATCGCCCGTGGCGACGCAGCCTGACGTCGAGGTCCCCGGGGGTGTTCTCACCTCGCGCCAGACCGGGGTCGCCTTCGAAGTGCACCTCGACGTCTTCGAGGGACCCTTCGACCTGCTCCTGGGCCTGATCTCCAAGCACAAGCTCGACATCACCGAGGTCGCGCTCGCGTCGGTGACCGATGAGTTCATCGGCTGGATGAAGGCCTACCGCGAGGTCAACGGCGAGGACTGGGACCTGGCCAAGGCCAGCGAGTTCCTCGTGGTGGCCGCGACCCTGCTCGACCTGAAGGCGGCCCGGCTGCTGCCATCGGCCGACGGTCCGGACGAGGAGGACCTCGCGCTGATCGAGGCCCGCGACCTGCTGTTCGCCCGGCTGCTGCAGTACCGCGCGTTCAAGGGGATCGCCGCGGTGTTCGAGGCCCGGATGGCCGACCGGTCCCGGCGGCTGCCGCGTCAGGTCGGGCTGGAGCCGCACCTGGCCCAGCTGCTGCCCGAGCTGGTCTTCGGGATCACCCCCGACCAGCTGGCGGCCCTGGCCGCCCAGGCGATGACCCCGCGGCCGGAGACCGGCATCGGGCTCGAGCACCTGCACGCGCCGACCGTGAGCGTGCGCGAGCAGGCGGCGATCGTCGTCGAGCGGCTCCGGCACTCCGGCACGGTGAGCTTCCGGTCCCTGGTGGCCGACTCCGAGATCGCGCGTCGTGGTGGCGCGCTTCCTGGCCCTGCTGGAGCTGTTCCGCGAGGGTGCGGTGGCCTTCGAGCAGGCCGCCGCGCTGAGCGAGCTGTCGATCCGCTGGACCGGCAACGAGGACGGCGAGTTCGGGGTGGGCGACGAGTTCGACGGTGACCTGTCCGGCCGTGGCCGACCCCGCGAACGGGCCGGCCGCAGTCGAACGACGGAGCAGGACGCGGCAGTGAGCGAGCAGACCGTTGACCAGCCGGAGGGCCCCCGTGGCCCGCAAGGCCAGGTCGTCGACGTCGACGACCTGCCGGGCGGCGCGGCCGGGGCGCTCGAGGCCGTGCTGATGGTCATCGACGAGCCGATCACCGACGTGGCTCTGGCCACCGCGCTCGGGCTGACCCGCGACCGGGTCCGCGACGAGCTGGCCAGCCTGGCCCAGGGCTACCTGGACTCGGGGCGCGGCTTCGAGCTGCGCGAGGTCGGCGGGGGCTGGCGGTTCTACAGCAGCCCGGCGTATGCCTCGGTCGTGGAGGCGTTCGTGCTGGACGGGCAACAGGCCAAGCTGACCCAGGCGGCGCTGGAGACCCTCGCCGTCGTGGCCTATCGGCAGCCGGTGGCGCGCGGCCGGATCTCGGCGATCCGCGGGGTCAACGTCGACGGCGTCATGCGCACGCTGGTCTCCCGGGGCCTGGTCGAGGAGACCGGGTCCGACCACGAGACCGGCGCGATCCTCTACGGCACGACCACGCTCTTCCTGGAGCGGATCGGCCTGTCGAGCCTGGAGGAGCTGCCGGCCCTGGCGCCGTTCCTGCCCGAGGTGGACGCCCTCGACGACCTGGCCGGGCGACCGGAGCGGCTGAACCACCTCCCGGACACGGGATGATGGGGGCATGAGTCCCCAGCCGCATCGCGGCCGCACCGGACAGTCGTCAGCGCCTCGCAAGGGTCGACCCACGGGTGGCGCTGACAAGCCGCGGACCGGTCGCCCGGCCAAGCCGAAGGTGCCGGTCAAGGACGTCCACGACCCGGACGGCGTCCGGCTGCAGAAGGTGCTCGCCTCGGCCGGGATGGGCAGCCGGCGGGCCTGCGAGGAGCTGATCGCGCAGGGCCGGGTCATGGTCGACGACCAGGTCGTGCGCGAGCTCGGGGTCCGGGTCGACCCGGAGCGAGCCGTGATCCACGTCGACGGGCTGCGGGTGCAGCTGGACGAGAACAAGGTCTACCTGGCGATCAACAAGCCGGTGGGCGTCGTGTCGACGATGGACGACGAGAAGGGCCGGCCCTCCCTCGGCGACTTCGTCGGGCAGCGCAACGAGCGGATCTACCACGTCGGCCGGCTCGACATCGACACCGAGGGGCTGCTGCTGCTGACCAACGACGGCGAGCTGGCGCACCGGCTCCAGCACCCGTCGTACGGCGTCTCGAAGACCTACCTGGCCGAGATCCGCGGGCCGGTCGCCCGCGACGTCGGGCAAGCGGCTGCGCGCGGGCATCGAGCTCGAGGACGGCCTGGTCTCGGTCGACAGCTTCCGGATCGTCGACTCCCAGCCGGGCAAGGCCCTCGTCGAGGTCGTGATCCACGAGGGCAAGCACCACGTCGTACGCCGCCTGCTCGAGGCCGTCGGGCACCCCGTGCTGCAGCTGGTCCGGACCGACGTCGGGCCGATCCGGCTCGGCGAGCTGCGGTCCGGCAAGGTGCGCTCGCTGACCCGCGACGAGGTCGGCCGGCTCTATGCGGCGGTCGGGCTCTGAGCCCCTGCGGCTACCCTTCACCGGGCGGACCAGGCCACCAGTGAGTCACCCGTGAGCCCCGCGAGCTGCTGTTGAGGAGGTCCGTCGTGGCGGTGCGCGCAGTGCGCGGTGCGGTCCAGCTGGACGTCGACGAGCGCGAACACCTGCTCGAGTCGGTGCAGGAGCTGGTGCGCGAGGTCATGTCGGCCAACGACTTCGACGTCGATGACCTGATCAGCGTGCTCTTCACCGCGACCCCGGACCTGCACAGCGAGTTCCCGGCCCTGGCCGCCCGCGAGCTGGGCCTGGGCGATGTGCCGCTGATGTGCACCCAGGAGCTCGACATCACCGGGGCCATGCCGCGCGTGGTGCGGCTGATGGCCCACGTCGAGACCGACAAGGCTCGGGCCGACATCCAGCACGTGTATCTGCGCGGCGCGGTGGCGCTGCGCCGCGACCTGGCCCAATGAGCCTGCCACCGTCCGCGGAGCCGCCGGCCGGGCTGCCGGGCGCGGTCCGCATCGTGGGCGCGGACTGCTCGGCACGTCGCTCGGGCTCGCCCTTCGCCGGCTCGGCGTCGCGGTGGAGCTCGCCGACCCGTCACCGAGTGCGCTGGCGCTGGCGACGGACCTGGGGGCGGGCCAGGCCCGGCTCGAGGCCGCCGTCGGGTTGGTGGTCGTCGCCGCCCCGCCGGACGTCGTCGCCGATGTGGTCGCCGCCCAGCTCGCGGTCGAGCCCCAGGCCGTCGTCACCGACCTGGCCAGCGTGAAGGCTGGACCGCTCAAAACGTTGCAGGACAGCGGTATTGACCTGTCGCGCTATGTCGGTGCGCACCCGATGGCCGGCCGTGAGCGATCCGGTGCCGTGGCCGCCAGAGCCGACCTCTTCGCCGGGCAGCCCTGGGTGGTCTGCCCGCATCCGGGCAGCTCGCCGGCCGCGGTTGCTGCCGTGCGCGCGCTCGCTGTCGCGGTCGGGTCCATCCCGGCCGAGCTGGCGGCCGCCGAGCACGACGAGGCGGTGGCACTGGTCTCGCACGTCCCGCAGATCGTCGCCAGCCTGGCTGCGGCCCGGCTCAGCGGCGCGCCCGACGCCGCGCTCTCGCTGTCCGGTCAGGGCCTGCGGGACGTCACCCGGATCGCCGCGAGCGACCCCCAGCTGTGGACCCAGATCCTCGGCGGCAACGCGACGGCGGTCAGCGCGGTGCTGCACGCCGTACGGGACGACCTCGACCAGGTCGTCGCCGCGCTCGACGCCCTGGCCGCCGAGACCGCTGCGGCCCCGGCCCGCGGGGCTCGCGCTGCCGTCGCGGGCCTGGTGGCCGCGGGCAACGCCGGTCAGCAGCGGATCCCGGGCAAGCACGGCGCCCCGCACACGTCGTACGCCGCGGTCCCGGTGCTCGTCCCGGACCGGCCCGGTGAGCTGGCCCGCCTCCTGCACGACGTGGGGGCCGCCGGGATCAACCTGGAGGACCTCCGCCTGGAGCACAGCCAGGGCCAGCCCGTGGGCCTCGCCGAGGTGCTCGTGGTGCCCGCCGCGGCCCAGCTCCTGGTCGAAGCCCTGCGCGCGGGCGGCTGGACGGTGCACGAGCCGGGCCTGGCCTAGGCGGTAACCTGCGAGGGCCGCCGGGACTTTCCTGACGTGCCCCTCGCGTTGCTGCCACGTCACCTCGACCGCCCCGAAGGAGTACGCCGTGCCGCCCTCGAACCTGTCCCGGCGCATCGTCGTGGCGGTTGACGGCCCCAGCGGGTCCGGCAAGTCCAGCGTGTCCCGCGCCGTCGCCACCCGACTGGGGCTGGCCTTCCTGGACACGGGCGCGATCTACCGGGCGCTGACCTGGTGGTGCCTGGAGCGCGGGATCGACCCGGGGGACCCGGCCAACCACGACGCCGTCGCAGCGCTGGCCGCTGAGCTGCCGCTGGAGATCGGCACCGACCCGGCCGAGGCCCACTTCGCCGTCGCCGGGCAGGACGTGGCGGCCGCGATCCGCGAGCCGCGGATCTCCACCGCGGTGAGCGCCGTGGCGACGAACCTCGATGTGCGCGCGGTCCTGCTCGACCTGCAGCGACGGCTCATGGCGGACGACCCGAGGGGGATCGTGGCCGAGGGCCGTGACCTCACGACGGTGGTCGCGCCCGACGCCGACGTACGGATCCTGCTGACCGCCAACGAGAACGCTCGGCTGGCCCGCCGGGCGGCCGAGCTGCATGGCAGCACCGACGCCTCCGCGCTGGAGGCCACCCGCGACCAGGTCCTGCGGCGGGACCGCGACGACTCGACCGTCTCGCGGTTCATGACCGCGGCCGAGGGCGTGCTCACGATCGACTCGTCGGCCCTGGACTTCGACCAGGTCGTCGACGCGGTCCTGGCCGAGGTGGCCCGCCGTACGGGAGTGCGGCCCGGGGGAGTGCGGGCATGAGCGACATCAACCCCTCGGAGCGCGGGGCCGGCGTCGGGCACGGCATCGGCGCAGTGCTCTTCCGGACGGTCTGGCGGGGGCGCAGCTACGGCTCGTCGAACGTCCCGCGGCAGGGCCCGGTCATCTACGCGGCCAACCACACCGGCTTCATGGACGGGCCGCTCGTGTTCGGGCTGGCGCCGCGCCCGCTGCATTTCATCGTGAAGAAGGAGATGTTCCACGGCCCGATCGGCTGGCTGATCACCACCGTGGGCCAGATCCCGATCGACCGGTCGGTGGCCGACCGCAGCGCGCTGACGGCGGCCCTCGGCATCCTCAAGCGCGGCGGCTGCGTCGGCATCTTTCCCGAGGGCCGGCGAGGTCGCGGTGACCTGGCCGAAGCCAACGCGGGCACCGTGTGGTTGGCCCTGGCCTCTGGCGCCCCGGTCGTACCGGTCGCAGTGCTCGGCACCCGGCGTACGGGTCAGTCGATCAGTGGTTTCCCGCCGCCGCTGCGGCGTGTGGCGACGGTGTTCGGCGCCCCGATCGAGCTGGTCCGCCCGGCCGGGATGCCCCGCAAGCAGGCGATGGACGCCCTGACCGAGGAGCTGCGCCAGCGGCTGTCGGCGCACGTGCTCGACGCGAGCGAACGGCTCGGGCTCCCCCTGCCCGAAGACGACCAGACGGAAGGCTCGGCGTGACTGACGACGGCGACTCGAGGGTGGCCGAGAGCCTGCTCGCGGGTCTTGAGCAGTACGAGCTGGACGACGACGACGTCGCCCTGCTCGAGGGCGGAGCGGGCGATGGTCTCGACGAGCCGGCGCCCGGCCCGCTGCCGGTGCTGGCCGTGGTCGGCCGGCCCAATGTCGGCAAGTCGACGCTGGTCAACCGGATCCTCGGCCGGCGCGAGGCCGTGGTCGAGGATGTCCCCGGGGTCACGCGCGATCGCGTTGCGTACGAAGCGAACTGGGCGGGCCGGCGGTTCACGCTGGTCGACACCGGGGGCTGGGAGCGCAACGCCCAGGGCATCCAGGTGCGGGTCGCCGAGCAGGCCGAGATCGCGATCGAGCTCGCCGACGCGGTGCTCTTCGTCGTCGACGCGACGGTCGGCGCGACCGACACCGACACCTCCGTCGTCCGAGTGCTGCGCCGGGCCGGCAAGCCGGTGATCCTGGCCGCCAACAAGGTCGACGACCTGCGGGCCGAGGCCGACGCCGCGGCGCTGTGGTCGCTCGGGCTGGGTGAGCCCTACCCGGTCTCGGCGCTGCACGGCCGGGGGAGCGGCGACCTGCTCGACGCGGCCCTCGCCGTACTCCCGACGGTCAGTGCGGTCGGTGGGCCGTACGAAGAGGGCGGACCCCGTCGGGTGGCGCTCCTCGGCCGGCCGAACGTCGGCAAGTCCAGCCTGCTCAACAAGCTCACCGGCACCGACCGCGTCGTCGTCGATGCGGTTGCCGGCACGACCCGGGACCCGGTCGACGAGCTGGTCGAGCTGGGTGGGCGGCAGTGGCGGTTCGTCGACACGGCGGGCATCCGCCGGCGGGTGCACCAGACCCGCGGGGCCGACTTCTACGCCTCGCTGCGCACCCAGGCCGCGCTGGAGAAGGCCGAGGTCGCGGTCGTCCTCGTCGACGCCCAGACGCCGATCGCCGAGCAGGACGTGCGCGTCGTCCAGGAGGTCATCGACTCCGGCCGGGCGCTGGTCATCGCCTACAACAAGTGGGACCTGCTCGACGAGGAGCGCCGCTACTACCTCGAGCGCGAGATCGAGCAGGAGTTCGTCCAGGTGCCGTGGGCGCCGCGGGTCAACCTGTCGGCCAAGACCGGGCGGCACATGGACCGCCTGGTGCCGGCTCTGGACGTCGCGCTCACCTCGTGGGACAGCCGGGTGCCGACCGGGCGGCTCAACTCGTTCCTGGGCGAGATCGTGGCCGGGCATCCGCACCCGGTGCGCAGCGGCAAGCAGCCGCGGATCCTGTTCGCGACCCAGGCGGCGACCCGGCCGCCGCGGTTCGTGCTGTTCGCCAGCGGGTTCATCGAGGCGGGCTACCGGCGGTTCGTCGAGCGCCGGCTGCGCGAGGAGTTCGGCTTCGAGGGGTCGCCGATCGAGGTCAGCGTGCGGGTGCGGGAGAAGCGCGGCCGGACCAGGTAACGGGTCGCGAGGTGGGGGGCCGCCTGCGGTAATCTGCCGTTGCCCGCGCGAGTGAGTGGCGAGCGGGATCCCGGGATGTAGCGCAGCTTGGTAGCGCACTTGACTGGGGGTCAAGGGGTCGCAGGTTCAAATCCTGTCATCCCGACGGGATAGGGCCCGTCGCCAGCCGCAGGGCTCGGTGGCGGGCCCTTGTCGTGCCTGGACCAGGCAATGTGTCAGCACCTGGACGACGTATTCGCTGACCTGGTGCTGACACTCGGGGCTGCGTGGCTGACGGGTGGCCACTCGCGCAGCCTTTCCCTTCGGCTACCGCTTTGCGGGTTCCACCAGCTGTTCCAGGCCTGCCTCAGCCGGTCGCGTCGGCTAGGAGCCACTGGGCAGTTTCGAGGCGAAAGCGATGAGCAGCAGCAAGGGGACGAGTGTCACGACCGCGAAGACAATCGCGGCGCGCTGCACCTTGTGACGCAGTCGGGCTATGAGCTGCGGGTCCGCCACGATGGCACCGGGCGGATCCGGCTCTTGCTCGGTCATCACGATCACCCCCGCTGCACGGCGCGCCGGATCAGATCTTCCCCACCCTCAGGGCGACTCGTCAACGGACTGACACCGCAGGACACTGGCAGGCGGGACGTTCAGACGACAGTGCCGTCACGATCGGCTCAGTCCGCCTACCGCCGGCGTCTGCTCCCCGCCCGATGTGGGTGCTGACCTGGACTGGGATGCATCCCACCTACATCGACTGAACGCATCTCTGGGACCTACGAAATATGCGCACCCGGCCTCATGTCCACGCGAGCCTAAACAGCCGCAGACGTTCGGGCTCCGTCGTCCGTCAGCTCTGCTCAGAGGCCGAGGGCGGTGCGGTACGACGGGGCGCCGGCCGCGCACCCCAGCAACGGCAGGCCGAGCAGCTCCTCGGTCGTCCGCAGGGTCGAGCAGTGGGTGTACGCCGCGCTGGACTTGGCTTCCTCCAGCCCGCGATGGAGCACGACGGTGGCGATGTGGTTGCTCTTCGACGTCCCCTCGTCCCAGGTGATGATCACCGTCAGCCGCCCGGCTTGGAAGTCGGGAGCCGCGATGATCCTGGGCATCCAGGACCCCAGCCAGCTGTCACCACGCTCACCAGGTTCGCCCGGCAGTTGTCGGCACCGTGCATGTCGTTGCAGGCGTTGGGCGTGACGAACGAGTACGCCGGCAGCCCGGCGGCCAGGTCATCGTGCAGGTGGCCGGCACTCGTCGTACCGAGAGGCACGTCCCAGCTACGGCAGCGGCTCGCCTCGCTCGAGTAGTAGGGCGGGGGAGCGTGCCGCACCAGATAGCCACCCTCGACGCCGTTGTAGCCCTGGCAGTTCGTCGTCATCGACTCGGCGTACTGCCGCCACTGGCGTCCACTCTCTGCCACCTGCCGGAAGATGTTGTCGCTCGACAACTGATGGGCTGATGGGCCGGCGTCGTCGCAGATCCCCTGGCGGTCGCCGCTCGTCAGGACGATGTACGCCGCCAGCGACGGGCACGTGACGGGGTAGCCGGCGTCCATGTCGGTCAGCTGACCGTAGGTCCGCGCGAGGGAGTTCAGGTACGGCGCCCGGGCCGAGCCGACGATGCCCGAGGCACCCTCGTTCTCCTCGGCGATGACCATCACCTTGCCCGTGGAGCTCGCCGCAGCGGACCGCGTGGGCCGAGCGTCGGCTCGCGGGGTCAGGAGCGGGATCGAGACCGCGAGGGCGACGAGTGGGAGAAGGACGAAGGGCGTGATCGTGTGCTTGCGCTGTGTCACGGATTCACTGTCACGACGTCAGATGACCGGGTGCCTGCATCCCGGTTGCGGGTCGGCGACTAGAAGTGAAATCCCGCCGTCGTCACGATGCATCCACCGCGTCTTCGAACTTGGTGGCGATGTTGACCATCCCCAGAGCGTTCGGATGCAGGTTGTACGGGTCTGCGACCTTGCCGCAGTCCACTCCCGGGCAGACCGGCGCGTGGGTGGCGACCATTGTCGCGTTGTCCCAGGCCGGAGCTGACGCCGATGCCGCATTCAGGTCGACGCACCTCACATAGGAGAAGTCAGCGCAGGCGGCGCGGTCCATGGCGCGGTAGTCCGGGTCGTTCTCGGCGAAGTTCGCCGCCGTCCGGGGGTCGCTGGCCGGGTTGCGCAGCGTCTCTTCACCCAGGAAGACGGCGGCGGCGTGGCCGACTGCTGGTAGACCGCGCTGACGAAGATTGGCGAGGTCGTGTCGTTGGTGACCTTGCGCAGGGTCACGGTGTGCGCGCCGGGACCGAGACCGGTCAGGTGGATCCCGGCCTCGCTCCAGGACCTGACGACGCGGTTGATGTCCGTGTACTTCTCCGACCGGCCGGTCCCCCTGTAGTACCCGACGGTGGCCCCGTTGACCTCGATCCGCATCGTGGCGTAGGTCAGGGACTGGTCAGCCGCCACCGTCGCGATCGTCACCGAGTCAGACGTGACGGGGAACGTGATCTTGGCGCCGTAGGCCTTGGTCCAGAACAGGGCACCGCCGGGTGCGCGGTCCAGGTAGGAGGTGGACGACCACACGCCGGTGCGCGTCGCGTTGGCGGCAAGGGTCCGGGACCGGGCACCGATCGCGCCGAGCGTCAGGTTGAGGGCCAGCCGGTAGGCGTCCTGATAGTTGGGGTCATCGCCGAGCTCCGAGGCCTCGTCGTTCTGACCGTTCTGCAGGGTCACGATGCTCGAGCCGTGCCCGTCCCCCACCGACCAGAGACGGGCCGTGGACCCGTCGAACGTCGGAGCCGTGACTGCGCGGACCGTGTCGAGCAGGCGGATGGCGGAGCGGCCGTTGTAGTCCTTCGGGATCCGGTAGTGCGCGCCGATCAGAGATCCGTACGAGTACCCCGAGTAGGGGTAGGGGCCAGTCAGGCTGTCCGGGCCCATCGTGAAGCTGTGGCCGTAGACGTAGATCCGGTCTGGCGTCCACGACGGGCCGGCCTTGTGCGCAGCGCGCGTCGGAACACCCGAGCCGTGCGGCCCGGAGTAGGCAGTGGCCCTCGGTGCGCCGCCCAGCCCGACCCCGGCACCGACGATCGCGACCAGCAGCAGAGCCATTGACCGCCGAGAACCCAGCGCCGTCACCCGGGGTGCTGTCGGTGAGCTAGAAGTGGAAACCCGTGCGGAACGACGCCGCGGTCGTCGCGCAGCCGATCAGCGGCAGCTTGAGCAGCTCCTCGGCCGTCCGCAGGGTCGAGCAGTGGTTGTACGCCGCGGCCGACGTCACGCCCTGGATCGTCTTGCCGAGGATCAAGGTCGGGATGTGGTTGCTCGTCGTCGAGCCCTCGTCCCAGGTGATGATCACCAGCAGCTGGGCGTTCTGGAAGTCGTCAGAGGCGATGATCTTGGGCATCCACAGCGCCAGCCAGTCGTCGCCCTTCTTGACCAGGTCGGTGGCACACGGGGTCGCGCCATGCATGTCGTCGCAGGCGTTCGGCGTCACGAACGAGAAGTCGGGCAGCCCGGACGCGAGGTCGTCGTGCAGGTTGCCGGCGACCGTCGTCCCCAAGGGCACGTCCCACAGCGGGCAGCGGTTGACCTCGCTGGTGTAGTACGCCGGGGGAGCGTGCCGGACGATGTAGCCGCCCGGCGGCCCGTCGACCTTCTGGCAGTTCGTCGTCATCGACTCGCTGTACTGCCGGTACTGCTTGCCCGCCACCGCGAGCTGCCGGAAAATGTTGTCGTTGGACAACGGATGGTTGGCGGGCGGCAGGTCGTCGCAGATGCCTCTCGCGGTTGCCGCTGGTGATGATGATGTACGCCGCGAGCGAGGGGCACGAGACGGGGTAGTTGGCCAGCATGTTCGTGGCATTGCCATAGGTGCCGGCGAGCTGGGTCAGGTAGGGCGCCTGGCTCGAGCCGATGATCGAGACCGAAGGCTTGTTCTCCTCGGCGATGACCATGACCTTGGGGTAGACCGACGTCGCGACCGGCGGCTCCCCGATCGCCGTGTGGACCGCCCCCGGGCCACCTCCCGGCCCCGCGGCCGTTGGCTGGCGCGCACGCCGCGAGGCCCAGACCGCACCAGAGCCACGCTGCAGTGAGCGCGAGCAGCCCGCGGGACCGGACGATCGGGTTACGGGGCATGCCAGCCATAGTCACATAGGCTCGCACCGGTGGCCTGGCTTCGGGCCGCATCGGGCCGGGCGGGAGCAGATGGGCGAGACAGCGGTCACCACCGATCGCGTGCTGACGGTGCCCAACGCGCTGTCCGCGGCCCGGCTGGTCGGGGTGCCGTTCTTCCTGTGGCTGATCCTGAGCCACCACGACGGCTGGGCCCTGGTCCTGCTCATGGTCTCCGGGTTCACCGACTACCTCGACGGCAAGATCGCCCGGCGCTACAACCTCATCTCCAAGGTCGGTCAGCTGCTCGACCCCGCGGCGGACCGGCTCTACATCCTGGCCACCCTGCTCGGCCTGGCCTGGCGGGGCGTGGTCCCGTGGTGGCTGGTCGCCGTACTGCTCGGCCGCGAGGTGTTCATCGCGGCCCTGCTGCCGATCCTGAAGACCCGCGGCTACACCGCGCTGCCGGTGCACTTCCTCGGCAAGGCCGCGACCTTCTGCCTGCTCTACGCCTTCCCGCTGCTGCTCATCGGCCAGTTCGACAACGTCGTCGGCGACATCGCCCAGCCGATCGGCTGGGCCTTCACCTGGTGGGGCACCGGGCTCTACTGGGTCGCCGGGATCATGTACGCCGTGCAGACCCGCCAGGTCGTGCGCTCCCAGCCGCCGGTCGGCCGGCTGATACCGGCCGGCTCGGCGATCGGATGCCCCGACCGACCCGCACGCGGCCGCCGCGCCGGCTGGACGCCTCGATGACCCTGCTGGCCGAGGTCATGGAGCGCCCGCTCGACCCCGGCTATGCCGCGGCCGCCGAGCGGCGCAGGGCAGCCGGCAGCCAGCCCGGCCACACCGGTCTCGCGCATCCTGACCCTGGTCCTGCTCGCCGTCATCGGGCTGCTGACGGTCGCCGCCGTGCTGGCCCTGCGGGCGCCGGCCCCCGAGGCGACCTCGGCGAAAGACGCTCTGCTGCAACGGATCAAGTCCGAGACAGTCGGCCGCAGACCGGCTGCAGCGAGCCAACGACCGGCTGCGGCTCAGTCAACGACCAGGCCCAGGCGGCCCTGCTCCAGCTGCAGGCCCAAGGGCGCCCTGGCCGACCAGCTCCAGCAGCTCGGCATGGTCTCCGGCTCGCTCGCCGTGCGCGGCCCGGGTCTGCGGATCACCGTCAACGACGCTCCCGGGTCAGCGCCCTCCGCCAAGGTGCCGACCCGCGTGACCAGGACGCCGCGGCGCAGGGCCGGGTGCTCGACCGCGACCTGCAGCTCGTCGTCAACGGGCTCTGGGCGGCGGGGGCGGAGGCGATCGGGGTCAACGGCCAGCGGCTGACCGCGCTCTCGGCGATCCGGTCGGCCGGTGAGGCGATCCTGGTGGACTTCCGGCCGCTCTCCCCGCCGTACGTCGTGACGGCGATCGGGCCGACCGACTCGATGCGGGCCGGCTTCGCTGCCGGCAGCGCCGGCGCCTATCTGCGCGCCCTGGACGACAACTACGGGATCAAGAGCGACATCGAAGGTGTGTCGGCGCTGTCGCTGCCCGCCTCCAGCGGCTTGACTCTCCATGACGTCCAGGCTCCGCAACCGACCCGGACCGCCCGGCCCAGCCCGAACCAGACCCACAGCACGGAGAGCCCCTCGTGATCGCCGCACTCGGCCTCGTCGTCGGCATCGTCGCCGGACTGCTGCTGCACCCGACGGTGCCGCTGTGGCTGCAGCCCTACCTGCCGATCGCCGTCGTCGCGGCGCTGGACGCGGTCTTCGGCGGGGTCCGCGCCGTGCTCGACGGCATCTTCGACGACAAGGTCTTCGTCGTCTCGTTCCTGTCCAACGTCGTCGTGGCGGCGGTCATCGTCTATCTCGGCGACCAGCTCGGCGTGGGCTCGCAGCTGTCGACCGGCGTCGTGGTCGTGCTCGGGGTGCGGATCTTCTCCAACGTCGCGGCGATCCGCCGGCACCTGTTCCGCGCATGACGAGGCCCACGGCGCCCACGAGGCCCGGCCCGCCGAGGAGCCGGCCCGGTCGGCCTGGGCCCGGCTCTGGCGGGCCGGCCGGCCACGGGCGACCCGGGCCCAGGCCCTGGCCGCGCTGCTGACCCTGGCCCTGGGCTTCGCCGTCGTGACCCAGGTCCGGCAGACCCAGCAGGAGGGCCTGTCGACACTGCGCGAGACCGACCTCGTCCGGATCCTCGACGACGTCGGCCAGCGGGAGTCCCGGCTCGAGGCCGACTCGCGCGACCTCGAGGCCACCCAACAGCGCCTGCAGTCCGGCTCGGACTCCTCGCAGGCCGCCCTCGACGCCGCGCAGTCGCGGCTGGACACCCTCGGCGTGCTCACCGGCACCAAGGCCGGCGAGCCGGCTCCGGGATCCGGCTGATCATCAGCGACCCGAAGGGCAAGGTCACGGCCGCGATGCTGCTCGACACGCTGCAGGAGCTGCGCGACGCCGGGGCGGAGGCGGTCCAGATCGGGTCGGTCCGGGTGGTGGCCAGCACCTTCTTCGAGGACAGCTCGGACCTCCGGCGCCCCGGGCGTCACCGTCGACTCGAGCCTGCTGCACCCGCCGTACGTCTTCCTGGCGATCGGTGACCCGCAGACGCTCGCGGCCGCGCTGGACATCCCGGGCGGTGTGCTGGAGACCTTGCGCCGGCAGGGCGCCGATGGCACGGTCACGGACGAGGACCTGGTCGAGATCACGGCCTTGCACAGCGTTTCCCCGCCTCGTTACGCTCGCCCGGCTCCGACCCCATCCGGTTCGGCCGGCTGACCACCAAGAAGGGCACGGCCATGAGCTCGCTGGATTACCCCGAGGACCTGCGCTACACCGCCGGAGCACGAATGGGTCCGCGGAGGCGACGGCGGCGACGGGGTCGTGCGGGTGGGCATCACGGCCTACGCCCAGGACGCTCTCGGCGACGTCGTCTACGTGACCCTGCCGGAGGTCGGCGCGACGGTCACGGCGGGCGACCCGTGCGGCGAGGTCGAGTCGACCAAGAGCGTCAGTGACCTCTACGCCCCGATCTCGGGCGAGGTGACCGCGCGCAACGAGGGCCTGGACGCAGACGCCCGAGCTGGTCAACACCGACCCGTACGGCGAGGGCTGGCTGTTCGAGCTCCGCCCGGCGGACGCGGCCGACGTCGACGGGCTGCTGGACGTCGCGGCCTATCGCGAGCAGCTGGGCTGACCGGCCGCGGGGCTGAGGCCGTCCCACAGCCGGCGCAGCCCGATCCGGCGCGCAGACCAGTTACCGTTACGTCTTCCCGAGCGCACGAAGAGGAGGACCGATGACGCCATCGAACGACGAGACGGACATCGTCCTCCCGGCCGCGGCTCGGCCGACCCGGTCAACACCGACACCGCGGCGGACACCGGTCGCGGCATCGAGGCCGGGCCGGAGCAGGGTGAGCCGCGGCCTCACCGCCGCCGACCACTCGACGATCGACGCGCTCAACGCCGGCACGGCGCTCCTGCTGGTCCAGCACGGGCCGACCTCGGGCGCCCGCTTCCTGCTCGACGCCGAGGTCACGACCGTCGGGCGGCACCCGGGCAACGACATCTTCCTGGACGACGTCACGGTGTCCCGCAAGCACGCCCAGTTCCTCCGCACCGCCAGCGGTTTCGCGGTCCGCGACGTCGGCAGCCTCAACGGCACGTACGTCGGCGCGGCACCGGATCGACGGCGACGTGCAGCTGCGACACGGGGGACGAGGTGCAGGTGGGCAAGTTCCGGTTCCTCTACCAGCAGCGGCCGCAGAGCTCGGCCAGCCAGCTCGAGCCACGCGAATGGCGGCGGCGAGTGAGCTCTGCGGCTTCGCGCCGGGAGCAGGCACTGCATGCCGCGAACCTGAGCATCGGTGAGGTGCTCGGCCAGCTGCGGGCCGACTTCCCGGACGTCAGCATCTCCAAGATCCGCTACCTGGAGGCCGAAGCGCCTGGTCGAGCCGGCCCGGACGCCGTCGGGCTACCGGAAGTTCTCCCAGGACGACGTCGAGCGGCTGCGCTACATCCTGACCCTGCAGCGGGACCACTTCTGGCCGCTGCGGGTGATCCGGGAGGCGCTGGACGCCCTGGACCGGGGCTTCGAGCCGCCCGGAGTCGGCGCCGGGGGCGCACCCGGCGCCGCGTGCGCCGCGGGCGGTCGCCGACGGCAGCTGGCCGGACCCGTCCTCGTTCGTCCGCCGGGGCCAGACCCTGCGGATGACCCGGGCCGAGCTCGCCGTGGCCGCGGGTCTGGACGAGGCCGACGTCGCTCAGCTCGAGACCTTCGGGCTGCTCACGCCGGGCAGCGGCGGGTTCTTCGACGAGACCGCGCTGACGCATCGCCCACGCGGCGGCCGAGCTCGCGGCGTACGGGATCGAGCCCCGCCACCTGCGCCCGTTCCGGACCGCCGCCGACCGCGAGGTCGGACTGGTCGAGCAGGTCGTGACGCCGCTCGCCCGCGGCCGCGGCGACGACGCCCAGGCCCGGGCCAGCGAGGCGGCCCGGGAGATCTCGGCGCTCTGCCTGCAGCTGCATGCCGCCCTGGTCAAGGCCGGTCTCGGACCGCGGCTCGGCTGACCGCTCGCCGCTCGGCTCGCGCCGGGCTAGGCTGACGAGGTGCGCGAGCTCGATGTGGTCGGAGTCCGGGTCGAGATGCCCAGCAGTCAGCCGATCGTGCTCCTGCGCGAGCGGGACGGGGACCGCTACCTGCCGATCTGGATCGGGGCGGCGGAGGCGACGGCGATCGCCTATGCCCAGCAGGGTGTCGTGCCGCCCCGGCCGTTGACCCACGACCTGTTCAAGGACGTGCTCGAGGCGCTCAACCGGACCCTGCAGGAGGTGCGGATCGTCGCGCTGCGGGACGGGGTCTTCTACGCCGACCTGATCTTCGACGGCGCGGTGCAGGTCAGCGCCCGCTCCTCGGACGCGATCGCCCTCGCCCTGCGCACGGGCACCCGGATCGTCGGCAGCGACGAGGTGCTCGAGGAGGCCGGCGTCGCCGTGGCGGGGGAGGAAGAGGACGAGGTGGAGAAGTTCCGCGAGTTCCTCGACCAGATCTCGCCGGATGACTTCGAGGAACCCTCAACCTGAGGTTGAGGGTTAGAGTTGTGCCTGGCCGGCCGAGGACGGTTGCGACACGCGGGGGTAACCCTCACAGTTGTCGTTGACGGGGAGGGGTCTGCTCCGTACCTTCACAAGTGAACGCTCTCGCTGTAGTTCCAGCCATGTGGTCCGCCTGTGCGGCGTACTGCGCCTCGGTCGAGGCTGGCGGTGCTACTTCCCCCGGAGGGCGAGAGGACGAGGAGGTTCGCGTGAGCGGATCCGGCGACGCCACCACCCCCACCCGTGGGGCCTGGCCGCCCAGTGCCTGCCCAGGCGCAGGGACTGCTGTTCACCGACGACCTGCCGAACCTTCCGGAGGACGCGGGCTACCGCGGGCCGACGGCCTGCAGCGCGGCCGGCATCACCTACCGCCAGCTGGACTACTGGGCGCGGACCGGGCTGGTCGAGCCCTCCGTGCGCGGCGCCACCGGCAGCGGCACCCAGCGGCTCTACAGCTTCCGCGACATCCTCGTGCTCAAGGTGGTCAAGCGGCTCCTCGACACCGGCGTCTCGCTGCAGCAGATCCGGACCGCCGTGGTGCACCTGCGCGAGCGCGGCGTCGACGACCTGGCCCAGATCACCCTGATGAGCGACGGCGCCAGCGTCTACGAGTGCACCTCGGCCGACGAGGTCATCGACCTGGTCCAGGGCGGCCAGGGCGTCTTCGGCATCGCGGTGGGCCGGGTCTGGCGCGAGGTCGAGGGCGAGCTGGCCCAGCTGCCCAGCGAGCGGGCCGACGAGGCCGGCGGCGAGCTGTCCGGCGGTCACCCGGGCGACGAGCTGGCCCAGCGCCGGCAGCAGCCGCCAGACCGGCTGAGCGCGCCCACCGAACACTGTCAGGCCCTCCGGATGCTCAGCGCACCGGGGGGCCTGACACTTTCCCGCGTTGACGACGGCAGCCCGCGTGCTGCCGGTGTTAGCGTGGCCCCGCTGTCGACTCCGCGTGGGAGAGCTCCGGGCACCGAACGCGAACGGTCGTCCGGGGCGCCGAAGGGGCAAGACTCCTCATGAAGCTCTCAGGCCAACGGACCACGCGGACGAGGCGACTCTGGAACCGGCGACGGCGACAGATGGAGGAGGCCAGCACCCGTCCGGCGTGACCCGCCGGCCGACCACAGGAGCCTCCTTGACTGCCGACCCGCAGCTGTCCACCACCTCCGTCACCCTGGCCGAGCTCGAGGCCGGCGTCCCGTTCGCCGCCCGGCATATCGGGCCGAGCGCCGCCGACGAGGCCCAGATGCGCTCCGCGGTCCTGGGTGCGGCCGCCGCCGACGACCTGGACGCCCTGGCCGACCGGGTCGTGCCGCCGGCGATCCGGATGGACGCGGCCGCTGCAGCTCGAGCCGGGGCGCAGCGAGCCCGAGGTGATCGCCGAGCTGCGCGCGCTGGCCGCCCGCAACACGGTGCTGCCGTCGATGATCGGCCTGGGCTACTACGGCACCCACACGCCGGCCGTGATCCGGCGCAACGTGCTGGAGAACCCGGCCTGGTACACCGCCTACACGCCGTACCAGCCGGAGATCAGCCAGGGCCGGCTCGAGGCGCTGCTCAACTTCCAGACCGTCGTGTCCGACCTGACCGGGCTGGCGACGTCGAGCGCGTCGATGCTGGACGAGGCGACCGCAGCGGCCGAGGCGATGACCCTGATGCGGCGGACCAGCCGGGCGCGCGGCCGACGCCGTGCTCGTCGTGGAGCAGGACGTCTTCCCGCAGACGCTGGCCGTCGTGCAGACCCGGGCCGAGCCGCTGGGCCTGCGGGTCGTGGTGACCGACCTGTCCGGCTGCCGTCGACGAGGCGAGCGCCGAGGCGGCTGCTGGCCGAGGCGGCGGGCGATGCCGGGCGTGTTCGGGGTCCTGACCCAGTACCCCTCGGGCACCGGCGCCGTCCGCGACCTGACGCCGCTGGTGTCGGCCGCGCACGGCCCGGGGTGGCGCTCGTGGCCGTGGCGGCCGACCTGCTGGCGCTGACCCTGCTCCGGGCCGCCGGGCGAGATGGACGCCGACATCGCGGTCGGGTCGACCCAGCGGTTCGGGGTGCCGATGGGCTTCGGCGGGCCGCACGCGGGCTACCTCGCGGTGCGCAGCGGGCTGGAGCGATCGCTGCCCGGGCGGCTGGTCGGGGTGTCTCGGTCGACTCCGAGGGCGCGCCGGCGTACCGGCTGGCCCTGCAGACCCGCGAGCAGCACATCCGGCGCGAGAAGGCGACCAGCAACATCTGTACGGCGCAGGTCCTGCTCGCGGTCATGGCCTCGATGTACGCCGTCTACCACGGCCCGGACGGCCTGGCTGCGATCGCGCGGCGGGTCAACCGGTACGCCGCGGTGCTGGCTCACGTGCTCCGGTCCGGTGGGGTCGAGGTCGTCCACGACACCTGCTTCGACACGCTGCTGGTGCGGGTGCCGGGCCGGGCGGCGGAGGTCGTGACGGCGGCCCGCGAGCGAGGGGTCAACCTGCGGCCGGGTGGACGACGACCTGGTCGGCATCAGCATCGACGAGACCACCACCCGGGAGCAGCTGGCCAGCGGTGCAGGCGGCGTTCGGGCTGATCGAGCGCCGACCTCGACGCGGTCTCAGAGTCGTTGGGGGACAACGGAACCGGCCTCCCAGCGGCGCTGCTGCGGGAGTCGGCCTACCTCACCCATCCGGTCTTCCACGCGCACCGCAGCGAGACCGCGATGCTGCGCTATCTGCGCCGGCTGGCCGACCGGGACTTCGCGCTCGACCGCGGGATGATCCCGCTCGGCTCGTGCACGATGAAGCTCAACGCGACGACCGAGATGGAGCCGATCACCTGGCCCGAGTTCGCCGACCTGCACCCGTTCGCCCCGGTCGAGCAGACCGAGGGCATCCGGCAGGTCATCGACGACCTGGCGGCCTGGCTGGCCGAGCTGACCGGCTATGACGCCGTCTCGTTGCAGCCCAACGCCGGCTCGCAGGGTGAGCTGGCCGGGCTGCTCGCGATCCGGGCCTACCACCGGGCCAACGGCGCAGGGCCACCGGCACGGTCTGCCTGATCCCGGCCAGCGCGCACGGCACCAACGCCGCGAGTGCGGTCATGGCCGGGATGAAGGTCGTCGTCGTCAAGACCGCCGGCGACGGGTCGGTCGACCTGGACGACCTGCGGGCCAAGATCGCGGCCAACGCCGACAACCTCGCGGCGATCATGGTGACCTACCCGTCGACGCACGGCGTCTACGAGGACACGATCGCCGAGCTCTGCGGCCTGGTGCACGACGCGGGCGGCCAGGTCTACGTCGACGGCGCCAACCTCAACGCGCTGGTCGGGCTGGCCCAGCCGGGCCGGTTCGGCTCCGACGTGAGCCACCTCAACCTGCACAAGACGTTCTGCATCCCGCACGGCGGCGGCGGTCCGGGGGTCGGGCCGATCGGCGTGCGCGGCGCATCTGGCGCCGTACCTGCCGAACCACCCGCTGGCCCCGGCGGCCGGGCCGGCGACCGGGATCGGCCCGGTGTCGGCCGCGCCGTACGGGTCGGCCGGCGATCCTGCCGATCAGCTGGGCCTACGTGCGGCTGATGGGCGGTCGCGGGCCTGGCCGGTGCGACCCGGACGGCGGTGTTGTCGGCGAACTACGTTGCGGCGCAGCTGCGTTCGTCGTACCCGGTGCTCTACTCGGGCCACGACGGGCTGGTCGCCCACGAGTGCATCCTGGACCTGCGCGGGATCACCAAGGAGACCGGCGTCACCGTCGACGACGTGGCGAAGCGGCTGATCGACTACGGGTTCCACGCGCCGACGATGTCGTTCCCGGTGGCCGGGACGCTGATGGTCGAGCCGACCGAGAGCGAGGACCTGGCCGAGCTGGACCGGTTCATGCGCCGCGATGATCTCGATCCGCGGCGAGATCGACCGGGTGGCGTCGGGGGAGTGGGACCGCGAGGACAACCCGCTCGCCGGCGCTCCGCACACCGCCCTGATGCTGGCCGGCAAGTGGGAGCACGGCTACTCGCGGGAGGACGCGGCGTACCCGATGGGCGTGGACCCGCTCGCGAAGTACTGGCCGCCGGTCGGCCGGGTCGACGGCGCGTACGGCGACCGCAACCTGGTCTGCAGCTGCCCGCCACCGGAGGCCTTCGCCGACTGAGGGGTCAGAGGACGAGGCCCATCACGACGGCGTCCCAGAGCTCGCCGTTGCGCCGGCGGTAGTGCTGGTGCAGGTAGCCCTCCTGCGACGAAGCCGCGCTCTGCGGTAAAGGTTCGGGCGCCGCTCGTTGTGCGGCCAGACCTGGAGCGCGATCTTGTGCACGGTCGGCTCGGCGCCGGGCCCAGGCGACCGCATCGTCCAGCAGCGCCCGCCCGATGCCCTGGCCGCGGGCCACGGCCGCAACGTGCATGCTCAGCTCGGCGACGCCGTAGCGCGCGACGCCCAGGTGCAGATAGCCGACCAGGCCGTCGAACGGGTAGGCAGTGCCGTCCGCATCGACGCCCGGCCAGCTCGGCGACCGTCGCGTAGTGGTCGGCCGAGTCGATGCTGGCGCCGAACCGCTCCCGGGTCGCCTCGAGGTCGAACGGCACCTCGCGGCCGATCCACCGGCCCTCTGCCGCGACCTCGGCGTAGAGGTCCACGATCCGGGGGACCTCGGCCAACCGGGCCGGACGGATGACGGCGGCGGTCATGCCGATCAGCCTAGGTCAGGCGGCACCGGCGTCCTGGACCACGATCCGCGAGCCGGTGCGCGACTTGCGCACCTCGAGCTGGGCCGGGATCCGGGTGCGCAGGTCGGCGACGTGGCTGACCAGGCCCACCGACCGGCCGCCCTCGCGCAGGCCGTCGAGCACGGTCATCACCTCGTCGAGGGTCTCCTCGTCGAGCATGCCGAACCCCTCGTCGATGAACAGCGTCTGCATCACCGCGCCGCCCGCCTCGGCCTGCACCGCATCGGCCAGGCCGAGGGCCAGCGCGAGCGAGGCCAGGAACGACTCGCCGCCGGACAGCGTCGCCGGTGTCCCGCTCGACGCCGGTCCAGCCGTCGACCACCCGCAGGCCGAGGCCGCTGCGGACGCCGCCCTTGGCCAGCGCGTCGGTGTGCACCAGGCTGTAGCGCCCGTCGGACATCACCAGCAGCCGCTCGGTCGCCGCAGCGGCCACCTCCTCGAGCCGGGCGGCCAGCACGTACGACGACAGCCGCATCCGCAGCACGTTGTCGCCGCCGGTGCCCTCGACGCAGCGGGCCAGGTCGTCGACCAGCCGGCTCTCCTGCAGGACCGCCGCACTGCGCCGCTCGTGCTCGGTCAGCTCGCCGGCCAGCCGCTGGAGCGCCACCCGGGCCGACTCGAGCCGGGCGTGGGCCTGCTCGGCGCTCCGGCGGCGTGGCGGCGGCCTCCGCCTCGGCCGTCCGCCAGCGCGAGCCAGGTCCGGCGCGGCCAGGTCCGCGGCGGCGAGCAGGTCGGGGTCCTGCAGCTGGGCGCGTACGGCTGTCACCAGGTCGTCGTGTCGGGCCGTGACCTGCTCGGCCAGTGCGGTCATCTCCGCGTCGGGGAGCACGGCCGCGGTCGCGTCAGCGATCGTGGCGAAACCAGCTGCGAGCATAGGCGGTTTCGCACTCGCGCGACGGCCACCGCTGCGGCTGCCGTGAGTGCGGTGAGGTCGGCCATGGCCTCGAGCAGCCGGCCGAGGGCGGCGAGCTCGGCCTCGAGCCGTTGCCGTCGTGCGCCGAGGTCGGGCGTCGGCCCCGCGCAGCTTGTCCGACCTTGACGGTGAGCCGTCGGACCTGGGCCGCCGCGGCCTTGGCCGTGGCCCGATGCCCCGCAGCGTCGGCCGCGAAGCCCTCGGCGAGCAGGGCCAGCTCGACGATCTGGCCGTCGAGCGCCGGCAGGTCCTCGCGGAGCTGTTCCAGCCGGTCGGCGGCCTCGTCCGTCGCCGCCAGATCGGCCTTGGCGGCGGCGATGGCGGTCTTGACCTGCTTGGCGCGTGCGGTCGCCCGCCCGCTCGGTCGCGTCCTGGACCCCGGCCAGCAGCGCGGCGAGGTTCTCCCGGGCACTGCCCAGGCCTGGTCGGCGTCGAACGCGGCCAGCTGGGCGGCCGGCTCCGCCTCCTCGCTCACCGGGTCGGCTTGCGCGGTGGCCGGTCGCGGGTGCTCGGCCGACCCGCAGACCGGGCACGCGTCGCCGTCGCGCAGCCCGGTCGGCCAGCTCGGCGGCGATGCCGGCCAGCCGGTCCTCGCGCAGGGCCAGCCAGCGCTCCTTCGCCGCCAGCGCGGTGTCGTGCAGCTCGGCCACCGACGGCCTGGGCGACCTTGACCTCGGCCAGCAGGTCGGTCCGGGCGGCGACGGCCCGGCCGGGTCCGCTCGAGGTCGTTGAGCGCGGCCTCGGCCGCCGGGCGCCGGGCGGCCGTCGGCCCGGATCAGCTCGACCTGGCTGCGCGGCCGCCGTTCGCCGCTCGATCGGCCAGGGCGGCCTCGGCCCGGGCGGCCTGGGCCGAACGCCCGGCCGCCGCGCCCAGCGCGACGGCCTCGGCGTGCGCGGCCTGCAGCTCGGCCCGGGTCTGGTCGGCCTCGACGGCCTCGGCCAGCCGGCCCAGCTCCTGGGCGTGGTCGCCGACCGCGGTCTCGAGGGCGAGCCGGCCGGCCGTGGCGAGCGACGGCGGGCACGTCGGCCCGGGCCCTGTCGCACGGCCGTCGGTGGCCGGCTCGAGCTCGCTCTGCAGCCGGGCCGTCGTCGTCAGGTGCGGGCACAAGCGGCGCGGCCCGGCGCGCGGCGGCCAGCCGGCGCGCCGGCGCAGCTCGTGGTCCGGCTCGGCCGCCACCAGCTCGGCGGCCTGCGCGGTCAGGGCCGCGAGCCGGGCCTGCCGGGCGGCCAGCTCACGGCCGGCGCCCAGGGCGGCCGCGGCCCGATCGGCCGCGGCACTGGCCGCCTCCGCCTGCTCCGCGGCCGCCTCGGCCTGCGCCGCCGCGTGCGCCGCGAGCGCGACCAGCCGCGCCGACGCGGGCCGAGTCGGCCACCGCCGCGATCGCCCGCCGTCGGCTCGGGACCCGCGTCCGCGCCGACCTGGTCGAGCCCGAGGCCGGTGCAGCTGGGCCGCGTGCTCGTCGGCCCGGGCCAGCAGCTCCTCGGTCCGGCTGCGGACGTCAGCGACCTCCCGGCCGAGCGCGCGGCGCCGCTCGGACAGCCAGGTCTCGACGTCGGAGAACCGCCCGGTCGCGAACAGCTGCTCGAGCAGCGCTGCGCCGCGACTCGGCGTCGGCGCGCAGGAAGGCGGCGAACTCGCCCTGCGGCAGCAGGACCACCTTGGTGAACTGGTCCAGCCGCATGCCGAGCAGGTCCTGCAAGCAGCTGCCCGGCCTCGTCGGCCCGGGTCGTCACGGTCTCCCAGCCGGCGGCCGGATCCGCTCGCGCAGGGCCACCGAGCCCTTCTCCGGGGTCGTGCCGACCCCGCGCTTCTTGGGCCGCTGCCACTCCGGGCTGCGGGTGACCTCGAACCGGCGCCCGTCGAGGGTCAGCTCGAGCCGCACCTCGGGCCGGGCCGAGTCGTCGGCGTGGTCGCTGCGCAGGTGCGGGCGGGCCGCGCCCGCGGGCGCCGGGCACCCGGCCGTACAGCGCGAAGCAGACGGCATCGAGGATGCTGGACTTGCCGGCGCCGGTCTGGCCGTGCAGCAGGAACAGCCCGGCCTCGGACAGGCTGGTCGAAGTCGACCTCCTCGGTGCCGGCGAACGGTCCGAAAGCGTTGACCTGCAAGCGATGCAGCCTCACGCCGCCCCCACGTCGCGCCGGCGCGGCCCAGCCGGCTCGCGGCGCTCTCACTGGTCGCCGTCCCGGACCGCCTCCAGCGCGGCCTGCAGCAGCGCCCGCTCCGCTCGGTCAGCGCCACCGCGCCGCCGCGGACGTGCTCGAGGAAGTCGCAGCAGACGTCGAGGTCGTCGCGCCCCCGCACCCGCGTGGCGTAGTCGCGCAGCGAGGTGGCCGCGCCCTCGGGCTCGAAGGTGAGCATCAGCGTGTGCGGGAACCGGCCGCGCAGCCGGTCCATCGCCGCCCGGGGCCGCTCGGCGTCGGTCAGGGTCACCTGGCAGTACGCCGACTCGGCCGCGGCGTGTGCGGGGTCGCTCGAGCAGGTCGTCGATCCGGCCGCGCAGCAGCGGCCAGCGGCCGGGTGACCGGGGCGGCGACGAAGTCGACCGCGGCGTACGCCGTTCTGCGTCGAGGTCGACCAGCCAGGAGCCCTTGCGCTGGTCGACCTCGGAGAACGAGTAGGCGATCGGCGAGCCCGAGTAGCGCAGCGTCTCGGTCAGCGTGGTCCGGCCGTGCAGGTGCCCGAGCGCGACGTAGTCGACGCCGTCGAAGACACCCGTCGGCACAGCCGCCACCCCGCCGACGCTGATGTCGCGCTCGGAGTCGCTGGGCCTGCCCCCGACGACGAACGCGTGCGCCGCCACCACCGAGCGGGTGCCCGGGTGGCCGCGTGGCCAGGTCGGCGCGGACCGGACGCATCGCCTGCGTCAGCACGCCCTGGTGGGTCAGCGGCTGACCCGGCGTCGAGGCCCAGGGCCGGACCCGACCAGGCTCGGCTCGAGGTAGGGCAGGGGGTAGATCGCGACCGGGCCGTGCTCGTCCTCGAGCAGGACCGGCTCGCCACAGCCGCGCGGGTCGGTGCGCACGTGCACGCCGCCGGCGGCCATCACCCGGGACCCGAAACCGAGCCGCTGCGCCGAGTCGTGGTTGCCGCTCGACAGGACCACCTGGGCGCCGGCGCCGCGGAGCCGGACCAGCGCGTCGTCGAGCAGCGCGACCGTGTCGACCGCCGGCAGCGCCCGGTCGTAGACGTCGCCCGCGACCAGCACGACGTCGACCCGCTCGGCCGCGACGACCTCGACCAGATGGTCCAGGAACCGCGCCTGGGCGTCGTGCAGCCCGACCCGGTGGAACGTGCGCCCCAGGTGCCAGTCGGAGGTGTGGATCAGCCGCACGCAGCGAATCTAAAGCCGGGTGGCGACAGTCCCCGGGATCTCCACGGCGGCGGTTCGTGCGGCTCGGACGGCTCGCGCTGGACCGGCTCTGGCCCCGCGCCACGGGTGTGGTTGGGTCCGGCCATGGGTGACGAGGTCGCTGCGCGGCAGTACACGCGCGAGGAACGGCAGCGCTACCGCAAGCGGGTGCGCGAGTGCCTCGACGTCTTCGAGCAGATGCTGGCCCACTCGAGCTTCGACGTCGACAAGCCGCTGACCGGCCTGGAGATCGAGCTCAACCTGGTCGACGCGGACTTCGCGCCGGCGATGGCCAACGCCACGGTGCTCGACGTCATCGCCGACCCGGACTTCCAGACCGAGCTCGGGCAGTACAACATCGAGCTCAACGTCTCGCCGCGCCCGCTGTCCGGCGACAACGCGCTCGAGCTCGAGGAGCTGCTGCGGGCCAGCCTGAACCACGCCGAGGCCCAGGCCAACAGCGTCGGCGCGCACATCGTCGCGATCGGCATCCTGCCGACCCTGACGCCGGAGAACTTCCAGAACGAGTGGATGAGCGCCAACCCGCGCTACGCGATGCTCAACGAGGCGGTCTTCGCGGCGCGCGGCGAGGACCTGTTCATCGACATCGCCCACCCGGAGCCGGAGGGCGAGCGGCTGGCGATGTACGCCGACACGATCGCGCCGGAGTCGGCCTGCACCAGCGTGCAGCTGCACCTGCAGGTCAGCCCGCAGGACTTCGCGCCGGCCTGGAACGCCGCGCAGGCCCTCGTCGGGCCGCAGCTCGCGCTCGGCGCCAACTCGCCGTACTTCTTCGGCAAGCAGCTCTGGGCCGAGACCCGGACCGAGCTGTTCCTGCAGGCCACCGACACCCGCTCGGTCGAGCTGAAGAACCAGGGCGTGCGGCCGCGGGTGTTCTTCGGCGAGCGCTGGATCACCTCGATCTTCGACCTGTTCGAGGAGAACGTGCGCTACTTCCCGGCGCTGCTGCCCGAGTCGACCGAGGAGGACCCGGCGGCGGTGCTCGCGGCCGGCGACGGCGCCACGGCTGCAGGAGCTGCGGCTGCACAACGGCACGGTCTACCGCTGGAACCGGCCGGTCTACGACCTGGTCGACGGCATGCCCCACCTGCGGGTCGAAAACCGTGTGCTACCAGCGGGTCCCACCGTCGTCGACACCGTCGCGAACGCGCTGTTCTACTACGGCGTCAGCCGGGTCCTGAGCACCGAGGACCGGCCGGTCTGGACCAAGATGAGCTTCGACGCGGCCCGGCACAACTTCACCGAGGGCGCCCGGCGCGGCATCCAGGCCAGCCTCTACTGGCCGGGCCACGGCGAGCTGCCCGGCCGACGAGCTGGTCCTGCGCAAGCTGCTGCCGATCGCCCAGGAGGGGCTCGAGCGCTGGGGCGTCTCGGCGGCGGCCATCGACCGCTACCTCGGCATCATCGAGGCGCGCTGCACCGGCGAGGTCAACGGCGCGTCCTGGCAGATCGCCGCGGTCGAGGCGTTCGAGGCGCGCGGGTGCCGACCGGCGTACGGCGCTGCGGCAGATGCTCGAGCTCTACTGCGCAGGGCATGAACGCCAACGTCCCGGTGCACGAGTGGGAGCTGCCCTGACGGCGCTGGGTCGGCGGTCGCCGCGCGACCCCGCACGGTGCGGGTACGACGGACCAGGTGGTCGCGCTGGTCCAGGAGGTCATGGCCCAGGGCGCGGCGCTCGGCTGGTCCGGCGTGCCGACGCGGCGAGGCCGCGACGGCTGGTGGCGGCGAGCTCCTGGCCGAGCCGACGGCCGGCCGGGCGGCGGTCAGCGCGGCGTACGACGGGGACGAGCTGGTCGGCCTGGGGGAGTGGCGGCGCTACCCCTGGGGCCGCAGGCGCACAACGCCGACCTGGAGAAGGTGTTCGTCGCGCGGACTCGCTCCGGGGCACCGGCGCCGGCGGCTAGCTGATGCGGCGACCTGATCGACCAGGCCCGGAGCGCCGGCGTCGAGACCATGACCCTGCAGTGCCGCGGCAACAACCACGGGGCGATCCGGCTCTACCGAGCGGCTGGGCTTCACCGAGTACGGCCGGCTGCCGGACTTCGTCGCCGCCGGCCGAGACCGCTGGGACAAGGTGATGATGGCCATCGACCTGCGCACCGGTGCGGAGGACCTGCGACCGGCACGGGAGCTGACGGCGGTCGGCGAGGGCTCGTCGCCCTGAGCCGCTGCACGTGACCTGCCGATGGTGCTGCCCGATGTCGGCTACATCGAGCGGCGGCGCCCGGGCCGGGGCAGCTCGGCCAGCACCTCGTGCGCCGTGGTGGTCTCGTCGACGACGAGCAGCCGGACCGGGCCGACGCCGGCCTCGTCCAGCTCCTCGAGCAGCGCGGCCGTGCCGCTCTCGCCGTTGGACTCCAGCTCGGCCAGGACGACGGCATGCCCCAGCTCGGCGTACTCACGGCTGAGCCGGGCGGCCAGCCGGCTGCGCCACTCCAGCCCGGCGCCGCCCTCGCGGTCGTCGCCGACCTCGGTGCCGACGATGGCCCGGGCCAGCAGGTCGCCGCGCACGATGGCGGCGCTCGGCACCTCCTTGGCCAGGTCGCGGGCCAGCGCGGCGACGCCGCCCATGCCGGTCAGGACGAGGACGCCGGGCCAGGGCGCCTGGATCGGCGGCCGCGCAGCCGGGACGGCCGGGCGGCCGGTCGGCCCGTCGAGCGGTGCGTCGGCTGCATCGTCCGACCCACCCTCCGTTCGTCCTCGGCCTGGGTCTCGCTGTGGAGGGTGGTCGACTCCGGGTCGGGCTCCTCCTCGGGCTCGGGCTGGGGGACCGGCTCGAGCAACCGGCGCACGACGGCCCGGGACTGCTCCTTGAGCTGGTCGTCCTCGGCGGTCCACCACCAGGCCCAGCTCAAGCGTGCCCTCGCGGACGTCGATGACGACGCCGACCTGCTGCCCGTCGAGGCTGCCGAAGACCCCCGGCTGGCCCTCCTGGAAGGACAGCGGCTCGGCCTGGCCGGCCAGGGTGGACTCGAGCACGACGTGGCCGTTGTCGGCCCGCCGGATCAGCGCGCGCTCGGCGTGCTGCAGCCCGGCGCCCTGGGTCCAGGCCTCGTAGTCGAGGTCGATCGACCCCGACCGGTTGGCCGTGACGGTCACCCGGGCGATGAACGGTCCGCTGTGCGGGCCGTCGCCACTGCCCCAATAGGTCCCCGGCACGGCATGCAGCCGGTCCAGGATCGTCATTCGGGCTTCCTTCGGTCACCAGGTCGGGGGAGGCGTTCAGCGTACCGGCCGAGCCACCCGCCCGTCCGGACCCGTTCCCCTGTCCGGACGGCGTGCCAGGCTGTCGCCCATGGGCGCGCTCTACCTGCTGAGACACGGCGAGACCGAGTGGTCCAAGGCCGGCCGCCACACCGGTCGCACCGACCTGCCGCTGACGCCGTACGGCGAGGAGCAGGCCCGGAGCGCCGGTGCCCTGCTGGCCGGGCAGCCCCGTTCGCGCTCGTGCTGACCAGCCCGCTGCGCCGGGCGGCGCACACGGCGGAGCTGGCCGGGCTGGCCGGCGCCGAGGTCGAGCCGGACCTGGTCGAGTGGGACTACGGCGGCTACGAAGGGCTGACCAGCGCGCAGATCCAGGCGGCCGGGCATCCGGGCTGGCGGATCTTCCACGACGGGGTCCCGCCCGGAGCGACGCCGGGGGAGACCCTGGACGAGGTGGCGGCCCGGGCCCGCGCGGTGCTGGACCGGGTGCGGCCGGTCCTGTCCTCGGGCGATGTCGCCCTGGTCGGTCACGGCCATGCCTTGCGGGTGCTGGCCACGGTCTGGCTCGACCGGCCGGCCGACCTGGGCCAGCAGCTCGAGCTCGGCTCGGGCTCGGTGAGCCGGCTCGGCAGCGACCACGACGTGCCCTCGATCGAGATCTGGAACGCCGGGGCGGTGCTGTAGCCGTGCCGGACCTGTTCTCCAGCGAGGCCGACGACCCGTTCGGCGGCGCGGGCGGCTTCGCCGAGGACGCCGACGAGCCGGGCTCGACCCGGCCCCGGGCGCCGCTCGCCGTCCGGATGCGGCCGCGCAGTCTCGAGGAGGTCGTCGGTCAGCAGCACCTGCTCAAGGACGGCGCCCCGCTGCGCCGGCTGGTCGAAGGTGCGTCGGGGCGTTCCGGCGCGGCGTCGGTCATCCTGTGGGGCCCGCCCGGCACCGGCAAGACGACGCTCGCCCACCTGGTGGCCCGAGCCACCGGGCGCGCGTTCACCGAGCTGTCGGCGGTCACGGCCGGCGTCAAGGACGTCCGCCGGGTGATGGACGAGGCCCGCCGGTCGCGGGACCTGCACCGGCGCGAGACCGTGCTCTTCCTCGACGAGATCCACCGGTTCACCAAGGCCCAGCAGGACGCGCTGCTGCCCGGGGTCGAGAACCGCTGGATCGTCCTGGTCGCGGCGACGACCGAGAACCCGTCGTTCAGCGTGATCGCCCCGCTGTTGTCCCGGTCACTGCTGCTGACGCTGCGCTCGCTGGAGGACGACGACATCCGAAACCTGTTGCAGCGCGCGGCTTCCGACGACCACGGCCTCGCGGGCGAGGTGACGCTGGACGAGTCCGCACTGGACCACCTGGTGCGGACGGCCGGTGGCGACGCGCGGCGGGCCCTGACCGCGTTGGAGGCGGCCGCGGGAGCCGCCCTCGAGCGGGCCGGGGCGGGTGCGGACCGGCCGGTCACGGTGGTCCAGGCTGACGCCGAGGCCGCACTCGACCAGGCCGCGGTCCGCTACGACCGGGCCGGGGACCAGCACTACGACGTGGCCAGCGCCCTGATCAAGTCGATGCGCGGCTCGGATGTCGACGCGTCCCTGCACTACCTGGCCCGGATGCTCGAGGCCGGCGAGGATCCTCGCTTCGTCGCCCGGCGGATCGTCATCGCGGCGAGCGAGGACGTCGGCATGGCGGACCCCACGGCGCTGCAGACCGCGGTGGCGGCGCTCCACGCCGTCGCTCAGATCGGGATGCCCGAGGCGCGAATCGTGTTGGCCCAGGCCGTTGTCCATCTGGCGATGGCGCCCAAGTCCAACGCGGCGTACCGCGGGATCAACGCCGCGATCGCCGACATTCGCGAGGGCCTCGGCGGAGCGGTCCCGGTGCACCTGCGCGGGTCCGGCTATGCCGGCGCTCAGCGGCTCGGCCACGGCAAGGGCTATGACTACCCGCACGACGACGACCTCGGCGTCGTGGCGCAGCAGTACGCGCCGGACGACGTCGTGGGCCGCGAGTACTACCAGCCGACGGACCGCGGCCTCGAACGCGACCTCGCGGTCCGGCTCTCCCGGCTCCGCTCGATCCTGCGGGGCGGCTAGAACGCCCGACTGATCGCAGCGCAAAGGCGAGGGGAGGGGAGTGCTGGCCAAAGAGCGGCTGCTCTCCGACAGCGTCGCTGGTCAGCGGGCCGGCAGCGCTTGTGGCGGTCGAGCAGCGAGCAGTGCCCGAGCACAGGGCCCGCGGACCCGGGTAAGGTCGCCCCGTCCAACTGAGCGGGATCGGAGCGGGGAGCGGATCGATGTCTGTAGGGGATGTCGCGGGCCTCATCGCCGCGGTCGTTTTCGTGCTCGTGGCAGTCCCGCTGGCCTACCTGATCCTGAAGATCGGCCGCCTGGTCGACGACGTCCGGCACACCGTGCAGGGCGTGTCCGCGGAGACCATCCCGCTGCTCAGTGAGGTGACGACGACGGTGTCCACGACGAACGCCCAGCTGGTCCGGGTCGACGCCATCACATCCAACGTGCAACAGATCTCCACCAACGCCTCGGCGCTGACCTCGCTGTTCGCGGCCACGCTCGGCTCCCCGCTGGTCAAGGTGGCGGCGTTCAGCTACGGCGTCCGCCAGGCGATGTCCGGCCGGGCGAGCAAGCGCCGCAAGGGCGGCCGCTGATGCGCCGGCTGTTCTGGCTCGGCCTCGGCGCGACGGCCGGCGTTCTCGTCGTACGGCGGGTCACCCGCGCCGCACAGGCCTACACCCCTGAAGGCATGGCCCGCTCGATCTCCGGCCTGGGTGACGGGCTGCGCGAGCTGGCCAACGTCGTCCGGGAGGGCATGGCCGAGCGAGAGGCCGAGCTGCGCGCAGCCCTCGGCGCTGACGCTGCCTGATGGAGACGGCTGAGATCCGCCGTCGCTGGCTGCGCTTCTTCGAGGAGCGCGGCCACGTCGTCGTGCCCAGTGCCTCGCTGGTCTCGGACGACCCCACCCTGCTGTTCACCGTGGCCGGCATGGTGCCGTTCATCCCGTACCTGACGGCTCAGCAGACCGCGCCGTGGCGCCGGGCGACCAGCGTGCAGAAGTGCGTGCGCACCCTCGACATCGAGGAGGTCGGCAAGACCACGCGGCACGGCACGTTCTTCCAGATGAACGGCAACTTCTCGTTCGGCGACTACTTCAAGGAAGGCGCGATCAGCTACGCCTGGGAGCTGGTCACCGGCTCCCAGGCCGACGGCTTCCTCGGCTTCGACCCCGAGACGATCTGGGTCACCGTCTACGAGACCGACGACGAGGCCTACGAGCTCTGGCGCTCGGTCGCTGGCATCCCAGCCGAGCGGATCCAGCGCCGGGGCATGGCCGACAACTACTGGTCGACCGGGCAGCCCGGGCCGGCCGGTCCGTGCTCGGAGATCTACGTCGACCGCGGCCCGGAGCACGGCCTCGAGGGCGGTCCGATCGTCGACGAGGACCGCTACCTGGAGATCTGGAACCTCGTCTTCATGCAGGACGAGCGCGGCCCGGGCGACGGCAAGGAGGACTTCCCGATCCTGGGTCCGTTGCCCAGCAAGAACATCGACACCGGCATGGGCCTGGAGCGGGTCGCCTACCTGCTGCAGGGCGTCGACAACCTGTACGAGATCGACGAGGTCTACCCGGTCCTCGAGCGGGCCGCCGACCTGGCCGGCAAGCGCTACAGCGGGCAGCCGGGCGACCGGGCCGACGAAGGCTCGAACCAGGGTGACGACGTGCTGCTGCGCGTCGTGGCCGACCACGTGCGCAGTGCGCTGATGCTGATCGGCGACGGGGTCACCCCCAGCAACGAGGCCCGCGGCTACGTCGTGCGCCGGCTGATCCGCCGGGCGGTCCGCTCGATGCGGCTGCTCGGCGTGCATGACCCGGTGCTGCCCGAGCTGCTGCCGATCAGCCGCGACCGGATGGCCGCGTCGTACCCCGAGCTCGCCTCCGACTTCTCCCGGATCAGCCAGGTCGCGTACGCCGAGGAGGAGGCGTTCCGGCGCACTCTGAGTGCCGGTACGACGATCCTCGACGTGGCGGTCCAGGGCGCGAAAAGCGCTGGTACGTCGAGCATTTCGGGCGACCAGGCGTTCCAGCTCCACGACACCTACGGCTTCCCGATCGACCTCACCCTCGAGATGGCGGCCGAGCAGGGGGTCGGCGTCGACGAGGATGGCTTCCGGCGGCTCATGGCCGAGCAGCGGGAGCGGGCCAAGGCCGACGCCCGGGCGAAGAAGACCGGCGCGGGCGGGGTCGGTGCCTACCGCGGCATCGCCGACGAGCTGGGCACCGCCGTGGACTTCACCGGCTATCGCGAGGTCGCCTCGGAGGGCCGCGTCGCCGGCCTGCTGGTCGACGGCGAGCAGGTGCCGGTCGGCCTCGGCCGGGGACGAGGTCGAGCTGGTCCTGGACCGGACGCCGTTCTATGCCGAGGGTGGCGGGCAGCTGGCCGACGCCGGCCGGGTGGAGCTGGCTGACGGGTCGGTCATCGAGGTCGACGACGTGCAGCAGCCGTTCAGCGGTCTCATCGTGCACCGGGCCCGCGTCCTGTCCGGCCAGGTCGAGGTCGGCGCCTCGGTGCAGTCGCTCGTCGACATCGACCGGCGCAAGGCGATCAGCCGGGCCCACACCGCGACCCACATGGTGCACAAGGCGATCCGAGACGCGTTGGGGGACACCGCAACCCAGGCCGGGTCGGAGAACGCGCCGGGTCGGTTCCGGTTCGACTTCCAGGCGACGTCGGCGGTGCCGCCCAGCGTGATCGCCGACGTCGAGGCCGAGGTCAACGCGATGCTCGCGGAGGACCTCGCGGTCCACGCCGAGATCATGACCCAGGCCCAGGCCCGCGACATCGGGGCGATGGCGCTGTTCGGCGAGAAGTACGGCGACCAGGTCCGCGTGGTCTCGGTCGGCGACTGGGCCCGCGAGCTCTGCGGCGGCACACACGCTCAGCGGTCCGGGCAGCTCGGGCTGGTGAAACTGTTGGGGGAGAGCTCGATCGGAGCCGGGGTGCGTCGCGTCGAGGCGCTGGTCGGCACCGACGCCTATGACTTCCTGGCCCGCGAACATGCCCTCGTCGGTCAGCTGACCGAGGTGCTCAAGGTCCGGCGCGAGGAGCTCCCGGACCGGGTGGCCGCGATCGTCAGCCGGTTGCGTGACGCCGAGCGCGAGATCGACGCCATCCGCACCCAGCAGGTGCTCTCCGACGCCGCCGGTCTGGCCGAGCAGGCCCAGGACGTCTTCGGGGTCCGGGTCGTGAGCCGCAACGCCGGCGACGGTGTCGGCGCCGACGACCTGCGCACCCTCGTCCTCGACGTCCGCGGCCGGATGGGCGAGTCCGCGCCGGCCGTCGTCGCGCTGGCCGGCGTCGCGAAGGACCGCCCGGCCCTCGTCGTCGCGACCAACGCCGAGGCCCGGCGCTGGGGCGTCAAGGCCAACGACCTGGTCCGGGTCGCCGCCGGTGTCATGGGCGGCGGCGGCGGGGGCAAGGACGACGTCGCGCAGGGCGGGGGCACCGACGTCGGCAAGGTCGACGACGCCCTGGCCGCCCTGCAGCATGCGGTCGGCGAAGCGGTGACCCGCCACTCGTGAGCCGCCACGCGTGAGAAGCGGCGTCCGGATCGGGGTCGACGTGGGCAGCGTGCGCGTCGGGGTGGCCAGCTGTGACCCGGGCGGGCTGCTGGCCACGCCGGTCGCGACGCTGGCCCGGGACACCGAGCACGAGTCCGACCTGCGCGAGCTGGCCGACCTGGCGCGCGAACGGGAGGCGGTCGAGGTCGTCGTCGGACTGCCCCGGTCGCTGTCCGGGGGTGAGGGACCGGCCGCCGAGGCGGCCCGGGACTACGCCGACCGCCTGGCCCGGCGAGTGGCGCCGCTGCCGGTCCGGCTGGTCGACGAGCGGTTGAGCACCGTCAGCGCGCATCAGGCCCTCCAACGCTCCGGCGTGCGGCAACGCAAGGGCCGCAAGGTCATTGACCAGGTGGCGGCCGTCGTGATCCTGCAGCACGCCCTCGACGCCGAGCGAGCCTCGGGGCAGCCGCCCGGTGAGCTCGTGGTGCTCACGCCGTGACCGAGGGGACCGGCCCGGTCCCGCGCCGTGCTGTGCTCATCGGCGGTGCGGCCACCGCCGCAGCGGCCGTCGCCACGCTGGCTGGGTGCACCGGCCACTCGTCGCCAAGCCCGCCCCCGTCCAGCGCCACCGGTCCGTCGACCGGCAGCGGCGGCCCGACCTCGGGCGGGCCGTCGCCCAGCCCGCCGACCGCGGCCGACTGGCGCGCGCTCGCCGCCGGCCTCGACGGCTCCCTGGTCCGGCCGGGGTCCGCGGGTTTCCCGAGCGCCCACCGGCTCTACGACCCGCGCTGGGATGCGGTCGTCCCGGCGGCGGTGCTGCGCGCCGCAGGACCGGACGACCTCAGCGAGGCCGTGCGGTTCGCGGCCGCGCACGGCCTGCGGGTCGCGCCGCGCGGGGGTGGGCACTCCTACCTGGGCGCCTCCAGCCCGGCCGGCGGCCTCGTTGTCGACACCCGGTCGATGCACTCGGTGGCGTACGACGCGGGCTCGGGGCTGGCCACCATCGGGGCCGGGGCCCAGCTGATCGACGTCTACCGGGCCCTGGGGGCGCACGGCCGGGCCATCCCGGCCGGCACCTGCCCGTCGGTCGGGCTGGCCGGCCTGGCCCAGGGCGGCGGCTTCGGGATCTTCGACCGGACCCACGGCCTCACCTGCGACGGCATCGTCTCGCTCGACGTCGTCACCGCGGAGGGCGAGCGCCGTACGGTCGACAGCCGGCGCGAGCCGGACCTGTTCTGGGCGCTGCGCGGGGGTGGCGGCGGCGACTTCGCGATCGTGACGTCCGTCCGGACCAGGACCTTCGGCACCGGCCCGGTCGGCCGCTGGTCGGCGCGCTGGCCCTGGTCGCGGGCCGCCGCCGTGGTGACCGGCTGGCAGCGGTTCATGTCCGGCGCCGTCGACCAGGTCTGGGCCAACGTCCACCTCGACGTGCTGGCGGACGGGTCCCGGCAGGTGCTCGTGATCGGCTTCGCCCACGAGGGCCGGAGCCCCGCCGCCGACCTCGCCGCGTTGGTCCGCCGCGTCGGGAGCACCCCGCTGAGCAGCTCGTCGTCCGTGCACAGCCATCTGGCGACGGTCGAGTCGCTGGCCGGACGCTTCACCCGGGAGTCCTTCGTCGCCGGCAGCTCGGTGCCGGCCGCTTGGCTGTCCAGCGCCGGCATCGGCCGCTTGGTCGGGGCTGTCGCCGACGCGACCCGGTGGTCGGGCGAGCGGCACGCGATCTGTGACCCGCTGGGTGGTGCCGTCGCGCGCGTGGCGGCGGGTGCGACCGCGTTCCCGTGGCGCCGGGCGCCCTTCACGGTGCAGTGGTACGCCAAGCTCCCGCTGTCCCATCCGACCGCGGACCAGCGAGCGGCCCAGGACTGGGTGGCGGCCTCGCGCAGCCGGTTGAACCCGGACATGCCGGGCGCCTACGTCAACTACCCGAGTGCGGATGTCCGGGCCCCGGCGACCTATCACGGCGCCACGCTGACCCGCCTGACATCGGTGAAGGCGGCGTACGACCCTCGGTGGCTGTTCCGGCCCCCGGGCGGAGTGCCGGGGTAGAGTTACGCGTTCGAGGCGGGGGCCAGTCGAAGCGCTAGTGACGTGCTAGGGCTCAGGACGAAAGGCGAGCGCTCCTGATGGCGGAGCTCCACCCGCTCGACGCCCTGGTGGGCGGCGACCCAGCGCACTCCGCCGCCCCCACGCGTCGTCGCCGGCGCAAGCGCGGCCGCGGCCCACGCAGGTTCCTCGTCCTCTTCTGTGCCCTGCTGGTGGTCGCCATCGCTGCCCTGGCCGGACTGCAGGTCCTGCGCCCGATCTACCAGCACATCACGGCGAGCGACGACTACAAGGGCAACGGCACCGGCACCGTGACGGTGCAGATCGCACCCGGCCAGTCCGGGCGGTCGATCGGCGCCACCCTGGAGAAGGACGGCGTCGTCAAGACGGCCGGCGCCTTCGCCGACGTGGCGGCGGCCTCGCCCGACGCGGCCGGGATCCAGCCCGGCACCTACACCCTGCGCAAGCAGATGAGCGCGGCGGCGGCGCTTTCGCTGCTGCTCGACCCCTCGCGCGCGGATCACCGACAAGGTCACGGTCCGGGAGGGTCTGCGGGTGACCGGTGTCATTGCCCTGCTGGCCAAGCAGACCGGCCAGCCGCTGAGCGCCTACCAGAAGGCGTTGAACAACCCGGCCTCGATCGGGCTGCCGAAGTGGGCCCATGGCAAGGCCGAGGGGCTGCTTTGGCCGGCCACCTACGACTTCGAGCCGAAAACCACTGCGACGCAACAGCTCTCGCGAATGGTCAAGGAGACCGTCACGCGGCTGGCCGACGCGCACGTGTCCGACGCTCAGGCCCTGCGCGTGCTGACGATCGCCTCGATCGTCCAGGTGGAGGCTCGCACGAACTCCGACGGGCACAAGGTGGCGCGGGTGCTCGACAACCGGCTCAGGCCATCAACATGCGGCTCCAGCTCGACTCGACCGTCAGCTACGTGACCGGCAAGCCGGGCGTGGCGACGACCGCCGCCGACCGGGCGAACCCATCGCCGTACAACACCTACAACCACCACGGGCTGCCACCGGGGCCGATCAGCAACCCGGGCCAGTCCGCGATCGATGCGGCGCTGCACCCGACGGCGGGCACCTGGCTCTACTTCGTCACGGTCAACCCGACGACCGGGGAGACCCGGTTCGCGACGACCGACGCGGAGGCGACGGCCAACAAGGCCCTGTTCAACCAGTGGTGCGCGGCTCACCTGGCGGCCTGCAAGGGCACCGGATAGCGATGACCGGGGAGGGACCGAGCCGGTCCGCGGGGGTGCTGGGATCGCCGATCGGCCATTCGCTGTCGCCCGCGCTGCATCGCGCGGCGTACCGCAGTCTCGGGCTGGTCGAACTGGACCTACGACGCGTACGAGGTCGACGCTGCGGCCGTTGCCGGGGGCGCTGGACCGGCTCGGGCCGGAGTGGGTCGGGGTGTCGCTGACCATGCCGTTCAAGCAGGCCGTCGTGCCCCTGCTCGACGAGGTCAGCGACCTCGCGTCGGCGGTCGGTGCGGTCAACACCGTGACCTTCCGGGCCGGCCGGCGCATCGGGGACAACACCGACGTTCACGGCATCGTGGCGGCGCTGCGCGCGGCGGGCGTCGCAGACCGCCGAAGGCGCCGTCGTGCTCGGCGGCGGTGCGACGGCCGCCTCCGCGCTGGCCGCCCTGCTCGAGCTGGGCGAGCCGGCGCCGACCGTCATCGTCCGGTCGACCGGCCGCGCCGCGGCGATGATCGAGGCCGCGACCCGGCTCGGCAGCCGGCCGCGGCTGATGACCTGGGAGCAGGCCGGACCGCGGGCCGCGGCCGCGCCCGTGCTGGTGAGCACGGTCCCGGCCGGGGCGGCCGACGGCGTGCTGGCAGCGGGTGTGAGCACGCCCGGTGTCCTGCTCGACGTCGTCTACCGGCCCTGGCCGACTGTGCTGGCTGCGGCCTGGGCTGGCCGGCGGGGGGTTGGCGGTGCCCGGGCTGGAGATGCTGGTGCACCAGGCGGGGGCCCAGGTCCGGGCCTGGACCGGCCGAGCGCCCGACCTCGAGGTCATGCGCGCGGCCGGGGAGCAGGAGTCGGCACGGTCCGGTTGACCGGTTACGGACCGTGACCCGGCGTCGAACTCGTCAAGCCCGGCGGGTAACGAGCCGATAGGCCATTTGGTGGTTCCCTCCTCGCGCCAGTTCCGGTGCTGTGGGTGAGTCGTGGGACCTGGGCTGGAGGGGCCGGTAAGCCATGCAGCTGACCGACATCTTGCTGAATGACGGCCTCGTGTCCGAGACCCAGCTGACCGCTGCCTACGACGAGCACCAGAAGGACGGCCGGAGCCTCGGCCGCGTCCTGGTCGACCAGGGGGTCCTGTCCGAGTCGCAGCTCGTCGCCGCCCTCGCCCAGCAGGTCGGGCCTGCCCGTTCGTCGACCTGACCGAGTACTCGGTCGACGGCTCCGCGATCGGGCGCGTGCCCGGCGGGGTCTGCCGGCGCCACGTCGCCCTGCCGATCGCCTACGAGGACGGCCGGCTGCTCGTGGCCATGGCCGACCCGGGCAACGTCTTCGCCCTCGACGACTTCCGCTCCATCACCGGCATGGACGTCCGTCCGGTCGTGGCGACCAAGGGCGACGTGCTGGCCGCGATCGACCGGTTCTACCGGGCCGACGCCGACATGGACGACATCACCGCGTCGATGGAGGTCGGCAGCGACGAGGACGACCTCTCCAACGTCCGCGAGGTCGTCGAGGACGCCCCGATCGTCAAGTACGTCAACCTGCTGATCACCCAGGCGATCCAGGACCGCGCATCGGACATCCACATCGAGCCGACCGAGCACGACCTCCGGGTCCGCTACCGCATCGACGGTGTGCTGCACGAGGTCATGCGCTCGCCCCGCGCGATCCAGTCCGGCGTCATCTCCCGGCTCAAGATCATGGCCGACATCAACATCGCCGAGCGGCGCATCCCGCAGGACGGCCGGCTCTCGGTCAGCGCCAACGGCAAGAAGATCGACCTCCGCGTCGCGACGCTGCCCACGGTGTGGGGCGAGAAGGTCGTCATGCGAGTCCTGGACAACTCGACGGCCCGGCTCGAGCCTGGCCGACCTCGGCTTCGGCGCCTCGAACTACGAGCGCTACTCGCGCAGCTTCACCAAGCCCTACGGGATGATGCTGGTGACCGGCCCGACCGGTTCGGGCAAGTCGACCACGCTCTACGCCACGCTGAACATCGTCAGCAAGCCCGAGGTCAACGTCATCACCGTCGAGGACCCGGTCGAGTACCGGCTGCCCGGCATCAACCAGGTGCAGACCAACGCCAAGGCCGGCCTGACCTTCGCCTCGGCCCTGCGCTCGATCCTGCGCTCGGACCCCGACGTCGTCCTGATCGGTGAGATCCGCGACCACGAGACCGCCCAGATCGCGATCGAGGCCGCCCTCACCGGCCACCTCGTGCTCTCGACCCTGCACACCAACGACGCGCCGAGCTCGATCACCCGGTTGACCGAGATGGGCATCGAGCCCTTCCTCGTCGGCTCGGCGCTGGACTGCGTTCTCGCCCAACGGCTCACCCGCCGGCTCTGCGACAAGTGCAAGGAGCCCTACGACCCCGAGCCGGAGCTGCTCGAGCGGGTCGGCTACCCGTGGACGCCGGGCGAGAGCATCCCGACGCTCTACCGCCCGGTCGGCTGCTCGGCCTGCTCCAAGACCGGCTACAAGGGCCGGATCGCCCTGCACGAGGTCATGGAGGTCACCGAGGACATCGAGCGGCTGCGCGTCGACCGCGCCTCGGCCGCGTCGATCGGTGAGACCGCCCGCGCCCAGGGCATGTTGACCCTGCGCGCCGACGGCATGACCAAGGTCGGCCAGGGCGTCACATCGATCGAGGAGATCCTGCGCGTCGTCGTCTGACCACCGTCCGGTCCGGACTAACCCGTTCGCCGCTAATCGCGGAGAAACCTCAAGCACCCGCCCGCCGTACGCCGATAGCCCATCCGAGGCGGCTTGCTCTGCCGCCCGACCGACCGCACCAACTAGCTCGCACGCGACCGCCGGTCGCACACGAGGGGAGACCCGTGGACAACTACGGCCAGCAGTCGAACGGCGCCTACTCGCCGGACAGCTACGCCTACTCCCTCGACAGCCGACGGCAGCGCCGACGACGCAGCTGCCCCAGCAGGGCGGCCACGCCACCGTGTGCGGTCGACGAGATGGACCTGGCCGGACCGGCCTACCGCCGGGCCAGCACCGAGCGCAGCGCCGAGGTCGGCGACATCAACCTGCACGACCTGCTGATCGAGGTGCTCGAGCGCAAGGCCTCCGACCTGCACCTGACCGCCGGCGCCGTGCCGATGATCCGTCTCAACGGCGAGCTCACGCCGCTCGACAACTACGAGCCGTGCAACCCGGCCGAGCTGCAGCGCGTCTTGTTCGCACGCCTGACCCAGAAGCAGCGGGAGCGCTTCGAGGCCGAGCTCGAGCTCGACATCAGCTACTCGGTGCCGGGCAAGGCGCGGTTCCGGGTCAACATCTACCGCCAGCGCGAGTCGATCGGCGCGGCCTTCCGCCTGATCCCCTACGAGATCAAGGCGCTCGAGGCGCTCGGCATCCCGCCGGCCGTCAAGAACTTCGCCGGCCTGCCGCGCGGCATGGTGCTGGTCACCGGCCCGACCGGTTCGGGCAAGTCGACCACGCTGGCCGGTCTGATCGACCTGGCCAACCGGACCCGGCGCGACCACATCATGACCGTCGAGGACCCGATCGAGTTCCTGCACCGCCACAAGTCCTGCCTGATCAACCAGCGCGAGGTCGGCGAGGACACGCACTCCTTCGCCAACGCCCTCAAGCACGTGCTGCGCCAGGACCCCGACATCATCCTGGTCGGTGAGATGCGTGACCTCGAGACGATCTCGGTGGCCCTGACCGCCGCCGAGACCGGTCACCTGGTCTTCGCCACCCTGCACACCTCGGACGCCGCCCAGACGATCGACCGCATCATCGACGTCTTCCCGGCCGAGCAGCAGGACCAGGTGCGCACCCAGCTGGGGGGCGCCATCCAGGGCGTCGTCTGCCAGACGCTGTGCAAGACCGCCGACGGCAAGGGCCGGGTCGTCGCGACCGAGGTGCTCGTCGCCACCCCGGCGGTGCGCAACCTGATCCGCGAGGGCAAGACGCACCAGATCTACTCGGCCATGCAGGCCGGTGCCCAGCACGGCATGCACACGCTCGACCAGCACCTGGCCGAGCTGGTGCGCACCAACCAGATCACGCTACGAAGCGGGTCTGGAGAAGTGCCACCACATCGAGGACTTCAACCGTCTGCTCGGCCGGATCTAGGGAGCGCGACAGCATGCCGACCACTTTCGAGTACGCCGTCCGCGACCGCTCCGGCAAGCTCGTCAAGGGCACCCTGGACGCCGACAACCAGTCGCAGGTCGTCGCCAAGCTGCGCACGATGGGCTTCGCCCCCGGTCAGCATCACCGAGGCCAACTGCCGGGATGAAGAAGGAGATCTCGATCCCCGGGCTCGGCAAGCGGGTCAAGCTCAAGGACCTGGCGATCATGGCGCGGCAGTTCGCCACGATGATCTCCTCGGGCCTGTCTCTGCTGCGCGCGCTGACCATCCTGGCCGAGCAGACCGAGAACAAGGAGCTGTCCCGCGTCCTCGCCCTGTCCCGGGCCGACGTCGAGGCCGGGCAGTCGCTCTCGTCGGCGCTGGCCAAGCACCCGCGGGTCTTCCCGCCGCTGATGGTCAACATGGTTCGCGCCGGTGAGGTCGGCGGCTTCCTGGACCAGGTGCTGCTGCAGGTCGCCGACAACTTCGAGGCCGAGGTCAAGCTCAAGGGCAAGATCAAGAGCGCGATGACCTATCCGGTCGTCGTCTTCTGCATCGCCATCGTCGCGCTCATCGGCATGTTGGTCTTCATCGTCCCGGTGTTCGCGAACATGTTCACCAGCCTGCACGCGACGATGCCGGCGCCCGACCCGCATCCTGGTCAGCCTCTCGCACGCGATGAAGTTCATCCTGCCGATCGGGATCGTCGGTGCCGTGGGCGGCTTCGTCGTCTGGGGCCGGATCAAGCACCAGGACAACGTCCGCTCGATCGTCGACCCGATCAAGCTCAAGATGCCGGTCTTCGGGCCGCTCGCGGCCAAGATCGCGCTGAGCCGGTTCACCCGCAACCTCGGCACCATGCTGCGGTCGGGCGTGCCGATCCTGCAGTCGCTCGACATCGTCGGTGACACCGCCGGCAACATGGTGATCCGCAACGCGGCCACCGATGTTCGCGACAGCGTCCGCAGCGGCGAGTCGCTGGCCGGCCCGCTGGCGAAGCACGCGATCTTCCCGCCGATGGTCGTGCAGATGATGCAGGTCGGCGAGGAGACCGGAGCGCTCGACACCATGCTGCACAAGATCAGCGACTTCTACGACCAGGAGGTCGAGGCGACGACCGAGGCGCTGACCAGCCTGATCGAGCCGTTGATGATCGTCTTCATCGGCAGCGTCGTCGGCGCCATGATCATCGCGCTCTACATGCCGATCTTCAGCGTGATGGGCGCGATCAAGTAGGCACGCCAGTTACCTCACCCCTCGAAAGGGTGACCGCCTGCGGGCGGTCACCCTTTCGGCGTAGTCCACGAATTCGTTTGGCAAATGGCCCGTTCGGACGCTCAAGCCGGGGGCCCGCGCGTCGATAAACCTCTTGTAAGCGAGCCGTGCCTCCCGAACATGAACCGGGGACCGCGGGCGGCTCCGTCTCTAACGAAAGGGAGCAGCAGATGCTCGCTCGCATCCGTAAGGCGATGGAGGACAAGGACCAGGGCTTCACCCTGATCGAGCTCCTCGTCGTCATGATCATCATCGGCATCCTCGCCGCCATCGCCATTCCGCTGTACTTGAACCAGCGCAACAAGGGCTACGAGGCCACCGCCAAGTCCGACGCTCAGGCGATCGCGACTGACGTCGCCTCGGCGCTGACCGACGGCAACCCGACCGCTGCGGTCGCCATCGCGCTCGACACCGGCGCCAGCGACGACCAGCGTCAACCTGCCTGACCACCGCGCCATCAACGGCAACATCGCTGCAACTCCAAGGTCAGCGGCTACGACCAGGTCAAGGGTCTGCGTCGCCACCGACGGCACGACTAGTGCGTCGCGGTCGCCAGAACTCGCAGGGTGGCAAGGCCTGGGGCCTGACCAGCGGCCGGCGGCCTGCCGTCCGGCAAGTGCACCGGCTGCACCATCCCGACGGGACCTTCGGCTGACCTAGCTTCTGAGCAACTCCCAGACAGCGTTCCGCATCGGGTCCGAGCTGACCGACCGTAGGGGAGGTGGGTGGTGGTCCTCGGACCGCCACCCACCGCTGCGGCTCTGCGGTACCCAGACCGCACCTCAGAACCGACCGGCCGGCGCGACTGCGCGCGACGCCGACACTCCCTTCGAACCTGGGCAGGGACGATGCAGCACTTCAGGTCCACCGGACCGGCACGTGACGAGGGCACGACCATGATCGAGGTCCTCGTCGCCGCGCTGCTCATGGCCATGGCCGCCGTCGGCGATCGGCACCGTCCTGCTCGGTGCCGATCAAGACCTCGACCAACGACCGCCAGCGCGTTGCCGCGAGCAACCTGGCCCAGCGCGAGATCGAGAACTCCCGCAACCTCTTCGGCACGTCGGACGCCGCTGCCCTCGCTCTCGGCGCCTCCGGCACGGTGACGAACCCCACGCCGTACCCGAGCGGCTGCCGCCGGCACCGACAGCGTCGTCGACGGCTCGTCGTACACCGGTCACCCGCACGGCCAAGTGGCTGCCGACCGGCACCGGCTCCAACGCCTGCGACGGTGGGTCGGCCGTGACCTACCCGAGCCTGCAGGTCGACGTCAGCGTGACCGCCGAACGCGGCCCGGTACACCAAGCCGATCACCGAGACCACCCTGCTCACACCGCAGAAGACCCTGCTGGCCACGACCAACGAGTCGTACATCGCGGTGAAGGTCCTCAACGCCGCCGGCACCGCCGGCCAGCGGCGTCAACGTCACCGTCAGCGGCCCGTCGCAGCACTGCACCGCAGACGACCGACTCCACGGGCTGCGCCGTCTTCATGGTGACGCACGGCCGGCAGCTACACCGTCAAGCTGGCGAACACCGGCTACGTCGACAACAGCGGCGTCGCCGCCCCGACCAAGGTGCAGGTCGTCGGCGAACGGGCAGCTCTACGTCCTGCCGTTCAGCTATGACAAGGCGGCGTCGATCCGGGTCGTCCAGACGATCCTCAACTCGACCTACCCGGCGCCGGCGAACCTGCCGGCGTACGTGGCCTACGGCAACAGCGCGCTGCCCGGCGCGACCCACTCGGTGGTCGTCCCCGCCGGTAGCGGCTTCACCTACACGACCGTCCCCAACCTGTGGCCCTCGACCGACGGCTACACGGCCTGGGCCGGCGGCTGTGCGGATGCCGACCCGGGCACCGGTCGCGGCCGGCGTGGCACCCCGACGGTGGTGGCTCCCGGTGGCTTCAGCGACGTGAACGCCCAGCTCGCGCCGGTCGACATCTACGTCCGCGAAGGACCCGTCAACACACCCGTCGCCGGCGCCACGGTCACGATCAACAGCAGCAGCGACCTGCCCCAGTGGACAGTCCTCGATCGTCCTCGGCACCACCAACGTCGGCCGGACACCTTCTGGTGTCCATCCCGTTCGGCAGCTGGATCGCGACCGCGCCGCTGGCGGCCGTCTCCCCGTCTCTGATCCCGACGAGCCGGACCACCGCAACCGCAGCCACCGTGAGGGTCCCGTGACAACTGTGCTGGCACGCGTCTGCGCGGCGCGACCGATGAGCGCGACGACGCCGGCTTCTCGCTGATCGAGCTGGTCATCGCGATGATCGTCCTCGGCGTCGTGCTCGGCTGGCGGCTTCATGGTCCTGACCGGGGCGATCCGCACCGCCCAGGCCACCTCCGCCCGGGTGACCGACATCAACAACGCCCGCCTGGCCGTCGGCGTCGATGTCCCGCACGCTGCGCACCGCCATCCTGCCCAGCCAGCTGGACGACAGCGCGTCGGCCGGCCACCATCACGGCGGCCTTCATCCAGGGCGGCCCGACATCGGTCCAGTTCTACGCGCGACATCGGCAACCCGGCGACGCTGCCGCCGAGCGGCAACACGACGTACGGGCCGAGCCAGGTCACCTACATCGCTCGCCGCCGGCGTGCTGACCCAGACCATCCAGCGGCCGCTCAGCCATGACGTCAACGACCACAACTACCAGTACTGCACGCCCGGGCCCGGCTGCCAGGTCTTCACGACGATCCTGGCGCGCGGGGTCGACGCCAACACCACGACGAAGCCGCTGTTCGTCTACTACGACGCCACCGGCGCCTCGCTCGGCGCCTTGACGTCGACCAACCTGGACGACGTCGACAGCATCGACATCCGGGTCGGCATGGACACGGTCTCGACCGGGCCGATGGGTACGACGTCGATCACGACGCGCGTCTCGCTGCCCAACCACGAATCACTGCTGCGGAACGGGAGCTCAGTCATGATCCGCTCACTCAACCGGCGGCTGCGCCGCTCGTCCGACCCGGACGAGGGCGCGGCCCTGGTCATGGTGCTCGATGGTCATCATCCTGGCGAGCAGCATCGCCCTGGCCGCAGGTGCCTACGCCATGTCCGCCCAGACGGTAGTCGAAGAACAACGCAGGGCTGGAACGCTGCCCTGGCCGCAGCTCAGGCCGGCGTCGACGACTACATCGCCCGGCTCAACGCCAACGACGCCTACGCCCGCAGCTGGGACTGCACCAACGTGGCCCTGAAGGGGCCCAACGCCACCGGCAACACCTGCGGCTGGACGTCCTCGACGTCGGCCGGCTGGCAGCCCGTGGACGACACGAACCCGACCAGCCCGGTGTTCCACTACGACGTCAGCGCGGCCACCCTGGACAGCACCGGCGTCGTCCAGGTGACGTCGACCGGCAAGGCGGCGCGGCGTCAGCCGAACCCTGCAGGTCGGCGTCAGCCGCGGCGGGTCGACCGACTTCCTCTACTACACCGACCACGAGGACGCGGACCCCGACAACTCGTACGTCTACCCGTCGGGCATGCCGTCGTACTGCTCGAACTACTGGTGGACGCCGCCCAAGGTGCGCGGCACCGGCAACACGCTCGGCCAGCGGCTGCTCGGAGATCCAGTTCGCGGCCGGCGACGTGCTCGACGGCCCGGTGCACACCAACGACACCCCGCTGCTCGGCTCAGGCTCGCCCGCGACCGAACTTCAAGCAGGGTCTGGAGACCTCCGACCCGGCCTGCAAGGCCGCGGTCAAGGGCGACACGAACTCCTACAAGTACTGCGACCGGACCCAGGCCAACGCGAGCTACGGCACTGTCGGCGCCTACTGGGCGGCGACCAAGCTGCTGCAGGACACCTCGGACCAGTTCCAGAACTTCCCGGGCTGCCAGTTCTCCGGCTCGACCCGGATCAAGTTCAACGCTGCGGGCACGATGACGGTGTGGAGCGCCAACTCGACCAACAGCGCCGCCTGCGGCGGCAACGCCCCGGCCGGCGTCACCGTGCCGGTGCCGACGGACAAGGTCATCTACGTCAAGGCCGGCGGCGACCCAGGGCCAGTGCAAGTCGGGCCAGATCGGTGACGGTCTGCCGCTGGGCACCTACACCGGCAGCCGAAGACGGTGACCTACACCTACGACAAGAACATGACGCTGGCCGACCAGTACTGCGGGCTGGGCAACGTCTACCTCCAGGGCACGCTCAAGGGCCGGGTCACGGTGGCGGCGTCCAACTCGATCGTCCTGACCGGTGACGTGGTCCTGGCCGGTGGCAAGAACGGCAGCGACCTGCTCGGTCTGGTCGCGTCCAACTCGGTCGAGGTGTACCACCCGATCATGGACACCTGGGAGTGCCAGACCTGGACGACCCCGGCCCACACCCGTTGCGCGACCTGGGGCTACGACGGAAACCAGAACGAGGTCTCCGGCTGGCCGGCTCGGCTCACCGACCCGGACACCGGGACGGTGACGCCGTCCAGCGGGATCCAGATCGACGCCTCGATCCAGACCCTGCAGCACAGCTTCTGGGTGCAGAGCTACAACGTGGGCAACTTCCAGGGCAACCTGCAGGTCTGGGGCTCGATCGCCCAGGAGTGGCGCGGCATCGTCGGCACCGGCGGCAGCCGGCGGCACGGGCTACCTGAAGGACTACCGGTACGACAAGCGGCTGAAGTACTCCGCCCCGCCGTACTTCCCGCAGTGGTCGGGCGCGGCCTGGGGGGCCAAGAGCACCGGCGAGATCATCCCCGATCAAGTACCCCTGAGCACCGCGCGTTCAAGTCGTGGCCCGCGCCGGCCGACGCAACATCCAACAGTGGATGCCTGCGCCGGTCGGTGCGGGCTGCTCGTAGGGTGTGAATGTGATGTTCCTGGTGGTTGCGTGCGGTCTGGCCGGGTTGCTGATCGGGTCGTTCCTCAACGTCGTCGTGTGGCGGGTGCCGCGCGGCGAGTCGGTCACTGCACCCGCGCAGCCGTGCCCCACGTGCGAGCACGCCGATCCGCGGCCGGGACAACATCCCGGTCCTGAGCTGGCTGGTCCTCCGCGGCCGTTGCCGGGACTGCGCCGAACCCGATCAGCGCGCCGCTATCCCCTGGTCGAGGCGGTCACCGGGCTCCTGTTCGCGGCTGACCGCCTGGCACTTCGGCGCTCACCTGGGCGCTCCCGGCCTTCCTCTACCTGGTCGCGATCGGCGTCGCGCTGGCCCTGATCGACCTCGACGTCTACCGGCTGCCGAACAAGATCGTCCTGCCGTCGTACGCCGTCGTGTGCGGCGCTGCTGCTGGTCGCCGCGGTCGGCTCGGGCGACTGGGCGGCGCTGCTGCGGGCCGCGATCGGCGGTGCGGCGCTTTACGCGTTCTACTTCCTGCTGATGCTCGTCAAGTCCAAGGCCATGGGCTTCGGTGACGTCAAGCTGGCCGGCATCCTCGGGATGTACCTGGGCTGGCTCGGCTGGGGTCCGCTCGTCGTCGGTGCCTTCCTGGGCTTCCTGCTCGGCGGCCTGGTCGGTGGCGGCCTGATGGCCGTCAAGCTGGCGACCCGCAAGTCCCGGATCCCGTTCGGCCCATTCATGATCGCGGGGGCCTACATCGCCGTCCTGGTGGGCACCCAGATCAGCGACCTGTACGTCAACACGCTGCCGAACTGACGAATCGACGAGCCCGCTGCCGCCACCCGTTCGGCCTAGTTCCACGGCAATCCCAGCCGTTCGGCTCAAGCCCCTCTCCGGACCCACCGATCACCCTTTTGACGCAGCCCCTGCCTGGGGCAACGCGGAACTGATTGCGCGGAAGGGGTACGACGTGGCTGGACGCACTGCCATCGGTCTCGATATCGGGACCTCCGGCGTTCGCGCGGCCGAGCTGTCGTTCGGCAAGGGCGGGGTCACTCTCGAGAGGTTCGGCCAGATCGCCGTGCCCGAGGGCGCTGTCCGTGACGGCGAGGTCATGGACACGACTGCTGTCGCCCATGCCATCAAGCAGCTCTGGTCGCACACCCGCTTCTCGCACAAGAACGTCGTCATGGGGGTGGCCAACCAGCGCGTGATCGTGCGCCAGGTCGACCTGCCCTGGATGCCGATCGCCGAGCTCAAGGAGTCCCTGGCCTTCCAGGTGCAGGACTTCCTGCCCATGCCGGTCGACCAGACCCTCCTGGACTTCCACCCCCTCGAGGAGGTCACCGGTGCCGGCGGAGCCCGCCTGCAGCGCGGCCTGCTGGTCGCGGCGGCCCAGGAGATGGTGCTGTCCAACGTGCGGGCGGTCGAGCAGGCCGGCCTGCGGCCGATGATGGTCGACCTGACCCCGTTCGCGGTGCTGCGCTCGGTCGCCAACATCGGCGTCGTCGACAACGAGATCGAGGCGCTCGTCGACATCGGCGCCCGGGTCACCAACATCGTGGTCCACAGCGGCGGCGTGCCGCACTTCGTCCGCATCCTGCTGATGGGTGGCCAGGACGTCACCGACGCCGATCGCCAGCAACCTGGGCGTCACGCACGAGCAGGCCGAGGCGCTCAAGCACGAGCTCGGCGGCGGCTCGACCTCCGAGAGCGCGGCTGCGGCCGGCCGGGTGGCCGACGTCACCGCTGCGACGCCTGGTCGACGAGATCCGCGGGTCGCTCGACTACTACAGCTCGTCCACGCCGCACGGGCCGGTGCCAGCGCGTCATCCTCACCGGCGGCGGGCTCGCGGCTGCGCGGCCTGGTCGACCGGATGGCCGCGTCCACCCGCGTGCCCGTCGTCGTCGGTGACCCGCTCGGGTCGCTGCACCTCGGTCGGACCGGCTTGTCCGACGACCAGGTCCGTCATGTCCAGCACCTCGCCGCTGTGCCGGTGGGTCTCGCGCTAGGAGCCGCGTCATGAGCCGCACGAGTGTCGACTCCGTCGAGACGCTGACGTCGACCGGTCGCGCGCCGCTGCCGCGGGTCAACCTGCTGCCGCCGGAGGTCCACCAGGCGCGCAAGCTGCGTCGGGTCCAGGCCGGTCTCGGTGTCGGCGTCGCCGCGCTCGCGGTGATCCTGGGCGGCGGTCTACGTCACGCAGGCCAGCGCCGCCAGCGACGCGAAGGACGACCTCGCGCAGCGTCCAAGGCGCAACAACGCGACCTCAGGCGAAGCAGGCCGACTACAACGACGTCCCCAGGACGATCGCGGCGATCGAGGCCGCGCAGGACGCTCGCCAGCAGGCCATGGCCACGGACGTGCTCTGGTACCGGTACCTCAACGACCTGAGCTACGTCACGCCGGCGAACACCTGGCTGACCGAGCTCGACATGAAGACCGCCGGCGGCGACGCCGACCACCGCGGCGCTCGGGACGACCGGCGTCGCCTCCCTGCAGATCAAGGGCGACTCCAAGAAGCCACGTGGACGTCGCGGCCTGGCTCAACGCCCTGGCCAAGGAGTCGGGCTTCACCCAGCCGTACTTCACCGACGCGGTCAACACCGAGGTCAACGGCACGACGTCGTCAAGTTCGACTCGACCGTCAACGTCACGTCGGACGCTCTCTCGCACCGATACGACCGAAAGGCCGGCTGACATGTCGAGCACTCGCACCTGGGCCGCGGGGACGGCGGTGGTGAGCATCCTGCTCATCGTCGCCTCCTGGTTCCTGATGATCGGCCCCAAGCGCAGTGAGGCGGCTGACCTGCAAGACCCAGAAGGTCAGCCAGGACAGCCAAGAACGCCTCGCTCCGCTGAAGATCGCGCAGCTCAAGGCGGCAGTACGCCTCGCTGCCGGCGAAGCAGGCCGAGCTCGAGGTCATCAAGCGCCAGATGCCGGACAACCCGGCGCTGCCGACGCTGATCCGCAGCCTGTCCGAGCATCGCCAGCGCCTCCGGCGCCACGCTGTTCGAGGTCGCGCCGCCGCAGCCCGTCAGCGCCACCGTCACTGCCGCACCGGCCGCAACCGGGACCGCGGCGCCACGGGCAGCGACCGTCGCGACCGGCACGACCTCAACGGGGGCCGCGACCAACCTGGTCCGGATCCCGCTCGCCGATCACGGTGCACGGGAGCTATGCCGAGAGCGAGCTCTTCCTGCAGAAGCTGCAGACCGGCATGACCCGGGCGTTGCTCGTCGAGCAGCTCTCGATCAAGCCGAACGCGGACACCGACACCGGCACGACCACCACCGCCGCCGCAGGCACCACCGCGACCGGCGAGACACCTCGAGACGGTCATCACAGGGGCGGTCGTTCGTCCTGCCCGACCCGCCGGCGGTCGGTGCCACCGGCACGGCACGGGGCCACCGGCGCGCGACCGGCACCACCACTACCGGCTCCGCGAGCTGAAGGGACCACTGACCATGAGCATCATGACCGGAACCCAAGCCCCGGCGCCGCCCGCGCCGGCCGGCCCTCGCCGAGGCCCCGGCCTCGCCGAACAGCCGTCAGCGGCTCCTGCTGCTCGCCGGTGGTGGGCTCGCCCTCGTGGTCGTCGCCGCCCTGGCCTACTTCTTCCTGCTCTCCGGCGGGTCGGACACCCCGGCCGCCACGGCCGCTCGCCGGCGGCCGGCGCCGGCTCCTCGCCGTCGCCCGTCGGCGTCGGCCTCCGGCCGTCGCCCCGCTGAAGAGCTTCGCCGGCAAGACCGCCCGCAACCCGTTCAAGGTGCTCGTTCCCCCGCCGGTGGTCGGCAGGGACCACGGGTACGACGGGAACGCCGGCCACCGGCACCTCCACCGGCACCGGCACCTCCACCGGGACCGGCACCATCGACGGGGACGACGGCACCACGGCGCCACCTCGAGCGTCCCGCTGGCGGTGTCCTGAAGAGCGTCAAGAGCGACCTGTCCGGCGCGTCGTTCACCGTCCAGGCCAAGGGCAAGACGGCCAAGCCGTACACGCCCGCGGTCGGCGACACGTTCGCGACGTACTTCCGGCTCAACGGTTTCGCCACGGTCAAGGTCGGCACCCCGCCCACCGGCGTCCTGATGCAGTACGGCGACCAGTCCGCCACCCTGTGCAAGGGCGGGTCCCTCACCGTCTCCTGACGTGAGGCCGCTCGGCTGACGAGCTCAGCCCACAGGCACACGAGGCCGATCCTCCCGCATGGGAGGATCGGCCTCATGCTTCGCTGGATCACCGCGGGGGAGTCTCACGGCCCCGCGCTCGTCGCCGTGCTCGAGGGTCTGCCGGCCGACGTGGCCATCACGACCGCCGAGATCGGCACGGCCCTGGCCCGGCGCCGGCTCGGCTACGGCCGCGGCGCGCGGATGGCGTTCGAGCAGGACGCGGTCGAGCTGCTCGGCGGGGTCCGGCACGGCCGCACCCTAGGCAGCCCGATCGCGATCCGGGTCGGCAACACCGAGTGGCCCAAGTGGGAGCGGGTCATGAGCGCCGACCCGGTGCCCGAGGCCGAGCTGGCCGAGCTGGGCCGCAACGCGCCGCTCACTCGGCCGCGGCCCGGGCACGCCGACCTGGTCGGGATGCAGAAGTACGGCTTCGACGACGCCCGGCCGGTGCTCGAGCGGGCGAGCGCACGCGAGACGGCGGCCCGGGTCGCGCTCGGCGCCGTCGCCGCGGCGTACCTGGAGCAGGCCTTCGGCGTCCGGCTGGTCTCGCACACGGTGTCGGTCGGTACGGCGGCGGTGGCCGAGGGCGCGCCGCTGCCTGGTCCGGACGACGTCGACGCGCTGGACGCCGACCCGCTGCGCGCCTTCGACGCCGACGGGTCGGCCCGCATGCTGGCGGAGGTCGAGTCGGCCAAGCGCGACGGCGACACGTTGGGCGGGGTCGTCGAGGTGCTGGCCTACGGCCTGCCGCCCGGGCTCGGCAGCCACGTGCACTGGGACCGCCGGCTCGACTCGCGGCTGGCGGGGGCCCTGATGGGGATCCAGGCGATCAAGGGGGTCGAGGTCGGCGACGGGTTCACGACGGCGGCCCGCCGCGGGTCGCAGGCGCACGACGAGATCGAGCACGGCCCGGACGGCCGGCTCCGGCGCCGGTCCGGCCGGGCGGGCGGCACCGAGGGTGGCATGAGCACCGGTGACGTGCTGCGGGTCCGCGCGGCGATGAAGCCCATCTCCACGGTGCCCGCGCGCGCTCGACACCGTCGACGTCGCGAGCGGCGAGGCGGCCAAGGCGATCAACCAGCGCTCGGACGTCTGCGCCGTCCCGGCCGCCGGGGTCGTGGCCGAGGCCATGGTCGCCCTCGTCCTGGCCGAGGCCTGCCTGGAGAAGTTCGGCGGCGACTCGGTCGGCGGAGAGCGCACGCAACCATCGGGCCTACCTCGACTCGATCCCAGAAGCGTTGCGCGCGTGGTGAGTTCGCGACAAGGCCGCGGTGCGGCCGCGCGTGGTGCTCGTCGGGCCGCCGGGCTCGGGCAAGTCCACGGTGGCCCGCGAGCTGGCCCGCCGGTGGGGCTGGAGCATCGGGACACCGACGCCGACGTCGAGGCGACCGCCGGGCGGACGGTCGCCGAGATCTTCGTCGAGGAGGGCGAGCCGCGGTTCCGTGAGCTGGAGCGCGCGGCGGTCGCCGCGGCACTGGAGTCGCACGACGGGGTGCTCGCGCTGGGCGGGGAGCGGTGCTCGACCCGGCGACCGAAGCCGCCGCTGGCCGGGCACACTGGTCGTGTTCCTGGACGTCGGCATCGCCGACGCCGCCAGCGCGGGTCGGTTTCGGCCAGGCGCGCCCGCTGCTGATGATGAACCCGCGGGCCCAGTGGGTCGCGCTGATGGAGGCAGCGGCGCCCGACCTACGAGCGGGTGGCGACGATCCGCGTCGACACGGCCGGCCGGACGCCCGGCCGAGGTGGCCGAGCGAGATCGAGCAGGCCTTGGCCGCACATCGAGGAGTCGGGCGCGATGAGCGACGCCACCCGGATCGCGGTCGGAGCCGGCCCCGCGGCGTACGACGTGGTCGTCGGCTCGGGTCTGGACGCACGAGCTGGCCGGCGTGCTCGGGGACTCGGTCCGGCGCGTGCTCGTCGTGCACCCGGCGGCGATGGCGGCGCCGGCCAGCGGGTGCGAGATGACGCTGCAGCGCAGCACGGCTTCGAGGCCCATGTCGCCGAGGTCCCGGACGGCGAGGCGGCCAAGACGGCGGTCGTGGCCGCCGTCCTGTGGCGTAGCTCGGGCAGGCCGGCTTCACCCGCACCGACGCGGTCGTCGCGGTCGGCGGGGGAGCGACCACCGACCTGGCCGGCTTCGTCGCGGCGACCTGGCTGCGCGGCGTGCCGGTCGTGCACCTGCCGACGACGCTGCTGGCGATGGTCGACGCGGCGGTCGGCGGCAAGACCGGGATCAACACCGCCGAGGGCAAGAACCTGGTCGGCTCGTTCCATCCGCCGCGGGCCGTGCTGTGCGACCTCGACGTCGCTGGAGTCGTTGCCGCGCAAGGACTTCGTCGCCGGGCTGGCCGAGGTGGTCAAGTGCGGGTTCATCGCCGACCCGCGGATCCTCGAGCTGGTCGAGGCCGACCCGGCCGCCGCCTCGAGCTGGGACGCGCCGGTCGTCCGCGAGCTGATCGAGCGCAGTATGCAGGTCAAGGCCGACGTCGTGACGGCGGACCTGCGGGAGGCCGGCGCTGCGCGAGATCCTCAACTACGGGCACACCTTCGCGCACGCCGTCGAGCACGTCGAGGACTACCAGTGGCGGCACGGTGAGGCGGTCTGCCGTCGGCCTGGTCTACGTCGCCGAGCTGGCCCGCCTGGCCGGTCGCCTGGCCGACGACGTCGCCGACCGGCACCGGTCGGTGCTGACCGCGCTCGGCCTGCCGACGACCTATCGCGGCGACCGCTGGGACCGGCTGCTCGACGCGATGCGCCGGCGACAAGAAGACCCGCGGGCGACCTGCTGCGGTTCGTCGTCCTCGAGGAGCTCGGCCCGGCCGGGCCGGCTCGAGGGGCCCGACCCGTCCGCTCCTGCGAGGCGGCCTACGCCGCCGTGTCCAGCGTGACCCGGACGCCGTCGACCCCGGCGGCTCGGTGCTCTCAGCCGCCTGGAGCGGCTGCGGTGAACCGCTCGGCGAGCCGACCGGTGCGACCAGCCGCGCCTATGCTCGGCGGCATGCGCCGCGTGCTGGTCCTCAACGGCCCCAACCTCGGCCGGCTCGGCTCCCGCGAGCCGGAGGTCTACGGCACGACGTCGTACGACGACCTGGTCGGGCCTGCCGCACGCTGGGCGAGGAGCTGGACCTGGACGTCGAGGTGCGCCAGACCGACGACGAGTCCGAGCTGGTCGGCTGGCTGCACGAGGCCGTCGACACCGGCTGCGACGTCGTGCTCAACCCGGCCGCCTTCACGCACTACTCCTACGCCACGCGCGACGCCTGCGCGCATGGTCACCACGGCCGGGCTGACGCTCGTCGAGGTGCACCTGACCAACCCGTTGGCCCGCGAGACGTTCCGGCACATCAGCGTCGTCGGCGGCGTCGCCACCGGCACCATCGCCGGCTTCGGCGTGGACTCCTACCTGCTGGCGCTGCAGGCCCTGGCGGCCCTCGCACCGGACTGAGCGCCCGGCTCCTGGCCGGCGCACGGCCGCGGCCATCCGCTGCGGACGGTCGAGGGCCGGTCAGCGGATCGTGCGCGCTGCCCATGGCGTGAGCCGCGCGACGGCCGCCGCATCCGCGACACCCGTCAGCAGTCGAAGGAACAGCGACGACGTGGCAACCACCAACGACCTGAAGAACGGCATCGTGCTCAACCTCGACGGCCAGCTGTGGACCGTCGTGGAGTTCCAGCACGTCAAGCCCGGCAAGGGCGGCGCGTTCGTGCGCACCAAGCTCAAGAACGTCATGTCCGGCAAGGTCGTCGACAAGACGTTCAACGCCGGCACCAAGGTCGAGACGGCCACGGTCGACAAGCGCGACATGCAGTACCTGTACAAGGACGGCACCGACTACATCTTCATGGACGGCACGTCGTACGAGCAGATCCCGGTCGCCGAGGTCACGGTCGGCGACGCGTCGCACTTCCTGCTGGAGAACCAGACCGCGACGGTCGCGATCCACGAGGGCACCCCGCTGTACGTCGAGCTGCCGACCTCCGTGGTCCTGGAGATCACCTACACCGAGCCCGGCCTGCAGGGCGACCGCTCGACCGGCGGGCACCAAGCCGGCCACGCTCGAGACCGGCTACGACATCCAGGTGCCGCTGTTCCTCGAGACCGGCACCAAGGTCAAGGTCGACACCCGGACCGGGGACTACCTCGGCCGCGTCAGCTGACGGCGGCTCGGACCCCGCATGCCCGCTCGGTCCAAGGCCCGCAAGCGCGCGCTCGACGTCCTGTTCGAGGCCGAGCAGCGCCGGCTCGACCCGTTGCGCGCTGCTCGACGAGCGGCAGGCCGCCGCCGACCCGCCGGTGCCCGGAGTACGCCGCCGACCTGGTCCGCGGGCGTCGTGGCCAACCGCGAGCGGCTGGACGAGCTGATCTCGACGCTACACCCAGAGCTGGCCGCTGGACCGGATGCCGTCGGTCGACCGCGCGGTGCTGCGGCTGGGCGCCTACGAGCTGCTGTTCGTCGACGACGTGCCGGACGCGGTCGCGCTCAGCGAGGCCGTCGCTGCTGGCCCGGCAGCTGTCGACCGACGACTCGCCCGGCGTTCGTCAACGGGCTGCTGGCCCGGCTGCTCTCGCTGAAGCCCACGCTGTCGCTCTGACCGACGGTCGCGCCGGCAACGGTGCGCCGCAACGGCTCCGGCACGCAGAACCGGCGGCCGCGGGAGCTCACGCTCCGTACGCGACCGCCGGTTCGAGCTGCACGAGCTGGCGTGCGTCCGGTGCGTCAGGTGACAGGCGGCTGGCTCAGAGCTCCGGGTGCATCGTGGCCTCGACGGCCCGGCGGGCGTCGGCGTCGAGGACACCCCACGTGATCAGCTCGTCGGCCAGCGCGGCCGGCGGCATGTCGTAGATCACGGCGAGTGTGCGCAGGTCGTCCTGCCGGATCGACAGGACCTTGCCGTTGTAGTCGCCGCGCTGGCCCTGGATGGTCGCGGCGTAGCGGGCCAGGGGTCCGGCCCGCTCGGCCGGGACCGAGCCCAGCGCCTCGAGGTCGATGACCAGGCGCGGCGGGGCCTCGACCACGGTGCCGCCGCCGGCGTCGGGCAGCAGGGCCCCGACCGGGACGCCGTAGAAGTCGGCCAGCTCGGCCAGCCGCTGGACGGTGACGGCACGGTCGCCGCGCTCGTAGCTGCCGACGACGACGGCCTTCCAGCGCCCGGTCGACCGCTCCTCGACTCCGTGGAGTGACATGCCCTGCTGCGTGCGGATCGCGCGCAGCCGGCTGCCCAGCGCCCTCGCGTAGTCGGTCGCCATAGTTTCCGTTCCCTCCCGTGTGACCCACGTCCCTGGTGGGTCCGACCCGTCGCGGTGACGCACCGTGTTCGGCCTCATCGTCACGGAGCGTGATCTTCGCCGTCAAGCGGAACGCGCGAACTGGCCGCCTCGACAGGCCCGCGATTTGGGCCGACCGGGTGAACGGTGCTCGTGATCGTCGGCGTGCTGCGCGTGGTAACGGCGTCGGCCGGTCGTGGGTCACGTCGACGGCACTCGATCGACAACATTGGCGTCCTTTAACGACCCGTCCAGTGAGGCGGGAAAGGAGGTCGGGTCCGTGAGCCGTGCCCGAACTGTGCTGACCGCACCAGACATCACGCGGGCCTTGACCCGCATCGCCCACGAGATCCTCGAGCACAACAAGGGTCCGGCCGATCTGGTCCTCCTGGGCATCCCGACCCGGGGCGTCGACCTGGCCCGCCGCCTGGCCGAGCGGATCGCCGCCGTCGAGGGCACCGAGGTCCCGTACGGCTCCCTGGACGTCACGATGTACCGCGACGACCTGCGCCGGCACCCGGTCCGGACCCTCGAGCGCACCCAGATCCCGGACGCCGGCGTCGACGGCAAGGTCGTCGTCCTGGTCGACGACGTGCTGTTCTCCGGCCGCACGGTGCGGGCCGCCCTCGACGCGCTGAGCGACGTCGGCCGGCCCAGCGTCGTCCGGCTCGCCGTCCTGGTCGACCGCGGCCATCGCGAGCTGCCGATCCGGGCCGACCACGTCGGCAAGAACCTGCCGACCTCGCTGTCCGAGCGGGTCAGCGTCCAGCTGACCGAGTACGACGGCGCCGACCAGGTGGTCCTGTCCGACGGCGAGCCGCCGACGGAGCGGGTCGCCGACGCCGGGAGGGGGTGGCCTGATGCGACACCTCCTCTCCGCCGCGGACCTGACCCGGGACGAGGCGGTGCACGTCCTCGACACCGCCGAGCAGATGGCCGCCACCCAGCAGCGGGAGATCAAGAAGCTCCCCGACGCTGCGCGGCCGCACCGTCGTCAACCTGTTCTTCGAGGACAGCACCCGGACCCGGATCTCGTTCGAGGCCGCGGCCAAGCGGCTCTCGGCCGACGTCATCAACTTCTCGGCCAAGGGGTCGAGCGTCTCCAAGGGCGAGAGCCTCAAGGACACCGCGCTGACCCTCGAGGCCATGGGCGCCGACGCCGTCGTCGTCCGGCACCACGCCAGCGGGGCGCCGCACCGGCTGGCCAACTCGGGCTGGATCAACGGCGCGGTCGTCAACGCCGGCGACGGCACCCACGAGCACCCGACCCAGGCGCTGCTCGACGCCTACACGATGCGCCGCCGGCTCGGCGAGGGCGACGTGACCGGCCAGGACCTCGGCGGCCGCCGGGTCCTCATCGTCGGCGACGTCCTGCACAGCCGGGTCGCCCGCAGCAACGTCCTGCTGCTGCAGACGCTCGGGGCCGAGGTGACGCTGGTCAGCCCGCCGACCCTGCTGCCGGTCGGCACCGACGCCTGGCCGTGCGCCACGTCGTACGACTTCGACGCCGAGCTGCCCAAGGCCGACGCGGTGATGATGCTGCGGGTCCAGCGCGAGCGGATGAACGCGTCGTTCTTCCCCAGCGCCCGGGAGTACTCGCGGCGCTACGGGCTGGACGGCCGCCGGCTGGCCCTGCTGCCGGACCACGCCATCGTCATGCACCCCGGCCCGATGAACCGCGGCCTGGAGATCGCCGCCGAGGCCGCCGACGGCGCGCGGTCGACGATCGTCGAGCAGGTGGCCAACGGCGTCTCGGTCCGGATGGCGGTGCTCTACCTGTTGCTGTCCGGCGAGGTCGAGGAGGTGGCGGCACCATGACGCGGACGACCGGAGCCGCGACGTACATCGTCAAGGGCGCTCGGCTGCTGGGCGGCGACCGCGACCGACCTGCTGCTCGAGGACGGCGCTGATCGCCGAGATCGGCGTCGGGCCTGAAGCGTTCCGGCGCAACGGTTCTCGACGCCGACGGGCTGGTCGCGCTGCCCGGGCCTGGTCGACCTGCACACCCACCTGCGCGAGCCGGGTCGCGAGGACGCCGAGACCGTCTGGTCCGGCACCCGGGCCGCCGCGGTCGGCGGCTTCACCGCGGTGCACGCGATGGCCAACACCGACCCGGTGGCCGACACGGCCGGCGTCGTCGAGCAGGTCTGGCGGCTGGGCCGCGAGGCCGGCTGGGCCGACGTCGCCCCGGTCGGCGCGGTCACGATCAAGATCGCCGGCGAGCAGCTGGCCGAGCTCGGCGCGATGGCCGACTCGGCCGCGCGGGTGCGGGTCTTCAGCGACGACGGGCACTGCGTCTCCGACGCCGTCCTGATGCGCCGGGCCCTGGAGTACGTCAAGGCGTTCGACGGGGTCATCGCCCAGCACGCCCAGGAGCCGCGGCTGACCGAGGACGCCCAGATGCACGAGGGCGAGCGGTCCGGCGTGCTCGGGCTGCGCGGCTGGCCGGCCGTCGCCGAGGAGGCGATCATCGCCCGCGACGTGCTGCTGGCCGAGCACGTCGGCTCGCGGCTGCACGTCTGCCACGTCTCGACCGCCGGCTCGGTCGAGATCCTGCGCTGGGCCAAGGGCCGCGGCGTCGACGTCACCGCCGAGGTGACGCCGCACCACCTGCTGCTCACCGACGCCCTGGTCGCGACCTACGACCCGCGCTACAAGGTCAACCCGCCGCTGCGCACCGACGAGGACGTGCAGGCGCTGCGGGCGGCGCTTGGCCGACGGCACCATCGACGCCGTCGCGACCGACCACGCGCCGCACGCGAGCGAGGACAAGGACTGCGAGTGGGCCGCCGCGGCCTTCGGCATGACCGGGCTGGAGACGGCGCTGTCGGTCGTCCAGGAGGCCATGGTCGACACCGGGCTGCTCGACTGGGCCGGCGTCGCCGACCGGATGTCGGTGCGGCCGGCCCGGATCGGCCGGCTCGACGGGCCACGGCCGCGGCCTGGTCGTCGGTGCGCCGGCGCACGTCACCCTGGTCGACCCGGCGGCGCGGTGGACCGTGCGGCCCGAGGCGATGGCGAGCGTCGAGCCGCAACACGCCGTACGCCGGGCGAGAGCTGCCCGGCCGGGTGGTGGCGACCTTCCTGCGCGGCCGGCCGACGGTGCTGGACGGCGCGCCGGTCGAGCGCGACGCAACGGCGGCAGCAACGGAGAGGACGCCGCGTGAGCGCGGAGGCGGTGCTGGTGCTGGAGGACGGCCGGACCTTCCGCGGTGAGGCGTTCGCGGCCGTCGGGCAGACCGTCGGCGAGGCGGTCTTCACCACCGGGATGACCGGCTACCAGGAGACGCTGACCGACCCGAGCTACCACCGGCAGGTGGTCGTGCAGACCGCGCCGCACATCGGCAACACCGGCATGAACGACGAGGACGGCGAGTCGAGCCGGGTCTGGGTCGCCGGCTACGTGCTGCGCGACCCCTCGCCGCGGCCGTCGTCCTGGCGCTCCCGGCGCACGCTCGAGGAGGACCTGCGCGGCCGCAGGGCGTCGTCGGCATCAGCGGCGTCGACACCCGGGCGCTGACCCGGCACCTGCGCGAGCGCGGCGCGATGCGGGTCGGCGTGTTCTCCGGCCCGGCGGCCGACCGGCCGCCCGGAGGAGCTGCTGGCCATCGTCCGGTCGGCGCCGGAGATGGCCGGCGCCCAGCTGGCCGAGGAGGTCTCGACCGGCCGAGCCGTACGTCGTGGAAGCGTTGGGGGACAAGCGGTTCACCGTCGCCGCGCTCGACCTCGGCATCAAGGCGATGACCCCGCAGCGGATGGCCGAGCGGGGCATCGAGGTGCACGTGCTGCCGGCCACGTCGACCATCGACGGACGTCCTGGCCGTCGCAGCCGGACGGCGTGTTCTTCTCCAACGGCCCGGGCGACCCGGCGACGGCCGACGCGCAGGTCGGCGCTGCTGCAGGAGGTGCTGGGCCGCGGGCTGCCGTTCTTCGGCATCTGCTTCGGCAACCAGCTGCTCGGCCGGGCGCTCGGGCCTCGGCACGTTCAAGCTCGGCTACGGCCACCGCGGGATCAACCAGCCGGTGATGGACCGCACGACCGGCAAGGTCGAGGTGACGGCGCACAACCACGGCTTCGCGGTCGAGGCGCCGCTCGACCGGGCCGTCGACACGGCGTACGGCGCGGGTCGAGGTCTCCCACGTCTGCCTCAACGACGACGTCGTCGAGGGCCTGCGGCTGACCGGGCCGGACGGGCGGGTGACGGGCGTTCTCGGTGCAGTACCACCCGGAGGCGGCGGCCGGGCCGCACGATGCGGGCTACCTGTTCGACCGGTTCGCCGACCTGATGGCCGGCGGCGGCGGTGGCCTGATGCCGCGGCGCACCGACCTCTCCAGCGTCCTGGTCATCGGCTCGGGACCGATCGTCATCGGCCAGGCCTGCGAGTTCGACTACTCCGGCACCCAGGCCTGCCGGGTGCTGCAGGAGGAGGGCATCCGGGTCATCCTGGTCAACTCCAACCCGGCCACGATCATGACCGACCCGGAGTTCGCCGACGCGACCTACGTCGAGCCGATCACGCCCGAGGTGGTCGAGGCGATCATCGCCAAGGAGCGGCCGGACGCGGTGCTCGCGACCCTCGGCGGCCAGACCGCCCTCAACACGGCGATCGCCTTGCACGAGAGGGGGATCCTCGACAAGTACGGCGTCGAGCTGATCGGCGCCAACGTCGAGGCGATCCAGCTCGGCGAGGACCGCGAGGCGTTCAAGGGCGTCGTCGAGCGCTGCGGTGCCGAGTCGGCGCGCAGCCGGACGGCGCACACCATCGAGGAGTGCCTCGCGGTCGCCGAGCGAGCTGGGCTACCCGGTCGTCGTCCGGCCGTCGTTCACCATGGGCGGCCTCGGGCTCGGGCTTCGCCCACGACGAGGCCGAGCTGCGCCGGATCGCCGGCGCCGGCCTGCACGCCTCGCCGACGACCGAGGTCCTGCTCGAGGAGTCGATCCTGGGCTGGAAGGAGTACGAGCTCGAGCTGATGCGCGACCACGCCGACAACGTCGTGGTCGTCTGCTCGATCGAGAACCTCGACCCGATGGGCGTCCACACCGGCGACTCGATCACCGTGGCGCCGGCGATGACCCTGACCGACCGCGAGTACCAGCGGCTGCGCGACATCGGCATCGCCGTGATCCGCGAGGTCGGCGTCGACACCGGCGGCTGCAACATCCAGTTCGCCGTCGAGCCGGACACCGGCCGGGTCATCGTCATCGAGATGAACCCGCGGGTCTCGCGCTCGTCGGCGCTGGCCTCCAAGGCCACCGGCTTCCCGATCGCCAAGATCGCGGCCAAGCTGGCGGTCGGCTACACCCTCGACGAGGTGCCCAACGACATCACCGCCGAGACGCCGGCCAGCTTCGAGCCGACCCTGGACTACGTCGTCGTCAAGGTGCCGCGGTTCGCCTTCGAGAAGTTCCCCGCGGCCGACTCGACCCTGACCACGACGATGAAGAGCGTCGGCGAGGCGATGGCGATCGGGCGCTGCTTCACCGAGGCGCTGCAGAAGGCGCTGCGCAGCCTCGAGCAGGCCGGCTCGTCGTTCCACTGGTCGGGGCGAGCCGGGCGACGTCGACGACGCTCCTGACAGCAGGCCGCGCGCCCGACCGACGGGCGGATCCTGGTGGTGCAGCAGGCGATCCGGGCCGGAGCCACCGTCGAGCAGGTGCACGAGGCGACCGGCATCGACCCGTGGTTCCTGGACCAGATCGCGCTGCTCGACGACGCTGGCCGGCGAGGTCGCGCGGGCCGCCGAGCTCGGTCCGGCGCTGCTGCGCCGGGCCAAGCGGCACGGCTTCTCCGACGCCCAGCTGGGCGCGCTGCGCGGCCTGCCCGAGCCGGTCGTGCGCGGGGTCCGGCACGCGCTCGGCATCCGGCCGGTCTACAAGACCGTCGACACCTGCGCCGCCGAGTTCGCGGCCACGACGCCGTACCACTACTCGGCGTACGACGAGGAGAGCGAGGTCGCGCCGCGCGAGCGGCCGGCCGTGCTGATCCTCGGCTCCGGGCCCGAACCGGATCGGGCAGGGCGTCGAGTTCGACTACAGCTGCGTGCACGCCAGCTTCGCGCTGCGCGACGCCGGCTTCGTGACGGTGATGGTCAACTGCAACCCGGAGACGGTGTCGACCGACTACGACACCTCGGACCGGCTGTACTTCGAGCCGCTGACCCTCGAGGACGTGCTCGAGGTCGTCCACGCCGAGCAGCAGGCCGGGCCGGTGGCCGGCGTCATCGTCCAGCTCGGCGGGCAGACGCCGCTCGGCCTGGCCCAGGCGCTCAAGGACGCCGGCGTGCCGGTCGTCGGCACGACGCCCGAGGCGATCAACCTGGCCGAGGACCGGGGCGCCTTCGGCCGGGTGCTGGCCGAGGCCGGCCTGCCCGCGCCGCGGCACGGCATCGCCTACTCGGCGGCCGAGGCGGTCGAGGTCGCGCGGGACATCGGCTACCCGGTGCTGGTCCGCCCGAGCTACGTCCTCGGCGGCCGCGGCATGGAGATCGTGTACGACGACGAGACCCTGTCGGCGTACGTCGACCGCGCGACCCAGGCCTCGACCGAGCACCCGGTGCTGGTCGACCGGTTCCTCGACGACGCCATCGAGATCGACGTCGACGCGCTCTACGACGGCCACGAGATGTACCTCGGCGCCGTGATGGAGCACATCGAGGAGGCCGGCATCCACTCCGGCGACTCGGCCTGCGTGCTGCCGCCGGTCACGTTGGGGCGACAGCGAGATCGACCGGGTGCGCGCCTCGACCGAGGCGATCGCCAAGGGGGTCGGCGTGCTGGGCCTGCTCAACGTCCAGTTCGCCCTGGCCGCCGACGTGCTCTACGTGCTCGAGGCCAACCCGCGGGCCAGCCGCACCGTGCCGTTCGTCAGCAAGGCGACGGCGGTGCCGCTGGCCAAGGCCGCGGCCCGGATCGCCATGGGCGCGACCATCGCCGACCTGCGGGCCGAGGGGCTGCTGCCGCCGCACGGCGACGGCACCCACCTGCCGCCGGACGCGCCGGTGTCGGTCAAGGAGGCCGTGCTGCCGTTCAAGCGGTTCGTCACCGACGGAGGGCCTGGTCGTCGACAGCCTGCTCGGGCCGGAGATGCGCTCGACCGGTGAGGTCATGGGCATCGACGACGACTTCGGCACGGCCTTCGCCAAGAGCCAGGCCGCGGCCTACGGCGGCCTGCCGATGAAGGGCCGGGTCTTCGTCTCGGTGGCCAACCGCGACAAGCGGGCGATGATCTTCCCGGTCAAGCGCCTGGCCGACCTCGGGCTTCGAGATCCTGGCGACCCAGGGCACGGCGGATGTGTTGCGCCGCAACGGAGTTCACAGCACCGTGGTGCGCAAGTTCAGCGAGGGCACCGGCCCGGACGGCGAGCCGACCATCGTGGCCCGGATCCTGGCCGGTGAGGTCGACATGGTGGTCAACACCCCGACCGGCCCGGCCGCGCGGCACGACGGCTACGAGATCCGGGCGGCGACGACGAGCATGGACCGGCCGATCATCACGACGGTCCAGCAGCTCGGCGCCGCCGTGCAGGGCATCGAGTCGGCCCGGTCCGGCGAGATCTCGGTCCGCTCGCTGCAGGAGCACGCCGCGATCCTGGCCCGGCTGTCCGGGCGGGACGCCTGACCTTGCCGACCGGCTCGAGCGGCTGACTACCGCCATCACGCGTCTTCGGCCGGTGCTCTTCCGGCTCGACGCCGAGCGCGGCCCACCGGCTGGCGCTGACCTCCCTCGGGGTCTGGTCTCGCGCCTGGCCGGGCCAGCGCCGCGGCGGTCACGGCGAGCCGAGAACGGCCGCGGGCACAACGGTTTTCGGCATCGACTTCCCGTCGCGGGTCGGGGTCGCCGCCGGCCTGGACAAGGACGGCCGGGCCCTGCGGGCCTGGCCCGCTGCTCGGCTTCGGCTTCGTCGAGGTCGGCACCGTCACGGCCCGAGCCCAGCCGGGCAACCCGCCGCCGCGGCTGTTCCGGCTGCGCCGGCGACGACGCGATCGTCAACCGGATGGGCTTCAACAACGCGGGCGCCGCCGCCCTCGCCGTGCGGCTGCGGCGGCTCGGCCGGCTGCCGGTGCCGCTCGGGATCAGCCTCGGCAAGTCCAAGGTCACGCCGGTCGAAGGCGCGATCGAGGACTACCTGACCTCGCTGCGGCTGCTGCACGCGCTTCGCCGACTACGTCGCCGTCAACGTCAGCTCGCCCAACACCCCGGGCCTGCGCGCCCTGCAGGACCGGGCCGCGCTGACCGACCTGGTGGACGCGCTGGTCGACCGAGAGCCCGCGTCGCTGGCCGGCCCGGAGCCGCCGGCCGGCGCCGCTGCTGGTCAAGGTCGCGCCGGACCTGACGAACGACGCGCTCGAGCGAGCTGGTCGACGTCTGCCTCGGGCACGGCGTGGCCGGGCTGGTGGCGACGAACACGACGCTGGACCGGTCGGCCCTGCGCCATCCCGGACCCCAGGGCCGACGAGGCCGGCGGCCTGTCCGGGCCGCCGCTGCTCGCGCCGGGCGCTCGAGGTCGTCGCGCCGGGTCAGCGCGCCAGGCCGGCGACCGGCTGCCGGTCATCGGCGTCGGCGGCATCAGCAGCGCCGGACGACGCCCGGCGGATGGTCGACGCCGGCGCCAGCCTGGTGCAGCTCTACACCGGCCTGATCTACCAAGGCCCGGGCCTGGTCCGGCGGATCGCCCGGGCGCCTCGGCCACCGGCCCGCGAGCCACCGAACCGGAGAGGAGCCGACCGCCGATGACGCCAGCCCGCGACGGCCCGCGTCGTACGGCGCCCGGCTGCACGCGGCGATGGCCGACCGCGGCCCGCTCTGCGTCGGCATCGACCCGCACCCGGGCTGCTGCGCCGCGTGGGGCCTGCCCGACGACGCGAGCGGGCTGGAGCGGTTCGCGCTCACCTGCGCCGAGGCGCTGGGCGGTCGAGGTCGCGGTGCTCAAGCCGCAGTCGGCCTTCTTCGAACGGCACGGCTCGGCCGGCATCGCCGTGCTGGAGCGCCTGCTGCGGCGATCCACGAGGCCGGTGCGCTCAGCCTGCTGGACGTCAAGCGCGGCGACATCGGGTCGACGATGACGGCCTACGCGCAGGCCTACCTCGACGCCGGCCAGCCCGCTCGCCGCGGACGCGATCACCGTCTCGCCGTTCCTCGGCTACGAGTCGCTGCGACCGGTCATCGACCTCGCGCTGGCGCAGCGGTCGAGGGGTCTTCGTCCTCGCCCTCACGTCCAACCCGGAGGGTGCGCAGGTGCAGCACGCGGTCGCGAATTCCGGTGACAGCGTTGCCGGTTCGGTCGCGCGGGGGCGCAGCAGCGACAACGCCGGCGCGGCGCCGCTGGGCTCGGTCGGGCTCGTCGTCGGCGCGACGGTCGGCAGCTGCGGTCGACGATCTGGGCCTCGACCTGGCCGCCGTCAACGGCCCGCTGCTCGCCCCCGGCTTCGGCGCCCAGGGTGGGTCCGTCGCTGACCTGCGCCGGGTGTTCGGCGCCGCCGGGCGGCCGGTCCTGCCGTCGAGCAGCCGCGAGATCCTGGCCGCCGGGCCCGACCCGGCCGCCCTGCGAGCGGCGGCCCGGCGCGCGCGCCGAGACGCTCGGCTGAGGGACTCGCCGCGCGCTGTCACCCAGCGACGACCGCCGACACCCCTGGTGAATCCGGGCTGGCCCGGCATTGCACGCCGAGAGCACTCCGTCGCTAGGTTCGTCCGGTCCGGTACCGGCGCGTGGGGCAGAGCGCGCCGACCACGTGCTCTGCACCGATCCCTGCTCTGCCCCCGAGAATTGCTCCCGAGGTGACGTGTCGTGGCTCTACCGTCCTTGACCCCCGAGCAGCGAGCTGCCGCCTTGGAGAAGGCGGCAGTCGTTCGCCGTGAGCGCGCCGAGGTGAAGAACCGGCTGAAGTACTCGCAGGGCTCGCTGGCCGACGTCATCAAGGACGGCCAGGACAACGCCGTCGTCGGCAAGATGAAGGTCTCGGCGCTGCTCGAGGCCATGCCGGGGGTCGGCAAGGTGCGAGCCCGCCAGATCATGGAAGAGGTCGGCATCTCCGAGAGCCGGCGGGTGCGCGGGCTCGGCAACAACCAGATCGCGGCGCTGCTCCAGCGGTTCGCCGACGCCAGCTGACCGGACCGCTGGCCGCGCAGACCGGCCGAACCGGGCCGAATCACGCGGCGATGTACGCCGCGCAGGCCCTGACCTCGTATCATCGGTGGGAACCGCGCCGCGAGGCGCCCGACGTCGAGCCTGATCGTCGCCTGGGCCACAGCCCGGAAATCGACCGATTCCTAGCGAAACGAGACACAACGTGCCCGGTACGCCGGCTGCCCCCGAGGGCATCACCAACCCGCCGATCGACGACCTGCTCAAGGCCGCCGACTCCAAGTACGCCCTGGTCATCTACTCGGCCAAGCGGGCCCGGCAGATCAACGCCTACTACTCCCAGCTCGGCGAGGGCCTGCTCGAGTACGTCGGCCCGCTGGTCGAGACCCACGTCCACGAGAAGCCGCTGTCGATCGCGCTCCGCGAGATCGACGAGGGCCTGCTGACCTCCGAGCCGATCGAGGCCTGAGCCCGCTCCGCATGACCCCGACCGCCGACGGCCGTCCCCGCGTCGTTCTCGGCGTGGGCGGAGGCATCGCGGCGTACAAGGTCGTCTCCCTGCTCCGGCTGCTGACCGAGAGCGGACACGACGTGCACGTCGTGCCGACCCGTCGGCGCTGGAGTTCGTCGGCGCGCCGACCTGGGCCGCGCTGTCCGGGCACCCGGTGCAGCACCGAGGTGTGGCCGGACGCCCACGAGGTGCCGCACGTCCGGCTCGGCCGCGAGGCCGACCTGGTCGTCGTCGCGCCGGCGACCGCCGACCTGCTGGCCCGCGCCGCACACGGCCTGGCCGACGACCTGCTGACCAGCACCCTGCTGACCGCGACCTGCCCGGTCCTGCTCGCGCCGGCGATGCACACCGAGATGTGGGAGCACCCGGCCACCCGGGCCAACGTCGCCACCCTGCGCGAGCGCGGCGTCCAGGTGATCGAGCCCGCCTCGGGCCGGCTGACCGGCGCCGACACCGGCCCGGGCCGGCTGCCCGAGCCCGAGGAGCTGTACGCCGCCTGCCGGGCCGCGCTCGGCCCGCGCCGGCCGGCCGCAGGACCTGGCCGGCCGCACCGTCGTGGTCAGCGCCGGCGGCACCCGCGAGCCGCTCGACCCGGTGCGCTTCCTGGGCAACCGGTCGTCCGGCAAGCAGGGGCTGGCGCTCGCCCGCACAGCGGCCGCCCGAGGGGCCAAGGTCACCCTGGTGGCCGCGAACATCGCCGACGCCGTGATCGGCAGCGGCGCCGGCGTCGACGTCGTACCGGTCGGCACCGCCCTGGAGCTGCGCGACGCCGTGCTCGCCGCCGCCGAGAGCGCCGACGTCGTCGTCATGGCCGCCGCGGTCGCCGACTTCCGGCCCGGCGGCCTACGCCGAGCACAAGATCAAGAAGGCCGACGATCCGAGCGCCGCCGCAGGCGCCGACGATCGAGCTGGTCCGCAACCCGGACGTGCTGGCCGAGCTGGTCGCAGCAGCGCGCCGCCGGCCGGGCCGACGCCGACCAGGTGCTGGTCGGCTTCGCGGCCGAGACCGGCGACGCGCAGCCACGACGTGCTGACCCTGGGCCGGGCCAAGCTGGCCCGCAAGGGCTGCGACCTGATGGTCGTCAACGAGGTCGGCAGCGACACGACCTTCGGCCAGGACGAGAGCAGCGCGACGATCCTGGGCCGCGACGGCGGCGAGCTGGCCGTGCCGCACGGCCCGAAGTCCGTGCTGGCCGACGCGGTGTGGGACGCCGTCGTGGCGCGACTCGGCGGCCCGACCCCGGAATCGCCGGATAGACTCCCGACCCCTGATCCAGCCGCTATCCCTGTTCGAGGAGTTCCCCGCGTGTCCTTGCGCCTGTTCACGTCCGAGTCCGTCACCGAGGGGCACCCGGACAAGATCTGCGACCAGATCAGCGACACGGTCCTGGACGCCATGCTCGAGCAGGACCCGGGCAGCCGGGTCGCCGTCGAGACGATGGTCACGACCGGCCTGGTCCACCTGGCCGGCGAGGTCACGACCGAGGCCTACGTCGAGATCCCCAAGCTGGTCCGCGAGAAGATCGTCGAGATCGGCTACGACAGCTCGGTCAAGGGCTTCGACGGGGCGTCGTGCGGCGTCTCGGTCTCGATCGGCCAGCAGAGCCCGGACATCGCCCAGGGCGTCGACACGGCGTACGAGTCGCGCACCGGTGGCGTCGACCCGCTGGACAAGCAGGGCGCCGGCGACCAGGGCCTGATGTTCGGCTACGCCTGCGAGGACACCGCCGAGCTGATGCCGCTGCCGATCTACCTGGCCCACCGGCTGGCCGAGCGGCTGACCGAGGTCCGCAAGAGCGGCGAGCTGCCCTACCTGCGCCCGGACGGCAAGACCCAGGTGACCATCGGCTACGACGGCGACAAGGCCGTCCGGCTCGACACCGTCGTGCTGTCGACCCAGCACGCCTCCGACGTCTCGCTCGACGGCATGCTCTCGCCGGACATCGCCGACCACGTGGTCAAGCCGGTGCTCGACGCGCTCGCCGGCGCCAGCGACCTCGACACCTCGGACTTCCGGCTGCTGGTCAACCCGACCGGCCGGTTCGAGATCGGCGGCCCGATGGGCGACGCCGGGCCTGACCGGCCGCAAGATCATCGTCGACACCTACGGCGGCATGGCCCGCCACGGCGGCGGTGCGTTCTCCGGCAAGGACCCCTCGAAGGTGGACCGGTCCGCGGCGTACGCGATGCGCTGGGTGGCCAAGAACGTCGTGGCCGCCGGGCTGGCCCGGCGCTGCGAGGTCCAGGTCGCCTACGCGATCGGCAAGGCCCAGCCGGTCGGGCTGTACGTCGAGACCTTCGGCACCGAGCTGGTCGACAGCGCCAAGATCCAGCACGCGATCAACGAGGTCTTCGACCTGCGGCCGGCCGCGATCGTGGCCGACCTCGACCTGCTGCGGCCGATCTACGCCCGACCGCGGCCTACGGCCACTTCGGCCGCACGGGCCGAGGGCTTCACCTGGGAGCGCACCGACCGGGTCGACGCCCTGCGCTCCGCCGCCGGCGCCTGACCGGCCGACCGAACCAGGCCCGTCGGCGGCGATCCGCGTAGAACGGTCCCTATGACCGCGGCCGAGGGGCGACGAGCAGGCTCGCGCTGCTCGCGACCGCCGAGCCAGCCCACGTCATCCATGCCAGCCGACGCCGCGTCGTACCGATCCGGAGACGCCAGCCACGTGCCGAGACGCGGCGGCCCGGCCTGCTGCGCCGCCTGAAGCGGACCTCGGCCGGCGATGGCCGGACCCGGTGGCCGGCGTCGTCGTCGAGGTGGGCCTGGCCCACCTCGACCGGGTCTTCGACTACGCCGTGCCCGGAGTCGATGGCCGAGACCGCGCGCAGCCCGGCGTGCGGGTGCGGGTCCGGTTCGCCGGGCGCGAGGTCGGCGGCTTCGTCGTCGACCGCCGGGCCGAGCCGGACCATCCCGGCACCCTGACCCCGCTGCGCCGGGTCGTCTCCGACGAGGTCGTGCTGCCGCCGGACCTGCTCGCCCTGGCCCGCGAGGTCGCCCGGCACTGGGCCGGCTCGCTGCCCGATGTCCTGCGGCTGGCCGTGCCGCCGCGCAGCGCCGCCGCCGAGAAGGCCGCCGGGCCGGCCCGGCGCCGCCGCCACCGGAGCGACCGGACGCCGGGCCGTGGTCGAGCTACCCGGCCGGACCGGCGTTCCTGGACCGGCTGGCCGCGGGGGCGCCCGTGCGGGCGGCCTGGACCGCGCTGCCCGGACCCGGGCTGGCCGGACGCGCTGGCCCGGGCCGTGGCCACGACCGCCGCCACCGGCCGCGGGCGCCGCTCGTCGTGCTGCCGGACCACCGCGACGTCGACCGGGTGGAGCTGGCCCTGCGCGAGCTGCTGGGGCCGGACCAGCACGTCCGGCTCACCGCCGACCAAGGACCACAGGCGCGGTACGCCGCGTGGCTGAAGGTGCTGCGCGGCCAGGCCCGCGATCGTGGTCGGCACCCGGGCGGCCGCGCTCGCGCCGGTGCCATGACCTCGGCCTGGTCGTCTGCTGGGACGACGGCGACGACCTGCACGCCGAGCCGCACGCGCCGTACTGGCATGTCCGGGACGTGCTGGCGCTGCGCGCCGAGCGGCGAGGGTGCGGCGGCGCTGTTCGGCGGGCTGACCCGCACCGCCGAGGTGCAGCGGCTGGTCGCAGCAGGGCTGGGCCCGCTCGGTCACGGCGAGCCGGGCCCAGCCTGCGGACCGCGGCGCCTCGGGTGCTGCTGGCCGGTGAAGGGGCCGAGCCGTCGCGCGACCCGGCCGCGCGCACTGCCCGGCTGGCCTCGCTGGCCTGGCGCACCGCGCGGGCCGGCTCTCGAGCACGGCCCGGTGCTGGTGCAGGTGCCCCGCGCCGGATACCAGCCGGGCCTGGCCTGCCAGGACTGCCGGACGCCGGCCCGCTGCCGGGTCTGCCACGGGCCGCTGGCGATCGGCGCGCGGGGTGGGCCGCCGGCCTGTCGCTGGTGCGGGCGGGTCGACGCGGCCTGGGTCTGCCCGGTCTGCGAGAGGCACCCGGCTGCGGACGCAGCGTCGTCGGCGCCCGCCGGACGGCCGAGGAGCTGGGCCGGGCCTTCCCGGGCGTCCCGGTCCGGACCAGCGGCGCCAGCCAGGTGCTGGCCGAGGTGCCGGCCGACGCCCGCGCTGGTCGTCGCGACGCCCGGCGCGGAGCCGGTGGCCGAGGGTGGCTACGCCGCGGTGCTGCTGCTGGACGGCTGGGTGCTGCTCGGCCGGGCCGACCTGCGGGCCGGCGAGGAGGCGCTGCGGCGATGGGTGGCCGCGGCCGCGCTGGCCCGGCCGGCCACGGCGGGTGGGGTCGTGGTCCTGGCGGCGCCGTCCGGGGTCGCCGGCGGTCGAGGCGCTGGTCCGCTGGGACCCGGTCTGGCATGCCGAGCGCGAGCTGGCCGAGCGGGTCGAGCTCGGCTTCCCGCCGGCGGTCCGGGCCGCGACCGTGACCGGCAGCCCGCCAGGCCGTCCAGGAGCTGCTCGCAGCCGCCCGGACGCCGCCCGGGACCGAGGTGCTGGGCCCGGTCGCCTCCGGTCAGGGCGAGCGGGCGATCCTGCGGGTCGCGACCGAGCATGGCCTGGCCCTGGCCGACGCCCTCCGCGCGGCCCAGGGCGGTCCGGGCGGCGCGCAAGGACCGCGAGTCCGTGCGGGTCCAGATCGACCCGCTCGACCTGGTCTGACGCACCGATCGGGTCGATGGCCGCCGTCACCGTCCGCGAATCCCTCCGGGCGACCTCACGGAACCGCCGGACATGCCCCGGCTTCGCTGATAGACAGGGCCGGCACTGCACGTGTGGAGGACCCCAGAGGAGCCAAATGACCGGCACGTTGAGCGCGTATGGCACCCGGCGGGTGACCGCCGTCGCGCTGCCGGTCAGCCTCGTCCTCACCGCTGCGCTGGCCGCAGGTCTGGGCGCCGGTCGCGCGGTCCGGGCGGACGCCGCCGGTGCGGCCTTGGCGCCGGCCACGGTCTCCGCCCAGCCGGGACTCGTTCACCGCTGGGCCGCGCTGAACCAGGTCAAGCACGAGAAGCTGACCAAGGCCCAGATCACGTCGCTGGCCCACAACGTTGACCTCGTCGTGGTCAAGAACACCGACACCCGCACGGTGACCCTGCTCAAGGCCGCCAACCCGCGGTTGGTCACTCTGGTCTACAGCAACGGCGCCTTCGCCCAGAAGAACGAGGGCTCCCGGTTCCCGGAAGCCTGGTACGCCCGCGACGCGGCGGGCAACAAGATCACGATGCCGAACTTCGGCAACTACCTGATGGACATCTCCGACTCGGACTGGGTCGGACCAGGTGGTCGCGACGTGCCTCGCCTACGGGCGCAGTCCGGCGCGGACGGCTGCTACACCGACATGCTGATGACCTCGCCGCTGTTCAAGAACTACGTCTCGGCCAAGCCGATCAACCCGGCGACCGGCCAGGTGTGGACCTTCCCGGACTACCAGGCGCAGGTCGACGTCATCGCCGACCGCGTCGCGGCCGCGACCGGCGGGATCGACGCGGCGAACGGCGTCGCCAACGGCACCCGCTGGTACGCCAAGAACGGCGGGTCGTCGAAGAGCATCACGGACCATGTGGCCGCCGCGCACTCCGAGATCTGGATCCGGGACCGGACGCTGAGCGTCACCACCTGGCCCGATGTCGTCAGCTGGCGCAAGGACATCGACATGGTCGCCGAGGCCGAAGCCCAGGGCCGGGTCCTGATGATCGAGACCAAGCTCTGGCCGAAGGGCGGCCGGCCGGCGGCGACGGCCGACCTGGCAGCGCAATGGCGCGACTTCGTCCGGGCCAGCTACCTGCTCGGCGGCGATGGCCAGAGCACCTGGCTGCTGTTCGACGTCGACCGCACCTTCACCGGGATGCTCGCGGCGGACCCGGCCGACCAGGCGCCGATCGGGACGCCCACCGGTGCCGTACAGCCGAGCAGGCCGGCGGGGCCTTCGTCCGGGCCTTCAGCACCGGGTTCGTCGCGGTCAACCCGGGCGCGGGCAGCCTGGTCGTCACCTTGCCCGTCGGTCGATGGCAGCGGGTCGGTGCGGCCGTCGGGCTCGGCCGAGTCCGGCGACGTCACCTGGCGCCGCACACCGGGGTGACCTGGCAGGGCGCGTGACCGACTCTGTCGCCGGCCCGGTGACCAACCCAGAGATCGACACCGTCGTCTTCGACCTCGGCGGCGTCCTGATCAACTGGGACCCGCGGGCGCCTTCCACGACACGTTGCCGGACCACGAGGTCGACCCGTTCCTGACCGAGATCGACTTCTACACGCTCAACCGCGGGATCGACGCGGGCCGGCCGATCGCGCGAGGTCGAGAGCGAGGTGGACCGGCGCTTCCCGCACCGGGCCGGGGTCCTCGCGGCGTACCACCGCAACTTCCCGCAGACGCTGACCGGCGAGGTGCCCGGGACAGCCGACGTCCTGCGCGAGCTGGGCACGGGCGGGCTGCGTCTGCTGGCGCTGACCAACTGGTCGGGCGAGACCTTCCCGCACGCGCGGGAGCTGTTCCCGGTGCTGGCGGCTGTTCGAGGGCATCGTGGTCTCGGGCGAGGAGCGGGTCATCAAGCCCGACCGGCGGATCTTCGAGGTCCTGTTCGACCGGTACGACGTGGAGCCCACTCGCGCGGCGTACATCGACGACTCGGCCGCCAACGTGGCCGCGGCGGGCGAGCTGGGGCTGCACGCGGTGCAGTTCGCCGACGCTGGCCGGCTGCGCACCGACCTGGCCGCGCTGGGCCTGCCGGTCGCCGCCCGTCCGTAGACTGGCGTCATGTCCATCCAGCAGATCCGCCTCTTCGGCGACCCCGTGCTGCGCACGCCGGCGCTCGAGGTCGTCGACTTCGACAAGGAGCTGCGCACGCTGGTGTCGGACCTGCAGGACACGATGCTGGCGGCGCCCGGGGTCGGGCTGGCCGCCCCGCAGATCGGGGTGAGCCTGCGGGTCTTCGCCTACCACGTCGACGACGTCCTCGGGCATCTGATCAACCCGATCCTGGACCTGTCCGGCGACCCGGAGTCGTGCGAGGAGGGCTGCCTGTCCTTCCCCGGCGTCTACTTCGACACCCCGCGCGCGCCGCGGGTCGTGGCCAAGGGGATGAACATGCATCGGCGAGCCGGTCGTGCTCGAGGGCACCGAGCTGCTGGCCCGGTGCATCCAGCACGAGACCGACCACCTCGACGGGGTGCTGTTCATCGACCGGATGGACCGGGACCAGCGCAAGCTGGCGATGAAGGCGATCCGGGAGGCCGAGTGGGCGGGCGGCACGACCCCCGTCGTCAAGGTCAGCCCGCACTCGACCTTCGGCCAGGCGTTGTAGGTGCGGCTGGTCTTCGCCGGCACCCCCCAGGTCGCGTTACCCGCGCTCGAGGCGATCCTGGCCTCGCGGCACGAGGTGGTCGCTGTCATCACCCGGCCCGACGCACCGGCCGGTCGTGGCCGGCAGATCATGGCCAGCCCGGTCCGGGACCGGGCCGAGAGCCTCGGCCTGGAGGTCTTGACGCCGTACCGGCTGGGGGAGCCTGACGTGCAGGCCCGGCTGCGCGAGCTGGCGCCGGACTGCTGCCCGATCGTCGCCTACGGCGCGCTCGTCCCGCTGGCCGTGCTGCGGATCCCCCAGCACGGCTGGGTCAACCTGCACTTCTCGGTGCTGCCCTCCTGGCGCGGCGCCGCGCCGATCCAGCGGGCCCTGATCGCCGGCGACGAGGTCGTCGGGGCCAGCACCTTCGCTCTGGAGGAGGGCCTGGACACCGGCCCGGTCTACGGCGTGATGACCGAGCTGGTCCGCGACGACGACACGGCGGGCAGCCTGCTGGGCCGGGTCGCCGACGGCGGTGCGGGCCTGCTGGTGCAGACGCTCGACGGCATCGAGTCCGGCGAGCTGCGGCCGGTGCCGCAGCCGGACGACGGCGTCTCGCTCGCCCCCAAGCTCTCGGTCGACGATGCCCGGGTCGACTGGTCGGTGCCGGCCGCGCGGCTGGACCGGCTGGTGCGCGGCTGCACCCCGGCGCCCGGGGCCTGGACGACCTTCCGGGGCGAGCGGCTCAAGCTCGGCCCGGTCGGGCTCGACCCGGCCGCGGGAGAGTCGCAGGGCACCGCCGCTCTGACCCCCGGCGAGGTCGAGGTCAACCGCCGGTCGGTCCGGGTGGGCACGGGGACCAGCGCTGTCCTGCTGGGCGAGGTCCAGCCGCACGGCAAGCGCCCGATGCCGGCCACCGACTGGGCCCGCGGAGCCCGGGTCGCTGCCGGCGAACGGCTCGACGGGTGAGCAGCCGACCGCCCAGGCCGCTCGGATGGCCCGCGCCGTTCGGCTGGCCCACGTCGTTCGGATGGCCCCAGCGGGGCGCACCGGCCGCGCGGCGGCAGCGGCCCCCGGCAACGGTCGGCGCAGGCCCCGGCCCAGCGGGCCCGGACGACCGACCCGGCCCGGCGCGCGGCGTACGACGTCCTGCGCGCGGTCGCCGAACGCGACGCCTACGCCAACCTGGTCCTGCCCGGCCTGCTGCGGTCGCGGTCGATCAGCGGCCGGGACGCGGCCTTCGCCACCGAGCTGACCTACGGGACGCTGCGCTGGCAGGGCACGTACGACGCGGTGCTGGACGCCTGCCTGGACAAGCCGCTGCAGGGTGACCCGGGGCTGCGCGACGCCATGCGGCTGGGCGTGCACCAGCTGCTCGGGATGCGGGTGCAGGCGCACGCCGCGGTCAGCGAGACCGTCGGGCTGGTCCGCGACGCGATCGGCACCGGACCGGGCGGGCTGGCCAACGCCGTGCTGCGCCGGGTCGGCGAGCGCGACCTGGACGGCTGGGTGGCCGAGCTGGCGCCGGACGCCTCGACCGACCTGGTCGGCCACCTGTCGATCGCCCAGAGCCATCCGGCCTGGATCGTCCGGGCTCTGCGCGACGGGCTGGCCGCCCACGACGGCAGCCTGCGGGCCGACCCGGCCCGGCTCGACGCGGAGCTGGCCGAGCTGCTGGCCGCCGACAACGCCGCTCCGGCCGTGACGCTGGTCGCCCGACCGGGGCTGGTCAGCGTCGAGGACCTGCTCGGGTCCCGGGCCGGGTCGCCCGGCCGCTGGTCGCCGTACGCCGTTGTCGCCCAAGGGGATCCGGGCTCGATGGCCGCTGTCAGGGACGGTCGGGCGGGCGTGCAGGACGAGGGCAGCCAGCTCGTGGCGGCGGCGCTCGCGGCCGCTGCCCTCGACGGGCCGGACCGGACGTGGCTCGACGTCTGCGCCGGCCCGGGCGGCAAGGCGGGACTGCTCGGCGCGCTGGCCGCGGAGCGGGGCGCCCGGCTGGTGGCCAACGAGGTGGCCGAGCATCGGGTCGAGCTCGTGCGGCAGTCAGTCGCGTTGCTCGGGCGCCGCGGTCGAGGTGCGTCAGGGCGACGGCCGGGAGATCGGCACGGACCGAGCCCGCGGCGTACGACCGGGTGCTCGTCGACGTGCCGTGCACCGGGCTCGGGGCGTTGCGCCGCCGGCCGGAGTCGCGCTGGCGGCGCCAGCCGGGAGATGTCGGGGCGTTGGCGACGCTGCAGCGCGCGCTGCTCGGCTCGGCGCTGGACGCGACGCGGCCCGGCGGCCTGGTCGCCTATGTCACCTGCTCGCCGCACGTCGGAGAGACCCTGCTCGTCGTGCAGGACGTGCTGCGGCGGCGGGACGACGTCGAGCAGCTCGACGCGCGGCCCGTGCTGGCCGGGGTCGTGCCGGCGGGCGACGGCCGGGAGTCGCTCGAGGGCACGCTGGGCGACGGCCCGGGCGCCCAGCTGTGGCCGCACCGGCACGGCACCGACGCGATGTTCCTCGCCTTGCTGCGGCGCCGGTAGCCCGGCCAACTAGTCTCGCGGCCATGCTCCGAGTGGCCCTGCAGATCGCACCGAGCATCCTGTCGGCCGACTTCGCGGCCCTGGGCGCCGAGCTGGACCGGATCAGCTCGGCGGACTGGGCGCACGTCGACGTGATGGACAACCACTTCGTCCCCAACCTGACGCTCGGCCTGCCGGTGGTCGAGGCCCTGGCCAAGGTCAGCCCGGTCCCGATCGACGCGCACCTGATGATCGAGGACCCGGACCGGTGGGCGCCGGCGTACGCCGAGGCGGGCTGCGCGAGCGTGACCTTCCACGTCGAGGCGGCGACCGCGCCGGTGCGGTTGGCCCGGACCCTGCGGGCCGCGGGGGTGCGGGCCGGGTTGGCGCTGCGCCCGGCCACCCCGTTCGAGCCGTACGCCGACCTGCTGCCGGAGATCGACATGGTCCTCGTGATGACGGTCGAGCCGGGTTTCGGCGGCCAGAGGTTCCTGGACGTCTGCCTGCCCAAGATCGCCCGGGCCCGGGCCGCGATCGACCGTAGCCACGGAGCCGGTGCGGGCGAGGTGTGGCTCCAGGTCGACGGGGGCGTCAGCCTGGAGACGATCGGCCGCTGCGCCGAGGCCGGGGCCGACGTCTTCGTCGCCGGCTCCGCGGTCTACGGCGCCGACAACGCCGCCGACGCCATCGCCGCGCTCCGCGCGGCCGCCGCCGCAGGGTGCCGCACATCACATCCAGACCTGAGCCGGGCGGGGGTTAGGATGCCGCGCAGCAACGTCCACACGTGCTCCGGGGTCGGTGTAATTCCGAACCGGCGGTGACAGTCCGCGACCCGACCGCAGCCAGCGGCCGGTTGACCTGGTGAAACTCCAGGACCGACGGTGAAAGTCCGGATGGGAGGTAGCACGTGGGCGGTGGCTGGCAGCGTCGCGTGGTGCGCATCCCCGCGTGGCGTCTGCCGACGACTGGCCGCCTCGGTCGCAGGTGCGGCTGGTCGTCATCCCCCGGAGCGCCATCGCCGCATCCGGAGGACGCCCGTCATGCACTGGCTCAACGAACTGCTCAACCGCTTCTACAACGCGCAGTGGCATGTCACGAGCACCCAGGCGATCTACTACCGCGAGATCGTCGGCAACGTGTTCGGGCTCGGCGTCCGCCCTGCTTCGGCCTGCGCCGCAGGGTCTGGGCCTGGCCGGTCGGCATCGTCGGCAACGTCCTGCTGTTCACCGTCTTCCTCGGCCAGGCGCTCGGCAACGGCCAGGGCACGCCGCTCTACGGCCAGGCCTCCCGGCAGGTGTTCTTCGTCGTCGCCAGCATCTACGGCTGGTGGCGCTGGCAGCAGAACCAGCGGTCACGGCGCGGCGCGCCCCGGCCGTGTCGCCTCGCTGGGCGACGGCGCGCCGAGCGCGCGGTCGTACCTGCCCGCCGCGCTGGTCGCCGTGGGCGGTCTGCTTCGTGATCTTCCGCGCCGATCGGCGCCGGCTTCCCGGTGCCGTGGTGGTACTACCTGGCCGACTCCTGGATCTTCGTCGGCTCGATGCTGGCGACCTACGCGATGGCCCGCGGCTGGGTGGACTTCTGGCTGTGCTGGATCGCGGTCGACCTCGTCGGCGTGCCCGAGCTGCTGCACTTCCACTACTACCCCTCGGCGATCATGTACGCGATCTACGCCGCGCTTCGTGATCTGGGGCTTCTTCGTCTGGCTGAAGATCTCGCAGGACCGAGGCCCCGCAGGGGCTGGCCGACCCGGCGATGGAGACCGTCGCCTAGCCTTACGGCTCGTGAAGAGCTTCGAGGACCTGTACGCCGAGCTGGCCGAGCGGGCCCGCACCCGCCCGGCCGGCTCGGGCACCGTCGCGGCGCTCGACGCCGGCGTCCACGCGATCGGCAAGAAGGTCGTCGAGGAGGCGGCCGAGGTCTGGATGGCGGCCGAGCACGAGTCGACGGACCGCACGGCCGAGGAGATCAGCCAGCTGCTCTACCACCTCCAGGTGCTGATGCTCGCCCGCGGCATCACGCTCGACGACGTCTACGCCCACCTCTAGACCTGCGCCACCTGAGACACCTGAGAGACAGCCGAGGACTCACGTGCTGCGAATCGCCGTGCCCAACAAGGGTTCCCTGGCCGAGCCGGCCGCCGAGATGCTGCGCGAGAGCGGCTACCGCGCAGCGCCGGGACAGCCGCGAGCTGGTCCTCGCGGACCCCGACAACGACGCGGAGTTCTTCTTCCTGCGGCCCCGCGACGTCGCGGTCTACGTCGGTGCCGGGCACGCTCGACGTCGGCATCACCGGCCGCGACCTGCTGCTCGACTCCGGCGCCGAGGCCGAGGAGCTGCTGACCCTCGGCTTCGCCGGCTCGACCTTCCGGTTCGCCGGGCCGCCCGGCGGCGCGCGCGACGGTCGGCCGACCTCGCCGGGCAGCGGGTGGCGACGAGCTATCCCGGGCTGGTCGCCCAGCACCTGGCGAGCCACGGCGTCGAGGCCGACGGTGGTCCGGCTCGACGGCGCCGTCGAGAGCTCGGTCACGCTCGGCGTCGCCGACGCGATCGCCGACGTGGTCGAGACCGGGTACGACGCTGCGCGGCGGCCGGCCTGGAGATCTTCGGCGAGCCGATCCTGCGCTCCGAGGCGGTGCTGATCCGCCGGCGCGGCGCTGAGCGGCCGACACCGCAGGTCGAGGTCCTGACCCGGCGGCTGCAGGGCGTCCTGGTCGCCCGGCAGTACGTCCTGATGGACTACGACGTGCGGGTCGAGGACGTCGAGCGGGCCTGCGCGCTGACGCCGGGCCTGGAGTCGCCGACGGTCTCGCCGCTGCACGACAAGGGCTGGGTCGCGGTGCGGGCGATGGTGCCGCGGGCCCGCACCAACCAGGTCATGGACGAGCTGTACGACGTGGGCGCCCGGGCGATCCTGGTCACCGACATCCACGCCTGCCGGTTGTGACGCCCGGCCGTCCGCCGCCGGATCAGGCTGGGGCGCAGCCGGATTCGCGACCGTTTCGGCCGCGACGGGCCCGGGTCGTCGCCGTCTCGGTGGCGGTGGTGGCGGTGCTGCTGTTCGGTGCGGTCGGAGCCCTCGTGCCGGGCGCTGCGGCGCCGGACCGGGTCGGGATCGCCGGGTTCGGTGTCGCAGTGGCCTGGCTGATGTGGCGCTACGCCAGCCTCGCGGCGGTGCCGTCGGACCGCGGGCTTGCGGGTGCGCAACCTGCTGACGACCCGGTCCCTGGAGTGGGCCGAGATCGTCGGCGTCCACCTGCTCGTCGGCGCGCCCTGGGTCACCCTCGACCTGGACGACGGCGACACCATCGCCGTCATGGCGGTCCAGAAGGCCGACGGTGAGTTCGGCCGCGCCGAGGCGTCCCGGCTGGCCGGGTTGGTCGCCGACCACGCCGCGCCCGAACCCCCCGCTGGTTAGGCTGCCGTCGTGGAGCCACTGGCGGATCCCGGCGCGCTGGCGCGTGCGCTGGATCGCGTCGGCTACCTGCCGGACACCGGCCTGGCGACCGCCGTGTTCCTGAGCCTGGCGATGGGCCGCCCGCTACTGCTGGAAGGCGACCCCGGCACCGGCAAGACCGCCCTGGCCCACGCCATGGCCGAGATCCTCGAGCAGCCGCTGCTGCGGTTGCAGTGCTACGAGGGGATCGACGCCAGCCAGGCGCTCTACGACTGGGACTTCCCGGCCCAGCTGCTGCACCTGCGGGCGGCCGAGGCGGCCGGCCAGGCGTCGAGCACCGAGGCCCTCGAGGCGGAGCTGCACGACCGCCGGTTCCTGCTGGCCCGCCCGCTGCTGGCCGCGCTCGAGACGTCGACACCCGGCGCGCCCAGCGTGCTGCTGATCGACGAGGTCGACCGCGCCGACGGGGAGTTCGAGGCCTTCCTGCTCGAGGTGCTCTCCGACTGGACGGTCACCGTGCCCGAGCTCGGCACCATCACCGCGCAGGCGCCGCCGCTCGTCGTGCTGACGAGCAACCGGACCCGTGACCTGCACGACGCGCTCAAGCGGCGCTGCCTCTACCACTGGCTCGAGCACCCGACGTACGAGCGCGAGCTGGCCATCGTCCGCCGCCGGGTGCCGGAGGCCAGCGCGCGCCTGGCCGAGACCGTCACGCGGGTCGCGCAGGGGCTGCGCGACGAGGACCTGCTCAAGCCGCCCGGCCTGGCCGAGAGCCTGGACTGGGCCCGCGCCCTGGTCGTCCTCGGCGCCCGCGACGTCGACGAGGAGCTGGCGGCCCAGACCCTCGGCGCGCTGGTCAAGTACCGCGAGGACGCCGAGCGGATCGAGCGGGCCGGCGGGGTGCTGGCCCTGGCTCGGGCGGTCGGGAGTGAGCCGACGCCGCTCGGCCGGCGCGTGACCGAGCTGCGCCGCGGGGCCGACAGCACGTTCGTCGCCTTCGCCCGGACGCTGCGCGCGGCGGGAGTGGCGGCGACGCCGCACCAGGTGCAGGCGGCCGTCGAGGCGATCGGCGCGGCTCGACCCGCTCGACCGGGAGCAGGTCTACTGGGCCGGCCGGCTCACCCTGTGCGCCGGCCCGGACGACCTGCCGCGGTACGACGCGGCGTTCGCGGCGTACTTCGGGCTCGAGCGGGCCTACGGCTTCGTCCGCCGGCCGCGGGCCGAGCGGTCGGTGCGGCCGGTGGCGGCCGTCGGTCGCCGAGCCGGACGGGCGGCTCCGAGCCGTCGGACGACGGGGCGCCGCCCGCCACGGCGAGCGCGGTCGAGGTGCTGCGGCACCGCGACGTGGCCCGGCTCGACCCGGCCGAGCGGGACGAGGTGCGCCGGCTGATCGCCCTGCTCGCGGCCGCACCCGCCGACCCGGCCGGGGCGTCGGCCCGCGGGCGGCGCGCCCGCGGCCGCGTGCACGCCGGCTGGACGATGCGCGACACCCTGCGCCACGGCGGCGAGACGGTCCGCCTGCGGCACGGCCGGCCGATGCCGCGACCGCGGCGGATCGTGCTGCTGATCGACGTGTCCGGCTCGATGCAGCCGTACGCCGACTCGCTGCTGCGGTTCGCCCACGCGGCGGCCCGGCGAGCACCCGGGCACGGAGGTCTTCACCCTGGGGACCCGGCTGACCCGGGTCACCCCGCAGCTGCGGCTGCGCGACCCGGACGCCGCGATGGCCGAGCTCTCGGCGGCGGTGCCGGACTGGAGCGGCGGGACCCGGCTCGGCGAGCAGCTGCGGGCCTTCCTGGTCCGCTGGGGCCGGCGGGGCTGCGCCCGCGGAGCGGTCGTGGTCGATCTGCTCCGACGGGTGGGAGCGCGGTGACCCGACGCTGCTGGCCGAGCAGATGGCGCAGCTGTCGCCGGCTGGCCCACCGGGTGATCTGGGTCAACCCGCACCGCGGGCTGCCGGGCTTCGAGCCGCGGGCGGCCGGGATGGCGGCGGCCCTGCCGCACGTTGACGCCCTCGTCGGCGGGCACAGCCTGGCGGCGTACGAGCAGCTGGCCGAGGCGCTCGGTGAGCCCTGACGACGCGTGGCCCGGGTGGCCCGCATGACGGTGGCCGGGCTGGTGCTGGCGGCGGGCGAGGGCCGGCGCTTCGGCGGCCCCAAGGCGGTGGCGCTGCTCGCCGGTGAGCGCCTGGTCGACCGCGCCGTCCGGACCCTCACCGAGGCTGGCTGCTCGCCGGTCGTCGTCGTGTCCGGCGCCGTCGACCTGGAGGTGCCAGGCGCTCGCGTGGTCGCAAACCCGTTGTGGCGCACCGGAATGGGCTCGTCGCTGCGGGCCGGGCTGGCGGATCTCGCCGGGTCCGGTGAGCCGGGCGACGCCGAGGTCGAAGCGGCTGTGGTCTTCCTGGTCGACACGCCGTGGCTCACGGCGGACGCCGTACGCCGCCTCGTCGAGCTGGGTTCGGCCGCCGCCGGCAGCGATCGCGACGTACGGCGGGCGACGGGGTCATCCGGTGTTGCTCTCGGCGCGCGGTCTGGTCGGCGGTCGCCGAGCTCGCTGTCGGCGACATCGCGGCGCGGGCCTGGCTGCAGGCCAACCCGGGCTCGGTCCTCGAGGTGGACTGCACCGGGCTGGGCAGCCCGCGCGACGTCGACCGGCCGGCCGACCTGACCTGACCGGCGGTCTCGCCGTGAGCGGGGCTACCAGCCGGCGTGCCCGGCGCGCCCTTGAACGGCCCGGTGACCCGGCTCGGTGATCCAGCCGCCGTAGAAGTCGCCGTCCTGGGCCTGCACCCGCTCGCCGTCGACGAAGCAGCCGTCCATCCGGCCCGGGTAGAACGCGATGTGGCCGGTCAGCGCCTCGAAGCCGCGGCGTCGGGGTCGGGAAGTGCCAGGCGGCCCGGCGGGCCACCCGGCCGTTGCGGCCGACCACGTCGAAGTACGACGCGTGGCCCTTGAACTCACAGTACGTCGTGCCGGCAACGGCGACGCAGCGAGCCGGGCGCGATGTCCTCGCGCGGGACGTAGTAGACCGGCGGGTGGCTGGTCTCGAGCACCCGGAGCGAGCGGCGGCGTGTCGACGATGACCGACGCCGCCGAACTCGACCAGCACGTGCTCGGCCGAGCCCAGCACGAGCGGCGGGCGCGGATAGCTCCACACCGACTCGGTCGCGGGGCGGGTTGCTGGCTCGGTCACCTTCACATGGTCGACCGAGCCGGGCGGACTTCACCCGGCGAGAATCGTTGCGACCTCGCGGATCGCGCCGCCCACCAGGGCGCTCGGCGTCCGGCTCGTCGGCCGTGGGCTGCAGGACCACGCTGGACGCGCCGGCCGCGGCCAGGTCCAGGACGGCGGCCGCGATCTCGCCCGGGGTGCCGCCGATGCCGCCGAAGCCGCCCGGCTCGAGGTCCCAGCGGCCCTGCTCGGCGGCGACCCGGTCGGCTGCTCCGGGCCCGCTGGCGACGATCAGGGTCGTGACGATGGGCAGGGGCGCCCGGCCGGCGGCCGCAGCCAGGGGGTCGACCAGCGCGCGGGCCGAGCGCAGCTGCTCGGGGGTCGACCAGTCCAGGATCAGGCCGTCGAGCAGCTCGCCGATGACCGCGAGCGACTTCGGCCCGACCGAGCCGCCGTACAGCTGCGGGGCCGGGCTGGCCGGCCAGTCGAGCTCGACCGCGTCCAATGTGACGTAGCGACCAGCGACGGTGACGGGACCGCCGGCCAGCAGGGCGCGCAACGCCTCGGCGTACTCACGGAGCAGGGTCAGCGGTGACTCGGCCCGCGCGCCCACCTGGGCCATCCACGGCTGCACGCCGTGTCCGATGCCGGTGATCAACCGGCCCGGGAAGAGCCGAGCCAGCGTCGCGATCTCCATCGCCGTCACGGCGACGTTGCGCAGCGGCACGGGCAGGAGGCCGATGCCGACGCTGGATGCGAGTCGTGGTGGCCAAAGCCGTTGCGGCACTGGCGATCCCGCTCTCCTTGAAGCAGTCCTCCCACACCCAGAGCTCGTCCACGCCCGGCCGCGTCGGCCGCGCGAGCGAGTCGGACCGAGCCGCTCCGGCTCGAACGTCGGCGGGAAGCAGAGGCCGAGCTTCACGGTGCGGTCATGGGTGCTGGCCGTCGATGGTCCCGACGACCGGCGGCCGGGCCTGGTTGAACTCCTTCTGGGCGTCGAACGGGCACTCGACCCAGCGCCCGCCGGCGCCGCTGGCCTCGCTGAGCGTGCCGGTGAACTTCATCCGCTCACCACCTCCGCGAAGTGCTCGACGACGGGGAACGGGTCGTAGAAGTGGTGCAGGAGGTCCCGCCAGCGCAGGTAGTCCGGGGAGCCGCGGAAGCCCTCGGTGTGGGCCTCGAGGCTGTCCCACTCCACCAGCAGCAGATAGCTGCTCGGGCGACTCGACGCCGCGCGAGACGCTGATCCGCCGGAAGCCGGGCGAGCCGGCGATCAGCGGCAGCGCCTCCTGGAGGGCCGCCTCGAAGGCCTGCTCCTGACCGGGGATGACGGGCAGCACGGCATGCTCTCTGATCATGGAGCCGATCCAACACGACGCCGCCTGTCAGTGTCGTCGAGGCCCGCCTCCCGGCCGAGCGGGCCGAGGCCGAGGCCCGGGTGGCCGAGCTCGACGCCGCGATCGCGCCGTGGTCGCGGGCGACGGATGGCGCCAACACCGACGACGAGCACGACCCCGAGGGCGCGACCATCGCCTTCGAGCGCGCCCAGGCCCAGGCGCTCAGGGCTGTGGCGCAGGCCCATCTGGCCCAGATCGACGCCGCGCTGGCCCGGCTGGCCGACGGCAGCTACGGCACCTGCGTCGTCTGCGGCCGGCCGATCGGAGCGGCCCGGCTGGAGGCCCGCCCGGCCGCGGCGACCTGCCTGACGTGTGCGGCCAAGGGATGATGTCGCGATGCTGCGGATCGACGACATCAGCCGGATGCCGCTCGGCCGGTTCATCCGGCCGCCGGAGGAGACCGGGACCGGAGCAGCCCCGGGTCGAGGTCGTGCTCGGCTATCTGGTCCGCCACCCGAGGGCACGGTCCTGCTCGACACGGGCATCGGCGACGCGGGGCGACGAGACCGAGGAGTGGTACCGCCCCGACCGGATCGCGTCTGCCGGATGCGCTTGCAGCGCAACGGCGCTCGCCTCGAGGACATCGACCTCGTGGTCAACTGCCACCTGCATTTCGACCACTGCGGCGGCAACCCTTTGCTGGCCGGTACGCCGATCGTCGACCCAGCGCCGCGAGCTCGAGGCCGCGCGGGCCGGGGACTACACCGTTCCCGAGCTCGTCGACTTCGACGGGGTCCGCTACGAGGAGGTCGACGGCGAGGTGGAGCTGCTGCCCGGAGTGCTCCTGCTGCCGACGCCCGGGCACACAGACGGGCACCAGTCGCTCGTGATCAGCTGCACAGACGGCACCGTCGTACTGGCCGGGCAGTCCCACGACCACACATCGGACTTCGCCGCGGACGTGCTGGCCGTCGCAGGCCCGCCGGGACGGCCTCGCCGCCGCCGCTGCCCACTGTCGCCGGCCTGGATGGACCGGCTGCTCGACCTCGACCCGCGCCGGGTGCTCTTCGCCCACGACGCGTCGGTCTGGGAGCCCGTCGAGCCCGGCCGGTCGACGGCTCAGCCGCCGACGTCGTGCAGGTGGTGCTCGATGTCGTGCAGGAAGTACCGGCCGAACGTGCGGGTCGTGAAGACCGCGCCGTCACTGCGCGCGCCGGTGCGGTCCCACTGGGCACCGGAGACGCCGTCGAACCGCGCCGCGATCGCGACGCCGGCCGCGGCCAGAGCTCGACCGACACGGCGCGCCGGGTCCTGCTCGGCGTACCGGCTCTCGACCGCGGTCACGTCCTGGTCCCAGTTGGCGAACTCGGCGTCGTCGACCGCCAGCATCAGCTGCAGCCGGCCGTCGAACGTCGAGAACACGTCGCGGACGTGGCAGGCGTACTCCAGCGGGTGACCAGACGTCCTCGCTCGGGCCGGACTCGCGCGTCGTCGGGCTGGCCAGCACGGCCTGCCAGCGGGGGATGCGCCTGCCCGGGTCCGGTCGCCGATGTCGGCCGGGTCGACCGTCGAGGCGTCGTAGCCGCACTCCGGGCACGGCGCCTCGAGGACCCAGGTCCAGTCCTTGGTGTCCGGCGTGATCATCGGTCCAGGCTAGGCCGAGGTCACCCGTCGGGGCTCGCGGGCAGGCGGCAGGGCGTCGAGCGGCCGCGTCCTGGTCGAGGCCGATGGCCTGCAGCAGGTCGACGACGATCGAGCGGACCTGGGCCAGGATCACCTCGACCGAGAGGTCGCTGCTGCGCGGGACCGTGGCGGTGGCCTGCGGCCACGGCGACCAGGGCACCGCGGGCCGCGATCGGCGTCCGGCCGATCCGCAGCTCGGCCCCGATCTCGTCGACGGCGTCGGCCAGCTGCTCGACCAACGCGGCGTACTCGGGCGGCAGCGGGGCTTCCGGTGCGGGCCAGCTGGACGCAGCGCCGGACCAGGACCCGGGCGTTGGTCAGGGCGCGGTCGAGCGGGCACGACGAGGTCGGCCATCAGCCGCACGTCCTGGTCGCTGCGCCGGCGGAACGGCGAGGACTGCACGATGTCCAGACCCTCGGCCGCGGCCGCGCGCAGGTCGGCCAGCGAGGAGTCCTCGTCCCGGGCCCGGGTCAGCGTGGCGACGGCCCGCTCCTCGTCCCCGTCCTGCGCGCTGCGGGCGGCCTCCCGCAACAGGTCGGCCAGGACCTTGATGACGTCGGCCGCCTCCTGCCGCGGACGGCGCAGGGGCGCGCGCGGCACGATCGCGGCCGCGACCAGCGCGACGACACCACCGACCACGGCGTCCAGCCAGCGGCTCAGGCCGGCGTGCGGGTTGGGCAGCAGCGTCGTCACGACGACCGACTGGACCCCGGCCTGGGTGACGATCAGGGCGCCGGCGTCGAGCAGGACCGCGCTGGACATCGCCAGGGCGACGACGACGCGCGATCTGCCACCAGCCGGTGCCGACCCAGCGGACGAACAGGTCGCCGATGCCGACGCCCAGAGCGACCCCGGCGGTCACCTCGGCGACCCGGCGCAGCCGCTGGCCGTACGACGTGCCCAGGCTGACGATGGCGGCCACCGGCGCGAAGAACGGCGCGGGGTGGTCGAGCAGGTGCCGGGCCAGCAGCCAGGCGACCGACGCGGCGACCGCGCACTGGCCGATGTGCCAGGACCGGGCGCCCAGCCGGCGGACCCGGGCCCGGACCGACATCCGGCCCCGGCGCAGGGCCCGCGGGCCGAGCTCCCCGGAGAGCTCGCGCAGCCGGTCCGCCGTGGTCCGGGTGGCCATGACCGGATCGTAGGGCGCACCGCTCCGTCACCGGGTGGCGCCGGTCCGTGTGTCGCGGATGCGGCCGACCCGAAGAAACCGCTGGTAGCGTCGTTGTTCCACCCGGTATCACCGCTTGTCGAGGAGCTCATGCACGCGCGTACGACGACCACCGCGCTCGCGGTGCTCGCCCTGCTCGGTCTGGCCGCGATGCTCCTCCGGCGAGTGACCCGGCCAAGGCGCCGACGCCGAGCAGCACCGCGGTGGTGACGCCGAGCCCGACGGCCACGACCGCGACCAGCGGGGCCGCGCAGGCCGCGGCGTCGGCCGCGATCCGCAAGGCGCTGACCAAGGCTCAGCTGACCACCGCGCAGGTCAAGCTGGTCCGGCAGAAGGAGATCGACGCACGAGAGCCGCGGCCTGGGCGTGCGCACGTTCATCGCCTGCGGCTACGCCAAGGTCGACGGGTCGGACTTCGCCCGCGTCGACCGGATCCAGTCGTCGTGGCTGAGCAAGGGCTGGGCCTCGCAGGACCCGACCAAGGCCCAGGTCAAGATCGCCAGCGAGGTCGTGGCCTACCGGCCCGGCGGCGTGGCGGCGGCCCTGAAGGCCTACCAGCGCGCGCCGAAGACCTGCCCCAAGACCACGTTCGACAAGGGCGTGTCCGGCGTCGTCAAGGCGGCCAAGGCCCCGGCCGGCCTGCCCAAGGGCACGGTTGTCCTCAGCCAGGGGATCACCTACAAGAACAAGGTGACGACCACCGGCTTCATCGTCGCCATCCCGGCCGGCAACGTGCTCGGCCTGCTGTACGTCGAGGGCGTGTCGACCGACCCGAAGGTGGTTGCTGGCCAACCGCACCCGGCTGCTCGCGCACCTTCGCCAAGCAGGTCGCCGCGGCCGGTGTCTGCGGTCGGCACGCTGACGGCACCGCCGCCGGCACCGCCTAGTCCGGCACCGGCTAGTCCGGCACCGCCTAGTCCAGCTCAGGACTGCCGTCCACCACGACGTCGGCCCGCTCGCGGGTCCGCTCCTGGGCGAAGAACTCCTGCGACTCGCGCTCCCAGGCCGTCCAGTGCGGCCGGAAGGCCTCGCCGTCCCGGGCGATACCTCGCTCGAACCGCAGCTCGACGTCGGCGTCGACCCAGACCAGCAACGACAGGTACGGCGCGAGCTCGCGGGCTCCGGCACCACAGCCCTCGAGCACCAGGTGGTCGGCCCGCGGGACGGCCTGCCACTCGGCGTACTCCTGGCGGACCCAGTCATAGCGCCGGTAGCCGCCGTCCCGGCCCAGGGCGATCGGCTCGACCACGTCGCGCCGGGCGAGGACGGGGCCGGCTCGCAGGCCGTCCCAGCCGGGGATCAGCTCGTCGAGCTGGACAACCTGCGCGCCGAGCTCCGCCGCGACGGCTGCGGCCAGGGTGGACTTGCCGGCCCCACTGGGGCCGTCGACGGCCAGGATCCGGCACTCGCCCGCTCTCGCCGGCGCAGCCCGGATGCGACGCGCCAGTGCGGCGGGCAGGTCAACCTCCGGCATCCGGCGAGGTTATCGGCGTACCGTCCGCTGGGTGCGGGTCCTCATCGCCCTTGGGGGCAACGCGCTGACCGCACCGGACGGGACGTCCGGACCGGCCGAGCAGATGGCGGCGATCGCGATCGCGGCCGAGCACATCGCCACCGTCGCGGCCGACGGCAACGAGGTGGTCCTGACCCATGGGAACGGCCCCCAGGTCGGCAACCTGTTGCTGATGAACGAGCTCGCCGCCGCTGACGTGGCGCCGATGCCGCTGGACTGGTGCGACGCCATGACGCAGGCGACCATCGGCTTCCAGCTGGCCAACGCGCTCGAGCGCTCGCTGGCGGCGCGCGCGTTGCCGCTGCACGTGTGCGCCGTGGTCAGTCGCACGTTGGTCGATGCCGATGACCCGGGCTTCGCCCAGCCGAGCAAGCCGATCGGTCGCTATCTCCCGGCCGCCGACGCCGCGCTGCTCGTCGAACATGGCGAGATCTGGCAGGACCGCGGAGCGCGGGGCTGGCGACGGGTGGTCGCCTCGCCCGAGCCGCGTCGCATGATCGACTTCCATGCGGTGAAAACGTTGGTGGACAACGGGTTTGTGGTCGTTGCGGCGGGTGGGGGCGGCATCCCGGTCGTCCGCCAGGAGGACGGCTCGGTGCGCGGAGTGCCGGCCGTGATCGACAAGGACCTGACCGCCGCGCTGTTCGGCAACCAGATCGAGGCCGACGTCCTGGTCATCGCGACCGACGTGGATGCCGCGGTGCTGCACTTCGGCACGCCACAGGCCGAGCCGATCGGCGTCGTCGCGGTGAGCCAGATGCGGTCGTACGCCGCGCAGGGTCACTTCGGCGGGGGCTCGATGGGGCCCAAGGTCGAGGCGGCCTGCCGGTTCGTCGAGAACGGCGGGGCCCGCGCGCGGTCATCGGCCGGCTGGACCTGATCGCCGGTGGCTGCTCGCGGGGAGGCGGGCACGGTCGTCGTACCCGATCCAGAAGCGGAGCCCGCGCGTCCCTAGGCTGGTCGCGGTGAGCGTCGCCGTCCGAGTCGTGCCGTGCCTCGACGTCGACGCCGGCCGGGTCACCAAGGGGGTCCGGTTCCTCGACAACGTCGACGTGGGCGATCCGTTGGAGCTGGCCCGGTTCTATGACCGCGAGGGTGCGGACGAGCTGGTCTTCTATGACATCACCGCCTCGTCCGACGAGCGCAGCACGATGTACGACGTCGTACGGCGCACGGCGGAGCAGGTCTTCATCCCGCTTGACGGTGGGTGGCGGTGTGCGGACGCCGGACGATGTCAACGCGCTGCTGCGGGCCGGTGCCGACAAGGTCTCGCTCAACTCGGCTGCGGTGGCTCGGCCGGAGGTGTTGAGGGAGGCGGCGCTGCGGTTCGGCTCACAGTGCGTCGTGCTGTCCGTCGATGCCCGCCGATCCCCAGACACACCAAGCGGATTCGCGGTCACGAGCCACGGCGGGCGGCGGGACACCGGGCTGGACCTGATCGAGTGGGTCGGCCGTGGCGAGGATCTGGGCGCGGGCGAGATCGTCGTCAACTCGATGGACGCCGACGGGGTGAAGCAGGGCTTCGACCTCGAGATGGTGCGGGCCGTCCGGGCGCGGGTGCATGTGCCGGTCGTGGCGAGCGGCGGGGCGGGCTCGGTCGAAGACTTCGCGCCGGCGGTCGAGGCGGGGGCCGACGCGGTGCTGGCGGCGAGCGTCTTCCACTACCGCGAGGTGTCGATCGCGCAGGTCAAGGCGGCGCTGGGGGCGGCCGGGCACCCGGTGCGCTGACCGGGTTTGGCTGTTGGCCTCTCTAGAGGCCGAGCGCGCTGGCCCCGAGCAGGGCGACGTCCTGCGGGCTGCCGTCGATCTCGACCTCGGCAGCGCGCGCCCGACCGTACGCCGCGAGGAGCACCTCACCGACCGGTCCGCGGAGGGTCACCGTCCGGTCGCCGTGGTCGTGCAGCCGCACCGGGTCGCGACCGGGCACGTCGACGACGATCCCGACCTGGCTCTTGCGGAAAGCCAGCTTGCCGGTGCCGTTGAGCACCGCCCACAGCGCCTGCTCGTCCTCAGGCGTCAGGTCGCGAGGGCGGGCGATGCCATCGCCGCGACGCAGATCCTCGTGATGGACGAACATCTCGCCGTCGTCGAAGACCTGCTCGATCCGCTTGCCCAGCCGGACCGGGTGCCAGAGCGCAGGTGGGGCGGCGACCTGGTCGATCAGCTGTTCCCAGGGCTGGCTGGCCAGCTCGGCCTGGACACGTTCGGTGTAGCCGGCCAGGGGTTTGAGCCAGATGCCGAGGCTGCCGATGGGCGCGTGCTCGCGCACCACGAGGTGGGCGGCCAGGTCGCGCGCAGTCCAGCCCTCGCACAAGGTGGGGGCGTCCGGGCCGACGGCCCGCAGCGTGTTGCAGAGGGCGGCGCGCTCGCGCCGCGCGTAAGTAGTCATCCAGACCATTGTCTCAGCCGACCCGATGACCCGCCTTCCGGCGGTCGCTTCGAGTTTGTTGGCAAGTGACCCACTCAGGTGGGTCACTTGCCAACAAACGATGAGTCTTCTCAGCGCGTGGAATGATCGCGCGGACCATGACAGCCGACGGAAGCGCGACTCCGATGCAGATGAAGCTGGAACTGATCCCGCATCCCGGTCTCGGACGTCGAGCGGGCCATCGCCTTCTACGCCGACCAGCTCGGGTTCACGAAGGACGTCGACGTACAGCCTGCCGAGGGCGTCCGGATCGTCCAGGTGACGCCGGAGGGCTCGGGTTGCTCGATCGGATTCGGGACCGGGCTGGATGTGTACGCCGGGGAGCCCGGCAGCGTCCGAGGCTTGCACCTGGTCGTGGAGGACGTCGTCGAGGCGCGGGCCGAGCTGGTCCGCCGAGGAGTAGACGTCGGTGAGGTCCACGACTTCGGCGGCGGCGTCAAGGGCGCGGACTTCGCCGATCCCGACGGCAACACGTTCGAGCTGCAGGAGATGGCCTGGCGCACGGGCGAGACGTTCTAGAGCACTGATGGCCGGCGGTCAGCGCGCCGGGGAGTCGAAGAGGAGGAAGTGGTCGTCGGGGATGTGCGGCTTGCCCGGCACTGGTCGCTCCTCCTCGCGCCAGTCAGCGCCGACGGTGTCGGTCACGACGCGGCGCCAGAACTCCGGTGCGCCCACGTTCTCGACCTGGAAGCCGATCTCCCACGACCCCGGATACGCGCGCGAGCAGGGCCTGCGCCGCCGCATAGCCCAGCCCGAGCCGCCGCGCGCCGCGCACCACGAAGAAGTCACCATCCTTCGGGTCGCATCGGTCATCCCATCGACGAACGCGAAGCCGACCGGCGACCCCTCGTCGGGTCGATCACCGATCCCGCGCAGTCGGGGTTGTCGTAGTACGACGGCAGCCGGCCGAGCCGGTAGAGACCCTGCCTGTTCGGGCAGATGCCGCGGACGTCGGCCATGTCGTGGGAGTACAGCTGCCACAGCCGGGCGACGACGGCACGGTCGTCAGATGTCATGGGCCGCAGACGGGAGTGAGGTCGCCACAGCCTTATCGTGCCCGACCGCCCCGAGGCACGCGCGGCTGCCTCGGGCCGGCGGTCAGCCCGACCAGCTCGTCCACGGCAGCGCGCACGACGCCCGGCCTCTCGTGCCACACGAAATGCCCCGCGCCCTCGACCACCCGGACCCGCGCCGCCGGCCCGATCGCCTCGGCGGTGTCGGTCGAGGCCGTCACCGGCATCGGGCTGCCCGCCCCATGGACGAACAGCGTCGGGCATCGGCAGCCCGGACAGCCGCGCGGCCAACCCGGGCAGCTCGGCCTGCAACGACTCGAACGTCTTCTGGTTGGTCTCGATCGACTGCGGCACATGCGGCATGACCGGAGCCGCCGACGGGTCGTTGAAGTACGACGGCCACAGCAGCCGCAGCTGCTCGTCGGCATCGGCCAGCGTCCCGGCCCCGGATTCGAGCAGGGCCTCCAGCTCGTTGACCCGGTCGGCGACGCCCGGCCGCAGTCGGCGGATCAGCTCGGCGACGAACAGCTCACCCCCGCCGTCGCCCGACACCGCCCAGCGGGTCGACGACGACCGCCGCTGCGACCCGGTCCGGGTGGTCGGCGAGGACGTGCAGCAACAGGTGGCCGCCCCACGAGTGCCCGACGACCACCGCGCGGTCCCAGCCCAGCCGGTCGAGCACCGCGGCGACGTCGTCGGCCTGCGTCCCGACGTCGTACGGCGCCTGCGCGGTCGACGGCGCCAGTCCGCGCTGCTGGTAGGTCGCGACCTGGTAGCCGTCGGACAGCTCGGCCACGACCGGGGCGAGATAGCCCGTCGAGAGCCCCGGGCCGCCGTGCAGCAGCAGGACCGGCGGACCCGATCCGGCCAGCCAGCCGCGCAGAACCCCGCCCTCGACCTCGACCTCGAAGCCCTCGCCGAGCCCGCCGAGCTCGCCGAACCCGTCGAGCTCGGGTGACTGCGCGTCCTGTGTCATGGCCGCCTCCGCGGCACATCGTGGCCCGGCCGGGCGCTACGCACAATCGGCCCCGTGGCCACAGCCGCCGAGAGTTGTCGGCCCGGCATGACAGGCTGTACCGAGTGAGTAGCCCCGGCGCGCCGTCCATGCGTCGAGGGCTATCCGTTCTCGCCACCGGCATCCGGCAGGCGCCCCGACCGTTCGCGGTCGCCGTCGCCGGTTCGACCCTGTACGGCGTGATGACCGCGGGCCAGGCCGTCGTCCTCGGCCACGTCGTCTCGACCTACGTCCAGCCGGCCTTCGAGCGCCACCACGTGACCACCGGCCAGCTCGTCGGCACCGGGGGCTGGCTGGCCGTGGTCACGGTCCTGCTGGTGATCGGGGTGGTCGGTCGCCGGGTCGCCGCCGGGCGCGTCATGTTCAACCTCGGCGCGCTCTACCGTCAGGCCGTCACCCGGCAGTACCTGCGGCTGCCGCTCTCCTGGCACCAGCAACACCCGGCCGGCCAGCTGCTCTCCAACGCCAACGCCGACGTCGAGGCGACCTGGAACGTCTTCGCGCCGCTGCCGATGGGCCTCGGCGTCATCGTGATGCTCTTCGTGGCCGCGGTCGCGATGGTCTTGGCCGACCCGGTGCTCGCCCTGATCGGCCTGGCCGTCTTCCCGGCGCTGGTCGTCATCAACGGGGTCTTCCAGCGCCGGATGTCGCCGCGGGTCACCCGGGCCCAGCAGCTGAGGGCCGACGTGTCGGGGGTCGCCCACGAGAGCTTCGACGGCGCGCTCGTCGTCAAGGCCCTCGGCCGCGAGGAGCAGGAGGCCGAGCGGTTCGGCGTCGTCTCGGCCCGGCTGCGCGACGCCAACGTCCTGGTCGGCCGCACCCGCGGCACGTTCGACCCGGTCATCGAGGCGCTGCCGACGCTCGGCACGCTCGCCGTGCTCGTCGCCGGCACGGCCCGGGTCAAGAGCGGGGCGATCGACGCGGCCGACGTCGTACAGGTCGCCTACCTGTTCTCGCTGCTCGCCTTCCCGGTCCGCTCCCTGGGCTGGGTCCTGGGCGAGCTGCCACGCGCGGTCGTCGGCTGGGACCGGGTCAACGCCGTCCTGATGGCCCGCGGCTCGCTGGGCTACGGCGACCACGTCTGGGCCTCCGACCGCAGCGCGGAGGTGCGACTCGACGGCGTCGCGCTACGCGTACGCCGACAGTGACGGCACGCCGCTGCCCGGTCCTGCACGGCGTCGACCTGACCCTCGAGCCCGGCCGGACCGTGGCCCTCGTCGGTCCGACCGGCAGTGGCAAGTCGACCCTGACGACCCTGTTGGTGCGGCTGGTCGACCCCGGCTCCGGCGTCGTGCGACTCGACGGCGTGGACCTGCGCGAGGGCGCGCGCGGCGAAGTGGCCGCCCACGCGGCGCTGGTGCCCCAGCAGACCTTCCTCTTCGACGACACCGTGCGGGGCAACATCACGCTCGGCGACCCCAGGCTCGAGGCCGAGGGCGACGAGAAGGTCTGGGCCGCGCTCCGGCTGGCCCAGATCGACGGCTTCGTCGCCGGTCTGGCGCACGGCCTGGACACGATGGTGGGGGAGCGCGGCGCAACTCTGTCCGGTGGCCAGCGCCAGCGGATCGCCTTGGCCCGCGCCGTAGTTCGCTCGCCGCGGCTGCTCGTCCTCGACGACGCAACCAGCGCGGTGGACCCGACCGTCGAGGCCGCGATCCTGGCCGGGCTGCGCCCGGACCCGAGCGACACGCAGGGCCGCCAGCGAGACGGGCGGCCGGCCCCGACCGTCGTGGTCGTCGCCTATCGCAAGGCCACCATCGCCCTCGCCGACGAGGTCGCCTATCTCGAGCACGGCCGGATCCTCGACCGTGGCACCCACACCGAGCTGCTCGCCCGCAACGAGGGCTACCGCTCGCTGGTCGACGCGTATGAGCGCGAGGCGGCCGAGCGCGCGGCGGTCGCGGCCGACGAGGAGGTCCGCTCGTGAGCGCGCAGACCACGGCCGAGATCTCGGCGCAGGCCGGTCGCTCGGTCTGGCAGACCGTACGCCGCGGGCTCGTCCTGTCGCCCGAGATCACCCGCGGTGGCCGAATCACCCTGACCCTGGCCCTCGTCGCCACACTGGGCCGCGTCGTCGTGCCGCTCGCGGTGCAGCAGACCATCGACGGCGGCATCCAGGCGGACGGCGGTCCGGACGTGCGCCGGGTGGCGATCCTGGTCGCCTGCGCGGCGGTCGCGGTCGTGCTGACCGGCTTCTGCGCCTACGCCGTCAACCTGCGGCTCTTCCGGGCCACCGAGGCCGGGCTGATGACGTTGCGGGTCAAGGCTTTTCGCCACGTGCACGACCTGTCGGTGCTGACCCAGAACGCCGAGCGCCGTGGCTCGATGGTCAGCCGGGTCACCAGCGACGTCGACACGATCTCGCAGTTCGTGCAGTTCGGCGGTCTGCTGCTGGTGCTGTCGATCGCCCAGCTCGCGGTCGCGACCATCCTGATGGCGATCTACTCCCCGCTGCTGACGGTGCTCGTGTGGCTCTGCTTCGGGCCGCTGTTGCTCGGCGCCCGGGTCTTCCAGCGCGGTGTCTCGCTGGCCTACTCGCGGGTGCGCGAACGGGTCGCCGACCTGCTCGGCGCGGTGTCCGAGGCGGTCGTCGGAGCGGCCACCGTGCGCGCCTACGCCGTCGAGCGGCGCACGCAGCAGCGGGTCGACGTCGCGGTCCAGGCCCACCGCAAAGCGGCCATCGCGGCCCAGACCCGGGTGGCGCTGACCTTCAGCACCGGCGTGCTGACCTCCGGCCTGACCACCGCGGTGGTCGTCGTGGCCGGCACCTGGCTCGGCGCCCACGGCCGGATCACCCTGGGCGAGCTGCTCGCCTTCCTGTTCCTGGTGCAGCTGTTCACCAGCCCGGTGCAGACCGCGACCGACGTCCTCAACGAGCTGCAGAACGCCGTGGCCGGCTGGCGCCGGGTGATCGCCGTCCTCGACACACCGGCCGACGTCGCCGACCCGGGTCCGGCCGGCCAGTCGCTGCCGCGCGGGCCGATCACGGTGACCTTCGAGCACGTCGGCTACACCTATCCCGGCGGCCGGCCGGTGCTGCACGACATCGACCTCACGCTGGAGCCCAGCACCCGGGTCGCGGTCGTCGGCGAGACCGGGTCGGGCAAGACGACGTTCGCCAAGCTGCTCACCCGCCTGATGGACCCGGTCGAGGGCCGGGTGCTGATCGACGGCGTCGACCTGCGCGAGGTCACCTTCGCCTCGCTGCGCGAGCGGGTCGTCCTCGTGCCGCAGGAGGGCTTCCTGTTCGAAGGCACGGTGCTGGACAACCTGCAGGTTCTCCCGGCCGGAGGCCAGCGTCGAAGAGGTGCGGCTCGCCCTGACCGAGCTCGGCCTGCTCGACTGGGCCGACGGGCTGCCGCACGGCATCGACACCGCCGTCGGCCAGCGCGGCGAGTCGCTCTCGGCCGGCGAGCGGCAGCTGGTCGCCCTGACCCGGGCCTACCTGGCCGACCCGGACCTGCTGGTCCTCGACGAGGCCACCTCCTCGGTCGACCCGGCGACCGAGGTCCGGATCCAGCGGGCACTCGACAGCCTCACCCGCGGTCGGACGGCGATCTCGATCGCCCACCGCCTGTCCACGGCCCAGGCCGCGGACGAGGTGCTGGTCATGGACGCCGGCCGGCTGGTCGAGCGCGGCCCGAGCTCGGTGCTCGCGACCGCGGGCGGGCGGTACTCCGAGCTGCACGCGAGCTGGACCGCGCAGCTGAGCTCGACCTAGGCGTCACAATGGGCGCGTGTCCTCCGACGTCTCCCTCGACCCCGACCTGGCCGCCCGCCTCAAGCGCGACGCCGCCGGTCTGATCTGCGCCGTCGTCCAGCAGCACGACACCCGCGAGGTGCTCATGGTGGGCTGGATGGACGACGAGGCGCTGCGCCGCACCCTGACCACCGGCCGGGCGACCTACTGGAGCCGCAGCCGGCAGCAGTACTGGCGCAAGGGCGACACCTCGGGCCACATCCAGCTCGTGCGCGCCGCCGCGCTCGACTGCGACGGCGACGCGCTGCTGCTGTCCGTCGACCAGGTCGGCCCGGCCTGTCACACCGGCTCGCGCAGCTGCTTCGACGCCGGTGCCCTGGCCGTCGCCGGTGACATCGACCACGAGGTCGGCGCATGACCCCGGACCTGTCCTACGGCTCGACCTGGCCGGCGCTGCCGGAGTTCCGCGACCTCGCGCGGGACCGGCGGGTGATCCCGGTGGTCCGCCGGCTGCTCGCCGACGCCGAGACGCCGATCGGCCTCTACCGCAAGCTGGCCCAGGACCGCCCGGGCACCTTCCTGCTGGAGTCGGCCGAGCACGGGGGAGTGTGGTCGCGCTACTCGATCGTCGGCGCCCGGTCCCGGGCGGTGCTGACCGAGCGCGACGGCGAGGCGCTCTGGATCGGCGAGCCACCGGTCGGCGTGCCGACATCGGGCGACCCGCTCGAGGCGCTGCGCCGTACGGTCGAGGTCCTGCGCACCGAGGCGTTCGAGGGACTGCCGCCGCTGACCGGCGGCATGGTCGGCGCGATCACCTATGACGCCGTACGGCGCTGGGAGCGGCTGCCCGACGACACCATCGACGACCTCAAGCTGCCCGAGATCACCATGTTGCTGGCCACCGACCTGGCGGTCATGGACCACAGCGACGGCTCGGTCCTGCTGGTCGCCAACGCGATCAACTACGACTCGACCGACGAGCGGGTCGACAACGCCTGGTCCGACGCGGTCGAGCGGCTGGACGCGATGACCGCGCGACCTGTCGTCGGACGCCGCCGAGCAGCGTGGCCGTCCTGGAGTCGCCGGTGCCGCGGCCCCGGGAGCAGCGCGGCCAGGCGGCGTACGAGGCGATCGTCGAGCAGGCCAAGGAGGCGATCCGGGCCGGCGAGGTCTTCCAGGTCGTCCCGTCCCAGCGCTACGAGCTGGACTGCCCGGCCGACGCGCTCGACGTCTACCGGGTGCTGCGGATCTCCAACCCGAGCCCGTACATGTACCTCCTGCGGCTGCCCATGCCCGACGGCGGGGTCTATGACGTGGTCGGCTCGAGTCCCGAGGCGCTGGTCAAGGTCAACGGGCGCCACGTGATGATGCACCCGATCGCCGGCTCGCGGCCGCGCGGCGCGACCCCCGAGGAAGACACGCTTTACGCCGAGCAACTGTTGGCTGATGACAAGGAACGCGCCGAGCACGTGATGCTGGTCGACCTGGCCCGCAACGACATCGGCCGGGTCTGCGACGCGGGCACGGTCGAGGTGCTCGACTTCATGTCGGTCGAGCGCTACAGCCACATCATGCACATCGTCTCGACCGTCGTCGGCCGGCTCCGGGAGGACCGAACGGCGTACGACGCGCTGGCCGCGACCTTCCCCGCCGGCACGCTGTCCGGCGCCCCCAAGGTGCGGGCGATGGAGCTGATCGAGGAGCTCGAGGAGAGCCGGCGCGGCCTGTACGGCGGCACGGTCGGCTACCTGGACTTCGCGGGCGACCTGGACATGGCGATCGCGATCCGGACGGCGGTCATCCGGGACCAGGTGGCCTATGTCCAGGCCGGGGCCGGCATCGTCGCCGACTCGGTGCCGAGCGTCGAGTACGCGGAGTCGGTCAACAAGTCGATGGCCGTGCTGCGGGCCGTCGCCACGGCGGCCCGGCTCCGACCGGCGCGATGACGGCCGGTCGCGAGCGGCTGGCCGTCCTCGCCCTCGGCGTGGTCGGTGCCGCCCTGGCGCTGCTGACGGCGACCCGGCCCTGGCTCGACGTCACGGTCAAGGACCCGCTGGTCGGCAGCGGCCGGCTGCATCCCGACGGTCGCGATGTGGCGGCGCTGGTGCCGGCCGCGGCCCTCGTGGCCCTGGCCGCAGCCGTGACCGCCGTGACGATGCGCCGGGTCGGTCGTCAGGTGGCCGGCCTGCTGCTGGTCGCGGCCGGCGGGGCCATCGCGTCCGCCGCGTGAGCGTCATCAACGGCCCGGCCGGCTCGGCCGAGGAGTCGGTGCGGCAGGCCACCGGGCGCACCGGCGGACTGGCCGCGGTGACGCGCCGCCTCGACCAGCTGGCCCTGGGTCGCCGTCGTCGCCGCGGTGCCGATCGTGCTGGCCGGCGCGACGACGGTCGTCCGCGGGCGGGGGTGGAGCGGGCTGTCCGCCCGCTACGACGCGCCGGGCGACGCCGACCGACCGCGAGCCGGCCGGCCGACCCGACCGAGCCCGAGGTGGCCTGGGACGCGCTTTCGCGGGGCGAGGACCCGACCGCCTGATGGGACTTCGCGCCCGGTCCTGACACACTGGGCGCCGTACCGACTGAGCTGCGAGGAGACCATCGATGGCCACCCAGGGATCCGCCCGCCCCGCGCACGGACCGGCAGCATCGGCCGCGACCGACGAGCACGACGAGAGCCACGGCCACAGCCTCGCCTCCTGGACCCTCGTCGCGCTGATCCTGGTCGGGCACGTTCCTGATCTGCCTCGCCATCGTGATCACCAACGTGCCGATCGGCGGTCATCGGCGGCGTCATCTCGTCCTCGGCCTGATCGCCGGCCGGGTCCTGCAGATGGCCGGCTTCGGGGTCCACCCGCCGGCCGGGCGCAACCCCTGAGCCTCGCCGCCCGCACCGGGCCGGCCGCGACGCTGCTCGCCCGCGCCCGTGCGGCGCGGGAGCCGCTGGCCGTCGCTGCCCTGGTCGTGGTCGGCACGGCGTACGTCGCCGCGGTCGACCCGAACGAGGCCGGCCACTACCCGACCTGCCCGTTCCTCTACCTGACCGGCTACGCCTGTCCCGGCTGCGGCACGCTGCGCGCGGTGCACGACCTGGCCACCGGCCACCCGGTCGACGCGCTGCAGCGCAACCCGCTGGCGGTCGCTGCTGCTCCCGGTTGCCGTGCTGGCCCTGCTGGCCTGGATCCGGCGGGCTGCCCTGGGCCGGCGCCGCGACTGGGATCTGCCGGTCTGGCTGCGCCTGGGCGTTCCTGGCCGTGGCCGTCGGTTTCGGGGTGTTGCGAAACCTGCCGGGAATCGGCTGGCTTGGGCCATAAACGGGTCATGGGCCAGTAGCCTCACGCACGAGACAGCCGAACAGCGGCCGTCCGAGGCACCAAGGGGAACTCATGACCGACCAGCCGGGATCTCCGGACCCGCAGCAGCCAGGCACCCCTCCCGACCCGTACGCCGCGCCCGACCCGGGCGCCGGGCAGGCCGCCTCCGCCACCCCGCCGACCGCCGCCCGCCCCCGTCGTACGGCACCGCCGCCCCCGCCGCCCGCTCCGCCGCCGGCTACGCCGCCACACCTCCCGGCTACGCGGCCATGCCCCCGCCGGGCGTCGCCGGCCACGCGCAGGCGCACAGCGGCTACGTCGAGATCGCCGGGCTCGGCACCGTGAAGGTCGCGACCATCGGGCAGCGCCTCGTCGCCCGGCTCATCGACGGCGTCCTGCTCTGGGTCGTCGCCATCATCGTGATGACCATCGGCGGCTTCGGCCTGTTCGCGAGCAGCTCGACCATCAAGGTCGACCCCAACACCGGTCAGCTGACCAACACCACGGCCTCGGGCCTCGGCGTGGCCGGCTTCTTCCTGGCCATCCTGGTGCTGCTCCTCATCGAGATCGCCTACGAGGTCGTCCTGATCGCGCTGCGCGGCCAGACCCTGGGCAAGCAGGTCATGGGTGTGAAGGTCGTGCTGCAGGAGAACGGGCAGGTCCCGGGCTGGGGTCCCTCGTTCCTGCGCTGGATCCTGCCCGCGGTCGGCAGCTTCTTCTGCGGGATCGGCGCGCTGGTCGTCTACCTGTCCGTGCTGTTCGACAACAGCGGCCGGCAGCAGGGCTGGCACGACAAGGTCGCCCACGACCTCGTCATCAGTACGAAGTAACCCCCGCCGTTCGGCGGCGCGATTACGCCGATCACGGCCGCGCTCGTTAGCATCGGGGTCGTGAGTGTCCTCGATGACATCCTTGCGGGCGTCCGAGAGGACCTCGCCGCTCGACAGGAGTCAGGTAACCCTCGCGCAGCTCCAGGAGCGCGCATCGCGGCTGCCGAGCGCCCGTGACGGCTACGCCGTCCTGTCGGCCGCGGGCGGCATCAAGGTCATCGCCGAGGTCAAGCGGGCCAGCCCGAGCAAAGGCCCGCTGGCCACCATCGCCGACCCGGCGGCGCTGGCCCGGGACTACGAGAGCGGTGGCGCCAGCGTCATCAGCGTGCTGACCGAGCAGCGGCGCTTCGGCGGCAAGCTGGCCGACCTCGTGGCCGTCGCCTCGTGTGTCGACGTTCCGGTGCTGCGCAAGGACTTCGTCGTGAGCAGCTACCAGGTGTGGGAGGCCCGGGCGCATGGCGCGGACCTGGTTCTGCTCATCGTCGCGGCCCTCGAACAACCGGCGCTCGTGTCGTTGCTGGAGCGCACGCGCTCGCTCGGGATGACCGCCCTGGTGGAGTGCCACGACGAGCAAGAGGTGCTGCGGGCGCTCGACGCCGGCGCCCGCGTCATCGGGATCAACGCTCGCGACCTGCGCACGCTCGAGGTCGACCGCAGTGCCTTCGCCCGGCTCGCCCCGCTGATCCCCGACCAGGTCGTCCGGATCGCGGAGTCCGGGGTGCGCGGGCCGCACGACGTGCTGGAGTATGCCCGCGCCGGTGCCACGGCCGTCCTCGTCGGCGAGGCGCTCGTCACCGGCTCCGACCCCCGCACGGCCGTGGCCAACCTGGTCGCGGCCGGTGCCCATCCGGCGATCGGCTCGGCCCGCGGCTCCGGCTCGTGAGGACGGCCTGACCCATGACCACGCCCACCCAACAGCCCGCGACGACGGCCGGTCGGTTCGGCCCGTACGGCGGGCGCTACGTCCCCGAGGCCCTCGTCGCCGCGCTCGACGAGCTCGACGCGGCCTACCGCTCGGCCCTGGCCGACCCGGCGTTCCTCGCCGAGCTGGCCGAGCTGGCGCGCAGCTACACCGGCCGGCCCAGCCTGCTGACCGAGGTGCCGCGCTTCGCCGCGCACGCCGGTGGCGCCCGGGTGCTGCTCAAGCGTGAGGACCTCAACCACACCGGCTCGCACAAGATCAACAACGTGCTGGGCCAGGCGCTGTTGACCCGGCGCATGGGCAAGACCCGGGTCATCGCCGAGACCGGCGCCGGACAGCACGGCGTCGCAACCGCCACGGCCGCAGCACTTTTCGACCTCGAGTGCACGGTCTACATGGGCGAGGAGGACACCCGGCGGCAGGCGCTCAACGTCGCGCGGATGCGGCTGCTGGGTGCCGAGGTGATCCCGGTGGGCACCGGCTCGAAGACGCTCAAGGACGCGATGAACGAGGCCATGCGCGACTGGGTGACGACGGTCGACCGGACGCACTACCTGATCGGCACGGTCGCCGGCCCGCACCCGTTCCCGACGATGGTGGCGCAGTTCCAGCGGGTCATCGGTGACGAGGCGCGGGCCCAGATGCTCGAGCTGGTCGGCCGGCTGCCTGACGTGGTGTGCGCATGCGTCGGCGGCGGCTCGAACGCGATGGGGATCTTCGCCGGTTTCGTCGACGATCCCTCGGTCCGGCTGCTCGGTCTCGAGGCGGGGGGCGACGGCATCGAGACCGGTCGGCACGCCGCGTCGATCAGCGGCGGGGCGCCGGGCGTGCTGCACGGCGCGCGCTCCTACCTGCTCCAGGACGAGGACGGGCAGACCATCGAGAGCCACTCGATCTCGGCCGGGCTGGACTACCCGGGCGTCGGGCCCGCGCACTCCTGGCTGCACGACACCGGCCGCGCGTCGTACGAGCCGGTCACCGACGCCGAGGCGATGGAGGCCTTCGGGCTGCTCTGCCGCACCGAGGGGATCATCCCGGCGATCGAGAGCGCGCACGCCTTGGCCGGGGCGATGCGGGTCGGGCGCGAGCTCGGGCCGGACGCGGTCATCCTGGTCAACCTGTCCGGTCGCGGTGACAAGGACGTCGACACGGCGGCGCGCTGGTTCGGGCTGCTCGACGAGCCGGCCGCGGGCCAGTCGTGAGCGGCGTCGGCCCGACGCTGACGCGGACCCGCCAGGAGGGCCGCGCGGCCTTGGTCGGCTATCTGCCCGTGGGCTATCCCGACGTCGACACCTCGATCGCGGCGATGCGCGCGATGGTCGAGGGCGGGGTCGACATCGTCGAGGTGGGGGTGCCCTACTCCGACCCGCTTGATGGACGGGCCGGTCATCCAGCACGCCGGGCAGGTCGCGTTGGCCGGTGGGACGCGGACCCGCGACGTGTTCCGCGCCGTGGCGGCTGTGGTCGATGCCGGCGCGCCGGCGTTGGTGATGACGTACTGGAATCCCGTTGAGCGGTATGGCATCTCGCCGTTCGCGGCCGCCCTGGCCGCGGCCGGTGGGGCCGGCCTGATCACGCCCGATCTCATCCCGGACGAGGCGGGGGAGTGGCTGGAGGCCGCGGAGGCGCAGGACCTCGACCGGGTCTTCCTGGTCGCGCCGAGCTCGACGCCGGCCCGGCTGCTGGCGACAACGCAGGCCTGCCGCGGCTTCGTCTATGCCGCGTCCACGATGGGCGTCACGGGGGTGCGGTCCTCGGTCGGCGACACGGCGCGGGTGCTGGTGGGCCGGGTGCGTGAGGTGAGTGACCGTCCGGTGTGCGTGGGCCTCGGGGTGTCGACCGGTGAGCAGGCGGCCGAGGTCGGCCGGTACGCCGACGGGGTCATCGTGGGTTCGGCTCTGGTGCGCTGCCTGACCGATGCGGCGTCGCCCCAGGCGGGCGTCGAGGCGGTGCGGGCGCTGAGCGCCGAGCTGGCCGCCGGCGTACGGTCCGGCGCAGCGCAAGCGGTCTGACCGAGCGGCGAGCTCAGTCCAGGGACAGGGCGCCGGTGAACTCGATGACGACCAGGGCGAACAGCGCGAAGGTCAGGACGTGGACCGCGGTGCACCACAGACAGATCGCGTCGACCCGGAACAGCTCGACCCACACCAGGTAGAGCACCGAGACCATCCCGGCGGCAGCGGCGGCGAGCCGGACCCGGCGGACGTTCGGGTTGGCGGCGCGCCACAGGGCCGGCAGGCACAGCGCCGTCATCGCCACGAAGAAGAGCAGCCCGAGCAGCGCCACCGGGATCCCGAGCACCTTGGAGTAGCTGCTCGTCGTGACCTTCAGGCAGTTGATCGCCCCGTTGTCCGAGCAGGCGAGGGTCCGGGACGCGGTGTAGTGCTCGAACGTGAGATAGGCCGCGACGCCCAGACCGAGGACACAGAGGACCAGCGACGACCAGATCACGCCGACCGGGGTGGCCGCCCGGCTAGCTGGCATTGAGCAGCTTGGTCGTCGCCGCCTTGACGCCGGTCGAGGAGCAGACCGCTGTGGGTGCGTTCTTGGTCAACGTGCACAGCGCCGCCGTGATGACGTTGGCCGTGCCGTCGACCGCCTTGGCGATGTCGCTCTTCGGGTCGCCCATCGCGGTGGCGATCTCCTCGTGGGTCTTGCCCTTGAGGACGTCGGGGTCGAAGCTCGCGCCGCTGATCATCCACTTGCCGCCGATGTCCAGGAACGGGATGGCGCCGGCCGAGTCCTTGCTCGACGTAGGGCGGCGCGTCGTACTTCGCGGCCACCGCCTCGTCCGCCGCCGAGACCTGGTCCAGCGTCTTGCGGTCCCGGTCGGTCGTCTCGTACGCCGTGAACGACAGCTCCGAGCTGGAGTAGGTCGCGCCGTGGAACGACAGCGTCTGCGGTGTTCGGGTAGGAGTCGGTCCCCGAGGACGAGGTCTGGCCCAGGTTCGAGAACGACCCGAACCGGCCCATGGCCGCGACCAGCGCCCAGCGCTCGGCCGCGCAGAACGGGCAGAACTCGGCGCCGACGTACAGCACCTTCGGCTTGCCGTCGGCGGTGAGTGCGGGTGCGTCGGTGATCGCCTTCGGCAGGCTCTGCGACCGACTGCCGGCACCGACGGTGTCGTAGGTCGTGCCGCTGATGCCGCCGAGTGCGTTGAGGACCGCGTCCGAGGCCAACCCGCTCGCGGTGGCCGGGCGTCTTGTCGCTCTTGCCCGTGGTCACCTTCACGATCACCAGCGCGGCGACGACGACCACCACGGACAGGACGGCGCCGACAGCCGTGTAGAGACGTCGCATCCGCTCCTTGCGGGCCTGCTCGGCCCGACGGGCCGCGGCCTTCGCCTGGATCTGGTCCTGCCGCTGTCGTTTGGTGAGTCGTTCCGCCACCCGAGCAGGGTAAGGGGCGGCACCTGGGAGTTTCCTGACCGTCCGCATGGTGTCCGGGGAGCGCCGCCGCGCAGGCTTAGGGTGAGGCGGTGACCCTGGCCCTGCCGGCGACGATCCCGAGCCCGACCGAAGGGGTCTGGCATCTCGGCCCGTTCCCGCTGCGGGCCTACGCGCTGTGCATCCTGGCCGGCATCGTCGTCGCGGTCTACGTCGCCGAGCGGCGCTGGGTGGCCCGCGGCGGCCCGCCCGGGATCGGTCTGGACGTCGCGACGTACGCCGTGCCGCTGGGCGTCGTCGGCGGCCGGATCTACCACGTGATCACGACCCCGGAGCCGTACTTCGGCAAGGGCGGCAACCCGGTCCATGCGCTCTACGTGTGGCAGGGCGGCCTGGGCATCTGGGGGTCGATCGCGCTCGGGGCGTTCGGCGGCTATCTGGCCTGCCGGCGGCGCGGGGTCAGCTTCTGGATGTTCGCCGACTGCGCCGCGCCCGGGATCGCGCTGGCCCAGGCCTGCGGTCGCTGGGGCAACTGGTTCAACAACGAGCTCTACGGCCGGGCGACCTCGCTGCCCTGGGGGCTGCAGATCCACCAGTGGGACGAGGGCGCCGGGCGGGCCGTGCGGGACAGCGCCGGCCATCCGGTGGTGCTCGGCACCTTCCAGCCGACCTTCCTCTACGAGTCGCTGTGGTGCATCGGCGTGGCGGTCGCCGTCGTCCTGCTCGAGCGGCGCTACCGGCTGGACCGGGGCCGGGCCTTCGCGACCTACGTGATGCTCTACACGGTCGGCCGGGCCTGGATCGAGTACCTGCGGGTCGACGAGGCGCATCACTTCTTCGGGCTCCGGCTCAACGACTACGTCGCCTTGGTGGTCTTCCTCGGGCGCCTTGGCGTTCTTCGTCCGGGCCGGCCGCCGCGAGCCGACACCGGCCGCCGGCCACGGAACCCGAGGCGCCGTCTCAGGATTCGGACGCTGAGTCCACGCCTCGGGACACGACGGCCCTGTAACAGCGCTGTTAAGGTGTAGCCGATCGCGGGCCGACGCCGTCCACGCGAGCTCTACGACCTGTCAGGACGGTGAACTCCATGACCTACGGCCGCCCCCTCTCCGCAGCGCCTCGCGCCGTCGGTCTGTACGACGGTGAGCACGAGCACGACGCCTGCGGGGTCGCCTTCGTGGCCACCATGCGAGGCACGCCCGGCCACGACATCGTCGAGCACGCGATGACGGCGCTGCGCAACCTGGACCACCGCGGCGCGACCGGCGCCGACCCGGACACCGGCGACGGCGCCGGCGTGCTGATCCAGATGCCGGACCGGTTCCTGCGCGAGAGCGCCGGCCTGGACCTGCCGGCCGCCGGGGCCTACGCCGTCGGCCTCGCCTTCCTGCCGACCGACGCCGACGAGCGACGGGCGCTGGAGCGGCCAGGTCGAGCGGATCGCGACCGAGGAGTCGCTTGCGGGTGCTCACCTGGCGCGACGTACCGGTGGCGGCCGAGCTGGTCGGCCAGGCGGCGCGCGACTGCATGCCCTACTTCCGCCAGCTCGTCGTCGTCGCAGCCGACGGGGTGACGGCCGGCATCGCCCTGGACCGGCTGGCGTTCTGCCTGCGCAAGCGGGTGGAGCTCGAGCTCGGCCTCTACTTCGCCTCGCTCTCGGCGCGCACCCTGGTCTACAAGGGGATGCTGACGACCGGGCAGCTCGAGCCGTTCTTCCCCGATCTGTCCGACCGCACCTTCGAGACCGAGCTGGCCCTGGTCCACTCGCGGTTCTCGACCAACACCTTCCCGTCCTGGCCGCTGGCCCACCCCTACCGGCTGATCGCGCACAACGGCGAGATCAACACCGTCCGGGGCAACCGCAACTGGATGCAGGCCCGGGAGAGCCAGCTCGCCAGCGACCTCATCCCGGGCGACCTGCAGCGGCTGTTCCCGGTCTGCACGCCCGGGGCGAGTGACTCGGCGACCTTCGACGAGGTGCTCGAGCTGCTGCACCTGGGCGGCCGTTCGCTGCCGCACGCCGTCCTGATGATGATCCCGGAGGCGTGGGAGAACCACACCGAGATGGACCCCGCGCGGCGCGCGTTCTACGAGTTCCACGCGACCTTCATGGAGCCGTGGGACGGGCCGGCCTGCGTGGCCTTCACCGACGGTTCGCTGATCGGCGCCGTGCTGGACCGCAACGGGCTGCGGCCCGGTCGCTACTGGGTCACCGACGAGGGACTGGTCGTCCTGGCCAGCGAGGTCGGCGTCCTCGACCTCGACCCGGCGACCGTCGTCCGCAAGGGCCGGCTGCAGCCGGGCCGGATGTTCCTGGTCGACACCGAGCACGGCCGCCTGGTCTCCGACGAGGAGGTCAAGGCCGATCTCGCGGCCCAGCACCCGTACGACGAGTGGCTGCACGCCGGCCTGCTGCACCTGGCCGACCTGCCGGAGCGCGAGCACATCGTCCACACCCGCTCGTCGGTGACCCGGCGCCAGCAGACCTTCGGCTACACCGAGGAGGAGCTGCGACTGCTGCTCGCCCCGATGGCCCGCAGCGGCGCCGAGCCGATCGGGTCGATGGGCACGGACACGCCGGTCGCGGTGCTCTCGGACCGGCCGCGGCTGCTCTTCGACTACTTCACCCAGCTGTTCGCGCAGGTGACCAACCCGCCGCTCGACGCGATCCGCGAGGAGCTGGTCACCTCGCTCGGCTCGACGATCGGGCCCGAGCTCAACGCGCTCGAGGCCACGGCCGCCCACTGCCGCCAGCTGATCCTGCCCGGCCCGGTCCTGGACAACGACGAGCTGGCCAAGATCGTCCACATCAACGCCGACGGCGACCTGCCGGGCTACGCCACGGTCGTCGTCAAGGGGCTGTACGACGTCACTGGTGGGGGAGCCGCGCTACGGGCCCGCCTGGCCGAGATCTGCGCCGAGGTGTCGGCCGCCATCGCCGCCGGCGCGCGCTTCGTCGTCCTCTCGGACCGCGACTCGGGCCGCGACCTGGCGCCGATCCCGTCGCTGCTGCTGACCTCCGCGGTGCACCATCACCTGATCCGCGAGAAGACCCGCACCCAGGTGGGTCTGCTGGTCGAGGCCGGCGACGTGCGAGAGGTGCACCACGTGGCCCTCCTCGTGGGCTACGGCGCGGCCGCGGTCAACCCCTACCTCGCGATGGAGTCCGTCGAGGACCTCGTCCGCTGGGGCGTCCTGACCGACATCACCCCGGAGAAGGCGGTCAAGTCCCTGCTCAAGGCGCTCGGCAAGGGTGTGCTCAAGGTGATGAGCAAGATGGGCATCTCCACGGTGGCGTCCTACCGCGGGGCGCAGGTCTTCGAGGCGATCGGCCTCAGTCAGGCGCTGGTCGACGAGTTCTTCACCGGTACGACGACCCAGCTCGGCGGCATCGACCTCGACGTCATCGCGGCCGAGGCGGCCGGCCGGCACGCCGCGGCCTACCCGCCGGACGGGCTGCAGCCGCCGCACCGCCGGCTCGCCGTGGGCGGCGAGTACCAGTGGCGGCGTGAGGGCGAGCCGCACCTGTTCGACCCGGAGACGGTCTTCCGGCTCCAGCACTCGACCCGGGCCCGGCGCTTCGACGTCTTCCAGCAGTACACGAGCCGGGTCGACGAGCAGGCCCGCCGGCTGATGACCCTGCGCGGCCTGTTCGCCTTCCGCGAGGGGCAGCGCCCGCCGGTGCCAGTGGACGAGGTCGAGCCGGTCGAGGCGATCCTGCGGCGGTTCTCCACGGGTGCGATGAGCTACGGCTCGATCAGCCAGGAGGCGCACGAGACGCTGGCCGTCGCGATGAACCGGATCGGGGCCCGCTCCAACACCGGCGAGGGCGGCGAGGACGCGGACCGGCTGCTCGACCCGGCCCGGCGCAGCGCGATCAAGCAGGTCGCGTCGGGTCGGTTCGGCGTCACGAGCCTGTACCTCACCCACGCCAGTGACATCCAGATCAAGATGGCCCAGGGTGCCAAGCCCGGCGAGGGCGGCCAGCTGCCCGGGCACAAGGTCTACCCGTGGATCGCGAGCACCCGCCACTCCACGCCCGGTGTCGGCCTCATCTCACCGCCGCCGCACCACGACATCTACAGCATCGAGGACCTGGCTCAGCTGATCCACGACCTCAAGAACGCCAACCGCGACGCCCGGGTCCACGTCAAGCTCGTGGCGGAGGTGGGCGTCGGCACGGTCGCGGCGGGAGTCAGCAAGGCCAAGGCCGACGTCGTCCTGATCTCCGGCCACGATGGCGGCACGGGCGCGGCCCCACTGACCAGCCTCAAGCACGCCGGCGCGCCCTGGGAGCTCGGCCTGGCCGAGACCCAGCAGACGTTGCTGCTCAACGGACTTCGCGACCGGATCGTCGTACAGGTGGACGGCCAGCTCAAGACCGGGCGCGACGTCGTCATCGCCGCTCTGCTCGGCGCGGAGGAGTTCGGCTTCGCGACCGCGCCGCTGGTGGTCAGCGGCTGCATCATGATGCGGGTCTGCCACCTCGACACGTGTCCGGTGGGCATCGCGACCCAGAATCCCGAGCTGCGGCAACGGTTCTCGGGCCAGCCGGAGTTCGTCGAGACCTTCTTCGAGTACATCGCGGAGGAGGTGCGGCAACACCTGGCGGCACTGGGCTTCCGCACCCTCCAGGAGGCGATCGGCCAGGCCGACGCACTCGACACGACGGCGGTCATCGAGCACTGGAAGGCCTCCGGGCTCGACCTGTCGCCGATCTTCGAGGTCGTCGAGCCGCTCGGCGGAGCCGGCAGCCCGCGGCACAACACGACGACCCAGGACCACGGTCTGGAGAAGGCCCTCGACCTGACCCTGATCGAGCTCAGCCACGACGCCCTGCAGCACCGTGAGCCGGTGCGGATCGCGCTGCCGGTCCGCAACGTCAACCGCACCGTGGGGACCATGCTCGGCAACGAGGTCACCAAGCTCTATCCCGAGGGGCTGGCCGACGGGACCATCGACGTGACCCTCACCGGCTCGGCCGGGCAGTCGTTCGGGGCGTTCCTGCCGGCCGGCATCACGCTGCGGTTGTTCGGGGACGCCAACGACTATGTGGCCAAAGGCCTGTCCGGCGGCCGCGTCGTCGTCCGCCCCGAGCGGTCCGCCGTCTTCGCGGCGGAGCAGAACATCGCCGCGGGCAACGTGATCGCCTACGGAGCGACGAGCGGCGAGGTCTTCCTGCGGGGCAAGGTCGGCGAGCGGTTCGCCGTCCGCAACTCCGGCGCCGTCCTCGTCGTCGAAGGCGTCGGGGACCATGGCTGTGAGTACATGACCGGCGGCACGGTCGTCGTCCTCGGCCGCACCGGCCGCAACTTCGCGGCCGGGATGTCGGGCGGCACCGCCTTCGTCCTGGACCTGCGGCCGGGCCGGGTCAACCCCGAGCTGGTCGACCTGTCGGCGCTCAGCGACGAGCAGTCCGACGACGTACGCCGGTTGGTGACCCGGCACGCCGAGGAGACCGACTCGGCCGTCGCACACCGGCTGCTCGAGGACTGGGACAGCGCCCGAAGCCGTTTGACCGCAGTCGTTCCCCGCGACTACCGCCGCGTCGTCGAGGTCCGTCAGGCCGCGCGGGACGAAGGCCTTGACCCGGACGGCAGCGACGTGTGGCCGCGCATCATGGAGGCCGCAAATGGCTGACCCCAAAGGCTTTCTGACCACTCGCGCCCGCGAGCTGCCCACGCGGCGGCCGGTGCCGGTGCGGATCATGGACTGGCACGAGGTCTACGAGGTGCAGGACGGCGAGCAGCTGCGCCGCCAGGCCGGTCGCTGCATGGACTGCGGGATCCCGTTCTGCCATCACGGTTGCCCGCTCGGCAATCTCATCCCCGAGTGGAACGACCTGACCTGGCGGCAGGACTGGACCGACGCGGCCGAGCGGCTGCACGCGACGAACAACTTCCCGGAGTTCACCGGGCGGCTGTGCCCGGCGCCGTGCGAGACCGCCTGCGTGCTCGGGATCAACCAGCCGGCCGTGACCATCAAGCAGGTCGAGGTCAGCATCATCGAGCGGGCCTTCGTCGACGGCAACGTCGCGCCGCGCCCGCCGGACCGGCTGAGCGGCCGCACGGTCGCGGTCGTCGGCAGCGGCCCGGCCGGCCTCGCGGTGGCCCAGCAGCTGACCCGGGCCGGCCACACGGTCGCCGTCTTCGAGCGGGCCGACCGGATCGGCGGGCTGCTCCGCTACGGCATCCCCGAGTTCAAGATGGAGAAGTCGGTCCTGGACCGCCGGCTGGCCCAGATGGAGGCCGAGGGCACCCGCTTCCGCGCCGGCGTCGACGTGGGCCACGACCTCACCGGCAAGCAGCTGCGCGACCGTTACGACGCGGTCGTCCTCGCGGTCGGCTCGACGGTCGCGCGCGACCTGCCCGTGCCCGGCCGCGAGCTCGGCGGGATCCTCCAGGCGATGGAGTTCCTGCCGCCGTCCAACCGGGCCTCGCTCGGCGAGCCGGTCGAGGGCCAGGTCACCGCTGCCGGCAAGGACGTCGTGATCATCGGTGGCGGCGACACCGGGGCCGACTGCCTCGGCACGGCGATCCGCCAGGGCGCCCGCTCGCTCACCCAGCTCGAGATCCTGCCCCGGCCACCGGAGGAGCGGCCGTCGGCCCAGCCGTGGCCGACCTACCCGATGACCTTCCGGGTCTCCAGCGCGCACGAGGAGGGCGGCGACCGGGTCTATGCCGTCAACACCCAGGAGTTCGTCGGCGACGAAGCGGGCAACGTCGCCGGGCTGCGGCTGGTCGAGGTCGAGCTGGTCGAGGGCCGGTTCGAGCCGGTCGCCGGCAGTGAGCGCGAGATCCCGGCCCAGCTGGTGCTGCTGGCGATGGGCTTCGTCGGGCCGGAGCGCGCGGGTGTCGTGGAGCAGCTCGGCGTCGAGCTCGACGGCCGGGGCAACATCGCGCGCGACGACGCCTTCATGACCAGTGTCCCGGGGGTCTTCGTGGCCGGCGATGCCGGCCGGGGCCAGTCGCTGATCGTCTGGGCCATCGCCGAGGGCCGCTCGTGCGCCGCCGGGGTCGACGCCTACTTGGGTGCGTCGGGCTCGCGGGCGACGCCGGGACCGGTCACCAGCACCCTCCCGGCGCCGATCCGGCCGACGGACCGTCCTCTTGTCGTCTAAGCACTCGTCGTACGCCCCCGCGCCCGGGGACCGGGCCCCGCAAACGCTTTCTTACCGCACGGAATAGGGTCAGCACATGCGTCGAGCCAAGATCGTCTGCACGCTCGGTCCGGCCACCTCCACCCCCGAGATGTTGCGCAAGCTCATCGACACGGGCATGGACGTTGCGCGGCTCAACTTGAGCCACGGGGCCTACGAAGACCATGAGGAGACCTACCGCGCCGTCCGGCGGGCCAGCGACGAGAGCGGGCACGCCGTCGGCATCCTGGTCGACCTGCAGGGACCGAAGATCCGGCTCGGCCGGTTCGCCTCCGGCCCGGTCGAGCTGGGGGTCGGCGACCGCTTCACGATCACGACCGAGGACGTCCCGGGCGACCGCGACCTGGTGTCGACGACCTACGCCGGCCTGGCCGGTGACGCGCGCCCCGGCGACCGGATCCTGATCGACGACGGCAAGGTCTGCGTCCAGGTCGTCGAGGTCGACGGGCCGCGCGTCGTGACCGAGGTGCTCGAGGGCGGCGTGGTCTCCAACAACAAGGGGCTCAACCTGCCCGGCGTCGCCGTGAGCGTCCCCGCGATGTCGGAGAAGGACGAGGCCGACCTGCGCTGGGGCCTGCACCTGCGGGCGGACATGATCGCGCTGTCCTTCGTCCGCAGTGCGGCCGATGTCGAGGACGTCCGCCGGATCATGGACCAGGAAGGCGTGCGCCTGCCGGTGATCGCCAAGATCGAGAAGCCGCAGGCCGTGGCCAACCTCGAGGAGATCGTCACCGCCTTCGACGGGCTGATGGTGGCCCGCGGTGATCTCGGCGTCGAGCTCCCGCTGGAGCAGGTGCCGCTCGTCCAGAAGCGCGCCGTCGAGCTGGCCCGCCGCAACGCCAAGCCGGTCATCGTGGCCACCCAGATGCTGGACTCGATGATCGAGAACTCCCGACCGACGCGGGCCGAGGCCTCGGACTGCGCCAACGCCGTCCTCGACGGCGCCGACGCGCTGATGCTGTCCGGCGAGACCAGCGTGGGCAAGCACCCGCTCGAGGCCGTCGCGACGATGGCCCGGATCATCGAGAACACCGAGGAGCACGGCCTCGAGCGGATCGCCCCGCTCGGCAGCCGGCCCAGCACCAAGGGCGGCGTGATCACCGCGGCGGCCGCCGAGATCGCCGAGTTCCTCGACGTGAAGTACCTGGTCTGCTTCTCCCAGAGCGGCGACTCGGCCCGGCGGATGGCCCGGCTCAGGTCGCGAATCCCGTTGCTGGCATTCACTCCTGAGGCTTCGGTGCGCTCGCAGCTGTCTCTCAGCTGGGGCATCGAGACCTTCCTGACGCCGTACGTCACGCACACCGACGAGATGGTGGCTCAGGTCGAGCGGGCCCTCCTGGACGCCGGGCGCTGCGTGCCCGGCGACGAGGTCGTCATCGTGGCCGGCTCGCCCCCTGGGATCCCCGGGTCGACCAACGCTGTGCGGGTGCACCGGATCGGTGACGTCATCGCGCAGAACGCCCCGGCGTACGCCGACGTCTCGAACCGATGTGTACCCCGAGTGGGAGTCGAACCCACACTGGCCGGGACTTGAATCCGGTGCCTCTGCCAATTGGGCTATCGGGGCGTTGTCGCGCAGCCTCGACCTTATCGGCTGGTCGGAGGGGGCTCAGGTGACCACTCCGACGAGTCCCTCGACTCCGTCGACTCCCTCCACTCCGTCGACGACGGCCGGCCGCCGGATCGTCGTCGCCGAGGACGAGGCGCTGATCCGGCTCGACCTGGTCGAGATGCTCCGCGAGGAGGGCTACGACGTCGTGGGGGAGGCCGGCGACGGCGAGGAGGCCGTGCGGCTGGTCGAGCAGCACCGGCCCGACGTCGTCGTACTCGACGTGAAGATGCCCGGGCTCGACGGCCTCAGTGCGGCCGAGCGGATCGGCGAGCAGCGGCTCGCGGCCGTCGTGATGCTGACCGCCTTCTCCCAGCGCGAGCTGGTCGAGCGGGCCCGGGATGCCGGGGCCTGGCCTACGTCGTGAAGCCGTTCACCCGGGCCGACCTGGTGCCGGCGATCGAGATCGCGCTGTCCCGGCACGCGGAGCTGGTCGCCCTCGAGGCCGAGGTCGCCGACCTGGCCGAGCGGTTCGAGACCCGCAAGCGGGTCGACCGGGCCAAGTCGATGCTGATGACCTCAGCTCGGGCTGACCGAGCCGGACGCCTTCCGCTGGATCCAGAAGACCTCGATGGACCGCCGGCTGTCCATGCGCGAGGTCGCCGACGCGGTGCTGTCCGGCATCCCCGGCGTACCGGCCTCGGCCGCCGTGGTGGAGCCGACCGCCGAGGTCTGAGGCGGGTCTGGACCAGGTCTGGCGCGGTCGGCGCCGCCTGTACACGTTTGCACGAGGGCTCCGTTCAATTGCAACGGAATGGTCACGACACGATCAACCCTTGCTCGGGGCACTGCTGCCGCCGGAGGTTTGGGGGCTAGGGTGCGCGTCGTACTGCCGTCGACACTACCGGCGGAAGGCAGTCAGCTCGTGCCGACCGGCACGGCCAGGCACAGGAGGAATTTGTGCGGTCCATCGTCAAAATCGGCGTGCCCTTGTTGGCAGCGTCGCTTGCCCTGAGCGCATGCGGCTCGCGAAGCAACGGCAAGGGCTCGAGCAGCTCCGGAGGCAGCAAGACGGCCACGATCGGCGTCATCGCCCCCCTGACCGGTGACCTCTCGCCGCTCGGGCTGGGCATCCAGCACTCGGTCGAGCTGGCGGTGAAGCAGGCCAACGACAAGAAGACGATCGCCGGCTGGACCTTCAAGGTCGACGCCGAGGACGACCAGGCCACCCCGGCCACCGGTCAGCAGGCCGCGACCAAGCTCGCGTCCGACACGAGCGTCGTCGGCGTCGTCGGCACGCTGAACTCCAGCGTCGCCCAGACCGTCATCCCGGTGCTCGACAAGTCGAACATCGTGCAGGTCTCGCCGGCCAACACCAACCCGTCGCTGACCCAGGGCGCGAACTTCGCCACCGCCCCGTCGCGGCCGAACAAGAACTACTTCCGGGTCTGCACCACCGACTCGGTCCAGGGCCCGTTCGCGGCGCAGTACATGTACAACACCGCGAAGTTCACCAAGGTCGCCACGGTCTCCGACCAGAAGACCTACGGCGCCGGCCTGGTCGCGGCGTTCACCGCGGAGTTCAAGAAGCTCGGCGGCACGATCGTGACCGCGCAGACGGTCAACCCGGACGACAAGAAGTTCCCGGGTGTCATCAGCAAGGTCGCCCAGGCGAAGCCGCAGGCGGTCTACTACGGCGGCGAGTTCCCGCAGGCGGGTCCGCTGTCCAACCAGATGAAGGCAGCCGGGCTGAACGTCCCGCTCATGGGTGGCGACGGCATCTTCGACCCGAACTTCATCAAGCTCGCGGGCAGCCAAGTCCGACGGTGACCTGGCCACCTCGGTCGGTGCGCCGCTGGACCAGCTCGACTCGGCCAAGCAGTACGTCGCCGACTACACGGCGGCCGACTACAAGGACCCGTCGGGTGCTTACGGCGGCTACGCCTACGACGCGGCCAACGCGATCATCCAGGCCCTGAAGACCTCGCTCGCGGGCAAGGACAAGGTCGACGACGCGGTGCGTACGGCGACCGAGGCCGCGATGGCGAGCGTCAGCTTCTCCGGTGCCACCGGTGACGTCGCGTTCGACCAGTACGGCGACGCCAAGGCCAAGGTCCTGACCGTCTACAAGGTCACGGGCGGCGCTTGGAAGCCGGAGAAGACCGGCAGCCTCGAGGGCTAGTCCTCCGCAGTGATCGCTCCATAAGGTGTGGGGGGCCCGGCAGCGGCCGGGCCCCCCACGCTTGACTCGGCCAACGGACTAGGGGAGTCGCCCGGTGTCGGACTTCATGCAGCAGCTGGCCAACGGCGATCGTGCTCGGCATGCTGTACGCGCTGATCGCGCTCGGCTACACGATGGTTTACGGCATCATCCAGCTGATCAACTTCGCCCACGGCGAGATCTTCATGATCGGCGCGTTCGGCTCCCTGGCCGTCTTCACCCTGCTCGGGTCGCCGCAGCCATCTGTGGGTCCTGGCACCGATGATCCTCGGCGGCATGGTCGCCGCCGTCGCGATCGCCGTGATCATGGAGCGGTTCGCCTACCGGCCGTTGCGGCACGCACCGCGGCTGGCCCCGCTGATCACCGCCATCGGCGTCTCGGTCTTCCTGCAGGAGTCGATCCGGCTCTGGCAGGGCGGCGCCGCCAAGCCGTACCCCTCGCTGCTGTCCGGCAACGCCATCAACATCGGCGGCGTCACCGTCGACAAGACGTCGCGTGCTGATCGTCTTCCTCGCCGCGGTCAGCATGATCGCGCTGGACCGGTTCGTCGCCACCAGCCGCACCGGCCGGGCGATGCGGGCGACCGCGCAGGACCCGGACACCGCCCGCCTGATGGGCATCGACACCGACCGGATCATCGTCATCGCGTTCGTCCTCGGCGCCTGCCTGGCCGCTGTGGCCGGCGTCGCCCAGGGCTTGAGCACCGGCAACATCCAGTTCAACATCGGCTTCATCGCCGGCCTCAAGGCCTTCACGGCCGCGGTCCTCGGCGGGATCGGCAACATCCGCGGCGCCGTCGTCGGCGGGCTGCTGATCGGCGTGATCGAGGTCATGATCACGCAGTACTTCCCGAACGGCTCGGCCTGGAAGGACGTCGGCGCGTTCGCCGTCCTGATCCTGGTGCTGCTGCTCCGGCCGCAGGGCCTGCTCGGCGAGAAGGTGGCGGACCGCGCATGACTGACATCACCTCGACCGAACGCTCCTCGACGGAGACCGCCGCATCGCGCAAGTGGCAGAACCGGTTCCTCGCCTGGTGTGCGGCCCGCTACGGCCGCTTCGCCATGCCGTTGACCGTGCTGGGTGCCGGGTCATCGTGCCTCGGCGGCGCTGCTCGCCTGGACCTACTCCGCGTCGTACGCCGGTGACCTCACGGTCAGCTTCTCGCCGATCGGCGGGCAGCGCTGGGCGATCGGCGGCGCGCGTGGCCCTGATCGTCGTTCGTCCTCGTCGACTCGGTCTTCCAGCAACCGCTGGCCGGCGATCCTGCCCGAACGGCGGGGCCAAGGCCACGCGGGTCCTCGGGCCGGCGCTGCTGATCATGGGCGTCGTCATCGCGATCCGGGCCTCGAAGGTGCTGGGCGGCCTGGCCAACGTCAACATCGGGCTCTGGCTGGTCATCGTCGGCGGCCTGGTCGCCACGCGTCGGCGCGCTGGCCAACACCGACGCCGAGCGGCCGCCGGCCCGCCGGCTCAAGCCGCTGCCGGCCTGGGCCGACTTCCTGGTCATCGGCGGTCACGATCGGCCTGGCGCTCGTGGTCGCTGGTCGCCGCCCTGGACTCCGGCGACGAGGTCACGTTCATGTGCATCCTGTTCGTCGTCGGCGGGGTCGCCGGCGGCCCTGCAGGTCTCCGGCTTGCTGCCGCGGGTCGCGATCATCACGGCCAGCCACTACGGCGTGACGGTGGCGGCCGCGTTCATCGCGGCCATCGTCTTCCCGTTCACCCAGGGCACCAACGGCGCCTACCTGTCGATCGCGGTCAACGTCGCGATCTTCGCCGCGGCGGCGATCGGCCTGAACATCGTGGTCGGCCTGGCCGGTCTGCTGGACCTCGGGTACATCGCCTTCACCGGCGTCGGCGCCTACTTCGCCGCGCTGTTCTCCGGCGCGGCCTCCAGCCGGTTCGCCGCGCATCGCCAGCCGTTCCTCGCGGTCATCGTCGGCGGTGCCATCGTGGCCGCGATCTTCGGCCTGATCATCGGTGCACCGACGCTGCGGCTGCGCGGTGACTACCTGGCCATCGTCACGCTGGGCTTCGGTGAGATCTTCCGGATCACGGTCAACAACCTCAACGGCCAGTCCGGGCCGAACCTGACCAACGGCGCCCAGGGCATCTACGGCGTGCCCGACCTCGACCTGTTCGGGATCAACTTCGGCAAGAACCAGACGATCTTCGGCACCCAGCTGTCGTACTTCGCCAACTACTACTTCCTGGCGTTGCTGCTGATCGGCTTCGTCATGTTCATCTTCATCCGGGCCAACAGCAGCCGGATCGGCCGGGCCTGGGTGGCGATCCGCGAGGACGAGACCGCGGCCTCCGCGATGGGCGTCAACACGTTCAAGCTCAAGCTGCTCGCCTTCGCGATGGGCGCGTTCCTGGCCGGCCTGGCCGGCACGATCCAGGCGCACAGCCTGAGCTCGGTGACCCCGGACTCCTACGTCTTCCTCAACAGCTCGTTCCTGCTGTCGGCCGTGGTCCTCGGTGGCATGGGCACGGTGATGGGCCCGCTGCTGGGCGCGATGCTGCTGCTGGTCATCCCGGAGAAGCTGCGCTTCTTCCAGGAGTGGCGGCTCTGGCTGTTCGGCCTGGCCCTCATCCTGATGATGCGGTTCCGCCCGGAGGGCCTGATCGCCAGCCGGCGGCGGGCGCTGGAGTTCCACGAGGCCGAGGAGGACGACGCGCGGCACCGATGTCGGGCGGCCTCGGGGCGCCACCCGGCGCGGCGAGCCACGGAGGTGTCCTGTGAGCGACGACGACCGAGCACGCGACGGTGGACCGGTCCGAGACGCGCCGGTCCTGCTGGACGCCCAGCAGGTCACCATGCAGTTCGGCGGCCTGCGAGCGGTCGACAAGGTCGACCTGCAGGTGCGGGCCGGCGAGATCGTCGGGCTGATCGGGCCGAACGGCGCCGGCAAGACGACCTTCTTCAACTGCCTGACCGGCCTGTACGTCCCGACGTCCGGGCGTCGTGATGTACGACGGCGACCAGCTGCCGTCCAAGCCCTATCTGGTGGCCAAGGCCGGCCTGGCCCGGACCTTCCAGAACATCCGGCTGTTCCCGAACATGACGGCGCTGGAGAACGTCATGGTCGGGCGGCACGTCCGGATGCAGCAGGGCATCCTCTCGGCGATCGGGCGCGGCCCGCGCTACCAGGCCGGCGAGCGCGGAGGCCAAGGACAAGGGCGAACGAGCTGCTGGCCTTCGTCGGGCTGGCCAAGCACGCCGGCAACCTGGCCCGGAACCTGAACTACGGCGACCAGCGCCGGCTCGAGATCGCCCGCGCGCTGGCCAGCGACCCGACCACTCTGCTGCTGGACGAGCCCACGGCCGGCATGAACGCCCAGGAGACCCGGACGACCCAGGAGCTGATCTTCGCGATCCGCGACCAGGGGCTGGCGGTCGTCGTGATCGAGCACGACATGCGGTTCATCTTCTCGCTCTGCGACCGGGTGGCCTGCCTGATCCGCGGGGTGAAGCTGGTCGAGGGGACGCCGGCCGAGGTGCAGTCCGACCCACGCGTGATCGAGGCGTACATCGGTGGCGGCAACGAGACGGCGGCCGAACCGGCCGCCGACGACGAGGCAGGGGACCCGGCATGAGCCCGATCCTGGAGGTCCAGGACCTGCGGGTCGCCTACGGCAAGATCGAGGCGGTCAAGGGCATCTCGTTCAGCGTCGAGCCCGGCGAGGTCGTGACCCTGATCGGGTCGAACGGCGCCGGCAAGACCACGACCCTGCGCACCATCTCCGGCCTGATCGCGCCCAAGTCCGGCGCAGTTGCCTTCAAGGGCAAGCGAATCGACGGCATGGCGGCGCACAAGATCCTGCAGCTGGGCCTGGCCCACTCGCCCGAGGGCCGCCGGGTCTTCGCCGCGATGTCGGTGCAGGAGAACCTGATGCTGGGCGCCTATGCCCGCACCGACGGCGCCGCCGAGGTGCAGAAGGACCTCGAGCGGGCGTACGAGATGTTCCCGATCCTGTCCGAGCGGCGGACCCAGTCGGCCGGCACGTTCTCCGGCGGCGAGCAGCAGATGCTGGCCATGGGCCGGGCGCTGATGAGCCGGCCCGAGATGCTGATGCTGGACGAGCCGTCGATGGGCCTGTCGCCGATCATGATGCAGAAGATCATGTCGACGATCACCGAGCTGCGGTCCCAGGGCACGACCATCCTGCTGGTCGAGCAGAACGCCCAGGCGGCGCTGTCGCTGGCCGACCAGGGCCACGTGCTGGAGGTCGGCGGCATCGTGGTCTCCGGCCCGGGCAGCGAGCTGCTCACCAACGACGAGGTCCGCAAGGCCTACCTCGGCGAGGACTGACCTCCGCCTCGCACCACGATGCGCCGAGCGGGCCTCGGTGCGATTCCGGTCATCGGTCGCCTTCTGGACGGCCGGATCCGCACGCTGTGGTGGTGTTTGACTACGAAAACAGTTGCCCCTTTCCACAGGGACTTGCGAGGTCGTAGGCTCCGACGCGTCCAGCCACCTGACAAGGGCTGACGCCAGCCGATTTTCCAGGGCGGGGGCCCGGGAGCAACGCCTTCATTGGAGGAACGGTGACCCGCAACGCCCTGCTCGTCGCTCCCGTCGGGCCTGAGGACGTCGAGTCGCTGATGGAGCTCTGGAGCTCGGCCCGGGCCGAGGCCGGCTCGGTCCGGCTCGAACCGGCGACACCGGCAAGGACATGCACCGGGTCGTCGACCGACGTCCTGACCCGACACGGTGTCCACGCGTTCATCGCCCGGCACGACGGTCGCGCCGTCGGCTACGTCATCACGACCTCCGGCCCGCTGCTGCCGCTGGTCGACACCCCCGCCGTCTGCATCGAGCACCTCTTCGTCCAGCCGGACTGCCGGCACAAGGGCGCCGGTACGGCGCTCATCTCGGCCTGCGCGACCCTCGCCGAGCGGGTCGGGGCCGAGCAGGTCGCGGTGGGCGTCCCGTCCTCGGACCGCGAGCCCAACCGGTTCTTCGCCCGGCTCGGCTTCGCGCCCTTCGTGGTCCGCCGGGTCGTCGGGGTCAAGGCCCTGCGTCGTCGCCTGGGCGGCAGCGAGGGCACGACCCGAGGGCTGGACCAGACCCTGCTGCGCCGGCGCTCGCTGCGGGCCCGGGACCGGGCCAAGGCCCTCGTCTCCAGCTCGCCCAGCTCGAACTGAGGCTCGCAGCTGAGGCACGGCTGAGTCGCGATCCGGACTGTCGGTTCCGGCCCATAGAGTGGCTCGGTGACGGTTTCGACGAACCCCTCCACCGGCACGACCCAGCCTGAGGTGACGGTGAGCCCGGCGGCCGGGCGGCGCCCGGGCTGGTGCTCCTGCTCGACGGCCATTCGCTGGCCTACCGCGCGTTCTTCGCCCTCCCGGTCGAGAACTTCTCGACCACCACGGGCCAGCCGACCAACGCGGTCTACGGCTTCACCTCGATGCTGATCAACCTGCTCCGCGACGAGAAGCCGACCCACGTCGCGGTCGCCTTCGACGTCTCCCGCCAGACCTTCCGGTCGGAGGAGTACGCGGAGTACAAAGCGGGCCGCTCGGTCACGCCCAACGAGTTCAAGAGCCAGGTCCCGCTGATGCGCGAGGTGCTGGCCGCGCTGCGCATCCCGACCGTCGAGCGCGAGGGGTTCGAGGCCGACGACGTGCTGGCCACCTTGGCCGTGCAGGCGCGCGCCGCAGGGCCACCAGGTGCTGATCTGCTCGGGCGACCGCGACACCTTCCAGCTGGTCAGCGACGACGTCACGGTGCTCTACCCGATCCGCGGTGTCTCCGAGCTGTCCCGGATGACGCCGGCGGCGGTGGAGGCGCGCTACGGCATCGGCCCGGAGCGCTACAGCGACCTGGCCGCGCTGGTCGGCGAGGACAGCGACAACCTGCCCGGGCGTGCCCGGGGTCGGGCCCAAGACGGCCGCCAAGTGGATCACGACGTACGGCGACCTGGACGGCATCGTCGCCAACGTCGACCAGATCGGCGGCAAGGCGGGGGAGAGCCTGCGGGCCCACCTCGACGGGGTGATCCGCAACCGCCGGCTCAACGAGCTGGTCCGCGACCTCGAGCTGCCGCTGGGCGTGCCCGACCTGGCCCGCCAGGTCTGGGACCGCGAGCAGGTGCACCAGCTGTTCGACAACCTGGAGTTCCGGGTCCTGCGCGAGCGGCTGTTCACCGAGCTGGAGAGCGTCGAGCCCGAGGCAGAGGGCGGCTTCGACGTGGCCGGGGTCCGGCTGGCGCCGGACGAGGTCGCCGGCTGGCTGGCCGACCAGGCGCCGGTCGGGGTGCGGGCCGGGGTCTGTGTCGTGGGCCGGTGGGGCCGGGGCACCGGCGACGCGCAGGCCCTGGCGGTCGCGACGGCGGACGGCGCCGCGGCGTACATCTCACTGACCGATCTGGACCAGGCGGCCGAGGCGGCCCTGGCGGCCTGGCTGGCCGACCCGTTGCAGCCCAAGGCATTCCACGACGTCAAGGGCCCGATGGAGGCACTGGCCGCGCGCGGGCTGCACCTGCGCGGCGTGGCCAGCGACACGATCCTGGCGGCCTACCTGGTCCAGCCCGACCAGCGGTCCTACGACCTCAAGGACCTGGTGCTGCGCCACCTCGGCCGCGACCTGCGGATCGAGGGAGAGACCGACAGCGGCCAGCTGACCCTGGACACCGGGGACGGGCCGGACGAGGCCGACGCAGGCGATGGTCCAGGCCCGGGCGGTGCTCGAGCTGGCCGACGCGCTCGACCCCGAGCTGACGAGCCGCGGCGGGGCCGAGCTGCTGCGCGACGTCGAGCTGCCGCTGGTCGACGTGCTGGCGACGATGGAGGGCGTCGGCATCGCGGTCGACGCCGAGATGCTGGACGGGCTGGAGTCGCACTTCGCCGGCGCAGGTCGCCCAGGCCCAGCAGGACGCGTTCGACGCGCTGCCCCAGGCCGAGGACGGCTCGCCGCGCACGCTCAACCTCGGCTCGCCCAAGCAGCTGCAGGTCGTGCTGTTCGACGAGCTCGGGATGCCGAAGACCAAGCGCACCAAGACCGGCTACACGACCGACGCCGAGGCGCTGGCCGACCTGTTCGCGGCGACCGAGCACCCGTTCCTCGGGCGCGCTGCTGCGGCATCGCGACGCGAGCCGGCTGCGCCAGACCGTCGAGGGACTGATCAAGAGCGTCTCGCCGGACGGGCGGATCCACACGACGTACAACCAGACGATCGCCGCGACCGGGCGGATCAGCTCGACCGACCCCAACCTGCAGAACATCCCGATCCGCACCGACGAGGGCCGGCGGATCCGCGAGGTGTTCGTCGTCGGCGAGGGCTTCAGCGAGCTGATGTCGGCCGACTACAGCCAGATCGAGATGCGGATCATGGCCCACCTGTCCGGCGACGAGGGCCTGATCGAGGCGTTCCGCAGCGGCGAGGACCTGCACCGGTTCGTCGGGCTCGCGGGTGTTCTCGGTCGAGCCGGCCGAGGTGACGCCGGCGATGCGGGCCAAGATCAAGGCGATGAGCTACGGCCTGGCCTACGGGCTCTCGGCGTACGGGCTGTCCCGGCAGCTGCTGATCAGCGTCGACGAGTCGCGCGGGCCTGATGGACGAGTACTTCGCCCGGTTCGGCGGCGTGCGCGACTACCTGCGCGAGGTCGTCGACGTGGCCCGGCGCACCGGCTACACCGAGACGATGCTGGGCCGGCGGCGCTACCTGCCCGACCTGACCAGCGACAACCGGCAGCGCCGCGAGGGCGCCGAGCGGATGGCGCTCAACGCGCCGATCCAGGGCTCGGCCGCCGACGTCATCAAGGTCGCCATGCTGCGGGTCGACGCGGCGCTGGCCGAGGCCCAGGCCCGGTCGCGGGTGCTGCTGCAGGTGCACGACGAGCTGGTCCTCGAGATCGCCGACGGTGAGCGCGCCGACGTCGAGGAGCTGGTCGTCGACGCGATGGGCTCGGCGATCGAGATGGACGTGCCGCTCGAGGTCTCGGTCGGCTGCCGGCCCGTCATGGGAGGCCGCCGGCCACTGACCGCGAAACGCGATCCGAGCAAAGTGACTGGTCAGTAGCATCGGCCCGTATCGGGCTGACATAGTGCAGCCCATGCGGATTGTGCAACGGCGCGTGACCCGTTTGACGGTCGTCGCGGCCTGCCTCGTGGCACTGGCGGCGTGTGGCCGAGGCAGCGGTGTCCCCGCCTCGACCGAGCAGGTCCGGTCCGCGGGCAACGTGACGCTCAAGCAGGTCTGCTCGGCCTCGCTGTGCGCCGGCAGCCGGGCTGGTGCCGCGTTCAAGATCGAGACGCCGGCCAAGGGGGCCTGGAACGGCACCCTGCTGATCTGGTCGCACGGCTATCGCGCGGCCGGCCCGATCCCGTCCGACCCGTTGAACCCGAAGGCAACGGTCGAGCAGCCGGAGACGACGGCCGAGGATGCCCCGGCCGACGAGGTCGCCCAGACCCTGCTGAGCCAGGGCTACGCGCATCGCCGGCTCGGCCTACAAGACCAATGGCTGGGCGGTCCAGGACGGCGTCGCGGCGGACAAGGACCTCTACTCCTACTTCGCATCCACCTTCGGGACGCCCAAGCGGGTCTACGTCTGGGGCGCCTCGCTCGGCGGGCTTGATCACCCAGACGCTGGCCGAGCAGAACCCGGCCTGGGTGTCCGGAGTCGGCGCCGCTGTGCGGCGTGCTCGGCGGCACCAACCTCAACCTCGACCTCGCGCTCGACGTCGCGTACGCCGTCAAGACGCTGATCTATCCGAGCTCAAGCTCACCGGCTTCGCCTCGCAGGAGGAGGCCGTGCAGCAGTGGCAGGCGGCATCGCGGGCGCTGGTGGCCAAGGCGACCAACGGGCGGGCCGGCCGGGATCGCCGACCTGCTGGCCATCCAGGCGCTGTCGGGGGCGCCGGACAAGACCAAGAGCTACGACGGTCACGACGCGACGTCGATCGGCCAGGCGGCGGCCGAGAGCATCATCACCGCGCTCGGCTACGGGACCTGGGGCCGCTACGACATCGAGCAGCGGCTGGGCGGCGACCCTTCGCAGAACGACGGCACCGACTACGGCAGCCCGGGTCGGCTCACGCCCGGAGCCTCATCGACACGGCTGGCTCCGGGCCAGCTGGACCGGGTGCTGGCCGCCCTGGCCGCTGGGCCCGGGGTCAGCGCCGACGCCGCGGCGCGGGCCAAGGCGGACACACTCGGCAACCCGACCGGCGCCATCGCGAAGCCGACCGTGACGCTGCACACCGAGGACGACCCGCTGGTGATCTCGCAGAACGAGAACGTCTTCGCCCACCGCGCGGACGCGCAAGGGCAACAGCTCCGGCCTGCTCGTCCAGATCCTGACGGCGCCGCCGAAGACCTACACAAGCGCGCCGTACGGCGCGGGGCACTGCAACTTCACCCCGACCGAGCTGAGCGGGTCGTGACCTCCTCGACACCTGGGTCCGCGGCGGGCATACCCGGGGCCCGGCGCGGTCGCGCGGCGTTCAACTACACCGTCGACGACGCGGACACGAGCAAGAACACCCCGGCCAAGGTCGCGGACGGCACAGCGTCGACCGGCTACCAGCCGGTCGACGCGCCGGCTGCCTGGCCGGCGCCGGACAGCGGGTCTCCGACGAAGCCCACGTCCTGACCGACCGGGTCGGCTAGCGGCTAGGTCGGTCAGATCGGCCAGCGCGGCGGAGGCACCGCCGGGCGCGCGGCAGGTGGCGCAGCACGGACATGACGGCGCGCAGCCGTCCGGGCACCCAGACCGTGCCGCTCGGGTCCGCGCAGGTGGCCGGCGATCGCGTCGGCCACGGCATCGGGGCCGACGGCGAGCGGCGCCGGGCGTGAGGCCCCGGGTCATCGCGGTGTGCACGAAGCCGGGGCGCACGACGAGGACCCCGACCCCGCTGCCGTGCAGCCCGTCCGACGAGTCCGGTCGCCAAGCGCGTCGATCGCGGCCTTGCTGGCCCCGTAGACGAAGTTGGACTGTCGCGGCCGCTCGGCGGCGACCGAGGACAGGACGACGACCCGGCCGTGCCCCTGGCTGCGCAGCCGGGCGGTCGCCCGCAGCAACAGGGAGGCCGCGCCGGTGGCGTTCACGGCGAAGGTGTCCACGGCCAGCGCCGGGTCGCCGAGCGGCGGTCGGCTGGTCCGGCAGCACCCCGACCGCCAGCAGCACCACATCGATGTCGCCGGCGCTCGAAGGCCGCGCGCCATCAGTGCGTCGTGGCTGTCGGGTCGGTCGCCTCGAGGTCCAGCTCGCGCACGTCGGGGACGCCCATCGCCGCGGACCGCAGTCGGCGGCCTGCACTCGGCCGCGGACCGGGGCCGGGCGGCGAGCACGACCCGGTCGAGCCGACCCGAGGCGGCGAGCCGGCGGACGGTCGCGGCGGCGATGTCGGAGGTGCCGCCGAGCACGCAGCACGGACTGCGGGGCGCCGAGGGCGTCGATCACAGGTGCAGCCTCCTGGCCAGGTCGGAGCGGAAGACGTGGTCGGGGTCGAGCGCGGCCCGCAGCTCGCGCCACCGTTCCACCTCGGGGTACATCGCCGCCAGCAGGTCCGGGTCGCAGCCGGGCGTCCTTGGCCAGGTAGACCCGGCCGCCGGCGTCGGCCACCAGCCGGTCGAGCCGGTCGAGCGATGGCCGCGAGGCCGGGGTCCGCCGGCAGGTCGAGGGCCAGCGTCCACCCGGCGATGGGGAAGGACAGCGGCGCGCCGGTCGCCGGCGCCGAACCGTTTGAGCACGGCGAGGAAGGCCGGCGCCTGCGCCCGCTGGCAGCGCGACCAGCACCCGGGCGACGAGCCCGGGGTCCGCGGCCGCGAACTGGTACTGCACGAAGCCGTCCCGACCGTAGAGCCGGTTCCAGCCGGCCACGCCGTCGAGCGGGTGGAAGAACCGCGCCAGTCGACTGGAGCTCACCGATCCGGACCGGCGGGGCCCGCCGGTAGTACGCCGCGTTGAAGGCGGCGACGCGCCGCGCGGTCAGCATCCGGCGCGGGACCCACGGCGGTGCACCGAGACCGCCGCGCGGGTCGAAGGCCAGCGATCGTCCGGGCGGGACGGATCTGCTGCGGGCGCGTGGTCGCCGCTGGTGACGACGCCGCGCCCCAGCGGCCGGACCGCTCGGCCAGGCAGTCGAGCCACGCGACCGAGTAGCGCGTGCTGCCGTCCGCTTCCTGCAGCGCCGCCATCGTGTGTGCGAGGTCTCGAGTGCGGACCGTGTCGACGAGCATCCAGGCGGACCGGATGGCGGCGTAGCCGCAACGACACGCGGTGACGACGCCGGCCAGTCCCAGGCCACCGATGACGGCGTCGAACTCCGCTGTCCCGGAGGGGATTTCGCGCACGTCGCCGCGCCCGTCGACGACCGTCGAGCTCGATCGACGTGGCGGCCGAGCGTGCCGTCGCGGTGGTGGTTCTTGCCGTGGACGTCGGCAGCCACGGCACCGCCGAGGCTGACCTGGCGCGTGCCGGGCGGGACCGGCACGAACCATCCCTGCGGGACGGCGTGCCGCAGCAGCTGGTCGAGCGGATACGCCTGCGCCGCAGGTGACTTCACCGCTGACCGGGTCGATCGGCCCGATGCGCGTCGAGTGCGCTGAGGTCGAGCACTGACCGCCGGCGTTCTGGGCCGCGTCGCCGTACGACCGACCGAGCCCGCGGACCAGGACGCCGCGCGGACCGGCACCGCGGACCGCTTGGGCAACGCTCGTCGGCGCTCTGCGCAGTCAGCGCCGCCGAGCCGCTGGGCGCCGTCCGGCCCCAGCCGGTCAGCGTCACCTGGTCGGTCACGACGTCACCGGCTGATCACGGCGAGGGCGAAGCATGCCGAGCCACACCACGCCGAGCGCCTGCAAGCGTCCGGTCGTGCAGGACGATCTGCTCGGGCTCCTCGGCCCGCCCGCGGTCGACGTCCAAGGCATAGCGCAGCATGGCCAGGACGAACGGCGCCACCGAGATCGCCGCCCACGTCGACCTTCGCGTCCGCCGCGCCCACCTCGAAGGCCCACAGGCAGTAGGCCGCCATCGTGACCGACAGCGCTGACCGTGACGACGAGGCGCAGGTACGAGGTCGGGTACGCCGCGAGCAGCGGCCGACTGACCGGGTCGGCGCCAGCCAAGGAGGCCAGCTCCGACAACCGCTTGCCCGCCACCATGAAGAGCGAGCCGAAGCCGGCGACGATCAGGAACCACTGCGAGAGGGGCGTGCCGGTCGCCGGTCCGCCGGCGACTGCGCGGAGCAGGAACCCCGACGCCGACGACGCCGAGCTCGACGACGGCAACCTGCTTGAGGCCGAGGCTGTAGGCGGCCGTCAGGGCGAGGTAGGCGAGGACGACCCAGCGCAGGTCCCACGGCGTAGCAATGAGCAACGCGCGCGCCGGCGAGCACCGCCGCCAGGACGACCGCCGCGCGCCGGGAGACCCGTCCAGCGGCGACGGGCCGGCCTCGCTTGACCGGATGGGCGGCGTCGCTGCGCGCATCGACGACGTCGTTGAGCAGTAGGTCGCCGCTGACGCGAGCGTCAGCACGCAGGAAGGTCAGGCCCGGTGCGCCAGAGCACCGACCAGTGCAGCAGGGTGCCGGCGGCGAGCGGGGCGGCCGCGACCAGCAGGTTCTTGATCCACTGTCGCGGCCGACACGTGGTCAGCAGGGCGCGGATCACCGGTGCACGCGTAGCGGCTTCGACTAGCCTGCGCTGCGATGTGGCCGAGCCAGCTCCGTCGATCCCGCACCGGGCGTGAGCGCCACGCTGTCGGGCCTGCTCGCGCGCCGCCCTCGATTCTCGGCCCGGCCCTCGGCCGCGGCTACGTCCTGCGCTACGACATGGTGTTCGTGCCGCGGCAGCCGCTCAGTGCCGACCTGCTCGGGCTCGGCGCGCAGACGCCCCGAGCGGTGCCCAGCGACCTCGTCGTCGCCCTGGCCACGCACGTGGTGCCCGGGGCAGGTGGTCCAGAAGGTGGTCCTGCTGGCCATCCTCGCCGGGGCCGCTATCGGGGCGGCCCGCGTCGTACCGCTCACGCCGATCGGGCGGCGTGGCCGCGGGGCTGGCCTACGTCTGGACGCCGTACGTCGGCGAGCGCCTGCTGCTCGGGCCAGTGGGCCGTGCTGATCGGGTACGCCGGTCTGCCCTGGGTCCTCGCGTCCGCCGTCCGGCTCGGCCGGGACGGCCGGGGCTGGGCCGCCTGCACCATCGCCCTGGCGGTCGGCCGGGCTCGGCGGCGGTGCGGCCTGGGTGCTCGCCGCGCCGGCGGCACTCGTCGCGGTCGGCATCGCGGCCGCCGGGTCCGGGCGGGCGATCCGCCGGCTCGGGTCGGTCGTCGCCTCCGCGGCGGTGGTGGCGCTGCCCTGGGCGGTCCCGGCTCTGACCCGACCGGGCGGAGTGCCTGGGAGTGCACTGGCAGCAACGGTTTTCGCGCCGTCGGCCGACACTGCCGCTCGGGACGTTCGCCAGCCTGCTGACCGGCGGGGGGATCTGGAATGCCGCGGCCGTCCCGCCGGGGCGGGACAGCATCGTCGGAGCAATCGGGGCGCTGGCTGTCGTCGGGCTGGCCGGGTGCGGTTGGTGGGTCGCGATGCGACACCGACCCTGGTCCCGTGACCGGCGGGTCCTGTCAGTGGTCGGCGTCGCCGGGCTGGTGCTGGCCGTCGCGACGACGTTCGGCCCGGTCGCGCGCCACCTGGCCGACCTGCCGGGTGGTGGTCTGCTCCGGGATGGTCAACGGCTGCTCGCATCCTGGTGCCTGCTCATCTCGGTCGGAGTCGGCCTGGCCGTACCGGTCATCGTGCGGGCGGCCCGGAGCCGAGCCGCGTCCGCCGTCCTGCTGCTGCCGGTCGCAGTGCTGCCCTCCCTCGCCTGGGGACTGGCTAGCCGGTTGGATCCGGTGGGCTACCCCGCAGACTGTCAGCCAGGTCGTCGAGCGACTGGCGGCCGATCCTCGTCCCGGCGCGGTGCTGCTCCTGCCGTTCCAGACCTACCGACAGTTCGCCTGGAACGGGGGCCAGACCTCCCTGGATCCGCTGCCGCGCCTGCTGCCTCGCACGGTGATCAGCTCCAGCGATCTGCCGGTCCGGGTGGCCGGACAGCGCGTTGTCGTGCCGGGGGAGGACCGGTTGGCTCGGGCCGCGAGTGCGGCCCTGGCCAGTCCCGACCCGGCCGCTGGGCTGGCCGCCCTCGGGGTTCGCTGGGTGGTCCGCGACGCTCCCGCCACGTCCGCAGTCGCCGGGTCGCGGGTCGTGTTCGCGGGGCCGAACCTGACCCTGGACGAGCTCGCGTCGCCCGATCCGGCCCGGGCGCAGCGACCCGGCGGGACCAGAGGCTCCACCCCGGTGGGCCGTGCTCACGGGCGATGCCCTGTGGGTCTCTGTGGTCGCCGGCGCGATGGTCGCGGGGGCGGGAAATCGGCGGGTTCGGCTGCTACTGTTCGGTAACCGTTCCGGCCCGTCCGACCGCAGCTAGGAGTTCCATGCGCATCGTCGTCACCGCGGTGATCGCCGCGGTCCTCGGTGTCTTCGGTTCGTACGGCGTCTATGCCGCTGCTCAGCCGCCGGTCAAGCAGGCCAGCCAGCCGCTGTTCGACTACGGCAGCCGCTGACCCGCGGACTGATCGCCGGCTCGCGGCCTCGTCGATGACGGCAGCGAACCGCTCGACGGTGGCCTGCCAGGTGAAGGTCGAAGCGAACTCGCTGGCGGCCTTGCCCAGGCGGTTGCGCTCCTCGACGTCGATCAGCAGCTCGCGGGTGAGCCGGACGAAGTCCGACACCGGTCTTCCTGCGGCCAGCAGGCCGGTCTCGCCGTCTCGGATCGACTCGGAGACCCCGCCGGCTCCGTGGAAGGCGATGCTCGGAGTCTCGTGCAGGCCGGCCTCGACCACGACCAGCCCCCAGCCCTCCTTCAGCGACGGCACCAGTGAGACCCAGCTGCTCGCGTAGAGCTCGATGCCGCTCCTGCTCGCTGACGAAACCGGCGAAGCGCACCCATTGACCGAGGCCCTGGCGTTCGACCAGGTCGCGCAGCTCCGGCTCCCACCAGCCCCGGCCGGCGATGACCAGCTCGATGTCCGGAAACTCCGCGCGCAGCTCGTCGACCGCCGCAATGGCGATCTCGACCCGCTTGTGCGGCACCAGCCGGCCGAGCACCAGCAGTCGCGGATGGCTGGTGCGCCGTACATCGTGGGCGGCAGGCGGGATCGCACCGTTGTGCACGACCTCGGTCTGCCGGGGGTCGATGCCCAGCGCCACGAGCTCGGCGCGGGTCACCTCGGAGACCGCGACGTAACGGTGCCCACGGTTGACCCACGGCGCGATCCGGGACTCGAGCCACCAGCCGAGGCGAGCGCGAACCGGGCCGAAGACGACCGGCCACTGCTCACGGTGGACGTGGTGGACCAGGATCACGACCGGACAGCGGCGGGCCCACAGGCTGGCCAGGAACGGCATGCCGTTCTGGACCTCGACGATGACGTCCGGCGCACCCAGGTCGCCGCGCCGGTAGGCCTGGGCCGCGCGGGCATAGACACCGAGGCGTCCGCCGCGGCGCAGGACCCGGACCCCGCTGGTCCGCCGTTGCTCCGACGGCGCTCCGGCGTAGTGGGCCGTGAACAGCGTGACGCGATGTCCCCGTCCGGCCAGCCCGTCGGCGAGTCGCTCGGCGTAGACCTCGGAGCCGCCGCCGTCCGGGTGCCCGGTGTCGCGCCAGTTGAGCAGCAGGACAGACGGTGGCTCTGCTCCGTCGGAGGCGCGCGGGCGCTTCGGCACCGGCCACCTCCTCGGGACCCCTGGGCTCGGCGGGCTCGGCTACTCTAGCCATTCCTACTGACCAGTACGACGGGGTGCTGAGTGCTCGAGTTGGCTGGTGCGGACCTGCCCGTCCCCGAGCTGGCGCCACCCGGATCGCTCCGTCGCTCGTGGCAGCTGCTCCGCGCTTTCGCCGTCGAGCAGAGCGATCCCGACTTCTTCTACGGACTCCTCGCGCGGGACAGCGCTCGACAGCTGGGTCAGTACGCGGATCTCGACGGGGCCCGGCTGCTCGACGTCGGTGGCGGTCCCGGATACTTCGCGGCCGCGTTCCGCGCCGCCGGTGCGAGCTATGCCGCGGTCGATGCCGATCTGGGTGAGCTCAGCCTGCGCTCTACTCCCGGCCTGGGCACCCTGCTCGGCAGCGGGCTGGCCCTTCCACTGCGCTCCGGGTCGGTCGACATCTGCTACTCCAGCAACGTCCTGGAGCACGTCGCGGACCCGCAGGCGATGGCGGCGGAGATGCTCCGGGTCACCCGCCCGGGCGGAACCGTGTTCCTGTCCTGGACGACGTGGTTCTCGCCGTGGGGCGGCCACGAAACCGCGCCCTGGCACTACCTGGGGGGTGGGTATGCCGCGCGCCGTTACCGCCGGCGGCACGGCCGAGCCCCGAAGAATGACTTCGGCCGGACCCTGTTCGCGACACACGCCGGTCCGATGCTGCGGTGGGCGCGGCGGACGCCGGACGGTGAGCTGGTCGATGTCTTCGCCCGCTACCACCCGAGCTGGGCCCGATGGGTCGCGCGGGTGCCGGGTCTGGGCGAAGTGGCCGCCTGGAACGTCGTACTCGTCATGAGGGCGCGGTGACGCAGGGGCCGCAGCCAGCCTCGACCGGTCTGTCCGATGCTGCGCTGTGGCGGTTGCGCTACGGCGTCGTCTGCCTCGCGCTCGCGGCGTTCGCGTTCAACTCCGATGCCGGCCGCACCGTGTCGGACACGAAGCTGGACCTGACCGTCGACCCAGTCGGCTTCCTCGGCCGGTCGCTGCACCTGTGGGACCCGCAGGGGTTCTCCGGCCAGCTGCAGAACCAGGCCTACGGGTACCTGTTCCCGATGGGCCCGTTCTTCGTCGTGACCCACGCGTTGCACGTGCCGGCCTGGGCGGCCCAGCGGCTCTGGTGGTCGCTGATCCTCGGCGTCGCGTTCATCGGGGTCGTCCGGCTGGCCCGGGCGCTGGGTGTCGGGTCGCCGCTCGCCAGCCTGGTCGCCGGGTTGGCGTTCGCCCTGTCCCCGCACCTGCTGTCGGTGCTTGGCCCGGTCTCGGCCGAGGCGCTGCCGATGTCCCTGTCGGCGTGGGTGCTCGTGCCGCTGGTCCGCGGGTTCCGCGAGGGGTCGCCGCGCCGGGCCGCCCTGCTCTCCGGCGTCGCCGTCCTGTCTCATGGGTGGGGTCAACGCGGCGCTCGTCGCTCGCGGCGCTCGTGCCCGCCGGCGCTGTGGTTCCTGTGTCATCGGCCCGACCGGCGGGTGCCGCCGGCTGGCCGCCTGGTGGGTGCTCGCCGTTGTCCTGGCGACCGCCTGGTGGGTCGTGCCCCTGCTGCTGCTCGGGCGCTACAGCCCGCCGTTCCTCGACTACATCGAGTCCGCCGCGACGACGACGAGTGTCACCGCTCTGACCGAGGTCCTGCGCGGCACCTCGGACTGGGTGGCCTACATCCCGCAGGCCGGCTGGCAGAGCGGGTGGCTCCTGGTCAGCCAGCCCGTAGTGGTCCTGGAGAGCGTGGTCGTCGTCGGGCTCGGACTGGTGGGCCTGTGCCTGCGCCGAACCCCCTTCCGGCTTTGGCTCGTGGTGATGTTGCTGGTCGGCGCGGTTCTGGTCTCAGCCGGTCACGTCGCCAATGTCGACGGGTTCGGGGCGGACAGCGTCCGGCACATCCTCAACGGCCCTTTGGCGCCGCTGCGCAACGTGCACAAGTTCGACGTGGTGCTGCGGCTCTCGCTCTGTCTCGGTGTGGCTGCGGTCGTCGATGGACTCTCTTGGGGCGCCAGCAGGTCCGAGCGCCGCGCCAGTCGCCTGGGCGTGGTCGTGATCGCTCTGATCGCGATCCTCGGAACGGCCACTCCATTGCTCGCGCTGAAGCTGGCACCGGCCGGGTCATACGTCTCGGTGCCCGGCTACTGGAAGGACGCTGCGACGTACCTTGCGGATGACGACCTGACCGGTCGAGCTCTGGTGATTCCGGCGTCGCGGTTCGCGAACTACTACTGGGGGACGCCGCTCGACGAGCCCCTTCAGCCCCTTGCTCGCAGCCCCTGGGACGTCCGCGACGGGATCCCCCTGGTGCCCGCCGGGCACATCCGGATGCTCGACGCTGTCGAGCAGAGCCTGAGATCCGGCCGAGGCTCGGCGGGCCTGGCCACCTTCTTAGCCGACTCCGGCATCAGTGCCCTTGTGGTCCGCAACGACCTTGACTACAGCGCCGCGGGCTCGGCCCGCCCGGCGGTGGTCCACGCGGCCCTGGACGGATCGCCTGGGCTTTCACTCACCCGGACCTTCGGCCCGCTGGTCGGAGGCACCGACGATGGCGGTACCGCCATCGACAGCCACCTCCAGGTGCCGTACGCCGCAGTCGAGGTGTGGTCGGTGGCCGGCCCGGCTGAGCGGCGATTCGCCACCCAGACGCTGGCGACTACGCCGATCGTCGGCGGAGACCCGTCATCGCTCCTGCGGCTGCGTGACGAAGGCGAGCTGACCGGCTCGGGCGTTCTGGCGGCCGACGTCAGCCAGGCCAGCGGCTCCCAGCCAGTCGCGTCGAGACTTGGTCCCGTCGTGGTGACCGACGACCTGCGACGGCGGGAGACGAACTACGGCGGTCCGCCGGCTGTGTCGTCGTCCGCGACGCTCACCACCGCAGACCCGTTCCGCCTGTCCAACGTCACTCCTGACTACGCGCTCCCGGGCGGCGCGGCGGTCGTCGCAACCGACGAGATGCTCGGCGTCCAGGGCATCTCTGCGTCGTCGTCCGCGAGCGACTCCAACGCATTGGGCGGTCCCGTTCGCTCGGAGGGCCCGTTCGCCGCCTTCGACGGAGACCCGTCCACCGCGTGGGTGGCGAACGGGGCCGCGCCTGCGCTCGGGCAGTGGCTCGGGGAGACTTTCGTTCAACCCACGGACGTGTCGGGGCTCCGGCTGATCTTGCCGGTGGGTAGCCCGATCGCCCAGATCCACGTCACGACCGATCACGGCACGCGAGTCACGACCATCGCCAACTCGGCCGGACAGACCTTGAACACCCCGCCGGGGTTGACCTCGGCCATCCGGGTAGCGGTCACTCAGCTCAGGCCTGGCGTGGGCGCGGTCGTGTCGGTCGCCGAGCTATCCGTACCGGGCGTGTCCGTCGCCAGGACGCTCGTGCTGCCGCCTGCCGCGGCCGCGCAACAGAGTCCCTTGGTCGTCGACGTCGCCGCCGATCCGGAGACCCCCGGTTGTGTGCCGATGGGCTCCGGGTGGCGATGCGTTGCCGGGCTACGGAGAGACAGTGAGGACCAAGCCGGCCTGGATCGCACGTTCACGACTGCCACGGATCAGTCCTACGACATCGGCGCCTGGGCCTCGCCTCGATCCGGAGCCGCGCTCAACGAGCTGATCGAGCGGGTATCCGCACCCGCGGTGCGGGCGGTTGCGTCGACCCAGCTCGTCCCCGATCCGATGGCGGCGCCGTTCGCTGCCGTGGACGGCGACCCGGGCACGGCCTGGATTGCCAGCCCGTTCGATCCGGATCCCCGTCTGACGCTGTCGTGGTCCGGAACCCGCGACGTCGACCAACTGGACTTCAGGCTCGAGTCCGGAGCGGCGGCTACCAAGCCGGAGGTGGTCCGAGTGTCTTCGCCGGCAGGGGACCGGGTGGCGATCCTCGACGCCAACGGGACCGCGCGTTTCGACCGCCTACGGACCGACCGCGTGACTCTCCACCTGTCCGCGGCGGCACTGCAGGGCAACTACGACTCCGTCGCGCACGCGTTCACCCAGTTGGGGATCGGCGTCAGCGAGGTCACCAGCCCGACCTGGGCGAACGTCGTCTCCGGATCAGCGGACCACGCCCAGATCACGCTTCCGTGTGGCTCAACGCCGTCCATCCAAGTCGACGGTCGGTCGACCCGAACGCGCGGTACGACGACGGTCGATGACCTGAAGGCGCTGAAGCCCGTGCAGTTGCAGGTGTGTGACCCGGCGGCCTTGCTCGATGTCGCCCCGGGTCCGCACCGCCTGCACCTTTCGAGCTCGGCGACGTGGTTGGGTCAGCGACTGCTGCTGGCCGCCCGGCCCCGCGTCGGTCCGTTCAGTGCTGTCATCCCCGTCGCGCCCAGGCCAGGTCCATCGGCCAGGGCGACGGCCTGGACGGACGTCCGTCGGGTGCTCGACGTCGCCTCGCGAACGGAGCCGACCTTGCTCGTCGTCCGTGAGAATGCCAACGCCGGCTGGTCAGCCCGGCTGGGCGGACATCGGCTCGACACCGTGACGGTCGACGGTTGGCAGCAGGGGTACCTCCTCCCTGCGGGGGGTCCTGGTGCTGTGACCATCACCTTCGCCCCCGACCGGCCGTATCGGCTGGCCTTGCTCCTTGGCGGCCTGGCCGGCGTAGCGCTGTTGGCTGGCGCTGCCTTGTCCAGGCGGCGGGCGGGAGGCACCGAGGTGGTTCCGGCCAGGGCCTCGACCTCGTGGTCCGGTCGCTGGCTGATGCCGATAGCCGGCTTGGCAGCACTGGGCGCACTGGGGGGCTGGATCGGTCTTGCGCTGGGGGCGGTCGCTCCGGTGGTTGTCGCGATGATGGTGCGTTGGCCACGGCTCGATTCCGTCGCCCGGTGGCTGGCGGGCGTCGTCTACCTGGTCTGCGGTTGCGTGCTCGCCATCCGGCCGTGGGGTGGGGCGCGCGCCTACCTCGGTGAGTCGAGTTGGCTGCAGATCGGCTGCCTCATTGCCCTTGCTGCCCTCGTCTCGTCGGCCAGCGCAGCCGACCGGTCGTACCGGGCCGGCCTGGGTGGCTGAGCTCGAGGAACGGCAGCTCGACCAGGCGATACGTCACCACGCTCACCGCGCTGGTCGCCGCCAGGGTCAGCACAGCCACCGGGAGCGCACTACCGGTGAAGAGCCGGTACCCGAGGAGGTGGACGACCGCTTCGAGGACGACCAGGTGGAGCAGGAAGACGCTGTAGGAGATGCGACCCAGCCCTCGCATGACCCGGTTGCCCAGAAGCAGATCGACGGCGCTGGATCGGCCGAACACCGTGGGCCAGACGAACGCGACAGCGACGACCAGGTAGCCCAGGCTCTTGACGACGGCGTCCGGTCCGGTGGGCGCTCCGATCGCCCGAGGACCGGCGATCGGGGTCAACAGAAGGAGTAGAGCCGCGGCCGCGAACGCCCAGACCAGACCCGGTCTGCCGCCCAGGTCGGCTGCGACCCGCCAGGCCGTCGACGACGGCGCCGGGTCGCGGTCCAGCTCGGTTCGGATGATCGCCATCGCGATCCCGCCGGCGAACCAGCCCAGGTAGCCGGGGAGCCAAAACCGCCCCTGCGAGCCGAAGGCCCACCCGGTCGAGCTCAACAGCTCGTACCAGACGACCGACGCCAGAACCAACACCGTGCAGCCCGTCAGCAGCGCGGCCGGTGACCAGCCTCGCCTCCGGGTCAACCACATGATGACGGCGCCGATGGCTGGGAGCACCGCGTAGAACGCTGCCTCCGTCGCCAGACTCCAGGTCTGGGTCAGCCCTTGTCTGAACCAGCCCGTTCGGTAGATCTGTAGCAGCGCGGCATGGCGGAGCCAATCCGCCGGGCCGGCTCCGCGGTTTTCCGGGAGCACAGTCAGGGCAACAGCGACGGTCAGCCAATAGACCGGCAGGATCCGCAGCGCCCGACGCCAGGCGTAGCGGCGCAGCGAGGGCGGCGGCCCGCCAGAGACGGCCGCGGCCAGCCAGGCCCGGGAGAGCAGGAAGCCGGACAGCACGAAGAACAAGGCGACACCGACATCCAGGCGGGCGAGCAAGGGGGCAGCGAAGCCGTGTTCGTACCTCCCGGTCCAGTACGCCGCGTGCGTCACGACCACGGCGATGACGGCGACAGCGCGGACCCCATCGAGCGCGGGAAACGCCGAATGATCAACGCCCGACTTCGGGAGCGGCGCGGATGAGGTGACCGGAGCGTTGCCCGTGCTCCTACTGGTGGGTGTCCGGGCCATGAGCCGATCTACCTCGTTCCCGGGAAGGCAACGGGGAGCCCCACGGTGACGTCGTCCGTACAGACCGTGCCCGAGCTCGTCCCGGCCGTCACCTGGAGGGCCGCGACCGGGCCGGGACTGAGGAACCACACTGCGCCCAGTCCGCGGACGAACGGCACGCGCACCTGGGCCTGGCCGGTATCGATCTCGACCGTCGTGTCCTCGCTCGCGAGGTAGCCGATCCGCACGACCCAGTCACCGGCGGACGTCGTCCGTTCCAAGGGGATCGATACCGGAGTGTGACCGAGCAGCCAACCACATTGCGGCACAGGGCCTTTGGTGTTCCTGAACCCGTCGATGCCGGCCAACCGGATGCGCCCGGTCTGGTCGAGTGTCCGCAGCGTCTGTGTGGTCTGCCCCGCCTCGAGATACCGCGGAGAGTCCGGCAGCGCCGCGAAAACCCTTGACATCCGGGCATATTCACCGAGCAAGGCCCAGGCGACGTCCCCGGGCACGTTGTTGTCGTAGAGCACAAGCCCGTCCGGCGGATGCGCCAGCTCGAATTCGACCGTCTGCAGATAGGCGCGGCTCGGGTTCGGGCTCCAATACCGGTCGTAACGCATGCTCGACACGACCGAGCTGGCAGTCAGCGCCGCGACCAGGCCGACGGTGAGCAGTTCGCCCAGCCGGTGCGGCAACCACGTCCTCGCCTGACCCAGTGCCGCCGATAACCGGTGGTGTGACCACGGTCGAGCGCTGAGGCGTTGGGGATCGCCGCGTCGCCAATGCCCGTCGATTGGCATCACCGCCAGGGCTAGCCCGAGGGAGGACACCAACGCCAGGTCGGTGAAGTAGCGGAACTCCTGACCGATGACCGGGCCGACCAAGGTGGCTCGGCTCACAGCGAGCAGACCGACGTTCATCAGGGCGTAGCCGAAGGCGAGGAGCCAGCCGAAGATGGCGCGGTGGCGCGCCAGCACCGAGCCGACGACCACCAGGACCACGACCACCAAGGCCAAGGCCCGGGCGAACCCGCCCGGCCCGGCCAGAGCACCGGCGAACCCGATGGGTGTCCAGGTCCATGGCCCGCCGAGCAGGCCGGGGACCAGGGCGTAGGTGAAGGACTTCGTCACCAGGCTGCCGGTGTCGGCGAAGGTGGCTCCCTGGCGCGCCGGCGACGGGACCGCGATGACGTAGTACGCGGCGTACGGGAGAGCGATCGCGAGGTACGCGACCCACGCCGGCCAGTGCCGGCGCACCGTGGCCTTCAACCGTTCTTGCGGCGAACCTCCCACGGCATAGAGCAGCGTGAAGGCAACGATCAGGGGGACGACGAACAAGGTCTTCTCGGAGAAGAGCAGACCCGCGACGATGGTGAGCGCCGCTCCCACCGCGTTGCGCGCCCGTCCGGTCTGCAGGAACCGGACGTGCAGGAGCAGAGCAGCGACCAACGCCAGCTGTTGTGGCAGCTGGTTCAGCGCGGCGGCCCACCACAGGAAGGCGGGCAAGGTGATCGGCGAGAGGACGGCAATCGCGAACGGGACCAAGAGAAGACAGTCGCGTGCCGAACAGCGCGCGCAACAGCCGGTAGAACACGACGCCGATGGCGAGCTGTAGGACCAGGTCGATAATGACGACCGGCGCCCACTGCAGCGGCCAGAGCGCCGTGAGGGCGGAGACCCAGGCGTACGAGCCAGGCATCAGGTGGCTGTTGTACGGATGGAGCAGGTAGTGCGGGTCGGTGACGGACATCGCCGCCGCGCGGCCGGTGAACGCGAGGTCGTCGATGTAGAAGTAGCCGCGCCAGCACAGCACTCCGCGCACCACGAGCTGGATGCTCAGAAGCAGTGCCGCGCCGACGCAGGACCGGCCGGGCCGGCTTGGCCCGCAACCAGTCGCGAACGGGCGTCGGGACCTCGACCGGCGGCACGTCGTCGTGAGTCGCCTCGGGCGCGATGCTCATTCGCGGGTCACCAGGTAGCGGTCGTAGACCCAGTGACCGCCGTACATCGGTTCCTCGCGGGCAGCCACGACGTGGCCGCCCGGAGCCAACACCGTCGAGTGCACCGTGTCGGCTGACAGCGGGTACATGTCCATCGGGGCCGGATAGCGCAGCACCTGTCGCTGGGCGAACCGCAACACCGCACGCGGAGCCAGCCCGGCGAGTCGGCCCTTCGGGCTCCGGTCGGGTCGGGTGGCGACCTGGGCGACGAGCACTCCGCCGGGCCGCAGCACTCGGACCAGCTCGGTCAGGTAGCCGGTCGCGAGCTCAGCCGGCAGATGCTGCAGCACCAGCGCGGTGTAGACGATGTCGAACGACCCGTCGGAGAACAGCGACAGGTCGGGGCGGTCGTTGAGGACGAAGGTGCAGCTGCCGGCGGGGTCCAAGTCGCGGGCCGTGCGCAGCATCGTGGGGGAGATGTCGACGCCGACCACGTCGTCCGCGTACGCCGTGAGGGCCTGGGTCAACCGACCGGCGCCGCAGCCGAAGTCGAGGGCCGTTGCCGATCCGGGACGTATGCCGCAGGACTCGACCCACGACATGACTGCGGCCAGCTCGCTACGCCCGGTCGACAGGAACTCAGCCGGATCCCAGCCGTCGTGCCGCCCGGAGTCCCGGACCAGCACCGCCCAGAGCGGGTCCGCGGCGCCGAGCCGCGTCCAGTCACGGCGCACCTGATCCAGACCCATGTCACCTGTTCCCTGCCCGCCTGGACAGCAGTCGACTTCTCCGCAATTGGGGCAGTGCAGATACTGCTGCGCAGATGCTACTTGCTGGTAGGTTTCGCGCGTGAAAAGAGGCGCATCGGTCGTCCTGATCGGTCTCGGTGTCTTCCTTCTGGTGCTCGCGCCAACAGTGAAGTTCTGGGCTGCCCCCCGACTGGTGAAGGCGCCCACCGATATCAACGCGGTGCTGCACGCCGGCGGCGACAACTTCAACTACCTCAACGGGCAGACCGGGCAGAACGAGAAGATCACGGTCAGCGTGACGCGTCACATCATCGGTGACGTCAGTTCCTCGAACAGCGACGTGGCGGTCTACCAGGAGTCGTTGTGCCTGACCCGCGACGACAACAAGCAGGGGCTGGGCTGCGTCCGCGCGGATGACCCGCGGCTGATCACGAACACCTCGGACCGGGTGGCCTTCGACCGGGTCAGCGGCGAGGCCGTGACCGGCAACGTCTGCGGGTCCGGCGGCACCAAGAACTGCAACGCCAGTGTCAACGGCGACCCGAACGTCAAGCACGTCGGCCTCGACTACAAGTTCCCGATCGACACCAAGAAGCAGACCTACTCGTTCTTCGACACGGTCGTCGGCAAGCCCTTCCCGGCGGTCTACAAGGGCACGGAGAAGAAGGGCGGCCTGGACTGCTACAAGTTCGTCCAGACGATCCCGGAGTCCCCGGTTCTACCAACGGCGTGTTGCCGTCGACGTACAGCAACACCCGCACGGTGTGGGTCGAGCCCACCACGGGCGTGATCGTCGATGGTTCGGAGGACATCAACCAGGTGCTCACCGGGCGGTCCGGCCTCAACGCCAGCGACCCGGTTCGCGACCCCGAGCTGGCCGGCAAGGTCGCCCTCCAAGGGCTGTTGAGGTTCACCGACGCGACCATCAAGTCGCAGGCCAAGCTGGCCACCGACAACCTGCCCAAGATCCACGCCGTTCGGCTCTACCTGCCGATCGGAGGGCTTGTCCTCGGCCTGATCTGCCTGGTCGCGGGTGTGGTTCTCAGCCGGCGGACGGGTTCGACCCCACCGGAGCAGGCCGGGCGCTCGCACGCGGACCTCGTCACGCACTGACCCAAGCTGAGTCCGGCGGCATCTGGCGAACTCGTCAGAACCGGCCGATCGCGAACGGCTTGCGGCAGACGAAGATCGCCGTGCCGGGGATCAGCCGGCCGCGCAACGGGCTCCAGCCGCCCCACACCTGCTCGTTGTCCTCCGGCCACTCCGGCTCGACCAGGTCCACCAGTACCAGCCCGGCCCCGATGATCTCGCGGATCCGGTCACCCATGGTGCGGTGGTGCTCGACGTAGCTCACCCGGCCGCGCCGGTCCAGCTCGACGTACGGCGTGCGGTCGAAGTACGACGTGCTCACCACCAGCCCACCCTCACCGGGGTCGTCCGGCAGCGCCCAGCGGATCGGGTGGGACACCGAGAAGACCCAGCGGCCGCCGGGGCGAAGCACCCGGGCCACCTCGCCCATCACCCCGGCCGAGTCGGCGACGAACGGCACTCCGCCGTACGCCGAACAGGCCAGGTCGACGCTCACGTTGGCCACGGGCAGGTGCTCGGCATCGGCCTGGACCAACGGCACCGGCGGGGCGGGCCGGGCGTCGTCGATCGCCCGGGCCTGGCGCAGCTGGCCGGCGGAGATGTCGAGTGCCACCACCTGGGCGCCCTGCTCGGCCAGCCAGCGCGAACACTGCGCGGCGCCGGCGCCGATCTCCAGCGCCCGGAGCCCCTTGACCGCGCCGAGCAGCCCGGCCTCCGACTCGCGCAGGCCCTCGGGCCCCCAGACGAAGTCCGCCTCGCCGAGGAACTCGCCGTGCTCGGCCTGGTAGCCGGCCGCCGCACCGTCCCACCAGCGCCGGTTGGCGGCCAAGGTCTCCTCGACGCTCACCGGGAGGCGTTCGACCCCGCCCATGTCACTCATGCCCACAACCCCATGCCCGGATGGTCCCATCTGCCCGCAGCGGGCTGGTCTCAGCGTGCTCGCGTGGACTACTCTGAGGCACGCGCATCACGTGCGCGTCTTTTTCATGCCCGCAGTTTCCTGTCCGTCAATCATCCGTCCCTATCCAACTGTCCGCATCGGAGTCCCGACTACATGACCGCCAGCACCACCGAGAAGACCAGCACGCCGCAGGTTGCCATCAACGACATCGGCTCCGCCGAAGACTTCATGGCCGCGATCGACGAGACGATCAAGTACTTCAATGATGGCGACATCGTCGAGGGTGTCATCGTCAAGGTCGACCGGGACGAGGTCCTGCTCGACATCGGCTACAAGACCGAGGGGGTCATCCCCTCCCGTGAGCTGTCCATCAAGCACGACGTGGACCCCGGTGATGTGGTCAAGGTCGGTGACGAGGTCGAGGCGCTGGTTCTCCAGAAGGAGGACAAGGAAGGCCGCCTCATCCTGTCCAAGAAGCGTGCGCAGTACGAGCGCGCCTGGGGCACGATCGAGAAGATCAAGGAAGAGGACGGCATCGTCACCGGTTCGGTGATCGAGGTGGTCAAGGGTGGTCTGATCCTGGACATCGGCCTGCGCGGCTTCCTGCCCGCGTCGCTGGTCGAGATGCGCCGGGTGCGCGACCTCCAGCCGTATGTCGGCAAGGAGCTCGAGGCCAAGATCATCGAGCTCGACAAGAACCGCAACAACGTCGTCCTGTCCCGCCGCGCGTGGCTCGAGCAGACCCAGTCCGAGGTGCGCCAGACCTTCCTGCAGACCCTGCAGAAGGGCCAGGTCCGCTCCGGCGTGGTCTCGAGCATCGTCAACTTCGGCGCGTTCGTCGACCTCGGTGGGGTCGACGGCCTGGTCCACGTCTCCGAGCTCTCCTGGAAGCACATCGACCACCCGAGCGAGGTTGTCGAGGTCGGCCAGGAGGTCACCGTCGAGGTCCTCGACGTCGACATGGACCGCGAGCGCGTCTCGCTGTCGCTCAAGGCGACCCAGGAAGACCCGTGGCAGCAGTTCGCCCGCACCCACGCGATCGGTCAGGTCGTCCCGGGCAAGGTCACCAAGCTGGTGCCGTTCGGTGCGTTCGTCCGGGTCGACGAGGGCATCGAGGGCCTGGTCCACATCTCCGAGCTGGCCGAGCGCCACGTGGAGATCCCGGAGCAGGTCGTGCAGGTCGGCGACGACATCTTCGTCAAGGTCATCGACATCGACCTCGAGCGCCGGCGCATCTCGCTCAGCCTCAAGCAGGCCAACGAGGGCGTCACCGGTGGCGCCGACTTCGACCCCACCCTCTACGGCATGGCCGCGGAGTACGACGAGGCCGGCAACTACAAGTACCCCGAGGGCTTCGACCCCGAGACCAACGAGTGGCTCGAGGGCTACGACGCGCAGCGTGAGGTCTGGGAGAAGCAGTACGCCGAGGCGCACGAGCGCTGGGAAGCGCACAAGAAGCAGGTCGAGGAGATGGCCAAGGCCGATGCCGAGGCTCGCGACGAGGCCGGCGAGGTGCCGGCCGGGTCCTACTCCTCGGCGACCACCGCTCCGGCCGAGGCCGCCGACGACGCCGAGGGCACGCTGGCCTCGGACGAGGCGTTGGCCGCTCTGCGGGAGAAGCTCACCGGCAACTGACCCACCTCAGCGGGGCGTCCGCACGACGCACCGCAACCGCCTGGCGACAGCCAGCAACAGTTCGTGAACGTCCAGCAACCCCGGGCCCAACAAGGGCCCGGGGTTGCTGTGTTGTTCCTGGGTTTCGGTGTTGGAAAGCCGACCCAGCCAGTAGGTTTCGATCTGGCTCGGGGTCGGTTGGAACACAAGGGAGTGAATCCATGCATCGTGCTCGAATTGCCGGCTTGGTCGCCGCCGCCTTTGCGGTGAGCTCGGCCGCCCTGGTGCCGCTCACGACGAGTGCGGCGAGCGCTTCGTCGGCGAAGGTCGCCGTCCCCTCGAACCTGCGGCTCGTGGCAACGAAGCACTCGCTGCTCGGGACCCACCAGTGGTACGAGCAGATTTCGGGTGGCCTGGTCGTGCTGGGCGGCTACTACGCCGTCCACACGGACCGAGCGGCGTGGCCCAGGTCGACGACGGCCGGCTGGCCGTCTCCGCGGGTGTCGCCGGCTCCGCCGCCGTCTCCAGCACGACCGCACAGGCCACGGCCAAGGCTGTCCTGACCTCGGCCACCGTCGCCGGCAAGACCGGCCCGGCGATCGGCGAAGGCCCAGGCCCCGACCTCGACGTCGGCCAGCCTGGCGATCCTGCCCGGTGCGACCTCGCGCCTGGTCTACCGGGTCGTCGGCCACAGCCCGACCGGCTCGACCGAGACGCTGGTCGACGCGACGACCGGTGCGGTGCTGTCGGCGACAGTCGATGACCAAGGACATCAACGGCAACGGCAAGGTCTTCGACCCCAACCCGGTGGTCTCGCTGCGCGACGAGAGCCTCAAGGACATGAACGACAGCAACGCCGCGGTCCCGGCCTCGGCGTACAAGAGCGTGACGCTGACCAACCTGCTCGCGGGCAGCAAGCTGACCGGTCAGTTCGTCAACAACCGCAACAGTGACATGCGGCCACGTCGGCGACGCGGACCTACAACTACCAGCGCAACGACAACCGGTTCGAGCAGGTCGAGGTCTACTACCAGCTCACGACGGCGCAGAAGTACATCCAGAGCCTCGGCTTCACGGACGTCAACAACGAGGCGCAGGACGTCTTCACCGACACCATCCGGGACGACAACTCGTTCTACGACCCGGCCAACGACACGCATCACCTACGGCGACGGTGGCGTCGACGACGCCGAGGACGCCGAGGTCGTCTGGCACGAGTACGGTCACGCGATCCAGGACGCCCAGGTGCCGGGCTTCGGTTCCAGCGAGCAGGGCGGGGCGATCGGCGAGGGCTTCGGCGACTACTGGGCCGTCACGATGAGCCAGCCGGTCAGCAAGGGCTTCGACCTGCCCTGCGTCATGGACTGGGACTCGACGGCGTACACGACGACCGTGCCGCACTGCCTGCGTCGTACCGACACCGGCAAGACGACGGCCGACATCGACGGCGAGGTGCACGACGACGGTGAGATCTGGTCCAACGCGCTCTGGGACATCAACCTGGACCTGGGTCGCGGCAAGGCCAACAAGATCATCCTGGAGGCGCAGTTCTCCTACCGGCCGAACACCTCGTTCGCCCAGGCCGCCACGGTCACGGTCAACACCGCCCGGGCGCTCTACGGCAACGGCGCCGCCAACACGGTGAAGGCGGCGTTCGTCGCGCGGCACATCCTCTAGGCCCACCTGTACGCCGAACGGCAGTACGCCAGGGCCCGGACCGCATCGTCGGTCCGGGCCCTAGGCTTTGCCGGTGCTGACAGTCGGACTGACCGGCGGCATCGGGTCCGGGAAGTCGACCGTGGCCCGCCGGCTGGCCGAGCTGGGCGCCCAGGTGATCGACTCCGACGTCCTGGCCCGCCAGGTCGTCGAGCCGGGCACGCCGGGCCTGGCCGCCATCGCCGCGGCGTTCGGGCCGGGCGTGCTGGCCGCTGACGGCTCGCTGGACCGGCCGGCGCTGGCTGCGCGGGTGTTCGCCGACCCCGAGCTGCGGGCCGTCCTCAACGGGATCGTGCATCCACTGGTGCGCGAGCGCGCGGCCGCGCTCACCCGCGCGGCGCCGGCCGACGCCGTGGTCGTGCAGGACGTGCCGCTGCTGGTCGAAGCCGGGCTGGCCGCGGCGTTCGACCTCGTCGTGGTCGTCGACGCCCCTGAGGAGGTGCGGGTCGACCGGCTCGGCGCCGACCGCGGGATGTCCGCCGACGACGCCCGGGCCCGGATCGCCGCCCAGGCCTCCCGGGACGAGCGGCTGGAGGCGGCGGACTTCGTCCTCGACAACTCCGGGTCGGCCGAGCACCTGCTCGACCAGGTCGACCAGCTCTGGGCCGAGCTGCGCCGGGTGGGCGGGTTGTCGGACCGGCCGCCTACTGTTGAGGGATGAGGCCCACCACCGAGCTGCGACGCAGCGTCGCGCCGTTCGAGGTCATCTCGGACTACACGCCCTCCGGTGACCAGCCCGAGGCGATCCAGCAGCTGACCACGCGGATCCAGGCCGGTGAGTCCAACGTCGTCCTGCTCGGCGCGACCGGCACCGGCAAGTCCGCGACCACAGCGTGGCTGATCGAGCAGGTGCAGCGGCCGACCCTGGTGATGGCGCCGAACAAGACCCTGGCGGCCCAGCTGGCCAACGAGTTCCGCGAGCTGCTGCCCAACAACGCGGTGGAGTACTTCGTCTCGTACTACGACTACTACCAGCCCGAGGCGTACGTCCCGCAGACGGACACCTACATCGAGAAGGACTCCTCGATCAACGACGAGGTCGAGCGGCTGCGGCACTCGGCGACCAGCTCGCTGCTGACCCGGCGCGACGTCATCGTCGTCGCCTCGGTGTCGTGCATCTACGGCCTGGGCACCCCGCAGGAGTATGTCGACCGGATGGCCACCCTGCGGGTCGGCGACTCGATCGTCCGCGACGACCTGCTCCGCCGGTTCGTGCAGATGCAGTACACCCGCAACGACCTGGCCTTCACCCGCGGCACGTTCCGGGTGCGGGGCGACACGGTCGAGATCATCCCGGTCTACGAGGAGCTGGCCGTCCGGCTGGAGTTCTTCGGCGACGAGCTCGAGCGGATCTACACGCTGCATCCGTTGACCGGTGAGGTCGTCCGCGAGGAGCAGGAGATGTATGTCTTCCCGGCGACCCACTACGTCGCCGGGCCGGAGCGGATGGAGCGCGCGGTCCGGGGGATCGAGGCCGAGCTGGAGCAGCGGCTGGGCGAGCTCGAGCGCCAGGGCAAGCTGCTCGAGGCCCAGCGGCTGCGGATGCGGACGACCTACGACGTCGAGATGATGCGCCAGGTCGGGTCGTGCTCGGGCATCGAGAACTACAGCCGGCACATCGACGGGCGCGGGCCGGGCACCGCGCCGAACACGCTGCTCGACTACTTCCCCGAGGACTTCCTGCTGGTCATCGACGAGTCCCACGTGACGGTGCCGCAGATCGGCGCGATGTACGAGGGCGACATGTCCCGCAAGCGGACCCTGGTCGACCACGGCTTCCGGCTGCCGAGCGCGATGGACAACCGGCCGCTGCGCTGGGAGGAGTTCCTCGACCGGATCGGCCAGACGGTCTACCTGTCCGCGACCCCGGGGCCGTATGAGCTGGCCAAGGGCGACGGTCAGGTCGAGCAGATCATCCGGCCGACCGGCCTGGTCGACCCCGAGGTCGTGATCAAGCCGACCAAGGGCCAGATCGACGACCTGCTGCACGAGATCCGGGGCCGGGCCGAGAAGAACGAGCGGGTCCTGGTCACGACGCTGACCAAGAAGATGGCCGAGGACCTGACCGACTACCTGCTGGAGCAGGGCGTGCGGGTGCGCTACCTGCACTCCGAGGTCGACACGCTGCGCCGGGTCGAGCTGCTGCGCGAGCTGCGGATGGGGGAGTTCGACGTCCTGGTCGGCATCAACCTGCTGCGCGAGGGCCTCGACCTGCCCGAGGTCTCGCTGGTCAGCATCCTGGACGCCGACAAGGAGGGCTTCCTGCGCTCGGCCACCTCGCTGATCCAGACCATCGGCCGGGCCGCCCGCAACGTCTCCGGCCAGGTGCACATGTACGCCGACGTGATCACGCCGTCGATGGAGAAGGCGATCGAGGAGACCAACCGCCGCCGGGCCAAGCAGGTCGCCTACAACACCGCCCACGGCGTCGACCCGATGCCGCTGCGCAAGAAGATCGGCGACATCACCGACCTGCTGGCCCGCGAGGACGCCGACACCGCGGCTCTGCTCGGCGGCTCGGGCCGCGCGCAGTCGCGCGGCAAGGCGCCGGTCCCCGGCCGGGGCCGGTGGCTCCCGCGGCGCGGGCGACAGCGGCCGGGCCGACCGGCTGGCCTCCCTGCCGGCGGCCGACCTGGCCGACCTGATCCAGCAGCTGAGCGACCAGATGCACGGCGCGGCGGCCGAGCTGCACTTCGAGCTGGCGGCGCGGCTGCGCGACGAGATCTCCGACCTCAAGAAGGAGCTGCGCGGCATGCAGGCCGCCGGCCACGCCTAGCGATGAAGAAGCCTGCGCTGCAGCGGTACTGCCTGGCCAAGCCCGGAGCGTGGCTGGACCAGCCGTGGGAGGGCGACCATGTGGCCAAGGTCGGCGACAAGATCTTCGCCTTCCTCGGCGCCGCGCGACGCGCGGCTGCCGGCGCGTGCGTCGGCCTCAAGTGCGGCCGGACCCGGGACGAGGCCGACGAGTGGCTGCGCCGCTACCCCGACGACGCGCGCTCCTCGCCGTACATCGGGCGGTTCGGCTGGAACGTCCTGGCCCTGGGTGGGGCCATCCCGGACGAGGAGATCCGGAGGCGGTCGACGCGTCGTACGACGCAGTGGTCGCCAAGCTGCCGAAGCAGCCAGCGGCCCTAGCGAACCCGACCGCGGCCGGTCCTCAGCTCAGCGGCTCACGACTCAGGCCTCGCGACGCGGGACGACGTGCAGCAGCACGACGCCCAGCATGATCAGCGTGGCTGCGGCCACGATGTAGTGGGCAGCGTTAAGCCCGGTGAAGGCGAGGCCCCCGGTGGTGCCGGCCGCGGCGCTGACCTTCACGCCGAGGACGACGGGCTTGTGCTGGTACATGGGTTTCCTTTCCAGAAACGGACGTGGTGGTTTCGTGCGACCAGTGCGCCGGCACACCGCGGAGGGCGTGGCTGGCCGCACGGACGAAGGTGGCTTGCAGGAAGAGGTCGTAGGCGACCTCGGGGATCATCGCCAGCGCGAGCAGCCGGCCGCGCCGCGTGCCGACCCGCCAGACGGTGACCAGCCGCTCGACCAGGAACAGCAGCGAGACGGCGGACCACCAAGGCGACCAACGCAGGATGCCGAGGGCGAGGTCGATCGCGGTGACCGCGACGAACAGCGCGAAGACCAGGGTGCAGAGCAGCAGCCCGACCTGCTGCATCCAGTAGCGCGAGGTGACCGGGGTCCAGCCGTAGCAGCGCAGGTTCTCGATCGCGCCGCGGTACCAGCGCAGCCGCTGCCGGTGCAGGTCGCCGAGCGTCGGCATCAGCTCGGTCCGCACGACGCACTCGCGCGGTGAGACCATCCGCCAGCCGAGGTGCTTGAGGGCGAGGGTGATCTCGTTGTCCTCGGTGAGCGCTGCCGTGTCGTAGACGTCGCCCAACCGGCCGGGCAGGAAGCGCTCGCGCTGCTCGGCCACCTGGAGCAGCGCCCGCACCCGGTAGATGGTGGCCGTGCCGGTGAGGACCATGACCCGGCCCTGCTTGCGGGCGACCGACCGGGCGAACCGGACGTACTCGTTGGCCTGGGCCTGCTCGAGCAGCGAGCGCGGCTCGTTGCCCATGAAGACTCCGCCGACCGCACCCAGCTGGTGGTCGTCCGCCAGGCGGCGGATCGCGACCTCGAGGAAGCGCGGGTCGAGCGTCGAGTCCGCGTCCAGGACCAGGACGAAGTCGTCCGGGTCCATCCCCAGCAGGTGCCGTCGGAGGTACTGGTTGAGCGCTCCCGCCTTGTTCTCGGTGTTGTCGACCGTCGAGTAGACGGCTGCCCCCTCGATCAGGGCGGCGCCGACCGTGTGGTCGGTGCAGTTGTCGGCCAACACCGTGATGCTGCTCGGCGGGAGCGTCTGCGCACGCAAGGACCCGATCGTCGCTCCGATCGAGGACTCCTCGTTGTGTGCGGGTACGAGAACGTGGATCGACGCCTGCGAGACCGACCGCTTGGTCCGCAGGCGTGTGCGCTCACCGGCGTTGCCGGTGGCCCGATCCGCGATCTGCAGCATGCACTGAGAGTAAGGAAGGTGCGGCCGCGGACGCGGGCGAATCGAGCGTGCTGAGCGTGAGCTTCACCCTGCTTGCCGTCACGATGTCACAGGACGGTGACGAGCGGCGTACGACGGTAGGGTTGGCGCCTGTACCGCGGAGGGGAGTATCCCCAGCAGCGGCGCCTCGTCATCACGGCCGACCGACCAGCTCGCGTCGGCCCGGGGCGCCGGCCGGTGCCGGACCTGCTCAGCGCAGGCCGGCGGCGGCGGGAGAGACCTCCGGCCATGTCAGTGCCGACGGCCGGCCAGCCGACGGCGCTCACCCGAGCCGGAGGCCACCAATGCATGTCACCACGCTCGCCTGGGTCCTGACCGTCGGTCTGGCGACCGCCTTCCTGCTCGTCGACGTCTTCGTCATCGGGCGTCGCCCGCACGAGCCGTCGATGCGCGAGTCGGCGACCATCTTGGCCGGCTATGTCCTCGCGGCCCTGCTCTTCGGGGCCGGGGTCTGGTGGATCTCCGGGGGCGCAGCTACGCCGGGGAGTACTACGCCGGCTGGCTCACCGAGTACTCATTGTCGGTCGACAACCTTTTTGTCTTCATCATCATCATGGGCCGGTTCGCGGTGCCGCGCGCGTTGCAGCAGACCGCTTTGCTGATCGGGATCATCCTGGCGCTGGTGCTGCGCGGGCGCGTTCATCGCCGTCGGGGCGGCGGCGATCTCGGCCTTCAGCTGGGTCTTCTACCTGTTCGGGGCGTTCCTGGTCGTACACCGCGGTCAAGCTGGCCCGCGAGGGCGACACCGGCGACGAGGACTACCAGGAGAGCCGGCTGATGCGGTGGGTCGAGCGCGTCCTGCCGGCGACGACGGAGTGGCACGGGCCGCATCTCACCGTCCGCGAGCGGCGGTCGCCGGCTCGTGACGCCGATGCTGTTCGTCCTGGTCGCGCTCGGCACGACGGACCTGCTCTTCGCGCTCGACTCGATCCCGGCGATCTACGGCCTGACCAAGGAGCCGTACCTGGTCCTGATGGCCAACATCTTCGCGTTGATGGGTCTGCGCCAGCTCTACTTCCTGATCGGTGGGCTGCTGCAGCGGCTGGTCTACCTGAGCTTCGGGCTGGCTGCGCTGCTCGGCGTTCATCGGCGTCAAGCTGATCCTGCACGCCCTGCACGAGAACGAGCTGCCCTTCGTCAACGGCGGCGACCACGTCGGATGGGCGCCGGACATCCCGATCTCGGTGTCGTTGCTGGTGATCCTGGGCACGCTGGTGGTGACGACGGTCGCCAGCCTGGTGCACGACCGCCGTACGGCGCGTCGCGGCTAGCTCTCCGGCCGAAGCGGGCGCACCCCGCGCTTCGGCCCACAACGAGGCAACGGCCCGTCAGTCGTGACGGGCCGTTGCCTCATTGATGCAACGGCGCGTCACGGGTGACGCAGAGTTGCATCAATGACGACGGAACGATCCCGATGGCTGCACTAGCGGCCTACCAGCCGCGGGCGCGCCACTCGGGGATGCGGGCGCGTTCGGCGCCGAGGGTGGTGTCGTCGCCGTGGCCCGGGTAGACCCAGGTGTCGTCGGGCAGGACGTCGAAGACGCGGTGCTCGACGTCGTCGATCAGGCTGCGCGAAGCGGTCCGCGTCCTTCTGCGTGTTGCCGACCCCGCCGGGGAAGAGCGAGTCGCCGGTGAAGATGTGCGGCGTACCCGATCGGGTCCTGGTAGACCAGTGCCACCGAGCCTGGAGTGTGGCCGCGCAGATGGATCACGGACAGCTCGAGATCGCCGACCTGCAACGAATCGCCCTGGGAGAGTAGCCGATCCGGCATCACCGGCAGCTCACCTGCGTCGTCCGCGCCGGCTGCCGAGTCGGCCCCGGTGGCGGCAATCACGTCGCGCAGCGCGCGATGGTGGTCCCAGTGCCCGTGTGTGGTGACGACGAGGTCGAGCCGGCTGTCGGGCGATCCCTCGCGGACCAGACCGAGCAGGCGCGTGGCATCGTCGGCGGCGTCGATGAGCAGCTGGGCTCCGGTCGCCCGCGAGGTCAGCAGGTAGCAGTTGTTGTTCATCGGCACTCACGGCCGCCTTGCGGATCACCACGTGCTCGAGCTCGCGCACGTCGGTGCGACCGCCCGGCTCCACCGAGCCGGTGTACGACGAATCTGCCATCGCGCTCTCCTCCCGCTCAGCCCCACGGTCCCAGCTCGGGCAGGCTGCCCGAGCTCGAGGTCAGCCCGTCCCGGGGGCCGCGTCCGGTGATCCAGCCCAGCAGGGCGACCGGCGGGCCGCTCACCGTGACCGCCTCCGCGTCGTCCGGCCCGTAGCGCCAGCTGCCCGGCCGGGCCGGCGTCGAGGACGACCGCCGGCCCCTCGGTGAACCGGCGCGTGGAGTAGGCGATCTCACCGCGTCACCCAGGCCGCCGGGGCGTCGGCCAGGGTGTAGCCGGCGTCGAGGTCGCAGTGATGCAGGATCACCTCGCGCAGCCGCAGCCCGATCGTCGCGCGGCCGGAGATCATGAACTGGCGGGCCGGGTCGTCGACGACCCGCAGCCGCGGGACCTTGACCTCCAGCGCCTCCTGCGGGGTCTCCGCGATGGCCTCGAGCAGGTGGTCGGCCGAGGTCTCGACATCGGCCTCGAGGTCGGCGGCGCTGCGCCCGGCGCCGGCCTCGATGTCCGCGTCGCGGGCGGCCTGGGACTCGTAGAAGGCGCCGTCGCCGCCGTTTGCGGCGGCCCGGAGAACATCTCGGAGCCCGTCGGCGTTGCGGGCGATGTGGGTGAGGACATGAGCGCGGGACCAGCCCGGGCAGAGCGAGGGCGCCCGGACGGTCTCGTCGGTGAGGTTGTGGATCGTCTCCAGGAGCACGTCGGTCTCGTGCGCGATCAGGTCGACGTCCGGGTCGTCGGCGAATCCGGTCATGCCCGAAACGTACCCGCGCCGGGCTCTCGGCGGCGAGTGTCGGTGGCGCCACCTAGCATGGCGACCGTGCCTGCCCGGAAGACGATCGCCCTCGACGACGCTGCCAACGACGACGCTGTGCTACCCCGCCATTCCGCCGACCGGCTGATCATCAGGGGGGCGCGCGAGCACAACCTCAAGGACGTCTCGCTCGACCTGCCCCGAGATGCCCTGATCGTCTTCACCGGGCTGTCCGGCTCGGGCAAGTCCTCGCTGGCGTTCGACACGATCTTCGCCGAGGGTCAGCGGCGCTACGTCGAGTCCCTGTCGTCGTATGCCCGGCAGTTCCTGGGCCAGATGGACAAGCCGGACGTCGACTTCATCGAGGGCCTCTCGCCCGCGGTCTCGATCGACCAGAAGTCGACCAGCCGCAACCCGCGCTCGACCGTGGGCACGATCACCGAGGTCTACGACTACCTGCGGCTGCTGTTCGCCCGGGCCGGCCGGCCGCACTGCCCGGTCTGCGGCGAGCCGATCACCCGGCAGACCCCGCAGCAGATCGTCGACCAGCTCCGCGAGCTGCCCGAGGGCACCCGGTTCCAGGTGCTGGCGCCCGTGGTCCGCGGGCGCAAGGGGGAGTATGCGGACCTGTTCCGCGAGCTGCAGTCCAAGGGCTTCTCACGGGCCCGGGTCGACGGCGAGGTCGTGTCGCTGACCGACCCGCCGACCCTGGAGAAGAAGCTCAAGCACAGCATCGAGGTCGTCGTCGACCGGCTGGTCGCCAAGCGCGAGGGCGGCGACGCCAAGCAGCGGCTGACCGACTCGGTGGAGACGGCGCTCGGTCTGGCCGGCGGCATCCTGATCGCCGAGCTGGTCGACCTGGAGGCCAAGGACCCGGCCCGCGAGCGCCGCTTCTCGGAAAAGATGGCCTGCCCCAACGAGCACCAGCTGGCGATGGACGAGATCGAGCCGCGCAGCTTCTCGTTCAACAGCCCCTATGGCGCGTGCCCCGAGTGCACCGGCATCGGCACCCAGCTCGAGGTCGACCCGGAGCTCCTCGTCCCCGACGAGGACCTGACCCTGGCCGAGGGCGCCATCGCGCCGTGGACCCAGGGGTCGGCCGACTACTTCCAGCGGTTGATGACCGCTCTCGGCGACCAGCTCGGCTTCTCGATGGACGTGCCGTGGCGGGCCTTGCCGAAGCGGGCCAAGGCGGCCCTGCTCGAGGGCCAGAACTACGAGGTGCACGTCCGCTACAAGAACCGGTATGGCCGCGAGCGGTCCTACACCACGGGCTTCGAGGGTGCGGTTCCGTTCGTCCAGCGCCGGCACTCGGAGACCGAGTCGGACTGGAGCCGGGAGCGCTACGAGGGGTACATGCGAGAGGTGCCCTGCCCGGTCTGCGAGGGTGCCCGGCTCAAGCCCGAGTCGCTCGCCGTCCTGCTCGGCGGCGAGTCGATCTCGGCCGTGTGCCACCTGCCGATCCGGGACTGCGCGGCCTTCCTGGCCGACCTCGAGCTCAGCCCGCGGGAGAAGCAGATCGCCGAGCGGGTGCTCAAGGAGATCAACGCCCGGCTCGGCTTCCTGCTCGACGTCGGGCTGGACTACCTCTCGCTCGACCGGCCGTCCGGCACGCTGTCCGGCGGCGAGGCGCAGCGGATCCGGCTGGCGACCCAGATCGGCAGCGGGCTGGTCGGGGTGCTGTACGTCCTGGACGAGCCGAGCATCGGCCTGCACCAGCGCGACAACCACCGGCTGATCGACACGCTGACCCGGCTGCGCGACCTGGGCAACACGCTGATCGTGGTCGAGCACGACGAGGACACCATCCGCACCGCCGACTGGGTGGTCGACATCGGGCCCGGGGCCGGCGAGCACGGCGGCCAGATCGTCCACTCCGGCGGGGTCCAGGGCCTGCTGGACCACCCGGAGTCGCTGACCGGCGCGTTCCTGTCCGGGCGCGAGGAGATCGCCGTACCGCTGCTGCGCCGGGTCCGCGACAAGAAGTGGCAGGTGACCGTCGTCGGCGCGCGCGAGCACAACCTGCGCGAGATCGACGTGAGCTTCCCGCTCGGCCTGTTCGTCGCGGTGACCGGTGTCTCGGGGTCGGGCAAGTCGACCCTGGTCAACGACATCCTCTACACGGTGCTGGCCAACAAGCTCAACGGCGCGCGCCAGGTGCCCGGCCGGCACAAGACGGTCAAGGGCCTGGAGCACCTCGACAAGGTGGTCCACGTCGACCAGAGCCCGATCGGCCGTACGCCGCGGAGCAACCCGGCGACCTACACCGGGGTGTTCGACCACGTCCGCCGGCTGTTCGCCGAGACCACCGAGGCCAAGGTCCGTGGCTACCAGCCGGGCCGGTTCTCGTTCAACGTCAAGGGCGGCCGCTGCGAAGCGTGCAAGGGCGACGGCACGATCAAGATCGAGATGAACTTCCTGCCGGACGTCTACGTGCCGTGCGAGGTCTGCCACGGCGCGCGCTACAACCGCGAGACGCTCGAGGTGCACTTCAAGGGCAAGACCATCGCCGACGTCCTCGACATGCCGATCGAGGAGGCCGCCGACTTCTTCGCCGCGGTGCCCGGCATCGCCCGTCACCTGACCACGCTCAACGAGGTCGGGCTGGGCTACGTCCGGCTCGGCCAGCCGGCTCCCACGCTGTCCGGCGGCGAGGCGCAGCGGGTCAAGCTGGCCAGCGAGCTGCAGAAGCGGTCGACCGGGCGCACGGTCTACGTCCTCGACGAGCCGACGACCGGCCTGCATTTCGAGGACATCCGCAAGCTGCTCCTCGTGCTGCAGGGGCTGGCCGACAAGGGCAACACGGTCATCGTCATCGAGCACAACCTCGACGTGATCAAGAGCGCCGACTGGATCGTCGACATGGGCCCGGACGGCGGAGACGGCGGTGGCATGGTCGTGGCCGAAGGGACGCCCGAGGACATCGCGGCCGACCCGGACAGCTACACCGGGCAGTTCCTCGCGCCGGTCCTGGCCGGCCGGGCCACGAAGCCCAAGCGCACGGCCGCGGCCGGCAAGAGCGGCCCGAAGACCGTCACGAAGGCTGCTGTCGGCGGGGCCAACGCTCGGCGAGCAGGCCGCTGACAGCAGCGGTGGGCGTCAGCAGGCGCTCGGCAGCGGGGTGTAGCCGACGTACAGCACTCCCCGGTTGTTCTCGCTGACGGTGAGGGACTGAGGTCCAGAGGATCCGAAGTAGATCTTGCTGCCGACCCTCGTGCTGAAGCTGGAGACGCTCAGCATGATCGGGTGCCCATTGACGTTGTAGCCCACTTTCGCGAAAGCCTTGATCGATGGGCCGTTGGCGCCGGCGGTTCCGCTGGACCAGCACACCTTGTGGTCAGTGACGCGGTAGGCGACCAGGTTTCCGTCGCCTTGCATGACCACGGTGTACGCATCGTTGATGCTGTTGAAGCACTGGCCCTCGGTCATGGTTGCGTCCAGGCCGTAGCCGATGCTGGTGCAGTGAATCGGCGTGACGGCCTGGGCCGGGTTGGCGCTCGTGATGCCTGCGACGAGCAGGGCCCCGACCGCGACGGGCGTCGACAGATACCGCGTCCAGCGGGAAGTGGGAAGAGGCCAGCGCATGGTCAGCAGACCTGCTGGCCGTTGCCACCGGGTCCGCGGTATCCCGTGTAGCCGACAAAGATGCTGCCGGTGCTGCCAACGCTGATGTTCAGGGTTCCGGAGCCCGAGCCGTCGAACTCGATGAGACCTGCACCCTTGGAGGTGTAGATATCCAAGGTGATCGGCACCGCTGAACCGGCGAGGCGGTGAACCATCTGGGCGTGTGCCCCGCCGTGTCCGGCCGTTCCGGAGGAGAAGCACGCCTTCGAGTCCTTGAGCCGGTAGGACACCAGGTTCCCGTCGCCCTGCATGACCAGCTTGTAGAGGTTGTTGCTGCTGTGGATGCACTGCCCTGGGTTGAGGCTTCCGGTGAAGCTGCTTCCGATGTCGGTGCAGGTGACGGCCTGGGCGGGCGCGGCGACCGCGACGCCGCCGGCAACGACCGCACCAGAGATGAGGGATACGGCGAACAAGCGCTTGGAGGGGCGGGGTATGAACGCGAGCGTCATCGGATGCCTTTCGTCGTAAATGCCTGGTTCGGGGATCTAGCGACTATTGTTACCACAACAGGCGATCGGCGCGAATCCTGCGGAATTGGGCTGATCATTGAACTCGCCGACCGGCGCACAGCGCGCTGACAGGGAACGCGTGGCGAATTGGCAGCCGCCACGCTCGGCGCTGGTTTGAATGGCTGCCTGCAGGCATGCGAACGTCGGACAACCCGACAACGCAGGAGGCAGCACCGTGACCACCGAGTCGACGGAGTCAACGGACTCGACGGCGTCAACCGGCTTCGACCGGCGTACGGCGTTGCGCGGGGCCTGCCTCGTCTGCGTGGGGGTCGGGCGCGGCCGGAGCCCTGGCCGCGTGCGGCGGTGGCAGTGGCGGCTCGACCGACGGCGGCGACAGCGGCAGTGGCGGTGGTGGTGCGGGGGCGGCGATCAAGACCTCGGACATCCCGGTCGGGGGCGGCAAGGTGTTCGACAGCGCCAAGGTCGTGGTCACCCAGCCGAAGGCGGGCGAGTTCAAGGCCTTCACGGCGGTCTGCACGCACCAGCAGTTCCTGGTCGGCAACGTGCAGGGCGGCACGATCAACTGCCTGCACCACGGCAGCATGTATGACATGTCGACCGGCGCCGTCGTCGGCGGCCCGGCCCCGTCGCCCCTGGCCGCCAAGACCGTCACCGTCACCGGGGACACCCTCACCGTCACCTAGTACGGCGCGGGGCGTCGGACCCGGCGCCTAGGCTTGAGGTTGTGCCAGACCCGTCGACGTACCGGCCGCGGCCGGGGGAGATCCCGGTCGAGCCGGGTGTCTACCGGTTCCGCGACCCGCGCGGCCGGGTGGTGTACGTCGGCAAGGCCAAGAGCCTGCGTCCCCGGCTGTCGTCGTACTTCCAGGACATCGCGGCGCTGCACCCGCGGACCCAGCAGATGGTCACCACAGCGGGCAGCGTCGAGTGGACCGTCGTCGCCAACGAGGTCGAGGCGCTCCAGCTGGAGTACGCCTGGATCAAGGAGTTCGACCCCCGGTTCAACGTCAAGTACCGCGACGACAAGTCCTACCCCTACCTGGCCGTGACGATGGGCGAGGACTACCCGCGGGTCCAGGTCATGCGTGGAGCCAAGCGCAAGGGCACCCGCTACTTCGGGCCGTACTCGCACGCCTGGGCGATCCGGGAGACCGTCGACCAGCTGTTGCGGGTCTTCCCGGTCCGGACCTGCAGCGCGGGGGTCTTCCGGCGCTCGCACCAGATCGGCCGGCCCTGCCTGCTGGGCTACATCGGCAAGTGCTCGGCGCCCTGCGTCGACCGGGTGAGCGAGGAGGAGCATCGGGCGCTGGCCGAGGACCTCTGCGACTTCATGGCCGGCAACACCGACCGGTTCGTCCGTCAGCTCGAGCGGGACATGCGGGCCGCCGCAGCGGAGCTGGACTTCGAGCGGGCCGCCCGGTTGCGCGACGACATCGGCGCCCTCGAGCGGGCCCTGGCCAAGAACGCCGTCGTGCTCGGCGACGCCACCGACGCCGACGTCTTCGCCCTGGCCGAGGACGAGCTCGAGGCGGCGGTCCAGGTCTTCCACGTGCGCGGTGGCCGAGTGCGCGGCCAGCGTGGCTGGGTCGTGGAGAAGGTCGAGGACCTGTCCACCCCCGGGCTGGTCGAGCACCTGCTGCAGCAGGTCTACGGCGGGGAGTCCGGCGACGCGGTCCCCCGTGAGGTGCTGGTCCCCGAGCTGCCCGACGACGCCGACGACATCGCCGCCTGGCTGGGCATCCTGCGGGGCTCGCGGGTCGACCTGCGCGTGCCGCGGCGCGGCGACAAGCGGGCGCTGCTCGAGACCGTCGCCCGCAACGCCGGCCAGTCACTGGCCCGGCACAAGCTGCATCGGGCCGGTGACCTGACCGTCCGCAGCCAGGCCCTCGAGGAGCTGCAACAGGCGCTCGACCTGGCCGAGGCGCCGCTGCGGATCGAGTGCTACGACGTGTCGCACCACCAGGGCGCCGAGACGGTGGCCTCGATGGTGGTCTTCGAGGACGGCCTGCCGCGCAAGGGGGAGTACCGCCGGTTCGCCGTCCGGGGCGTCGACGGCAACGACGACACCGCGGCGATGCACGAGGTGCTGACCCGCCGGTTCCGCCGCTACCTCGAGGAGCGGTCCGACCTGTCCGAGCCCGAGCTCGGCGACAGCGAGGACCGCGACGACCGGGACAGCCGGGCCGACCCGGCGAGCGACGACGTTGCCGGCCACAGCCGGATCGACCCGGACACCGGGCGCCCGCGCAAGTTCGCCTACCCACCGCAGCTGGTGGTCGTCGACGGCGGCCCGCCGCAGGTCGCGGCGGCAGCCCGGGCACTGGCCGAGCTGGGCATCGACGACATCGCGCTGGTCGGCCTGGCCAAGCGGCTCGAGGAGGTCTGGCTGCCCGGCTCGGACCACCCGGTGGTCCTGCCCCGGTCCAGCGAGGGGCTCTACCTGCTCCAGCGGGTGCGCGACGAGGCGCACCGGTTCGCCATCACGTTCCACCGCCAGCGCCGGTCCAAGACCATGACCGCCAGCGCCCTCGACTCGGTGGCCGGGCTGGGCCAGACCCGGCGTACGGCGTTGCTCCGGCACTTCGGCTCGCTCAAGCGGGTCCGGGCCGCCACGGCGGAGGAGATCGCCCAGGTGCCCGGCATCGGCGCGGCGACGGCGCAGGCCGTCGTCGACGCGCTGGCCGGACAGACTTCGCCCGGGTCCGCCGTGAACGTCACCACCGGTGAGATCCTCGACAACGAGCCGCAGACGGCCGCAGCCGGCGAGGAGTGATCGTGAGCGAGGATCCGCAGGGTGCAGGCACCGCCGATCCGGCGGACCTGCCGGCCGACAACGCGCTGGACATCCCGCCGGACATCCCGTCTGATCACGACGCCGAGGACGGTCCGCAGCGGAGCACCGACGTCCTGATCCTGACCGGCATGTCCGGCGCCGGCCGGTCCACGACGGGCAACGCGCTCGAGGACCTGGGCTGGTATGTCGTCGACAACCTGCCGCCCCAGATGCTGGCCCCGATGGCCGACCTCGCCGAGCGGTCCCGAGGGGGCGTCTCCCGGCTGGCCGCCGTCGTCGACGTGCGCAGCCGGAGCTTCTTCGTCGACCTGCGCGAGGCCCTGAGCGCGCTGCGCGAGCGCGGCCTCGGCCCCCGGCTGGTCTTCCTCGACGCGGCGGACGACGTGCTGGTCCGCCGGTTCGAGTCGGTCCGCCGGCCGCACCCGCTCCAGGGGGACGGCCGGATCGTCGACGGGATCGCGGCCGAGCGGGCCCTGCTGGCCGGGCTCAAGGCGGACGCCGACATCGTCATCGACACCTCCGGCCTCAACGTGCACCAGCTCTCGGCCAAGGTCGCCCAGGCCTTCGAGGGCGAGCGCGGCCTCGAGCCGCGGCTGCGGGCGACCGTGATGTCGTTCGGGTTCAAGTACGGCATCCCGCTGGACGCCGACATCGTGCTGGACATGCGCTTCCTGCCCAACCCGTACTGGGTGCCGGAGCTGCGGGCGCTCACCGGACTGGACAAAGAGGTCAGCGACTACGTCCTGTGCCTGCCCGAGGCCAAGCAGTTCCTGGACCGGCTGATGCCGACCCTGGAGCCGGTCCTCGAGGGCTACCTGCGTGAGGGCAAGTCGTACGTCACGATCGCGGTGGGCTGCACCGGGGGCAAGCACCGCTCGGTCGCCACCGCCGAGGAGCTGGCCACCAGGTTGGCGGGACTGGGCGTCGCGTCGCGCACCGTCCATCGCGACCTGGGGCTGGAGTGAGCGGCCCGTCCCGCGCCAAGGTCGTCTCGATGGGCGGCGGCCACGGCCTGGCCGCCTCACTGACGGCTCTACGGCTGTTGACCGACCAGGTCACGGCGGTGGTGACGGTCGCGGACGACGGCGGGTCCAGCGGCCGGCTGCGCGACGAGCTCGGCGTCCTGCCGCCGGGCGACCTGCGGATGGCGTTGTCCGCGCTGTGCGACGACACCGAGTGGGGCCACACGTGGCGTGATGTCCTGCAGCACCGGTTCGAGAGCACGGGCGAGCTGCACAACCATGCCGTCGGCAACCTGCTGATCGTTGCCCTCTGGGAGCTGCTGGGTGACACGGTCACCGGGCTGGACTGGGTCGGCCGGCTGCTCGGCGTCCGCGGCCGGGTCCTGCCCATGGCCGCGGTGCCGCTGGACATCGAGGCCACCGTCGTCGGGCTGGATCCCAACGACCGCACCGCATCCGAGACCGTCCACGGCCAGGTCGCGGTCGCGACGACACGGGGCCGGGTCATGGGCATCCGGCTCAAGCCGGACCAGCCTCCCGCCTGCCCGGAGGCCGTGGCGGCGATCGAGGCCGCGGACTGGGTCGTCCTCGGCCCGGGCTCCTGGTTCACCAGCGTCCTGCCCCACCTGATGGTCCCGGAGCTGGCCGATGCGCTGCGGACCACGCGGGCCAAACGGATCGTCGCCCTCAACCTGGCCCCGCAGACCGGCGAGACCGAGGGCTTCTCGGCCGAGAACCATCTCGAGGTGCTGGCCGTCCACGCCCCGTTCCTGTCGGTCGACGTCGTCCTCGCCGACCGACGGGCTGTCGAACGTCCGGCCAGCCTGGCCGACGTTGCTTCCTCACTGGGCGCCCGGCTGGTCCTGGCTGACCTGGCCGACGCCGACGACCGGGACCGGCATGACCCACTGCGACTGGCGGCTGCGTACCGCGATGTCATGGAGTGAGCCGACCCGACTCGTCACTGGCGTTGGGATTCGGTGGCAGGATGACCCCCATGGCGTTGACGGCCCTGGTGAAGGACGAGCTCAGTCGGCTGACCATCATCAAGCCGTGCGACCGCAAGGCAGAGGTCTCCGCGATGCTGCGCTTCGCCGGTGGCCTGCACATCGTCAGCGGTCGGATCGTCGTCGAGGCTGAGCTCGACACGGCTGCCGCCGCGCGACGGCTGCGTCGCGACATCGCCGAGATCTACGGCCAGGCCAGCGAGATGGTGGTCCTGTCATCGGGTGGGCTGCGTCGTAGCACCCGCTATGTCGTGCGCGTGGTGAAGGACGGCGAGGCCCTCGCACGCCAGACCGGCCTGATCGATGGACGGGGTCGACCGGTGAGAGGCCTTCCGCCGCAAGTGGTTTCGGGCGCCGTGTGCGACGCCGAGGCCGCGTGGCGCGGTGCGTTCCTGGCCCACGGCTCGCTGACCGAGCCCGGTCGCTCATCGGCGCTCGAGATCACCTGCCCCGGTCCCGAGGCCGCGCTCGCTCTCGTCGGCGCGGCCCGGCGGCTCGGCATCCCGGCCAAGGCGCGCGAGGTGCGCGGCGTCGACCGCGTGGTGATCCGCGACGGCGATGCGATCAGCGCGATGCTGACCCGGCTCGGCGCGCACGAGGCCGTGCTCGCCTGGGAGGAGCGCCGGATGCGCCGCGAGGTTCGCGCCACGGCCAACCGGCTGGCCAACTTCGACGACGCCAACCTGCGGCGTTCCGCGCGGGCCGCCGTCGCGGCCGGCGCTCGGGTCGAGCGGGCGTTGGAGATCCTCGGCGAGGACGTGCCGGACCATCTGCGCGATGCCGGCGAGCTGCGGCTGAAGCACAAGCAGGCCAGCCTCGAGGAGCTCGGCCAGCTGGCCGACCCGGTGATGACGAAGGACGCCGTCGCGGGCCGGATCCGGCGGCTGCTGGCGATGGCCGACAAGCGGGCCCAGGACATCGGCATCCCGTCGACCGAGGCCAACCTGACGCCGGACATGCTCGACGCGTAGGCTCGCCAACGCAGCGGCGCCTCGTCTGCTTGACATATCCTGGGCGACCGTTCTCGCATGCCGGACAACGTGGTCCGGGCATTCCGGCGTACCGGCCGGTATCCCCTAGGGTCCGTTTCAGGAGTCACTGAAGGCTCCGTGTTCCAGGAGTCACCAAAGGCTCCGCTGAGGAGGCATCACGCTGTGACCGTTCGCGTAGGCATCAACGGCTTCGGCCGCATCGGCCGCAACTTCTTCCGGGCCGCGCTCGCGTCCGGCGCCGACATCCAGGTCGTCGGCGTCAACGACCTGACCGACAACAAGACCCTGGCCCACCTGCTGAAGTACGACTCGATCCTGGGTCGGCTGCCCGGCGTGGAGTTCACCGACGACGAGATCTCGGTGGACGGCAAGAGCTTCAAGGTGCTGGAGGAGCGCGACCCGGCCAAGCTGCCGTGGGGCGACCTCGGCGCCGACGTGGTGATCGAGTCGACCGGCTTCTTCACCGACGGCACCAAGGCCAAGGCCCACCTGGACGCCGGCGCCAAGAAGGTCGTCATCTCCGCACCCGGCTCCAACGAGGACGTCACCATCGTCATGGGCGTCAACGACGACCAGTACGACGCGGCGGCGCACCACATCATCAGCAACGCCTCGTGTACGACGAACTGCCTCGGCCCGATGGCCAAGGCACTCAACGACGAGTTCGGCATCGTGCGCGGCCTGATGACCACGATCCACGCCTACACGGCGGACCAGAACCTGCAGGACGGCCCGCACAAGGACCTCCGCCGGGCGCGGGCCGCGGCGATCAACATCGTGCCGACGTCGACCGGGGCCGCGAAGGCGATCGGCCTGGTGCTGCCCGAGCTCAAGGGCAAGCTCGACGGCTACGCGCTGCGCGTGCCGGTGCCGACCGGCTCCGCGACCGACCTGACCTTCACGGCCGGTCGCGAGACGACCGTGGCCGAGGTCAACGCGGCGATGAAGGCGGCTGCGGAGGGCGCGCTCAAGGGCTACCTGCGCTACACCGAGGACCCGATCGTCTCCAGCGACATCGTGACCGACCCGGCGTCCTGCATCTTCGACGCCGGCCTGACCAAGGTCCTCGGCGACCAGGTCAAGGTCGTCGGTTGGTACGACAACGAGTGGGGCTACTCCAACCGCCTGGTCGACCTGGTCGCCCTCGTCGGCGCCGGGCTCTGAGCCCTCGCTGATGCGGTCGATCGACCAGCTGGGGGACCTGCGGCGGCAAGCGGGTCCTGGTCCGTAGCGATCTGAACGTGCCGCTGGACGGCACGCGGATCACGGACGACGGCCGGGTCCGCGCCTCGGTGCCGACGATCCGGCAGCTGGCCGACGCCGGTGCCCGGGTCGTCGTGTGCGCGCACCTCGGCCGGCCCAAGGGCGCTCCGGAGGACCGCTACTCGCTGGCTCCCGTGGCGGCCCGGCTGGCCGAGCTGCTCGGGCAGCCGGTGGCGTTCGCCGCCGACACGGTCGGCGAGTCCGCGCAGGGCATCGTCGCCGGGCTGGCCGACGGCGACGTGGCGCTGCTGGAGAACCTCCGGTTCAACCCGGGCGAGACGAGCAAGGACGACGCCGAGCGCGGTGCGTTCGCCGACCAGCTGGCCGGGCTCGCCGACGCCTTCGTGTCCGACGGCTTCGGGGTCGTGCACCGCAAGCAGGCCAGCGTCTACGACGTCGGCGCTGCGGCTGCCGCATGCCGCCGGCGGTCTGGTCCTGGCCGAGGTCGACGTCCTGCGCCGGCTGACCCACGACCCGGAGCGGCCCTATGCGGTGGTGCTCGGCGGGGCCAAGGTCTCGGACAAGCTGGCGGTCATCGACAACCTCATGCGGACGGCCGACCGGCTCCTGGTCGGCGGCGGCATGGTGTTCACCTTCCTCGCCGCCCAGGGCCTCGAGGTCGGCAAGAGCCTGCTCGAGAAGGACCAGATCGACGTCGTACGGGGCTATCTCGACCAGGCCCAGGCCCGCGGCGTACAGATCGTGCTGCCGACCGATGTCGTTGCGGCGACGGAGTTCTCGGCCGACGCGGACCACGAGGTCGTCTCCGTCGACGCGATCCCGGCCGACCGGATGGGCCTGGACATCGGCCCGCAGTCGTCGGCGGTCTTCGCGGCCGCTCTGGCCGACGCCAAGACCGTGTTCTGGAACGGCCCGATGGGCGCGTTCGAGATGGCGCCGTACGCCGAGGGCACCCGCGCCCTGGCCCAGGCGCTCACCGAGGTCGACGGGCTGACCGTCGTCGGCGGTGGCGACTCGGCGGCCGCGGTGCGGACGCTCGGCTTCGCGGACAGCGACTTCGGCCACATCTCGACCGGCGGCGGGGCCAGCCTGGAGTACCTCGAGGGCAAGACCCTGCCCGGCCTCTCGGTCTTGGAGGACTGACAAGTACGAACCCATGGCGAAGCGCACCGCCCGCATCCCCTTGATGGCGGGCAACTGGAAGATGAACCTGGACCACGTCCAGGCGGCCCACCTGGTGCAGAAGCTCGACTGGACCCTCAAGGACGCCAAGCACGACTTCAGCGCCGTCGAGGTGGCGGTGCTCGCGCCGTTCACCGACCTGCGCACCGTGCAGACCCTCGTCGAGGGCGACCACCTGGAGATCCGGTACGGCGGCCAGGACCTCTCGACCCACGACGCCGGCGCCTACACCGGGGAGATCTCCGGGCAGATGCTGGCCAAGCTCGGCTGCACCTACGTCGTCGTCGGGCACAGCGAGCGGCGCGAGTACCACGGCGAGGACGACGCCGAGGTGCGGGCCAAGGTCCACGCCGCGCTCAAGAACGGCCTCGCGCCGCTGCTCTGCGTCGGTGAGGGCCTGCCGACCCGACAGGCCGGCGAGCAGGTCGAGTTCACCGTGGCGCAGGTGTCCGGCGCCCTCGAGGGCATCTCGCGCCGAGCAGGCCAAGGACCTGGTCGTCGCCTACGAGCCGGTCTGGGCGATCGGCACCGGCGAGGTCGCCACGCCGGACGGACGCCCAGGAGGTGTGCGCCGCGATCCGGGGCCGGCTGGGCGAGCTGTTCTCCCCGGAGCAGGCGGCCCGCACCCGGGTGCTGTACGGCGGATCGGTCAAGTCCGCCAACATCGCCTCGATCATGGCCCAGCCGGACGTCGACGGCGGCCTCGGTCGGTGGGGCCAGCCTGACGCCGACGAGTTCGCCGCGATCTGCCGCTACCGGGAGCACGTGACCGGAGCCTGAGGTGCCCGGTTCGGCGACCTCGTGTCGTACCCTTGGCGGAGGCGCCGGGAACCCAGCCGGAACCACGCCACCGCATCAAGAACGGACTGGTTCGTGACTGCACTGAAGATCGGGCTGCAGGTGGTGCTGGTCATCGCCAGCCTGCTGCTCACCCTGCTCGTCCTGCTCCACAAGGGCAAGGGCGGCGGCCTGTCCGACATGTTCGGCGGCGGCGTGACCTCCAGCGTCGGCGGCTCGTCGATCGCCGAGCGCAACCTCGACCGGTTCACCGTGGCGCTGGGCCTGGTCTGGCTGTCCGCGATCGTCGGCCTCGGCCTGATCCAGCGGTTCAGCTGACCCCACCGGGCCGACCGGCCCACAGACCGAACCTGACAGCTCGACCCGTACGCAGCACGAGCACCGACCTGAACGACTGAGACCGGGAGACATAGTGGCGAGTGGCAACGCGATCCGAGGGAGCCGGGTCGGAGCCGGACCGATGGGCGAGGCCGAGCGGGGCGAGGCGGCCCCCCGGGTCCACGTCTCCTACTGGTGCGCCAACGGCCACGAGACCCGGCCCAGCTTCGCCGAGGAGCAGGGCCTGCAGATCCCGGAGACCTGGGACTGCCCGCGCTGCGGCTTCCCGGCCGGCCAGTCGCAGGAGGCTCCGCCGGCCCCGCCGCGCGTCGAGCCGTACAAGACCCACCTGGCCTACGTGAAGGAGCGGCGCAGCGACGCCGACGGCGAGGCCATCCTGACCGAGGCGCTGCAGCAGCTCCGCGGTCGCGGCCTGATCCGCTAGGACCGAGTCTGATCCGCTAGGCGCTCGGACGCAGCAGGTCGGCCGGCACTCGAGGCCGGCCGCGGCCTGGTCGACCAGCCAGAGCGTCGCCGGCGGCCGCGCGGGCCGGCGGCCGGGGCCTCGCTGACCCGGCGCCCCGGACAGCGCCAGCGCGGCCGCCTGGGCCTTGTCGGCCCCCGCGACCAGGAACCACACGTCCTCGGCCGCTGCTGAGCACCGGCATGGTCAGCGAGATCCGGGTCGGCGGCGGCTTGGGCGAGTTGCGCACGGCGATCGCCGTCGCGGTCGGTCATCGACACGCCCGGAGCTCCGGGAACAGCGACGCGACGTGAGCGTCCGGGCCCGACGCCCGAGCAGCAGCACGTCGAAGACCGGGGTCGTCCGCGCCCGGCGCGCGCGGCGCGGGCCAGCTCCTCGCGCGTACGCCGCGGCCGCCGCGTCGACGTCGTCCCCGCGCGGCCCGTCCGGGCCGGCCATGGCGTGCACCCGGGCCGGGTCGAGGGGCACGGCGTCGAGCAGGGCGGCGCGGTTCTGGGTCTCGTTGCGGTCCGGGTGGCCGGTCGGCAGGAACCGCTCGTCGCCCCACCACACGTCCAGCCGGGACCAGTCGACCGCGTCGCGGTCCGGGGACGCGGCCACGGCGGCCAGGATGGCCGAGCCCATCGTGCCGCCGGTCAGCACGACCGAGGCGCTGCCCCGAGCGCTGCTGTACGCCGGCCAGCCGGGTGACCAGCCGGGCGGCGCCGGCCGCGGCCAGCAGCCGCGGCGTCGCGATGGACCACGACGACCGGGTCAGCGCTCACCGGCCGGCCTTCTTCGCCGCCTTCTTCGCCGTGGCCTTCTTGGCGCGCGGCTCTTCTTGGCCGCTGGCTGGCTTCTTGGCCGTCTTGCTTCGGCGCGGCCTTCTTGGCCGACGGCTTGGCCCGCTTGACCGCCGCCGAGGTGCGGGCCGGCCGCCTGCTCGGCCCGCGCCGTGCGCCGCTTGGCCTGGGCCAGCGACGGCGCCTCGCCCTCGGCGATCGCCACGCTGGCCGTCTTGGACCGGGTGTGGGCCAGCGCGGTCGAGGCCTCGGGTCAGGGCGGCCTCGTAGACCGCGTCGGTCTCGAGCCGGCGCAGCTCCTCGGCCAGGCACTCGGCGATTCCCCTGCGCTGCAAGCCGATCCGCCGCTCGGGCTGGCCGGGCTGGATCAGCGTGGCGACCGGGCTGTCGGCGCGCACCAGGTCGATGTTGCCGCTCTTGCGCTCCATCCGGACGCTGGACATGCCGGTGCCCGCCGTCGTGCGGGTCCGCAGCACCGGGCACTTGCAGCGCCTCGGCCAGCCAGCCGGCGAGCAGGTCGGTGCTCGGGCTGTCCGAGGCGCCGGTCACCGTGACGTGGTCGACCTTCTCGTACGGCGGCTGGTCGAGCGCCGCGGCGAGCAGCCCGCGCCAGGTGGTGAGCCGGGTCCAGGCGAGGTCGGAGTCGCCGGGCTCGGTAGACCTTGGCCAGCCGGGTCAGCTCCTTGCGCGGCTGCCGGGCCCGGGCGGCGTCGGTGATCCGGCGGTGGGCCATCGACGCCGATCGGGTCCTTGGCCGGCACGGCCGGCGGCTCGCCCGGCCACCAGGCCACGACGGGGGAGTCGGGCAGCATCAGCGGCATGACGACGCTGTCGCCGTGCAGGGCCAGCTGGCCGTAGAGCCGCAGCACCAGCACCTCGCTCGCGCCGGCGTCGCCGCCGACCCGGATCTGGGCGTCCAGCCGGTCGGCGCCGCGGGTGGTGCCCTGCACGACGACGATGACCCGGCACGGGTGCTCGTGGCTGGCGCTGTTGGCGGCGTCGATCGCGTCCTCGGCGTCGTGCTCGCCGGTGACGATGACCAGGGTCAGGACCCGGCCGAGGGCGATCGTGCCGCCGCCCTCGCGCAGGTCGACCAGCTTCTGGTTGATCGCCGCGGTCGTGGTGCCGGGCAGGTCGACGATCATGGCAGCCTCCAGACCCGGCCGTCGCGCTCCATCATGGCGTCGGCCGAGGCCGGCCCCCAGGTGCCGGAGCCGTACTGCTCGGGCTTGCCGCTGCGGGCCCAGAACGCCCTCGATCGGGTCGAGGATCTTCCAGGACAGCTCGACCTCCTCCTGCCGCGGGAACAGCGGAGGGTCGCCGAGCAGGACGTCGAGGATCAGCCGCTCGTAGGCCTCGGGCGAGGACTCGGTGAACGCGTGGCCGTAGCCGAAGTCCATCGTCACGTCGCGGACCTCCATCGCCGTGCCGGGCACCTTGGAGCCGAACCGCATCGTCACGCCCTCGTCCGGCTGGACCCGGATCACCAGGGCGTTCTGGCCCAGCTCGCCGGTCGCCGTGCGCTCGAACGGCAGGTGCGGCGCGCGCTTGAACACCACGGCGATCTCGCTGACCCGGCGGCCGAGCCGCTTGCCGGTGCGCAGGTAGAACGGCACGCCGGCCCAGCGCCGGGTGTCGATCTCGAGCTTGACCGCGGCGTAGGTCTCGGTCGGTCGAGCTCTTCGAGATGCCCTCCTCCTGCAGGTAGCCGACGACCTGCTGGCCGCCCTGCCAGCCCGCGGCGTACTGCCCGCGGGCCGTGGCCTTGCCGATGTCGCCGCAGACCCGCACGGCGGACAGCACCTTGGTCTTCTCCTGGCGCAGGTCCTGGGCCTCGAACGAGACCGGCTCCTCCATCGCGGTGAGCGCGAGCAGCTGGAGCAGGTGGTTCTGGATCACGTCGCGCGCGGCGCCGATGCCGTCGTAGTAGCCGGCCCGGCCGCCGACGCCGATGTCCTCGGCCATCGTGATCTGCACGTGGTCGACGTAGTTCGCGTTCCAGATCGGCTCGAACATCTGGTTGGCGAACCGGATGGCCAGCAGGTTCTGGACCGTCTCCTTGCCGAGGTAGTGGTCGATCCGGAAGACCGCGTCCGGCGGGAAGACCTTGGACACGATGGCGTCCAGCTCGCGCGCGCTCTTGAGGTCGTGGCCGAACGGCTTCTCGATGACCACGCGCCGCCACTGGTCGGCGCCCGGGGGAGGACAGCCCGGAGCGGTCCAGCTGCTCGCAGACCTCGGAGAAGAACTTCGGCGGGATCGACAGGTAGAACGCGTGGTTGCCGCCGGTGCCCCGCTCGGCGTCCAGCGCTGGCACCGGTCTCGCTCAGCCGGTCGAACGCCCACGCATCGTCGAAGTTGCCTGGTACGAAACGGATTCCCTCGGCCAGGTGCTTCCAGACCTGCTCGCGGAACGGCGTCCGGGCGTGGGCCCGCACCGCGTCGTAGACGATCTTGCCGAAGTCCTGGTCGGCCCAGTCGCGCCGGGCGAAGCCGGTGAGCGCGAAGCCCGGCGGCAGCAGCCCCCGGTTGGCCAGGTCGTAGACCGCGGGCATCAGCTTCTTGGTGGCGAGGTCGCCGGTGACGCCGAAGATCACCAGCCCGCACGGCCCGGCGATCCGCTGCAGCCGCTTGTCGCGGGGGTCCCGCAGCGGGTTGTGCGAGCGGGTGACGGCTGCGGAGCTCATGCATCTCCCTGTCGGCCGAGGACGTCGGCCAGCTGGGCCAGCCCGGCGGCCCGGTCGGTCAGGTGCAGGCGCAGCACCGGCCGGCCGTGGCCGGCGAGCACCTGGGCGTCGCCGGCGGCCTGGGCGGCGATGAACCCGCCGAAGGTGAACGGCCGTCCGGGGACCTCCAGGTCGGCGTGCGGCGTGCCGGTGACCTGCAGGTAGACCCCGGTCGGCGGGCCGCCCTTGTGGTACTGCCCGGTCGAGTGCAGGAACCGCGGGCCCCAGCCGAACGTCACCGGACGGCCGGTACGCCGGGCGAGCGGCGCCCGGACGTCGGCCGAGCGACGCGTCGGCCAGCCGGTCCAGGTAGGCCATCACCGCGAGGTAGCCGTGGTCGCCGTCGAGCGCACCCAGCAGAGCGTCGACGGCGCCGGCGAGCGTGGTGGCGTCGCCGAGCAGACCGGGCGTGGCCCGCACCTCGACGGCGCCGTCGGTGAAGTCGGCCGGGTCGGGACCGGGGGAGCCGTCGAGCAGGTCGCGCGAGGCCTGCTTGGCGCTCTCGACGTCCGGCTGGTCGAACGGGTTGATCCCGATGACCCGGCTGCCGATCGCGACGGCGTACTCCCAGAGCAGCATCTGGGCGCCGAGCGGCCCAGCGACGCTGGCGCTGAATCCGCTGGTGGGAGAAGGGCTTTGGCCCGCGCCGAGGGTGACGAGGACCGAGTCGGCGGTGCTCGGGTGCGAAGTTGGGCGCGTCGACGCCCTCGACCACGACCGGCAGGACGCCCTTGCCGATCTTGCCGGTCGACTCGGCGATCAGCTGCTCGGCCCAGTCGCCGAAACCGGAGATGCCCGAGCCGGCGTCGGCCAGGATCAGCTTGTCGACCCCGGCCACCGCCGCGACCCCGATCAGGGCGCCGAGCCGGAGCCCGGGGTTGTCGGCGTCGTCGGCCTGCAGGGCGTCCTCGATCGCGGCGGCCTCGTCGAGCAGCGCGCCGATGTCGGCTCCGGCCAGCCCGCTCGGGACCAGCCCGAACGCGGTGAGGGCGGAGTAGCGGCCGCCGACGTCGGGGTCGGCGTTGATGACGGTGTAGCCGGCCTCGCGGGCCTGGCCGTCCAGCGGCGAGCCCGGGTCGGTGACGACGACGATCCGCTCCGACCGGGTCGATGCCGGCCGCGGTGAACGCGCCCTCGTAGGCCCGGCGCTGGCTGTCGGTCTCGACGGTGCTGCCGGACTTGCTCGACACGACGACGACGCTGCGGTCCAGCCGGTCGGCCAGGGCGGCCGCGACGTAGTCCGGGTCGGACGAGTCGAGCACCGTGAGCTCGACCCCGGCGGTGGCGCAGATGACCTCCGGCGCCAGCGACGAGCCGCCCATGCCGCACAGGACGACGTGGTCGGCCCCGGCCGCGGTCAGCTTGTCCCGCAGGCCGGCGATCTCGGCCACCAGCGGGCGGGAGGACTGGGCCAGGCCGGACCCAGGACAGCCGCTTGGCCGACTCCGACTCGGCGTCCGGGCCCCAGAGGGTGGGGTCCTGGGCGCTGAGCCGGCCGGCCACCTTGTCGTCGACCAGCTGCTGCAGCGCAGCGTCGTACGCCGCCTGGTCGGGCGTGCCGAGGGACAGCTCGACGCCCCCTGCTGGGCTCACTGGTTGCCCTTGGCCGCCGCGGTCAGCTGCGACTGCACGTCGGTCAGGAGCTCGGACCAGCTCTTCTCGAACTTCACGACGCCCTCGGACTCCAGGGTGTCGACGACGTCCTGGTAGGACACGCCCAGCGGCCGCCAGGTCGTCGAGCACCTGGCTCGCGTCGGCGTAGTTGGCCCGGCACCGTGTCGCCGGTGACCTCGCCGTGGTCGGCGACCGCGTCGAGGGTCTTCTCCGGCATCGTGTTGACCGTCTGCGGCGCGATCAGCTCGGTGACGTAGAGCGTGTCGGGGTAGGCCGGGTCCTTGACGCCGGTCGAGGCCCAGAGCGGGCGCTGCGGGTGCGCGCCCTCGCCGGCCAGCACCTGCCAGCGCGGCGTCGAGAAGACCTCCTCGAAGGCCTGGTAGGCCAGCCGCGCGTTGGCGACCCCGGCCTTGCCCTTGAGGGCGTTGGCCGCGTCGCTGCCGATCGCGGTCAGCCGGGGGTCGATCTCGGTGTCGACGCGCGAGACGAAGAACGAGGCCACGGAATGGATCTCGCTCAGGTCATGGCCGTTCTCGCGGGCCTGCTCGAGGCCGGTGAGGAACGCGTTCATGACGCCGCGGTAGCGGTCGAGGGAGAAGATCAGGGTCACGTTGACGCTGATGCCCTCGGCCAGCACCCGGCTGATGGCCGGCAGGCCCTCGACCGTCGCCGGGATCTTGATGAAGAGGTTGGGCCGGTCGACGGCCGCCCAGAGCTGCTTGGCCTGCTCGACCGTGCCGTCGGTGTCGTGCGCGAGCCGCGGGCTCGACCTCGATCGAGACCTTGCCGTCGACGTGGTCGCTGGCCTCGTAGGTCGGGCGCAAGATGTCGCAGCCCTGGCGGACGTCCTCGGTCGTGATCTCGAAGACGGCCTGGTCGACGTCGGCGCCCTTGGCCGACGAGCTCGCGGACCTGCGCGTCGTACGCCGCGCCGTTGGTGAGCGCCGCCGCGAAGATCGACGGGTTGGTCGTGACACCGACCACGTGCTTGGTGTCGATGAGCTGCTGCAGGTTGCCGCTGACGATCCGCTCGCGGGACAGGTCGTCGAGCCAGATGGAGACGCCTTGGTCGCTGAGCTGGGCGAGGTGGTCGGTCATGAGTTGCTCCCGTTGGCTGAGTTGGCGGAGATGCTGGCGATGCTGTCGTCTGGCGGCCTGGGCGACCGCGTCGGCGGTGAGCCCGAACTCGCGGTAGAGCGTGGCCTGGTCGGCGGACGCTCCGTAGTGCTCGAGGCTGACGATCCGGCCGCTGTCGCCGACGATGTCCCGCCAGCCCTGGCCGATCGCGGCCTCGATGCTGACCCGGGCCTTGACCGCCGGGCGGGAAGACCTCGTCGCGGTAGGACTGGTCCTGCGCCTCGAACCACTCCCGGCACGGCATGGATACGACGCGGGTCGCAATACCGCTGTCCTGCAACGCAGTTCGCGCGGCCAAGGCGATCTGCACCTCGGAGCCGGTGCTGACGATGATCACCTCGGGCGTGCTGCCGTCGGCCTCGGCCAGGACATAGGCACCGCGGGCCACGCCCTTCGGCCGAGCCGTGGTGCCGTCGGTGCGGTCGACGATCGGCAGGTTCTGCCGCGACAGGATCAGGCCGGTCGGCCGGCTGTGCTGCTCGATGATCGTGCGCCAGGCGACGGCCGTCTCGTTGGCGTCGGCCGGGCGCACGACGTCGAGGCCGGGGATGGCCCGCAGAGCCGCCAGGTGCTCGACCGGCTGGTGGGTCGGCCCGTCCTCGCCGAGACCGATCGAGTCGTGGGTCCAGACGTAGATCGGGTCGATGCCCATCAGCGCGGCGATCCGGACGGCCGGCCGCATGTAGTCGCTGAAGGTGAGGAACGTCCCGCCGTACGGGCGGGTGAGGGACTGCAAGGCGATGCCGCCGAGGATCGAACCCATCGCGTGCTCGCGGATGCCGAAGTGCATCGTGCGGCCATACGGGCCGCCGGACCAGTCCTTGGTCTGCCGGTTGTCCGGGATCGAGCTCGGCTCGCCCTCCATCGTCGTGTTGTTGCTCTCGGCCAGGTCGGCGGAGCCGCCCCAGAGCTCCGGCAGCACGTCCTTGATCGCGTTGAGCACCTTGCCGCTGGCCGCGCGGGTGGCGATGCCCTTGGGGTCGGCCGGGAAGGTCGGCAGCGCGTCGGCCCAGCCCGCGGGCAGCTCCTGCTTCAGCAGCCGGTCGAGCAGCGCGGCCCGCTCGGTGTTGTCGGCCCGCCACTTGTCGAACGACGGCTGCCAGTCGGCGTGCAGCTTCGCCCCGCGGTCGACGACCTCGCGGGCGTGGGAGAGGACCTCGTCGGAGACCTCGAAGGTCTGCTCCGGGTCGAAGCCCAGCAGTCGCTTGGTGCCCTGGATCTCCTCGTCGCCGAGGGCGGAGCCGTGGGCCTTGCCGGTGTTCTGCTTGGTGGGCGCCGGCCAGCCGATGATCGTGTTGAGGACGATGAGCGACGGCTTGCCGGTCTCCGCCTTGGCCGCGTCGATCGCGGCGAGCAGCGCGTCGACGTCCTCGACGTAGCCGTTCGGCGTCCGCCAGTCGATGGTCTGCGTGTGCCAGCCGTAGGCGTCGTACCGCTTGGCGACGTCCTCGCTGTAGGAGATGTCGGTGTCGTCCTCGATCGAGATGTGGTTCTCGTCGTAGATGACCACCAGGTTGCCCAGCTGCTGGTGTCCCGCAAGGGAGCTCGCCTCGCTGGTGACCCCCTCCATCATGTCGCCGTCGGAGGCGAGCACGTAGACGTGATGGTCGAACGGGCTCTGCCCGGCGTCCGCGTCGGGGTCGAGCAGGCCGCGCTCTCGGCGGGCGCCCCAGGCCATCCCGACCGCGTGGGCCAGGCCCTGGCCGAGTGGGCCGGTCGTGATCTCGACCCCGCGCGTGTGCTTGTACTCAGGGTGACCCGGCGTCTTGGAGCCCCAGGTCCGCAGCGCCTTGAGGTCGTCGAGCTCGAGGCCGTAGCCGGACAGGTAGAGCTGGATGTAGAGGGTCAGGCTGGAGTGCCCGCAGGAGAGCACGAACCGGTCGCGGCCCAGCCACTGGTCGTCATTGGGGTCGTGCCGCATCACCTGGTGGAACAGCAGGTACGCCGCGGGGGCCAGGCTCATCGCCGTACCGGGGTGGCCGTTGCCGACCTTCTGGACCGAGTCGGCGGCCAGGAGACGCACGGTGTCGACGGTCCGGACATCGGTCGGGGTCCACCCGGCCCGGTCAGCGATGGGCAGGGCCAGCGAGGGGTCGCGGCCGGTGTTCGAGGAGCTCGCGGTTGCCTGTTCGGTCACGGGGGACACCCTTCGCCTGGACCTGGAAGAACCCTGCACGGCCACCTGCGTCAGGGAGGCCGGACGCCGGCTGGTTTCACGACGCGGCCGAGCCTAGTCCCGCCGGTCTGGCCCAGCCTCTGGGGCCTGATCGTCCGAGGTGAACACCAGGTGAAACGACGGAGTCCGGTCTGGCGTCAGCCGAGCTGGGCGAGGACGGCGCCGTAGTGCAGGCCGGACACCGCGCCGCCGTAGTAGCCGCCCAGCCGCCACGGCGGGATGCCCTGCTCGTCGGTGCCGTAGGCGACGATGCCGGCGCCGGTGGTGTGCGCGCCGCCCTCACCCGGGACGCCGATGACCGGGGACTCGGGGACGGGCGTGACACCTGCGTGCCCGGGGTCAGCGGCTGGGTCCATCAGCTGCAGAGCGAGGCTGGCGCCCACCCGGTCGTTCGCCTCGATGGTGTCCTTCAAGCCGCCCTTGCCCTGGGTCAGCAGCGGTGCGATCTCCTCGGGCGGGTAGAACGTCGAGACTCCGAACCGCTGGACCTGGCCGGCGTGGGCAACCTTGCCGACGCCTTCACCGGGCACGCCGACCCACCCGACGACCGTGTCGTCCCTCGGCTGGTAGGTGTAGTTGACCGCCACCGCATCGCCGAACTGGTCCCCGCTCTCCGCGACGCCGCCGACGCCCGCCTGGCTCTGGTGCAGCGTGTACCTGTCCGGGTACAGCTGGCCGTTGGTATACATCGACACGATGGCAACGGCGCCCGCGTCGACTGCCGTCCCGATGTCGCGGCCGGGGATGCCGATCAGGGTCGGCGAGGCGGCGCCACCGACGGCCAGCGAGAAGCCGAAGTGGTCGCCCTTCTTGACGGTCAGGCCCAGACCCGAGAGGCCCTCGTTGACCGTGAACAGCTCTGACCCATCGCCCGTGGTCACGGCGCTGCGGATCCACTCCACCTCTCCTGCACCGGCCTGGCCGTTGACAGTGCGGTCCGGGCTGCCCACGACGACGAAGCTGTCGAAGTTGCCCGGAGAGGACGTGCTGGGGATGCCGTTGGCCCAACCGAGAACGGCCCCGAAGTGGTCGCCGGCCACCGGGGTCGGCGCGAGGATCGTCTGTGCTAGCACCGGCGCTGAGCCCGGCGCGATCGTGTAGCGGAAGACCGCTCCGATGCCGGTCTTCCCGCCTGCCGAGTAGCCCGGTGCCCCGACCCACAGGTCACGGTCCGCACCGCGCCGCGTCATCGTCACGGCGGTGCCGAACAGGTCACCCGCCTGCGGGCCGTCGATCCGGACCAGGCTCGTCGTCTGGGGGAGCGTCGGCGTCATCAGCATGATGTCGACGGCGCCGCGGTCCTTCAGGGTCTGGCCGGTGTGCGGTGCGCCGATCACGAGGTCGACGCACCGGTCCCCGTTGACGTTGGTCGCCAGGATGGTCGAGCCGAACCCGATCGCCGGATCCACGCCGGTCCCGAGGTTGGTGTGCGCCTCGGTCAGGTGCCACGGGGTCTTGCTGATGTCCTGGATCTGGTTGCGGCTCGGCAGGCCGACCACCGTGTGCTGCACCCCGTCGCCGGTGAGGTCGCCGGGCGTGGCCGACCCGTCGCCGTTGACCGCGCACCCGGTCGGGCTCACGGCGGCCGTCCCCGCCACGGCTGCCGATGCACCCCCAACACCGGCTAGGCCACCAACGACAACGACCCCGACCGCACAGACCGCGAACGCCCGACGAATCTGCACGATGATCCCTTTCGATCCCGACCGGCTCAGTGCTGCGGACGCTAACCGCAGTCCGGGGCCCGAGGTGCGCGCGGACCGTGAAGATCCGGTGAATGCAAAAGATGGGCAACGTCGACCCAGCGGGACGTGCCTCGACGGTGGCGGCCGGGGCCGGAGGTAGAGTTGCGCCGCCTGCCAGCCCACGGCCACCCGAGGACTTGATGACCACGACCGATCCACGCAAGCTCGTGGATGCAGGGGCGGTGGTCGGGTCGACACCCCGGCTGGGGGCCAAGCTCTCGGCGTACGTCGCACTCACCAAGCCCCGCATCATCGAGCTCCTGCTCGTCACGACCCTGCCGGTCATGTTCCTGGCCGCGCGCGGGCTGCCCGACCTGTGGCTCGTCGTCGCCACGTTGGTGGGGGGCACCCTCGCCGCCGGGAGCGCCAACGCCCTCAACTGCTACTTCGACCGGGACATCGACGAGCGGATGCGGCGCACCCGGCGCCGGCCCTTGCCGGCCCACGCCGTGGCCCCCGGCTCGGCGCTCGTCTTCGGCTGCGTCCTCGGCGTCGTCGCGACCCTGTGGCTCGGGCTCACCGTCAACTGGCTGTCGGCCGGTCTCGCGTTGGGCGCCAACGCGTTCTACGTCCTCGTCTACACGATGTGGCTCAAGCGCCGGACCTGGCAGAACACGGTGTGGGGCGGCATCGCCGGCTGCTTCCCCACCCTGATCGGCTGGACCGCGGTGACCGACCGCCTGGCCTGGGCTCCGCTCGTGCTGTTCGGTGTCGTGTTCCTCTGGACGCCGCCGCACACCTGGGCGCTGGCGATGCGCTACCGCGAGGACTACGCGGCGGCCGGCGTGCCGATGCTGCCCGTGGTGGCGGCCGAGCGGGTCGTCACGCGGCAGATCGTGGCGTACACCTGGGCGACCGTCGCCTGCTCGCTGGTGCTGTGGCCGGTGGCGAAGACCGGGCTGGTCTACCCGGTCGTCGCGGTTGTCGTCGGGTTGGCCATCATCGGGCAGGCGCACCAGCTCAAGGCCCGCGCCGACCGGGGGGTGACCGGGGCGCTGCTCAAGCCGATGCAGCTCTTCCACGGCACGAACCTCTACCTGACCGTGCTCTTCGTCGCCGTCGCCGTCGACGCCCTGACCCACTAGAGGCTGAACCCGGCTAGGGCTGGGTGCGGGACCGGAGGGCGAGCAGGCAGCGGGTCATTGCCACGACGAGCAGGGACGCGCCGAGCATGTGCAGCCCGACCAGGACGGCCGGCAGCCCGGTGAAGTACTGGGTGTAGCCGATCACGCCCTGCGCCACGGTGAGCCCGCCGAGGGCGAGCGCCGCGCGCCGGCCGGCCCGCGGGGCGTCGACCAGCCGCAGGCCGAGGACGAGAGCCAGCAGCAGCCCGACGAACACCAGGACCAGGTCCGAGTGCAGCCAGCTGACCAGCCGCAGGTCGAGGCCGAACCGCGGCGGGTTGTCCGCGTCGCCGGCGTGCGGTCCGGTGCCGGTGACCAGGGTGCCGACGACCAGGACCGCACCGAGCAGAACGGCGGCCCCGCGGGCGAGCAGGGTCAGCTCGCGGCGGACCAACGGCTCTGGCGGGGCATCGCCCTCGCCGAACCGGACCAGCAGCACCGTCGAGAAGGTGACGAGCACCATCGAGACCAGGAAGTGCGCCATGACCGTGCCCGGGTTGAGCCCGGTCCGCACGGTGATCGCGCCGAGCACCGCCTGGACCAGGGTCAGGGCCAGTGGCACAGCGGCCAGCCCGCGCAGCGAGCGTCGCCCCCAGCGCCAGATCGCGATCACCGTGAGCAGCGCGACCAGCCCCACCACCGTGGTCAGCACGCGGTTGCCGAACTCGATGACCCGGTGGATGCTCACGTGCTGGTCGGCGAACGGCGTGACCCGCCCCGGCGTGCACTCCGGCGCCGTGGTGCAGCCCAGGCCGGAGCCGGTCAGCCGCACGACGCCGCCGGTGACGACGATCGCCACCTGCACCACGACGTTGGCGACGAGCAGCCGCCGGACCAGGTCGGGCGTCACGCTCAGGCCGCGGATCGGGCCGGGGGTCCGGAGCATCAGGTCAGCTCCACCGGAAGGTCCGGGCCACGACGGCCGCCGCGGCCGCCAGCCAGCCGAGCAGGACGAGCAGCGGTACGACGGCGAGCCGCCCATGTTGCAGGGCCGACCGCAGACCCTCGCCGAGCGCGCCCGAGGGCAGGTAGCGGGCCAGCCGGTCCAGCGGCGAAGGCATCACCGACGCCGGTACGACGACGGCCGACCCGGCGAGCATCAGGACCCAGACCAGGTTGGCCACCGCCAGCACGGCCTCCGCCCGGAGCAGCCCGGCGACCACCAGGGCCAGCGCAACGAAGGTCGCCACTCCCACGAGCAGGAAGACCAGCCCGGGGAGCAGGCCGATGGCCCGCGGCTGCCAACCCAGCGCCAGGCTCAGGGCCCCCAACAGCACCACCTGCACGCCGAGCACGGACAGGGCGGCGACGGCCTTGGCCGCCAACAGCCCGGACCGGCCGAGCGGTGTGCTGCCGAGCATCCGCAGCACGCCGTACCGCCGGTCGAAGCCGGTCTGGATCGCCTGTCCGGTGAAGGCCGAGGAGATCAGCGCCAGGGCGAGGACGCCGGGCGCGATGACGTCGATCCGGCGGGCCGAGCCGAGGTCGGGTGAGGAGGCCCGGACCAGCCCGACCAGAACCAGCGCGGGCAGGGCCACCGCGACGAGCAGCTGCTCGCCGTTGCGCAGCAGCACCCCGACCTCGCCCCGGGCCTGGGCGAGCACCCGGTCGCGCGCCGGCGCAGCGCCGGGGGCGGGGGACAGGTCCAGCACGTCGGAGGTCACGAGAGCGCCCGCCCGGTCAGGTCGAGGTAGACGTCCTCCAGCGAGCGACCCGAGGTCGTGAGCTCGGGTGGCGTGCCGCTCGCCACCAGCCGGCCGTGGGCCAGGATCGCGACGTGGTCGGCCAGCCGCTCGGCCTCGTCCATGGCGTGGGTCGTCATGACCACGCTGGTGCCGGCGTCGCGGGCCCCACGAATCAGGTCCCAGACCGCGAGCCGGGCCTGCGGGTCGAGCCCCGCCGTCGGCTCGTCGAGGAACACCAGCTCCGGCCGGCCGACCAGGGCGAGGGCCAGGGACAGCCGTTGCCGCTGACCACCGCTGAGTCGGCGCACGCTGGTCCTTGCGTAGGCCGTGATCCCGAGCCGGTCGGCCAGCTGGTCGACGTCGTGTGGCGTGGCGTAGAAGCGGGCAACCTGACGCAACAGGGCCAGGGCGCGGGCGCCGGTCGGGAGCCCACCGTCCTGCAACATCACGCCGACCCGGCACCGGAGGTCAGCCTGGTCGACGGCGGGGTCGAGACCGAGCACCCGTACGGTGCCCGAGTCGGCCGTCCGGAGCCCCTCGCAGATCTCGACGGTCGTGGTCTTGCCGGCGCCGTTCGGGCCGAGGATGGCCGTGATCGCACCGCGCGCCGCGGCCAGGTCCAGACCATCGACGGCGCGCGACCCGGCGTACGACTTGACCAGCCCGCGCACGTCGAGACACAGGTCACTGGCGGGCACGCCGAGAGTCTAGGTTGCCGCCTGCAGCGCCGAACGGTCGAGCAGATGGCGCAGCGCTTCGGTCCACCGGACCACGGGTGACTGATAGTTAGGTCACCCTTCGTTGCACTCGCCGGGAATTAGGTCACACTGGTGTTGTGAATTTCCCCGTCGCTGCTGTCGCCTCCCGCCCTGCGGGTGGGCCGGCGAGCGACGACTCCACTCGCGACCGGGTCGCCCGGGCCGTCTCCGAGCTGGGGCCGGTCACCGCGAGCGACCTCGCCGAGCGGCTCGGCCTGACCAGTGCGGCCGTGCGCCGGCACCTGGACAACCTGGAGAGCGACCAGCTGGTCCGGACCCTGGACACCGCTCCGGTCGGCCGCCGCGGCCGGGGCCGCCCGGCCCGGGCCTACGTGCTCACCGACGCCGGCCACTCGGCCCTGTCCAGCGAGTACGACGACCTGGCGGCCTCCGCGCTGCGCTTCCTGGCCGACGAGATCGGCCCGGAGGCCGTCGAGCGGTTCGCCGAGTCCAGGGTGCGCGCGCTCGAGGCGCGCTACGCGCCGTCCGTCGCGGCCGCCGGCACCGACGTGGCCGCCCGCACCGACGCCCTCGCGGCGGCCCTGTCGGCCGACGGCTACGCGGCGAGCGTCCGGCCGATGGGCCCGGGTGGCGTGCAGCTGTGCCAGGGTCACTGCCCGGTGCAGCACGTCGCCTCCGCCTTCCCCCAGCTCTGCGAGGCCGAGACCGAGGTGTTCGCCCGGCTGCTCGGCGGGCATGTTCAGCGCCTCGCGACGCTTGCCCATGGGGAGCACGTCTGCACGACGTACGTCCCTACCCCGTCCGCACGACCCACGAGCTCACCAACCGCAGGACCAACCGGCTTACCAACAGCAGGGAAGGACAGCGATGACCACCGCTGACATCGAGGCCAGGAACCCGCAGCTGCAGGGGATCGGCACCTACGAGTACGGCTGGGCCGACAGCGACGTCGCCGGCACCAACGCGCGCCGCGGCCTGTCCGAGGACGTCGTGCGGGACATCTCGACGCGCAAGAGCGAGCCCGAGTGGATGCTCAAGAACCGGCTCAAGGGCCTGCGGCTGTTCGACAAGAAGCCCATGCCCGCGTGGGGCTCGGACCTGTCCGGCATCGACTTCGACAACATCAAGTACTTCGTGAAGTCGACCGAGAAGCAGGCCGCGACGTGGGACGACCTGCCGGCCGACATCAAGAACACCTATGACCGGCTGGGCATCCCCGAGGCCGAGAAGCAGCGCCTCGTGTCCGGGGTCGCGGCACAGTACGAGTCGGAGGTCGTCTACCACCAGATCCGCGAGGACCTGGAGGAGCAGGGCGTGATCTTCCTCGACACCGACAGCGGGCTGCGCGAGCACCCGGAGCTGTTCCAGGAGTACTTCGGCTCGGTGATCCCGGTGGGGGACAACAAGTTCGCCGCCCTCAACACTGCGGTGTGGTCCGGTGGCTCGTTCATCTATGTGCCGCCGGGGGTGCACGTCGACATCCCGCTGCAGGCCTACTTCCGGATCAACACCGAGAACATGGGCCAGTTCGAGCGGACGCTGATCATCGCCGACGAGGGCTCCTACGTGCACTACGTCGAGGGCTGCACGGCGCCGATCTACTCCAGCGACTCGCTGCACTCGGCGGTCGTCGAGATCATCGTGAAGAAGAACGCGCGGGTCCGCTACACGACCATCCAGAACTGGTCCAACAACGTGTACAACCTGGTGACCAAGCGGGCCACGGCCGCCGAGGGCGCCACGATGGAGTGGGTCGACGGCAACATCGGCTCCAAGGTCACGATGAAGTACCCGGCGATCTTCCTGCTCGGTGAGCACGCCAAGGGCGAGACGCTGTCGATCGCCTTCGCGGGCGAGGGCCAGCACCAGGATGCCGGCGCCAAGATGGTCCACGCGGCGCCGCACACGTCGTCCTCGATCGTGTCCAAGTCGGTCGCCCGCGGCGGTGGCCGCACTTCCTACCGTGGCCTGGTCCAGGTCCTGGAAGGCGCCCACCACAGCGCGTCCACGGTGCGCTGTGACGCGTTGCTGGTCGACCAGATCAGCCGGTCCGACACCTACCCGTACGTCGACGTCCGTGAGGACGACGTGTCGATGGGCCACGAGGCGACCGTGTCCAAGGTCAGCGCGGACCAGCTGTTCTACCTGATGTCCCGCGGGCTGACCGAGGAAGAGGCCATGGCGATGATCGTCCGCGGCTTCATCGAGCCCATCGCGCGCGAGCTGCCGATGGAGTATGCCCTCGAGCTCAACCGCCTGATCGAGCTACAGATGGAAGGAGCCGTCGGGTGACGGCAGGTGTTGCAGAGCAAGCGAAACCGCACTCGCACGGCCCCGGATCCCCGGTCCCTCAGCAGTCCCGCGCGGCTCGACCGACGTCGTACGACGTTGCCGACTTCCCGGTCCTGACCGGGCGCGAGGAGGACTGGCGGTTCACGCCGCTGGACCGGGTGCGCGGGCTGCACGACGGCACGGCGACGCCCGGCAAGGGCGTACTGGTCGAGATCGACGCCGCCGAGCAGGCGCGGGTCGAGACGGTCGGTCGCGACGACGCCCGGATCGGCCGCACCGGCCGGCCCGGCGACCGCGTCGCGGCGCAGGCCTGGTCCTCGTTCGAGCAGGCCACGATCGTCACCTTCCCGAAGGAGACCGTGGCCCGCCGCCCGACCTACGTCACGGTGACCGGCCAGGGCAAGGAGGGCGCGGCCTACGCGCACCTTGTGATCGACGCCCAGGCGTTCTCGACCGGCGTGGTCGTGCTCGACCACCGGGGGAGCGCGACGCTCGCCGACAACGTCGAGCTGCTGGTCGGCGACAGCGCCAACCTCACCGTCGTCAGCCTGGCCGACTGGGACGACGACTCCGTGCACCTGTCCTCGCACCAGGCCCGGATCGGCCGCGACGCGATGCTCAAGCACGTCGTTGTGACGCTGGGCGGCGACGTCGTCCGGATCACGCCGTCGGCGGCCTTCGCCGCACCGGGTGGCGACATCGAGATGCTCGGCATGTACTTCGCCGACGCCGGTCAGCACCAGGAGCACCGGCTCTTCGTCGACCACGCCGAGCCCAACTGCCGCAGTCGCGTGACCTACAAGGGCGCCCTGCAGGGCGAGTCGGCGCACACCGTCTGGGTCGGCGACGTGCTGATCCGGGCCAATGCCGAGGGCACCGACACCTACGAGCTCAACCGCAACCTGGTCCTGACCGAGGGTGCTCGCGCCGACTCGGTGCCGAACCTCGAGATCGAGACCGGCGAGATCACCGGCGCGGGGCACGCCTCGGCGACCGGCCGGTTCGACGACGAGCAGCTGTTCTACCTGCAGGCGCGGGGCATCCCCGAGGACGAGGCCCGACGGCTGGTCGTGCGCGGCTTCTTCGTCGAGCTGGTCCAGCAGATCGGTGTGCCGGAGATCGAGGAGCGCCTGCTGCGCGAGATCGAGGACGAGCTCGAGACGTCGATGGGCGCGCCGTCTGCGCTGCTCGGGGCGGTCCAGTGACGTTCCAGCCCGCCGTGTCGGTCGACGCGCTCCCCGAGGTGGGAGCCGTCGCCGTGCTGCTCGACGGCCACCACGTCGCCGTCGTGCGCGACGAGGACGGCGGCCTCCATGCCGTCGATGACACCTGCTCGCACGCCAACGTCTCGCTGTCCGAGGGCGAGGTCGACGGCTGCACGGTCGAGTGCTGGCTGCATGGGTCGCGGTTCGACCTGCGCACCGGCAAGCCGACCTCGCTTCCCGCCATCCGCCCGATCGCCGTCTATCCGGTCCGGCTCGAGGGTGACCAGGTCCTGGTCGACGTCGAGTCGCCCCTGACGCCGGAGCAGATCGCGGCCCAGATTCTTGAAACCACTGCTGTGAAGGAGCACTGAAACCGCATGGCCACCTTGGAAATTCGCGACCTGCACGTCTCGGTCAACGAGGACGGGACGGAAGGCGGCAAGGAGATCCTGCGCGGCGTCGACCTGACCGTCCGGCAGGGCGAGACGCACGCGATCATGGGTCCCAACGGGTCGGGCAAGTCGACTCTGGCCTACTCGATCGCCGGCCACCCGAAGTACACGATCACCCAGGGCACGGTGACCCTCGACGGCGAGGATGTCCTGGCCATGACCGTGGACGAGCGGGCCCGCGCCGGCCTGTTCCTGGCGATGCAGTATCCGGTGGAGATCCCCGGCGTCACCGTCTCAAACTTCCTGCGCACCGCGCGGACGGCGGTCGACGGCAAGGCCCCGGCCCTGCGCCAGTGGGTCAAGGACGTCAAGGCGGCGATGGCCGACCTGCGGATGGACCCCGCGTTCGCCGACCGCAACGTCAACGAGGGCTTCTCCGGCGGTGAGAAGAAGCGCCACGAGATCCTCCAGCTCGAGCTGCTCAAGCCGGCCATCGCGATCCTCGACGAGACCGACAGCGGCCTCGACGTCGACGCGCTCAAGGTCGTCTCCGAGGGCGTCAACCGGGTCCGGGCCGGCGGTGAGGTCGGCGTCCTGCTGATCACCCACTACACCCGGATCCTGCGCTACATCGAGCCTGACTTCGTGCACGTCTTCATCGATGGCCGGATCGTCGAGGAGGGTGGCCCCGAGCTGGCCGACCGGCTCGAGGCCGAGGGCTACGACCGGTTCGGCACGTCGATCGGTGCGGCGGGCGCCTGACATGACCACGACCCCCGTTCGCGACAGCGTCGACCTCGACGTCACGGCCGGCCGGCCGCTGACCCGGGCCGAGCTGACCGCTGTCCGGGGCGACTTCCCGATCCTGGGCCGGACGGTCCGCGACGGCCGGCCGCTGGTCTACCTCGACTCGGGCGCGACCTCGCAGAAGCCCACGACGGTGCTCGACGCGGAGCGTGAGTTCTACGAGCTGCACAACGCGGCCGTGCATCGGGGCGCCCATCAGCTGGCCGAGGAGGCGACCGACGCCTTCGAGGCGGCCCGGGCCGCCGTTGCCGGCTTCATCGGCGCCGACGCGGGCGAGGTCGTCTTCACCAAGAACGCGACCGAGGGCATCAACCTGGTCGCCTACGCCATGAGCAACTCCGCCGGCGCCGGGCCGGCCGCCGAGCGGTTCGTGCTCGGCCCCGGCGACGAGGTCGTGGTGACCGAGATGGAGCACCACGCCAACCTCGTGCCGTGGCAGGAGCTGTGCCGGCGCACGGGCGCGACGCTGCGCTGGCTCGAGGTCACCGACGAGGGCACGCTCGACCTGTCCGGCCTGGCCACGGTCGTCAACGAGCGCACCCGCGTCGTGGCCTTCACCCACGTCTCCAACGTCCTGGGCACGCTCAACCCGGTCGCGCCGATCGTCGCCCGGGCCCGCGAGGTCGGCGCCCTCGTGGTGCTCGACGCCTGCCAGTCGGTGCCGCACCTGCCGGTCGACGTCACCGAGCTGGGTGTCGACTTCCTGGCCTTCTCCGGTCACAAGATGCTCGGCCCGAGCGGCGTCGGCGTGCTGTGGGGCCGTCGTGAGCTGCTCGAGGCCATGCCGCCCTTCCTCACCGGTGGCTCGATGATCGAGATGGTCCGGATGGAGGGCTCGACCTACGCGCCGCCGCCGCAGCGGTTCGAGGCCGGCGTCCCGATGGCCGCCCAGGCCGTGGGTCTGCACGCCGCCGTCGACTACCTGACTCTGTTGGGCATGGATCGCGTTGCGGCCCAGGAGCATTCGGCCTCCGCCGCACTGCTCGACGGCCTGGCCGAGCGGCCCTGGGTGCGGGTGCTCGGGCCATCCGACCGGAGCCAGCGCGCCGGGGCGGTGGCTTTCGTCGTCGACGGCGTCCACGCCCATGACGTGGGCCAGGTCCTCGACGACGCCGGCATCGCCGTACGGGTCGGTCATCACTGTGCTTGGCCGCTGCACCGGCGGTTCGGCGTCGCCGCGTCGACCCGCGCGTCGTTCGGTCCCTACAACGGCGTGGACGACGTCGAGGCGCTGCTCGCGGCGCTCGACCGGGTGCCGGCGCTGTTCGGGCTGGACGTCTGATGGACCTGTACGCCGAGCTCATCCTCGATCACGCCAAGAGCCCGCATCATGCGGGACTGCGCGCGCCGTACGACATCGAGGTGCAGCAGATCAACCCGGTCTGCGGCGACGAGGTGACCCTGCGGCTGCAGCTCAGCGGCGAGGGTGCCGACGCGGTGGTGACCGACGTGTCGTACGACGCGCAGGGCTGCGCGATCAGCAAGGCCTCGACGTCGGTCCTCACCGACCTGGTGATCGGCCGGCCGGTCAGCAACGCGGTCAGCGTCGGTGAGGCGATCCGCGAGATGGTCCGCACCCGCGACGGCAGTGCGCCCGACGAGGACGTCCTGGGTGACGCGATCGCCCTCCAGGGCGTCGCGAAGTACCCCGCGCGAGTCAAGTGCGCCCTGCTGGGATGGACGGCGCTGTCCGAGGCGTTGCTGCTGAGCGGAGCGCTGGCCCAGTCCGGGAGTCCGTTGCCCGAGAAGGAGAATGCATCATGACCGACACCGCAACGCCCTCGCCGGCGACGCCCCCCAATGTCGCGGACCTCGAAGAGGCCCTGCACGACGTCGTCGACCCCGAGCTCGGCATCAACGTCGTCGACCTGGGCCTGATCTACGGCATCACGATCGACCAGAACCAGCACGCGGTCATCGACATGACCCTGACGAGCGCGGCCTGCCCGCTGACCGACGTCATCGAAGACCAGACCGCGCAGGCCCTCGACGGCCTGGTCACCGGTCACCGGATCAACTGGGTCTGGATGCCCCCGTGGGGACCGGACAAGATCACCGACGACGGCCGCGAGCAGCTGCGCGCTCTGGGTTTCAACGTCTGAGCGACGTCCCTCCTCGTGGTCACCCGCACCGTCGAGGTGCCTCCTGAGCGTCTCGTCGGGTGGGTAGAGCGTTACACCGCAACGCATCCCGACACCCTCGTCTCCCTGAGCGGCGACGGCCTCCGGCTCGACGCCGGGGGTGATGCGACCGCTGAGATCTCGCCGCTGCTCCCGTTCACCCTCGCCGACGCCGATCCGGCGACCGACCTCGTCGGCGCGCTCGCCGCTCACGCGGCCACCCCGCTGGTCACCGCACTGATGCTGGTCCGGCGCGGCGGCTTCGCCGTCGGCATCGCCCGGGGTGCGACGCTCGAGCAGTCCAAGGTCGGCAGCCGCTACGTCCAGTCCCGCACGGCCGCAGGTGGCTGGTCCCAGCAGCGCTTCGCCCGGCGTCGCGAAGGTCAGGCCAAAGGACTTGTGCGGGCGGCCGCTGCCGCCTGGGCCGAGCTGCCGCGAGCGGAGGCGGCGCCGCCGACCGTCCTGGTGACCGGCGGCGACCGTGCCCTGTGTGAGCAGGTGCTCGCGGAGGGCCCTGCGCGCGACCTGCGCGGTCTGGTCGCCCGCCGCCATCTCGACGTCCCGGACCCTCGGTTGGCGGTGCTGCAACAGGCGGCCGGCCGAGCCCAGGCGCTGCTGGTCACCGTCCGCGAGCCGTAGCCGCCTAGGCTGAACCGCGTGGAGATCCTGCGCTACGCGGCGTTCAGCGCCGACCCCGCCGGTGGCAACCCGGCGGGCGTCGTCCTCGACGCGAGGGGAGCGACTGAGGAGCAGATGCAGTCGGCGGCCACCGGGGTGGGCTACTCCGAGACCGCTTTCCTGCTGCCGCAGGCCGATGGTGGCTTCCGGGTGCGCTACTTCAGCCCGCTCGCCGAGGTGCCGTTCTGCGGTCACGCCACCATCGCGACCGCTGTGGCGTACGCCGAGCGGCATGGTCCGGGTGTGTTGGCGCTGCAGACCGCAGCGGGCCTCGTCGAGGTGACGACGCGGGCCGGCCGTCTGGGACCGGAAGCGACCCTCGTCAGCGTCCCGCCGCGCACGGCCGACCTGGCGGCGCCGGTCCTGGCCGAGCTGTTGACCGCGCTGGGCTGGGCGCCGGCCGACCTCGACCCGGCGCTGCCGGTCCGGGTCGGCTACGCCGGCGCGTTCCACCCGATCCTGGCCGCGGCGACGCGGTCCCGGCTGGCCGACCTGGACTACGACTTCGGACAGCTGCAGGCGCTGATGGCCCGGGAGGGCTGGACGACGGTCGACCTGGTCTGGCGGGAGTCCGCGCTGGTCTTCCACGCCCGCAACCCGTTCCCACCCGGCGGCGTCGTCGAGGACCCGGCGACCGGCGCGGCCGCGGCGGCCTTCGGTGGCTACCTGCGCGACCTCGGACTCGTCACGCTGCCGGCGACGGTGACCGTGCACCAGGGCGGCGACATGGGGCGTCCGGGACTGCTCACCGTCGGCATCCCCGACGGCTCGGGCGGGATATCCGTTGGCGGCACGGCCGTGGCGTTGGGTTGAATCAGCCCGTGCTGAGGCCCGACTTCCCGATCAAGACCGAGCGGCTGGTGCTGCGGCCGTACGAGCCGGAGGACTTCGACGCCGCCTTGAGCTACTGGTCCGACCCGGGCGTCACCCGCTTCCTCTATCTCGAGGCGTTCACGCCCGAGACCTTCGTCGAGCGGCTGGGCGTCCTGATGGGCCGGACCGAGCTCAACGACGAGGGCGACGTGATGACCCTCGCGATCGTGCCGGACGACGTTGGCCAGGTCGTCGGCGATGTCACCCTCTTCTGGCGCAGTGCGGAGCACCAGGCCGGGGAGATCGGCTTCATCCTGCACCCGGACCACCGCAGCAAGGGCTATGCCCGTGAGGCGTCGATCCCGTTGCTGGAGATGGGGTTCGGCGCGATGAAGCTGCACCGCATGATCGGCCGGCTCGACGGTCGCAACGCAGCCTCGGGCAAGGTGCTGAGCGGCTTGGGCATGCGCCAGGAGGCGCATCTGGTCGAGAACGAGTGGGTCAAGGGGGAGTGGACCGACGAGATCGTCTACGCCATGCTCCGCGACGAGTGGCTCGAGCGGCAGTCGGCCCAGGCTTGACCTAACCGGCCAGGTCCTCGACCAGTCGCGTGGCAACCGCACCGCCGCCGAGCTGAGCGATCGACTCGGCAAAGTCATGAGCCCGAGCCCGGAACCCGTTGTGGCCCAACACTTCTGTGATGGCGGTAGCCAGCTGGTCGGCCGAGCAGTCAGTGGGCAAGGAACGGCCGACCCCGAGATCCTGCACGCGACCCGCGTTGATCGGCTGCTCGCGGCCCTGCGGAACGCAGATCATCGGCACGCCGTAGGACAGCGCCGAGGTGATGGTGCTCAGGCCCCCGTGACTGACGACCGCCGACATGCGAGGCAGCACGTGCTCATGCGGGACGTACGCCCGAACCGTGACATTCGGCGGCGCCGACACCGACTCGACCGGGAGGACGTCCGCCAACGTCACCAGGCCACGCACGGGCAGCGACCCGGCGGCCTCCAGTAGCGTCGGCAAGGCCTTCGCCTGGCCCTGCAACGTGGTGCTGAGGCTGAGCAGAACCCACGGGTCGCCGGGTTGGGTGAGCCGGGCGAGGTCAACGTCACTACCGGCGCCGGCGGACTCACGGGGGCGGTTGATCGGCCCGACATACGACGTGTTGGCCGGCAGCACGCAGTCGCGGTCGAACCCGGGTGGAGTCAGGGCCAGCACCCGGTCCGTTTGCGCCATGACGTCGGCGAGGCAGGTGTTCAGCACGGCATCGCCCCACTCCAGGACGAACGGCGCGTAGAGCACATGCACCAGCACGGCGGTCGGGCAGCCGAGCCGCCCCGCCGCCTCGAACGCGGACAGCATCATGCAGTCGACGACCATGACGTCCGGCCCGAAGTCCGCCGCCTCGGCCAGGATGTCCCCGCGCGTGGCCGAGCCGAGTAGCCAGGCGGACAGGCGGTCCCACCCCTCGTCCTGCGAGAGGCCCACCGGCCAGGGCTCCATCGAGGCGAAGGTCGCGAACTCGAGCCCGGCGCTCTCGGCCGGGCCGGCCATCGACGGCCAGCCGATCAGTCGGACCCGATGGCCGGCGCGGACCAGCCGGGCGCCGAGGTTGTACGCCGCCGGGGTGTTGCCGCCCCCGTCCCAGCTGGCGATCAGGAACTTCCGCGGCCCGGTCATCGCTCGAAGGAGAGAATCACCTTGCGCAGCAACGTGTTCAGCTGGTCGAGCTCGCGCGGACTGAGCGCGCCGAGCAGTTCCTGGTCGCGCTCCATGCCCTCGTAGACGTAGCGGTTCCAGGCCGCCTCGCCCGCCTTGGTCGGGCGGACCACGACCCGGCGCCGGTCGCTCTCGTCGGTCTCGCGGGTGACCAGACCCGCCTCGGCCAGCCGGTCCAGCCGGCTGGTCATGGCGGCGCGGGTCACCTTGGCCGCCTCGGCCAGCTGGGCCGGCGTCGCCTCGGTCGGGTAGGGCTGGACCATCAGCACGTGCAGGGTCTTGAAGTCCTCGAGGCTGAAGTCCGAGCCGGCGAAGGCGGCGGCGTCGGCCCGCTTGAGTCGGCTCAGCATCGTCTGCATCCGGGTGATGGCTCCCTCGACCGCAGGCTCGAAGCCGGGATGGTCCTTCCAGTAGTCCGCCCAACGCGCCACGTGGTGGTCGACGGCGTCCCGCTCGCTGGCAGTCACCCGGACATCGTCGCAGATCGGTACGGCGGCAAAGAATACGCTGGCGAATAGTTCGACGATGAATTAAGGTGGCGCCCATGCCTACAACCCCCAGCACCCGGGACTTCCGGCTCCTGGCCGGCGGCCAGGCGCTGTCCTGGCTCGGCAACGGCTTCCAGACCGTGGCGCTGGCCGTGGCCGTCGTCACGACCGGCGGCGGCCCCGGAGCGCTCGGGCTGGTGATGGCGTCCTCCGTGCTCGCCACCCTGGCCGGCACGCTCTTCGGTGGTGTCTGGGCCGACCGCTTGCAGCCGCACCTGGTCATGGTGGTCTCTGACCTCGTCCGCCTGGTCTCGGTCGCCGGGATGGCGGTGATGTTCGGCGTCGGCCGGCCGTCGATCCCGCTCCTGTGTGTGCTCGCGGCGGTGACGACCGGGGCCGGCTCGTTCTTCGCGCCGGCCATGATGGCGCTCAAGCCGATGGTGGTCCCGCTCGAGCAGCGCCAGCGGGCCAACGCGGCGCTCAGCCTGCTGCGCAGCTCGTGCGCGGTCGCCGGGCCGGCCGCCGGCGGCCTGGTCGTGGCCCTGCTCGGCGCTCCGGTCGGCTTCGCGGTCAACGCCGCCAGCTATCTGGCCTCGGTGCTGAGCGTCGCCCTGATCCGGGCTCGGGTGGAGCGCAGCCCGCGACGGCCGATGCTTCGCGAGCTGGCCGAGGGCTGGTCCGAGGTGCGCAACCGCGACTGGTTGTTGGCCGGGGTCCTGGCCGCGACGGTCTACCACGTCGCCAACGGCGTCGTGCTCGTCCTGATGCCGGTCATCGCGATCCGCCACCTCGGTGGCGCCGGCGCGGTCGGCATCGTCTCGGCCGCCGAGGGGCTGGGCGGGGTGCTCGGCGCCGCCGTGGCGCTGCGCTTCATGCCCCGCCGGGGGTTGCGGGCCGGTTGGCTCGCGCTGGTGCTCATGTCGCTGTGGGTCCTGGCCTTCGTGTGGCCCGGGACGCTGCTGGCCGTGGTCGTGGGTGCCGTCGTCGGGTATGCCGGTCTGATCTTCTTCGACGTCGCCTGGGAGACGGCCATCCAGGACCACGTGCCGCATCGCTACCTGGCCCGAGTCGCGTCATGGGACACCTTGACCTCGTTCCTCGGGATGCCGCTGGGCAGTGCACTGGCCGGGCCGCTGGCGCACCTCTGCGGCATCGACCCGCTGCTGGTGGGCTGCGCCACGGTCCTGTTCGGCGCGAGCCTTTCCCCGCTGCTGATCCGCAGCTCGCGCCACCTGACCCGACCGGTGTCGGCCGACGACCAGCCGGGTCACCAGCTGGTCAGCCAGGCCGGAGCAGCCGCAGTGAACTGATCCCGCGGCAGCACCCCGGCGCCGGCCGGAAGGACGCCCAGCAACGGGAAGCCGGTCGAGGTCGGCAGATCCTCGAGGTTGCAGCGCATCGCCAGGTCGGGCTCGTCCGGCGGCTGCGGCCAGCTGCCGACGACGAAGCCCGCGCACGGCAGCCCCCGTGCCCGCAGGGCCTCGGCGGTCAGCGCGCTGTGGTTGAGCGTGCCGAGCCCAGCCGCGGAGACGACGACGCAGGTCACCTCGAGACCGGCAACGACCAGCGCGCCGGCCAGGTCGGCCAGCGTCCCGCCGGATGCGTCCAGCCGCACCAGCAGGCCGCCGGCCCCTTCGACCAGGACGACGTCGAGGTCGCCGCGCCGGGCCAACCCTTCGACGTACGCCGCGTGCTCGGCCACCGACGGGATCGCCTGGCCGGCCACGCGGGCCGCGGTGTCGGGGGCCAGCGGGTCGGGCAGCCGGGCCAGCTCGTGGGTCTCGACCGGCCCGGCGAGGCGGTCGACGTCGGCCAGGTCCCCGGCCTCGCCGGGCGCGAGCCCGGTCTGCACCGGCTTCACGACGGCCGCCCGCTGGTGCCGAGCATGAGCCACCGCCACGAGCGCGGCGGTGGTGATGGTCTTGCCCACCTCGGTGCCCGTGCCCGTCACGATGACGATGCGAGCCGCCGGGCTCACGCCGTGACTGCCTTGAGGACCTCGGCTGCCCGCGCGACCTGCTCGTCGGTGAGATCGGCGTGAGCGGTCACCCGCAGGCGCGACGATCCGTCGGGAGTGGACGGGGGCCGGAAGCAGCCGACCCGCAGCCCGTGCTCCGCGCAGGTCTGGACGGCGGCCAGCGCCTCGCGCGGACCAGCCATCTCCACCGACAGGACAGCCGCGGCCGGCACCGGGACGCCGCAGGCATCGGCCAGCGTGCGGGCGTGAGCCCGCACCTGCGCCGGCAGGTCCGGCCGGGCGCGCAGCACACCCAGCGCGGCGCGGGCCGCGCCCGCGGCCGCCGGCGCGAGGCCGGTGTCGTAGATGAAGCTGCGGGCCGTGTTGACCAGGTGCTCGCGCACCAGCGGATGGCCGAGGATGGCGCCGCCCTGGGCGCCGAGCGACTTCGAGAGCGTGACGCTGACAACGACGTGGCTCTGCCCCGCGATGGCGGCCTGGGCGCAGCTGCCCTGACCGCGGTCACCGACGACCCCGACCGCGTGCGCCTCGTCCACCAGGAGGACGGCGTCGTGCTCGGCGGCGACCTGGGCGAGATCGGCCAGGGGAGCGGCGTCGCCCCCGACGCTGTAGACCGACTCGACGATCACCAGCGCCTTGGGCTGCGCGCGCGTGCGCAGGATCTCAGCCACATGGGCGATGTCGTTGTGCCGGTTGACGGCCACGTCGGCCCGGGCCAGCCGCGCGCCGTCGATCAAGGAGGCGTGGACATGGGCGTCGGAGACGATGAGCGTCTCGGCATCGGCCAGCGCCGTGACCGCGCCGACGTTGGCCAGGTAGCCGGACGAGAAGACCAGGCCGGTCGGTGCGCCGACCAGGTCGACCAGATCCCGTTCGAGCTCCTCGTGCAGGTCGAGCGTGCCCGTGACGAGGCGCGATGCCCGGGCCCCGGCGCCGTACGCCGCCGCCGCCGCGAGGGCACCGGCGATGACGTCCGGGTGACGGGACAGCCCGAGGTAGTCGTTGCCGGCGAGGTCGACCAGGGCGGCGCCGACGTCGGCCGGCTGGGCCTCCAGTCGCCGGGTGAGACCGCGGGCCTCGCGGTCCGCCGCCCGCCGTTGCAGGTCGTCCAGGAAACGGCTCATCCGCCGTGCACCTCCGCCACCGACTCGACCATGGCAGCGGTGACCAGCGCCAGGTCGTCGGATGACGTGACGTAGGGGGGCATCGCGTAGACCAGGTCGCGGAACGGGCGGACCCACACGCCGCGCTCGACCGCGGCCGCCGTGACCGCGGCGACGTCGACCGGCTCGCGGAGCTGGATGACCCCGACCCCGCCCAGCACGCGGACATCGACGACTGACGGACAGGTCGGCGGCGGGCTTGAGGCCGGCCCGAAGACCCTCCTCGAGACCCGCCACCTGAGTGCGGAAGTCGTTGTGCTCCAACAGTTCTAGGCTGGCCAGGGCCACCGAGCAGGCGAGCGGGTTGGCCATGAACGTCGGGCCGTGCATGAGGGCTCCGGCCGCGCCACCGGAGACGCGCTCGGCGACGTCGTCAGTGCACAGGACCGCGGCCAAGGTGAGATAACCCCCGGTCAGCGCCTTGCCGACACACAGGATGTCGGGGGTCACTCCGCAGCGGTCGGCCGCCCACAGCGGCCCGGTGCGGCCCAGGCCAGTCGCGATCTCGTCGAACACCAACAGCGCGCCACTGCTGCGGGCCAGGTCGGCGAGGACCTGTACGACGTGGGGGCTGTAGATGTGCATCCCGCCCGCGCCCTGCAGCACCGGCTCGACCACGACGGCCGCGATGTCGGAGGCCTGCTCGGCGTACAGGGTCCGGGTCGCCCGCTCCCAGGCCACCAGCTCGGGGTCGTCGGCCGGGCGGTCGACGCCTGCGGGTGGACGTGGGGCGAAGACCTGCTCGGGCAGGACGCCGGCGAACAGCGTGTGCATGCCGTTGACCGGGTCGCACACGCTCATCGGGGCGAAGGTGTCACCGTGGTAGCCGCCCCGGATGGTGAACATCCGCCGCCTCGGCCGGCCCGCTGCGGCGTGCACCTGCCAGGCCATCTTGAGCGCGACCTCGACCGAGACCGAGCCGGAGTCGGCGAAGAACACGCGGGACAGGCCGGCCGGCGCGATCGCGACGAGCCGGCGACCGAGGGCCACGGCCGGCTCGTGGGTCAGGCCGCCGAACATGACGTGGCTCATCCGGCCGAGCTGCGCTGTCGCCGCCGCATCGAGCTCGGGGACGGCGTAGCCGTGGATGGCGCACCACCAGGAGGCCATCGCGTCGACGACCTCGACCGGCTGGCCGGCGCGGTCGCGGATCCGCAGCCGCACGCCCGACGCGGACTCGACGAGGTAGGGGTCGGACGGCGCGAGGGCGGAGGAGTACGGGTGCCACAGGTGGTCCCGGTCGAACGCCAGCAGGTCCTCGACCGCGGACATGTCAGCCGGCCGGGGTGCTGTCGAAGGAGCTGTCGAAGGTGCTGCCGGAGGTCGTGCCGTGCTCGACGCACCGGGCCGACCAGCCGCCCGGCGTGACCTGGACGACCATCCGCCGGCGGCAGTGCGGGCAGTAGCGCGGCGGCTCGAGCAGCAGGGCGCGGGAGCAGTCGCTGTGCCCGGCCTCGCCGGCCTCGCCGCCGGTCAGGTCCTCGCCGCAGCGCGCGCAGTAGGTGGGGTCGGCGGCCGTCATCACAACGTCGCGTTGAGCGCCTTGATCGGCATCTGCAGGTCGGCGAGCAGGGCCAGGTCCTCGCTGCGGGTCCCGCCCGAGGGTGGTCAGGTAGTTGCCGACGATGACCGCGTTGATGCCGCCGAGCAGGCCGTCGCGCGTGCCCAGGTCGCCGAGGGTCAGCTCGCGGCCCACCGGCGTACCGCAGGATCGTGCGGGGCAGGGCGAGGCGGAAGGCGGCGATCGTAGCGCAGCGCGTCGGAGGCGCTCATGACCGGCAGGTCGCCGAACGGCGTGCCGGGTCGCGGGTTGAGGAAGTTGAGCGGCACCTCGTGCGGCTCGAGCTCGCCGAGCTGGGCCGCGAGCTCGGCCCGCTGCTCGAGGGTCTCGCCCATGCCGACCAGGCCGCCGCAGCACAGCTCCATGCCGGAGTCCTTGACCATCTGGCAGGTCTCCCAGCGCTCCTCCCAGGAGTGCGTGGTCACGACGTTGGGGAAGTAGGACCGGCCGGCCTCGAGGTTGTGGTTGTAGCGGTGCACGCCCATGTCGCGCAGGTCGTCGACCTGCTCCTGCGTCAGCATGCCCAGCGAGGCCGCGACGTTGATGTCGACGGCGGCCTGGATGGCGGCCACCCCTTCGCGCATCTGGCTCATCAGCCGGGCGTCCGGGCCGCGCACCGCCGCGACGATGCAGAACTCGCTCGCCCCGGTGGCGCGGGTCTGCTTGGCCGCCTTGACCAGCTCGGGGATGTTCAGCCAGACCGAGCGCACCGGGGAGCTGAACTGGCCGGACTGGCTGCAGAAGTGGCAGTCCTCGGGGCAGCCGCCGGTCTTGAGCGAGACGATGCCCTCGACCTCGACATCGGGGCCGTTGAACGTCATCCGCACCTCGTGGGCGAGCGCGAGCAGCTCCTCGAGCACGGTCGTCGGGCGTCTGGAGGACGGCCAGGATCTGGTCGTAGTCGAGGGCTCGGCCCTCCTCGAGCACCTGCTGGCGGGCGGCGGCGATCACGTCGCGCGGGTCGGAGCCGGGGGCCGGGCTCGCGGGGGTGACGTGGTCGGCCGTGGCAGTCATGGGCCCGATTGTGTCGTACGCCGGGTGGGCACCCGCAGAGCCCGCGCCTGCTAGAGCGACTTGGCGGAGAAGGTGTCGCACATCCAGGTCGCCGGTCTGGTAGCCCGTGGTGAACCAGCGCTGCCGCTCGGCCGAGGACCCGTGGGTCCAGGTGTCCTGGTTGATCCGGCCCTGGGCCTGCTGCTGGATCCGGTCGTCGCCGACCGCCGACGCGGCCGACAGCGCGGACTGGATGTCCGGCTGCGGTGAGCGGCTTGAGGAGGGTCTTGCCGTTGGCGTCCTCGGTCGTCGCGGCGTGGTTGGCCCAGACGCCGGCCAGGCAGTCGGCCATCAGCTCGGTGCGCACCGACCCGCTGGTCGCGCCCTGCGGGTCCTGCTGGGCCCGGTCGAGCAGGCCGAGGATGTCCTGGATGTGGTGGCCGTACTCGTGGGCGACGACGTACTCCTGGGCCAGCGCGCCGTCGTCCGCGCCGAACCGCGTGGTCAGCTCGTCGAAGAACGACACGTCGAGGTAGACCTTCTTGTCCAGCGGGCAGTAGAACGGGCCGACGTCGTTGGACGCCGTGCCGCAGGCCGACTGGGTCGAGCCGCGGTAGAGCGACGGGGGCGGCCTGGGTGTAGCGCTTGCCGACCGCCGGCAGGGCCGTGGCCCAGTAGGCCTGGACGCTGTTGGCGGTGCCGACCGCCCGGCAGTTGGCGTCGCGGTTGGCGTCGGCGCCGGTCTTGCACTGGCTGACGTCCGACCGAGCCGCCGGCCCGACGGCCGGCGCCGTCCGGGGTCGATCCCGGGCAGCGTCGCCGCTCCGTGCCGCCGGTCGCCTGGCCGATCAGGTAGATCACGATGAACAGGACGATCCCGCCGACGCCGCCGCCGATCGGGAGCATCCCGCCGGACAGCCGCCCGCCGCCGCCGCCGGACTCGACCTGACTGGTGTCGAGCGAGGCGTCGTCGTTGAAGCTCACGCTGCGTAGACTACGGGCCTGTGACCCCGACGACGGACTAGCCGAGGACGGCCGCGCTCTGCCAGCCGCCCCTCCTCGCCCCCGTCGTCGTCCCCGAAAGGCCACCCACCGCGTGATCACCGCAACTGGTCTGGAGCTGCGCGCCGGCTCCCGCATCCTCATCGACGACGCGACCTTCCGCGTCGGCCCGGGCGACCGGGTCGGCCTGGTCGGCCGCAACGGCGCCGGCAAGACCACCCTCACCCGGATCCTGGCCGGCGAGGGCCAGCCGGCCACCGGCACGGTCACCCGCAGCGGCGAGGTCGGCTACCTGCCCGCAGGACCCGCGCACCGGCGACCTCGACGTGCTGGCCCGCGACCGGATCCTGTCCGCCCGCGAGCTGGACTCGGTGCTGCGCAAGATGCGCGAGACCGAGGGCGCGATGGCCAGCGCCGACGACGAGACCCGCGAGGCCGCGATGGAGCGCTACGGCCGGCTCGAGTCGCAGTTCACCAGCCGGGGCGGGTACGCCGCGGAGGCCGAGGCCGCGTCGATCGCCAGCAGCCTGGGCCTGCCCGACCGGGTGCTCGGCCAGCCGCTGCGCACGCTGTCCGGTGGCCAGCGCCGCCGGGTCGAGCTGGCCCGGATCCTGTTCTCCGGCGCGCCGACCCTGCTGCTGGACGAGCCGACCAACCACCTGGACGCCGACTCGATCGTCTGGCTGCGCGAGTTCCTGCGCACCCACAAGGGCGGGCTGGTCGATCATCAGCCACGACGTCGAGCTGCTCGAGGCCTGCGTCACCCGGGTCTTCCACCTCGACGCCGGCCGGGCCGCGCTCGACGTCTACAACGTGGGCTGGAAGAGCCTACCTGCAGCAGCGCGAGACCGACGAGCGGCGCCGCCACCGCGAGCGCGCCAACACCGAGAAGAAGGCCGCGGCCCTGATGGCCCAGGCCGACAAGATGCGGGCCAAGGCGACGAAGGCCGTCGCGGCGCAGAACATGGCCCGCCGGGCCGAGCGGATGCTGTCCGGGCTCGAGGACAAGCGGATGAGCGACAAGGTGGCCAAGCTGCGCTTCCCGGAGCCGGTGCCGTGCGGCCGGACCCCGCTGACGGCGGAGGCGCTGTCCCGGTCGTACGGGTCGCTCGAGATCTTCACCGACGTCGACCTGGCCATCGACCGGGGGAGCAAGGTCGTCGTCCTCGGGCTCAACGGCGCCGGCAAGACGACGCTGCTGCGGATCCTGGCCGGCATCGACCCGCCGGACACCGGCGAGGTCGTGGCCGGGCACGGGCTGCGGCTCGGCTACTACGCCCAGGAGCACGAGACGCTCGACACCTCGCGGTCGGTGCTGGAGAACATGCGCTCGGCCGCCCCGGAGCTCGGCGACACCGGCGTACGCAGCGTCCTGGGGTCGTTCCTGTTCAGCGGCGAGGACGTCGACAAGCCGGCCGGCGTGCTGTCCGGCGGCGAGAAGACCCGGCTCGCGCTGGCGACGCTCGTCGTGTCCGGCGCCAACCTGCTGCTGCTCGACGAGCCGACGAACAACCTCGACCCGGCCTCCCGCGAGGAGGTGCTCGGCGCGCTGCGGTCGTACAAGGGTGCGGTCGTCCTGGTCACCCACGACGAGGGCGCGGTGCACGCGCTCGAGCCGGAGCGGGTGCTGCTGCTGCCGGACGGCGTCGAGGACCACTGGTCCGCCGACTACGCCGACCTCGTCGCCCTCGCCTAGCCCGCGTCTCGTGCTCCGCCCACCCCGCCGCGGTGCTCCCTGGTAGCCCGGTTCGAGCGCCGACATGTCGACTCCAACCGGACCGCGGGGCAAAGGCGCAGTCGAGGGGCGGGCGGGCGGCTAGCCTCCGGACCGTGGTCGACGACGCGGTGCTGGCGGCCGGGCGGGTGCGGGTCGAGCAGTCCGGGCCGGTGCTGACCGTGACGCTGGACCGGCCGGACCAGCTCAACGCGCAGACCCCGGCCACCTGGCGGGCGCTGGCCGCGGTCGGCGGCGACCTGCCGGCCGACGTCCGGGTCGTGGTGCTCCGCGGGCGCCGGGCCGTCGTTCTCGGCCGGGCTGGACCGGGCCATGTTCACGCCGAGGGCCTGCCGGGCGAGCCGTCGCTGTTCACCCTGGCCGCCCTCGACGACGCGGCGCTCGACGCGGCGATCGCGGCTTCCAGGCCGCCTTCACCTGGTGGTCCCAGGTGCCGGCCGTGACGGTGGCGGCCGTGCAGGGCAACGCGATCGGGGCCGGCTTCCAGCTGGCCCTGGCCTGCGACCTGCGGGTCGCTCGCCGAGGACGCGCGGTTCGCGATGCGCGAGACGTCGCTGGGCCTGGTGCCCGACCTGGCCGGCACCTCGCCGCTGGTCGCGCTCCGTCGGCTACGCGCGGGCGCTGGAGATCTGCGCGACCGGGCGCTGGGTCGGCGCGGCCGAGGCGGCCGCGATCGGGCTGGCCACCGCGGTCGTGCCCGAGGCCGAGCTGGACGCGACGGTGGCCGACCTGGTCGACGCGATGCTCGCCGCGCCCGCAGGGCGCCCTGCGCGAGACGCTGGCGCTGTTGCGCGGAGCAGCCGGCCGTACGCCGGGTGAGCAGCAGGCCGCCGAGCGGGCCGCCCAGGCCCGCCGGCTGCGCGGACCTGGCCGCGGGGCTGAGCGCGCCCGACCGGTGCAGCCGGAATGCCGGTCGTTGTCAGAGGCGTTGGCGACACTGAGAGTGGACGTGCGCGACCGCGCCGTCCGGAGAGGTGGCGCAGGGATGTCGATGGCAAGTGCCTACATGGCGATGCGCGGGCTGGCCCGCGACGGCAGCGTCACCGACCAGCGGCTCAAGCCGGGCACGACCCGGCGGGTGGCGTCGTACGCGCGTCCCTACAAGCCGGCCGATCATCGGCTTCCTGCTGCTGGCCGTCCTCGACTCCGCACTGACCGTCGCGGTCCCGCTGATCCTGAAGTCGATCGTCGACGACGGCGTCACGCCCAAGCGCGCCGACGTCGTGGTCGTGGCTCGCGTCTGGCGGTCGCGGCGATCGCGGTCGTCGACGCCGGGGTCAGCCTGGTCCAGCGCTGGTTCTCCGCCCGGGTCGGCGAGGGGCTGATCTACGACCTGCGCACCGAGGTGTTCGTCCACGTGCAGCGCCAGCCGATCGCGTTCTTCACCCGCACCCAGACCGGCTCGCTGGTGTCCCGGATCAACAGCGACGTCATGGGCGCGCAGCAGGCGTTCACGTCGACCCTGTCCGGGGTCGTCTCCAACCTCGTCTCGCTGGTGCTCGTCGCCGGCGCGATGTTCTACCTGTCCTGGCCGATCACCCTCGCCAGCCTGGTGCTGGTGCCGGTGTTCCTGTTGCCGGCGCGGTACATGGGCCGGCGGCTGGCCGCGCTGACCCGGCAGCAGATGCAGCTCAACGCCGAGCTCGGCGGCCGGACGACCGAGCGGTTCAACGTCGCCGGCGCGTTGCTGGTCAAGCTGTTCGGCCGGCCCGCGGACGAGGAGCGCGAGTACCGCGAGCGCGCCGCGGGGGTGCGCGACACCGGCATCAAGATCGCCATGAACAGCCGGGTCTTCTACACCTCGCTCCTCCTGGTGGCCAGCCTCGCGACTGCCCTCGTGTACGGCGCGGGCGGCGTCCTGGCGGTGCACGGCGACATCTCGGTCGGGACGCTGCTCGCCCTGGCCGCGCTGCTGAGCCGGCTCTACGGCCCGATCACCGCGCTGTCCAACGTGCGGGTCGACGTCATGACCGCGATGGTGTCGTTCGAGCGGGTCTTCGAGGTGCTCGACCTCAAGCCGCTGGTGGTCGAGGCGCCGGACGCCAAGGCGCTGCCGGACGGTCCGCTGTCGGTGGACCTCGACGACGTGCACTTCAGCTACCCGTCGGCCGACGAGGTGTCGCTCGAGTCGCTCGAGCTGGTCTCGGCGGGCGACCGCAAGGGCGGCGGCGAGGTGCTGCACGGGGTCGACCTCCACGTCGCCCCCGGGCAGCTGGTGGCGCTGGTCGGGCCCAGCGGCGCCGGCAAGACGACGATCACCGGGCTGGTGGCCCGGCTCTACGACCCGACGAGTCGGGCGGGTCCGGTTGGCCGGCCAGGACCTGCGCGACGTCAGCCTCGACTCGCTGCGCGAGACCGTGGGCGTCGTGACCCAGGACGCGCACATGTTCCACGACACGATCCGGGCCAACCTGGCCTATGCCCGGCCGGAGGCGACCGACGCCGAGCTGGAGAGCGTCCTGCGCTCGGCCCAGATCTGGGACCTGGTCTCCGGGCTGCCGCAGGGCCTCGACACCGTGGTCGGCGACCGCGGGCACCGGCTCTCCGGCGGCGAGAAGCAGCGGCTGGCGATCGCCCGGCTGCTGCTCAAGTCGCCCGGTCTCGTGGTGCTCGACGAGGCGACGGCCCACCTCGACAGCGAGTCCGAGGTGGCGGTCCAGCGGGCGCTCGACACGGCCCTGTCCGGCCGGACGGCGCTGGTCATCGCCCACCGGCTCTCGACCGTGCGCGGTGCCGACCTGATCGCCGTCGTCGACGACGGCCGCGTCGTCGAGACCGGGCGGCACGACGAGCTGCTGGCCGCCGGCGGCCTGTACGCCGACCTCTACACGACCCAGTTCGCCAGCCAGGGCCTGCGCGAGGCCGACCCGCTGGCCTCGGCCCACTAGGCCGGCCCAGGGCTAGCTGCCCGGGCATTGTGGAGGATCGGGCTCGCTGTGCACGAGCCTGGTCCTCCACGATGCTGCTAGTCGTCCTCGTCGTCCCAGATCCGGGTCCGCTTCTTGCGGCCGACGGCAGCCGGGACGGCGGGGCCAGCGCCCGGCTCGCTCGGCCCCGTCGACGGGGCGACCAGCGCCGCCTCGTCCTCGGCCCGGAGCCGCCGGCGCCGCCGCAGGAACACGAACGGGAAGGCCAGCCCGGCGATCCCGAACAGCCCCCACTGGAACGCGTAGGACAGGTTGACCCCCCAGTAGCCGCCGTCGTCCGGCTCGGGCAGCTTGGTCGGCGCGGTCGCCGGGGCGGGCGACTCCGCGGCCAGGACGCCGTACGCCGGCAGGAGCGTCTGACCGGTCTCCGCCGCGACCCGGGCCAGGTCGATGCTGGCGAACTGGCCGGCCGGCAAGGTCCCGGACTTGGCCGCCTCACTGGGCAGCAGGTGCGCCGTGACTGTGACCGCCCCCGAAGGCGGAGCCGGCACGCTGTCCGGCGCGTCGCTGGTCTGGCCGTTGGGCAGCCAGCCCCGGTCGACCAGCAGCGCCGGGCCGCCGGACGGCCGGGAGCAGGGGGACCAGCACCTCGTAGCCGTAGGCCCCGTCCAGCGGGCGGTTGCGGACGAGGACCTGGGCCCCCGCGTCGTACGAGCCGGAGACCCGGACCGACCGCCAGACGTCCTTGGCCGGCCAGCGCGGCCCCGGATCCAGGGACCAGCCGGCCGAGCGCCACTGGGGCCGATCGGTAGTTGCGGCCGACCAGGTGGTCCGCGGCGTACTTGTCCTGGAACCGGTGGTACTGCCAGCGGCCGAGGAAGACACAGGCGATCGCGAAGACGACGGCGATGGCGAGCAACCCCGCCAGTTCGCGCCGCTCCGCCTTCACGACATGACCGTAACCGGCGCCCGGCCCGTACGCTGGTGAGGTGACCGTCCAGCTGCCCATCCCCGCGTGGCGGGTGACTCCGGGCGTGCTGGCCGACCGCTACGGGCGGGTGGCGACCGACCTGCGGGTCTCGGTGACGGACCGGTGCAACCTGCGCTGCACCTACTGCATGCCGGCCGAGGGGCTGGACTGGCTGCCCAAGCCCGAGCTGCTGACCTTCGAGGAGATGACCCGGCTGGTCGGCATCGCCGTCGGGCTGGGGGTCACGGACGTCCGGCTGACCGGTGGCGAGCCGCTGCTGCGCCGCGGGCTGCCCGACCTCGTGGCGATGCTCGCGGCCCTCGACCCTCGCCCGCGGATCGCGATGACGACCAACGGACTCGGCCTCGACCGGCTGGCCGAGCCACTGGCCGCGGCCGGCCTCGACCGGGTCAACGTCAGCCTCGACACCATCGACCGGGCGGCCTTCGAGGCGCTGACCCGGCGCGACCGGCTGCCGGACGTCATCACCGGCCTGGCAGCCGCCGCGGCGGCCGGCCTGGACCCGGTGAAGATCAACGCGGTCGCGATGCGCGGGGTCAACGACGAGCAGGTGGGCGACCTGCTGGAGTGGTGTCTCGAGCGGGGCTACGAGCTGCGGTTCATCGAGCAGATGCCGTTGGACGCCCAGCACGCCTGGGAGCGCAGCAGCATGGTCACGGCCGAGGAGATCCTCGAGCGGCTGGCCGCGCGGTTCGACCTGACGCCGGAGCCGGGCCGGGACCGCGGCAGCGCACCGGCCGAGACCTGGCTGGTGGACGGTGGGCCGGCCCGGGTCGGCGTCATCGCGAGTGTCAGCCGGCCGTTCTGCGGCGCGTGCGACCGGATGCGGCTGACGGCCGACGGTCAGCTGAGGTCCTGCCTGTTCGCCCGGACCGAGTCCGACCTGCGGGCTCCGTTGCGCGACGGCGCGAGCGATGCCGAGCTGGCGCGTGCAGATGCAGCGGCTGATGGCGACCAAGCTGGCCGGCCACGGCATCGACGACCCGGGCTTCCTGCAGCCGGACCGGCCGATGTCGGCCATCGGCGGCTAGCGCATCCTCAGTCGGGCTTGAGCTCGCTGACCGGCACGGTCTCGCGCAGGAAGCCGCGCACCGTCAGGAACGCCTCGAGGGACTCGCGGTGCTCGTCACAGGCCAGCCAGGTCTTGCGGCGCTCGGCGTGTGCAGCTTGGGGTTGTTCCACTTCAGGCCCCAGGACGCGGTCGACCGGCAGGCCCGAGCGCTGCACATCAGCGCGATGCCGGGGGACACGCTGAGCGACGGCTCGCCCGGGAACAGGCTCACGGCTGGGCCACCGGCTCGCCGTCGGGCGCGGGTGTCTCCGGGTCGAGCCGGACGCTCTCGCCGAGGGCTTCGTGGCGGCTCGAGTCGAGGGCAACCTGCTGCGGCACGTACGCCGTGGGGGCATCCCCGGTGCCGGAGCCGACGGCGTTGGCCATGACGACCGCGATGTAGGGGAGGACGATGGCGGCCGCGACGAGGACCCAGCGGATCGGGCCGTGGGTCACGACGGCCAGCAGGAAGCAGGCCGTGCGGATCGACATGGAGATGAGGTAGCGCCGCTGGCGCTGGGCCAGGTCGTCGCTCGCGCCGTGGCGGGCGCCGGTGACCGAGTAGACCGGTTGCTGCGGGCTGCGGCTCACACCACCACGGTACGCGCCTCGGGGCCTCGTGCGAGCCGGTGAGGCGATCGGGTTTGCCGATCCGGTCAGGAAGCCGGGCTCACGCTCGACATGTTGAAGCCGGAGACGCGCATAGCGGGCATCGCGGTGCGCGGCAGGTAGGCGCCGAACTCGCGGCCGACCGTGGGGACGCTCGCGCCGACGGCCTCGACCCGGCTGAGCAGGTCGATCGGGCTCTCGTTGAACCGGAAGTTGGTCACCGCCCCGACGACCTCGCCGCCCTGGACGCGGTAGACGCCGTCGCGGGTCAGGCCGGTCAGCAGCAGGGTGCGCGGGTCGACCTCGCGGACGTACCAGATGCAGGTCAGCAGCAGGCCGTCGTCGAGGTCCGCGCACCAGGTCGTCGGCGCCGCCCGCGCCGTCGGACGTGGCCAGCGACAGGTTGCCGACGTACGGGTGCAGGGGCAGGCCGGTCAACGCGGCCGTGTGCCGGGTCGTCGGCAGGGCCGCCAGCTCGCCCCGGTCGATCCAGACGCAGGCCGGCGTCGCCAGGCCGTTGTCGAAGACCGAGCCGAGCTCGCTGCTGCCCTCGGCCATGACGTACGGCGCGCACTCCAGGCCGGCCGTGCCGGGGTCGCTCCAGAGGCTGATCGGCACCTCGGTCAGGCGTTCGCCGACTCGGGTGCCGCCGCCCGGCTTGCCGAAGACCGAGCGGCCCTCGTGCGCGGTCCGGGCGCCGGCCGACCAGTAGGCATAGGTCATCAGGTCGGCGACCGCGCTCGGCGGCAGCACGGTGTCGTAGCGGCCCGGCGCCCAGCTCGAGCTGCCGCGACTGCCAGCCCAGCCGGGTGTCCACCTCGGCGTCGAGGGCGGTGACGTCGACGTCCGGCCAGGTCGCGGGCCGCGGCACCGGCCCAGGCCGACCGGGTGCGGGCGGCCGCCTTGCCGTTGACCTCGGCCCGCGCCGCCGGCTGCACGTGACGAGCCCGCAGCCCGGTCGAGGAGGCGAGGTAGGTGGTGGACAGGGACTGCTCGGCATAGCCGAACAGCTCCTGACCCGCGCCCGAGGCCCGGCCGATCGCCGCGCCGAGGGCCTCGGCGAACGACGCCAGCGCCCCGACCTCGAGCTCGGCCGGGGCCTGGTCGAAGTCGTCGGCCGCCGCGGCCGGCGATGAGCGGAGCCGCGTCCTCGGCCGGCGGCCCGGCAGCGGCGTCGGCCTCGGCCTCGGCGACCAGCCCGGCGATGTCGTCGGCCTGCACCCCACCCGCGGCGTACGACGCCCGAGCTGACGCCCTCGGCGCCCTCATGGGTCGCGATGACGGTGACGGTCAGGCCGCTGCTCAAACCGTTGGTGGTCAACGTGTTTGCGGCCCAGCGCAGGTTGGCCTCGGTCGCTCGACTCGACCAGTACGACGCAGGGCCCGGTGGCGGCCTCGAGTGCGCGCTCGGCCAGGACGTGGGGTGCGCCGTCGCTCATGCCCGCCCCTCCTCGTTGGTGTTGAGGATTCGCACCTGGCGGAAGGTTGCCGATGGACAACCATGGCCGACCGCCGCTACCTGACCGGGTTGGCCCTTGCCGCAGTTGAACGCGCCGCCGAGGACATAGGTCTGCGGGCCGCCGACCCGGGTCATCGAGCGCCAGAAGTCCGTCGTCGTGGCCTGGTAGGCGACGTCGCGCAGCTGGCCGGCCAGGCGGCCGTGCTCGATCCGGTAGAAGCGCTGCCCGGTGAACTGGAAGTTGTAGCGCTGCATGTCGATCGACCACGACTTGTCGCCGATGACGTAGATCCCGCGGTCGATCCCGGCGATCAGCTCCTCCGTCGAGGGGCCATCGGCCGCAGGCTGCAGGTTGACGTTGGCCATCCGCTGGATCGGCACGTGCGAGGGGGAGTCGGCGAACGCGCAGCCGTTCGACCGCGGCATGCCGGTGCGCTCGGCGTTCTGCCGGGCCATCGCCCGGTCCAGCTGGTAGCCGACCAGCACGCCGCCGCTGATGATGTCCCAGGACTGGGTCTGCACGCCCTCGTCGTCGTACCCGATGGTGGCGAGGGCGTTCGGCGCGGTCCGGTCGCCGACGACGTGCATGATCTCGCTGCCGTACTGCAGGGACCCGAGCTGGTCGATCGTCGCGAACGACGTGCCGGCGTAGGCCGCCTCGTAGCCCAGCGCCCGGTCGAGCTCGGTCGCGTGCCCGATCGACTCGTGGATGGTCAGCCACAGGTTGCTCGGGTCGATCACCAGGTCATAGGTGCCGGACTCGACGCTGGGTGCCTTGAGCTTCTCGACGGCGAGCTCGGGCAGGGTCGCCAGCTCGTCGTCCCAGGCCCAGGCGCCCTGCTCGGGGGTGCCGACGAGGTACTCCCAGCCGCGGCCGGTGCCGGGGGCGATGGACCGCATGGTCTCGACGGTCTCGCTGCTGGCGACGACGACCGTGACGTCGGGGTTGATCCGTACCCGCTGCTGGAGCGTCGTCGTACCGGCCAGGTCGGCGTAGAACTTCTGCTCCTTGACCGCGGACACCGCCGCGTCGACATGGTCGGCGCCGCCGGCCAGCAGCCGGCTGGACCAGGTGGCGAGCAGCTCGGCGCGCTCCGCCGACGGGATCTCGAACGGGTCGATGTCGTACGCCGAGACCCACTGCACGTCGCGGTGGACCGGTTCGTCGGCCAGCTCGACCCGCTCGCTGGCGAGCGGCGTGCTGACCCGGGCCAGAGCCACGGCCTGCTCCGCCGCCAGGGCAGCGGACTCGGGGGTGAGGTCGGTGGCGGCGGCGAAGCCCCACACGCCGTCGACCAGGACGCGGACCGCGAGCCCGGCATCGGTGTCGTCTCCGCTGGCCGCCAACCGGGCGTCGCGCAGGTGGACGCCGGACGTGCGGACGCGCTCGACCCGCAGGTCGGCGTGGCCGGCCCCGAGCTCACGGGCGCGGGACAGCGCCGAGTCGGCCAGGTGCTGGAGGGGCAGGCCGGCGAAGTCCTCGTCGACGGTGCGGTCGATGCTCACGGGGCAAAACTACCCACGTCGAGGACGAGCTTCCCGGTCGTACGCCGCGAACGGATGTCCTCGTGGGCCCGGCGCGCGTCGGCGAGCGGGTAGTGGCCGCCGTCGATCGCCACCAGGCCGCCGCTCGAGGCGAGGGAGAGCAGCTCCTCCATCGCCGGGCCGAGGCCGCCCGGCAGCCGGAGGCTGTGCATCAGCCAGAAGCCGATCACCGCCCGGCTGGTGGCCATCAACGCGGTGGGTGCGACCCGCGCCGGTGCCTCGCGGGAGGCCAGGCCGTAGGTCACCAGCCGCCCGAACGGGGCGAGCGCGGCGAGCGAGCCGTCGAACACAGCTCCGCCGGTCATCTCGAGGACGATGTCGACCGGCTGCCCGTCGTTGGCCGTGACCAGCTGTTCGCGGACCGCGTCTGGCGGCGAGGCCGGAGACGTCGATGGCGACATCGGCGCCCAGTGCCCGCGCCTGGTCGCACTTCTCGGCGCTGGAGGCCGTCGCGATCACCCGGCCGGCGCCCCAGGCCCGGGCCAGCTGGACGGCCAGGCTGCCGACCCCGCCGGCCCCCGACACGACGACGACGCTCTCGCCGCTGCGCAGGTGGGCGGAGGTCCGCAACAGGTGCCAGGCCGTCGTTCCTTGCAGCACCAGGGCGAGAGCCGTCAGGTCGTCGACGGCGTCCGGGAGGGGGAAGGTCGCACTCGGGTGGGCCAGCGCCTTCTCGGCGTAGCCGCCGCCTCCTGCGAGCAGCGCCACCACACGCCGGCCGTCCGGGTCGGTTCCGACGATCTCGGCGCCGGGGATGAGCGGCAGCTGCTGAGGGGCGAGGTAGCTGTTCTCGGCCTGGTGGGTGTCGGCGTAGTTGATCCCTGCGGTGTGTACGTCGATCGGCACCAGCGATCCCGTCGGCACCGGATCCGGCAGGTCGGCCAGGGTCAGCACCTCTGGGCCACCGAACTCGGTGATCTGGATTGCGCGCATCGCAGCAACCTAGGCCACGGCGGTACGTTTCCCCTGACCGCCCGCATCGACCCCTGGAGGCCGGCCATGCCTGATTTCCCGCCGCTCGCTCACGTGGCAGTCACCGTCACCGACCTGGAGCGCAGCACGCGTTGGTACAGCGCGCTGTTCGGCTCGGACCCGGTCCTCGACGAGGACGAGGAAGGTGGCGCCTTCCATCACACGGTCTATGCCCTGTCGGGTGGCCAGCTGTTCGGGCTGCACACCCACACCGAGCCGGTCGGCGGGGACTTCGACGAGCGCCGAACCGGACTCGACCACGTGTCCTTCGCCTGCAGCGGCCGTGGCGAGCTGCAGCAGTGGGCCGATCGCCTGGACGGGCTCGGCGTCTCCCACGACGGCATCAAGGACGCGTCGTACGGCTCCGGGGTCTCGTTCCGCGACCCCGACGGCATCGCGCTCGAGTTCTTCGCGCCGCCCGGGGTCGACTGATCCGGATTCCAGCCGGGCCGGGGGCTAGCGATAGCGTCGCGCCATGGCCGAACCTCGTAGCGTCCTGGTCACCGGCGGCAACCGTGGGCTGGGGCACGCCATCGCGCACGCCTTCCTCGCCGCTGGGGACAAGGTCGCCTTCACCTACCGGTCGGGCGAGCCGCCGGCCGACCTCGTCGACGCGGGCGGGCTGCCGGTGACGTGTGAGGTGACCGACACAGCGTCGGTCGATGCGGCGTTCACCGCGGCCGAGGCGGCGCACGGGCCGGTGGAGGTGTTGGTCGCGAACGCGGGCATCACCCGCGACGGGCTGCTGATGCGGATGAGCGACGAGGACTACGACGACGTCGTCAGTGCCAACCTGGGCGGCGCCTTCCGATGTGTACGCCGAGCCAGCAAGGGCATGATCCGGCTGCGCAAGGGCCGAATCGTGTTGATCTCCAGCGTTGTCGGGCTCTACGGCTCGGCCGGCCAGACCAACTACGCGGCCAGCAAGGCCGGCCTCGTCGGGCTGGCCCGGTCCGTGACCCGCGAGCTGGGCGGGCGTGGCATCACGGCCAATGTCGTCGCGCCGGGCTTCATCGAGACCGATATGACGGCGTCGCTCGCCGAGGACCTGCAGAAGAGCTACCTCGCCGCGATCCCGGCCGGGCGTTTCGTGTCCGCGGCCGAGGTGGCGGAGGTCGTGCGGTTCGTGGCCAGCGATGCCGCGGCGTACATCAGCGGTGCGGTCGTGCCGGTGGACGGCGGCCTGGGGATGGGTCACTAGAGATGGGACACAACTGATGGGCCTTCTCGACGGCAAGCGGCTGCTGGTCACCGGGCTGCTGACCGACGCGTCGATCGCGTTCCACGTGGCCAAGCTGGCCCAGCAGGAGGGCGCGAGCGTCGTGCTGACCAGCTTCGGCCGGACGATGAAGATCACGCAGACGATCGCCAAGCGGCTGCCTGAGACGCCACCGGTGGTGGAGCTCGACGTGCAGTCCGACGAGCACCTGGCCGCTCTCGCCGACCGGGTGCGCGAGCACGTCGACGGGCTCGACGGCGTCGTCCACTCGATCGGCTTCGCGCCGGTGGGTGCGTTCAACTTCCTCGAGGGCTCGTGGGACGACGTGTCGACGGCCCTGCATGTTTCGGCGTACTCGATGAAAGCCCTTGGTGTTGCTGCGCTTCCGCTGATGGGCGAGGGCGGCAGCATCGTGGGCCTGACCTTCGACGCGCGGTATGCCTGGCCGGTCTATGACTGGATGGGCGTGGCCAAGGCCGCGTTCGAGTCGACGTCGCGCTATCTGGCCCGCGACCTCGGGCCGAAGGGCATCCGGGTCAATCTCGTTGCGGCCGGACCGATCCGGACGACGGCGGCCAAGTCGATCCCGGGCTTCGACGCGTTCGAGGACATCTGGGACGACCGCGCGCCACTGGGCTGGGACGTGCGTGACCCCGAGCCGGCGGCGAAGGCCTGCGTGGCCCTGCTCTCCGACTGGTTCCCCGCGACGACGGGGGAGATGGTGCACGTCGATGGCGGCGTGCACGCGATGGGCCAGTGACCAGGACGTTGCTCGTCGTCCGGCACGCGAAGTCGGACTGGGCGGCGGGCGCACCGGACCACGAGCGGCCGCTCAACGACCGCGGCCGGCGTGAGGCGCCCGAGCTCGGCCGGCGGCTGGCCGCTGCTGGGCTGCGGCCGGACCTGGTGGTCTGCTCCGACGCGACCCGGGCCCAGCAGACCTGGCAGCTGGCGTCGTCGGCCTGGCCCGACCCGCCGCCGGTCCAGGTCGAGCCCCGGCTGTACGACGCCAGCCGGTCGGAGGTGCTGGACGTGATCCACGAGACCCCGGCCGACGTGCAGACCCTGGCCTGCGTCGGACACGAGCCGACGAGCAGCGCCCTCGCGGCCCTGCTGACGGATGAGGCGGACGCCGAGGCCGCCCGCACGCTGACGGCCGGGCTCAAGACTGCGTGCGCCGCGGTGCTGACCTTCGACGGCGAGTGGGCCGACCTCGAGCCGAGCTCGGCCCGGCTGGCCGCGGTGGTGTCGCCCCGATGACGCCGGAGGGCTTCGCAGCGACCCCCGAGCCGCCGTATGTCGCCGTGATCTTCACCAACACCCGTACGCCGGACGATGCCGACGGCTATGACCGGATGTCGGCGGCCATGAACGACCTGGCGGCCCGGCAGCCGGGCTACCTCGGGATCGAGGGAGCCCGCGAGGGGCTCGGCATCACTGTGTCGTACTGGCGGGACGAGGAGAGCGCCCGGGCCTGGAAGCAGGTCTCTGCCCATCATGCGGCGCAGCAGCGAGGCCGGGAGCGCTGGTACGCCGACTACCGGGTGCGGATCGCCACGGTGACCCGCGACTACAGCCTGAACAGCTCCGACTTCGAGTAGCCGGCGCGCGGTCAGCCTTCGGCGTCGGCCGCCTCGATCTCCTCGCGGGTGATGCCGAGCAGGAACAGCACGGCGTCCAGGTAGGGCACGCTCACTGACGTGTCAGCCTGTTGTCGCACAACGGGTTTGGCGTTGAACGCCACCCCCAGCCCAGCGGCGGCCAGCATGTCGAGGTCGTTGGCGCCGTCGCCGATGGCGATGGTCCGCGACATCGGGAGTCCCTCCAAAGCGGCGAACCGGCGCAGGGCCGCCGCCTTGCCGGCCCGGTCGACGACGGCCCCGGTCACCCGCCCGGTGAGCAGCCCGTCGGCGACCTCGAGCTGGTTGGCCTCGACGTGCTCGATGCCGAGCTCGGCGGCCAGCGGGCGCACGACCTCGATGAACCCGCCCGACACCAGCGCGACCGAGAAGCCGAGCCGTTTCATCGTCCGCACGAGGGTGCGCGCTCCGGGCGTCAGCCGAACGGCGGCGCGCACGTCGTCGAGCACGGACGCGGGTAGACCGGCCAGCGTCGCGACCCGCTCGTGCAGGCTCTGGGCGAAGTCGAGCTCGCCGCGCATGGCCCGCTCGGTGACCGCCGCCACCTGCTCGGTCCGGCCGGCGTGCTCGGCGAGGAGCTCGATCACCTCGTCCTGGATCAGGGTCGAGTCGACGTCCATGACGACGAGGCGGCGGCCACGGCGGGCCAGTCCGGCCGGCGACACGGCGACGTCGACCCCGCGCGTCGCGGCCTCGAGGGCGAGCTCGCGGCGCAGGGCGTCGACGTCCTCGACGCCGGAGACGTCCAGCTCCAGGGTGCTGACCGGATAGCGGGACAGCCGCCGGATCCGGTCGATGTTGGCGCCCCGGGCGGCCAGGACCGTCGCGATCGACGAGACCGCGAGCGGCCGCAGTGGCGCGCCGATCAGGGTGACGTGCAGGGCCCGGCCACGGCGTGGCGGGCTGTCCCCGTGACCGGCCGTGCAGGAGACCTGCATGCCGAGCGAGCGACCGGCCGACGTCGCGGCGGCGCTGAGCGCGCTCTCCTGGTTGCCCGCGGCGACGAGGACGCCGAGGGTCAGCCGGCCCCGGATGACGACCTGCTCGACGTCGATGACCTCGACTCCCGGGGCCGACAGCGCGTCGAAGACGGCCGACGTCACGCCCGGCCGGTCCGGGCCGGTGACCGTGACGAGCAGCGTGCGCGGTGCGGGGTCGGCCACGCGCGGAACCCTAGCCGGGCCGGTTCTCGGGTCAGCATCACACCAGTGCCGAGGCTTGTGCAGTGCTGACCGATGCTGCTGACAGCGGGTGCCGACCGTCAGCTCTCCGGGCGGCCGAGCCAGTCCAGGACGGTGCTGAGGTTCTGGTTGAGGTTGATGGCGTCGGGCGCCCGCAGCGGCTCCGGTGGCGGGGTGCGGTGCCGCCCTGGCGGCCGGGTCGGCAGGCCGATCGGTCCCGACCCGATCGGGCCCGACGAGGTGGCAGGGCCGCTGGGACCGGTCAGCGTGGCACCGCCCCGGACGTCCAAGCTGAGGGTCGAGGCGGGGGCCGCGAGGGTGGCCGGAGCAGTGGCCGGGTCGGCCCGGTCGGCGATCGACCCGACCGGTGCGCCGCCGCCGAGCGGCCAGCGCGGCCGGGCCCGGCGCTCGGTGTGCCGCGGACGGGGACTGGAGCCGGTCGGCAGCGGGGCGAGCATGGCGGGCCGCACCGGTGGGGGTTCGGCGTGCGGCCGCTCGGGCAGGTGACGCAGCGGGGAGAGGGCCTCGCGCCGGGCCAGCACGGCGGCCACGAGATCGGCGTACGCGGTCGCGTCCGCGGCCCGGCCGACCCAGCGTTCGGCGGCCTCGGCGACGGCGCTGTCCAGGTAGGCCCGGACGGCGTCATGACTCGGCGGAACCTCTCCCATGACACGCATGGTGCGGGTGCGAATGACGCGCCGTGACCGGGATGGGCCCCGGGTCGCCCGGTTGCGCACCCACCCTGAGCAGTGCCCTCACCCAGAGTCACGGCGTCTGTGCGGTGGGCGATGTTCAGCGGGTCAGCCGGCGGCGTTGACCTCGTCTCGCCAGGCCAGCCAGTCCCGGACCGGTCCCAGGTCGAAGTCCGGCCCGTTGAGCCCCATCGTGAACATGCCGCACGCCCAGCCCGTGCAGGATCGGGCCGAGCCCGTCCGGGCCGCTCTGCACGCCGGTGGAGCGCTCGACCTCGGCCGGGTCACGGCCCTCCTCGCTCGCACCAGCGGTCCAGGATCGCGACCTTGCGCGCGACGACCTCCGGGTCGCCGAAGCCGTGCCAGATGGTCGCGTGCCGGGCCACCAGGCGCAGCGTCTTGCGCTCGCCGCCACCTCCGATCAGGACCGGGATCGGCCGGGTCGGCGGCGGGTTGAGCCGGGCCAGCCGGCTCTCGATCCGGGGGAGTGACTCGGCGAGGGCGTCGAGCCGCGAGCCCGGCGTGCCGAAGTGGTAGCCGTACTCGCTGTAGTCCCGCTCGAACCACCCGGACCCGATGCCCAGGATCAGCCGGCCGTCGCTGATGTGGTCGATCGTCCGGGACATGTCGGCCAGCAGCTCGGGGTTGCGATAGCTGTTGCAGGTGACCAGCGCGCCGAACTCGACCCGCGAGGTGATCTCGGCGAAGGCGGCGAGCATCGTCCAGCACTCGAAGTGCTGCCCGTCCGGCGGCCCGAAGAGCGGATAGAAGTGGTCCCACGTGAAGACCACGTCGACGCCGAGCCTCCTCCGCCGCGACGACGGCCCGGCGGATGTCCCGCCAGTCGCAGTGCTGCGGCCGCACCTGCACGCCGACCCGCACCTTGCGCGCGGCCTGGTGCGACGCGTCGTACGCCGTCTCGCCCCCGGGCTCGCCGAGGTCGTCGCCCGACTCGCTCATCCGGGGATGACCTGGCCCTTGCCGATGATGACCAGGCCGGACTCGGAGATGGTCAGGCCGCGGGCCTTGTCCTCCTCGGGGTCCAGGCCGATCCGGGCGTTCTCCGGGATCTTGACGTTCTTGTCGATGATCGCCCGGCGTACGACGGCATGCCGGCCGACCTCGACACCGTCGAGCAGCACGCTGTCGGTGACGGTGGCCCAGGAGTGGACGGTCGCGCCCGGGCTCATGACCGAGTTCTCGACGAGCGAGCCGCTGACGACGCAGCCCGGCGACACGATCGAGTTGACCGCGCTGCCGACCCGGCCGTGCCAGCCGTGGACGAACTTGGCCGGGGGATACGGACCGACGTCGGTGAAGATCGGCCACTCGTAGTTGTAGAGGTTGAAGACCGGTTGCACCGCAACGAGATCCATGTGCGCGTCGTAGTAGGAGTCCATCGTCCCGACGTCGCGCCAGTAGTCCCGGTCGCGCGGCTCGGCGCCCGGCACCTCGTTGTCCTTGAAGTCATAGACGTTGGCCTCACCGCGCGCCGCGAAGGCCGGCATGATGTCGCCGCCCATGTCGTGCTTGGTGTCCTCGGCGTCGGCGTCCTTGGTCACCTGCTCGACCAGCGCCCTGCGCGTCGAAGACGTAGTTGCCCATCGAGGCGAGGATCTCGTCCGGGTTGTCGGCCAGAGGGGTGGGGTCCGTCGGCTTCTCCAGGAACTCGCGGATCCGCCCGCTGCCACCCGGTTCGACGTCGATCACGCCGAACTGGTCCGACATCGAGATCGGCTGGCGGATCGCGGCCACCGTCGCGGCGGCGCCGGACTCGATGTGCGCCTCGACCATCTGCGAGAAGTCCATCCGGTAGACGTGGTCCGCGCCGACGACCACGACGATGTCCGGCTGCTCGTCGTGGATCAGGTTGAGGCTCTGGTAGATCGCGTCGGCACTGCCCAGGTACCAGTGCTTGCCGACCCGCTGCTGGGCCGGCACCGGGGCGATGTAGTTGCCGAGGATGTTCGACATCCGCCAGGCCTTGGCGATGTGCCGGTCGAGGCTGTGCGACTTGTACTGGGTCAGCACGACGACCTTGAGGAAGCGCGAGTTGACCACGTTGGACAGCGCGAAGTCGATCAGCCGGTAGATCCCGCCGAACGGCACGGCCGGCTTGGCCCGGTCGGCGGTCAACGGCATCAGCCGCTTGCCCTCGCCGCCGGCCAGGACGATGGCGAGGACCTTCAGCGGGTGCCGCGAGGTAACCATGTGACGGACCCTACGAGGCATCCGCCGCGCTGGCGAGACTTGTCTCAGGACGCGGGCGGCTCCGGGACTACGGTGACGCCATGCGAGTCGACCTGCTGAGCAAGGAGTACCCGCCGAAGGTCTACGGCGGCGCCGGCGTGCACGTCGAGGAGCTGGTCCGCGCGCTGCGGGCCCGGACCGGCGCGGAGGCACTCGACGTACGGGTGCAGTGCTTCGGTGGCCCACGGGACGAGGCCGGTACGACGGGCTACGCCGACCCGCCGCCGGGCCTGGAGTCGGCCAACGCGGCCTTCCAGACCCTCGGCGTCGACCTGCCGATGGCCGAGGACTGCGCCGGCGCCGACATCGTGCACTCGCACACCTGGTACGCCGGGATGGCCGGCCAGCTGGCCGGCCTGCTGCACGGCGTGCCGCACGTCATGACGGCGCACAGCCTCGAGCCGCTGCGGCCCTGGAAGGCCGAGCAGCTCGGCGGCGGCTACCGCGTCTCGTCCTGGATGGAGCAGACCGCGATGGAGGGCGCGGCCGGCCTGATCGCGGTCAGCGAGGGCATGCGTCGCGACATCCTGCGCTGCTACCCGAACGTCGACCCGGCGCGGGTTCATATGGTGCACAACGGAATTGACACCGAGCGCTGGTCGCCGTCGCGACGATGCGGACGTCGTCCGCGGCCATGGCGTCGACCCCGACCGGCCGTCCGTCGTCTTCGTCGGGCGGATCACCCGGCAGAAGGGCCTGCCCTACTTCCTGCGCGCCGGCGGCCCAGCTGCCGCCCGACGTGCAGCTCGTGCTGTGTGCCGGAGCCCCGGACACCAAGGAGATCGCGGCCGAGGTCGAGGGCCTGGTCGCCGACCTGCAGGCGACCCGGTCCGGCGTGGTCTGGATCGACGAGATGCTGCCGCAGCCCGAGGTCGCGGCGCTGCTGTCGGCCGGCACGGTCTTCGCCTGCCCGTCGGTCTACGAGCCGCTCGGGATCGTCAACCTCGAGGCGATGGCCTGCGAGCTGGCCGTCGTCGCGACGGCGACCGGCGGCATCCCCGAGGTCGTCGTCGACGGCGAGACCGGGTGGCTGGTGCCGATCGAGCAGGTGCAGGACGGCACCGGCACGCCGATCGACCCGGACGCGTTCGTCGCCGACATGGCGGCCGCGCTGGTCGACGCGGTGAGCGACCCGGAGCGGGCCGAGCGCGCGGCCGGGCCGGGCGGCGTGCGGGCCCAGGAGGACTTCAGCTGGGGGAGCATCGCGGCCCGCACCGTCGACGTCTACGCGCCAGGTGCTCGCGGCGGCCTGACGCGCCTCAGCGGGCCGGCTCGAGAGCGGCGTTGACCGCCGCGACGACGGCGTGCCGCGACACGACGTCGAGCCGGCGCAGGGCCTGCAGCCGCTGCTCGCTCTCCCAGGTGTTGATCGCCCCGCCGTCGTCCTGCCGGGCGATCTCGACGACGGTGCGCACCCGCCAGGCCAGGTCGAGCACCGAGGCGGCGCGCGACGGCGTGCCCGGTGGCATGTCGGCCGAGACCGACCGATGGCGCACGTGGTCCAGGCCCGGCGTCGGGTCGCCGGCCCAGGTCGCGACCTCGAGCTGCTCCAGGGTCGTGCTGGCCTCGTGCAGCGTCGTCAGCAGCAGCCGCCGCGACTCGCTCAGGTCGGACATGCCCCCGCCCGGCGCCGACTCGTGGATCGGCAGGCCGCACCACATCACCGACAGCGCCGTGTCGAGGTCGGCGTCGTCGGCGTCCGGATGGCCGTGCCGGACCATGATCGGGCACGAACCCGCAGGGCAGGCCGTCGTCCGCCACCACGCACTCGCCGACGTCGAGGGCGGCGTTGTTGAAGTTCGGCGGCCCGGGCAGGCCGGTGAGGTCGCCCTCGACCGGCAGCAGCAGGCGCAGCCGGGTGACGCCGCCGCGGCGCAGGGCCGCGAACAGGCCGACCAGGCCGTCGACCGGCGCGTCGAACGGGACGTTGGACAGGTCGACGGCGTGCGGCAGGTCGCTGCCCTGGACCGCGGTCACGGCGTCGTCGATGGACGGCCGTCGCCGGCGAGCACGGCGCTGCCCCACGCGGCGAGCGCGGCGGAGCGGGGCAGGTCGTGCATCGCACTTTACGAGGCGGCGACCGACGCGGCTCGACGCAGTCACTAAGGTTCGACTCCTATGAGCGACGTCCTGGAGCTGGCCTCGGTCAGCGTGGTCCGCGGCAGCACCACGCTGCTCGACGACGTGACCTGGGACGTCGCGGAGGGCGAGCGCTGGGTCGTGCTCGGGCCCAACGGCGCGGGCAAGACCACCCTGCTGCAGCTCGCCTCCGGGCGGATGCACCCGACCCGCGGGCTCGTCGGGATCCTGGGCGAGATCCTCGGCGCGGTCGACGTCTTCGAGCTCCGGCCGCGGATCGGCCTGGCCAGTGCCGCCCTCGCCGAGCGGCTGCCCGCGGCGGAGAGCGTCCACGACATCGTGGTCACCGCGTCGTACGGCGTGGTCGGTCGCTGGCGGGAGAGCTACGACGACCTGGACCACGAGCGGGCCGACCGGCTGCTCGACGCGCTCGGGATGGCCGGGTTCGTCGGCCGGACCTACGGCACGCTCAGCGAGGGCGAGCGCAAGCGGGTCCAGATCGCCCGGGCCCTGATGACCGACCCCGAGCTGATGCTGCTCGACGAGCCGGCCGCCGGGCTCGACCTGGGCGGGCGCGAGGACCTGGTCCGCCGGCTGGCGGTCCTGGCCGCCGACCCGCAGGCGCCGGCGATGGTCCTGGTGACCCATCACGTCGAGGAGATCCCGCCCGGCTTCACCCACGTCCTGCTGCTGCGCGGCGGGCAAGGTCGTCGCGAGCGGGCCGATCGGCACGACCTTGACCGCTGAGGCGTTGGGGGAGACGTTCGGCGCTGCCGCTCGTGCTCGAGCGGCACGAGGACCGGTGGAGTGCGCGGGCGAAGGCTTAGCATTCGGGACGAACCGCCGAAGTATTCTTGATCGACCGCGTCGAGGGGAGCGCACCAGATGGGCTGGCTGATCTGGCTCGGCGTGGCGCTCGTCCTTGCCGCGGCGCGAGATGGCGTCGCCGGCGTTCGTCTGCATCATGCTGGCCGGCGGCGCCGTCATCGGAGCCATCGCGGCCGCCGTCGGACTGCCGCTGCCGCTGCAGGTCCTCGCCTTCGCCGATCGTGTCCCTGCTGCTGCTCGTCCTGGTCCGCAAGGCCGCCCTCGCCCGGTTCCTGCCGACCAAGGTGTCCCGCGGTCGGCGTGGCCGGCGACATCGGCCGGATCGGTCTCGTCGTCGAGACGGTCACCGAGTTCGGCGGCCGGGTCAAGCTCCCGGGCGACGCGGTCTGGTCGGCCCGGCTGGCCTCGCCCAACGACCCGCCCTCCCCACCGGGGGAGACCGTGCAGGTCATCCGCATCGAAGGGGCCACGGCGATCGTCGCGCGCCCCCGTCAGGAGTCGCCCTCGTGAGCCCGTCCTCGGCTGTCGTGCTCGTCGTCCTCGCCGTCCTGGTTCTGTTCGTCATCATCGCGCTGGTCCGGACGATCCGGATCGTGCCGCAGCAGACGGCGATCATCGTCGAGCGGCTGGGCAGCTATGACCGCACGCTGGAGGCCGGGCTGCACCTGCTGATCCCGTTCGTCGACCGGCCGCGGGCCATCGTCGACCAGCGCGAGCAGGTGGTGAACTTCCCGCCCCAGCCGGTGATCACGTCCGACAACCTGGTCGTGAGCATCGACACGGTCATCTACTTCCAGGTCACCGAGCCCAAGGACGCGGTCTACGAGATCGCCAACTACATCCAGGGCATCGAGCAGCTGACCGTCACCACGCTGCGTAACGTGATCGGCTCGCTCGACCTCGAGCAGACCCTGACCAGCCGCGACCAGATCAACGGCCAGCTGCGCGGCGTCCTCGACGAGGAGACCGGCCGCTGGGGCATCCGGGTCAAGCGGGTCGAGCTCAAGGCGATCGACCCGCCGGCCAGCGTGCAGGACTCGATGGAGAAGCAGATGCGGGCCGAGCGCGACCGGCGCGCGACGATCCTGACCGCCGAGGGCATCAAGCAGTCGCAGATCCTGACGGCCGAGGGTGAGAAGCAGGCCCGGATCCTGCGGGCCGAGGGCACCGCGCAGGCCGCCATCCTCGAGGCGCAGGGCCAGTCCCGCGCGATCCTGCAGGTGTTCGAGGCGATCCACCGCGGCGACGCCGACCAGAAGCTGCTGGCCTACCAGTACCTCCAGGTGCTCCCGCAGATCGCCCAGGGTGACTCCAACAAGCTCTGGATCGTGCCGAGCGAGCTGGGCGAGGCCCTCAAGGGCATCGGCGGGATGCTCGGGCGCGGCATGAGCGCCGGGCCGGGCGACGACTCCGGCGGGCTCGGGGCGGTGGCGGCCGAGGCAGCCCGTACGCCCCGAAGCCCGGCTCCGACCTCGACGTGCCGCTGATCGAGGAGCCCACGCTGCAGGACCCGGCCGAGGCGCTGCGCCAGGCCCGCGAGACGGCCGCGTCGGCGTCCGCGGAGGCCGCCCGCACCGACCTGACCTCCCGTGGTGTCGGCGCGCATGCCGCTCCGCCGGCCCCCGTCGAGCCCGAGACGCCGTCGAGCCCCCGGCGACCGACCCGGCAGCGCCACCGCCCGTGCCGCCGGTCCCGCCGGTCCCGCCGGTCCCCCGGCGTACGGCGACCCGGCCCAAGCCGTGCCACCCCCGCCCCCGGCCCCGCCGATCCCGCCGGCTCAGTAGGCCGAGTGTCAGCCCAGGACGACGTATTCGTCGTCGTGGTGCTGACAGGTCAGTAGGCGGCGGCGATCTTCTGCTGTACGGCGAGCACCAGGTCGACGTACCACTGCGCGTTGTTGTAGTGCAGCAGGGCGCGCTGCACGCCGGCGGGTGACCCGGCTCCGCCGGAGCAGAGGAAGTGCGCCGCGGTGTAGATCGCGTCGGCCGGGTTCCACGGGTCGAGCCGGCCGTCGTGGTTGCCGTCGACCGCGTAGGCCCGGAAGGTCTGCGGCCGGAACTGCATCGGCCCGATCGCCCCGGCCGAGCTCGGCCCGTTGTTGCGCCCGTGCCCGCTCTCGACCTGACCGACGGCGGCCAGCAGCGTCCAGGGCATCCCGCTACAGGTGCGGGCGGCGCCCTGGTAGAGCCCGAGATACGTCGCCGGGATGCCCATCGCGCCGACTCGGCCGGCGGCGCTGCTGGCACTGCTCGCAGCTGCGGCGGCGGCGTCGGCCAGCCGTTGCTGGGCCAGAGCACGGGCGCGGGCCGACAGGTGGGCGAGCTCGGCCTGACCCGCGCGGACCAGCTGGTCGACCTGCTCGGCCCGGGCGGTCACGTCGTCGGCGTAGAGCATCGCTGCGCCGATCCGCTGGTCGCTGACCTGCTGGGCCTGCGCGGAGGCCGCCGCGGCTTTCGCGGCATCGATGATGCTGGCGTCGGCGCCGGCCACGAGCCGTTGGGCGGTCACGACCCGCAGGGCGAGGTCCTGCGGCGTCCGGGCGGTGAGCAGCGAGGCGTAGAGGCCGAGCTGGCCGCCGCCGTCCATGTAGATCGCCCGGAGCCGCTCGGTCCGCTGGGCCTGCGCGGCGGCCACCGCGGCCTGGCCGGCCTGGGCGGCATCGGCCGCCTGGACCCCGGCCCCCACCTGGGCCTGCAGACCGTTGAGCGCGGCGTCGTACGCCGCGAGGGCCCGGTCGAGCCGGGCCTGCAGGCGGTCCAGCCGGGCCTGGCTGCGCCGAGCCTGTGTCCTTGGCCCGGTCGACCCCGTCGGCGTACGCCGGGGGAGCCAGGCGACAGCACCGCGAGCGTGCTCACCGTGGTGAGCACGCCGAGCCGGCGCAGGACAGACTTCACAGAGAGGTTTCGACAGGTTGAGGTGAGCCCTTGACGCGGCGCGGGCCTCGACCCGCAGCCGGCCGGGCGAGGCGTAGGTAGTCTGCGCCGGTGTCCGTCTGGGAGGTCGTCGCCATCTTCCTGGCGGGGGTGGCGGCGGGCACGATCAACACGATCGTCGGCTCCGGGTCGCTGATCACCTTCCCGACGCTGCTGGCGTTCGGCTTCCCGCCGGTCGGCGCGAACATCTCCAACAACATCGGCATGGTGTTCGGCGGGGTCAGCGGGACCTGGGGCTACCGGGCCGAGCTGGCCGGCCAGGGGCGGCGGATCCGGGTGCTGGCCCCGGCCTCGCTCGTCGGATCGGTGACCGGGGCGCTCTTGCTCCTGCGCCTGCCCGGCCTCGGCGTTCAAGGCGATCGTGCCGGTGCTCATCGTCATCGCGCTTGGTGCTCGTCGTCGTGCAGCCGCGGATGCAGCCGGCGCTGGCCCGGCGTCGGGAGCGGCAGCTGAGTGAGGGGTCCGCGTCCGGCGGTCAGCGGCTGGTGACGGTGCTGGGGGTCTACGCGACGGGGGTCTACGGCGGATACTTCGGCGCGGCCCAGGGGGTCCTGCTGGTCGGCTGGCTCGGGACGATGCTGCCCGAGTCGCTGCAGCGGGTGAACGCGCTGAAGAACCTGCTGGCGCTGATCGCGAACAGCGTTGCGGCTGTGGTGTTCATGACCGTCGCCTGGGACCGGATCTACTGGCGGGCGGTGCTTCTGCTCGCGGTCGGGGCGACTGATCGGCGGCGTCCTCGGCGCCCGGGTCGGCCGCCGGCTGCCGCCCGCCGTCCTGCGCGCGTATGATCGTCGTCGTCGGCCTGGTCGCCATCGTCCGGCTGCTGGCCTGAGCCATGGTCGAGACGATCACCGACCCCGGCGACCCGCGAGTGCGCGAGTTCGTCGGCCTGACCGACCTGGCCCTGCGCACCCGCAGCGAGCCCGAGCTGGGCCTCTACCTGGCCGAGAGCGAGAAGGTCATCCGGCGGGCGTTGGCGGCCGGCCACCAACCGATCTCCTATCTGATGGCGCCGCGCTGGCTGACCGACCTCGCCGACCTGGTGGCGGCGGCTGAGGCGGCCGGTGTGCCGGTGTACGTCGGTGCGCCGGACGTGCTGGAAGCCCTGACCGGCTTCCATCTCCATCGGGGCGCGATCGCGGCCATGCGCCGGCCGGACCTCCCGGCCCTGGACGATCGGTGCTGGCCGGCGCCCGGCGGGTCGCGGTGCTCGAGGACATCGTCGACCACACCAACGTCGGGGCCATCATCCGCAGCTGCGCCGCGCTCGGGGTCGATGCTGTCCTGGTGTCGCCCCGCTGCGCGGACCCGCTCTATCGCCGGTCGATCCGGGTCTCGATGGGCACGGTCTTCCAGGTGCCGTGGACCCGGTTGACGCCGTGGCCGGCCGGGCTCAAAGCGTTGCAGGACAAGGGGTTCGTCGTCGCCGGCCTGACGCTGAGCCCGGATGCCGTCTCCCTGGACCAGCTGGCGGCGGACCCGCCGGAGCGTCTGGCGCTGGTCCTGGGCACGGAAGGCGACGGCCTGTCGTCGTCGGTCAGTGCGGTCGCGGATCTGCGGGTGCGGATCCCGATGGGCGGCGGCGTCGACTCGCTCAACGTCGCGGCCGCCGCGGCCGTGGCGTTCTACGCGACCCGGCTGGCGGCGCGCTGAGGGCTAGGCGAGCTGGCCGAGCCCATCGATGACCTGGGCGCCCGGCAGGTCCGCGAGCGCGGCCCCCGGCAGGGCCAGCTTGCTCCGGCGCACCCCGGAGCCGATCACGACGTACGGCGTGGCCGCGACCGCGGAGTCGACGAAGACCGACCAACCCTCGGGCAGGCCGACCGGGGTGATGCCGCCGTACTCCATGCCGGTCCACTCGACGGCGAGGTCCATCGCGAGGAAGGACGCCTTGCGGACGTCGAGCAGCCGGCGGACCAGGCCGTTGACGTCGGCCCGGGTGGTGGCCAGGACGACGCAAGCGGCGATCCGCTCGTCGCCACCCCGGCGACCGGCGACGACGACGCAGTTGGCCGACATCTCCAGTGGTACGCCGTGGGCCTCGACCAGGGCGGCCGTGTCGGCCAGTGACGGGTCGATCTCGGCGACGGAGACGTCACCGGCGCGCTCCCACGAGCGAGCGCCTTGGCGACCGGCTCGGCGAGCAGGTCCGGCCGCTCGGAGACGGCGACCAGGTCGAGGGTGCCGGCGGCGCTCACCAGGCGTAGGTCGGGAGCGACGACGCCGCGGGCCAGGGTGTGCATCCCGATGTTGAACGCCGCCACCGTCGCTGTCACCGAGTCGTCGATGCCGAGGTCGTCGGTGTCCAGCGCGTGCACGGCGAACAGGTAGCGGTGCGGCTGGTCGCCCTGCGGGCGGAGCGGCGCCGCAGTAGGCCGCGGTGCCGAAGTCGTTGCGCACGTGGAAGGCGCCGTCCGGGAGGCCGGCCCCGCCTTCGGCGCCCGCGCCGGTCGGCAGGCTCGTCGTGTCGGCACCGAGCCCGATGACGACCCAGTGCCAGAAGCCGGCCGGGGTCGGGCGCGTCCGGGTCGAAGCAGGTGATCGCGTAGCCCTTGGTCTCGGCCGGGGCATCGCTCCAGGACAGGCGCGGGCGAGGTGTTGGCGCCGCTGAAGCCCCAGTCGTCGAACACCTGGGCGTGCGGCAGCGCGCCGCCGTCCTGGACGTCGGAGCTGGTCACGGACAGCGAGCCGACGGCGGGCAGCAGGTCGTAGGGGTCCGGATGCACCGGGCGGTCGAGACTGGGCATAGGCGGGGGCTCCCCACGGAGTTGCTCGTCGGTGGTACGGGTCCGGACAGACGCTACCGGGGACGGTCAAGGACCGTCCCCGGTAGCACCCCCGGACGTGCCGGAGGTCGGTCTCGTCGCCGGTCTAGTAGTAGTGCGCCCGGCCGCCGACGGCGTGGCCGGCGCGGCCCACGAGCATGAGGACCAGACCGACGACCAGCAGGATCACGCCGATCGTGGTGAGGATCCCGATACCGAGAACCAGGCCGAGGATCAGGAGGATCGCTCCAAGGATGATCACGGCTACTCCCTTCTCACTGCATGACGATGTTGTCGTCATCGAGCGTTGCAGGGAGTGCCCCGTCCCGCGACTTGAAACGGGGGCTGCCGGAGGCTGGCGCGAGCGGTTTAGCCGAGGTTTCACCCACCGGCCGCTGGCAGCAGGTCGCGCAGGCTGGCCAGCGGTGCGTAAGCCCAGTCCGGCAGATGCCGATGGGCGTAGACGAGCTCGCGGAGCTCTTGCTCGAGCTCGAAGGCGGGCAGGAGCCGCTCATCCAGCAGTGAGCCCATCGCGCTGTCCTGCAACGTCTTTCGGTACGCCGTGAGGAACTCTTCCCGGCAGGTGTCCAGCCAGGCCCGGACCGGCGCGGCCGGCAGCTCGGGGCTGCGGTGGAGCACGACCTGTCCGACATGGTCGAGGCTCCGGATCAGCTGGGCGACATCGCGCGCCGCCGGGTGCATGACCCCGCCCCCCGAGGGGGCGACCGGGTTGCCGTCGAAGTCGACGATGGCCAAACCGCCCCGCCAGCGCAGGATCTGGCCGACGTGCAGGTCGCCGTGGATGTGCTGCACCAACGTGCCGGCCAGCTGGTCGTCGCGGCCCAGGGCGTCGTCGAACGAGGCCGACATGGCCTCCGCGCACCGCGCGACCACCGGCGCGATCGCCGGGTCCGGGATCTGCAGGGCCTGCTCGAGCATGCCGAACGCACCGTCGTGCCAACGCTGCACACGGCTGGCCCCGGCCGGCTGGACCGGCCGGGGGAAGACATGGTTCGGCGTCGCGAGGGCGACATGCAGCTCGGCCGCGAGCCGTCCGACCCGGCCGGCCAGGTCGGCGGACCACGGGTCGCTGCGTGTCGCCGGTGGCCCGGGCGCGAACGAGATCCACGCACCAGGTCCACCCGTCATGGGCGTCGGCCAGGTGCTCGCTGACGTAGGCGACCGGCAGGGCGCGCCCGGTCGGGCTGGTCCAGGTCAGCACCGCGTACGCCGTTGGCATCGGCGTCGAACCCGACCGCGCTGAGCTGGGCCAGGGCGGCCAGGGATGGCTGCGGGTCGTCGCTGACGGAGCGCAGCCACTTCACGATCACGCGTTCGCCGACGACGACCGACAGGTTGGTCTGGTCGACCGTGATGGCCCGTTCGCCGGTGACGTCCGGGAGCCCGGCCAGCCGCAGCACCTGCCAACGGTCGGCCAGGTCGTCCTCGCGGCGGAGCAGCTGGAGCAGCGCCTCCGCCGCGCCGTCGCCGGCCACGCACTCCGTGCCGTCGGTGCGCTGGGCCGACACCGCCCAGCCGCCGTCCCGGGGGGTCAGGGCGAGCTCGAAGCCGGGAGCGAGGGCCAGGCGCTCGGTCACGGACCGGTCCCTTCCACGTGTTGACTGACTCGCAGGTCAGGCCCTTGAATCCGAGGACCCACGACCACCCATGGAGGGAACGCTATGCCCACCGGCCCCCAGACGTTCCTCTTCATGCCGGAGAGCGCCTACGGCCCGACCAACAACTGCGTCGGCATCGGGCATGTGCTGCGCCAGCACGGGCACCGCGTCGTCTTCGCCGCGGAGGCGTCATGGCGGGGCAAGCTCGAGCCGCTGGGCTTCGTCGAGGACCTCGTCGACCTGGCGGCCCCGCCCCCGCCGCCCGAGCCGGGCGACCCGGAGCCGGACGCGGGCCAGTTCTGGAAGGACTTCGTGCGCGAGACGGCGCCCGAGTTCCGCAAGCCGACGGTCGAACAGCTCGACACCTTCGTGCGGCCGGTCTTCGAGGAGCTGATCGGCGGGGCCCGCTACTGCGAGCCGCAGCTGCGCGAGATCATCGAGCGCAACCGGCCGGACGTCATCGTCCAGGACAACGTGGTGGCGTTTCCGGCGTTGCTGACGAGCGGTGCGCCGTACGTTCGGATCGTGAGCTGTAACCCGTTGGAGGTCAAGGGTTCTGGCGTCGCGCCCACCTTTTCCGGGTTGCCGGCTGACGACCGCGGCGAATGGGCCGACTTCCGGGCTGAGTACGACCGCACCCATCGCGCCCTGTGGGAGGGCTTCGACCAGTTCATCCGCGAGCAGGGTGCGCCCGGGCTGGCCGACCTGGAGTTCATGCCGACGTCGGACCGGCTGAACCTCTACGTCTACCCGCAGGAGCTGGACTACCTGAGCGACCGGCCGCTCGATGCCACGTGGCACCGCCTCGAGTCGTCGGTGCGAGGCACCGACGCCGCCTTCACCGTGCCGGAGTCGATCGCTGACGACGACCGGCCGCTGGTCTACTTCAGCCTCGGGCTCGTTGGGCAGCGCGGACCTCGAGCTGATGCAGCGGACGCTGACCGCGCTGGCTGCCACGCCGTACCGGTTCATCGTCTCGATGGGCCCGCGCCATGACGAGCTCGAGCTGGCCGACAACATGTGGGGCGCCGAGTTCGTCCCGCAGACCAGCGTGCTGCCGCTCGTCGACCTGGTCATCACGCACGGCGGCAACAACACGACGACCGAGGCCATGCACTACGGCAAGCCGATGATCGTGCTGCCGATCTTCTGGGACCAGCACGACAACGCGCAGCGGGTGCACGAGACGGGCTACGGCGTCCGGCTGGACACCTACGGCTACACCGACGCGGACCTGACGGTCGCACTCGCCCGGTTGCTCGGGGAGCGGTCGGTGCGGGACCGGGCCGAGGCGGCCGGCCGCCGGATCCGCGCTGCGGCCGGCGTTCGCCGCGCGGCCGAGCTGATCGAAGCGGTCAGCGACTGACGACGGTCAGTGGTGCGCCGACGGCACGTCCAGTGAGGGGTTGCGGTCGAAGAACCCGAATGGCTTGAGCCAGAACGAGACGATGTCCGACGGCATGATCGGCCAGTCCTCCGGCCGGGTGACATGGTGGATGCCGAAGACGTACCAGAGGACGACGTCGGTGTTCTCGATCGAGCGATCCGCGGCCGTCCAGACCGGCAGGCCACTGTCCGTCTCACTCAGGTTGGGGAAGTCTCCGCACGGCCAACGCTCGTCCGCGCGGTTCGGTGTGACCCAGAGGCTGTGCGCGATCGCGGCGGCGCGCCGGAGCACCGGGGCGGCCGGGTCGAACATCGACGGGATGCTGGCCGATGGCACCAGCTTGTAGCCCACCGGAGTGCCAAAAGCGTTGCGGGACTGCGGGTTCACGACCTTCCAGGACCGTTGCGAGGCCCAGTCGACGTCGCGGATGGCCTCCTGCTCGGTCCGCAGCGGCCGGCTCTTGGCAATGAGGCCGAGCCCGTGCGGGTTGTCCGGCCCGATCGGCTCCGGCTCGGTGTGGGTCTCCAGCACCGTGTTGTCGGCGCCGTCGATGTCGAGGTCGAGCCGCGCCACGATGAAGTGCTGGTGGAACGGCGCGTACGTCGAGTGGTCGACGACCGTGCCATGCGTCGGCTCGTCGCCCTCCGCGTACCGGCTGGTGACCATGATGCCGGTGGCCCGCACCTCGCACTCGATGTTGCCGTCCTGGTAGAACCGCCAGTAGACGAGGTATTCGTAGTTGGCCACGGTCGCGTGGAAGGACAGCACGAGCCGCCGCATCCGGCGCACCTCGGTGCCGACCACCGGGTCGACGTGCTTCCACAGGACGGCGTTGTCCTCCTCGTGGATGCAGATGGCATTGGGGATCGTGATCGGCTCGCCGTGGGAGTCGTGCAGCACGGCGTCGACGTAGCGGATCTCACCCAGGCAGTCGCAGCCCAGCATCAAGGACGTCGTCATGAAGCCCAGGCCCCATTCGCCGATGTCGAAGGCGGTGCGGCGGTAGTGGTCCGGGGACGGGTCGCGGTAGGGCACGACCATCTCGGCGAACGAGAGCCGGTGGGCGACCCGGCGCAGCCGGCCGGCTTCGCGGTAGCCGACGGCGTGCAGCACCAGGGCCTCGCGGTAGTTGAAGCCGAGCCGCAGCTCCCAGTTCTGCCAGCGCAGCAGGTTGCCGTCCAGCGTGAAGGAGACGCCCTCCGGCTGCACGATCTCGAGCGGCTTGATGTCGCGCGCCGGCTGGCCGACGAGAGCCGGCAGGTACTCACCCTGGATCGGGGGAGCCGGGGTGCCGATCGGCTCGACCGGGCCACCGTCCTCGATCTCGAGCAGGCTCATCGTGTTGAGGTCCACGATCGGGTGCAGGTTGCCGACCGGGTTGGCGTAGGGGTTGCCGTCGGGGGTGGACCGGACCCACACGTCGCCCCAGCCGATCCGCATGCCGCGGTAGCGCTCCGGGACGAGCGCGGCACCGTAGGCCCACACGTCGACCAGCACCAGGCTCAGGTCCGTGACCCCGCGGGCGGCGAGCGCGGCGGCCAGGGCCGGCTCGTGGTGCAGGAAGTCGTCGCACTCGTGCCACTCGTCGACTGTCATGTTCGGGTGCTGGCCCTCGACCTGGTCCCACGAACGGACCTCGCCGGCCGTCAACGAGACCAGCCCGCGGTAGGCGGCGCCGTCCGCCCGGTTCCAGCACACGACCGTCGCCGCCCGCTCGATCGGGTCGCCGGGCTGGTGGCCGAGGGCGACCTCCTTGGTGGGCTCGCTCAGCTCGATCGATGCCCAGCGCCAGCCGTCGCCGACCCCGCGGGCCCGGCCCAGGAGGTCGCGGACCGCCCGGATCTCGTCTGCGCTGAGCGGGTCGAGCGGGTGGGCGGTCGAGTTGACGCTTTTGTCGGTGCTCACCGGGTGATCCTGGCACCCTCGGGGTCGAACGGCGGACGCAGGGACAGCCGGGCCGGGATGGACCTCGCCGGCGACGTCCACGGTGTAGTCCCCGCTGCGCAGGTAGTCAGGGGTCACCGGGTCGCCGTCGCGGCGCCCGATCATCGCGATGGCGACCGAGGCGCCGAGCGCCTCGCCCCACCCGGCGGACCGGACCTGCCCGACGGCGAGACCGTCGCGGAGCACCAGCTCACCGCCCCAGAGCATCGGCTCCGGGTCGGTGAGGACCAGTGAGGCCAGCCGGCGTCGTGGGCCGGCCGCCTTGACCTGCTCGACGGCGTCCCGGCCCAGGAAGGGCAGGTCGGTCGCGAGCTTGTAGGCGAACAGCAGCCCGGCCTCGACCGGGTTCTCGTCCGGCCCGATGTCGGCCCCGAACGCCCGGTAGCCCTTCTCCAGCCGGAGGCTGTTGATCGCGTAGTAGCCGGCCTGGACCAGGCCGTGGGTCTGGCCCGGTCTCGGCCAGCAGCTCATACACGCCGACCGCGAACTCCGTTGGGACGTATAGCTCCCAGCCCAGCTCGCCGACGTACGTGATGCGGGTCGCTCGCACGGTGGAGTAGCCGAGGTCGATCAGCGCGCTGGTGGCGAACGGGAAGGCCTCGTGCGAGAGGTCGGTGCGGGTCAGTCCCTGGAGCAGGTCGCGGGAGCGTGGTCCCATGACCCCGAAGACCGCGTACGACGACGTGACGTCGACCGCCAGGACATGGGCGTCGTCCGGGGTGTGCTGCCGGATCCAGGCCAGGTCGCGCACGATCGACGCCGAGCCGGTCACGAGCAGGAACTCGTCGTGGGCGACCCGCGTGATCGTGACGTCGGCCTCGTAGCCGCCGCGCTGGTTGAGCAGCCCGGTGTAGACCACCCGGCCGGGCGCGACGGCGACGTCGGCCGTGCAGAGCCACTGCAGCAGCCGCTCGGCGTCCGCGGCCCTTGACCAGGATCTTGCCGAAGGAGGTCTGGTCGAAGACGCGCGACGGCCTCGCGCGTGGCGGCCTGCTCGGCGGCGGACCAGGCCAGCCAGTCGGGCTTGCCCCACGAGTAGTCGACGACGGGCGGGACCCCGGGCGGGGCGAAGACGTTGGCCCGCTCCCAGCCCATCTTGGAGCCGAAGACCGCGCCGGAGCCGGCCAGCAGATGGTGCACGGGGGAGCGGCGGAACGGTCGCGCCGACTCCAGCTCGCGGCCCGGCCAGGGCACCTCGTAGTGCAGCCCCAGCACCTCACCGACGCGGTCGTGCAGCCAGCGGTTGTTGCCGTTGTAGCGGGCGAACCGACGGATGTCCATCGTGGAGACGTCGCTGGTCGGCTCGCCCCCGACGATCCACTCGGCGAGGGCGCGGCCGGCGCCGCCGGCCGTCGCGATGCCGACCGAGTTGAAGCCGGCGGCCACGAAGAAGCCGCGCACCTCCGGTGCCTCGCCGAGGATGAACTGGTTGTCCGGGGTGAAGCTCTCCGGGCCGTTGTAGAACTTCCGGATCCCGGTGTGCTGCAACGCCGGGATCCGGTGCAGGGCGCTCTCCATCAGGACCGAGAAGTGGTCCCAGTCCTCGTCCAGCAGCTGGAACTCGAACGGGTAGGGGAGCTCGTCGGGCGCGACCCACGGCTTGGCCTGCGGCTCGAAACCACCGACGACGAGGCCGCCCACCTCCTCCTTGAAGTAGGTGTAGCCGTCCGGGTCGCGCAGGATCGGCAGCATCCGGTGGACGCCCTCGATCTGGTCGGTGACGACGTAGAAGTGCTCGGCCGAGTGCAGCGGCACGGTGACACCGCACAGGGCGCCGACCGCCTTGGCCCACTGCCCGGCGCAGTTGACGACGATGTCGGCCTCGATGTCGCCGCGGTCGGTCTGCACGCCGGTGACCGCACCGTCCCGGACACAGACGCCGGTGACCCGGGTCCGCTCGGCGATGACCGCGCCGCGCTGTCGCGCACCGCGGGCCAGCGAAGCCGTGACGTCCGTGGGGTTGGCCGTGCCGTCGCCGGGCAGCCAGATCGCTCCGAGCAGGTCCTCGGTCGCCAGGATCGGATAGAGCTCCTGGGCCCGCTGCGGCGTGATCAGCTCGCACTCGAGGTCGAACGCCTCGGCCGTGGCGACCGTACGCCGGAGCTGGACCATCCGCTCCGGCGTACGGGCCACGGTGACGCCGCCACATCGCTTGAACCCCGTGCCCAGGCCGGTCTCGGCCTCCAGCCGGCTGTAGAGGTCCGCCGAGTACTGCACCAGTCGGGTGCCGTTCTCGGTCGACCGCATCTGGCCGACCAGCCCCGCCGCGTGCCAGGTCGTCCCACCGGACAGCGAACCTTGTTCCAGCAGAACGAGATCCGTGTAGCCGAGCGCCGTCAGGTGATAGGCGACGCTGGCGCCGATGATGCCGCCGCCGATGACGACGACCTGGGCGCGTGCGGGGAGGTCAACGGTCATCCTCTGCGGCTCAGCTCCCAGCCGAAGGGACCTGGACGCGATGCTCCTCGGCGATGGACGCGACCTTGTTGCGCTGCACGCCGTAGAAGTAGGCCAGGCCGACGATGACGACCGCACCCACCGCGATCACGCCGCCCCAGGCCTTGCCGGCGCCGTAGATCGCCTGGCGCGGCCAGATCAGGTTGAGCGCCATGAGGGCGCCGTAGCCGACGGCCACGGCGTTGACGACCATTCCGCCGGTCTTGCCCAGGGTGAACAGGCCGGTGGAGCCGCCGTCCTCCGGGAACCCCTGACGACGTCGCAGGAACGTCGGCACGGTCACCAGCAGGTAGGCGAGGTAGACCAGGATGATCGAGACGCTGGTGACGACCAGGAAGATCGACGCGTTGCCGATGTTGACCAGCAGCACCAGGATCGCGATCAGGCCGGAGACGACGGCCGGGGCCGCCGGCGAGTGCCGGGTCTCGGTCACGTGCGCGAGCTGCTCACCGAACGGCAGAGCGTGGTCGCGCGCCATCGAGAAGGCGATCCGCACGGCCGCCGTCTGGATGGCCAGGCAGCAGACGAAGATCGCGATCGCGACGTCGATCAGCACGATCTTCTCCCCGGTGCTGCCCAGGGCGTCGCCCAGGACCGACGGCAGGCCACCGAGCGCCGAGGACGCCCGGCTTGATGCTCTTGGTTGCCATGATCGCGAACAGCAGCAGCAGGAGACCGGACAGACCGGCGGCGGCCAGCGCCTGAAGCAGCGCCTTCGGTGTCGTCTTGTGCGGGTTGGTCGTCTCCTCGGCGAGCGAGCCGGCCGTGTCGAAGCCGAACATGACGTACGCCGGCATGACCGCGGCCAGCAGGATCGGCGCGAAGATGCCGAGCGCACCGTGCCCAGGCGTTGCCGCGGTGACGCCCTGGGTGTCGAAGACGACCTGCGGGCCGCGCCGGGCGTGGACGAGCAGCAGCACGATGATGATCGCGACGCCGACCAGCTCGGCGGCGACGCCGACGTTGTTGATCTTGGACATGATCTTCACGCCGAGCACATTGATCGTCGTGGTGATGATGATCAGGATCGTGCCGAGGAAGACGGCGTTCTTCGCTGCGTCGTCGAAGACCTGGAAGCCGGACCAGATCGGCGGCAGCGCGATGTTCCAGGCGATGGCGACGGCCGCGACCGTGACGATCGAGCCGATCAGCATGGTCCAGCCGGCCATCCAGGACACCGCCTGGCTGCCGACCTTCTTGGACCACTGGTAGACCGACCCGGCGATCGGGAAGCGCGCGCTGAGCTCGGCGAAGATCAGGGCGACGCAGAACTGGCCGACCAGGACGATGATCCAGGACCAGAACATCAGCGGGCCGCCGAAGGCGTAGCCGAAGCCGAACAGCTGGAACATGCCGGTGAGGATCGAGATGTAGCTGAAGCCGGCCGCGAACGAGGAGAAGCTCGCCGAGGCTCCGGTTCAGCTTCTGGGCGTAGCCGTGTGCGTTGAGTGCGGCGACGTCGGCCTCGTGCGAGGCGGCCGGTGGTGGTGCAGCAGTGGGAGTGCTCACTGTGGTCCTCCGTTGGAGTGCTGGTGTCAATCAGGGAGTTGCACTTCGTCGAGCAGTCGGTCGAACGCGGGGCTGGTGAACACGGCGACGGCCGCGTCGTACTTCTCCATGCCCCAGGACCAGAAGTCGAAGTCCAGCGGGCTCGTGCCGTCCTGGATCGAAGCCCAGAGAGTCCAGCCGTACCGGGACATCAGCCCTTGCAGCTGAGCCCGGGCTACCTTGTTGCGCAACGGTTTTCCGTAGTACGCGCTGATGAGCTCCTCGAGTTCGTCGAGGGTCAGGTGGCATTCGCTCCAGATGTTGCCGAGCTCGAAGCAGGCGTCGTTGTTGCCGGCGTACTCGTAGTCGATCAGCCAGATCTTGTCTCCGTCGTCGATGAAGTTCGCGGCCAGGAGGTCGTTGTTGCACGGCACGGTGCCTTCGTCGTTCACGGCCAGCGCCGGCTTGATCCGGGCCACGTGCGGCACGAAGTCGCGATAGCCGTCGGGCAGCCGGAAACCGTTGCGCTGCACCATCTCTAGATACTGCTGCTGGATCTCGAACATGTTGAAGTCGTTGACGAACCGCTCCGCCCCGTGCAGCCGGCGGACCGCCTCGGCCACCCGAGGGATCGCCCCGGGGACCTTGAAGCTCGCGTCGCTGAAGGTCTCGCCCTCGAGGAAGCCGATGACGGTCACGCCGGCCTCGGGCAGGTAGGCGACGACTGGTGCGCCGACGCCGGCCGCCGCGGCCCGGACCGAGTTGGCGTGCTCGTTGTCGCGGTTGATCGACGAGGGCGTCGGCCTCGCGCGGCGAGACCCGTACGACGAAGGCACCGGCCGCGGTGACCACCTTGTAGTTGCGGTTGGTCAGCCCGCCGGCCAGCTCGCTGACCTCGCGCGCCCCGCGCAGCTCGGGGACCTGGTCGAGCAGCCGGTCGAGGTCGGCACCCGGTCCCGGTGCCGACGCCGGCGTCGCCGCGGCTCCCACCGCGCTCGGTCATAGCCGGATCCTCCCGCCTGAAGGGTCGTACAGCGGCGCGTCGTGCCGTGTCGCCGGGAACTTTTCGCCGGCCACCCGACAACGAAATCCGTTGTCGGAGGCCAGGTCCACGGGCAGGTACGCCGAGAAGATCGTGCGCCCGACCGTGTGGCCGAAGCCGGCGCTGCGGACCGTCGTCGCGAGCGGCCGGTCCGCGTGGGTGAGCAGCTCGCCGCCGTGCATCACCGCGTCCGGCGTCGGCCGAGAACCAGCAGAGCCGTTGGGTCACGCCGTCGTCGCGGATCTTGCGCAGGGCCGGGCCGGCGAGGAGCTCCGGCTTGTCCGGCCGGACGGCGAAGCGCCAGGCCCGCCTCGTACGGGTTGTTGTCCGAGCGGATGTCGACGGCCCAGGCGAGGTACTGCTTCTCCAGCCGCAGGCTCTCGATGGCCCGGTAGCCGACGTTGCGGATCCCGAGGTCGTTGCCCTGGCGCCATGATCCGCGCGTAGAGGTCGGCGGCGTACTCGACCGGCACGTGCAGCTCCCAGCCCAGCTCGCCGACGTACGTCGCCCGCAGGGCGCCAGGCCGGCGCGTGCCCGATGGCGACCGGCTGCGCGGTCATGTACGGGAACGCGTCGTTGCCGAGGTCGGCCCAGGTCAGCGGCTGCAGGACCTCGCGGGCGAGCGGGCCGCAGACGTTGAGGACGGCGTGCGCGGCGGTGACCTCGCGGATCGAGACCGAGCCGTCGGTCGGCGCGTGCTGCAGCAGGAAGGTCACGTCGTGCCGGCCGAAGCCGCTGCCGGTGACGAAGTAGAACCGGTCCTCGCCCTGGCCGGGTGATGGTGACGTCGGCCTCGATGCCGCCGCCGGCGTTGAGCAGCTGGGTGTAGACGACCTTGCCCGACGGGCACGTCGAGGTTGGCGCCGGCGACCCGCTGCAGCAGCGTCGAGCGCGCCCGGGCCGGTGACCTCGAACTTCGCGAACGAGCTCTGGTCGACGACGCCGACCGCGGTGCGCACGGCCTGGTGCTCGGCCGCGACGTGCGTCGAAGGCGTTGCTGCGCGCCGAAGGTCGGCCGCTCGACCGGCTCGGTGCCCGGCGGCGCGAACCAGTTGGCCCGCTCCCAGCCGAACTTCGTGCCGAGGACCGCGCCCCGCGCGACCGAGGACGTCGTACAGCGGGCTGCGGCGCTGCCCGCGCGGTCCGGTGAGCTCGCGGTTGGGGAAGGCGATGTCGTAGTAGTGCTCGTAGGCGTCGACCGACCGGGCCTGGAGGTAGGCCGGCACGTTGTGCGACGGCCCGAACCGGCGCACGTCGAACGGCCAGAGGTCCATCCCGGGGTCGCCGTCGATGATCCAGCCGGCCATCGCCTGGCCCGCGCCGCCGGCGGCAGCGATGCCGGCCGAGAAGCCGCAGCAGTGGAACAGGTTGTCCAGGTCCTCGGTGACCCCCATCAGCGGCTCGGCGTCCGGCGAGAACGGGATCGGCCCGTTGACCCAGGTCTGGATGCCGATCTCGGCGAACAGCGGGATCCGTTGTCCGGCGGCCACACCCAGCGGTTCGAACCGCTCCTGGTCCGGGGCGAACAGCTCCGGCCCGAGGTCGCGCGGGATGGTCCGCCAGGGCGCGCGCGTGCCGTCCTCCCAGCCGCCGATGACCAGCGCGCCGGCCTCTGGCTTGAGATAGAACCGCGCGTCCGGGTCGCGCAGGGTCGGCAGGTCGGCCGGGATGTCGGCGCGCTTCTCGGTGACGACGTACTGGTGCTCGACCGCGCTGACGGCGACGTCGACGCCGGCCAGCCGGGCCGTCTCGGCGCCCCACATCCCGGTCGCGTTGACCACTGTGTCGCACTCGACCCGTCCCTGGTCGGTGATCACGGCAGTGACCCGCCGGCCGGACCGCTCGATCTGCTCGACCCGGCAGCCCTGCACGATCTGTACGCCGGCCGCCCGCGCTCCGGTCGCGAACGGCGTGGGTCAGCTGGCTCGGGTCGACGTAGCCGTCGGACGGCACCCAGGTCGCGCCGTGGACGCCGGTCGATGTCGAGCAGCGGGAACAGCTCGCAGCGCCTCGGCGGGGGAGACCAGCTCGACCTCGAAGCCGAAGCTCTGGCCGGTCGTCGCCAGGCGCTGGAGCTCCTCCCACCGCTCCGGGCTGGACGGCCAGGCGCAGGCTGCCGACGCCGTGCCAGCCGGTGGCGTAGCCGGTCGCCTGCTCGAGGGTCTGGTAGGTCTGCACGCTCTGCCGCATCAGCTGGGTCAGGTTGCTGGAGCTGCGCAGCTGGCCGACCAGGCCCGCGGCGTGCCAGGTGCTGCCGTGGGTCAGGCTCTGCCGCTCGATGACCAGCACGTCGGTGACGCCCCGCTGGGCCAGGTGGTAGGCGATGCTGCAGCCGACGACGCCGCCGCCGATGACGACCACCTGGCAGCGATCGGGGAGGGGCATGACCGTCCTTCGGGTCAGCGTTCGGGTCAGCGGCGGCCGCCTGGCCGCGGACGCTACCAGCGAACTGACTCGTGGAAAAGGTCTAGACGGATATCCCGGTCCGCAGCGAGATGCGGACCCGGTCGGGCCGGAACAGGTCACGCGCGTACTCGACGGCCAGACCCGGCCGCTGTGTACGCCGTGCGCTCGATCTGCATGAGCGGCGCCTGCCGCTCGATGCTGCAGCAGCGCGCGCCTCATCGGCGGTCGCCGTCACGGCCTCGAGGGACTCGTCGGCCGTCGCCGGGGTCTGGCCGTAGGCCTTTGTCAGCAGCGCGTACAGCGACCCGGTCAGCCGCCGGGACAGCAGGTCCGGGAAGGTGTCGCCGGGGAAGTAGGCCCGCTCCAGGGCGAGCGGCTCGCGGCGCGCGGTCCGGATCCGGATCACCTCGTGGACCGGGGCGCCGCGTTCGATCGAGAGGCCGGCCGCGACGGCCCGGCTGGCCGGCCGGGTGACCGCCGAGACCAGGCGGGCACCGGCTCGCACGTTGGCCCGCCGCATCTGCTCGGTGAAGCCGGCCAGCCCGGTGAGGTCGCAGAGGATCTTGGGCTTGTCGACGAAAGTCCCACCGGTGCGCCCCGGCTTGCGCACGACCGTTCCGACCGACTCGAGGCTGGCCAGCGCCTGGCGCAGGGTCATCCGGCTGACGCCCAGCAGCGCGGCCAGCTGGCCCTCCGGCGGGAGCCGGTCGCCGGCCACCAGGTCGCCGCGACCGATCAGGTCGATCGAGCCACCGCTCGATCCGGGCGTGGGCCGGCACAGCGGAACCACCGGCCAGGTCGGGGATGTCCGTGGCCCAATCGGGGGCGGGCGCGGGCGAGGACACGCCGCGAGCCTAGGCCCGCGGGACCAAGACCCCATCCCGCACGGCGACCGGGATCGGGTCGGTGATGTCGAACTGCAACAGCCCCTCCGGCTCGGTGTTGCGGAAGCCGATCAGGGCCAGCCCGCCACCCGGGTCGGTGACGAGTGGCGCAGCGAACAGATGGGGCTCGGCGCGGAACGGCTCGGCGGTGCTGATGTCCCACGGCCCGGTCAGCGCATCGCCGACGACCGACCAGGTGCAGTAGTAGCCGCTGGTCTCCCGGCGTACGGCGCTCTGCTCCTCGGGGTGACAGGTGAAGACGAGCAGCGCGCGGCCGTCCACCATCCGCACCTGGGGCACCTCGATCTGGCCGAAGCCGGCCGGGTCGCCCGAGACGGGTGGGCCGAGCTCCCAGGTCACCAGGTCGTGGCTGCGGGCGTGGGCCAGGGTGCCGTCGTCCAGGCGTGGGCTCCCGGCCAGCCGCGCTGTCACCAACATGTGCCAGCCGTCGCCGTCGGGGTCCCGGAAGACGAACGGGTCGCGCCACGTCTCACTCGCCGGGTTTCCTTCGATACCAAGGGTTTTGTACCAACGCGGGTCGGCCTCGAGAATCGGCCGATCGCCGACCCGTCGCCAGGTGTACAGGTCATCGGACTCCGCCAGACCGATCCGTTGGTCGCGCAGCTCGTGGCCGGCGGTCGAGATGGCGGTGTAGAAGAACCGCCACACGCCGTCGTCGCCGCGGACCACCGAGCCGGTCCAGGTCGCGAGGTCGTCCCAGCCATGGTCCGAGGGCCTGAAGGCAGTCCCGTGGTAGTCCCAGGTGACCAGGTCGGTCGAGGTCGCATGCCCGATCGTCGCGCGGGCGTGCCGCAGGCTCGGGTCGCCGAGCGCGCTGGGAGCCTGCAGGAAGAACAGGTGGTAGTCGGCGCCGTCGCGCACGATCCAGCTGTCCCAGATCCACGTGCCCGGCAGCGTCAACATGGGCTCATTGTCTGGTCATGGCAACAAGAGCACACTGATGGGCGTCCGCTGCGGCGGTCGAGGAGTCTTGTGGGCACACCCGACGAGCAAGGACCCGGCCCGCCGGCCGCCGGGCCGGAGGGCACCAAGGCGCGCCTGAGGCACGACCTGGTCGACGCCACCAGCCAGCTGGCGGCCACCAACGAGGTCCTGACCGCGCTGGGCCAGTCCGGCCGGGACCCGGGTGGGGTGCTCGACACCATCGTCCAGCGCGCCGCCGCGCTGTGCCGGGCCGATGCATCGCAGCTCTACCTCGTCGACGGTGACGTGATCCGCGTCTCGCGGCGGGCCGGCGACGTGTCCCAACGCTGGGTCGACCGCGTCTCCGAGCAGCCGATCGCGATCAGCCGGGAGTCCTTCGTCGGCCGCGCGGCCGTCGAACGCACGACCCAGCAGATCGCGGACGTGCTGGCCGACCCGGAGTATGGCCGGCAGGACCTGCAGGAGGCGGGCGGCTTCCGCAGCCTGGTCTCGGCGCCGATGCTCGTCGAGGACGACGTCGTCGGGGTGCTGCTCGTCTGGCGGACGACGGTCGACCCCTTCGACTCCCGGGCGATCCAGCTGCTCGAGGCCTTCGCCGCCCAGGCGGCCATCGCGGTCCGCCACGTCGGGCTCATGCGCACCCTGGAGGCCCGCAGTGCCGAGCTGGCCAGCAAGGTCGACCAGCTCGAGGCGCTCAGCGAGGTGGGTGAGGTCGTCCGCTCCAGCCTGGACCTCGACGAGGTCCTCGTGACCATCGTGACCAACGCCGTCCGGCTCACCGGCACCGACGGGGGCTCACTGATGGAGTACGACGAGGCCAGCGGCGTCTTCTTCGTGCGCTGCGCCTACGGCAGCAGCCAGGCCCTGCTTGATCGCCTGCAGGAGGTCCGGATCGAGCGCGACACGACGCTCGTGGGCCGCGCGACGCTCGACCGCCGTCCGCTCGAGGTGGCCGACCTCGACACCGTGCCGCTGGACCCACACCTGCAGGCGCTGTACGACGACGGCTGGCGGTCGGTGCTGGCGGTGCCGCTGCTCCGGCACGACGAGATGCTCGGCGCGCTGGTGATCCGGCGCCGCACGACCGGGAGCTTCTCCAGCGAGACGCTCGAGCTGCTGCAGACCTTCGCCAGCCAGTCGGCGCTGGCCATCGTCAACGCCCGGCTGTTCCGTGAGCTCGCCACCAAGTCGGCCGAGCTGGAGGTGGCCAGCCAGCACAAGTCCGAGTTCCTGGCCAGCATGTCGCACGAGCTGCGCACCCCGCTGAACGCGGTCATCGGTTTCTCCGAGGTGCTGCTGGACCAGATGTTCGGCCCGGTCAACGAGCGCCAGGCCGAGTACCTGCGCGACATCTGGACCTCCGGCCGGCACCTGCTCGAGCTGCTCAACGAGATCCTCGACCTGTCCAAGGTCGAGGCCGGCCACATGGAGATGGACTACGCGACGTTCGACGTCGCCCGCTGTCTGGACTACGGCCTGTCCCTCATGCGGGAACGGGCCGGGCAGCACGGCATCGAGCTTCGGCTCGACGTGGCGAGCGATGTGGGTCTGGTCGAGGCCGACGAGCTGCGCCTCAAGCAGGTCGTGGTCAACCTGCTGACCAACGCCGTGAAGTTCACGCCGGATGGCGGTCACGTCGTGGTGGCGGCCCGCAGGGACGGTGCCGACCTGGTCGTCTCGGTGACCGACGACGGGATCGGCGTGCCACCCGAAGACCGCGAGCGGATCTTCGCGTCGTTCCAGCAGGGCCGGCGCGGCGCGCCCAAGGAGGAGGGCACCGGCCTCGGCCTGACCCTGTCCCGGCGGATCGTCGAGCTGTTGGGCGGCCGGCTGTGGCTGGAGAGCGAGGTGGGGGTCGGCAGCACCTTCGCCTTCTCGGTTCCGTTGCGGCAGAAGGGCATCGGCGATCCGGCGCCGGATGACGCGACGGGAAGCGCTGCGGGCGAGGCGTCGGCGGCTGACACGGTGCTGATCGTCGACGACGACCGGGCCTCCCTGGACCTGCTGGCGATCTACCTCGACGGCTACCCGGTGCAGGTGCTGCGCGCGCACGACGGTCGGGAGGCTCTCGCCGCTGTGGGCCGGGCTCGACCGCGGGCCGTTGTCCTCGACATCCGGCTGCCCGAGGTCGACGGCTGGCAGGTGCTGGAGGAGCTCCGGGCCGACCCCGCCACGGCCGGGTTGCCAGTCATCGTGGTCTCGGTCGTCGACGAGCGACCGCGCGGTCTGGCCCTCGGCGCGTCGGACTATCTGATGAAGCCGGTGCAGCGGGCCGAGCTCGTCGGGGCGCTGCGCCGGCTCGGCGCGCTGCCGGAGCCGAAGGCCGCGACCGCACCCACGGGCGTGGGCGCATGATCGGGTCGCGCATCCTCGTCGTCGAGGACAACGCCTTGAACCTCAAGCTGGTCCGCGACGTCCTCCAGCACGCGGGCTACGACGTGGTCGAGGCGCGGTCCGGCGAGGAGGGGGTCCGGGTCGCCGCGGAGTGTTCGCCCGACCTGGTGCTGATGGACCTGCAGCTGCCCGGCATCGACGGGGTCGAAGCCTTGCGGCAGCTGCGCGCCCAGACTGCCGACGGTGCTGGCGCTCGGCACCTGCCGGTCGTGGCCGTGACGGCGTTCGCGATGAAGGCGGACCACGACCGGGCCGCGGATGCCGGGTTCGACGGCTACGTCGAGAAGCCGATCAGCGTCCGGGCGCTGGCCGGCCAGGTCGAGGAGTTCCTGGCCGCGGGCGGCCCACGTGAGTGACGCGGCGGATGTCGTGACGGTGCTCGCCGTCGACGACCAGGCGCAGAACCTCCGGCTGCTCGACGCAGTGCTCAGCCCGCGCGGCTATCGGGTCCTGATCGCGGGCTCCGGCCCGGAGGCGCTGGCCATCCTCGACGAGACCGACGTCGACCTGCTCCTGCTCGACGTCCTGATGCCGGACATGGACGGCTACGAGGTCTGCCAACGAGTGCGAGCCACCCGGCGTACGGCGTTCCTGCCGATCGTCATGATCACGGCGAGCGGTGAGCAGCAACGGATCCGGGCCCTCGAGGCCGGGGCGGACGACTTCGTCACCAAGCCGTTCGACCAGAGCGAGCTGTTGGCCCGGGTCGCCTCCCTGGCCCGGGTGAAGCGCTACCAGGACACCATCAAGCGACAAGCCGACGAGCTGGCCGAGTGGAACCAACAGCTCGAGCAGCGCGTCCGCGAGCAGGTCGAGGAGCTGGACCGGACCAACCGGTTGCGCCGCTTCCTGGCGCCGCAGCTGGTCGAGCTCGTCGTCGACAGCGGCGACGAGTCGTTCCTGCAGAGCCACCGGCGCGAGATCGTCGTGGTCTTCTGCGACCTGCGCAACTTCACGCCGTTCGCGGAGTCGAACGAGCCGGAGGACGTCATGGGCGTCCTCAAGGACTACCACCGGGTGCTCGGTGAGCTGATCCACGAGTTCGGCGGCACGCTGGAGCGGTTCACCGGGGACGGGCTGATGGTGTTCTTCAACGACCCGGTGCCGTGCGACGACGGCGCCTCGAGGGCCGTGCGCATGGCCCTGGCCATGCGCGACCGGGTCCGGGAGCTGGCCGATGGCTGGGTGCGGCGAGGTCATGACCTCGGGCTGGGAATCGGTGTGGCCCAGGGCTTTGCGACGTTGGGGACGATCGGTTTCGAGGGCCGGTCGGACTATGCGGCCATTGGCAGCGTGACCAACCTGGCGGCACGGCTGTGCGGCGAGGCCGCGGCCTGGCAGATCCTCGTGACCCAGCGGGTCAGCTCGGAGACCGAGGACGTCGCCCGCAGCGAGCCGGTCGGCGAGCTGACCCTCAAGGGCTTCAGCCGGCCCATGCGGACGTTCGAGGTCGCAGCCCTGGTCTCCGAGGAGGTTTCGTCATGACGGTCACCCATCGGGACACCCTGAGCATCGGCCGGACACTGTCCGAGCTGGACGAGGCGGGCCGGGAGAGCCGGTTCGCCGCCTTGCAGGCGCGGATGCCAGCCGTCTGGGCCGACATGCGGGGCGACTACGGCGACGAGTCCGTGGTTGTCGTTCCGTCGGTCAGCCTCGACAGCGCCGTCGAAACGAGTGGTGTGGTGATGCAGGCTATGGAGGAGCGGGCGCTCTTCCTGCTCCTGCTGCTGCGGCAGCCCCGGCTGCGGATGATCTATGTGACGTCGATGCCGATCAGCGATGACGTCGTCGGCTACTACCTGGCCCTGTTGCCGGGTGTGATCCCGAGCCATGCGCGGTCCCGGCTGACCCTGGTCTCAGTGGGCGACTCCTCGCCCAGACCGTTGAGCCGCAAGCTGTTGGACCGTCCGCGGGCGCTGGCCCGGATCGCCGAGCTGGTGCCCAACCCGGCTCGCAGCCACCTGATCCCCTACAACACGACCGCGCTCGAGCGCGACGTCGCTGTCAGCCTCGGCATCCCGATGTACGGCGCCGACCCGAAGCTGGCCGACCTGGGCAGCAAGACCGGGTGTCGTCGGCTCTTCGCCGAGGTCGGGGTGCCGCACCCGCTCGGCGAGGAGAACCTGCACAGCCTCGCCGAGGTCACCGACGCCGTCCTGCGGATGCGGCAGACCCGGCCGGCCATCGTCGAGGTGATCGTCAAGCTCAACGACGGGGTGTCCGGCCGGGGCAACGCGCTGGTCGACCTGCGCGACCTGCCGGCCCCCGGGTCGGCCGACGAGCGGGATGCTGTCGCTCAACGGGTCCAGACCATGCAGCTGGAGTCCGCCGACGTGCCGTTCGACGCCTACGTCGCGACCTTCGAGCGGGGCGGCGGCATCGTCGAGGAGCGACTGCTCGGCGAGGAGCTGCGCAGCCCGAGCGTCCAGTTCCGCGGGCTGCCGGACGGCTCGGTCGAGCTGCTGTCGACGCACGACCAGCTGCTCGGCGGGGCCAGCGGGCAGAGCTACCTGGGTTGCGTCTTCCCGGCCGACCCCGCCTACTCCCGGGTCATCACCGAGCACGCCACACCGATCGCCGAGCGGCTGGCCGGGCTCGGCGTTCTCGGCCGGTTCGCCGTCGACTTCGTCGTCGTCCGCGACAGCAGTGGCGAGTGGTCGGCGTACGCGATCGAGCTCAACCTGCGCAAGGGCGGCACCACGCACCCGTTCCTCACCTTGCAGTACCTCACCGACGGCTCGTACGACGGCCCGGCCGGCGTCTTCCGGACCCCCGGCGGCGCCACGAAGCACCTGGTGGCGACCGACCACCTGGAGGCCGACCAGCTGAAGGGGCTGCTGGTCGAGGACCTGTTCGACATCGTTGCGCGGCAACGGTTGCATTTCGACCAGGCGACCCAGACCGGTGTGGTCTTCCACATGATGAGCTGCCTCACCGAGTGCGGCCGGGTGGGGCTCACCGCAGTCGGCAGCACTCCGGAGCAGGCTTGGGAGCTGTACCACGCGGCCGAGGCCGCACTGCTCGACGAAGGCGCGACCGCCCTCAGTGAAGGTGCCGTGCCTGGGTGACCGAGGACAGGGAAGGGCAACAGCTGGTCTGGTACGCGGCGTACGGGACGAACCTGCGCCGCGAGCGGTTCGGCTGCTACCTGCGCGGCGGCCGACCCGAGGGGGTGAGCCGGACGTACGCCGGCTGCCGAGACCCGGGCGACCCGCGGGCCGAGGGGGCGCTGCGTTTCGCCGGGCGGATCGCCTTCGGTGGGGAGTCCAGCGTGTGGACCGGTGGCATGGCTTTCGTCGACTGCGCCGGGCTCGGAGAGGTGGCCGCGCGCACCTACCTGATCACGCTGGAGCAGCTGAGCGACGTTGTCTCCCAGGAGATCCGGCTGATCCCGGGCCAGGAGATCCCGCTCGGCGTCGTACGGTCCGGTGGTCGGCACGGCTTGGGTCCGGGCCGCTACGACACCCTGGTCAACCTGGGGGAGCGAGCCGGCCATCCGGTCGTCACGATCACCGCGTCGGAGCTGCCGCCGCCCGCTCCACCGGCCGACGGCTATGTGTGGGCGATGGCGGTCGGGCTCCGCGAGACGTTCGGCCTGGACGGTGCCGAGATCGCCGACTACCTCGCGGAATGTGTTGGGATGGAGGGGGTTTGGAGCCGCGAGCGACTCTTGACCCTGGCGACCGCGGGCGCCGCGTAGCTACTTCTTCTCGCGCCAGACCCGCTCGAACGGCAGCCGCCAGGCGTGCGGGGCCACCAGCTGGTGGATCGCGTTGGGGCCCCAGGTGCCGGGGGCGTAGGGCTTGACCGGCGGCGGGTTGTCGAGCAGGGGGATCGACCGCTCCCAGAGACTCTCGATGCCCTCGGCGGTCGTGAAGAGAGTGTGGTCACCGCGCATCGCATCGAGGATCAGCCGCTCGTAGGCCTCGAGGACGTCGCCGGCTCGCTCGGTCTCCTGCGTGGAGAACTGCATGCTGAGCTTGTCGAGCTTCATCCCCGGGCCGGGGCGCTTGCCGTAGAACGACAGCGACACCTTGGAGGAGTCGGCGAGGTCGAAGGTCAGGTGGTCCGGGCCGGACGCGCCCACGCCGGAGTTGGCCGGGAACATGGTCCGCGGCGCCTCCTTGAAGGCGATCGAGATGATCCGCTGGCCCTCCGCCATCCGCTTGCCGGTGCGCAGATAGAACGGCACCCCGGCCCAGCGCCAGTTGTCGATGCCGGCCCGCAGCGCGATGAACGTCTCGGTGTCGGAGTCGCGGGCCACGCCGTCCTCGGCCAGGTAGCCACTGAACTGCCCCCGGACCACGTCGGCCGGGTCGATCGGCAGCATCGAGCGGAAGACCTTGTTCTTCTCCTCGCTGATCGCCCGCGGCTCCAGGGCCGTGGGCGGCTCCATCGCGACGAAGGCCATCACCTGGAACAGGTGCGTGACGACCATGTCCTTGTAGGCGCCGGTGGCCTCGTAGAAGCTGGCCCGCTGGTCCAGGCCCAGGGTCTCCGGGATGTCGATCTGGATGTGGTCGATGAAGTTGCGGTTCCAGATCGGCTCGAACAGACCGTTGGCGAACCGGAAGGCCAGGATGTTCTGCGCCGCCTCCTTGCCCAGGAAGTGGTCGATCCGGAAGACCTGGCGCTCGTGGAAGGTCGCGTGGACCTGGTCGTTGAGGGTGATCGCACTCTCGAGGTCGGTGCCGAACGGCTTCTCCATCACGACGCGGGAGCGGTCGACCAGGTTGGCGTCGCGCAGCATGGTGATGACGGCGAGGGCGGCCTTGGGCGGCACGCTGAGGTAGTGCAGGCGTTGCACGTCGGGGCCGAGCTCGGCCTCGGACGAGGCGACGGCCGCGGCCAGTGCCTCCGGGCCCGCGGTCTGCGGCACGTAGACCAGGTGCTTGGCGAAGTCGTCCCACTGCTCCTCGGTCAGCCGGTGCTGGCCGAACTCGTCGACCGCCTCCCGGGCCAGCTGGCGGAAGCCTTCGTCGTCCAGGTCCTCCAGCGAGCTGCCGACCACCCGGATGTCCGGCGCGAGCGCGGACGACGCGAGGTGCGCCATGCCGGGCAGGAGCTTGCGCCGGGCCAGGTCACCGGTCGCCCCGAAGAGCACGATGACGTGGGGCGGGAGCACGTCGGGGGCACCACCGCGAGGGCGGGCGGCCGGGCTCGGATAGGCGATCGTCTGCACCGTGTGGTTCGACACGAGGGTGATGATTCCACCCACGGGCCCTAGAGCGCGGCGGGGGGCGTTGCTTCGCGCCGTCGGCCGGAGCCGGCCTGCAGCGGGATGTTGACCAGCGGGTTCGGCGCAGCGGCCCGTCGACCACGCTTGACGGCGTACATCGCGAGGTCGGCCTCACGCACGGCGTCGGCGACCCGACCGCCCGGGGTGGTGGTCGACATGCCGATGCTGGCGGCGGCCGAGTCCTCGGTCGAGGCGACCCCGTTGAGCCGGTCGCGCAGCAGCGTGAGCACCCGCTCGGCCTGCTCCTCCGGGTGCGGGATGAGCACCGCGAACTCGTCGCCGCCGAGCCGCGCGCAGATGTCGTCGCCGCGGACGTTCTCCCGGATGATCGCGGCGCAACGGCGGAGCAGGGCGTCGCCGGCCGCGTGGCCCTCGGTGTCGTTGACCCGCTTCAGGCCGTCGATGTCGAGCGTGATGACGGTGACGCAGCCGCCGGTGTCGACGTGCTCCTGGGCCCGGGAGAGCGCCTCGTCCCAGGCCAGCCGGTTGCCCAGTCCGGTCAGCGGGTCGAGCCGGGCCAGGCTGGCGTGCTGGTCCGCGGCCTCCCGCAGCTCCTCGCGCAGGGCGGCGGTGTGGGCGACGACGGTCGCGGCCTCGGCGATGTGCTTGCCGAGCTCGACGCAGAGGGCGGTGAAGCCGCGCGGCGTCGGCCAGGGTGTGCGCGACGACGAGGACGCCGCCGACCGGCTTGGGGATCGCGACCGCGAGCAGCGACCGCACGCCGTCCGAGTAGCCGACCGGGGCGAGCTCAGTGCGGACCAGGGACGTGTCCTGGAAGCAGATCGAGCCCGACGCGGCCAGGGCCTCGAGCCGGTCGAGGGTCTCCTTGAGCTGGAAGCTGCTGATGTCCGGGCCGGACAGGCCCGACGAGCGGGCCCAGCGGCCGCGCCCGTCGCGGATGACGCCGACCTCGCAGGACAGCGCGGAGAGGGCGATCTTGAGCACGTGGGTAAGGGCCTCGTCGGCGTCCTCGGCGGGGAGGCTGATGATGGCCCGTACGGCGTGCAGCAGCTCCAGCTCGTCGGCCAGCCGCTTGGCCGGGCCGGCGTCCTCCACGGTGGACTCGAGCAGGACGGGCGAGCTCGAGTCAGATCCTCGTCGGTGCAGGACGGCGGCGGCAGGTCCTGGCGGGTTGCCCAGGACGACGAGGACGTCGTCGGTCACGCGCACGATGGCGCCGCCGACGCAGTAGTAGGGGCCGAGCACCCGCGCGGCCGGCACGTTGCCGACCGGGTGAGCTCCCCCGGGGTGGCGGGCACCAGCTCGACGAGGGGGTCGCAGCTCGCGTCGACCTCGACGACCCCGGCCCAGCCGCGGCCGCGCCCGAAGCCACCGAGGTGAGCCCAGGACGTGTGCGTCACGCGGCGGAAGACCAACCCGTCGCGCACGCCGAGGCGGGCCGCCAGCTCGACGACCGACCCGTCCAGACTGCTGCCGTCCATTGCACCCGTCCTCGAGAAGGCATTGCTCCGACCTGCTTATCGGCGCTCACCGGGTTGGCCTAGAGGATTCCGCCGCGGGAAGTGTGCTTTGCGGCTTTCGAAGGTCCGCCTTGATCGGGTTCGCGGCGAATGTTCCGGCTCTGAACCACGCTCGGTATCGCGGCATCGCTGCGAGGCTCTTCGGTGCGGGCGGATCGGCACCCGGGAGGTGGCGATGGCGACGAGCAACCGCGGCGCGACGATGCGGTCGATGACCAAGCCGGCCCGGATCGGCTCGAGCGGCTTCTTCGACCCGGCGGACCCGACCCAGGACGCCCAGGTGCTGCTCCGCCGGCTGGTCGACAACGGCCGCGAGGAGTTCGAGCTGGTCCAGCCGATCGGCTACTGGCACAACGAGGAGGGCGGGATCATCGTCCCGGCCGACCTCGGCACTGTTCCGGACCGACCTGACGTCGGTGCCGTCCTGGTTCACCTGGCTGATCCCGAAGTCGGGGCTGCACCTGCCGGCCGCGCTGATCCACGACGGGCTGGTGGTGGCGCCGGGCGAGCCGCAGACCTACGTCGCCGACCACGAGATCCCCCGGGCCACGGCCGACCAGATCTTCCGGGACGGCATGCGCGACCTGGGGACCTCGCTGCGTCCGCCGCTGGTTGATGTGGACGGCGGTCACGCTCGCGACCCTGTGGTGCTGCGTACACAAGCGGTGGTTCCGCACCGTGATGACCCTCGAGATTCTGACTGATCAGTGTTCTGGGCGCGGCAGCGACCATCGACCTGTTCTCGCGGAAGGCGTTGCTGCCCTGGATGGGGCACCGGCCGATGTGGGAGGAGGCGATCACCGGCAGCGTCATGGCGGCGGTCGTCCCCTGCGTCCTCGCCGTGCTCTGGGGCCGCTGGTGGCGGGCCGGCATCATCACCGGGCTGGCGCTGGCCTTGCTGTTCCACGTCACGATCGCCATCGCCGTCGTGTCGAGCCTGTTCCAGGGGGCCGAGCGGCTGGTGCAGGGCAAGCTGCTCGCCGCCGGCGCCTGGTTCGGCGCCGGTCTCGGGCTCCTGGCCGGGATCGTCGCTCTCGCGGTGTGGGCAGCCGGCTGACGTCAGCGCGGATCGGCGAGCTGGGAGTCAGTCGATGGTGCCGCCGTGCCGGTCCCGAGCCTTGAGCCGCACCGATGGCAGCTCGGGTGCGGGCAACGGCGGGTGGGCGCAGTCGTTGACGACGCCGAACCGTCGGCCGGCCATCCAGTCGGACCGGGCCTGGACGATCTCCTCGTGCGAGCGCGCGACGAAGTTCCACCACATGACGAACGGGTCCTCGAACGGCTCGCCGCCGATGACGAACAGCCGGGCCGCCGCCGTCGACTCGACCGACAGCCGGCTGTGACCCCGGCCGAGATAGAGCAGGGACCCCGGCGTCAGCTCGATCTCGTCGCGCGGTGCACCGACCTGAGCGGCGCCGTCGAGCATGAGCGCGGCGTACTCGAAGCTCGGCTCGAGGGTCAGCCGGTGCGCGCCGGCCGCCGGCAGCACGACCTCAAGCCCGACCAGCGGCGAGTAGACCCGGGCCGGGGAGCGGTGGCCGGCGAACTCGCCCGCCACCACAGTGATCGTCGCGTCGCCGTCGTGGAAGACCGGCAGGTCGTCATGGTGGGCGAACCACGGGTCGCCGTCACGGGCGCCGTCGGGCAATGCCAGCCAGAGCTGGAGGCCGTGCATCCGGCCGGGGTGGTCCGGGGGCGACTGCTCGGAGTGGGCGATCCCGCGTCCGGCGCTCATCAGGTTGAGCTGGCCCGGGCGGATCGTCTGGACGCTGCCCAGGCTGTCGCGGTGCTGCACCTCGCCCTCGACCAGCCAGGTCACGGTCTGCAGGCCGGTGTGCGGATGCGGTGGCACCTGCATGCCCGGCCGGCCGGCTATGTCGTCCGGGCCGAAGTGGTCGACGAAGCACCAGGCGCCGACCAGCCGCCGCGGCCGTTGCGGCAGCAGTCGTCGTACGGTGGCGTAGCGGCCGAGCGGAACGTCGTGACCGGGCAGGAGCATGCTCTGCGGCGCGACCTCGGTGGCGACCGTGCCGCCGTACACCGCCGGGTCGAAGTCGTCGCTGAAGGTGCTCACGCCCTCACTCTTCAGCCAGATGATTGCAGGCGCAAGGATATCCGCCCAGATTCTGGCGGTGGCAGGATCAGGCCATGACCAAGCCCGCCATCCTGACCGTCGACGACGACCCGATGGTGTCCGTGGCGATCACGCGCGACCTGACCAGTCGCTACGGCGCCGACTACACGCGTGGTCCGGGCGACGTCGGGGGCCGAGGCGCTGGCGGTCCTGGCCCGGCTCGCGCTGCGGGACCAGCCGGTGGCCCTGGTGGTGGCGGACCAGCGGATGCCGCAGATGAGTGGCATCGAGACGCTCGAGCAGGGTCGCGTCTCGCGCGCCAACGGCGAAGTACCTGCTGCTCACGGCGTATGCCGACACCGACGTCGCGATCAAGGCGATCAACGACATCGGGCTGGACTACTACCTGCTCAAGCCCTGGGACCCGCCGGAGGACCGGCTCTACCCGGTCATCGACGACCTGCTGGACGACTGGCGACAGGCCAACCCGGACCAGACCTCCGACCTGCGGGTGGTCGGGCACCGCTGGTCGGACCGCAGCCACGAGCTCAAGACGTTCCTGGCCCGCAACCACGTCCCCTACCGCTGGTACGACGTCGAGAGCGACCCGGAGGGGGTGCGGCTGGCCGAGCTGGCCCAGGCGGCGCCGGCCGACCTGCCGCTGGTGCTGCCGCCGGAGGGGAAACCGCTGCGGTCGCCGACGACACTGGACCTGGCCGGCGCGCTGGGCCTGCGCACGACCGCCGACCAGCCGCTGTACGACGTGTGCATCGTCGGCGGCGGCCCGGCCGGTCTGGCGGCGGCGGTCTATGCCGCCTCCGAGGGGCTGAGCACCGTGGTGGTCGAGCGCGAGGCGCCGGGTGGGCAGGCCGGGCAGAGCGCGGCGATCGAGAACTACCTGGGCTTCCCGAAGGGGCTGACCGGCTCCGACCTGACGCACCGCGCGGTCGCCCAGGTCTCCCGGTTCGGGGCCGAGATGGTGCTGGCCCGTGACGTCGTCGCGCTCGAGACCCGGGGACCGGTGCATGCCGTGCGGTTCGCCGGCGCGGGGGAGATCGAGGCACGCGTCGGTCATCGTGGCCACGGGAGTGTCCTACCGCCGACTCGAGGCGGCCGGTCTCGACGAGCTGGTCGGGCGCGGCGTCTACTACGGCGCCAACGCGGGGGATGCCGCCAGTGCGAGGGTGACGACGTCTACCTGGTCGGCGCGGCGAACTCGGCCGGCCAGGCGGCGCTCAACCTGGCCCGCTTCGCCAAGCGGGTCGTGGTGGTCGTCCGCGGGCCGAGCCTGGAGGCCACGATGTCGCAGTACCTCGTCGAGCGGATCAGCGCCGCCGCCAACATCGAGGTGCGGCTGCGCAGCGAGGTCACCGCGGTTCGCGGCGACGGGCACCTCGAGTCGCTCACTCTGGCCGACCGCGCGACCGGGGTCGAGGAGGACGTGCCGGCCAGCTGGTTGTTCGTCTTCGTCGGCGCCGCACCGCGCACCGAGTGGCTGGGCAGCGAGGTCGTCCGGGACGACCAGGGTTTCGTGGTGACCGGGCAGGACCTTCGGCACCCGTCGTACGCCGGGTCATGGCCGCTGGGTCGTGCGCCGTTCGCGCTCGAGACCAGCGTGCCCGGCGTCTTCGCGGCCGGAGACGTGCGGCTCGACTCGATGAAACGGGTGGCGTCGGCGGTCGGCGAGGGTGCGATGTCGGTCTATCTCGTGCACCGCTATCTGGCGTCGATCTGATGCAGGTCAAGGACATTCGCTCGCTCGACGTCTTCGACGGGCTGACCGACGAGCAGCTCGCCGAGCTCCTCGCGGCCGGTGACGAGCATCTCTTCGAGCCTGGGCGCGACGTCTTCGTCGAGGGTGACCCGGCGGACTTCTGGTGGGTGTTGGTGAGCGGCGCGCTCGACCTCTATCGGCACATCGGGCGCGAGGAGACCCTCGTCGGCCGGATGGATCGGCCGGGTCGCTGGGCGGGCGGCTTCCGGGCGTGGGACGAGCACGGCGTCTATCTCGCGACCGGCCGCGGGGTCGAGGCGGGTTGCTTGCTGCAGGTGCCGGCCGCGTCGCTGAAAGCGTTGTGCCAGAGCTGGTTCCCGTTCGGAGGTCACCTCATCGAGGGGCTCTACGGCACGGCGCGCAACATCGAGTCGACGGCCCGGCAGCGCCAGTCGCTCGTGACGCTCGGGACGTTGGCGGCCGGGCTGGCCCACGAGATCAACAACCCGGCTGCGGCCGCGACCCGCGCGGTCGACGCCCTCGGGGCGGCCTGCCAGACCGTTGCTCGCGGTCGCTGGCTCGGCTGGCCCAGGACGAGATCTCGGCCCAACAGTTCGCCGCGCTCGACGAGCTCCGGCAGCAGCTGACCCCGGCCGGTCTGACGCTGGACGCCCTCGATCGGGCTCGACCGCGAGGGCGAGCTGTCGGCCTGGCTCGGCCGGCACGGCGTAGAGCGGGACTGGGTGATCGCCGGGCCGCTGGCCGCCGCCGGGGTCGACATCGACTGGTGTGAGCGGGCCGCAGTCCTGCTCCCTGGCGACTCGCTCGAGCCGGGTCTGGAGTGGGTGGCCAGCACCTGTTCGGCGGTGGCCCTGCTCGGCGAGGTCAAGGAGTCGACCAGCCGGATCTCCGAGCTGGTCGCTGCGGTCCGGTCCTACTCGCAGATGGACCGCGCGTCGATGCAGCGGGTCGACCTGACCGAGGGCATCGAGAGCACCCTGGTGATGCTGGGGCACAAGCTGCGCGACGGCGATCACGGTCGTCCGCGACTACGGATCCGACGTACCGGCGATCGACGCGTACGCCGGGCGAGCTGAACCAGGTCTGGACCAACCTGATCGACAACGCGGCCGACGCCATGGACGGTCGGGGGACGCTGCGGATCTCGACCCGCAGCGAGCCGGACAGCGTCGTCGTGGAGATCGTCGACTCCGGGCCCGGGCTGGCGCCGGCCGTCGCGGCGCGGGCGTTCGAGGCGTTCTTCACGACCAAGGAGGTAGGCCGCGGCACCGGCCTCGGCCTCGACATCGCGCGGCGGATCGTCGTCGAGCGGCACGGCGGGACGATCGACATCGACTCACGCCCCGGCGAGACGGTCCTGCGGGTCACGCTGCCGACCCATCGCGGCCCGGCCTAGCCCTCACAGAGCGGGAGCCTGTGGCGTTCAACAGGGGACGAGCAAACCGGACGAAGGAACGATGATGAGCCCGAACCACACCCGCATCCAGACCGCCCTGGGTGAGCTGACCCTGGTCGCCGACGTCGGACGCCCTCACCGGCGTCTACTTCCCGCACCACTGGTACCTCCCGCCGGTCGAGTCGATCGGGGACCTCGTGCCGGCGAGCGACGAGCCGGTGTTCACCCAGGCCGCAACCGAGCTCGACGACTACCTGGCCGGCGAGCGCCGGTCGTTCACCGTCCCCGTGGCGACGGCGGGCGACGCCTTCCAGGAGCAGGTCTGGGCCCGGCTGAGGGAGATCCCGTACGGCGAGACGACGACGTACGGCACGCTCGCGGTGGAGCTGGGCAACCCGGCGCTGGCCCAACGAGTCGGGCAGGCCGTCGGGCACAACCCGCTGTCGATCATCGTGCCGTGCCATCGCGTCGTGGGTGCGGACGGCAAGCCTGACCGGCTATGCCGGGGGCCTGGCCCGCAAGGCCTTCCTGCTCGAGCTCGAGGAGCCGGCCGAGCTGACAGCCTCCCGCCTGTTCTGACCGCCCCCACCTGCCCCGCCCCCACCTCGGCTTGGCCGTCGACTCCGGGTTTGGCGGTCGAGTCCGGCGTTTTGACCCCCCGGACGGACCGAAAACTCCGGAGTCGACGGCCAAACCCGGACCTGACGGCCAAGCGCATTTGCGCGGGGGGAGTGGGGTGAGCGACGGGCTGGAGGCCCAGGCGTACGGTCGTCGGATGGTGAGTCTCGATGCCGCGGCGGCCCTGGCCACCGCCCTCCCTGAGGTCACCGAGGGGGAGCGGCATGGCCACCGGACCTGGTTCGTCGGAGCCAAGGCGTTCGCGTGGGAGCGCCCGCTTGAGCAAGGCCGACATCAAGCGCTTCGGGTCGGACCCGATGCCGGTCGGCGACATCGTGGCGGTGCACGTCGGTGACCTCGAGGAGAAGGACGCGATCCTCGCCGAGGGGCGGCCGGGGTTCTTCACCATGGAGCACTTCGACGGCTACCCGGCGGTTCTCGTCGAGCTACGCCTCGCGCGGCGCACGGACCTTCGGGAGCTGTTGACCGACGGCTGGCTGCAGGCCGCACCCGAGGAGCTTGCGCGGGCGCACGTCGAGAAGGGTGGCTAGACCATGGAGTTCCTGGTCGACATGGTGACGACCGTCCCGCCCGGCACGTCGGACGAGGGGGTCGCGGACATGCGGGCGCGCGAGGCCGTGCGGGCGCGGGAGCTGGCCGCGCAGGGCGCTCTGGTCCGGTTGTGGCGCCCGCCGTTGGCGCCGGGCGAGTGGCGCAGCTGGGGGCTGTTCCGGGCCGACGGGCCGGCGGAGCTGGAGCAGGTGCTCGCCTCGATGCCTTTACGCGCCTGGCGCATCGACAAGGTCACGCCGCTGTCGGTCCACCCCAACGACCCGGAGCTCGGCGGCGCCTAGCGCCGGACGCAGACCGCGCCGCCCCGAAAGTTTCCCGGCCAGGTTGTCGGATCCCGTGCCGGCCCGATCGTCGTACGGTCGTCAGAACCAGCCAACCAGGAGGGCCAAACCATGAAGTACATGATGTTCGTCGTTGCCGACCCGGACGCCGAGGCCGAGGCCGAGCCGTTCGAGGGCGAGCTGACCATCGAGCAGTGGCTCACGGAGGTCGACGGTCCCGGAAAGCGGGTGACCGGCGACCGGCTGCGCCCGGTCAGCGATGCGACCACGGTGCGGGTCAGCCGCGGGCAGCTGCTGGTCACGGACGGGCCGTTCACCGAGTCGAAGGAGTGGATCGCCGGGTTCGACATCCTGGAGTGCGAGGACCTCGACGAGGCCATCGCGATCGCAGCCCGGCACCCGATGGCCAACGGCGGCAAGCTCGAGCTGCGTCCGTTCTGGACCGACGCGGATTGACCAGCGATGCCGGCCGAGGGGCGACCGAGGCAGCGGCCTCGGTCGCCTCGGTCGTCGCGGCAGAGCGGACCGGCTTGGTCGCCGGTCTCATCCGCCTCACCGGCGACTGGGATCTGGCCGAGGACTGCGTCCAGGACGCCGTGGAACGCGCGCTGCTCCGGTGGCCCGACGAGGGAGTGCCGCGATCGCCCGCGGCGTGGCTCACCACCGTCGCGCGGAACCGGGCCCTGGACCTCCTCCGTCGGCGCCGGACCGAGCGGGCCAAGCTCGCCGAGCGCGCCATCAGCCACGAGATGGCCGAGATGAGCCTGGGCCCCGAGGACTCGGTGACCGACGACCGGTTGCGGCTGATCTTCACCTGCTGCCACCCGGCCCTGGCCATCGAGGGCCGGGTCGCCTTGACGCTGAAGGTCGTCGGCGGGTTGACCACCGCCGAGATCGCCCAGGCGTTCCTCGTCTCGGAACCGACGATGTCGCAACGCTTGCTGCGCACCAAGCAGAAGATCGCCAATGCCGGGATCCCGTATCGCGTGCCTCCGGCCGAGCTGCTCGATGAGCGGACTGATGGCGTGCTCGCGGTGCTCTACCTGATCTTCAACGAGGGCTATGGGCGGCGCGACGACGAGCTCGCGGCCGAGGCGCTGCGGCTGGGCCGGCTGTTGGTCGAGCTGATGCCCGGCCACGACGAAGCCCGCGGGTTGTTGGCCCTGATGGCCTTTCAGCTCGCTCGACGCGCGACCCGGTTCGACGCCGGAGGCGACCTCGTGCCGATGGAGGAGCAGGACCGGTCACGTTGGGACGCGGGGCTGATCGCCGAGGGCGAGTGGCAGCTGCGTCGATCGGCCGGCCTCGGGCACCCGCCCGGGCCCTACCGACTGCAGGCCTCCATCGCGGCCGCTCACGCGCGGTCGACGACCGCCGAGGCGACCGACTGGGGCCAGATCGTCCTGCTGTACGACGCGCTCCTCGTCTCGCAGCCGTCGCCAGTGATCGCGCTGAACCGCGCTGTGGCCGTTGGGTTTCGGGACGGGTTCGAGGCCGGACTGATGGCCTTGTCGGGCATCGAGTCGGATGCTCTTGGCGGCTACTACCTGCTGCCGGCCGCCCGCGCCGACTTCCTGCGGCGGCTGGACCGGGTGGACGAGGCACGTGATGCGTACGGGGAGGCGCTGCGGCTGGTGCCGCCCGGGGGACCTGAGGAGCGACTACTGCGACGACGCCTCCGCGAGCTCTAGGCGCGCGTGATTTCCGGCGGCCCTATCGCAACCAGTGGCGTCCGGAGCATCCTGGCCCCTATGGCAGACACCAGGGAACAGCGAGGCATGGCCACTCCGCTGATCGCGTTCGCCGCCGGTGCGGTGGTCGCGCTCCTTCTCGGCGTGTTCGGCAAGGTGCACGACCCGACCCTCAACCACACGACCACGCTGGGCTTCAGCACCGTGATCGGCATGAAGGTCGTCATCACGACCATCATCGGCGTCCTGGTGGTGCTGCAGCTGCTCGGCGCCCTGTGGATGTACGGCAAGCTCGGGATCAGGGCGCCGTCCTGGGTGGGCCCGGCCCACCGGATCTGCGGCACCACGGCTCTGGTGCTCTCGGTCTTCGTTGCGTACCACTGCCTTTGGGCGCTCGGCCTCGAGACCGGGACGCTGAAGGACGGCGAGAAGGTCGGGACGCGCACCGTCATCCACGGCGTGCTCGGCTGCGCCGTCTTCGGCGCCATCGTGGTCAAGGTGGTCGCGGTCCGGGCCAAGCGGGCGCCCAAGTGGTTCCTGCCGGTGGCGGGTGGTTTGCTGTTCTCCCTGCTCGTCGTCGTGGTGCTGACCTCCGCTGTCTGGTACCTCCGCGCGAAGGGCTGGCCGACCAGCAACTGAGGAGGCAGCGTGGCAGAGGTCTTGTTGTTCCATCACGTGCTCGGGCGGACCGCCGGGGTCAACGGGTTCGCCGAGCGACTCCGGGCCGCCGGGCACACCGTGCACGTCCCCGACCTGTACGACGGCCAGGTCTTCGGCACGCTCGACGAGGGCATGGCCCATGTTCACGAGGTCGGCTTCGGGTCGATCATCGAGGGCGGCCGCCGGGTGGCGGAGGACCTGCCCGCCGACATCGTCTACGCCGGTTTCTCGCTCGGCGTGCTGCCGGCCCAGATGTTGGCCCAGACCCGGCCCGGCGCGCGCGGTGCGCTCCTGCTCGAGTCCTGCGTCCCGACCTCGGAGTTCGGCGACGGCTGGCCCACCGGAGTGCCGGTGCAGATCCACGGGATGGACGCCGACCCCTCCTTCGCCGGCGAGGGTGACATCGACGCGGCCCGCGCTCTGGTCGCGAGCACGCCCGACGCCGAGCTCTTCGTCTACCCCGGCAACCGGCACCTCTTCGCCGACGACAGCCTGCCGTCGTACGACGAGGTCGCCGCGGCCCTGCTCACCGAGCGCGTCCTGACCTTCCTCGACGACGTGGGCCAGCCGGCTACAGCGTGAGGCAGAACGGGTGTCCGGCCGGGTCGGCGAACACCCGGAACTGCAGACCACCGCTGTCCAGCCGCGTGGCGCCGAGCTCGACGGCCCGAGCCTCACCGGCGTCGAGGTCGTCGACGATGATGTCGAAATGCGCCTGCTGCGGCCGCGCCGGGTCGGGCCACGCGGGCGGCGTGTAGTCGCTCACCTGCTGGAACATCACGCTCTTGCCACCGCTGGAGATGAGGGCGCCCTCCGGGCCGTCATAGGTGACCTCCAGGTCGAGCAGCTCGCCGTAGAACCGAGCCAGACCGGAGGCGTCCGGCGCGTCCACCGTCGGAGCGAACAGGGTCATCTGCGGCCCGACGCCGTCCTTCTGACACAGGTCGAACGGGTGGCCGGCCGGGTCGGCGAGGGTGATCCAGGTCGGGCCGTCCGCCAGCCGCGTGGCCCCCAGCGCCACGGCTCGCTCGGCCGCCCCCTGGTGGTCCTCGATCTGCAGGTCGAGATGCACCTGCTGCGGGCAGCTCCTGGCCCGGCCACTGGGGTGCGATGTGGTCCGGGGCGAGCTGGAAGGCGACCTCCTGGCCGTCGGCAGCGCGCATCGTGATCCAGTCCGACTCCCGCCGGGTGATCTCCCACCCGGTCAGCTCGGCATAGAACGAAGCCAGCGTCTCGATGTCTGCCGCGTCCAGCGCGACCAGCTCATACCGCCCGGTAACCGTCATGCGAACCATCCTGCCTGCCGTCGCCGACAGCCGCCCGGCCGGGCGAGCCGGAACCTCGCCCCTTCCCGGAAACGGCAACAGGACTTGGCGGAGCCGCCTGCGTGCCGGACTGTTCGCAGCGGAGGTGAACGCCATGGAGGCGACCGAGTACGACGTGGTGGTGGTCGGCGGGGGAGCCGCCGGCCTGAGTGCGGCACTGGTCCTGGGCCGGGCGCGGCGCCGGGTCGCTGTCGTCGACGCCGGAGCCCCGCGTAACGCGCCGGCGGCTCATCTGCAGGGGTTCCTGTCCCGCGACGGGATGGCTCCGGCCGACCTGCTGGCGGCCGGCCGGGCCGAGATCCGCGGCTACGGCGTCGAGCTGGTCGAGGACCAGGTCGTGAGCATCGATCCGGGCTTCGTCGTCCGCCTGGCCGGCGGTGGGGCCCTCGTGGCGCGACGGATCCTCGTGGCGACGGGCATCCGCGACGAGCTGCCTGACCTTCCCGGCGTGCAGGAGCGGTGGGGCCGCGACCTGCTGCACTGCCCGTACTGCCACGGGTGGGAGGTCCGCGACCGGCCCCTCGGCGTACTGGGCACTGTGGCCGGATCCGTGCAGCACGCTGAGCTGGTCCGGCAGTGGTCTGACGACGTCGTGTTCTTCGTCCACACCTACGACCTGACGTCAGACGAGCGCGCCGGGCTGGTGGCCCGCGGGGTGCGCGTGGTCACCGGCGAGGTGGCCCGGCTGGTCGTCGAGGGCGACCGACTCTCCGGCGTCGAGCTGGTCGACGGCCGGGTCGTCGCGCGGACCGCTGTCTTCATCCGACCGGTCAACCGGCCACCCGCTGACGGCCTGCTCGCCGGGCTCGGCTGCGAGGTCGACGAGACCGGCTTCGTTCAGGTGGATCGCACCGGCCGGACCAGCAATCCGGGCGTCTGGGCCGCGGGCAACGTCGTCGACCCCCGCGCCCAGCTGATCACGTCAGCCGGCGCGGGCTCCGCGGCCGCGATCGGGATCAACGCCGACCTGGTCCAGGAGGACGTGCGGCGCGCGCTCGAGGCCGCCCGCGCCGTACCGGCCGGCTAGGCCTTGACCCGGATCCGGGCGTTGTACTGGGGCAGCTCCACGTAGGTCTGACCCGGCGCCATCTTGAGTGGGCTGCCGTTGTTGAGGGTGAACTTGAACGGCTGGTTCACTGCGCCCTTCGACCAGGTCCCGCCGACGTACCGGCCGCCGTGGAAGTAGAAGAACGTCCCGTGGGTGCTGATGATCTCGTGGATCGGCTCCGCGCCGCCGCCTCCGGGGTAGATCTTCCCGTAGCGCTGCCTGGCCCGGATAACGAGGATGTTGTCGGTCGACACCCGGCTGCCGTCGGCGAGCGTGTGCGGCCCCCACGGCATGCTGCGCAGGTAACGCCCCGACTTGCGGTCGTAGGTGTAGCCCATGTCGTAGCTGTCGCCACGCTTCCAGGGCACCCGGATCGAGCGGGCCGGCTTGCCGGCTGCGGTACTGATCTCGGCCTCCGTCGAGGCGAACGGCAGGTAGAGCTGAGGCGGTCCGCCGCGGAACTTCTTGGTCTGCTTGGCCAGCACCTTCGGATGGCAGACGACCGCGCGGTCGTAGTAGGTGACGCCCTTGTACGTCCGCACGCGGTTCGGGTCGATCGAGTACGAACCCGATCCCTTCGTCGCCAGGTAGGACAAGCCGCCCTCGACGAACTTGGTCCAGTGCTTGACGTAGTTGAGCACCCAGCCCGTCGCCCCGGTGTTGCCGATGAGCGCCTCGATCGGGCTCAGGAGCGGGATGTCGACCGGTCGGATCGAGCGGACCGGTGCCACGTTCTCCGGCATCCGGGAGTGGAAGACCGGCATCAGCCGGGTGCTGCTGTAGCCGGTGGAGTCCCGGTAGCCGTCCAGCTCGACGAACACGATGTCCGCCTTGTCCAGCCCGACCTGCGGGTGCTCGTTCTTGTTGTCCGGGACCTTGACCGCGACGGCAGCGTGCTTGGCGTCCGCCGGGTCCTTGAGCAGCTTGCCGGTGAGGGGCCACCGCGGGCGGGTGTCGACGCTGGCGGTGGGACTGGGGGTCGGGGCCGAGGTCGAGGGGGTCGGGGTGGGCGCTTTCTTCGGTTTGTCGCTGGAACAGCCCGCCACAGCCGCGGCCCCGGCAATGCCCAGGGCGCCCAGCAGCAGAGTCCGACGGTCGACCGAGTCCATCACGTGTCCTCTCCCCGCTTGACACGGGTGTTTCGGCGTACGACCGCGCCATTATGGCTGGCGCGGATGAGTGCGTCGCTCAAGACAGCCCTGTGCGATCCGGCGAGTCGATGGTTCGATTGTCGCCCTGATGCAGGATGGGAGCCATGGTTGGTCCGTTCGCGGATCGTCGGGCAGCCGGGCGAGAGCTGCTGCTTGCGCTGTCCGGACTGGCTGGGCCGGACGTCGTGGTCCTCGGCTTGCCGCGAGGCGGCGTCCCGGTCGCGTTCGAGGTGGCTCTGGGTCTTCGGGCCCAACTCGACGTGATCGTCGTGCGCAAGCTCGGGCTGCCGACGCGGCCGGAGCTCGCGATGGGCGCGGTCGGGGAGGACGGCGTGCGGGTGCTCAACCACGAGGTCATCGCGCGGGCCGACGTGACCGAGTCGGAGATCGCCGCCGTGGAGCGACGTGAGCGGGCCGTTCTCGACCAGCGGGTGGCCGAGCTGCGGCGGGGCCGGCCACGGCTCGACCTGGCCGGTCGGGTTGCCGTGGTCGTGGACGACGGGCTGGCGACAGGGTCGACCGCCCGGGCGGCCTGTCTCGTGGCGCGCGAGCTCGGTGCCGCCCGCGTGCTCCTGGCCGTCCCGGTCGCCCCGGCCGACATCGCGCAGCTGCTGCCCGGGGCCGACGCAGTCGTCACGGTGCAGACGCCCGCGACGTTCCGATCGGTCAGCCAGCACTACGTCGACTTCAGTCCGACCAGCGACGACGAGGTGGACCGGCTGCTGCACGCGGGCCGAGGGCAGCAGTGACGGTTCAGGTCAGCTGGTTCATCCGGATCAGGTTGCCTGCGGGATCGCGGAACGCGCAGTCCCGAATCCCGTAGGGCTGGTCCATCGGCTCCTGGACGACCTCGGCGCCGGCCGCCTGCAACCGCTCGAACGTGCCGTCGAGATCGTCCGAGGCCAGCGTAATGATGCCGTAGGTGCCCTTGGCCATCATCTCGGCGATCACTCGCCGCTCGTCGTCGGTGATGCCCGGGTAGGCGGTCGGCGGGTAGAGCACGAGGGACACGTCGGGCTGGTCGGCCGGGCCGACGGTGATCCAGTGCATTCCGCCGTAGCCGACGTCGCCCCGGACCTCGAAGCCGACGACATCGCGCCAGAAGGCCACCGCGGCGTCGGGGTCGTCCTGCGGCAGGAAGGCCGAGAAGATGGAGATGCTCATGGCGGTCAGGCTAGGTGCCCTTCGGGCAGCGGCGCCGGTCGGCTGCGCGTCGGCCGCGTCACCTGCTTGGCCACACAGGACGGCATCCCGGCCGTGGAGCGGGCCGCGTCTCGCCGGTAGGTGCTGGGCGGCACGCCGACCAGCTCGGTGAAGCGCGTGCTGAAGGTCCCCAGCGACGAGCAACCCACCGCGAAGCAGACCTCCGTGACGCTGAGGTCGCCCCGGCGCAGCAACGTCATCGCCCGCTCGATCCGACGGGTCATGAGATAGCCGTACGGCGACTCGCCGTAGGCGGCCCGGAAGGCCCGACTCAGGTGGCCGGCCGACATGTGGGCGCCGCGGGCGAGGGCCTCGACGTCGAGCGGCTGGTCGTAGTCCCGGTCGATGCGGTCGCGGACCCGGCGCAGCCGCGCGAGGTCGCGCAGCCGCTGTTGGGTCACCGAATCCGGCGCCGGACCGTTGCCTGCCACAGGCCCATCCTCCCCACCCGGCTCCCGACCCGTCCACTCGCGGACCCGCCAGCGGGGGATGACGAACTCCACGCACATGGGATGGCTCGCTCGACGCTGTTCGCGCGGGCCCGGTCAGGCGCCGACGTACGACGCGAGGTGCTCACCCGTGAGGGTCGAGCGGGCGGCCACGAGGTCGGCCGGCCGGCCCTCGAAGACGACCCGGCCACCGTCATGGCCGGCGCCCGGGCCGAGGTCGATGATCCAGTCGGCATGCGCCATGACCGCCTGATGGTGCTCGATGACGATGACCGACTTGCCGGAGTCGACCAGCCGGTCGAGCAGGCCGAGCAGCTGCTCCACATCGGCCAGGTGCAGGCCCGCGGTCGGCTCGTCGAGGACGTAGACGCCGCCCTTCTCGCCGAGGTGCGTGGCCAGCTTGATCCGCTGCCGCTCGCCGCCGGACAGGGTGGTCAGCGGCTGGCCGAGGGCCAGGTAGCCGAGGCCGACGTCGGCCAGGCGCCGAAGGATCGTGTGCGCGGCCGGGAGGGCAGCCGCGCCGGCGCCGAAGAACTGCTCGGCCTCGGCCACCGGCATGGCAAGCACCTCACTGATGTCCTTGCCGCCCAGCGTGTAGTCGAGCACCTCGGCCTGGAACCGCTTCCCGTCACACACCTCACACGGTGCGGCGACCCCGGCCATCATCCCGAGGTCGGTGTAGATGACGCCGGCGCCGTTGCAGTTGGGGCAGGCGCCCTCCGAGTTGGCGCTGAAGAGCGCCGGCTTGACGCCGTTCTCCTTCGCGAAGGCCTTGCGGATCGGCTCGAGCAGACCGGTGTACGTCGCCGGGTTGCTCCGCCGCGACCCGCGGATCGCGGCCTGGTCGACCGTGACGACGCCCTCCCTACCGGACACCGAGCCGTGCAGCAGCGAGCTCTTGCCGGAGCCGGCCACGCCGGTGACGACGACGAGGACGCCCAACGGGATGTCGACGTCGACCTTCTGCAGGTTGTGCGTGGTGGCGCCACGGACCTCGAGCTGGCCGCCGGCCGGCCGCACCGAGACCTTGAGCTTCGCCCGGTCGTCGAGGTGGCGCCCGGTGATGGTCTGGCTGGCCCGCAACCCCTCGACGCTGCCTTCGAACACCACCTCGCCGCCCGCCGTCCCGGCCTTGGGGCCGAGGTCGATGACGTGGTCGGCGATGGCGATCGTCTCCGGCTTGTGCTCGACCACAAGGACGGTGTTTCCCTTGTCCCTCAACGCAAGCAGCAGCTCGTTCATCCGCTCGATGTCGTGTGGGTGCAGCCCGATCGTCGGCTCGTCGAACACGTAGGTGACGTCCGTCAGTGACGACCCGAGATGCCGAACCATCTTGACCCGCTGCGCCTCACCGCCCGACAGCGTCCCGGACGGCCGCTCGAGGGACAGGTAGCCGAGGCCGATTCCGACGAACGAGTCCAGGGTCTCGCCGAGGGCTTTGACGAGTGGAGCGACCGACGGCTCGTCGAGCCGCGCCGACCCACTCGGCGAGGTCGCTGATCTGCATGGCGCAGGCGTCGGCGATGTTGATCCGCCCGATCTTCGAGGACCGGGCCTGCGGGCCGAGCCGCGTCCCGTCGCAGTCGGGACAGATCGCGAACGTCACGGCCCGCTCGACGAAGGCGCGCACGTGCGGCTGCATCGCGTCGACGTCCTTGGCCAGGAACGACTTCTGGATCTTCGGGATGAGCCCCTCATAGGTCAGGTTGATGCCCTCGACCTTGATCTTGGTCGGCTCCTTGTAGAGCAGGTCGTTGAGCTCGCGCTTGGTGAACTTCCGGATCGGTTTGTCGGGGTCGAAGAAGCCGCTGCCGCCGAAGATCCGGCCGTACCACCCCTCCATGCTGTAGCCGGGGATCGTCAGCGCGCCTTCGTTGAGCGACTTGCTGTCGTCGTACAGCTGGGTGAGGTCGATGTCGTTGACTGAGCCGCGGCCCTCGCAGCGCGGGCACATGCCGCCCAGGATGCTGAAACTGCGCCGTTCCCTGGTGGTTCGGCCCGCCCGTTCGGTCGTGACGGCACCGGCGCCGGAGATCGACGCGACGTTGAACGAGAACGCCTGCGGTGAGCCGATGTGCGGCTTCCCCAAGCCGGCTGAAGAGGATCCGCAACATCGCGTTGGCGTCGGTCGCCGTGCCAACCGTCGAGCGGGCGTCGGCGCCCATCCGCTCCTGGTCGACGATGATCGCAGTGGTCAACCCGTCGAGGACGTCGACATCGGGCCGGGCCAGTGTCGGCATGAACCCCTGCACGAACGCGCTGTAGGTCTCGTTGATCAGCCGCTGCGACTCCGCGGCGATCGTGCCGAAGACCAGCGAGCTCTTGCCCGACCCGGACACGCCGGTGAACGCGGTGAGTCGCCGCTTCGGGATTTCGACGCTGACGTCCTTGAGGTTGTTGACCCGGGCGCCGTGCACTCGGATCAGCCCATGCTGGTCAGCGACGTGAAGTGCCGCCTTCTGCGGCTCGGCGTTCTTGGCGTTGCTCATCGGTCCTGGATCAGCCCGAGGACGTTGCCGTCAGGGTCGGTGAAGGTCGCCACCAGCCGGCCGCCGCCGACATCGTGCGCCGCCTCGCGCAGGGTCGCGCCCGCGGCAGTCACGTCAGCCAGCTTGGCCTCGATGTCCGGCACGTGCCAGAAGGCCACCGGGGAGGTCATGGGCTCCGGGCCGCCGCCGCCCGGGACGAGCCCGATCTGCTGGCCCTCGGCCTCGAACCCGACGTAGTAGTCGCTGTCGGCCGTCGGCTGCATGCCGAGCAGTGCGGCGTACACCGGCTTGGCCTTCTCCAGGTCGGTGACGGGGTGCAGCACGGTTTTGATGCCCTGGGTGGACGTGTCGGTCATGGTCACTCCTTGCGGTCCGCGGGTCCGGTCGACCCGGTGTGCCTTCACGCTAGGTGTGGCTCCGGGACCAGTGCTTCTCGATTCCTGATCGCTTGTGGCGAGGCTAGCGTTGTCGTTCATGGCCGGATCTCGCTACGCCGTCAAGGCTCTGGACGAGTCGACCTGGGAGGCCTTCGCTGCCCTGGTCGAGCGCAACAACGGCATCTTCGGCGGCTGCTGGTGCATCGGCTTCCACCCCGACGGGTTCGGCAAGGACGCGACGCCCAGCCTCAACCGCGAGCGCAAGCTCGAGCGCGTGCAGGCGGGCACGACCCACGCGGCGCTCGTGTTCGACGGGGCCGACTGCGTGGGCTGGTGCCAGTTCGGTACGCCGGACGAGCTGCCCCGGATCAAGAGCCGGGCCGCCTACGAGCGGGGCCAGACGACGCCGCCGACCTGGCGGATCGCCTGCAACTACGTCGGCAAGGGGCACCGCCGGCAGGGCGTGGCGACGGCGGCGCTGTCCGGCGCGCTGGACCTGATCGCGGGCCTGGGTGGAGGCACGGTGGAGGGCTACCCCGAGGATGCCGGGGCGGTGTCCGCGGGCTTCCTCTTCAACGGTGCGCTCTCGACATACGACCAGCTCGGCTTCACCCGGGATCGCATGATCGGCAAGCATCGCTGGGTCGTGACCAAGGTCATCCGGGCGAGGTAGCGCCCCGATGGCTTAGCGCTGGGCGCCGGTGACCGACTCGCGAACGGCCCGCTGAGCGGGGACCCGACGAGTGAGGGGCTCTGCGGCGATCACCGGCAGGGCGGTCATCGTGACGACGGAGATCGGCGTCGTACCGTTTGCCGCCAGGAGGCTCTCCGGCGCCACCGGGCTGGTCCAGTCGAGAGTGGTCAACGCCGGGGTTGTCCAGCATCCGTTGCAGGACAGCGGTTTCCAGCAGTCGCCCGGGCGCGTAGCGCGACCACTCCGGATCGAGCACTCCCTCCAGGACGCTCAACGTCTCACCGTCGAGGACGCTCAACGCGTACGACGCGAGGACTCCGTCGATATGCATCGTCGCGAGCTCGAGGGCGCCACGGTCCGCCATCGCGAGCAGGCGCTGCTTCCAGATCGCCGACTCCTCGGCGGAGTCCAGGTTGCTCGACAGTCCTCGACTGTGGTCGCGACGCACGTGCAGCCGGTGCAGGGTCGGGATCACGTCGCGGATCTCGTCCGGCCGGTCGGTGAACGCGACCACGGCGGCCCGGCCGTCCGTCGCGAGCCGGTTCCGGGCCTTGCGCAGCGTCCGGCGCATGTTGGCGCTGAGGTAGTCGCGGGCTTCCGTCGACCCGGTCTGCCGGATGAGCGGGATCGGGTCGACCGCATTGACCTCAGCCTCGCCGAGGTTGGCCCAGAACTCGGCGAGGCCGACGGTGTCGCTGGCGACCGGCCCGAGCATCCCGACGGTGGGGGTCGCCCGGTACTGGAGCTGTCGGCGCAGCCCGTAGCCGAGCAGAGCGGCGGCCCGGTCGTCGAGGGCCAGGATCGAGCCGCGGAAGCCGAGGTGGGCGTCGGCCAAGGTCACCAGCTGGTGCTCTCCGCAGGACCGCTCGAGCACCACCACGGCGGCGCACAGCGCACCGAGCTCGTCGCGGACGATCACGGCCCATGCCTCGTGCTCCTCGACGGCGGCCCAGGTGGCACGGAGCCAGTCCTGGCTCGCGGTGAAGGGCGCTCCACACTCACCGGCCAAGATGTCCAGCTGGCCCGTGAGCTCGGGCAGCCGCGACGATGGCACGACGTGCAGGCGCAGCAGTCTCGCGTCCTGGCGCCTGGAGTCCGGGTGCGGCGGCTGGGTCACTGGACGCTCTCGATCGGGCTGTCGCCGGCCAGAGTCTCCGAGCGGTTGTCGAGCCACTCCTCGAGCTCCGCTGCGGGCACCGCCTTGGAGAAGTAGAACCCTTGCGACTCATCACAACCTGAGCGCGCGAGCTCATCGGCGGTCGTCCAGTTCTCGACGCCCTCGGCCACGAGCCGCATGCCGAGGGAGTGGGCCAGCCCGATCGTCGAGCGGACGATCGCGGCGGATCGCCGGTCGTCCGACATCGGCATGACGAACGAGCGGTCCAGCTTGAGCTGGTCGATCGGCAGCTCGCGCAGGTAGGCGAGCGAGGAGTAGCCGGTCCCGAAGTCGTCGACCGAGACCTTGATGCCGAGTGCCCGCAGCTCGGTGAGGATGGCGCGGGCGCGGGCCCGGTCGCCCATGAGGAAGTCCTCGGTGATCTCCAGGAGCAGCGACGAGGCCGGGAGACCGTAGTTGCCGAGCATCTCGGCGACCCGCCCCGGCAGCTCGGAGTCGACGAGGGAGGAGGCCGACAGGTTGACTGCGACCGAGAGCATCCGACCGGCGTCGCGCCAGCGCCGGACCTGGGCCAGCGACTGGGCGAGGACGGTGGTGGTGAGATCGCGCATCAGCCCGGACTGCTCGGCGAGGGGCAGGAACGCGTCCGGATAGAGCAGGCCACGCGTGGGGTGGCGCCAGCGGACGAGTGCCTCGACCCCGCTGACCTGGAACGTCTGCGAGTCGACCTTGGGCTGGTAGAAGACCTCGAGGCCGCTGTTGAAGATCGCCTCGCGCAGCTCTTCCAAGGTGCGCAGCCGGTCCTCGCCGCCGCTGAGGTCGCTCTCGGCGCTGTACGACGCGTGGCCGCTGCGAGCGAGCTTGGCGTTGTACATCGCGATGTCGGCCCGGCGGAGCAGCTGGGTGACCTCACGACCATGGGCCGGGTAGTGGGCGATCCCGACACTGGCGTCGACCCGAACGGTGACGGCATCGACCTTGAACGGCGGCTTCAGGGCTTCGCGGATGTCGGCGGCGAAAGCCGTTGCCGCGTCAGCGTCGGCGTCCACGAGGAAGATCGCGAACTCGTCGCCGCCCAGCCGGGCGAGCCGGTGCCGCCGGCCGCAGGACCCAGGCAGCCGCGACGAGCGAAGCAGGTCGTCGCCAGCCTGGTGGCCTAGGCTGTCGTTGACCTCCTTGAACCGGTCGAGGTCGAGCAGCAGCAGGGCCGCACTGGTCCGCGCGCCCATCCCGCGGGTCAGCGCCTCGACCTGCTCGTAGAACGCCCGCCGGTTGCCCAGACCGGTGAGCTCGTCGGTCAAAGCCAGCTCCCGGCTGTGCGCCAGCCGGCGTACCTCGCCGAACGTCACGATGAGCCGGACCAACGCCGCGGTGATCGTGAGCCCGGCCAGGGCGACGGCCACCGGGTGCAGGTCGTAGCTGCTGGAGAAGACCAGCATCGTGACGGCGACCAGTGTCGCGCCGACCGGGATCCCCAAGAGCAGCCAGGACGGCAGGACCACGCCGGCCGGCTTGCGGGAGCGCCCGGCAGCGAAGCCCATCAGCATCGTCGCAACGACCCACGCCGTGTCGTTGATGCCACCGGGCTGGTAGGTCCCGTTGGCCGCGTGGAACAGGTAGACCATGTCGGCGAGCACGAACGACGTCAAACCGGCTGCGAAGAACCACATCCCGGCGGGCGGCCGCCAGTGGAAGAGGGCCAGCACCGCGGTCAGCACCAGCAGCAGCAGCGCATCCAGCAGAGGGTAGGCGAGCGTGGTGAGGACGGCGGCCGAGCTGCCTCCGGTCACGCTGAGGACCGGGCCGGCCACCGCGGCCATGACGGCGGCAACCGCCAGGCCACCCACGATGCCGTCGAGCCACAGGCTGAGCGGCAGGCGCTGGGCGATGTCGCGGACGATCAGCAGCAGAGCGACGAAGGCGAAGGCGTAGAAGGAGAGCCACATGCCGTCGGCGATCGAGGGGAACGGCTCCGGGTTCTGCGGCCGGATGAAGATCGTCCAGTAGACGTTGCCCAGCCCGTAGACGGCCAGCCCGGCTGCCAGGACTTTCCAGCTCCGGGCGAACGTCCGGCTGTGCCGGCAGCGCAGCAGGCAGACCACCGGGCTCAGCAGGTAGGCGATGTTGTTGAGCCAGCCGTCGAGCCAGACGTTGTAGCCCGGGGTGGGGCGGACGCCGGGGACCGTTGAGACGGCGAAGACGAGGTAGACGACGGCGACAACGGTGTAGACGGACACGCGCAGGAGACGCTGATGGATCAGCGTCTGGGCACGGCCCTGCAGCGTCGTCGTCGACATCACACCTCCTCGAGCACAAGAGAGTCCTGAGGAGTAATCGGTCGTGCCCAGAACGCCCTGAAGAAGGGCGTCCAACTACCGGGCGAACGGGTGGTCCGCCACCGCCATTCGGGTGATACGCAGGGAAATCGGCGCCGGGGAGTCAGGCGGTCGTGACGATG
>CAWCEI010000004.1:0-135728 GCA_963794535.1 uncultured Actinomycetota bacterium
GCAGCCACCAGCCGTCGTCGTAGGTGCCGCCCTGGCTGTCGATCCAGCCGAAGCAGATCATCGTGTCGAGGGCCTCGGTGCGGGTGATCGACGGTGGCCGCGCCCTTCTTGGCCAGCTTGACCCAGATGCCGGGGTCGGTGACGTGCGGGGAGCCAGCGCTCCAGCGCGGCGACCGTCGGAAGGACCGCACCGGCAGACCGGCGCGGCTCTCCGGGACTCGGCGCTGTCCGTGCCCATGCATGCGCCCTCCCGCAGCCCGCCCGTGCTGCCATCCCGGAAGTGAACCAGGGGCCGGCGACAACGGCCGCTGTGCCAGGCTCGACAGATGTCCGACACCGCCGTCGCCGCCCTGTCCCTCGCCCAGGTCCGGGCGGCGTGGCCGCGCCGGCCCGGCTACCTGAACGCCGCGACGCTGGGCGTGCCGCCCACCTCGGTGGTCGAGGCCATGGCGCACGACCTGGGCGCTGGGCCGGTGGCCAGCGTCGGCCGTGGGCTACGACGACGCGGTGGCCCGCTGCCGCGAGCTGTTCGCCGGGCTGGTCGGGGTGCCCACCGGCGTGGGTGGCCACGGGTTCGCACACGTCCGCGATGGTCTCGCTGGTCGCGGCCTCACTCCCGGACGGCGCCGAGGTGGTCGTGCCCGAGGGCGACTTCACCTCGGTGGTCTTCCCGTTCCTGGTGCACGCCGACCGAGGCGTCCGGGTGCGGCAGGTGCCGCTGGCCGGGTTGGCCGACGCGATCGGCCCGGCGACGACGGCGGTGGCCTTCTCGCTGGCCCAGTCGGCGAACGGCGTGGTCGCCGACGCGGACGCGGTCCGGGAGGCGGCGGCCCGGCACGGCGTGCTGACCCTGTGCGACCTGACCCAGGCCGCCGGCTGGATGCCGTCTGACGCCAGCCGGTTCGACGTGACGACCTGCTCGGCGTACAAGTGGCTGTGCCACCCGCGCGGCACGGCGTACCTGACCGTGCGGCCGGAGGTCATGGACCGGCTGCGACCGCTCGCAGGCCGGCTGGTACGCCGGGGAGTCGCGGTGGGACTCCTGCTACGGGCCGGACATGCAGCTGGCCGCGGACGCCCGCCGGTTCGACGTCTCCCCGGCCTGGCTGTGCTGGGCCGGCTTCGGTGCCGGCGATGGAGCTGTTCGCGGCGGTCGACCCCGAGCAGGTGCGGGCCTACGACGCCGGGCTGGCCGACGCCCTGCTGGCCCGGCTCGGGCTCGAACCCCAGGGCCGCGCCGTGGTCTCGCTGCCGGATCCCTCGGGAGCGCTGGCCGCTGCCCTCGCCCAGCGGGGAGCGGTCGTCGCCGGCCGGGCCGGCCGGGTGCGGATCGCGCTTCCACCTCTGGAACGACGAGGCCGACGTCGAGCTCGCCGCCGACTGCGCTGGCGTCCACGGGACTCACAGCGAACGTCCAGTAACGCGCAGGCACACTCACCCGATGCAGGAGGACGAAGCCACCCGGATCGCCGAGGCCCTGCGCGGCTACGGCCTGATCGCCCACGTCGCCCGCCCCTCGGCGTACCGGTTCGGCATCCGGGTGCCGCTCGGTGACGGGCGCGAGGCGCTGTGGGACGTCGACGGCGCGGCCGGGCTCGAGGCGCAGATCATGCGGGACGGGGTGCTGGTCGGGTTCGTCCCGCAACATCGAGGGGTCGGAGAGTTCGACGAGGCGATGACCGCGCGGGCCATCGCCACCGCCGACTACGGCACCGCTCCCTAGCCACCAGGTGAGCGCAGCGGTGCAGTCGGGCCTCAGACCTTGCGCAGCACCGCCTGCACCCGCCCGAGGACGACGGCGTGGTCGCCGTCGATCGGCGAGTACGCCGGGTTGTGCGGCATCAGCCAGACGTGGCCGTCCTTGCGCTTGAACGTCTTCACCGTCGCCTCGCCGTCGAGCATGGCCGCGACGATGTCGCCGTTGACCGCGTCGGACTGCTGACGGACCACGACCCAGTCGCCGTCGCAGATGGCCGCGTCGACCATCGAGTCGCCGACCACCTTGAGCAGGAACAGCTGGCCGTCGCCGACGATCTGCCGGGGGAGGGGGAAGACGTCCTCGACCGCCTCCTCGGCGAGGATCGGGCCACCGGCCGCGATCCGGCCGAGCACCGGCACGTAGGTCGCCTCCGGGCCGGCTGTCCCTGACGCCGGTCTCGTCGAACGCCGCCGCGGTCGAGGAGTCGTGGTAGCGCACGCCCTTGGTCTCACCGGGCATGAACACCTCGATGGCCCGCGGGCGGTTGGGGTCGCGGCGCAGGAAACCCTTGCGCTCCAACGCCGCCAGCTGGTGGGCGACGCTGCTCGGGCTGGTCAGGCCGACCGCGATGCCGATCTCGCGCATGCTCGGCGGGTAGCCCGCGCTGCTCGACGCTGTCCCGGATCTCCTCGAGCACCCGGCGCTGCCGTGCGGTCAGGCCGTCGCCGCCGCCGAGTCGCCGTACTCCTGCACGATCACCTCGTTGCTGGGGCGCCCGCGCTTGACCTTGACGGCCGCGGCCTTGGTCTTCGCCGCCCGCTTGGCCGCCGGCTGCCCGGCCGGCGCAGCTGTGGTGGACGGGGCCTTCGCTGGCCCTCGCGCCGGCTGCTGTCGTGGCCTTGGTGGCCGCCTTCGCTGGCCGCTTGGCCGGTGTCCGCGCCATGTCGGTGCCTCCTGTCCGCGGCCCGCTGGTCGGGCCGCCTCGGTGCTGGACCAGCTGGTTCGTCGTGCTGGCCGCCGGTCCGTTGTCGGTGGTCGCTGCTGGGCTTGACCCATGAACGCAACGGCACGGGAGGCGGCACGGCGGCGAGCCGGCCAAGCGTCCCGACTCTCGGTGCCCACCGTACGAGGTTCGTACAGCAGTTTCAAACATGTGTTCGACGTGTCTCTCGACGAATGTCGGCCGGATGTGTTAGAACTCGTACAGGCGTTCGATCGAACGGATCGTTCGATCCCTTCCCAGGAGGCCAGCATGACCGCAGCGACATCGATCCACGAGCTCGACCCCCAGGTCGACTCTGACCGCGAGTTCGGATCCGCCGCTGCTCGACCGGTCGGCCGGACCGTCCTGCCCCGTCAGCGCGGCCAGCACCTGCGGCTCGTGCCGGCTGCCACGCCGGGCCTGCGCCTGCCGTCCGGCTCCGCCGGCGCGGGTGCGCAGCGCACCGGTGCGGTCCAGCTCACCCGCCGCGGCCGGCTGGCCCTGCTCGTCGTCCTGCTGGCCGTCGGTGCGGTGCTGGCGTTCGCCCTGTCCGGGGTCATCGCGGGTGCGGCTCGGCGGCCGGACACCGGCTCCGCCGCTGGCCCGGCCCCCACTCGGACCGTGGTCGTCCAGCCCGGCCAGACGCTGTGGTCCATCGCGCAGGACGTCGCGCCGCGGGCCGACCGCCGGGACACGATCGCCCGGATCGTCAGCCAAGGCTGCCAACGCGCCTCGCCGAGCACGAATCGTCGCGGCCGGCACCGCGGCTCGCCGTCCCCGCCCCCTAGAGCGGCAGGCGCGACACGCGCCGAAATCTCTACGCGCACAGGTCTTGACCTCGGGTCGAGAGTCGGCATAACGTACCCCTACATCTAGTAGTTACACCGATGTCGTTCGCCCACATGTTGCGCACAGGCTGAACGGGGTTATCCACCGCCTCAGCGGAGATGTCCCCAGGCCGGTCCACAGCAGGATCCCCAGCCGGGGGCCAGCCGAGGCGCTGGAGGGGGAGCAACCAGGCGTCGGCGGTGGTTGACCACCATGGGAGTAGAGGAGGCGTCTGATGCACTGTCCGTTCTGTCGTCACGGCGACTCCCGCGTCGTGGACAGCCGCACCGCGGACGATGGCACCGCGATCCGGCGGCGCCGGCAGTGCCCCGAGTGCGGCCGCCGGTTCACCACTCTGGAGACGGCCAGCCTGAGCGTGCTGAAGCGCTCGGGGGCATCCGAGCCGTTCAGCCGGGTCAAGGTCCTCGCCGGTGTCCGGAAGGCCTGCCAGGGCCGCCCGGTCAGCGAGGACGACCTGGCCCTGCTGGCGCAGCGGGTCGAGGAGGCCGTCCGGGCGACCGGATCGGCCGAGGTCGACGCGCACGAGGTCGGCCTGGCCACGCTCGAGCCGCTGCGCGAGCTCGACGAGGTCGCCTACCTGCGGTTCGCCTCGGTCTACCAGGCCTTCGAGTCGCTCGAGGACTTCGAGGCCGCCATCACGCTGCTGCGCGCCGAGCACGCCCCGACCGGGGTCGAGCCGGACAGCCGGTCCGCCGGCCAGCCCGCCGGATCACCGCAGCCCTAGACGCCGTGGGGGCGGGGAAGGGATAGCGAGAGGAGCCGTCATGCACTGTCCGTTCTGCCGTCACGGCGACTCCCGGGTGGTCGACAGCCGCACGGCCGACGACGGCACGGCGATCCGCCGCCGCCGCCAGTGCCCGGAGTGCGGCCGCCGGTTCACCACGGTCGAGACCGCGAGCCTGAGCGTGCTGAAGCGCTCCGGCGCGACCGAGCCGTTCAGCCGGGCCAAGGTGCTCGCCGGCGTCCGCAAGGCCTGCCAGGGCCGGCCGGTCGGCGAGGACGACCTGGCCCGGCTGGCCCAGCGGGTCGAGGAGACCGTCCGGGCCACCGGCTCGGCCGAGATCGACGCCCACGAGGTCGGCCTGGCCACGCTCGAGCCGCTGCGCGAGCTGGACGAGGTCGCCTACCTGCGGTTCGCCTAGCGTCTACCAGGCGTTCGACTCGCTCGAGGACTTCGAGGCGGCCATCACGCTGCTGCGCGCCGAGCACGCCCCGACCGGGGTCGAGCCCAGCGCCGCGCTCGGCCGCACCGGCGAGGCGCGCAGCCCTAGACGCCGCGGCGGCGGGCGCTGGGGAAGGCATCCGCCGCCGACGGCCACCAGCACGACCCTCCCCAGCCAGCACGCACCAGCACGACAGCAGACACCCAGACAGCGACACAGACCTCAGCATGAGACCGATGAAGGAACCACGAGGGGAATAGGGCATGACGCAGACCACGAACGGCTCGAACTCGTCCGCCTCCACCGGCGGCGCGCGGGCCAAGCGCAAGGCGGCCGGGGGGCTGACCGTCGAGCGCATCTACACCACGCCCGGTGTGCACCCGTACGACGAGGTGACCTGGGAGCGGCGCGACGTCGTCCAGCAGAACTGGAAGACCGGCGAGACGATCTTCGAGCAGCGCGGCGTGGAGTTCCCGGACTTCTGGAGCGTCAACGCCTCGACCATCGTCACGACCAAGTACTTCCGCGGCGCGCTCGGCACCGAGCAGCGCGAGACCGGGCTCAAGCAGCTGATCGACCGGGTCGTCCTGACCTACGCCAAGGCCGGGGTCGACCACGGCTACTTCGCGACCGAGGCGGACGCCGAGGTCTTCGAGCACGAGCTGACCTGGGCGCTGCTGCACCAGGTCTTCAGCTTCAACTCGCCGGTCTGGTTCAACGTCGGCACCGATGCGCCGCAGCAGGTCTCGGCCTGCTTCATCCTGGCCGTCGACGACTCGATGGACTCGATCCTGACCTGGTACAAGGAGGAGGGGTTCATCTTCAAGGGCGGCTCCGGCGCCGGCCTGAACCTGTCCCGGATCCGCTCGTCCAAGGAGCTGCTCTCCAGCGGCGGCACGGCCTCCGGCCCGGTCAGCTTCATGCGCGGCGCCGACGCGAGCGCCGGCACGATCAAGTCCGGTGGGGCGACCCGGCGCGCGGCCAAGATGGTCGTCCTCGACGTGGACCACCCGGACATCGAGGAGTTCATCGAGACCAAGGCCCGCGAGGAGGACAAGATCCGGGTCCTGCGCGACGCCGGGTTCGACATGGACCTCGGCGGCCGCGACATCACCTCGGTGCAGTACCAGAACGCCAACAACTCGGTCCGGGTCAACGACGAGTTCATGCGGGCGGTCGAGGAGGGCCGGGAGTTCGGCCTGCGGGCCCGCAAGACCGGCGAGGTCATCGAGACCGTCGACGCCAAGACGCTGTTCGACAAGATCGCCAAGGCGGCGTGGGAGTGCGCCGACCCGGGCATCCAGTACGACGACACGATCAACGACTGGCACACCAACCCCGAGACCGGCCGGATCACCGCGTCCAACCCGTGCTCGGAGTACATGTCGCTGGACAACTCCTCGTGCAACCTGGCCAGCCTGAACCTGCTGAAGTTCCTCAAGGACGACGACACCTTCGACGGTGAGAGGTTCGCCAAGGTGGTCGAGCTGGTCATCACCGCGATGGACATCTCGATCTGCTTCGCCGACTTCCCGACCAAGGCGATCGGGGACACGACGCGGGCCTACCGGCAGCTGGGCATCGGCTACGCCAACCTCGGCGCGCTGCTGATGGCGTCGGGCCTGGGCTACGACTCCGAGGGCGGCCGGGCGCTGGCCGGCGCGATCACCTCGCTGATGACCGGCACGGCGTACGCGCGGTCGGCCGAGCTGGCCGCGGTCGTCGGGCCGTACGAGGGCTACGCCCGCAACGCCGACGCGCACAAGCGGGTCATGCGCAAGCACGCCGCCGCCAACGACGCGATCCGCACCGTCACCACGCTCGACAAGGACGTGCAGCGGCTGGCCACCAAGGCCTGGGACAAGGTCGTGAAGACGGGCGAGCGCAACGGCTTCCGCAACGCCCAGGCGTCGGTGCTCGCCCCGACCGGGACCATCGGCTTCATGATGGACTGCGACACGACGGGCATCGAGCCGGACTTCTCGCTGGTGAAGTTCAAGAAGCTCGTCGGCGGCGGCTCGATGCAGATCGTGAACCTGACGATCCCGCGGGCGCTGCGCAAGCTCGGCTACACCGAGGAGACGGTCGAGGCGATCGTCGAGTTCATCGCCGAGCACGGCCACGTCATCGACGCACCGGGCCTGCGCCCGGAGCACTACGAGGTCTTCGACACCGCGATGGGCGAGCGCTCGATCGACGCCGATGGGGCACGTGCGGATGATGGCGGCGGCCCAGCCGTTCCTGTCCGGTGCGATCTCCAAGACGGTCAACCTGCCCGAGGACGCCACGGTCGAGGAGATCGAGGACGTCTACCTGCAGGGCTGGAAGCTCGGCCTGAAGGCGCTCGCGGTCTACCGCGACAACCTGGATCCCCAGGCGGGGCTCCAACCGGGGGCTGAGATAGGGACGATTCGGCTGTCGGTGGTGGTTGATACCACTGGGAGTAGAGGAGGCGTCCGATGCACTGTCCGTTCTGTCGTCACGGCGACTCCCGGGTGGTCGACAGCCGCACCGCCGACGACGGCACCGCGATCCGCCGGCGCCGCCAGTGCCCCGAGTGCGGGCGCCGGTTCACCACCCTGGAGACCGCCAGCCTGAGCGTGCTCAAGCGCTCCGGCGCGACCGAGCCGTTCAGCCGGGCCAAGGTCCTCGCGGGGGTCCGCAAGGCCTGCCAGGGCCGGCCGGTCGGCGAGGATGACCTGGCGCTGCTCGCCCAGCGGGTCGAGGAGACCGTGCGGGCCACCGGGTCCGCCGAGGTCGACGCCCACGAGGTCGGGCTGGCCACGCTCGAGCCGCTGCGCGAGCTCGACGAGGTCGCCTACCTGCGGTTCGCCTCCGTCTACCAGGCCTTCGACTCGCTCGAGGACTTCGAGTCCGCGATCACCCTGCTGCGGGCCGAGCACGTCCCGACCGGGGTCGAGCCCGGCCATGACTCGCCCGACTCGGCCGACACCCGCGCCGCCGACACCCAGGCCGCGCAGCCCTAGACGCCGGCGGCGGCGGGCGCTGGGGAAGGCATCCGCCGCCGACGGCCACCAGCCCGGACCTTCCCCATCAGCACGCAGTTGCACGACAGCGAAGCACCAGACGACGTACGAACCAGACCGACGAAAGATCACCGAGGGGAAATGGCATGACGCAGACCACGAACGGCTCGGGCTCCGCCGCACAGGGCGGCGCGCGGGCCAAGCGCAAGACGGCCGGGGGGCTGACCATCGAGCGCATCTACACGACCCCAGGCGTGCACCCGTATGACGAGGTGACCTGGGAGCGGCGCGACGTCGTGCAGCAGAACTGGAAGACCGGCGAGACGATCTTCGAGCAGCGTGGCGTGGAGTTCCCGGACTTCTGGAGCGTCAACGCCTCGACCATCGTCACGACCAAGTACTTCCGCGGCGCGCTCGACACCGAGCAGCGCGAGACCGGTCTCAAGCAGCTGATCGACCGGGTCGTCCTGACCTACACCAAGGCCGGCGTCGACCACGGCTACTTCGCGACCGACGAGGACGCCGAGGTCTTCGAGCACGAGCTCACCTGGGCCCTGCTGCACCAGGTCTTCAGCTTCAACTCCCCGGTCTGGTTCAACGTCGGCACCGATGCGCCGCAGCAGGTCTCGGCCTGCTTCATCCTGGCCGTCGACGACTCGATGGACTCGATCCTGACCTGGTACAAGGAAGAGGGCTTCATCTTCAAGGGCGGCTCGGGTGCGGGTCTGAACCTGTCCCGGATCCGCTCCTCCAAGGAGCTGCTCTCCAGCGGCGGCACCGCATCCGGCCCGGTCAGCTTCATGCGCGGCGCCGACGCGTCGGCCGGCACGATCAAGTCCGGTGGGGCGACCCGTCGTGCGGCCAAGATGGTGGTGCTCGACGTGAACCACCCGGACATCGAGGAGTTCATCGAGACCAAGGCCCGCGAGGAGGACAAGATCCGGGTCCTGCGCGACGCCGGATTCGACATGGACCTCGGCGGGCGCGACATCACCTCGGTGCAGTACCAGAACGCCAACAACTCGGTCCGGGTCAACGACGAGTTCATGCGCGCGGTCGAGGAGCGTCGCGAGTTCGGGCTGACCTCGCGGATGACCGGCGAGGTGATCGAGACCGTCGACGCCAAGGAGCTGTTCGACAAGATCGCCAAGGCGGCCTGGCTCTGCGCCGACCCGGGGATCCAGTACGACGACACGATCAACGACTGGCACACCAACCCCGAGACCGGCCGGATCACCGCGTCCAACCCCTGCTCGGAGTACATGTCGCTGGACAACTCCTCGTGCAACCTGGCCAGCCTCAACCTGCTGAAGTTCCTCAAGGAGGACGACACCTTCGACGGCGAGCGGTTCGCCAAGGTGGTCGAGCTGGTCATCACCGCGATGGACATCTCGATCTGCTTCGCCGACTTCCCGACCAAGGCGATCGGCGACACGACGCGGGACTACCGCCAGCTGGGCATCGGCTATGCCAACCTCGGCGCGTTGCTGATGGCCTCGGGCCTGGGCTACGACTCCGAGGGTGGCCGGGCGCTGGCCGGCGCCATCACCTCGCTGATGACCGGCACCGCCTACGCCCGCTCGGCCGAGCTGGCCGCGGTCGTTGGCCCGTACGCCGGCTACGCCCGCAACGCGGACGCCCACAAGCGGGTCATGCGCAAGCACGCCGCCGCCAACGACGCGATCCGCACCGTGACCACGCTCGACAAGGACGTGCAGCGGCTGGCCACCAAGGCCTGGGACAAGGTCGTGAAGACGGGTGAGCGCAACGGTTTCCGGAACGCTCAGGCCTCCGTGCTCGCACCCACCGGGACCATCGGCTTCATGATGGACTGCGACACGACCGGCATCGAGCCGGACTTCTCGCTGGTCAAGTTCAAGAAGCTGGTCGGCGGCGGCTCGATGCAGATCGTCAACCTGACCATCCCGCGGGCGCTGCGCAAGCTCGGCTACACCGAGGAGACGGTCGAGGCGATCGTCGAGTTCATCGCCGAGCACGGCCACGTCGTCGACGCCCCGGGCCTGCGCCCGGAGCACTACTCGGTGTTCGACACCGCGATGGGCGAGCGCTCGATCGAGGCCATGGGTCACGTCCGGATGATGGCGGCGGCCCAGCCGTTCCTGTCCGGTGCGATCTCCAAGACGGTCAACCTGCCCGAGGACGCCACGGTCGAGGAGATCGAGGACGTCTACCTGCAGGGCTGGAAGCTCGGCCTGAAGGCGCTCGCGGTCTACCGCGACAACTGCAAGGTCGGCCAGCCGCTGTCCGACGCCAAGGCCAAGCCGCAGCAGAGTGCGGAGACGGTGGCCGCGGTCGAGGCTGCGGTGCAGGCGGCCTCCGAGGTGCACCGGCCGACGCGCAAGCGCCTGCCCAAGCGCCGCCCGAGCCAGACCACGTCGTTCGCGGTCGGCGGCGCCGAGGGCTACCTCACGGCCGGGTCCTACCCGGACGACGGCCTGGGCGAGATCTTCCTGAAGTTCGGCAAGCAGGGCTCGACCCTGGCCGGCGTCATGGATGCCTTCTCGGTCGCCATCTCGGTGGCGCTGCAGTACGGCGTGCCGCTGGAGACCTTCGTCGAGAAGTTCACCAACATGCGGTTCGAGCCGGCCGGCATGACTGACGACCCGGACGTGCGGATGGCCCAGTCGCTGATGGACTACGTGTTCCGTCGGCTCGCGTTGGACCACCTGGACTTCGAGACCCGGTCCTACCTGGGGATCTACACCGCCGAGGAGCGGGCCCGTCAGCTCGAGACCGGCTCGTACGTCGCGGACGACAGCGACGACGAGGACGACGAGGCCGAGATCGCGGGCTACGCGTCGAGCGCGGTCGTCACCCCGGGCGCCAAGAAGGCCGACACGAGCGAGTCGTCCGAGTCATCGACCGAGCGCGACTTCACGGCGAAGGCCGCGGGGTCGTCGGAGTCGCACGAGGGCCACGACCACGCCGAGCCCGGCGAGGTCACGGCGGCCGAGATCACGTCCGGGGCCGGTGCGGCTTCGGCCAAGGCGGTCTCCAGCTCGGTGCACTCCTCGGCTGAGCTGATGGAGAAGCTGACCGGCAAGGCGTCCGACGCGCCGATGTGCATGACCTGCGGCGTCAAGATGCGCGCCGCCGGCTCCTGCTACGTCTGCGAAGGCTGCGGCTCGACCAGCGGCTGCAGCTAGTCGACCCGCACAACCCAGCACAACCCGAAGGGGCACCGGCCAAAGCCGGTGCCCCTTCGCTTGTCCGCCAGCACTTCTCACCGTATTGAGGCAACGGCGCGTCATCGGTGACGCGCGGTTGCCTCAATGCGAGAGCGGCGTGAGCGATCCGATGGTCTTTCGGCGCCGGTGGCGCCATAATGGCGCCATGCCTAGCGTGCAAATCAAGGATGTCCCCGAGACGACTCACGCCGTCCTGCGGCAGCGGGCCGCGGCCGCGCACCAGTCGCTCCAGGAGTACCTGTTGACCCAGCTGATCGAGCAAGCGAGTCGACCCACCGTGGATGAGGTGCTGGACCGAGCGGGTGGGCGAGCCGGAGGATCTCTGACCTTGAGAGCGGCGACGCGCGCCGTCCGGGGTGATCGTGATCGTCGTTGACGCCAGCGTCCTCGTCACGGCGCTCATCGACGACGGCAAGGACGGAGACCAAGCCCGAGCCGAGATCTACGGGCAAACCCTGGCGGCGCCGGAGCTCATTGATCTTGAGGTGCTCTCGGTCATCCGCCGACTCGCGCAGGCCGGCAGCCTCCCGACGCGACGGGCCGAGCTGGCTGTGCAGGACCTGAAGGACCTGGCGATCCAGCGCGCTCGGCACACGGCGCTCGTGGGCCGCTGTTGGGAGCTCCGAGACAACCTCACGTCGTACGACGCGGCGTACGTCGCTCTGGCCGAGGCCCTGGGTGCCCCGCTGGTGACGGGTGACAGCCGGATCGCGAGCTCGCCGGGCGTCCGTTGCCAGATCAGGTTGCTCGGCTAGCCGGTCGGACGCCGTACGGAATGCTGGGCCTGACGGCCGCGTTAGCCGCCATATAGTTGCGTCGTCAACAAACTGGGAGAGTCAGCGATGCAGTTCGGAGTGTTCTCGGTCAGCGACATCACGACCGACCCGACGACCGGCCGGGCGCTGAGCGAGGCGGACCGGATCAAGGCCGTCGTCGCCATCGCGAAGAAGGCCGAGGAGGTCGGGCTCGACGTCTTCGCTCTCGGCGAGCACCACAACCCGCCGTTCATCTCGTCCTCGCCGACGACCACCCTCGGCTTCATCGCCGCCCAGACCGAGCGGCTGCAGCTGTCGACCGCCACGACGCTGATCACGACCAACGACCCGGTGAAGATCGCCGAGGACTACTCGATGCTGCAGCACCTGGCCGACGGCCGGGTGGACCTCATGCTCGGCCGCGGCAACACCGGCCCGGTCTACCCGTGGTTCGGCCAGGACATCCGCAACGGCATCCAGCTGGCGATCGAGAACTACGCGCTGCTGCACCGGCTCTGGCGCGAGGACGTCGTCGACTGGAAGGGCAAGTTCCGCACGCCGCTGCAGAGCTTCACCTCGACGCCGCGGCCGATGGACGGCGTGCCACCCTTCGTCTGGCACGGGTCGATCCGCAGCCCGGAGATCGCCGAGCAGGCGGCGTACTACGGCGACGGCTTCTTCCACAACCACATCTTCTGGCCGCCCGAGCACACGCAGCAGATGGTCGAGCTCTACCGGCGCCGGTTCGAGCACTACGGCCACGGCGCGGCCGACCAGGCCATCGTCGGTCTCGGCGGGCAGGTGTTCATGCGGGCGAACAGCCAGGACGCCGTACGGGAGTTCCGGCCGTACTTCGACAACGCACCGGTCTACGGCCACGGACCGTCGCTCGAGGAGTTCACCAGCGAGACTCCGCTCACCGTGGGCAGCCCGCAGCAGGTGATCGAGCGGACCCTCGGCTTCCGGGACTATGTCGGCGACTACCAACGGCAGCTGTTCCTCGTCGACCACGCCGGCCTGCCGCTGAAGACCGTGCTCGAGCAGCTGGACATCCTCGGCGAGGAGGTCGTGCCCGTGCTGCGCCGTGAGTTCGCCGCGCTCAAGCCGGCCCACGTGCCCGAGGCACCGACGCACGCCTCGCTCCTGGCCGCCCAGCGGGCTGAGGTCGTCCCGAGCAAGGGGCCCTCGGACCAGGTCGCGGCCCGATGACGACCCGCACCCTGGCGGTCGTCAGCGCCGGACTGTCGGTGCCGTCGTCGACCCGGCTCCTGGCCGACCGGCTGACCGCGGCCACGGTCGAAGCCCTCGGCGAACGAGACGTGTCCGCCACGGTCGAGGTCGTCGAGCTGCGCGAGCTGGCGCGGGACCTGGCCGACAACCTGCTCACCGGCTTCCCGAACGCTCGGCTGCGCGCGGCGGTCGACACGGTCACCGGTGCGGACGGCCTGGTGGCCGTCACGCCGACGTTCACCGCGTCGTACAGCGGGCTCTTCAAGACGTTCTTCGACGTAATCGACAAGGACGCGTTGGCGGGCAAGCCGGTGCTGGTCGGCGCGACGGCCGGGACGCCTCGGCACTCGCTCGTCGTCGACCACGCGATGCGGCCGTTGTTCACCTATCTCCACGCGGTGGTCGTGCCGACCGGCGTGTTCGCGGCCACCGATGACTGGGGCACCGGCGACGCGGCAACCGAGCGGCTGGCCGACCGAGCCACCCGAGCCGCTGGCGAGCTGGCCGATCTGATCGCGTCGCGGCCGGTTGTTGGAGCAAAGGACCCGTTCGAGTCGCCCACGCCGTTCGCGGACCTGCTGCGCGACGCCGGGCGCGACTGACGCGAGTCGTTCGAACCCAGCGCGGGTCAGCTCTGCGACTTGCGCCGGGAGGGCAGCCAGCTCATGACCGGACTCTCCGCGCTGGTGGTTCGCTGCGTGGGGATCGCGATCGGGGCAACGACCGGCAATGACGTTGCGGGCACGACCATCCAGTGCTGACGGGCGCACAACAGTCCGGCCCGTCCCTCAGTGCCGGCGAACACCGCCCACCAGCGGACTTCCGCCGGCGCGCCGCAGTCCGGGCAGTCAGTCAGGTCGATCATGATCAGTCCCCTTCCGGGCCGCGTCGACGAGCGGAGCTGCTCGTTTCAACGGGTACGCACGCCAGGGGCGATACGGTTCCCGGTCGGTCTCAGGGCATCTGCATCGTCATGCTGGAGGGGATGGTGAGGCCGGGCAGCGCGCTGGGGGCGGCTAGCACCAGGATGCCCAGAACCAGCAGAACCGTTGCCGTGCCGTAGGTCACGATCCGCCGCCAGGGGATCGCCTTCTCGGCTGCGATGATGGCCGCCACCAACGCCATCCAGGACACGCTCATCACGCCGAGGGCGAAGAGCGCAGCCATCAGCGCCCAGCAGCAACCGACGCACCAGGCCCCGTTCCGGGCGCCCATCCGCAGCGCGCCGGAGCGCCCTTCCCGCCACGAGCCCAGCAGCGCGCCGAGGGGGCTGCGGCACTTGCCGAGGCAAACGTTCTTGAGCGGGGTCAGCTCGTAGACCGCTGCCGCGATCAGGGTCACCCCGGACAGCGCGCGGCCCGCGCTGTCCCAGTCGAGTCGACCTCCGAGAACCCTCGTCGCCACGGCCCCCACGGCGAACGCGACCAGACCGGCCACCGCCCACACCATCAGATAGCCCGCCGCGAACACCCACGCCAGCAGAGACGAGCGTTGCTTCGTCATGCGCGCGTAGAGCGCGACCGTCGGTGCGACCGACGGGAACATCATCGCGGCCATCATCACGACCCAGACGCCGAGGAACCAGCCGACACTGCCCAAGGCAGTCCAGGGCCCGGCATCCATGCCGCGCATGCGGTTCGCCGTCCACACCCAGCCGACGGTCGCGACGACGAACAACGCTGCGACAAGGGCAAGTCGGGCCCGCGCCGCCGTGTACAGCGGTGTGAGGTCGTCGGGCGAGGTTGGCTGCACGGCTCGCCCGCGGACGGTCAAGCCGCCCAGGAGAACTGCGACGTCGACAGTCCGGTCTTGCCCTCGTAGGTGATGCCGAACGCGTTGATCCGAGTGTGCTGGGCCTCGGCCATCGTCAGGTCCGAACCCACGGGGTGGAACATGCCGTGGAAGCGGACCGGCTCGCCGGTCTGGACCCCGAAGGGGACGACGTCCTGGATCTCGAAGTCGATCGAGTCGCCGACCCGCACGCTGTGCAGCAACCCGTCGTCGCTCATGTCGATCGCGGCCCGCTCCACCCCAAGCACCTCGCCCACGAGCGGAGCCAGGGCACCCATCGGCCCACCGAGCTGGCCGCCGAAGACCTTGACCAGCTGGTCGAACTGCGCGTCGTCCGCCTGGTCGTCGACGTACACCCCGAGCCGCCAGTTCCCGTCGGTCATCACCTTCGGAGTGTCGGCGATGAGCACGACCCGGCGGCCAGAGATGTCCGTGCCCTCGACCTGCCCCTCGCGAATGTTGAACGCCAGGGTCACCCGGCAGAAGTCGTAGGTCGCCCCGTGGTCGAGCGACAGGTTGCACGGGCACATCAGCTCGCAAGAGCAGGTTTCGGCATAGCTACCGGTGAGATTCCACGCCATGGCGAACGCCTCCCGACGGTTGAACGGGAGTCTTCTCCGCGCCTACTCGCGCGTCAATAGAGCGTCCTTGCGGCTACGCGCCTGGTCCGGCATCGGCCCGTTGCCAGGTGCTACGGCCGCTGACATCGACAGCGGCCGCCCCGCCTGGCGACAACCCGACCCGGCCGAGGACGACGGACCCGTCCGGTGCCTGGCCCGACGGCACGAGCGAGAGCCGCGGCCGCTCGAGCCATCGGGTGAAGGCCGCCTCGTCCGAGCAGCCCTCGGCCGGGGCGACGAAGGAGTCCGGTTGTTGGTCCCAGCTGGCGATGACGTCGTGGGTAGCGTCGGCGTCGGTCAGCCCCGTCATGTCGACGTAAACCTCGTCGGGGAGCACGAGCTCGCGGCCGTACCCGTCGATCGCCAGACCGGGGCTGACGATGACCGTTGAGCCGTCCCCGGCGGTGACGTCCAGGCCGCTGACCACGCCCTGACCGAGCAGCCGGTTGTGCAGGTAGCGCATCTCGCGGTGGTAGTCCTGCTCGGCCTGCAGGTCCTCGGGCGACAGGAGCTGGCCGGAGAAGTAGTGCACGCGCCGTACGGGATCCGTCATGTCGTGCTCCTCCTGTTGGCGAGGCGCTGGTCCAAATGGGGGCGGCCAAGCGGCCTGACGTGGATGATGGCCGATCGTGCTGCTGACTATCACGTCGACTACCGAGCCGGCGAGCGACCTGGGCTATCTCCTGCACAAACACCCGGGCCGTCCGCAGGCGTTCGACGTGTCCGTCGGGACCGCCCATGTCTTCTATCCGGAGGCGTCCGACGCCAGCTGCACGGCCGCCCTGCTGTTGGAGGTCGACCCGGTCGGTCTCGTGCGTGGGCGCAAGGGCCCGGCCGGGGACGGCTTCTCGCTGCGGCAGTACGTCAACGACCGCCCGTACGCCGCCTCGAGCATGCTCTCGGTGGCGATGTCGCCGGGTGTTCCGGAGCGCCCTCAGCGGACGGTGTGAGGCTCGCCCGGAGCTGGCCGCGTCGCCGATCCAGCTCCGGATCGGCGTACCGGTGCTGCCCTGTCGTGGCGGGCCCGAGCTGGCCAGCCGGCTGTTCGAGCCGCTCGGGCTGGTCGGTCGAGGCGACGCCGATCCCGCTGGACCCGACCATCCCGGAATGGGGGGACTCCCGCTACGTCGACCTGACGCTGAGCGGAGCGGTCCGGCTGGCCGATGCCCTCAACCATCTGTACGTGCTGCTCCCGGTACTGGACGACAGCAAGCACTACTGGGTGAGCCCGGACGAGGTCGAGAAGCTGGTCCGGGCCGGGGGCGGCTGGCTGGCCTCGCACCCGGACAAGGCGCTGATCACCCGCCGCTACCTGTCCCATCGGTCGGCTCTGTTCCGTACGGCGATGGAGCGCCTCGCCGAGACCGATGACCTGGCCGTCGAGGACCTGGACAACGCCGTCCCGGCCGGCATCGACGCCGACGAGCCGGATCGACCGTTGCCGCTGGCCGAGCAGCGGCAGGGGAGCCGTGCTCTCGGTCCTGCGGGCGGCGGGCGCGCACCGGGTCGGCGACCTCGGCTGCGGGGAGGGTGCGCTGACCGCAGCCCTCCTCGCCGAGCCCTCGTTCACCGAGGTCATCGCGACGGATGTGTCGGCCCGCGCCTGGATGTTGCCGAGCGGCGACTGCGCGTGGACCGGATGCCCGAGCGGCAGCGGGAGCGGCTGCGTCTGTTGCAGTCCTCCCTGACCTACCGGGACCAGCGGCTGGCCGGTCTCGACGCGGTCGTGCTGATGGAGGTGGTCGAGCACATCGACCCGTCGCGCCTGCCGGCGCTCGAGCGGACGGTCTTCCGCTACGCGGCACCGCGGACGGTCGTCGTCACCACCCCGAATGTCGAGCACAACGTGCGGTTCGAGATCTCTGGCGCCGGGCGCGTTCCGGCACCGTGACCACCGCTTCGAGTGGACGCGGGCCGAGTTCACGACGTGGGCCGGCTCCGTGGCCGAGGCCCACGGGTACGACGTGCGGTTCCTGCCGGTCGGGTTCGACGACCCCGAGGTCGGCCCGCCCACGCAGATGGCCGTGTTCACCCGGCTCGGACGAAGGCTCGGGGGTGGCCTCATGACCGACGTCACCGATGTCGGGCGCAGCTCTCGACGTCCCTGCCCTCAGCCTGGTCGTTCTCATCGGGGCGAGCGGGTCCGGCAAGTCGACGTTCGCCCGGGCGCAGTTCGCGTCGACCGAGGTGATCTCGAGCGACTTCTGCCGGGGCCTCGTGGCCGATGACGAGAACGACCAGTCGGCAACGAAGGATGCGTTCGACGTCCTGCACTACATCGTCGGCAAGAGACTGGCCGCCGGTCGGCTGACCGTGGTTGACGCGACGAACGTGCAGGCTGAGGCCCGGAAGTCGCTGGTGGCGCTGGCCCGCGATCACGACGTGCTGCCGGTGGCGATTGTGTTGGATCTACCGGAGCGGGTTTGCCTGGAGCGCAACGCATCTCGCGCTGAGCGCCAGTTCGGCGCGCATGTGGTCCGGCGCCAGCGCAACGAGCTCCTGCGCCGAGTCTGCGCGGCCTGCAGCGGGAGGGTTTCCGCGGGGTCCACGTCCTCACGGACGAGGCGCAGGTCGCTGCGGCGACGGTCACCCGGTCCCGGCTGTACAACGACCTGCGGGACCGGACCGGGCCGTTCGATGTGATCGGTGACATCCACGGCTGCCGCGTTGAGCTGGAGCAGCTGCTTGGGTAAGCTCGGCTACCTGCTCGACCGTGACGACGAGGGCCGACCGGTCGTCGGCGCGGCACCCTGATCGGCGTACGCGCGGTGTTCGTCGGCGACCTCGTGGACCGGGGTCCGGACACCCCGGGGGTCCTGCGTCTCGTGATGGGGATGGTGGCCTCAGGCGACGCCCTGTGCGTCTCCGGGAACCACGAGAACAAGCTGCTGCGCGCTCTGCGCGGCCGAAAGGTCCAGGTGACCCACGGGCTGGCCGAGTCGCTGGCTCAGCTGGCGCGAGCAGGACGAGGAGTTCCGGGCGGCCGTGGAGCCGTTCCTGGACGGCCTGATCTCGCACTACGTCCTGGATGGCGGCGCCCTGGTCGTGGCGCACGCCGGACTGACCGAGCGGTTCCAGGGCCGCGCGTCGGGTCGGGTGCGCTCCTTCTGCCTGTACGGCGAGACGACAGGGGAGACCGACGAGTTCGGCCTGCCGGTGCGCTATCCGTGGGCCAACGACTACCGCGGCCGGGCCATGGTCCTGTACGGACACACGCCGATGCCCGTCGCCGGAGTGGGTGAACAACACGTTGTGCCTCGACACCGGGTGCGTGTTCGGCGGCTCGTTGACCGCGCTGCGCTATCCCGAGCGCGAGCTGGTCTCGGTGCCCGCGGCGCGGGTGTACTACGAGCCGGCCAAACCGTTCCCGGTCAACCCCGACGCTGCCGGCGAAGGGGCAGCGCCGGGTCGGCGCGAGCCGGACGTTCTCGACCTCGCCGATGTCACGGGCCGGCGTGTGGTGGAGACCGACGTACAGCCCGCGGATGAGCGTGCGCGAGGAGAACGCCGCTGCCGCGCTCGAGGTGATGAGCCGGTTCGCCATCGACCCGCGGTGGCTGATCTACCTGCCGCCGACGATGAGCCCGGTGGCCACGTCGACCTTGCCGGACCTGCTCGAGCACCCGGAGCAGGCGTTCGACGCCTATCGCGCGGACGGTGTGCACCAGGTGGTGTGCGAGGAGAAGCACATGGGCTCCCGGGCCGTTGTGCTGGTCTGTCGCGACGCTGGACGCTGCTCGGGCCGAGGTTCGGCGCGCCGGGTGAGGGCACCGGCGCGATCTGGACCAGGACCGGCCGGCCGTTCTTCACCCCGGATCTCACCGAGGAGCTGCTGGCCCGGCTGCGCGCGCGCTGCGGAGCGGGCCGGTCTGTTCGACGAGCTCGAGACGAGCTGGCTCCTCCTGGACGCCGAGCTGTTGCCCTGGAGCGCCAAGGCCGAGGACCTGTTGCGCCACCAGTACGCCGCCGTGGGGGCCGCGGCGCACGCCGCCCTGCCCGGCGGCGGTTGCCGCGCTCGAGCCGCGCGGCCGAAACTGGCCTCGACCTGGGCGATCTGCTGGCCCGCACCCGAGAGCCGGCAGGGGCAACGCGGAGGCGTTCATCGCGGCGTACCGGCGATACTGCTGGCCCACCAACGGTCTCGACGGCGTCCGCGTCGCGCCGTTCCAGCTGCTCGCGTCCGAAGGTGCGGCGCACCAGGGCCGCCCGCACTCCTGGCATCTGGACGTCGCTGACCGGCTCGTCGCCGTGGACCCGGAGGTGATTGCCTCGACCGACTCGGCGGTCTGGGTCGACACCACCGACCCCGCCTCCGTCGCGGCGCGGCGACCGCTGGTGGGAGGAGCTGACCGCCGCGGGCGGCGAGGGCATGGTGGTCAAGCCGGCTGGCAACCTGACCCGCGGTCAGCGTGGTCTCGGCCAACCCGGGCTTGAAGGTGCGCGGCCGGGAGTACCTGCGGATCATCTACGGGCCCGACTACACCGAGCCGGCCAACCTGGAGCGGCTGCGCCAACGTGGCCTCGCGCACAAACGATCCTTGGCCTCGCGCGAGTACGCCCTCGGCCTGGAGGCGCTGGACCGGGCCGCCCGTGGCGAGCCGCTCTGGCGGGTCCACGAATGCGTCTTCGCGGTGCTGGCTCTCGAGTCCGAGCCGGTCGACCCGCGCCTCTGACATCCCCCGAACGGGTGGGGGCAGGTGCAGGAGCCCGGCGCGACGGTCGACAACACAGGGGAGCAACCACGACCGTCCAGGAGGACCAGTGCACACCGGGGTCTGGTCCCGTCCGGAGGGCAGCGAGCAGCGAGCCGGTCTGCGGGCCACCGCGGCCACCGCGGCCGCCCTTGCCGCCCTCGAGCCCGAGGGCTGGCTGCTGCTGCACGACCTGCACCGCCCCGGACGCCGGTTCGCCTCGATCGACCACGTCGCGGTCGGTCCCGGCGGAGTCGTCGTCATCGACACCAAGCAGTGGGCCGGCGCGGTCGACGTGGTCGGCGGGATCCTGCACCAGAACGGTGTCCGCCGCGACCGTGAGTGCGCGCTGGCCCAGGCGTCGGCCGCCGCCGTTACGGCGTGGCTGGAGCCCGGCCAGCGCACCGCCGTCCACTCCGTGATCGCCCTGGTCGGCCAGCCGACCCCGGCCCGGCAGCCGGCCACGACCGGGGTCTACGGCGTCGAGGACCTCGTGGGAGCACTGCGCGCCCTCCCGGTCCGCCTGGGCGAGGCCGAGGTCCGGGCCGTGACCGAGCTGCTGCGCCGCACCCTCGCCGGCGGGTCGGTCCCGGTCCAGCTCACCACCGCCTCCTTGGAGACGGCGCTGCTGGAGGCGGCGCGGCAACCGGCCGGAGCCGGGTCGAGGTTCGAGTCCCTGCGCCGCCGCTGGCGTCGGACCGTGGTTCGTCGTACGCGGGGCTGAGGATTCTGTCGATCTGACGGCATGCTGTTCGTCGGAGGAGTGGCAGGCCCGTCCGGACCTGCGGCCACGACGAAGGAGACCCGGCATGGCGCAGTACCTGATCCTGATCTACGAGACCGAGGCGTCCTACGCCGAGGGCGGGGCCGACGTCTGGGAAGAGGTCGGCAAGGCGCACACCAGGTTCGCCGAGCAGGTGGGGGAGCTGGGCGCCACGATGCTCGGCGGCAACGCCCTGCAGCCGACGATGACCGCGACCTCGATCCGCAACGACGTCGTGACCGACGGCCCGTTCGCCGAGACGAAGGAAGCGCTGGGCGGCTACTACCTGATCGAGGCGGCCGATCTCGACCAGGCCCTCGCCGTGGCCAAGCTCTGTCCCGCGCCGTACGGCGGGGTCGAGGTCCGGCCCATCCTGGACACCACGAACGTCGGCATGGGCGAGCCTTCCTGACCAGCACCGACGAGGTCCGGGCCGCCGTCGCCGACGCCTACCGCGCCGAGTGGGCGTTCGTCCTGGCCGCGACCGCCCGTACGACGCGGGACCTCGACCTGGCCGAGGAGTGTGCGGCCGAGGCGTTCAGCATCGCGCTCGTCTCCTGGGTGCGGGACGGCATCCCGCGCTCGCCGGGCGCCTGGCTGACGACGACGGCGCGCCGCCGGGCGCTCGACCAGCTGCGGCGGGACAAGACGCTCCGGGCCAAGCTGCCGCTGCTGGTCGACCCGGTGACACGCACCTCGCACGAGGCATGGGACGGGCCGAGCGGGCCGGACACGGCGGTGGAGGAGGACGACGAGGTGATCACCGACGACCGGCTGCGCCTCGTCTTCACCTGCTGCCACCCCGCGCTGGCCCGGGAGGCGCAGGTGGCCCTCACCCTGCGTCTGGTCTGCGGGCTCAGTACGGCGGACATCGCGAGCGCGTTCCTGGTGTCCGAGCCGACGATGGCCGCGCGGGTGACCCGGGCCAAGAAGAAGATCACCGGGGCCCGGATCCCCTACCGGGTGCCGGAGCCGGCCGAGCTCCCGGACCGGCTCGACGCGGTGCTGACGGTCGTCCATCTGCTGTTCACCGCGGGACACACCGCTCCGGCCGGGCATGAGCTGGTCCGCACCGACCTGGTGCAGCGAGCGGTCGAGCTAGGCCGGCTGCTGACCGTCCTGATGCCGGACGAGCGCGAGGCCCTTGGGCTGTTGGCGCTGATGCTGATCACGGACGCGCGCCGGGACTCCCGGCTGGACGGCTCGGGGCAGCTGGTGCTGCTGGAGGACCAGGACCGCTCGCGGTGGGACCAGGGGCAGATCGGCCGCGGCGACCAGCTGGTGGAGGCCGCCCTGCGCGGCGGGCGGCCCGGACGGTTCACCCTGCAGGCGGCCATCGCGGCGCTGCACGGCCAGTCACCCTCCTGGGAGGCGACCGACTGGCGCCAGATCCTGGGCCTGTACGACCTGCTGGTGCTGGTCTGGCCCTCGCCGGTCGTGGCGCTCAACCGGTGTGTCGCGGTGTCGATGGTCCACGGCCCCCAGGCGGCGCTGGACGACCTCGCGGCCATCGAAGCGGGCGGCCGGCTGGCGACCTATCACTACCTGCCGGCGACGAAGGCCGACCTGCTGCGCCGGCTGGGTCGCGCCGACGAGGCGGCCGCGGCCTACCGCGACGCCATCGAGCAGGTCGGCAACGACGCTGAACGAACCTTCCTCGAGGCGCGGCTGGCCGAGCTGGGCGGACGCGCGACACACTGACCGGGTGAGCGACTACCGAGACGTCAACCGCCGGATGTGGGACGAACGGGCGCCGGCCCATGCGGCGTCCCCGGGGTACGCGGTCCAGCGGTTCGCCGACGACCCCGGCCTTCCTGTCCCACGTGGTCCGGTTCGACGTGCCGCGCCTGGGCGATATCAGCGGGCTCCGCGGCGTACATCTGCAGTGCCACATCGGCACCGACACGGTCTCGCTGGCCCGGCTGGGCGCGCGCATGACCGGGCTGGACTTCTCCGGCGTCGCCCTCGAGCAGGCCCGGCGGATCGCGTCGGCGGCCGGGGTCGAGGTCGACTTCGTGGAGTCCGATGCCTACGACGCGGTCTCCGCTCTCGAGGCCGAAGGTTTCGACCTGGTCTTCACCGGGATCGGCGCGCTGTGCTGGCTGCCCGACATCCGGCGCTGGGCGGAGGTGGTCGAGGGTCTGCTGCGCCCCGGGGGCCGGCTCTTCATCCGCGAAGGTCACCCGATGCTGTGGGCCATCGACGAGAAGCATGTCGACCGGCTCGTCGTCGACTATCCCTACTTCGAGGTGGCCGAGCCGGTGGTCTTCACCGACGACACGACGTACGTCGAGACCGACGCGGTCTTCGAACAGAACGTCTCGCACAGCTGGAACCACGGGATCGGCGAGATTGTCACCGCGCTGCTCGGTCGCGGCCTCGTCATCACCGAGCTGGTCGAACACGACAGCGTGCCGTGGGAGGCGCTGCCCGGGCAGATGGTGCACAGCGACGACGACGACGAGTGGCGGCTGCGGGATCGGCCCGAACGCCTGCCGTTGACCTACACGCTGCAGGCGGTCAAGCCCGCCTGACGGCGATCAGCACGCAACAGTGGGGCCCGGGCTGAGCCCGGGCCCCACTGTCGTACAACGATATTCAGTGCTGTCGCACGACGGCTTTCAGTGCAGGTTGATCTTCACCACCGCGCCGGGGGCGGTCGGGTTGCCGTTGTCGTCGGTCTGGGCGATGACGCCGGCGTACAGGCTGCCACCGGAGTACTCCAGGCCGAGCGGGCCGGGCAGAGCCGCGACGGGCACGCCGTGCCCGTTGACGACCTTGCTCACCTGGCCGGCGAAGAGCTCGCTGACATAGACGTGGCCGCCGCCGACCGCGACGTTGGTCGCGCCGAGGAAGCCCTTGGCCAACCGGCGCAGGTGCGAGCCGTCGGTGTTCATCGTGTAGACCGAGCCGCGAGCGCCCAGGCTCGGGTCCTCCGGACCGCCCGGCAGGGTGAGTCACGTAGAGCTTGCCGCCCGAGACCTCGACGTCGGTCGGCACCGGCTCGAAGCCGTACGTCACGCCGATGACGCAGTCCGGTGCGCCAAGCGCGGCGGCCTGCGCCGCGGTGAGCGTGATCGGCTGCGGCGGCAGCACCTTGACCACGGAGACGTTGCCTGACCGCGACACCTTGAGGATGTCGTTGCCGGCCGCGTCCGCGACATACCAGCCGCCATCGCCGGCGTAGGCGATCGAGAACGCGTGCGAGTCGAGGACGCCGCGGTAGGAGGCGGGCGCTCCGGTGGCGGCCTCGAGGAAGTCAGTGACGCACGGGTCGGTACTGGTCGTGCCGTAGGTGTTGACCCGGTCGGGGTTGTGCGCGTCCTCGAAGGCGGTGATGTCGATCTTCTGGTCGGGCTGTCCTGGGCGACGGACGGTCAGGACCTGGTCGCCGTTGACGAACGGCTGGTCGGTGGGAGCGCTGCCGGTCCAGGCCAGCGCGCCGTCGCCGCTCGCGACGCCCAGCACGTCACCGCCGTCGAACGGCGACAGGGCGACGGGGCTCAGGTTGCCGTTCGGGTTGATCCGAGACACCACGCCGGTGAAGCCGTCAGCGACGAGGACCTTGCCGCCGCGGACGTCGAGGTTGAACGGGCCGAAGACCTGGTCGGTCAGGGTCTTGACCGATGCCGTGGTCTGGACGGCCGCCTTCGCGTGCTTGCCGGCGAAGGCCTTCAGGCTGTGGGCGTGACCGGCGCTGTGCGCCGACGCCGGACCCGCGGACGCGAGCGCCAACGCGGCGACGGAGGCCGTCACGACGAGGGGGGAGAACAGCTTTGGCACGTGCATGGATCCTCCAGGGAGGGAGCGCAAAACGGCCGTGCGCCGTTGGTTCGACGCGGAGTCCCGACGCGTCACTTTGGCATCAGTAAGCGTCAAGGGGAAGTAAGAAATCACGCTCGGGTACCGTCTGCTCATAGCCGCTCACCACCCGCATTCGGCGAGTGCGCGACATAGACCGAAACAGCCCGATTTCAAGGAGTGACATGGCAATTCGCTCGGCTCACACCGCCTGGACCGGAACGTTGCATGGAGGGGTCGGGTCATGTCGAGCTGACCAGCTCCGGCGCGGGCACCTTCGACGTGTCGTTCCCGCAAGCGGACGCGGACGACGCCGGACGGGACGACCAGCCCGGAAGAGCTCATCGCGGCGGCGCACTCGTCCTGCTACGCGATGCAGCTCTCCGGCATCATCGCCGAGGCCGGCGGCACGCCCGGGAGTCTCGACGTGACAGCTGACGTGCGGCTGGGCCCGGACCCGGCAGGCGGCTTCCGGATCAAGGCGATCAAGCTCACCGTCCGCGGCACGGTCGAGGGCCTCGACGAGGCCGGCTTCAAGGCCGCGGCCGAAGCGGCGAAGGCGAGCTGCCCGGTCAGCAAGGCGCTGGCCGGCGTCGACGAGATCACGCTGGACGCCGCCCTGGCCTGAGCCGGTGCCGGCAGCCGGCGGCTAGGCTGCGGGTCGTGGTCAGGCCGAGCGAGCTGCCGGTCCAGCCGGGGAAGACCGTCTTGGCATCGGCTGTCGTTGCGCCGCAACGGTTGACCAGGATGTCGGCCAGCACGCTGCGGTAGTCGGTCGTGGCCCGCAGGTCACCGGCGTACAGGTTGTCGGGGGACAGGCCGGGCCAGGTGCCGAAGACCTGGCCGCCGTTGACCGACCCGCCGAGGAGCAGCATCGCGTTGCCCCAGCCGTGGTCGACGCCGGCGGAGGCGTTCTCCTGCGACCGGCGGCCGAACTCGCTCATGGTCACCAGGGTGACGTCGCTGGCCTTCGGGCCCGAGGTCCTGCATGAACGCCGCCAGCACCTGGCCGAGCTCGGTGAGCTTGTCGTGCATCCAGCCCTTGCCGACCTTGCCGAGGCCGGAGTGCATGTCCCAGTCACCCACGTCGACCGTGACGACGGCGACCTGCTGGTCGGACTTGATGATCCGGGCCGCGTCGCGCAGCGAGTGGCCGAGGTCGGTGTCGGGGTAGGTCGCGCCCGGCGTGTAGGTCTGGGCGACCAGCGCCGCCGCTGCGTCCAGGGCGCCGAGGGTCGTGACCGCGGGCGCGGCGACGTTGGTCGTCGCGTCGGAGTGCAGGGCGCGCAGCGCGTTGCCCCAACGGGTCCGGTTGGCCGCGGTGTCGGCGCCGGACAGGGCGAAGCTGCTGAGCTGGTCCATCGACACGTCCGGCTCGGGCCCGGCGAGCGAGCGGGGCGAGCGAGCGCCCAGGCTCGTCGCGCGGAACGGCGCCTCGTCGACGGTCATGGGGTCCAGGCCGAGGGTGCGGTCGAGCCAGCCGGTGCGGATCGACGAGCCGGGCGCGGCCCGCTCGATCTCCTCCATCGCCGAGAAGTGCGACCGGTTCGGCGCGGTGAGCCCGGCGGCGTGGACGACGCCGAAGGTCCCGTTGTCCCACAACGGTTTCAGCGGGGCCAGGGCCGGGTGCAGGCCGAAGCTGCTGTCCAGCGGCAGCGTGCTGGCGGCCGGCACGCCGATGGTCGGGCGGAGGCGTGTAGTAGTCGGCGTCGGTGACCGGGACGATGGCGCTCAGCCCGTCGAAGCCTCCGCGCAGGAACAGCACCACCAGGGTGTCGGAGCCCGAAGGCGTTGCGGCAGAGGCATATCGGACCCCGAGGTTCGGCCCGATGGCGAAGGCGGCACCCGGTGGCGAGGGCGCCGCGCAGCAGGGTGCGGCGGGTCAGGCCGGACGCGGCCCGGCCCTCGTCGCAGCCGCCGCACTGCGCGGCGTACGGCTCGGTCTGGCGCGCCATGTCGGGTCTCCTGCTCCTCTGTCGGGTCGGTCTGGCGTCGGTCGGCTCAGCGGTAGGAGTGGTACGGCGAGTCGAGCAGCAGCGTGACCAGGTCACCCAGTCGCCAGGTGACGGCGGCCGAGGTCGCGGTCAGGGCGGTCGTCGCCGGCGACCGACAGGAAGGTCAGGGTCGCGGCCTTGTGGTCGGCGGACAGCGTGCGTCCGAACAGCCGCAGCGCGATGTCGTCGACCAGCTGGCCGTGGGTCGTCGGGCAAGGGCGCCGGGATGCACCCAGGCGAGCAACGTCGCCGTGCGGGTGAGGCTGTTCGGCCACCAGCCGTTGACGATGCTGCGGATGAAGTTCCAGCGGCTCAGGGTGGCGTTGGTCGAGCCCCAGGCCGCCGACGGGATCGGGAAGCCGTCCGGCGTGGGCCAGTTCATCGGCGACTGGCCGGCGTCGCCGAGCTGGTAGACGAGCGCCTGCACGCCGTCGTAGCCGCTGTGTGTCGATGCCCAGACCCGAGCAGCCGGACCGTCGCGACCCACGACTCGAGGGGCCGCCGGGTCACGGCACCGATGCTGCGCGGTGAACTCGGCGGACGTGAACATCTTCCGCAGCACGGGGGCGATGGCGGTGTCGCCGGCCAGGTAGGTCGCGACCAGGCTGTCGACCAGCGTCGTCGACGGCGTCTCGGAGACGAAGTACTGCGCCAGCTTGGTGCAGATCCGTCGGGCGGTCGCGGGCTGGCGGGCCAGGTAGCGCAGCATGACGACGGCCGTGCCGTCGCCGGCGGTCTGTGAGCGTGTTCGGGTGCTGCCAGGTGAGCACCTTGACCGTGCCGGTCGCGTGGTACCACGGCTTGTACTCGAACATGCCCGGACTCGTCCTCGACGCTCTGCCCGGTCAGGACCCGCGAGGAGCTCGAGACGGTGCTCTCCGGGTAGTTGCCGACCCCGAGCGTGTGCAGCTCGAGCAGCTCGCGGCCCTGGTTCTCGTTGGGGTGCTGGCGCCGGCTCGAGCGGTTGTCGAGGAAGGTCAGCATGGCCGGGTGCCTGGACGCGGCGACGAGCAGGTCGGTGAACTTGCCGAGGGCGAGCGAGCGGATCGTCGCCTGGTAGTGGGCGCGGGACTCGTCGACGCCGTCCGACATCGCGGCGACGTTGAGGTGGTTGGTCCAGAAGTCGGTGAGCAGGGCCTGCAGCTGCCGGCGGGACCAGCACATCCGCGCGACGTGCTCGCACTGGACCGAGAGCTTGCGCTCCCAGCCGCTCGATGACCCCGGTGTCGATCTTGTCCTTGACCGACCAGATGGCCTCGGTCTGGGAGCCGAACCGGGCCGCGATCGTGTCGTAGGCACGGTCGTCGATGCTCGCCGGGTTGAGCTGCTGGTCGATCCAGGCCGTGACGCCGAGGCTGGTGATCTCGGCGACGAGCGTAGGGGTCGCGCCGCCGGTCAGCCGGCGCGCAACGTGCCAGGCCTGCGACGTCGGCAGGTACGCCGCTCCCGTCGGCGGCGGGGTCACGGTCATGGCTCGTTGTCGACAGTGCGGTCGCCCGCTGAACGCGGCGTTGGGCCGGACGGGTGAATGCCGGAGCCGCCGGCCGCCGCTCCCTCACCCGATCGGGCTAGTGCGAGCGGTGGCTCAGTCGTCCATGAGGGCCGTCAGCGCCCGCCGGATCCGCTTGTCCGAGACGGGATAGGCCGTCCGCACAGTCGGCGCGAACAGGCTGACCCGCAGCTCCTGCAGCATCCAGCCGATGTCGGCCGCCGCGTGGCGAGTGCCGACGTGACTCGGGCAGCCGGGCGATCGCCGCCTGCGACCTCTGCCTCGAGCTGGTGCACCTGGCTCATGGCCGCGTCGTCCGGGCGCGGCCGGTCGGGCAGCCGGTCGAGCCGGACCTGGATCGCCCGCAGGTATCGCTCGACAGGTCGGCAGCCGGCCGCACCCCCGCCCGGGACACGAAGCCGTCCGGCAGCAGCTCGGCGAGCTGCGCCTGGACGTCGGTGAGGGCCGGCAGCAGGGCCAGGGAGGTGAGCCCGCGCAGCTGCGACCGCGCACCTCCTGGGCCTGGGTCAGGAGGGCGGCGACCTGCGACCACCGACCCAGTGAAGGCGGCGGGCACCTGCGGGCGCACCTGGGCGAGCAACCCGGCGTACGCCGCGGCGCCGCGCACCTGCGTGGGCGCGGCGCCCGTAAGGCCGTCGATGAGGTCGTCCAGGACGGCGTCCAGGCAGTCGGCCGAGCAGCGCCGCGGTCCCGCCGGTGTGTGGCGGAGCGCCGAGGGCCAGCCGCTGCTGGTTGGTGAGCGTCGCGCAGGGCGGCCGTCGCCGGGGAGGGCAGGTCGAGGGCCAGCAGCCGGCGCAGCCCGGCGGCGTGGCTCGGCGGCGGCCTCCTGCTCGGCGACCCGAAGACCTGGACCGCGACGCTGTCGCCCTCGTCGACCAGGGCCGGATAGCCGCGGACGACCGAGCCGGCCCGGGTGACCTCGATCCGGTCGGGCAGGTCGTCGGGCTCGCCCGGCGCCCAGGTGCGCAGGCCGCGGCGCCGTACGTCGGGCCCGACCTCGCGCCGCCACGGCACCCAGGGTCTGCGCGGTGCGCGGGGCGAGCCGGCTGGCCAGGGCGGCGAGGTCGGTGCCGGTCGCCCAGCACCGGCGACCGGCGTCGGCGCGTCGCGTGGACGCGAAGGTCATCGGCAGGTGGCTGGGCACGTCGGGCCAGGTCCCAGTCGCTCGGGCTCGATCCGGCTGCCGCCCATGCCCTCGAGCGTCCCGGCCAGCGCGGCGCGCAGGTCGCCCGGTCCCGACCCGGTCGGCCAGCGCGCCAGAGCGCGGCCGTGGCGAAGTTGGGCGCGGGGACGTAGCTGCGCCGGATCGCCTTGGGCAGCGAGCGGATCAGCGCGGTGACGAGCTCCTCGCGCAGCCCCGGCACCTGCCAGCTGAACGGGTCCGGGTCGAGCTGACCCAGCACCTCGAGCGGCACGTGCACCGTGACGCCGTCCGACTCCTCGCCGGGCTCGAACTGGTAGGTCAGCGGCAGCTGCACGTCGCCGGCGGCCCAGGTGAGCGGGAACGCGTCGGCGTCTGACCCGGGGGCGTCCCGGACCGCAGCAGCACCGAGTCGTCGTAGTCGAGCAGGTCGGGCTCTCCCGCCGGGCGCCGCTTCCACCAGCGGTCGAAATGCCGTTGCGAGACAACGGTTTTCGGGACCCGCTGGTCGAAGAAGTCGAACCGCGCCTCCTCGTCGGCCAAGCAGGTCCCGCCGCCGGGCCCGCGCCTCGAGCCGCTCCACCTCCGCGACCCGGCGGGCGTTGCCGCGGACGAACGCGTGGTGCGCCGTCCACTCGCCCTCGACGAGGGCATGCCGGATGAACAGCTCACGCGACACCTCCGGGTCGATCGCCCCGTAGCCGACCCGGCGCTGGGTGACGAGCGGCAGGCCGTAGAGCGTGACCCGCTCGTAGGCCGAGCACCGCACCGCGCCGGGCCGACCAGTGCGGCTCGCTGTAGGTGCGGGACACCAGGTGCGTCGGCCAGCGGCTCGACCCACTCGGGCTGGACCTGCGCGGCGACCCGGCCCCAGAGCCGCGAGGTCTCGACCAGCTCGGCGGCGACGACCCAGTCCGGCGGCTTCTTGGCGCAGCGCCGAGCCGGGCCAGATCACGAACCGGGCCCCGCGCGCCCCGAGGTAGTCGCGCGTCGCGCGGGTCGCGCAGCCCGACGATGGGACAGCAGCCCGGCCAGCATCGCCTGGTGCAGCCGGGGTGCGTCGACCTCGTCCGGCAGCGGCCCGCCGGGCACGCGTCAGCCCGATGTCCTTGGCGACCCGGCGCAGCTGGCTGACCAGGTCCTGCCACTCCCGGATCCGCAGGTAGTGCAGCATCTCGGCCTGGCACATCCGGCGAAAAGCGCTGGAGGACAACGCCTTCTGCTGCTCGCGCAGGTACTGCCACAGGTTGAGGTAGGTCAGGAAGTCCGACGTCCGGTCGGCGAACCGCGCGTGCAGCTGGGCCGCCCGCTCCTGCTGGTCGACCGGCCGCTCGCGCGGGTCCTGGATGGACAGGGCGGCGGTGACGACGAGCGCCTCGCGCAGGCAGCCGGCCCGGTCGGCCTCGAGGATCATCCGGCCCAGCCGCGGGTCGATCGGCAGCCGGGCCAGCCGCCGGCCGAGCGCGGTCAGCCGGGGCGGCTCGTCGTCGCTCGGCCGCGCTCCATCGCGCCGAGCTCGTGCAGCAGGGCCCGGCCGTCCCGGACCTGGCGACTGTCCGGCGGGTCGAGGAACGGGAACGCCGCGACGTCGCCGAGGCCGAGCGCGGTCATCTGCAGGATGACCGACGCCAGGTGGGTGCGCAGGATCTCCGGGTCGGTGAACTCGGGCCGGCCCGCGAAGTCCTCCTCGTCGTACAGCCGGATGCAGACGCCGGCGGCGACCCGGCCGCAGCGGCCGGCCCGCTGCTGGGCGCTGGCCTGGCTGATCGGCTCGATCGGCAGCCGCTGCACCTTGAGCCGGTGGCTGTAGCGCGAGATCCGCGCGGTGCCGGGGTCGACGACGTAGCGGATGCCCGGCACGGTGAGCGAGGTCTCGGCGACGTTGGTGGCGAGGACGACCCGCCGGCCCGGCGTGCGCCGCGAAGACCTTGTGCTGCTCGGCCGAGGACAGCCGGGCGTAGAGCGGCAGGATCTCGGTGTGCGGGAGCTCCTTGCGCCGCAACGCATCCGCGGTGTCGCGGATCTCCCGCTCGCCGGAGCAGAAGACCAGGATGTCGCCCGAGCCCTCGGTCCAGAGCTCGTCGACGGCGTCGAGCACGGCCTGCACCTGGTCGCGGTCGTCGCGGTCCTCCGGCTCGGACGCGGCCGGCGCCGTACGGGCGGTAGCGCACCTCGACCGGATAGGTGCGGCCGGACACCTCGATCACCGGCGCGTCGTCGAAGTGCCGGGAGAACCGGCCCGGGTCGATGGTCGCCGAGGTGATGATCAGCTTGAGGTCGGGACGCCGGGGGAGCAGCCCCTTGAGGTAGCCGAGCAGGAAGTCGATGTTGAGGCTGCGCTCGTGCGCCTCGTCGATGATCAGGGTGTCGTAGCGGCGCAGCAGCGGGTCGCGCTGCACCTCGGCCAGCAGGATGCCGTCGGTCATCAGCTTGACCTGGGTGTCCGGGCCGGTGTGGTCGGAGAACCGCACCTGGTAGCCGACGGTGCGTGCCGAGCGGCGTGCCGAGCTCCTCGGCGATCCGGTCGGCGACCGCCCGGGCCGCGATCCGGCGCGGCTGGGTGTGACCGATCATGGCCCGCGCCGCCCGCTCGGGCCCCCTGGCCCACGGCCGAGCTCGAGGCAGATCTTCGGCAGCTGGGTGGTCTTGCCCGAGCCGGTCTCGCCGGCGACGACGACGACCTGGTGGTCCCGGATCGCCTCCGCCAGCTCGGCCCGCCGCTGGCTGACCGGCAGCTCCTCGGGATAGCGGATCGGCAGCGACAGCATGGTGCCCCCAGGCTAGGCGCCGCCGCGCCCCGGACTCGCGTCAAGGGCGGTCGCGCGCCGACAGGACGGCGCGGGCCGAGGCGTAGGACAGCACCGACCAGCGGGACCGGTCGGACAGCAGCGAGCCGAGGCTGCGCGAGGACCCGATGGACAGGATCGAGTCCTGGGACCAGAGCGACCACTTCGACCCGGACCCAGGGGCAGGCAGGACGCGACTGAGCAGCGAGCGCATGACAACCAGCATGCCCGGCCCGCGCCGGTCCCGGCTCAGGTCGCGCTGCGCTCGGCCTCGTCCCGCACGTCGAGGACTGCGCTCGCCGCGCGGGCGGCGCGAGCGGCCCGCAGGTTGCGCCCGGCGGGATGCGTGGTGGCCGGGTCGGCCCGGGTGCTCGGCGGTCCCTCGCGCAGCAGCCGGCGCCAGTCGGCCGGCTCCCAGGTCGCCGGAGCGGTCGAGGCGATGAAGTCGACCAGCACCCGCACGAAGCGGCCCGGGTCGGTGCGGAACGGGAAGTGCCCGGAGCCCTCGAAGATCACGAGCTGGCTGCCGGTCATGGCGTCATGGGCTCGGTAGGCGTGGTCGACCGGGACGACGCCGTCGCGCTCGCCCCACACCAGCAGCGTCGGCATCCCGGCAGCGAGGTAGCAGCGGTCCAGCATCGTCACGACCTGCCCATGCCAGTCGACGACTCCGCGCAGGGTGCGGATGAAGGCACTGCGCGACGAGGCGTCCGGAAGACCGTGCAGGATGCGCAGCAGGTCGGCCGAGTCAAGTCCGACGTCGGTGCCGAGCCGCCGCAGCACCTCGGCGACCAGCCGGCTCTGCAGCCGGGCGCCCGGCAGTTGGAGCAACGCGAGCAGCTGGTCGGCCAGCGGCGCGGAGACCAAGCGCAGCAACGGGTTCAGCTCCCGGCCGGCTCCTCCGGCGCCCACCAGCACCAGCCGCTCGGTCCGGTCCGGGAACTGGTAGGCGAACTGCATCGCCACCCCGCCGCCGAGCGAATGGCCGACCACGGTGACCCGGTCGATGTCCAGGGCGCCGAGCAGGTCGCGCATCCCGTTGGCGTAGGCCGCGACCGAGTAGTCCGCGCGCGGCTTCGCCGACCCGCCGTGACCGAGCAGGTCAGGGGCGATCACGGTGTGGGTGCGAGCCAGCTGAGGCAGGATCGGCAGCCAGGCCTGCGAACTGTCGCCGATGCCGTGCAGCAGGAGCAGCGCCGGCCCGGTGCCCGCCATCCGGTAGGCCCGGCGGTAGCCGTGGATGTTCGTGGTGCGCAGCGTGAGCTCGTCCAGCACCCCGGCGTCCGGGAGCGCGCTGAGGTGCGGTCGAGACCGCGACGGCACTCTCATCCCGACATCCTGGTTGAGCCGACAGCCGTTGTGACCCCCCGAAGCCGAGAAAGTCACCCAGGTTTTACATACAGTCGCCGCATGACCAGTCGTGGGACGGCCGTCGTGACCGGTGCGAGCAGCGGGATCGGGGCGGCCACGGCGCGCCGGCTGGCCGCCGAGGGCTACGACGTCGTCGCCGCCGCCCGCCGCCTCGACCGGCTGGAGCAGCTGGCCGCCGAGGTGCCGGGCATCCGGCCGGTGCAGCTCGACGTGACCGACCAGGCGTCGGTCGACGCGTTCGCCGCCGACCTGCCGGACGTCGAGCGTGCTGGTCAACAACGCCGGCGGGGCGATCGGCGTGGACCCGGTCGAGCGGGCCAATCCCGATGACTGGCAATGGATGTACGACGTCAACGTGATCGGCGTCCTGCGGGTGACCCAGGCCCTGATGCCGGCGCTGGAGGCCGGCCCGGCGGGCACATCGTCGTCATGTCCTCGACCGCCGGGCGCGTGGTCTACGAGGGTGGCGGCGGGCTACACGGCGGCCAAGCACGCGGCGACGGCGGTCGCCGAGACCCTGCGGCTGGAGCTCAACGGCCGCCCGATCCGGGTCAGCGAGATCGCGCCCGGGCATGGTCCGCACCGACGAGTTCGCGCTCAACCGGATGCGCGGCGACGCGGCCGCCGCCGAGGCGCCCTACGCGGGGTGGCCGAGCCGCTCGTCGCGGAGGACATCGCCGACTGCGTGGCCTGGGTCGTCACCCGGCCGCCGCACGTCGACATCGACCTGATCGTCGTCAAGCCGCTGGCCCAGGCCGCGGCGCACAAGGTGCACCGGGTCGACTAGCCCGCGCGCCAGGCTCGGGACGGCTAGCGCGCTGCGCCACCCGGTCGAGGACCAGCGCGGCCACCTCGTCCGGGTGCCGCTCGGGCAGCCAGTGCCCGGCCTCGAGCTCGACGAACAGGTACGCCGCCGTGACGAACCGCGCGGTCGCCTGGGCCGCCGCCCGGCCGAGGGCGAAGTCCTTGCGCCCCCAGGCGTAGGTCGTCGGCACCGTGGTCCGGCCGATGTGGTCGCTGCCGCGAGGCCGGGATGCCGCGGTACCAGCCCAGCGCGCCGGCCAGCGCCGCCGGGTCGGCCAGCCGCGCGGCGTACTCGTCGGCGGTCGGCGGCGGGGAGCCCGGACTTGACCAGGTTGCCGCGCAGGCCGCGCGCCAGCATCCGCTCGGGCAGCCAGGGCAGCTGGAAGGCCGCCATGTACCAGGACTTCAGCCCCTGCCCGGAGTGCGTGAACGACCAGGCCAGCGCCGCCGGATGCGGCGTGGAGAGGACGGTCAGCGAGGCGACCCGGTCCGCGTGCAGCGACGCGGTCGCCCAGGCGGCCGCGCCGCCCCAGTCGTGGCCGACGAGGTGCGCCTGCTCGAGCCCGGCCGCGTCGAGCAGCGCCGCGACGTCGTCGGCGATCGGCCCCGATCCGGTACGCCGAGCGGCCGGCCGGCCGGGCCCGCGGGGAGTAGCCGCGCAGGTCCGGGGCGAGGGTCCGCAGCCCGGCCTCGTGCAGGGCCGGGACGACCGGCGCCCAGGTGCGGGCCGACTGGGGGAAGCCGTGCAGCAGGACGACGGTCTGCTCGGCGTCGACCGGGCCCTCGTCGAGGACGTCGAAGGTCAGGCCGTCGCGGGCGTACTCCGTGGACTCGCGAGGCGCTGGCACCCGGGCAGCCTAGGGGAGACCGGTTTGGCCGATGTCCGAAATGGACCATTCTCCGCCGCCACGCCCGGGCGCGCCCTTTTCGTTTCCCCTCCGACCCCTGGCAGGATCGACGGATGGCATCGCACCGGACCCGTCGGCGGCGCCAGCGCCGCGCCGGTCCGGGTGCCCACGCCGCGCTCTCCGGCCCGCGGCACGCCGCGCCGCCCCGCACGCCGGCGGCAGCCACGCCCCGCCGCCCGCGCACCAGCCCCGGGGGCAGCCACTCGCCGGGTCACCCCGGCCGTCCCAGGCCCGGCGCCGCGCGGCCGCCCGCGAGCGGATGCTGCAGCGCCGCCGGCGCTCGCTCGGCGCGCTGTCCCTGCTCGTCCTCGCCGTCACCGTGGCGATCACCCTGACCCGGCCCGTCGCCGCAGCCGGCAACGCGGCCGACCGCAGCGACGCCGGCTGCGCACCGCGCGCACGGTGCCCGCCACGGTCTACGCGCGCAGGCCCGACGCGGTCCCGGCCGGTGCGTCGGCCTACGGCGTGCCGCGCCGCCGAGCTGACCCAGCCCGCGGGCGGCCAGATCGCCCTCACCGCCAAGCCGCGCGACCTGGACCCAGCCCGCCGGGGCCACCATCCACTGCCCGGTCAAGGTGACCGCCTGCGTGGACCTCAAGGCCAAGATCACCTGGCTCCAGCACGGCAGCCAGATCTTCCTCGGCCCGGTGCGGATGCAGCCCGGCGAGGGCGCGAAGCGGACCCCGCGCGGCACCTTCACGATCAACAAGAAGGCCGCCGTCTACTTCAGCCACACCTACGGCGGCGCGATGCCCTACTCGGTGTTCTGGGGTCACGACGGCATCGCCTACCACGAGGGCTCGCTGACCGGCTTCTCGCACGGCTGCATCCACCTGACGATGGCCAACGCCAAGAGGTTCTTCGCCGCCCTGCACAAGGGCGAGCGGGTGTACGTCGCCTAGTCCGGCTCAACTGCCGCCTGCACGGTCGCGCCGACCACCTGTCGGTGGAGCGCGCGACGTGGAACGGGGCGCGGGCCGGACCAGCTGGCGCAGCCTGCTCGTCGCTGCGTTCCTGCTCGCGTTCCTGCTGACCATCGGCCTGCACACCTGGCCGGAGGCGCTGCGCGCGCGGGCCGCCGTCGCCGGCTACCCAGCCGCTGCCGGCCGATGCCGGCACCCACCGGCTGCTGCCCCTGCCGCCGCCGAACTACAGCACGTCGTACAAGTTCCTGCAGACCCTGCCGGACGGCTCACCGGTGGCCTACGACCCGTGCCGGCCGATCCACTACGTCATCACCCGCCACCACCTGCCGGCCGTACGGCGCGGCGATGGTCCGCGAGGCCGTCGCGCAGGCCAGCGCTGCGACCGGGCTGAAGTTCGTCGAGGACGGGATGACCGACGAGCCGCTGAGCTTCCAGCGGCCGTCGGTGCAGAAGGCGCGGTACGGCGACCGCTGGGCCCCGGTGCTGATCGCGTTCAGCGACGCGCGCGAGACCCCGCCCTCGGCAGCGGACGTCATGGGCCTGGGCGGCAGCCGGTCGGTGGCGCCGGACGGGCCGGCCTCCGCGCGCTACGTCACCGGCACCGTCGGCCTGGACCAGGACGACTTCGACCAGACGATGACGTACAGCAACGGCTTCGCGATGGGCCGGGCCGCGATCATGCACGAGCTGGGCCACGTCGTCGGCCTGGCCCACGTCGAGGACCCGCTGCAGCTGATGGCGGAGCACAACAACGGGTTCGTCGTTCTACGGGCCGGGTGACCTGCACGGCCTGGCCCTGGAGGGCTCCGGGCGCTGCCACCACGACAGCTGAGCCGGCCAGGCGCCGGAATGCGCGCTCGGCCGGCCGGCTGTTCACCTGGTCTGGAGCGCGTGCGCGCGATGATGGAGCCGCGGCGACGCGGTCGATGGAAGGTGAGCTGGTGCAGGACCCACGCGGGTTGTTCGAGCTGGAGACGGCGCGGACCGACTTCGGGGCGCCGGTGCTGATCTACTCCCTGGCCGGGTTCGTCGACGCCGGCAGCGCCGGGCGGCTGCTCGCCGACCACCTGATCGAGACGCTGGACCACGAGGTCGTCGCGACCTTCGACGTCGACCAGCTGCTCGACTACCGCGGCCGGCGGCCCGCGATGACCTTCTCCAAGGACCACTGGTCCGCCTACTCCGACCCGGCGCTGATCCTCTACGCGCTGCGGGACCAGGCCGGCCAGGAGTTCCTGCTGCTGCAGGGGCCGGAGCCGGACTGGCAGTGGGAGCGGTTCGCCGAGGCCGTGCGGATGCTCGTCGACCGGTTCGGCGTGCGGCTGGCCGTGACCTTCCACGGCATCCCGATGGCCGTGCCGCACACCCGCCCGCTGGGTGTCACGGCCCACGCGACCGACCCGAGCATCATCGCCGGCAACGAGGCCTGGATGGGCGAGGTGCTCGTGCCCGGCAGCGCGTCCGCCCTGCTCGAGTTCCGGCTGGGGGAGTGGGGTCACCCGGCCGCCGGCTACGCCGTCCACGTGCCGCACTACCTGTCCCAGGCCGACTTCCACGACGCGGCTCTCGTTGCGCTGCGGGCGGTTTCGGCCCTCACCGGGCTCTCGCTGCCGGACGCCACGCTCGAGGACGCCGCCGAGCGGACCCGGGCCGACATCATCCGCGAGGTCGGCGACTCCGAGGACGTCGGCCGCGTCGTCGCGGCTCTGGAGCAGCAGTACGACACCTTCCTGGAGGGCCGCTCCCGCGGCAGCCTGCTGGCCGGCGAGGCGGGCGAGCTGCCGAGTGCCGACGAGCTGGGCGCGGCCTTCGAGCAGTTCCTGGCCGAGCAGACCGACGAGGGGCCCACGCCGCCGCGCTAGCGTGCCGCAGGCGCGGCTACCGGGCTGTTCCGGCCCCCTGACAGACTGGCGCGATGGATGCGTTCCCCACCTTCAGCCCTGCGCCGGACCGCTACGACTCGATGACCTACCGCCGGTGCGGGCGCAGCGGCCTGCAGCTGCCCGCGGTGTCGCTCGGCTTCTGGCACAACTTCGGCGACGACGTGGCGCTCGAGCGGCAGCGGGCCATCGTGCGCCGGGCGATCGACCTCGGCATCACCCACCTCGACCTGGCCAACAACTACGGGCCGCCGTACGGCGCGGCCGAGCGCAACTTCGGGCTGCTGATGGCGCAGGACCTGCGGCCGCTGCGCGACGAGCTGGTCATCTCGTCCAAGGCGGGCTACGACATGTGGCCCGGGCCGTACGGCGAGTGGGGTTCGCGCAAGTACCTGCTCGCGTCGCTGGACCAGTCGCTGGCCCGGATGGGCCTGGACTACGTCGACATCTTCTACTCCCACCGGTTCGACCCCGAGACCCCGCTCGAGGAGACGATGGGCGCGCTCGCGACGGCGGTGCAGTCCGGCCGCGCGCTGTACGCCGGCATCTCGTCGTACTCGCCGGAGCGGACCCGCGAGGCGGCCGGCGCTGCTGCGCGACATGGGCGTGCCGCTGCTGATCCACCAGCCGTCGTACTCGATGCTCAACCGCTGGATCGAGGGCGGGTTGCTCGACACGCTGGAGGACGAGGGCGTCGGGTGCATCGCGTTCTCGCCGTTGGCCCAGGGCATGCTGACTGACCGCTACCTCAACGGCATTCCGGCGGATTCCCGTGCCGCGCAAGGGAAGTCGCTGTCCCCGGACCTGCTGACCGACGAGTCGCTGCCGGCACATCCGCCGGCTCAACGAGATCGCCGAGGCTCGCGGGCAGTCGCTCGCGCAGCTGGCGCTGGCCTGGGCGCTGCGCGACCCGCGGGTCACCAGCGTGCTGATCGGCGCGAGCAGCGTCGGCCAGCTCGAGGCCAACGTCGCCGCGCTGGACCGGCTCGAGGTGACTGACGACGAGCTGGCCGCGATCGACGCCGATGCCGTCGACGCCGGCATCAACCTGTGGGCCGCCTCCAGCGAGGAGTAGTCGGGCGCAGGGGGATGACCTGGGTCAGACGGTCCTGGCCGGTCACGGTCATGACCCTGGGCTTCTTCGCCGTGTACGCCGACTATGCGGTCAGCCGTCAGGCGACCTATCTGACCGCCGGCTACGACCTGGGGATCTTCGACCAGGCGGTTCGCAACTATGCGCGGTTCCGGGCGCCGCTGGTGCCGTTGAAGGGCGTCGGACTACAACATCCTCGCCGACCACTTCCACCCGATCATCGCGACCGCGGCGCCGCTCTACTGGGTCTGGGCCAGCCCGGTGGATCTCCTTGTCCTGCAAGCGGCTCTGATCGCCGCGTCGGTGCCGTTCGTGCACCGGTTCGCGGCCCGCCGGACCGGGCCGACCGCGGCCCTCGTCATCGCCGGCGCGTACGGTCTGGGGTGGGCCGTGCAGGGGATGGTCGACTTCGACTTCCACGAGATCGCCTACGCGGTGCCCTTGCTCGCGGTGGCGATCGACGCGTTGGATCGCGAGGACGACCGCTGGCTGTTCGTGACGGCCGGCCTGCTGCTGCTGGTGCGCGAGGACATGGGGGTCGTCGTCGCCCTGCTCGGGGTGCTTCGCCTGGCCCGGCGACCACGCCGGCCGGGTTGGCTGTTGGTGGCCGCCGGGGTCGTGACCTATGTGCTGGTCACCGCCGTGGTCATCCCGGCGTTCGCGCCGTCGGGGCAGTTCTCCTACTGGACGTTCGACGCCCTTGGGCCGAACGCGCCCGACGCGGTGCGCACGATCCTCCTGCACCCATGGCATGCGGTGACCGTGTTCTTCACGCCGGGGGTCAAGGTCGAGACCATGGCGTATCTGCTGGTTCCGTTGGCGTTATTGCCGTTTCGCTCTCGCTACCTGTTGGTTGCCGCGCCGTTCTTCGCCGAGCGGTTCTTCAACTCCCGGGACCATCTGTGGACGACGCAGTTCCACTACAACGTGCTGCCGTGGCTGGTCCTGGTGCTGGCCATGGTGGACGGCGCGGGCCGGCTGGGCCTTTGGTCAAGGCGATGGCCGAAGGCGGCGGTGCTGACCTACCTGGCCGCGGGCTCGGTCTTCCTGGTCCTCGAGCCCGGCCCGACGGCCCCGGCCGTCCAGCGCCTGCTCGACGGTGCGGCCTGGCGGATGACCGCTCACTCGCGGGACCAGCGAGCCGTGGTGCGGTCCGTGCCGCGCGACGTCTGTGTCTCGGTCGACGACCGGCTCGCGGCCCATCTGACCGGCCGCGATCGCGTCACCCTGCCCGGGGTGCCGACGCCGCGCACCGACTTCTACCTGCTCGACCTGTCCGAGGCCGAGGTGGGCTATCTCCTGCCCACCCCGCAGGACGTGCTCACCAGCGCCCTCGCGAGCGGCTACCAGCCGATCCTGCGCCGAGGTGACCTCGTCGTCCTGAAGGCGCCGGACTACCGGGGTCCCTCGCCCCAGTGCGCCCCCTGACCGGCCCGCTCGCGCAGCGGACCTAGACCGGGTCGGACGGCGGTTCGGTGAGTGGTAGGTAGACCTGGAAGCGGGTGTTGCCGGGCACGGACTTGACCCGCAGGTCGCCCCGATGCCGTTGCACCACAATGCGATAGGAGATGTCCAGGCCGAGACCCGGTGCCCTCGCCGACCGGCTTGGTCGTGAAGAACGGCTCGAAGATCCGCTTCAGGTTCTCCTCGGGCACGCCGGTGCCGGTGTCGCACACCTCGACCAGGACCTGGTCCCCGGCCAGCGACGGTGCGCAGGGTCAGGGTGCCGTGACCCTCCATCGCACCGATCGCGTTGTCGATCAGGTTGGTCCACACCTGGTTGAGCTCGGCGGGGTAGGCCGGGATGTCCGGCAGGTCGTCGGCGTACTCCTTGACGACCTCGATGCCGCCGCCCTTGAGCTTGCCGCTGAGCATGATCAGCGTGCTGTCGAGGCCGTCGCGGACGTCGATGTCCTGGTGCGCCGCCCGGTCGAGCTGGGAGTACTGCTTGGCCGCCCCGATCAGGGCGGAGATCCGGTGGGTCGAGTCCTCGATCTCGCGCATCAGCCGCTCGGTCTCGAGGGTGTAGGTGATCCAGCGCAGCCCGCCCTCCAGATGCGCCTCGGGGATCTCATCGGCGACGCGGTCCAGCCAGGCCGGCCCGATCCCGGCCACGCTCAACGTCTCCGCGATCTCCCAGCTGGCCCGGACGCCGTGCCCGTCGAGCCACTCCTCGACGATCTCCTCGGCGTCGCTCGCCTGCATCGGCGTCAGCTTGGGCTGCCTTGGCCAGCAGCTCCACCGCCTCCTCCTGCAGCGAGGCGAGCTGGATCAGGTCGTCGGCATTGAGCCGGCCGTCGGCCAGGCTGGCCAGCTTGTGCCGCATCATGGCGACCCGCTCGCGCAGCGACGAGGTCGCCCGAACCGCAGCTGCCGCAGGGTTGTTCAGCTCGTGGGTCAGCCCGGCGGTGAGCCGGCCCAGGCCGAGCAGCCGCTCGCGCTGGCCGACGATGGCTTGGCTCGAGCGCATGCCGAGGAAGATGCCCTCGAGCAGGTGCATCGCCATCGGGAACCACTGGGCGAAGATCGCGCCGAACTCGCTCGCCGGCAGGACGAAGAAGCGGCTGTCGGTGATCGCCTGCATCGAGCCGGGGTAGGCGCGCTGCTCGGTGGACTGGAAGTAGGCGCTGGTGGCGCCGGCGTAGACGCCGCGCTGGTTGGTCCGCGCGACCTCGATCTCGTCGTCCCCGACCCGGCGCCGCATCACGACGGTGCCGTCGAGCAGCACGAAGAAGCAGGTCGCGTCCTCGCCCTCGGCGTAGACCATCTCGCCCGCTGCGCGCTGCTCGACCCGGCCGTGCTCGGCCAGCCAGTCGAGCTTGTCGTCGGTCGAGCGACTCGAACAGGAACAGCGTGCGGATCTCGTCCGGCGCCAGCCGGTCGGACCGGCTGCTCGGTCGGGCGCCCTCGGCATGCCGTCGATCGTCATCGTCCCTCCAGGTACCGATGCACCAGCGTCACCGCGAGCGCGCCCTCGCCGACCGCCGAGGCCACCCGCTTGACCGACTGCGAGCGGACGTCACCGGCCGACGAACAGGCCGGGCAGGCTCGACTCGAGCAGGTAGGGCTCGCGGTCCAGCGTCCAGCCCCGCGGGCGGCTCGCCGTCCACCACCAGGTCTCGTCCGGTCATCACGAACCCGTCCCGGTCCTTCATCACGTCGTCCGGGCAGCCACGCGGTCTGCGGCTGCGCTCCTATGAAGATGAACAAGTGACTGGCCTTCACGTCTTCCCGGTTGCCGGTCGCGTCGTCGACCAGCGTGAGCAGCTCCAGGTGGTCCGTCGCCGGCGCAGGCCTCGACCCGGGTGCAGGACGCGCACCTCGATGTTGGGCTGGGCCCGGACCTGGTCGATCAGGTACTGCGACATGGACCGCTCGAGGTCCGGGCCGCGCACGACCAGGGTGACCTTCGAGGCGTGCCGGGCGAAGAACATCGCGGCCTGGCCGGCCGAGTTGGCGCCGCCGACGACGACCACGTGCTGGCCGGCGCAGGCCGGACCCTCGGTGGCCGCTGAGCCGTAGTAGACGCCGCGGCCGACCAGGTCCGCGGCGCCGTCGGCCGGCAGGGCCCGGTAGTCGACGCCGCTGGCCAGGACGACGGCGTGGGCCGGCGATCTCGCCGCCGTCGGCGAACCGGACCACCCGGCTCGGGCCGCGGGCCTCGATCGCCGACGACCTCGCGGGCGCGTGAGCACCTCGGCCCCGAACTTGACCGCCTGCCGGCTGGCCCGGTCGGTGAGCTGGCCACCGGAGACGCCGTCCGGGAAGCCCAGGTAGTTCTCGATCCGGCTGCTCTGGCCGGCCTGGCCTCCCGTCGCCGTCCGGTCGACCAGGACGGTGCGCAGCCCCTCGGACGCGCCGTAGACCGCGGCCCCCAGCCCGGCCGGGCCGCCGCCGACGATGACCAGGTCGTAGAAGTCGCCGGCGGGCGTCGTGGTCAGCCCGATCGTCGCGGCGAGCTCGGCGATCTCCGGCGAGCAGCAGCACCGTGCCGTCCGGCGCGATGACCACCGGCACGTCGGCCTCGCTCGCGCCGGCCGCCGTCAGCAGGCGCTGCCCGGCGGGCTCGTCCGCGGCGTACCAGCGGTAGGGCACCGAGCTGCGGGCGAGGAAGTCGCGGACGGCGTACGACGGCTGGGACCAGTGGTGGCCGACGACTTTGGTCTCCGGGACCGCCGCGTCACCGGTCGCCTGCCAGGTCGCGATCAGCTCGTCGACCACCGGGTAGAGCTTCTCCTCCGGCGGCTCCCACGGCTTCAGCAGGTACTGGTCGACGTCGACCACGTTGATCGCCTGGATCGCGGCGTCGGTGTCGGCGTACGCGGTGAGCAGGGCCCGCCGCGCGCGGGGAACAGGTCCATCGCCTGCTCGAGGAAGTCGATGCCGTTCATGTGCGGCATCCGGTAGTCGGCCAGGATCGCGGCCACCCGCTCACCGCGGCGCAGGATCTCCTTCAGCGCGTCGATCGCGTCCGGCCCGGACTCGGCCCGGACGATCCGGAAGTCCTCGCCGTAGCGGCGGCGCAGGTCGCGCGCCACGGCGCGCGAGACGGACGGGTCGTCGTCAACCGTGAGCAGCACCGGCCGCGGTGCGGCCGTGGTGTCGGCGTCGGTCACCAGATCTCCTTGCCGTCGGACCGGCCCAGTCTCTCAGGCCTGCGCGCGGGTAGAGCCGCGGGGACGGCTGACCGCGACGTACGGCGTACGGGTCAGTCCTTGGCGTCCGACCAGCGCTGCAGGATCCGCAGGTCGGCCACGAACCGGGCGGTGCTGCCGGGGAACCACAGCCGGGCGGTCGACTCGAGCGTGGTGGCCAGCAGGTCCAGGCTGGCCTGCGCCGTCTCCGCCGGGCTGTGGACGAGCAGCTCGTCGTGCAGGCAGAGGACGATCTGGGCGCCGGTCCGGCGCAGGGCGAGCCGCGCGGTCGGCGGCCCAGGCCTTGAACAGCTCGGCGGCGGCGCCCTGGATCAGCGGCGTTGCGGGTGAACCGGCCGCCGCGCGGCCTGCGCGGCGCGGATGTCCGCGACGCCGTCGCCGAGCGGCCAGACCGGGACGCCCGACCGCCGTACGTCGTGATCGGCTGCCCGGAACGGCCGGCCTGCTCGGCCGCCTGCAGCGCGGCCAGGGCGCGCGGGTAGGTCTGCTCCATCCGCCGCAGCGCCTGCCCGGCGGCACCGGACGTCTGGCCGTACATCGCGGCCAGGACGGCGATCTTCGCCACCGGCCGGTCGACATCGAGCTGCGCGGCGACCGGGAGGTAGAGGTCGTCGTCGCTGCCGTCGCGCGCACCAGCCCCGGGTCGGCGGAGACTGCCGCGAGCACCCGAGGCTCGATCTGCCCGAGGTCGGCCCGGACGAAGACATGCCCGGGCTCGGCGGCGACCGCGCCGCGCAGCTCGGCCGGCAGGTTGTGCAGGCCGGCCTGCGCCGTCATCCGGCCGGCCGCGCCGTCGCTCGCCTGCCAGCTGCCGCGCAGCCGGCCGTCCGGACCGACGTCGCGGTCGAGCCAGGTGTAGCCGTACGTCGTCTCGATCCGCTCCGCCTTGCGCCAGGCGAGCAAGGGCTCGATGACCGGGTGCACGCCGCGGAACGGCTCCAGCCGCCACGAGCGGGTGTCGGTCACGTCGATGCCGACCTGGCGCAGCAGGTCGCGCACCTGAAGCGGGTTGCGCAGGTCGGCCCTCAGGCCCGGAGTGTGTTGCAGCACAACGGAATCCCGTCGCTGCCGCTCGGCTGCTCGCCCGGCCTCACCGTCGGGCCGCGGCCCGATCGACCTGGCCGATCAGGCGCTCGGCCTCGGCCCGGTCGACGGGAAGCCCGTCCTGCTCCAGCTCGACACAGAGGAGGGCGGCGGCGGACTCCGACCGGGCCGTGGTGCGGGGGTCGCCGAAGGCCGATGCTGCGGGTCGGGTCAGCGAGGCGGGCGAGCGAACCCGGCCGAGAGCTGCTCGCGCTGGCGTTGCTGGACCTGCGCCGCGAGCCGGGCCAGCTCGGCTGCGGCGGCCGGGGTCGTCGATCTCCGCGAAGCAGCCGGGATGCAGGTGGCCGTCGGCGCGCAGCGGCCAGGTCTGGGCGGTGGGCCGGGAGTGGTCGGCTGCCGACAGGTCGACTCCAAGCAGGTCGAGCTGGGCGCTGCGCCTCGGGTCCGGATCGGGCGGAGCCGGCACCCCGGCGAGGTCGAGCCCGGCCGAGCCGGCCCACACCGTGGCCGGGATCGTCGCGCGAGCCGCCATGAAGCAGTCGATGGACCGCTGCGAGGTCCCAGCTGGACGCGACTCGAACTCCTTGGGCCACAAGGGGTTTCGCGGTCGAGGTGGCTGACCACCAGATCCAGCGAGGAGCGAGCTCCTCCTCGACCCGCGCGATGGCGCGGGCGATGTTAGCCCCGTCGGTCATGGCGCAGGACCAGCTCTGGTCCATGGTGGCCAGGCCGCATCCGGTGGCGCCGTCGAGGACCAGCGCGAGCGGCTCGGTGGCGACGTAGCCGTCTTGTCGCAGCGTCTCGGCGAGCGCATCGGGATGGCACTGCCGCACCCCTGCTACCACCCGGAGCCGAAGCAGGTCAGGGGTGCGGGCGACTCGCCGCTGCCGTCGGCCCCCGTGTCCGCGAGTGCGGAGGCCAACGCGTACGACGGCCGCTCACCGGCGCTGAGCCTGCGGTGGTAGGCCACCGCGACATCGCACGCGATGTCGTCCGCGACCCGGGCGACGCCGGAGACGACGCTCGTCGTACCGCCGTGCAGGAGCGCGGCCGTCATGCCCAGCGACTCGCTGCCGGCCCGGGCGGTGGCCAGCCCGAGGTCGCAGGCGGACAGCACCACATGCCGGGGGGCCGGCCGGACGCGGGTCAGGTCGTGGCCGAACAGCAGGCCGTCGGTCAGCTCGAGGGAGGAGAACAGCGGGTTCTCCGGGTCGTGGGTGCCGTGGGCGGCGATGTGCACCAGGTCGGCGCCGGCGACGCCGGTCCAGCAGGGCCATCGGGGTCGCGAGGGGCATCAGCTCGGCCAGCGGCCAGGCGGCCGCGGCCGACCGGATCTCCTCGGCCGCCCGGTCGACCCGCGGTCCGGTCGCGAACACGGCGCGCCCGCTCTGGTGGCCTCCCGGGGCGGGCCACTGCCGCCCGCGCAGCCACTCGCCGGGCGATCGGGCAACGGTGATCGGCCGGCCGCGCAGGCCCGGCAGCATGGTCCACGGCAGGGTGGTCAACCGTCCGGTCGGGATCGAGCGAGATCGGGCCGTCGGTCCCCAGCGCTGCCACTGGCTGCCACAGCGCGGCGTCCAGCTTGGCCAGTCCCGACCCGAGTGAGGCCCGGACGATCGTGCGCATCATCGCGGGAGTGCTGGCCAGGGCCAGGACGTCGAGGTCGGCGCGCACCCGCTGGATCTGCGCCTCCACCGGGGCGAGCGGGCCGAGTGGCACCAGCTCGGCCCGGTCGGGCGTCAGCACGAGGGCGTGCACTTCGGCGTCGACGTCGAACAGCGAGATCAGGACGCCGGCCGGCCGGCCCGCCCCACTGTCGGCAAGTGCGGATCGCACCTCGGCCGGCGTGACCTCGGCGATCACGTCGCCCGAGCCGATCAGCTGGTGCTCCCGGGCAGCGGCGGCCCGCTCGAGCTGACGGCAGCGACTCCCGCAGCGTGCTGATGTTCTCGGCGGTCGACTGCCGGTCGAGCTCGAGCTGGCGCAGCTCGAGCCGCTGGTGTCGAAGCGCCCCGAGCAGATCGGCCATGACCTGGTCCTCGGGCGGCAGGATCGGCGGGATCCGCGTCGTCAGGGCGCGGGTGCGTTCCAGCCAGGTCAGCACGGCGGCCGGACGATGGTTGCTGACCGCCAGCCGCAGGCCCATGCCGGCCAGGTCGCTGCCGTGCCGGACGACCGAGGTCTGCAGGTCGATGCTGCCCAGTCGCGACTGGTGGCGCTGGAGGTCGGCCAGCCCGGCGCGGATCTCGCGGGTCATCGATGTCGGTGTCCCCGGTGGCCTGGGCCAGCTCGGCCCGCACGGTCCGGGCGAGCAGCCGGGTGTGCAGCGAGTGGGCTCGGGTCGCCGACTGGATCTCGACGAGCAGCTCGCCGGCCCGGTCGAGCCGGCCGGACCGGGCCACCCGGCGCGCCGCGCGAAGGCGCAGCCGGGTCGACTCCTCGCGGAAACCCCTGATGTCCAGCTCGCCGGCAACCGATCGCAACCTGCGCGAGATGCTGGGCCGTGAGTCGACCGCGCGGCGCCGGCTGTGGCGGCCAGCACCGCCTCCGACAGCAGGACGCCACTGGCTGACCCGCGCCGGGCGAACCCACGCTCGGCTCTTCGGGCGTACTGCTGGGCGTCCGGCAGCCGTTCGGCCACGAGGGCGATCTCGGCGAGGGCGAGCCACGCTTCGGCCTCGGTCAACCGCACGCCGGCGCGGGCCAGCACCTGGACCGCCGCCAACAGCTCGCTCTCGGCCTCCGCCAGGAGCCCGGCCGCCGTGAGGACGAAGCCGGAGTCCACGACGGTGCCGGCCCGCAGGATCGGCTCGGCCTCGCCGAACTGCTCCGTCGCCAGCTGGAAATGCCGCAGGGCGGCGGGGAGGTCTCCCCGCAGGCCGGTGACCAGCCCCAGGTTGGACTCGCCTTGGCCCCCAGGACGGCCAGCCCGAGCTGACCGGCCAGCTCCCCGCACCGCTCGAAGCTGGTCCGCGCGGCCCCGAAGTCATGGCACTCGAGGTCCGCGACGCCCTTGTTGAGCAGGGCCCGCGCCTGGTCGACGGGTTGCTGGGCCAGGAGGGGCACCGCGCGCGCCGAGCTCGTCCCGAGCCTGCTGGGAGCGGCCAAGCCGCAGCAGCAGCACGCCGCGCTGCCCACGGTCAGCCCGGCGATGCTGGGGTGGGCCGCCGCGGCCAGCTCCGCCTGGTCCAGCAGGGCGAGGCTGGATTCGACCCGGGCCTGTTCGGCCTCCGCCCAGGCGAAGGTCAGCAGGGTGCGGGCACGCACCTCGGACTCCGCACCGGCCGCCTCGAGCCCCTGCCGCGACAGGCGCGAGGCCACGGCGAAGTGGCCCCGGGCGGCCGCCTCGACGGCCCGATCGTGGAGCCGCTCCGCACGCACGTGTGCCGAGGGGTTCACGCCTGAGGGCGCTCCAGTCCCAGCTCGCTGTTCAGGGCGCCCCACATCCGGCTGACTGGGTCCTCAGGGGCCGCCTTCTCCTTCTGGTCGGCGCTGAGCAGCTGCTTGGCGAGGAACCCGGCAAGGATCGGCGTGGCGAAGCTGGTCCCGCTCCAGGTGCCGAAGCCGTCGACGAACGAGTCCGGATCCATGCTGGCCCGGGTCCTCCCGTCCGCAGTCGCTACGGCGACACTCGGCTGTGCCCCGCCGTTGAAGGTCTGCGGGAACGTGCTGACCACGGCCGCGCCGATCTCCCAGGCCGCGACCCAGTCGCCGCCATTGCTGAACAAGGCGATCGAGCGGTCCGGATTGAGGGCTCCAACGCTCAGCACTGGCACGCAGTTGCGGTCGAACTCGGCGACCACACCGTTCTGGTGCGGGAAGAACGCCGCTGGGTACATCTCCCGCGCGGTCCCGTCGTTGCCGGCGCAGGCGAGGACGGCAACGCCGTTCGTCCCCAGGGCTCGGACCTGCTTGCAGCAGCACCGAGTCGAGGGCGATGGCGCTGCGGTCCTCGTGGTAGTAGCCGAGGGAGAGCGACACGATGTCGACCGGCGGGCAGCCCGCCGCCGGACGCACTCACCGAGCGGGCGATGACACCCATTGCCCGGACCAGGTCACTCTCATGGACGATCCCGTCCGACCCCATGACCCGGAGCGCCACGATCTCGGCCTGCGGGCAGATCTGGCGGATCAGGCCGGCGATGAAGGTGCCGTGGCCGGAGTGCGAGTCGAGCGCGCCATCCATCGGGCCGACGATGTCGCCCGTGACCTCTGGATCGGTGCGCGGGTCGGTCAGACTGGCCAGAACGCCGTTGAACTCCATCTGGGTCCGGACGCCTTGCTGGAACCAGCGATGCGCGCCGATGCCGGTGTCCAGCACCGCAACGACGGGTCGCCGGCCGGTGAACCCCGCGTCGTAGTCCGGGTCGGCTCCGACCCAGCTGACCGGGGCCCGGCCCCCAGAGCCGGCGAACGCGTACTCGTCGATGCCGTACGGGTGCCCTTCCACGTGCGCCATGCCCGTCACGGGGTGGCCTTCGACGTGTGGGCAGCCGACCAGCAGGTGGTCCAGGCCGACGCCCGAGAGCGCCTCGAGAGACTGGCCCGGGGCCGCAGCACGCACGCGCTGCAGCAGGCTCCACGCGTCGGGCGCCCTCGCGGGCAGCAGGCCGTCGGCCAGGCGGGCGGGTTCGAGCCGCACCGTGATGGCGTCGACCCGCCCGACGACGTGCTCGCGTTCGCGCTCGAGGCGATCCGGTCGCAGATCGGGCAGGTCGATCCCGATCAGGTCTCCGGCGTCGCGGAAGAGCTTGGCGAGCTCCGGGGAGTAGGCGACATCGACCGGGACGATCAGGGAGTCGGCGACGTAGACGGTCGGCCGCAGCCGCCCCTGCCCCGGCAGGCGGACCGCGCTGGCCGGGTTGAGCACGACCGCGTTGTGGTCCGCCAGCACCGAGTCGGGCAGCAGGGCGGGCTCGATGTCGCGCCAGACGGGCGGCGCCGTGGCGCCAGGCTTGCGGGACAGGAAGGCCATGTGTCACCTCGTGACGCTCAGGGATCGAACGAGCCGGTGCTGTGCTCAACCTAGCGGCCGCCCGGTGGACCGGACACGACCGGTGATCGGCCTCAGGAGCAGCCCTCCCCGGCGCCTGATACCGCCCCGGCGATCACCGTTTGTATCAACGTGGTGACACAGGTGCTCCTCAGCCGAATATGTTCTGCGTGTCACGTCCGATGCGGCGTGCACTCCCCTGAGAGGTGAACCCAGATGGGCAAGGACAAGAAGCAGCCGGCCGACGGGACGGGCGACGGGGTCGAGCCGACCCAGACTCCGCCCGACGAAGACGGCGTCATGACGACCGACGCCCACGTCGAGGGCCACGGCGTCACGGACTGACTCAGGACTGAGTCGGCGCCGATCCGCCCGGCGTGGTCCTTGCCCGGGCGGCACCGGGCACACAAGATGTATCTGGCACGAATCCGGCAGGTATCAGGCTGTATCAGCCAGAAGCCCGCGGGCCTCCTCACCTCGACGCAGTGCAGGGATTGCTCGAGAGAAGAGGCGAGATGGCGACAAAAGCGGTCCTGGACAGCGAAACGGAGGCCGTCGTGGAGGCTTTCGACGGCGCAGTGCCGGCGCCCCGCCCCAGCGCGCGGCTGCGCTCACCCGCCGCCTCGATCGTTGCCGACCTGGCCGCGGAGCGGTTCCGGGCCTACCGCGGCGGGCGACGCCCGCGCGCTCGACGCCATGGTCGAGAGCCTGACCCCACTGCTCTGGCACATCGTCCGGGCCTACGGGCTGGACACGGCCACCGCCGAGGACGTCGTCCAGAACACCTGGTTGACCCTGGTCCGCAAGGCCGACACCGTCGCCGAGCCGCAAGCAGTCCTGCGCTGGCTGACGGTCACCGCGCGCCGAGACGCCTGGCGCGCGGCCCGGGCGGCCAAACGGATGGACCTCACCGATGACGACACCGTGCTCGACGTCCGTGGGACCCAGTCCAGCCCCGAGGACGACGCGGTCCGGGCCGCGGATGACCGGACGCTGTGGCTGGCCGTCGGCAAGCTCAACGAGCGCTGTCAGCGGCTGCTGCGGATCATCGCCTTCCACGACCGTCCCGACTACGCGGCGCTGAGCCAGGAGCTGGGCATGCCGATCGGCAGCATCGGCCCGACCCGCGGCCGATGCCTGGACAAGGTGCGGGCCGAGCTCGCCGCCGTACGTGGAGGTACACACACCGACTGGAGCCAGGCATGAACGCCGACGACCCGCGTCCCGACGACCTCACCGGAGGCGACGCCGAGCTGCTCGACCGGCTCCAGGCGATGTGGGAGACCAATGACCCGATGCCGGCCGGCCTGGTCGAGCGGGTGATCTTCGCCATCGGCCTGGACGACCTCGACGTCGAGATGATGCGGCTGACCGAGGAGATCCTCGTGCCGGCCGGTGCCCGCGGCGCCGAGCACGTGCGCACCATCACCTTCGGCGGCGACAGCATCACCGTGATGGTGACCGTGAGCCAGGAGCGGCCCGACTCGTTCCGGCTCGACGGTTGGCTCGCGCCGGCCGCTGCCCTCTCCATCGAGCTGCGCCGCACCGACGGCCTCGGTGTCCGCGAGCTCGGACGAGGACGGCCGGTTCGTCTTCGAGAACGTGCCGCCGGGCCTGGCCCAGCTGGTCCTGCACCCGACGCCCAACTCCGCGGTGGAGCTGCGCCAGGACGTCGTCGCCCCCGCCGTACAGCTCTGACCCTGGCCGGTTCTAGGCGTCTGCTCTCCTGGCGGCGGACTGGCGCCGCGGGACAGGAGGTCGGGAGCGAGGAAGCCGACGGCCAGGGCGACGAGTACGCCGAGCGCCGGTGTAGGCCCAGGACCCGTCCTTGCCGCCGAAGCCGAACCGGAACAGGTAGCCCTCCCAGCTGAACGCGTCCGAGTAGCCGGTGACCAGGCCCCAGCCGAGGACCGTGCCCGACGACCATCGCGCACGACCGCGACCCAGCCGATCGAGCCGTAGCGACCGTTCGCGTCGTACAGCGCGGCCTGGTCGTAGTCGCGCCGGCGCAGCGCCAGGTCGGCCAGGAAGACGCCGCACCAGGCGGCGATCGGTACGCCGAGGGTGATCAGGAACGCCTGGAACGGCGCCGAAGAAGTCGGTCGCGACGAACACCACGTAGATCGAGCCGATGATCATCAGCACGCCGTCGATGGCCGCCGCCTGCCAGCGCTCGATCCGCAGCCCGAGGGTGAGCAGGGTCAGGCCGGAGGAGTAGATGTCCAGCACCGCGCCGGAGATCAGCCCGCCGACCGCGACGACCACGAACGGGATCAGGAACCAGTTGGGCAGGATCCCGGCCAGCGCGCCGATCGGGTCGGTGCTGATGGCGTCCGAGAGCTTCTTGCTCGAGCCGACCAGCAGGATGCCGTAGACCAGCAGGATGATCGGGGCGATGCTCGCGCCGAACGTCGTCCAGCCGACGACCCCGCGGCTGGAGGCGTTGCGCGGCAGGTAGCGCGAGTAGTCCGCGCCGGCGTTGACCCAGCCCAGGCCGAACGCCGCGCCCGTGGTCACCGCGGCGCCCGAGCACCGCCTTGAACGAGCCGCTCGGCAGTCCGCTGACCGTGCCCCAGTGCACCTCGTCGAGGGTCAGCAGGATGTAGCCGACCGTCACGATGCCGAGCACGATGGTCAGCCAGGTCTGCAAGCCGCAGGATCGCGTCGAAGCCCTTGATCCCGGCCAGCACGATGACCGCGATGACGACGAGGAACGCGATCACCTTGACCGGCGTGCCGTGCGACCAGCCGAGGGTCTCGAAGACGGTCGCGACGGCCTTGGTCGACAGCGAGACCAGGACGACCTCCCAGCCGACGAGCAGCAGGTAGGACACCGCCGAGGGCAGGGCATTGCCGTGTACGCCGAACGCCGCCCGGGACAGCACCATCGTCGGCGCCGATCCCCGCTTGCCGGCCAGCGACACCAGGCCGACGAACAGGAACGACACGCACGATCCCGAGGACGCCGGCCAGCGTCGCCTGCCAGAAGCTCACGCCGTTGGAGAGCACGAAGTAGCCGTAGCTCACGCCGAGGACGGCGATGTTGGCCGCGCACCAGGGCCAGAACAGGCCGCTGGGCCGGCCCTTGCGCTCGGACTCGTCGATGACGTTGATGCCGTTGGCCTCGACGGCCAGGCCACCCGGGGTGGTGGTCTTGCTCGGCCCGCCGACGTCGGTCGTCATGTCTGGTCTCCTCCGGCTCGGCGGCACCCCGGCTGTGCCGTGCGCCTGATGGGGTCATGCTTTCGCGTCGGCCTCAGCGCCGTCGAGCAAACTCGCCGCAGGACCGGCCCAGACCGGTTGCTGCGCGCTCGGCGGCGGCGACGACCTCGTCGGGGTCGATCTGTTCGCCGGTGGCCTCGACGACGGTGACGACGGAGAGGCCGAGCACGGCCAGCCCGCGCTCGCGGGCCGCGATCGTCTCGAGCACCGTCGACATCCCGAGGACGTCGGCGCCGAGCCGCTGCAGCGCATGCGCCTCGGCGACGGTCTCGTAGTGCGGGCCGCGCAGCATCGCGTAGGTCCCCTCGACCAGCGCCGGGTCGGCGGCCCGGGCGATCGCCCGCAGGTCGGGGGAGTAGGCGTCGGTCAGGTCGACGAACCGCGGGCCCTCGAGCGGGGTCGCCCCGCTGAGGTTGAGATGGTCGGCGACCAGCACCCCGGTGCCGGTGGCCCAGTCCGCCCGCAGCGAGCCGTTTGCGTTGGTGAGCAAGGCGATTCGCGCTCCCGCGCGGCGGCCGTCCGGATCGCGTGGACCACCGGTCCGGGTCCGTGCCCCTCATACAGATGGGTCCGGCCGAGGAACGCCACCACCGTGCGACCCTCGACGTCGTAGGCGCGCACCCGCGCCGGCATGGCCCGGCGCGACCGGGGCCAGGAAGTGCGGCAGGTCGACGGTCGCGACCTCGGCGAGTCGGATGTCCCGAAGGCGTCGGCGGCGCCACCCCAGCCCGACCCGAGGACCACAACGGCGTCGACCTCGGTCGACGCCCAGCGCGCTGCCGCAGCGCGGCCGCGGCCTCGTCGGCCCGAGCCGCCCAGTCCGGCCTCACGTGGTCATCCGATCCGGGGCCTCAGGCCGCGCTCAGCCGGCGGACCTGGCGCTTGATCCGGGCCAGCATCGAGACCATGCCGCGCAGCCGCAGCGGGCTGACGGCCTCGCCCAGCCCGAACCGGTACGGCGCGTCGTCCGGCACGTCGAGGACCTCGCTGGTGGTCAGGCCGTCCAGCCCGGCGTGCAGGATGCCCGCGAAGCCGCGGGTCGTCGGCGCGGCGGGTGGAGCGTCGAAGAACAACCGCACGGTCGGGTCGGTGCTCTGGCCGTCGGTGTTGTCCTCGAGCTCGACCGCGAGGAAGAGCGGCGACTGGCACTCCTCGACCTGCTCCATCAGCTCGGCGTGCCCGACGTACCGCTCGGGCAGCGCCGGCAGCCCGTCGCTGAACTCGAGCAGCAGCTGGAGCCGGTCCGCTGTCGACATCGCGTGGAAGTCCTCCGCGATCTCGGCCAGCTCTTCCGGCAGGGCGACGTCGGTCACGGTGCCCGCGCGCTCCCACGGCTTGGCGCCGGTCGGCCCGCCGGCCTCGATCGGGACCCGGACGCTGTTGCCCCACTCGGTCCAGGACCCGTCGTAGTTGCGCACCCGGCCGAAGCCCAGCAGATGGGTCAGCACGAACCAGGTGTGCGACGACCGCTCGCCGATCCGGCAGTAGGCCACGACGTCGTCGTCCGGGCTGAGCCCGACCTCGCCGAGGTAGATCGCCTCGAGCTCCTCGCGGGCCTTGAACGTCGCGTCCTCGGCGGCGGCCCGGGCCCACGGCACGCTGGCTGCGCCCGGGATGTGCCCGCCGCGCATCGCCCCCTCCTGCGGGTAGTCCGGCATGTGCAGCAGCTCGCCGGAGAACTCGCCGGGGGAGCGAACGTCGACCAGCGGCCGCCCGATGTGGCCGAGCACGTCGGCCTGGAAGGCGCGGATCTGCGAGTCGTCGCGCTCGACGACGGGGTAGTCGACCGGCGTCGGCGTCGGCGCGTCCCGGGTCAGCTCCCGGCCCTCGGCCTCCCAGAGGTTGCGCCCGCCGTCGAGCAGCCGGACGTCCTCGTGGCCGAAGAGCGAGAACACCCACAGCGCGTACGCCGCCCACCAGTTGTTCTTGTCGCCGTACAGGACGATCGTCGTGTCCCGCCCGATGCCGCGCGCGCCCATCACCTCGGCGAACCGCTCGCCGTCGACGTAGTCGCGGGTGTGCGGGTCGTTGAGGTCGGTGTGCCAGTCGACCTTGACCGCGCCGGGGATGTGCCCGGTGTCGTAGAGCAGCACGTCCTCGTCGGACTCGACGACCACCAGCCCGGCGTCGTGCCAGGTGCTCGGCCAGCCAGGCGGTCGTGACCAGACGTTCAGGATGGGCGTACGCCGCGAGCTTCGGCGTCTTCGTCAAGGGGAACGGTCATCGGTCAATCACCTCGGGCTGGGCGCGGACTCGTCAGGTGCTGCAACCCCGTCATGCTTTCAGGTCATCCCGTGGCTCATCCGGTGGCCTCTGCTCGCAGCGCCTCGACCGCCTCGACGGTGTCGGCGTCCGCCGGCTTCTTGTCCTCGCGGTAGCGCACGACCCGGGCGAAGCGCAGAGCCATCCCGGCCGGGTAGCGCGACGAGGTCTGGACCCCGTCGAGGGCGATCTCGACCACGAGCTCGGGGCGCACCCGCACCACCCAGCCGTCGGTCGGGCCAGTCGGCCAGCGCGCCGAGCCGCTCGGTCTGCCAGGCCAGCATCGCGTCGGTCAGCCCCTTGAAGGTCTTGCCCAGCATCACGAACCCACCCGCCGGCCCGAACCGCCCATCAGGGTCCAGCGCGCCGAGGTGGAGGTTGGAGAGCCGGCCGGTCCGCCGGCCGTGACCCCACTCCGCGGCCAGCACGACCAGGTCGAGGGTGTGGACCGGCTTGACCTTGACCCAGCCGACGCCGCGGCGACCCATCGCGTAGGGCGAGGCGTCGGACTTCACGACGACGCCCTCGTGGCCTCGGGCCACGGCGTCGGCCGCGAACGCCTCCGCCGCCGCCAGCTGGCCAGGATCCGTCGGGTCCGCGACGTCGAGCCGCGGGACCAGCAGGGCGGGCTGCACCTGCTCCAGCAGGGCGGCCCGGCGCACCGAGCCGGGCTCGTCGAGGACGTCCACCCCACCCAGGTGGAGGGCGTCGAAGACGAAGACCGACAGGGGAGTGCCGCCCGCACCGGCCACCGGGTCGGACCGGGTTCCGGTGCGCGAGGCGGTCTCCTGGAACGGACGCGGCCGGCCGTCGGGCCGCAGGGCGATCACCTCGCCGTCGAGCACCGACCGGTCCGGGACGCCGGCCCGCACCGCGTCGACGACCTCGGGCATCCGGTCGGTGACCTCGTCCAGGGAGCGGGTGAAGATGCGGACGGACTCGCCGTCGCGGTGCAGCTGCACCCGGATCCCGTCGAGCTTCCACTCCACGCCGGCCGGCCCCGTTCGGGCCAGTGCCTCCGCCACGGTGGGCGCCGAGCCGGCCAACATCGGCGCGAGGGGCACGCCGACCGTCAACCCGAAGCTGCCCAGACCCGCGACGCCCGACGTGAGGGCCGTGACCGCGACGACGCCCAGGTCGCCGGCCAGGGTCTGGGCCCGCCGGACGGCCGGCTCGGGCACGCCGGCGGCCTTGGCCACGGCCGCGATCATCACGCCCTCCTGTGCACCCTGGCGCAGCTCACCACTGACCAGCCCCCCGAGCAGCCGCTGCTCCTGCGCCGTCGCCCGCGCCAACAGGTCGGCCAGCAGCGCTCGGCGGCCGGTCTGCGAGCCGCTGCCCGACATCGCCGCCGCCCGGGCGAACGCGTCGTCGACCTCGGCGACGGTCAAGCCGGGCGTCGGTGACGGCGGCGGCAGCTCGCGCAACGCCGTCCAACCGAGGCCGGTCCGGCGTTGCCGCAGGTCACCGCGCAGCCACGACACGACAGTGCGGACCGTCTCGGGCCCGTCGGCCTGGGCGACGGTGAGTGCGGCCGCCACCCGGGTCACCTTGGCCGTGCGGGAGGAGGTGCCGCTCACCTCGGCGCTGGCATCGGCGACCTCCTGCAGCAGCATGCCCGCGATTCTGCAGTCCGGCTCCGACATCTCGCGCCCCGGCTCCGCGACAATGCCTCGCATGGACCTCAACGCCGACGTCGGCGAGAGCTTTGGCCGGTGGGCGCTCGGGGACGACGCGGCGATGCTGCAGCTGGTCACCAGTGCCAACGTCGCCTGCGGGTTCCACGCCGGCGACCCGGCCGGCATCCTCAAGACCTGCCGGTTGGCGATGCAGGCCAACGTGGTGGTCGGCGCTCAGGTCGGCTACCGCGACCTGGCCGGCTTCGGCCGCCGGTTCATGGACGTCTCGGGACCCGACCTTCGGGCCGACGTGATCTACCAGATCGGCGCGCTGCAGGCGTTGGCCCGCTCGGTGGGGACGAGCGTGCACTACGTGAAGCCGCACGGCGCGCTCTACCACGCGGTGGGCGACCACCAGGAGCAGGCGCGGGCGGTTGTCGCGGCGGTGCTGAACAACGACAACGACCTCGCCGTCGTCGGCCCCCCGGGGTCGTTGCTGCTGTCGCTCGCGGCCGGTGCCGGGCTGCGCACCGTCCGCGAGGGTTTCGCCGACCGCGGCTATGACGCCAAGGGTGGGCTGCTGCCGCGCGGCGTCGCCGGGGCCCTCCTCACCGATGCGGGAACCGTTGCCGCGCAAGCGGTTCGGCTGGCCCAGTCGGGCAGCTACGACACCTTGTGCCTGCACTCGGACACCCCCGGCGCCGTCACCCTGGCCCAGGCGGCCCGGCGCGCCCTGTCCGCCGCGCGGGTGCCGATCGCCGCCTTCACCCGCTGAGCCGCGCGTGCCCGACCCGAAGCTGACGCCGTACGGCGAGCGCGGGCTGCTCGTCGAAGTCGACGGTCTCGACCAGGTTGCGATGTGGGCGGCGGCGGTTCGCGGCGCCGCGATTCCCGGGGTCGTCGATGTCGTGCCGGCCGCGAAGTCGGTGTTGCTCCACCTGGCCGGCGACCTGACGCCCCGCCGGGCCGCGCGGTTGGTCTCGGGACTGGACCCGCAGCCGGTGGAGCTGGACGAGCAGAGCCCTCCGGTGGAGATCCCGGTGACCTACGACGGGCCGGACCTGGCCGAGGTCTCGCGGCAGACCGGGCTGGCGCCGGACCAGGTGGTGCGCGCGCACCTGGACTCCCGATGGCGGGTCGGCTTCGCCGGCTTCGCCCCCGGGTTCGCCTACCTCGTCGGCGGCGACCGCCGGCTGCGCGGTGAGCCGGCGGCCGTCGCCGCGCACGCGCGTGCCGGCCGGCTCGGTCGGGCTGGCGGCCGGGTACTCCGCCGTCTATCCCCGGGCCTCGCCGGGCGGCTGGCAGCTGATCGCGCGGACCGAGCTGGAGCTCTGGGACGTCCGGCGTGAGCCCCCTGCCGTCCTGCTGCCCGGTCGCGCGGTCCGGTTCGTCGAGGCCGGCGGATGACCGAGCGCGGCCTGGTCGTCGTGGCGCCGGGCCCCTTCACGACCGTCCAGGATCTCGGTCGAGTGGGGCGCTCGGCCTGGGGTGTGGGCCGCTCCGGAGCGGCCGACCGTGGCGCCGCCGGGCTGGCCAACCGGCTCGTGGCCAACGACCCGGCGGCGGCGGTGTTGGAGACCACGCTCGGCGGCCTGGTCATCCGGGCGGACACGGCCTTGACGCTCGCGCTGACCGGTGCCCCTGCCCCGGCCGACATCGATGGGGGGCCGGTCGGGTTCGCGGCACCGCACCCGTTGCCGGCCGGTGCGGTCCTGACCCTGGGCCAGCCGCCGGTCGGGCTGCGCACCTACGTCGCCGTCCGCGGCGGCATCGACGTCCCGCCGGTGCTCGGCTCGCGCTCGTACGACGTCCTGGCCCGGCTCGGGCCGCCACCGCTGCGGGCCGGAGACCTGCTTCCGGTGGGACCGCCGCCGCGGGCACTGCCCCATGTCGACACCGCACCGAGTGGCGTCCCGCCACGCGGCATCGTCGACCTGGCCGTCTCCTTCGGGCCGCATCTGGACGCGCTGAGCGCCGATGACGTGGGCCGGCTCAGTGGCCTCGTCTGGACCGTGACGAGCGACAGCGACCGCACCGGGCTGCGGCTCGACGGTCCGGCCCTGACCCGGCGCGAGGACCGCGAGTGGGCGCCGGAGGGGCTGGTGCGAGGGGCCGTCCAGCTCCCGCCGTCCGGCCGGCCCGTCGTGATGCTGGCCGACCACCCGGTCACCGGCGGCTACCCGGCCATCGGGGCGCTCACCGAGTCCTCCTGCGACCGGGCGGCCCAGCTGCGGCCGGGTGACCGGCTCCGGCTGCACCTGCGCTGAGGCGGGCCAGCCGGAAGCCGACCGGCTGCTCGTGCCGTGTCCGGCCGGGCACACCAGCGGTCGGTCAGGCATCATCGAGACAGCGGCGAGCGCCGCGCGGGAGGACCACGTGACCGAGCTGCACCCGGCGACGGACGAGCCGGGCCCGACCGACGGCGACACCGACTCGGACACCGACTCCGACTCCGAGGCCATCGAGGGGTCCGGTGGCCTGGCTGGTGCCGCTACCCGGATCGTGGAGCGGCTGCTCGAGGTGGGGATCGACGGGCGCGGTCCGGTCGACTCCGCGCAACAGCTCGCCGACAAGGCCCGGTCGGCCCATCCCGGCCCCGATGTCGCGATCGACGCGGTCGTGCGCCAGCACCTCAAGATCGCCGCGGCCGGCGGCTTCCTCACCGGCCTCGGCGGGTTCGTCACCCTCCCCGTCGCGCTGCCGGTCAACGTCGCCGAGTTCTACCTGCTGGCCACCCGCATGGTCGCCTCCATCGCCTGCCTGCGCGGCTACGACCTCCGCCAGCCCGAGGTGCGCTCGGCCGTGCTGCTCACCCTGGTCGGAGCCGACTCCGACGACCTGCTCAAGAAGGCGGGCGTCTCGGCGGAGGGCCGGCTGGCCAACCTGGCCGCCGAACGGCTGCCCGGGCCGGCTCTGATGATGGTCAACAAAGGGCGTCGGCTTCCGGCTGCTCAGCCAGCTGGGCCGCAAGGGCCTGCAGCGGTTCGGCAAGGCCGTGCCGCTGGTCGGTGGCGCGGTCGGCGCGGGGGTCGACGTCTACCTGCTGCGCCGGATCGCCGACCATGCCCGCCATGAGTTCCCGCCGCACACCTCCGTGTTGGCGCTATCCGCGCAGCCGTGATGGGCTGAGTCGGTGAGCAAGGTGCGGTTCGCGGCGGTGGGCGCGCTCTGGCGCGCGATCCGGGCCAGCCACCGACCCGGTACGCCGGGCGTGGGGGAGCGGCTCCGGGCGATCCCGCGCCTGGTCCGGTCGACGGTGCTCGGTCGCTACCGGGGCACGACGCGGACCCGGCTGCTGGTGATGGCGCTGGCGGTCGCCTACGTTCTGTCGCCGGTCGACCTGGTGCCGGAGCTGTTCGTCCCGCTGCTCGGCCTGGTCGACGACGCGTTCGTCGTGGCCTGGCTGGCCGGCAGCGTGCTGCTGGAGACCGAGCGTTACCTGGACTGGGAGCAGCACCAGGCCCGGCCCACGAGGTCGTGCCCGGGCAGGTCGTCCGCTAGCTCCGCTCGTCGGCCGGGTTTTCCACAGTCGGCGCGCGTTCGCCCCACCATCCACAGCGGCCGGAGTGCGGCTTCCTCAGCCGTCCCGGTTGGCCGCACTGTCAGCGCATGTCGCGAACCCGCCAGCAGGTCCTCAAGGCCACCGCACTGCGCGACGTGGTCGCCGCTGTGCCGTTCCAGTGCGGGTTCCACCCCCGGCGCAGCGTCGTCGTGCTCAGCCTGCGCGGCCCCCGCAAGCGGGTCGGTCAGGTGACCCGCGCCGACCTGCCGGAGCCGGACGACATCGACGAGGCCGCCGCCGAGCTGGCCGAGTTCGTCGTGCGCGACCGGGGCTCGGCGTCGCTGGTGCTGGTCTACGACGACGAGCCGTGGGATGCCGTCCGTCCCCCCGCGGCTGGCGACCGTGACGGCGCTGCTGCGAGCGGCTCGAGTCCCGGGGGGTGCCGGCCGACGACGCGCTCTACGTCACGCGCGAGCGGTACTGGTCCTATCTGTGCCGGGACCGCGGGTGCTGCCCGCCGGAGGGCCTGCGGGTCGCCGACGCGCAGAGCAGCCCGGTGGCCGCCGCCTACGTCCTGGCCGGCCTCGCGCCGCTGCCCGACCGCGAGTCCCTGGCCGCGCGGGTCCATCCGGTCGACGCGGAGCTGGTGGCCGCCGTGGCCGAGTGCGCCTGGCGTTGGCTTCGGCGCCTTCGCGGCCGAGCGCGACGACGCCGGTGACCCGGCGACGTCGCAGCGGGCGCGCGCCGCGCGCGGCGAGGCATCGTGCGGCAGCGCGTCGCAGCGGGCGTTGGCATGCTCGACGAGCTGCTGCCGGGCTACGCCGGGTCGGCCGGGCCGCTCAGTGTCGAGCGCGCCGGCCGGCTGGTCGCGCTGCTCCAGGACGTCGGCGTGCGCGACGAGGTCATCGTGGCCCTGTGCCGTGGGTCGGGGTCGACGGTGTCGTCGCGGTCGGGGGCGCAGCCCGCGCGGTTGCCGAGCTTGCAGCGGGAGCTCCGACCCGGTCCTGGAGGACGCCGTCGAGCGGCTGCTGGTCGACCTGTGCGTCGCGCGTCGAGGGGCCGCTGGCCTGCGCACCGCTGACGATGCTGGCCTGGCACAGCTGGGCGCGCGGCGAAGGAGCCCTGGCCCGGATCGCGGTCGACCGGGCGCGGGTCGAGGACCCGACGTACCGGCTGGCCGTGCTGCTGTCCTCGGTGCTGGACCACGCGCTGGCCCCGGACTGGGTCGCCGAGATGCGCCGCGCAGGACGAGCAGGCGGGCTGACTCGTCGTCTCGGTCGCTGAGATGTTGCTGTCCAGCCCGTGACACGGCGCTGCTATGCTCCCGGCAGGTCATGAGTGTCAGCGTCAAGCCCCGGCTCGCTGGCCGGCAACCCTCCTTCCGCGGTGGGGTGCCCCGGGTGATTGACCCGGCTTCCCGCCACCAGGCGGGCGGCAAGCGCGGGCCCGTCCCTCAGGGCCCAGGACTTGAGGAGCACTCCGTGCCACAGCGAATGTGTTGCCACTGAGCAGGAGCGGCCTGTCCGCTCACCCGGCACGTCACCCGGGCCGGCCCGACGATCGGCCGGACCCCATTTCGGGCCTGATCCGAACCTATCCACGAACACCATCGAAACGCCACGGCCCGCAGGGCCGCCCCCTGAACGAGGAGAGCTAACCCATGAGCAACGGTTGGTCCTTCGAGACCCGACAGATCCATGCCGGCCAGTCCGCGGACACCGCCACCGGCGCCCGCGCACTGCCGATCTACCAGACCACGTCGTACGTCTTCAAGGACACCGACCACGCCGCGAACCTGTTCGGGCTCAAGGAGTTCGGCAACATCTACACGCGGATCATGAACCCCACCCAGGACGCCGTCGAACAGCGCCTGGCCAGCCTCGAGGGCGGCGTCGCGGCCCTGCTCGTCGCCAGCGGCCAGGCCGCCGAGACCCTCGCCGATCCTCAACGTCGCCGAGGCCGGCGACCACATCGTCTCCAGCCCGCGGCTGTACGGCGGCACCTACAACCTCTTCCACTACAGCCTGCCCAAGCTCGGCATCACGGTGTCCTTCGTCGAGGACCCGGACGACCTCGAGTCCTGGCGCGGCGCGGTCCGGCCGAACACCAAGGCGTTCTTCGCCGAGACGATCTCCAACCCCAAGCAGGACGTCCTCGACATCGAGGGCGTCGCCGGGGTCGCCCACGAGTCCGGCGTGCCGCTGATCGTGGACAACACGGTCGCGACGCCGTACCTGCTGCGCCCGTTCGAGTTCGGGCGCCGACATCGTCGTGCACTCGACGACGAAGTACCTCGGCGGCCACGGCACGTCGATCGGCGGCGTCATCATCGACGGCGGCAACTTCGACTACGCCGCCCAGCCGGACAAGTTCCCGGGCTTCAACCAGCCGGACCCGAGCTACCACGGGCTGGTCTTCGCCCGTGACCTCGGCGTCGGCAGCCCGCTCGGCGCCAACCTGGCCTACATCCTCAAGGCCCGGGTCCAGCTGCTGCGCGACCTCGGGCCTGCGGCCTCGCCGTTCAACGCCTTCCTGCTCTCGCAGGGCCTGGAGACGCTGAGCCTGCGGATCGAGCGGCACGTCGCCAACGCCACGCCGGGTCGCCCAGTGGCTCGAGGGCCGCGACGAGGTGGAGTCCGTCGCCTACGCCGGGCTGGCGTCCAGCCCGTGGCACGCGCTCGCCGAGAAGTACCTGCCCGAGGGCGCCGGCGCGGTGCTGGCGTTCGAGATCAAGGGCGGGATCGAGGCCGGCAAACGGTTCGTCGAAGGCCTCGAGCTGCACAGCCACGTGGCCAACATCGGCGACGTCCGCAGCCTGGTGATCCACCCGGCCTCGACGACGCACAGCCAGCTCAGCGAGGAGGAGCAGCTGGCCACCGGCGTGACGCCCGGCCTGGTCCGGCTGGCCGTCGGCATCGAGCACATCGACGACATCCTGGCCGACCTCGAGCAGGGCTTCGTCGCCGCCAAGGGCGCCTGATGGCCGAGGTCGAGCGGGCCGCGGCGACGGGCGCCTGGCGGCCGGGGGACGACCCCGGGCGCCGGCAGTTCGTCTCCGTCGGCCCGCTCGACCTCGAGACCGGCGGCCGGCTGCCCGAGGTCGACGTGGCCTACGAGACCTGGGGCACGCTCAACGCCGGCGCGCGACAACGCCGTCCTGGTCGAGCACGCCCTGACCGGCGACAGCCACGTCAGCGGCGCCGGCCGGGCCCGGGACATCCCGACACCCGGCTGGTGGGACGGGCTGATCGGGCCGGGCCGCCCGCTCGACACCGACCATTGGTTCGTCGTCGCCTCCAACGTGCTCGGCGGCTGCCAGGGCACGACCGGGCCGGCCTCGCCGGCCCCGGACGGCACGTCCGTGGGGCTCGCGCTTCCCCTTCGTCACCGTGCGGGACCAGGTCGAGGTCGAGGCGCGCCTGGCGGACCACCTCGGCGTCGAGGTCTGGGCGCTCGTCGTCGGTGGGTCGATGGGCGGCATGCGGTCCCTGGAGTGGGCCGTCACGCACCCGCTGCGGGTCGCCACCTCGATCGTGCTGGCCTCCACGCCGTACGCGTCGGCCGAGCAGATCGCCTGGTGCGCGCCACAGCTGTCCGCCATCCGCTCCGACCCGCAGTTCAACGGCGGCGACTACTACGACCAGGAGTCCGGCCCGGTCGTCGGACTCGGCATCGCGCGCAGCATCGCGCACGTGACCTACCGCAGCGAGCTCGAGCTGGCCGAGCGGTTCGGCCGTGAGGCGCAGGCCGAGGAGCAGCCGCTCGGGGGCGGCGGTCGCTATGCGGTCGAGAGCTACCTGGACCACCACAAGGACAAGCTGGCCGGGCGGTTCGACGCCAACTCCTACCTGGTGCTCACCGAGGCGATGAACTCGCACGACGTCGGCCGCGGCCGCGGTGGGCGTCGCCGAGGCGCTGCAGCCGGGTCACCGGTCGGCTGGTCGTGGCCGCGGTCGACAGCGACCGGCTCTACCCGCCGCGGCTGTCCGACGAGATCGTCGCCGCCGTGCCGGCCGCTGCGCCGGTGCACCGCATCTCTTCGCCGTACGGGCACGACGGCTTCCTGATCGAGATCGGTGAGGTCGGCGCTCTCGTCCGCGAGGCCCTCGCCCAGACCCGCGTCAGCTGTCCCTGACCGCCGCGGTCGCTCAGCCGCTGGCAGCAGGGCCGGCCAGGCCTGCGCGAACAGCGGGTGGAGCGGGTAGCCGCGCACCTCGTCGACCGGCACCCAGGCCAGGTCCTCGGTCTCTTCGTCGGTCGGCACGAGCTCGGGCCGGTGGTCGATCGTGGCCAGCACGTAGGTGTAGGACCAGGTCCCGTGGTCGATGACCACCAAGTCCCCGGTCGTGACGCCGGCCGGGTCGAGGCCGGCTTCCTCGGCCGCCTCCCGCAGGGCCGCCTGCTCGGGTGTCTCGTCGTGGCCGCGCGCTCCGCCGGGCAGGGCCCACGTGCCGCCCTGGTGGGTCCAGGCCGCGCGATGCTGCAGCAGCACCTCGGGCGGTCCGGCGGGCGGACGCCAGACCAGGAGCAGCCCGGCGGCGCCGTACCGCCCCCAGTGCCGCTGTCCGCAGGCGCAGTCGACCCACGCGTTCGCGCGTGGGGATGGACGACGCCTCGCTCGGCGCGAGCGGGGTCGACGTCGCGCGCGGGCATGGCCCGAATCTAGGCGGTGGCGGGCAGGGCTGCCGGCGTGCCCATCCGGTAGCGTCACGCCCAGCCGGGCCAGTGCGGTCGACCACGACGAGGTGGTCGGCCCTGCGGGAGGAGGATCGATGTCGATCGTCGTCGGATACGTCCCGACCAAGGAGGGCCGCGCGGCTCTGCGCCGGGCGGCCGAGGAGGCCCAGCTGCGCAAGACCCGGCTGATCGTCATCCACTCCGAGCGGGGCGGCAAGGACTTCGACCACGAGGACGTGCGGGCCTACGAGGCAGAGCTGGCCCGGGTGCAGACCGACCTCGATGCGGCCGGCGTCGACCACGAGGTGCGCCAGCTGGTCCGCGGGCTCGAGCCGGCCGAGGACCTGATCGCCGTCGCGGAGGAGACCCACGCCGACTTCATCGTGATCGGCCTGCGGCGCCGTACGCCGGTCGGCAAGCTGATCCTGGGCTCGAACGCCCAGCGGATCCTGCTCGACGCCCCGTGTCCGGTCCTCGCGGTCAAGGCTGAGGCCTAGACTCGACCGTGTCGGCGGGCCCTTTGTGGCGGCCCGCTCGTGGCCGGCGGGCTACAATTGTAGGTATCTGCTCCTGACGCGGGATTCCCCGCGGCTCGGGCATGCCCTAGATCATCTCGGCGTTCCCCTTGTGCGGCAGCCTTCCCGCTGCCAGACAACTCGCGCCATCTGCCAGGAAGGTCGTCCGTGTCGCCGGTCACGACTCCCAGTACTTCCCCCGCCGTCCCCAACGCCGCCGCTGTCCCCGCGGCCAGCAGCGCCCGTCGTACGGCGACCGCTCCGGTGCCTGCACCGGCCAAGAAGGCCGCGCGCCCCGTGAAGGCGGTCCCCGCCACCAAGTCGGCCGCGGCGAAGGCCGATCCCAAGGCCGCTGCCAAGACCGCGGCAAAGGCCCCGGCCAAGAAGGCCGCCGAGCCGGCTGCGAAGACGGCTGCGAAGGCCGCCGAGAAGGCTCCGGCCAAGACCGCGGCCAAGAGCGCCACGAAGACGGCGGCCGGTGCGGCTGCGAAGACCGCCACGAAGGCGCCAGCCGCCAAGGCGACCACCAAGGCGGCGGCCAAGAAGGCCGCCGGGGTCGAGGCTGCTCCCGCCGGTGACGGCGTGGCGGTGGACGCGGTCGAGGTCGTCGCCGTCGAGGCGGTCGACGGCGTCGAGGTCGAGGCGGACGACGACGCTGACGAGAAGGAGGAGGGCGCGTTCGTCCTCTCCGACGACGACGAGGAGGACGCGCCGGCCCAGCAGGTCGCGACCGCTGGTGCGACGGCCGACCCGGTCAAGGACTACCTCAAGCAGATCGGCAAGGTCGCGCTGCTGAACGCCGAGCAGGAGGTCGAGCTCGCGAAGCGGATCGAGGCCGGCCTGTTCGCCGAGGAGCGGCTCAACTCCGGCTCCAAGATCGACTCCAAGCACAAGCGCGAGCTCTGGTGGATCAAGGAGGACGGCAAGAAGGCCAAGAACCACCTGCTCGAGGCCAACCTGCGGCTGGTCGTCTCCCTGGCCAAGCGGTACACCGGGCGCGGCATGCTCTTCCTGGACCTGATCCAGGAGGGCAACCTCGGTCTGATCCGCGCGGTGGAGAAGTTCGACTACACCAAGGGCTACAAGTTCTCGACGTACGCGACGTGGTGGATCCGCCAGGCCATCACCCGCGCGATGGCCGACCAGGCGCGCACCATCCGGATCCCCGTGCATATGGTCGAGGTCATCAACAAGCTGGCTCGGGTGCAGCGCCAGATGCTGCAGGACCTGGGTCGTGAGCCCACTCCGGAGGAGCTCGCCAAGGAGCTCGACATGACGCCGGAGAAGGTCGTGGAGGTGCAGAAGTACGGCCGCGAGCCGATCTCCCTGCACACCCCGCTCGGTGAGGACGGCGACAGCGAGTTCGGCGACCTGATCGAGGACTCCGAGGCTGTCGTGCCCGCGGACGCCGTCTCGTTCACCCTGCTCCAGGAGCAGCTGCACTCGGTCCTCGACACCCTCTCCGAGCGTGAGGCCGGCGTGGTCTCGATGCGCTTCGGGCTGACCGACGGCCAGCCCAAGACGCTGGACGAGATCGGCAAGGTCTACGGGGTCACGCGGGAGCGGATCCGGCAGATCGAGTCGAAGACGATGTCCAAGCTGCGGCACCCGAGCCGCAGCCAGGTGCTGCGCGACTACCTGGACTGAGCCAGCTAGTGCCCTGCTCACGTTCGTGCAGGTCAGAAGCCCTTTTCGGGAGAGCTAGCACGGGGGGCGGGGATCCGATCGCGGGATGACGCTCGCCACCACCCATCAGTCGTCTCAGAAATATCCCCCCGAGCTCCCGTCACCCAAAGTTCCGCTGACAACGACGCCCCCACCCGATAGCTCGGTGGGGGCGCCGTCGTCCGTCAGGTCAGACCTCCTTCGCCGGCATCCCTTGCCAGCTTGTCGATTCGCGCTGGCCTGCGATCTACGCTGGGCCCCGAGAGAGGAGGTCACTGTGCTGAAACGGTTGGTCTGCCGAGTGCGTGGTCACAGCTGGCACATGTTTATCAACTCTGAGGACGGGACGCGGTACCGCCGATGCCAGCGTTGCGGCGTCGACGAGACTGGCGGGATCGACATCGGACCTAACGCCGCCGGCATAATAGGGGGCGGCTGGACGTGACATCACCCCGCCCAAGTGGTGGCGGAATGCCGTCGTCCGTCAGGTCAGCCGAAAGGGCGGCTCGGGACGTCCTTCATGAGGTCGCAGGCGGCCAGGATCTTCTCAGCGACGCGTCGCGCCTCGCTGAGTTCGAGCTGGAACGTCCGGTGGTTGCTGCTGCTGTCACTCCCGTCGTCGTACAGGCCGACGTACACGCACTCGCTGACGATCTCCACGCGCACCTCCCACGCTTCGTCGTCCCCGACTTTGACCTTCCAGTCCCGCGGGTCAGGGGCGTCTGGCGTCAACAGCCGAACCGCGGCGCTCATCGCTGAGCCATCTCGCGCGCGCCGGCCTCGATCGCCGTGGCGAGCAGGGTGAGCATGTCCCGGGTGATCTGGAACGTCTCCTGCAGGCTCAGGGCGAAGGACTCGCCGGTGCTGTCCTTCATCTCGATGAGCGTCCCGTACTCCGGGTGATTCCATAGGCTCACGGCCAGGCTGACGGCGTCGCCGTCCTGCTCCCTGGTCAGGGTGATGGGCGCCTGGTTGGTGATGCACCAGCCCGGGTCGCCGACGTCCCCGGGCAGGTGGTCCTGGCAGTACGGCTGATGAGTGATGCGGTCGTCGGTCGTTGTGGTCATGGGCGGACTCCTCAGTCCAAGATATTTCGCCCCACAGCGCTCCTGACCTGCACGTTTGTGAGCAGTGACCGCACAGCGTTCAAGCGATCCGAGTGCGCGACTACCTGGACTGAGTCGCCAGGCGGTAGGGACGGCGCGCGATCTAGCGGGGCCCTCGCAGGATCGCGGTCACAAGGGCGATCGTGAGCGGGATGGCGAGGACCCCACCGAGCATCACCGCGAAAGCCAGGATCATCTCGCCGAACGAAAACTCTGGGGAGGGCTGACTGCTCACGCCCTCACCGCCGCCGCCGGTTCGTCGACCGCCCCCGCGGCCACCGAGCCCCGGTCCACCGCCCGAGCGGGGCGGACCGGATCGTCGCCGCGGTACCCGGCGCCTGCGCCTCATCAACATCTCGTGATCCTAAGTCTGCTGCGCTCGCGGTGTACGGGTCCGAGATCCTGGGAGTACCAGTCACTTTCGTCCGGGCCCTGGTCAGGACGGCCCGTGCAGGGCACGATGAGGGTGGTGCTGATGGCCTCACCTGCGGCGTCCTGAGCGGTTCACTCCCTGGGGCGCTGCGCGTCCCGAAGGGTGAGGAACTCACCGTGGCGGGGCGCACCGTGGTCGCTGAAGCAGCGGGCGGCGGCGGCGCGCCCCGACTGAACCAGGCTGCTAGCCCTCGGTTTCGCCGAGTTCGGCGAGGCCGCGCTTTGCCAGCTCGTCGACGTACCGTCGGTGCGCTTCGGCCCGTTCGGCATCGGTGGGTGGGTCATGCTGGAACTCGGCGCCGATGAAGTCACCCAGCGCCGCGGTGTCCTGGTTCTCGCGGAATCCCTTGAGGAGCTTCTGGACCATCTCCTCGCGAACATCGTCCTGCGCGTTGGTCCCGGTCTCTGCTGGTTCATCGCTCACCGGGCCAGGCTAGGACCCGTTGGCCCGATCCGCCCGGTGGTGCTGCGCGCACAGACCCGCCGCGGACATGATGAAGCCCCCGGCACGCTCAGGGGGTTGGCGTCGGGGGCATTCACCTGTCCATTCGGCGGGCGCCGCCGGCACCTGAAGCCGGTTCACCCGTTCGGGCTAACGTAGCCCGCCCAAACCCGCTCAAAGGGGTGCCCGGCTGGGGTCCGGGGCGCGGCTGCACCCCCAGGGAAGAGAGGCCGCCGCGACGCCCAGCCGGACACGCCCTGACCAACGAGAGCGCCGTACGCCGGTTACGGGTGTCGGCTCAGTCATCAATGGAGGGGTGGACGTCGCCCCACCGCGCTGTTGGGGGGCACGCGGGTGGGGCGACGTCTTCCTGGAGGGCCGTCGGGGGGCGGCCGTCCTGGGCTGCCCGGCCGGGCACGAGGAGGCACCAGGGCCCACACCAGGGAGCGCGGGATCCGATGCCTGGCAACCGACCGGGCAGCGATGTGAGCATGCGCCCTTCGGGTCGCCGGCGACTGCGTTTGCGGGCTGATGTCAACCGGTCATCGCAGCGCTGCTACGGACTGCGCTGCGCCAATCGCGCTCTGGAACCGGCGCTACGGACAAGGGGGTGCCCGAAGCGCCTCAGGTCGCCGCGAACCGTTCTTCCTTGGAGGACCACTCCTGGCGACGCCCGTGCCGGCCGCGGAAGGTCACGACACGAAAGCGTGTGGCCGCACCGAGGTCCAGCAGCTCCGCGGCCGGCACGCGGAAGACGACGGCCTGGTGCGGGGAGATGTTGCCGACGAGCTGGGCCTCGATCGGCAGCTGGTGTCCGACCCGCCCGTCGTCGTACCGGATCAACGCCTCGTCGACCCGGTGCGGCACGTCGGAGTCGTTCCGGATGCTCACCACGATCTGAGCCAGCTGGCCACCGGCGGAGTGCTCCGCGCGGGCCTCGACCCAGAACCGAGCCTCACGCCGGCGCTTGGTCCGGCGCAGCCCACCCGGCAGCTTCACCGCTGACCTCCCCGCGCTTTCCGCCCTTATGGCCGCTGGAGCGGCCGCTCAGTGCATGTATACCCGGAGCTGGCGCGGACAAAGGCCGCGCCCCCCGAAGCCGCAGGGGGCAGGGCTCGGGGGGCGCGGTGGGCTTAGCCTGACGCGTTTCGGCGACGCGCGCTAGTGGGTGCGCCGACCAAACATTTTCCGCTCACGACGGGGGTGAGCGCGGTCACCGGGGCCGCGGGCGACCGACCGACCGGTGCGGGCGATCCGGCGGTCGACCCCGGCGATTCGCTCCCCGGCCCGGGCCGACAACCCGACCAGCCGCTCGGTCCCGGACCGCGGCAGCACCCGGGCCCGCAACCGGCTCGTCCGGTCGCGTCCGGCGCGCACGGCCCGCAGCACCGTCAGCCACGTCGTCCATGCCATCGGTGCCGTTGACGCCGTCAGTCCCGTCAGTACCGTCGACCAGGCTGAGCCGGCGGCCGGATGGCCGGGCGTAGCGGACCCCCTCGATTGCCTGGACCAGCCGGCCCAGCGCCTCGACCGGCTCACCCTGGAGCCGGCTCCGGGTCACCAGCTCCTGCTGGATCTGGCGGGGCGTGGCGCCGACGGGCAGCCCGATCCCGAGATCGTCGACCCGTTCGAGCAGCTCGGCCCAGGCCGCCTCGGCCCGGGCGTCGGCGTCCTGTGCGAGGCGACGCCGCCGCCACCGGGCGTGCAGCGCGGCCAGGGGAGTCGCGACGAGCGCGAGGACCAGCAGGCCGAGCAGGATCCAGACCTTCAGCGGGAGGTGGATGCCGCCGGACGAGCCGGCACCCGCGGCACCGGTCCCGAAGGCCGGCGCCTCCGGCCGGTCGCGGCCCGAAGCACTCGGCGACGAGGTCAGGCTCGAGTTGTCCGTCGTCGCCGAGGTCGTGGTGGTGTTGGTGCCGGTGCTCGGCTGCGAGTACGCCGGGGCGGCACCGGTGCGGACCGCCGGCGTCGGCTCGAACCGGACCCAGCCGATGCCTTCGAAGTACAGCTCGGGCCAGGCGTGCGCGTCGTTCAGGCTCACGCCCTGCTTGCCGTTGCTCTGCTTCGAGCCGGGCAGGAAGCCGACCGCGAGCCGCGCGGGGATACCCAGGGTGCGGGCCATGACGGCCATCGCGGAGGAGAACTGGACGCAGTAGCCGTGCTTGCTGGCTAGGAAGGTGCTCACGGCATCGGTGTCGCGGCTGGTGTCGACAGTCGTGTCGTAGACGAAGCCGCCATCGGCGCGGAACCACTGCTGCAGCGCAGCCGCCTTGTCGTACTCGGTCTCGGCGTTGCGGGTCAGCTCGCGCGCCTTCTGTGCCACGTCCGGCGAGAGGGTGTCGGGCAGCTGGGTGTAGCGCGCGACCAGGTCGGCCGGTGGGGTGTTGGCCTCCTCGAGCTGGGCCGCAGACGGCTGAACGTCGAGGTAGGTGACGGTGTAGCTCAGGCCTTTGGTGCTGCGCCCGTGGCTGATGATGTCGAGACTGTCCGGCGCATAGACCCACGTGCCCGGGACGTCGACCTGGCGCGGGGGATAGGGGACCGGCAGGTAGCCCTGGGCGAGGGAGCCGACCTTGACCTGCATCTTGTGCGAGGTCGCGGGCACGATGCTGCTCAGACCGGTCGGCGGCGGCAGCTGCAGGTTGTCGATGCTGAGCTGGGTCGTCGACCGGTTGTCACTCGATGCGCCAGGTCTCCCCGTCGAAGCGGTCGTCGGTGACCAGCCGGAGCAGCGGTGGGCTGGCCTGGTCGGTCGTGTAGGTGAGCACCGGCGCGGAGCTGCGCGCGTTGAGGTTGTCCCGCAGCTTCAGCAGCGGGTTGACCGAGGTGCTGCTGCCCTGACCGGTGCCCAGCCCCGAGCCGTCGCCGCCAGCCTCCGGCCCCGATCAGCCCGTTGGACAGGCTGGGCAGCAAGAAAGGTACGGCGATGGCCGCCACGACCGTCAGGGTGCCGAGCCGGCGCGCGCTGGTCCCGAGCACCTCGAGGTCGTCGCCGAACCGCCGCCGGCCACTCTCGCTGCCGGTGCGCAGCACCCGGCCCCAGCCGTCGATCCGGAGCCGCCCGTCGTGAGCGAGCAGGACGAGCCAGCCGGCCGCGACAGCTGCGAACGACAAGGCGCTGGCGCCGTGCGGGAGCACCGCCGCCGGCACGCAGTACAGGACGAGCAACGGCAGCCCGGCCGCGACCGAGCGTGCCCCCGGTGACGGCCAGGGCGTCGACGGCGAGGGCGACCCCGAAGATCCCGATCGTGACGAGGAACTTCAGGCCGGGCACGTCCGGCGCCGGCGTGGAGAACTGCTTGGTCGCGTCCATCCCGTCCTGCGCCAGCTGACCGAGGTCGCTGAGCGCGTGCGGACCCGGCAGCAGGCCGAGCACGGCGTGGTCCCGGGCGAACAGCATCGTGATGATCACGGCGCCGACCGCCAGCTGCGCCGGCGACGACGAGGAACCGGGACCGGGTGACGGCGCGCAGCCGCGATGCCGGAGGCCGTGACGACGGTCAGACCATCAGCAGGGCGTCGAAGGGCCAGGAGTGCGCCTCGACCACCGGGATGAGCGCGGCGGTGGCGAGCAGGGTCGCCCAGCGGCCAGGTACGGCGCGATCGTGTCGCGTCTCATCGGGTCACCACCGCCAGGACGTGGTCGTCGGTGCGCAGCCGCTCCCAGGCTGGTCACGATGCTCTCGCCACTGCGGGCCTCGGCGACGGCCCAGCCGGCGTTGCGCAGGATCACGCAGGCCCGGGCGTGCTCGGGGTCGACGTCGTCGGCCTCCGACCGCGCGCTGGTCGATCGAAGGGCTGAAGGTCGCGGTGTCCACGACCACGGCGACGCAGGACGTGCCCTGCCGGCGCAGCCGGGCCAGGTCCTCGGCGGTGCCGTCGTCCAGGGCGCCGACGACTGCGACCAGCAGGCCGCCGCGCTGGCTGGCCCGGGCCACGCGCGATCGCCTCGGCGAGCACCGATGCCGGGCCGGGCTCCAGCACCGCGAGCTGGTCGAGCAACGGACCGTCGCCGGCGCCGGCCGGGTCGGACCACTCGTGCGAGGTCGGGCCGTCGATCAGCCGGACGACGTAGCCGAGCCCGACCAGGTGGTGCGCGATCGAGGCCGTCGCGGTGACCGCCCACTCGAGCGACGACGCGAGGCCCTCGCCGCGGTGCCCGGCCGCGCGCCGGTCGACCAGCACGCTCGCGCGGGTCTGCCAAGGCTGCTCCTCGCGGCGGACCATCAGCTCGCCGCGGCGGGCGGTGGAGCGCCAGTGCACCCGGCGCAGGTCGTCGCCGTGGCGGTACTCGCGGGTGGCGATGTCGTCCTCGCCGGAGGCGGACACCGCACGGGGCCGGCTGTCGCCGCGGCCACCCCAGTCGCCGCGCCAGGGCAGGCCGGGCAGCACGTGCACGGGCGGCGTCACGATCAGCTGGTCGCGGGCCGTGAACGAGCGGGCCTGCTCCACCAGTCCGAACGGGTCACTGAGCCGGACGGCCAGCGGGCCGATGGTGAACCGGCCGCGGACCTCCGAGCGCACCGAGTAGGCGACGCCGCGCCGCTCACCCGGCGCGAGGCCCGGGAGGACGAACCGCGGGCGGGTGCCCAGGACGAACGGCACCCGCTCCTCGACCAGCATGATCGAGCAGCGGGTCGCGGACACGTTGGCCAGCTCGAGGTGGACCCGCGCAGCCTGACCGGCCTCGATCCGGTGGGGCAGCAGAGTGCGCGTGCAGGAGACCCGAAAATGCCTGCGGGACAACACAACCGCGCACGCGACCGGCAGGCCGACGAGCAGGACGCCGACCCGGAGCAGGTCGGACTGACCGAGCGCGAGCGCGCACACGACCGCGCTGACGCCGGCCGCCAGCACGGCCCGCCCGCGGACCGTCAACGAGCGCAGCGGTCCGGAGAAGAGCTGCTGGCGCAGGCTTCGCCGGGGCTGCTCGCTCTGGCTCATCCCGGGTCTCGCGTCCTGCGCCTCAGCGGGTGAAGGCGCCGGGCACGCGCACCCTGGTGAGCAGGTCGCGGACGACGTCGGACGTGGACCGGCGGGCCAGCTGGGTGTCCGCCGTGGGGAGCAACCGGTGGGCGAGCACCGAGACGGCCAGCTCCTGCACGTCGTCCGGCAGGACGTGGTCGCGGCCGGACAGGGCGGCTGTCGCCCGGGCCGCGCGCATCAGCTGCAGCGTGGCGCGCGGCGACGCTCCCAGCCGCAGCTCGGGGCTGCGCCGGGTCGCGGTCGCCAGGTCGACGGCGTACTGCTTGACCGAGTCGCTGAGGTAGATGCCGCGCACGGCCTGCATCAGCCGGCGTACGTCGTCCGCACTCGCCACCGGCCGCAGGTCGTCCAGGGGCGAGGCCGCGGTGTGGTTGTCGAGCATCTCGAGCTCGGCGGTCGCCGACGGGTAGCCCATCGAGACCCGGGCCATGAACCGGTCCCGCTGCGCCTCCGGCAACGGGTAGGTGCCTTCCATCTCGATCGGGTTCTGGGTCGCGATCACGATGAACGGCGACTCGAGCATGTACGTCGTGCCGTCGACGGTGACCTGCCGCTCCTCCATGCACTCCAGCAGGGCGGACTGGGTCTTGGGCGAGGCCCGGTTGATCTCGTCACCGACGACGACGTTGGCGAAGATCGCGCCCGGCTTGAACTCGAAGTCGCGGGTCTCCTGGTGGAAGACGCTGACGCCGGTGATGTCGCTGGGCAGCAGGTCGGGCGTGAACTGGATCCGGCGCACCGAGCAGTCGATCGCTCGGGCCAGCGCCTTGGCCAGCATGGTCTTGCCGACCCCTGGCACGTCCTCGATCAGCAGGTGGCCATCGGCCAGCAGGACGGTGACTGCCGTCCGGACGACGTCCGCCTTGCCCTCGATGACCGACTCGATCGCGTCGCTGATCCGGCCGGCGGTCTCTCCCAGGTCCTCCAGGGCCAGAGAGTTCGGCTGCCCGTCGTACCCGGCGTCGGAATGTTCGGCGCTCGGAGCGCTCACACGGTCCTCCCTCGTCCTGCTTGCTGACCTTGATTTGACCATTGTGCGGGCCTCGCCGCATAGCCGTCTCGACCGATCCGTAGCCGGATCGGTTCGTTCCCCACTTCGCACCCGGCGCGGCGTTCGGCGTCCCGGCGTTCGGCCGCTCGCTCGTGCGGGCCGACGGCCGGTCCCGTCCCCCACCCACGCTCCACCGGCCTGACCTGCGCAGATGACCTGACATGTGGGTCCGAATGGGCCGAAGTTCCTTGACGGTGGGGTGAAGTGGAGTAAGGTGGGGCACGCGGGAGCGGAGGGGTTCCCGTCAGCACGGGTTGTGCAGGTTCCAGACGAAAATGGGGAGGTGGGCGGCCGTGTTCCTGGGCACCCATTCCCCGCGGCTGGACGAGAAGGGCCGGCTGTTCCTGCCCGCGCGGTACCGGGACAAGCTGGCCGACGGGCTGGTCGTGACCCGGGGGCAGGAGCGCTCGCTCTTCGTCTTCCCGATGGACGAGTTCACCCGGCTGTCCGAACAGCTCCGGACCGCCCCGATGACCAACAAGGCCGCCCGTGACTACCTGCGCGTCTTCCTCTCCGGGGCCAGTGACGAGGTGCCCGACCGGCAGGGCCGCATCACCATCCCGCCGGTGCTGCGGGAGTACGCCCGCCTGACCCGCGACTGCACCGTCATCGGCGCCGGCTCCCGGATCGAGATCTGGGACTCGGCCACCTGGACCGAATATCTGGCCAACACCGAGGAAGCGTTCGCGGACCAGGCCGAGGAGGTGGTCCCCGGCTTCCTGTGACGCAGACGCAACGCCCGGCCGCACACCGGGCCGGCCTGCGACGAGGTCTCCACCCGCTCCCCGCCGCCCTGGCGCACCTTCCCCGGTGCCAGGACGCGCCCCCTCAGCACCAACCCTGGAGCGGTTGGAGACCTGGCTGCAGGCCGGACCCGGACGGCCACTTCCCAGATCGAACCCGACAGGCAGGCAGGTATGAGCGAAGACGACGAGACCGCGGCCGGCGACCGGCACCAGCCGGTCCTGCGCGACCGCGTGACCGCGCTGCTCGCCCCTGCCCTGACCGCCCCCGGCTCGGTCGTCGTCGACGCCACGCTGGGGATGGGCGGGCACGCCGAAGCCCTGCTCGAGGCCTGCCCGGAGGCCTCGCTCGTGGGGCTCGACCGCGACCCGGGTGCGCTCCGGTTGGCCGGCCGCCGGCTGGAACGCTTCGGCGACCGGCTGCGCCCGGTCCATGCGGTGTACGACGAGCTGCCCGACGTCCTGCGCCGGCTCGGTATCAAGCGGGTCCAGGGGGTGCTGTTCGACCTGGGCGTCTCCTCGTGGCAGCTTGACGAGACCGAGCGCGGCTTCGCCTACCGGATCGATGCGCCCCTGGACATGCGGATGGACCCGACCACCGGCGTGACCGCCGCCGAGGTTCTCAATGGCTACTCGGCCGACGAGCTCACCCGCGTGCTGCGTGACTTCGGTGAGGAGCGGTTCGCGCGCCGGATCGCGAATGCCATTGTGCGCGAACGGGTTCGGCAGCCTTTCACCACGCTCGGCGCGGCTGGTCGAACTGCTCCGCGGCGCCATCCCGGCGGCTTCGGCGCGGACCGGGGGACACCCGGCCAAGCGCACCTTCCAGGCCCTGCGGATCGAGGTCAACGCCGAGCTCGCCGCCTGGACCGCCGCCCTTCCGGCCGCGGTCGACGCACTTGCCGTCGGCGGCCGGATCGTGGTGCTCGCCTATCACTCGCTCGAGGACCGGCTGGCCAAGCAGCTCTTCGCCAAGGGAGCGACGAGCAGCACCCCACCCGGCCTCCCGGTCGAGCTCCCGGACCACGCGCCCTACCTGCGGCTGCTGACCCGCGGGGCCGAGGTCGCCGACGCCGACGAGGTCGCCGCCAACTCGCGGGCCGCGTCCGTCCGCCTGCGGGCGGCCGAGCGGGTCCGTGCGGGGCGGGCCGCATGAGCCAGTCGCTCGCGTCGTCGGCCGCGAAGGCCGCCCGGACCGGTGGCCTCGCCACGGCACCGGGCCGGGCCGCGGCACCGGCCCCTCGCACATCGGCTCGCCGCCCGCCGCTGCGCGTCGTCCAGGCGCCCCGTACGTCCGGGTCTCCACTGGGCTTCGCGATGATCTGCGCCGCGCTCCTGGCCGCCGGCCTGATCGGGTTGCTCCTGCTCAACACCGCGGTGGCCCAGGACTCGTTCGGCCTGCAGCGCCTCCAGGCCGGGTCGCAGCAGCTGACCGACCAGAAGCAGGCGCTGATCCAGAGCAACGACCTCGCGGCCGCGCCGGCCCAGCTGTCGGCCAAGGCCTGGGCGCTCGGCCTGGTCCCGGCGCAACGGCGTGGCGTTCGTGCAGCTGCCTTCGGGCAAGGTCTTGGGCGTGGCGGACCCGGCAGTTCGGGTCAGGCCACCTACCGTGATCACGAGCACCAACCGCACCACCGGCACCACCGGGACGGTCGACCGCCGACCACGGCGGCACCGGTCGTCCGGACCGGTCCGGTCCTGGCCCCCGCGAGCCCGGTGGCCCGCACTGCTGGGACCGGCACCGCTCCGGGCCTGCGCCCCGGCTGCGCCACCGGTCCCGGCCGGCCAACCGGGACAGAAACCGAAGACGACCGGCACGACTACCGCACCAACGACACCGACGAGGTGAGCCCGTGACCCCGCCCCGTGACGCCAAACGGCCGGGTCACCAAGGCGCTCGCCAGTCGGCCAGCGCCCGCCAGTCGAAGCGCCAACCAGCGCGCCAACCCGCCCGCCAGCCAGTTCGTGAGCCGGCCCGGTCGAAGCCGGCGCGCACCGCCACGAAGTCCCGAGGCGCCGCACCGGCCCGCGTGCGGGCGACCGGCAAGGCAGCCGCTCCGGGCTCGGCCCGGTCCGCCCGTACGGCGGCCGGACCGTCCGCGCGCCGGCGTCCCGCGCCGGCCCGGCGCCCGGCCCCGGCGCAGCGGCGGCCCGCGCCCCCGCGCCGGCCGCGGACCCCGCGTCGTACGCCCAGGATCGGGCACCCGCCCGCGCCGGGTCCGGATCATGCTCGGCGTCGCGTGCTTCGTGCTGACCCTGTTCGCCGCGCAGCTGCTCCGGATCCAGGGGCTCGACGCGACTTCGCTGGCCAGCAACGCGCTCGGCAGCCGGATCCGCACGGTGCCGCTGCCGGCCACGCGCGGCCAGATCCAGGACGCCGACGGCAAGCCGCTCGCGCTGTCCGTCGACCGCCGCAACGTGACCGTCGACCAGACGATCGTGGGCGGTTACAACGTGCCGCGCGGGGCCACGGCCGCCCAGATCGCCGCGCTCGACCCGGCGACGACCGGAGTCACCGGCGCCGCCCGCGCGCTGGCTCCGGTCCTCGGGCATGTCGGTGAGCGCGACCAAGGCGAAGCTCACCGGGACCCGCAAGTTCCTGTACGTCACCAAGGGCATCACGCCCGAGGTGTGGGACCACGTCGCCTCCCTGCAGATCCCGGGGATCTTCAGCGAGCAGACCTCGCAGCGGGTCTACCCGCAGGGGGCGCTCGCGGCCTCGCTGGTGGGCTTCATGGGCAACGACGGCAAGCCGCTCGGTGGGCTCGAGTACTCGCTGAACAAGGCACTGTCCGGACAGCCGGGCTCGATCCGCTACGAGAAGGACCCGCAGGGCTCCATCATCGGCACGGCGCCGGTCGATCAGACCAATCCCGTTGCCGGACAGTCGGTTCGGCTCACCATCGACCAGGACCTGCAGTGGAAGGCCGAGACCCTGCTGGCCGACCAGGTGCGCAAGACCGGGGCACTGTCCGGCACCGCGGTCGTCATGGACACGACGACCGGTGACCTGCTCGCACTGGCCGCCGCACCGACCTTCGACCCGAACAACTACGGCAAGGCGCCGCCGACGAGCCTGGTCAACCAGGCGCTGGCCGGCGTCTACGAGCCGGGGTCGACGAGCAAGGTCATGACGGCCTCGGCCGCGCTCGAGGAGGGCGTCGTCACGCCATCGACGCCCGTCACCGTGCCCGGCACCCTGAAGCGGTCCGACCGGACCTTCCACGATGCCGAGAGCCACGGCACCGAGCGCCTGACCTTCGCCGGGGTGCTGGCCAAGTCGAGCAACATCGGCACCATCGAGGTCGGCGAGCGGATGACGCCGCAGACGATGTGGGGCTACCTGAACAAGTTCGGGGTCGGTCAGCCGACCGGGCTGAACTTCCCGGGCGAGAGCGCCGGCATCCTGGCCGACTACAAGGACTGGAGCGGGTCGCAGCGCTACACGGTGCTCTTCGGGCAGGGCCTCTCGGTCAACGCGGTCCAGGCGGCGGGGGTCTTCCAGACCATCGCCAACGACGGGCTGCGGATGCCGCCTCGGCTGGTCGACGGCTACGTCTCGGGATCCGGCGACGTGACGATGACCGGGCCGAGCACCGGGGTGCGGGTCATCTCTCCTGCGGTCGCCAAGGAGCTGCGGATCATGCTCGAGGGCGTCGTGAGCAACGACGGCACGGCGCCCGCCGCCAAGATCCCCGGCTACCGGGTGGCCGGCAAGACCGGGACGGCCCAGCGGTTCGACCCGACGTGCGGGTGCTACCGAGGCTTCACGGCGTCCTTCATCGGAATGGCTCCGGCCGACACGCCCCGCCTGGTCGTCGCCGTCACGCTCCAGCGGCCGGTCAGCGGGCACTTCGGCGGGGCGGTCGCGGCCCCGATCTTCCAGCAGATCATGAGCTACGCGCTGGCCCGGCTGGACATCCCGCCGACCGGCACGAAGTCGCCCAAGGTCAGGCTGTACCCGAAGTGAGCGACGGCCACGCCGACGCCGCCCGGCCAGACGTGCCGACTAGCCTCCGCGAGCCGGAAGGTAGCCTCCGAGCGTGCCGACCACCGGCGGCCTGCGCCCGGCCGTGACTCCTGCCCTGGCCCTGCCGGTGGTGGCCCGGCTGGCGGGCGCCGACTCCACCGGCCTCCCGGACCGGCCCGTGACCGGCGCCACCCTGGACTCACGCGCCGTGCGCCCCGGCGACCTGTACGCCGCACTTCCCGGCTTCCATCTGCACGGCGCCCGGTTCAGCGCCGACGCGGCGAGCGCGGGCGCCGTCGCCATCCTCACCGACCCAGGGGGACGACCCGAGGCGGACTCGACCGGCCTGCCGGTCCTCGTGGTCCCCGAGCCCCGGGCCGTCCTCGGCGCCGTGGCGGCCGGGGTCTACGGCTCGCCCGCCGAGCAGCTGCTCATGCTGGGCGTGACGGGCACCAACGGGAAGACGACGACGGCGTACCTGCTCGAAGCGGCACTGCGCGCCGATGGCCGCACCGCCGGGCTGATCGGCACGGTCGAGACGCGAGTCGGCGAGGAGCGGCTCGACAGCGTCCGGACGACGCCGGAGGCCCCCGAGCTCCAGGCCCTGCTGGCGGTCATGGTCGAGCGCGGCTGCTCGGCCTGCGCGATGGAGGTGTCCAGTCACGCCCTGGCCCTGCACCGGGTCGACGGTGTGGTCTTCGACGTGGCCGGCTTCACGAACCTGTCCCAGGACCATCTCGACTTCCACGTCGACCAGGAGGACTACTTCGCCGCCAAGGCCTCGCTGTTCACGCCGGCTCGTTCGCGCCGCGCGGTCGTGTGTGTCGACGACGCCTGGGGCCGGCGCCTGGCCGGCCAGGCGGAGGTGCCGGTCACGACGGTTGCCAGCACCGCCCAAGGCGCGGACTGGGTGGTCGAGGGCCGCCGCGTCGTCGACGACGGTGCGGCGACCGACTTCGTGCTGCGCGGGCCTGACGGCCGCTCGATCGAGCTGCGCAGCCCGCTGGCCGGTGAGTTCAACGTGGCCAACACCGCGCTGGCCGCCGTCATGCTGCTGGAGGGCGGCCTCACGGTCGACGGGCTGCGGGCCGGGCTCGGCTGGGGCGGTGGTTCCGGGCCGCATGCAGCGGGTGCCCGGGCCGCCCGGTGCGCCCGCTGGCCATCGTCGACTACGCCCACACGCCCGAGGCGGTCAGCGCCGCCCTGCACGCGCTGCGACCCGGCACGCCGGGTCGGCTCGTGGTGGTGCTGGGTGCGGGCGGTGAGCGCGACGCCGCCAAGCGGCCGCTGATGGGCGCCGCCGCGGCCCAGGGCGCGGACGTGGTGGTCGTGACCGACGACAACCCGCGCTCCGAGGACCCGGCGGCGATCCGGGCCCAGGTGCTCGCCGGCGCCCGGGGCAGCGGGCGCGGCCGTCGTCGTGGAGGTCGGCGACCGTCGGGCCGCGATCGCCGAGGCGCTGACCTTCGTCACCGGGCCGGACGACTCGGTGCTGGTCGCGGGCAAGGGTCACGAGCGCGGGCAGGACGTGGGCGGCACGGTGCTGCCGTTCGACGACCGCGAGGTCCTCGCGGCCGCCCTGGCCGAGGCGGTGCCGCGCCGATGATTCCGTTGCTGCTCAAGGAGATCGCGGCCGCGACGGGTGGCACCATCCAGGCGCCGGAGGGGCAGCCGGACGGCGCGTTCGATCCCGGTCAGATCGTGGTGGACGGGCCCGTGGTCACCGACTCGCGGCTGGCCGGGCCCGGCGGGCTCTACGTCGCGCGGGTCGGTGAGCACGCCGACGGCCACGACTTCGTCGCCGACGCCGCCAGCAGGGGGGCGGTCGCCGCACTGTCCTCACGCCCGGTGCCGGAGCTGCCCGCGGTGGTCGTCGACGACGTCGAGATCGCGTTCGGTCGGGTGGCCCGGGCGGTGCTCGACGCGGCCGACCGACCTGACCGTCGTCGGCATCACCGGCTCGTCGGGCAAGACCAGCACCAAGGACCTGCTGGCCCAGGTCATCGCCGGACTCGGCCCGACCGTCGCGGCCGAGGGGTCGTACAACTCCGAGGTCGGCGTGCCACTGACCGTCACCCGGGTCGACCGTGACACGCGCTACCTGGTCGTCGAGATGGGCGCCCGGGGAGCCGGTCATCTGACCTACCTGACCGAGATCGCGCCGCCGGACGTCGCCGTGGTCGCTCAACGTCGGGTCGGCGCACCTGGGCGAGTTCGGCTCCCGTGAGGCCATCGCCGCCGCGAAAAGCGAGCTGGTGCAAGGCTCTTTCGCCGACGGGGCTGGCGGTGCTCAACGCCGACGACCCGGCCGTGAGCGCGATGGCCGGTCGACTCGCCGGCGCCGGTGGTCCTCGTCGGGCTGGACCGCCGAGGCGGCGGTCCGGGCCGAGTCGGTCGAGCTGGACGGACAGGCCCGGCCGGCCTTCGACCTCGTGAGCGAGCTGCCCGGTCGCAGGCGGCCGGGCCCGGGTGCAGCTCCGGCTGCACGGCGAGCACCAGGTCGGCAACGCACTGTCCGTGGCGGCGGTGGTGCTCTCGCTCGGTCTGCCGTTCGAGCAGACGGCCGCCGCCCTCGAGGCGGCGACTGCCACCAGCCGATGGCGGATGGAGGTCGTCGAGCGGGCCGGACGGCGTGACGTTCGTCAACGACGCCTACAACGCCAACCCCGAGTCGATGGCGGCCGCCCTGCGTGCTCTGGTCGCGATGGCGGGCTCCCGCCGCAGCTGGGCGGTCATCGGCGAGATGCGCGAGCTCGGGCCCGACGCCGACCGGGCGCACGCGGAGGTCGCTCGGCTCGCGGCGGACCTCGGGATCTCGCGGCTGGTCGTCGTGGGCGAGGGCGCGCGAGCGGCGTACGACGCCGGAGTGGCCGGCGGTCCGTGGGCGGCGCCGCCGGTCCTGGTGCCGGACGTCGACACGGCGTACGACGCACTGCAGGCCGAGCTGGTCGCCGGCGACGTTGTGCTGCTCAAGTCGAGCCGGGACTCCGGGCTCCGGGTGCTGGGCGAGCGGCTGGGGGGCGGCGGATGAAGACCGTCCTCATCGCCGCGGCCCTGTCCCTGGTGCTCTCGCTGTTCGGCACCCCGCTGTTCATCCGGTTCCTCGTCAAGCGCCGCTATGGCCAGTTCATCCGCGACGACGGGCCGACCTCGCACCACACCAAGCGCGGTACGCCGACGATGGGTGGGGCGGTGATCATCGGTGCCTCGGTGTTCGCCTACGCCACGGCCCACGTCGTGACGCTCCGGGCCCCGACCGTCAGCGGCGTCTTGGTGCTCTTCCTGATGACCGGGCTCGGGCCTGGTCGGCTTCCTGGACGACTACCTCAAGATCTCCAACCAGCGCAGCCTGGGCCTGGGAGCCGGGGCCAAGCTGGCCGGGCAGTCGGCGGTGGCGATCGCGTTCGCGATCCTCGCGCTGCAGTTCCCCAACCACAGCTACCGCCGGCCGGCATCGACTCAGGTGTCGTTCATCCGCGACACCAACGTCGACCTGGCCTTCGCCGGGCCGGCCATCGGGCTGCTGCTCTTCGTGGTCTGGGCCCAGCTGATGATCTCCGGCTGGAGCAACGGCGTGAACCTCACGGACGGGCTGGACGGCCTCGCGACCGGGACCTCGGTGATGGTCTTCGCGGCGTACGTCCTGATCGGCACCTGGCAGTCGAACCAGAACTGCCAGGACAGCGCCACCAGCAAGTGTTACGAGGTGCGCGACCCGCGGGACCTGGCCGTCGTCGCGGCGGCCGTGATGGGCGCCTGCTTCGGCTTCCTGTGGTGGAACGCCTCTCCCGCCAAGATCTTCATGGGCGACACCGGCTCGCTGGCCCTGGGTGGTGCGCTGGCCGGGCTCTCGATCACGACCCACACCGAGCTGCTGCTGATCATCCTGGGTGGGCTCTTCGCGCTCATCACCGCGTCGGTCATCATCCAGGTCGGCTCGTTCAAGCTGACCGGCCGCCGGGTGTTCCGCATGGCGCCACTGCAGCATCACTTCGAGCTGGCCGGTTGGCACGAGATCACCATCGTGATCCGGTTCTGGATCATCGCCGGGCTGTTCGTCGCGTTCGGGCTCGGCGTGTTCTACGCCGAGTGGGTCGTCGGGTCGTGAGCCGGCTTCGACGAGCTGACCCATCGGGACGCCGACTGGGCCGGCCTGGCCGTTCTGGTGGCCGGCATCGGGATCAGCGGTTTCGCGGCGGCCGATGCCCTGCTGGAGCGAGGGGCGCGAGTGCTCGTCGTTGATGCCCGGCGACGGGGAGCGCGAGCGGGAGCGAGCCCAGATCCTGGGGGTGCTCGGCGCCCAGGTCCGGCTCGGCGTCGACCCCGATCCCGTTCTGCTGCAAGGGATCGAGCTGGTCGTCACCTCGCCCGGCTGGCGTCCGGACCAGCCACTGCTGGCGGCCGCCGCGGCTGGGGGAGTCCCGGTCTGGGGCGAGGTCGAGCTGGCCTGGCGGATGCGCGCCGCCGAGGGCGCCGCGCCCTGGCTCACGGTCACCGGGACCAACGGCAAGACCACGACCGTGCAGATGCTCGAGGCCATGCTCCGGGCCGACGGGCGCCGCGCGGTCGCCGCCGGCAACGTCGGCCTGCCGCTGCTGGAGGCGGTGCTGCACCCCGAGCCGTACGACGTCCTCGCCGTCGAGCTGTCGAGCTTCCAGCTGCACTGGTCCGGCTCGATCAGCGCGCAGGCGAGCGCCTGCCTCAACGTCGCCCCGGACCACGTCGACTGGCACGGTTCGCTCGAGGCCTACCGCCAGGACAAGGGACTGGTCTACGAGCGCACCCAGCGTGGCCTGCATCTACAACGTCGCCGACCCCGTGACCGAGCAGCTGGTCCGCGACGCCGAGGTGGTCGAGGGCTGCCGGGCCATCGGCTTCACCCTCGGCACGCCGGCGGTCGGCATGCTCGGGGTCGTCGACGACGTGCTGTGCGACCGCGCGTTCATCGAGGAGCGGCGCACGTCCGCCGCCGAGCTCGCGACGCTCGCCGACCTCGTCGAGCCCGGGGCCACGTGCAGGCCCGCCGGCTCACACGGTGGCCAACGCCCTGGCCGCAGCCGCCCTGGCCCGGGCGCACGGCGTCTCGCCCCGCGCGGTGCGCGACGGGCTGCGCGGCTTCCGGCCCGGCGGCCCACCGGATCGCGCGTGGTGGGGGAGGCGTCGCGGGGTCCGCTACGTCGACGACTCCAAGGCGACGAACCCGCATGCGGCGGCCGCCTCGCTGGCCGCCTTCGACTCCGTCGTCTGGGTCGCCGGCGGCCTGCTCAAGGGCGCCGACGGTCGACGACCTGGTCCGGGCGCACGCGGCCCGGCTGCGCGCCGTGGTCCTGCTCGGCCAGGACCGCGGCGTGATCGCGGAGGCCCTGGCGCGACACGCGCCCGATGTCCCCGTGGTCGACGTGGCCAGCACGGACACTGACGTGATGGACCGCGTCGTGGAGGCAGCGGCCGGGCTCGCGCGGCCCGGCGACGTCGTGCTGCTCGCGCCCGCGGCCGCGTCGATGGACCTCTTCCGCGACTACGGCGCCCGCGGTGACGCGTTCGCCGCCGCCGTCCGCCGCCTGCCGCCCGATGCCGGGCAGGCCGGCGCGTGAGCTCGCAGACCTCGACCCGGCCGAGCGGCGTCGAGCGGCCGGGCGCCGCCGGGCGACCGCCGGCGGCCCAAGGCCGGCTCAAGGCCCAGGTCCCGGGGCTGGCCCGGCTGGACTCACCGCTCACGACGTACTACGCCCTGCTCGGCGCGACCCTGCTGCTGCTGGTCATCGGCCTGGTGATGGTGCTGTCGGCGTCGTCCGTGACGTCGTACAAGCAGACCGGCTCGTCGTTCACCGTCTTCAAGAGCCAGCTGGTCTTCGCGGTCGCGGGCATCATCCCGATGTTCCTCGCGTCGCAGGACGCCGATCCGGGTCTGGCAGCGCTTCGCCTGGCCCGGCGTCCTGCTGGCGATCGTGCTGCAGGGCCTGGTGTTCAGCCCGCTGGGCGTCAGCGTCTACGGCAACCGCAACTGGATCGCGCTGGCCGGCCAGCGGCTGCAGCCGTCGGAGGCCGCCAAGATCGCGCTGATCGTCTGGGCCGCAACGGTTCTGTGCCGCAAGCGCAGCGTCGCTGACCACGTGGTCGCACGTCATGGTGCCGGTGGTCCTGCCGGTCGGCGTCATCGTCGTCGGGCTGGTGCTGGCCGGGCGCGACCTCGGCACCGGCCTGGTCCTGCTCCTCGTCCTGGCCGCGCTGCTGTTCGCGGCCGGTGCGCCGGCGCGGATCTTCCTCGGCGCCGCCGCCGTGATGACCGGCCTGGCCCTCGTCCTGGCCGTGACGTCGGCCAACCGGATGGCCCGGATCGAGGCCTGGCTCAAGGGCTCCTGCCCGGACCAGCTCAACACCTGCTTCCAGTCGATCCACGGCAAGTACGCCCTGGCCGACGGTGGCTGGTGGGGCGTCGGGCTGGGGGCCAGCCGGGAGAAGTGGTCGTGGCTGCCCGAGGCCCACAACGACTTCATCTTCGCGATCATCGGCGAGGAGCTCGGCCTGGTCGGCGCGCTGGTCGTCCTGGCGCTCTTCGCCGTGCTGGCCTGGGCGTGCTACCGGCTCGTGGTGCGCAGCGACGACGCGTTCGTGCGGATCGCCACCGCCGGCGTCATGGCCTGGGTCATCGGGCAGGCGCTGATCAACATCGGCGCGGTCATCGGCATGCTGCCGGTCATCGGCGTGCCGCTCCCGCTGGTGTCGAGCGGCGGAACCGCCTTGCTCACGACGATGTTCGCGCTCGGGCATGCTGCTGTCGCTTCGCCCGTCAGGAGCCTGGCTGCCGGGCCGCGCTGGCCGGTCGTCCCTCGATGCTGCGACGCTCGCTCGTCGTCGTGCCGCGGGCTCCGGGCGCGGATCAGCGCCGGGCGGTCCGCCCGGGCCGAGCGCCCCGCCCGAACGATGACCGCGCCGTCGTCGGTGCTGCTGGCCGGCGGCGGCTCGGCCGGCCACATCTCGCCCCTCCTCTCGGTCGCCGACGCGCTGCGGCGGCGCTGGCCGGACGTCACCATCACGGCCTGGGCACGGCCGAAGGCCTCGAGGTGCGGCTCGTCCCCGAGCACGGCTACCCGCTGCGCACCATCCCGCGGGTGCCGCTGCCGCGCCGGCCCGGACGCGACGATGCTGCGCTTCCCGGGCGCGCTGTCGGCCGAGATCGGCGCCGCGGCCGCAGTGGTCACCGACGTGCGGGCCGACGTCATCGCCGGGCTTCGGCGGCTACGTGTCGACGGCGGCCTACCTCGCCGCCCGGCGGCTGCGCCTGCCCTACGTCGTCCACGAGGCCAACACCCGGCCCGGGCTGGCCAACCGCCTCGGTGCGCGGTTCACGCCGTACGTCGCCACGACGTTCAACGGCACCCGGCTGCCGCACGCGGTCCGCACCGGCCTGCCGCTGCGGCGGGAGATCAGCACGCTGGACCGGGCGGCTCGGCGACCCGAGGCGCCGGGCCCGGTTCGGGCTCGAGCCGGACCGGACGACCCTGCTCGTCACCGGCGGCTCGCTGGGCGCCCAGCGGCTCAACCAGACCTTCGAGGCGTGCGTGTCCGACCTGCGGGCCGGCGGGGTGCAGGTGCTGCATCTGGCCGGCGCCGGCAAGGGGTTCGACCCCGGCGCCGGCCGGCGCCGGCGAGCCGCCGTACGTCGTCCTGGAGTACTGCGACGACATGGCCGCGGCCTACAGCGCGGCCGACGCCGTCGTCTGCCGCTCCGGAGCCAACACCGTCTGCGAGCTGACCGCGGTCGGGCTGCCGGCGGTCTATGTCCCGCTGCCGGTCGGCAACGGCGAGCAGCGGCTCAACGCCGAGCCCGTCGTCGCATCCGGCGGTGGCCTGCTCGTCGCCGACGCGCAGTTCACGCCCGGACTGGGTCCGGGGCCGGTTGCTGGCCTGGCTGGCCGACCCGGCTCGCGCTCGCCGCGTCCGGGACGGCCGCCGCGTCCTGGGGTGTCCGCGACGCCGACGAACGCGTCGCCGACCTGATCGAGGAGGCCGCGAACGGGCCGAAAGCGTTGGCCCGCAAGGAAAGCCGCCGATGAGCCTGCCCATCGACCTGACCCTCGACATCCCACCCGCCGAGCTGCTCGGCCGGGTCCACTTCGTCGGCATCGGCGGGGCCGGCATGTCCGGCATCGCCCGGGTCCTGCTCGCCCGTGGGCTGCCGGTCAGCGGCAGCGACGCCAAGGACTCGCGGATCATCACCGCCCTGCGGGCCGAGGGCGCGCGGGTCGTCGATCGGGCACGACGCGGCCAATGTCGCCGGCGCGCAGACGGTCGTCGTCTCCAGTGCGGTGCGCGCCAACAACCCCGAGCTGCTGGCCGCGCGCGAGCTCGGGCTCCCGGTGATCCACCGCTCGCAGGCGCTGTTCGCCGTCATGCAGGGCCGCACCCGGGTCGCGGTGGCCGGCACCAACGGCAAGACGACGACGACCTCGATGCTCACGGTCGCGCTGCAGCACGCGGGGGTCGACCCGTCGTTCGCGATCGGCGGCGAGCTGACCGAGAGCGGCACCAACGCCCACCACGGCAGCGGGCCGGTCTTCGTCGCCGAGGCGGACGAGAGCGACGGCAGCTTCGTCCTCTACCGGCCGCACATCGCCGTCGTGACCAACGTCCAGGCCGACCACCTCGACCACTACGGCACGGCCGAGCGGGTCGAGGCGGCGTTCCTGGAGTTCGCGCGGGGCATCCCCGAGGGCGGCCTGCTGGTCGCCTGCGCCGATGACGAAGGCTCGAGCCGGCTGGCCGAGCCCACGCCAGGAGCGAGGGCATCCGGGTCGTGACCTACGGCGCGACCGACGGCGTGGACATCCGGCGCGTCGGGCGGCGCGACCGGCTTCGTCCTGTCCGAGCCGGTCCTGGGGGCGACGGTCGCCCCGGCTGCGGTGCGGCTGCAGGTGCCGGGCTGGCACAACGTCCTGAACGCCTGCGCGGCCTACGCCGCGGCGACCCGTGGCCTGGGCCTGGACCGGGCGGTGATCCGGGCCGGCCTCGAGCAGTTCACCGGCACCCGGCGCCGGTTCGAGCTGCGCGGCACAGCGGGCGGCGTCCGGGTCGTCGACGACTACGCCCACAACCCCGGCAAGGTGGCCGCGGCGCTGCAGACCGCGCGTTCGGTCGCCGCCGGTGGTCGGGTCGTCGTCGTCTTCCAGCCGCACCTGTTCAGCCGGACCCGGGACTTCGCGAGCCGAGTTCGGCGCGGCCCTCGGCTCGGCCGACGAGGTGGTCGTGATGGACGTGTACGCCGCCCGCGAGGACCCCGTGCCGGGCGTGACCGGCGCCCTCATCGCCGCGGCCGTCCCGCTTGCCGCCGGAGCGGGTGGCCTTCGTGCCGTCCTGGTCGGCTGTGGCCGACGAGGTGGCCGGCCGGCTGCGGCCGGGCGACATCCTGCTGACCGTCGGCGCCGGCGACGTGACGATGATCGGACCCGAGGTGCTGGCCCGGCTGGCCCAGGCCGTCGGTCGCGGAGGGCCGCCGATGAGCCGGCCGACGATGACCACGAGGACCCGCCGACGGAGCTGCGCGGACGACGGCCCGAGCCGCCCCGGTCGCCGGCGCCCACCGTCGGCGGGCGGCGCCCGGTTCGCCGCTCGGGCCCGCGCGGTCCGGCGGTCCTCCTGGCGCTGGAAGCTGCGGCCTGCCGCTCACCGTCCTGCTGGCCGTCGGCGGCTGGTGGTTCGTCTACTCCGGGCCGGTCCTCGTCCTGCACGACGTGGTCGTGCCGGGGTGTCGGCGAGCCACCGCCGAGCAGGTCCGGGCCGCCGCCCGGCTGCCCGACGGGGCAGCAGATGGTGCGGCTCGACCTGTCGCGCCGCCGCAGCACCGGGTCGCGGCGATCCGGACGGTCGCGCTCGGCGCAGGTCAGCCGCTCCTGGCCCTCGACCGTCACGATCTCGGTGACCCTGCGCCTGCCGGTCGCGGTCGTCAAGGACGGCAAGGGCGGGCTGCATCTGGCCGACAGCACCGGCACGACGTACGCCGACGTGACCGCGGCCCCGGCCGGCCTGCCGCTGGTCCAGGCCGACGCCACCGACCCGGCCGCGGTCCAGTCCGTCGTCCAGGTGCTGGCCGCCCTGCCGGCGTCGCTGCGCGGCCAGGTCGGCTCGGCCCAGGCCAAGGGGCCCGACGGCGTGGTGCTCACCCTCGGCCGGGCCACCGTGATCTGGGGGAGCGCCCAGGACTCGGCGCTGAAGGTCGACGGTGCTGCAAGGTCTGCGCGGGCCGCGAACCCGTCGGCCCGGCACTTCGACCTGAGCGCCCCGCGGGCGCCATCGGTCGAGCTGACCGCGGCCGACACGCCGCCGTGGTCGTTGCTCGATCCGCGGGCCCGCACCTAACGTCCTGTCTCGACGAGGTTGACATAACTATAACCCTCTACTTGAGGGTGAGGGTCGCCGAGACAATGACCGAGAAGGGCAGCTGACGTGGCAGCACCGCAGAACTACCTGGCCGTGATCAAGGTCGTCGGGATCGGCGGCGGCGGCGTCAACGCGATCAACCGGATGATCGAGGTCGGCCTCAAGGGCGTCGAGTTCATCGCGATCAACACCGACGCCCAGGCCCTGCTGATGAGCGACGCCGACGTCAAGCTCGACGTCGGCCGCGAGCTGACCCGCGGGCTCGGCGCCGGCGCCGACCCCGAGGTCGGCAAGAAGGCCGCCGAGGACCACATGGAGGAGATCGAGGAGGTCCTCAAGGGGGCCGACATGGTCTTCGTGACCGCGGGCGAGGGCGGTGGCACCGGCACCGGTGGCGCGCCCGTCGTCGCCCGGATCGCCCGCTCGCTCGGCGCCCTGACCATCGGCGTCGTCACCCGCCCGTTCACCTTCGAGGGCCGGCGCCGCTCGGGCCAGGCCGAGACCGGCATCGCCGGGCTGCGCGAAGAGGTCGACACCCTGATCGTCATCCCCAACGACCGGCTGCTGTCGATCAGCGACCGCGCGGTCAGCATGCTCGACGCGTTCCGCAGCGCCGACCAGGTGCTGCTGTCCGGTGTCCAGGGGATCACCGACCTGATCACGACGCCCGGCCTGATCAACCTCGACTTCGCCGACGTCAAGAGCGTCATGCAGGGTGCCGGCTCGGCGCTGATGGGCATCGGCTCGGCCCGAGGTGAGGACCGCGCGGTCCAGGCGGCCGAGCTGGCGATCTCCTCGCCACTGCTCGAGGCCAGCATCGACGGCGCCCACGGGGTGCTGCTGTCGATCCAGGGCGGCTCCGACCTCGGGCTGTTCGAGATCAACGAGGCGGCCCGGCTGGTCCAGGAGGCCGCGCACCCCGAGGCCAACATCATCTTCGGCGCGGTCATCGACGACGCCCTCGGCGACGAGGTGCGGGTGACGGTCATCGCAGCCGGTTTCGACAGCGGCACGCCGACGCGGCGCCCGGACGAGCGCGGGCTCGGCCAGGTCGCCGCCGCGGGCCCGCTCGACGCACCGACCTCCACGGCCACGCCGTCCGGTGAGCCGTCCTCCGTGCCGGGCACGCCCGGCGGCCCGAGCATCGACCCGAGCCCCAGCCCGAGCGGGGTCAGCGCCCCGGCCGAGCCGGTCGCGCCCGGAGCCGATCACCGTCTCCGACGACGAGGTCATCCTGGTCGACGACCCCAAGCAGCCGGTCCGGGTCGGCCGCCCGCCGCGGGCCGTCACCTTCGACGACCCCGACGACCTGGACGTGCCCGACTTCCTGAAGTGAGCCTCCGGTACGCCGAGTCGCTGGGCTGGCGCCGGCGGGTCAGGTCTCGCTGCTACTTCACCGACCGCCGCGGGGGAGCCAGCCGACCGCCGTACGACGGCGCCAACCTCGGCGACCACGTCGGCGACGACCCGGCCGACGTCGCCGCCAACCGGGCCGAGCTGGCGACCGCGGTCGGCCTGACGCCGGACCGGCTGGTCTTCAGCCGCCAGGTGCACGGCGCCGACGTCGTCGAGGTCACGGCGCCGTGGCCCGGTGAGCCGCCCGAGGCCGACGGACTCGTGAGCACCGCGGTCGGTCTCGGCCTGGTCGTGCTGGTGGCCGACTGCATCCCGATCCTGTTCTGCCGACCCCGAGGTCGGCGTCGTCGGCGTTGCCCATGCGGGCCGCCGGGGCATGGCGGCCGGTGTGGCGGTGCGGGTGGTCGAGGCGATGCGCGACCTCGGCGCCCGATCGGTCATCGCCCGGCGTCGGCCCGTCGATCTGCGCCCGCTGCTACACCGTGCCGGCGGCGATGCGCGACGAGGTCGCGGCCAGCGCGCCCTTGGCGGCATCCGTCGACCGGCACGGCAACCCCTCGATCGACATCGCCGCCGGCGTGCTCGACCAGCTGGCGCCGCTCTGCTGGGACGTCGAGCTGGTGCCGGGCTGCACGCACGAGGACCCGGCCCTCTACTCCTACCGGCGCGACCAGACCACGGGTCGGTTCGCGGGCCTGGCCGTGCGCGACCCCGGCCGAGGCTGATGGCGATGCCGCACAACGACGACGACAATGCCCAAGCCCGCCGGGCCGAGCTGGCCGCGGGCCTGGCGGCGGTGGAGCAGCGGATCGACGCGGCCTGCCGGTCCGCCGGCCGGGCCCGGGCCGAGGTCACCCTCGTCGTGGTCACGAAGACCTTCCCGGCATCGGACGTCCGGCTGCTGGCCGGCCTCGGCGTCCGCGATGTCGGCGAGAGCCGGGACCAGGAGGCGGCGCCCAAGGCCGAGGCGTGCGCCGACCTCGACCTGGCCTGGCACTTCGTCGGCCGGCTGCAGTCGAACAAGGCCCGCTCCGTCGCGTCGTACGCCGATGTCGTCCACTCGGTCGACCGCCCCTCGCTCGTCGGCGCCCTCGCGGCGGGGGCGGCTCACGCCGACGCGGACGGTCGGCGTACTGGTCCAGGTCAGCCTCGACGCCGACCCGGCGCGTGGCGGGGTGCTGGCCGGCGACCTGCCGGAGCCTGGCCGACGCGGTCGCCGGGGCCCCGGGACTCGTCCTGCGCGGCGTCATGGCCGTCGCGCCGCTGGGTGCCGACCCGGCGGGCGCGTTCGACCGGCTGGCCGGGCTGGCGGCGACCGTCCGGGCGGCGCACCCGGGGGCCACGTGGGTCTCGGCCGGCATGAGCGGTGACCTCGAGGCGGCCGTCGGCGCCGGGGCGACACACCTGCGTGTCGGCAGCGCGGTGCTCGGTTCGCGCCCCCCGCTCGGGTAGCGTCACGGATGTGCCCAACGTGCCTGGTGTGACGGAATGTGACACCAGAGGCGACCGGACACCCGACGACCACACGACGACCTGCTGAGGAGCTCGCGATGGCGGGTGCGCTGAAGAAGACCATGGTCTATCTCGGACTGGCTGAGGATGAGCTCGGCTACGAGGAGTACGACGAGTACGAGGACTATGACAAGGGTGACGGGGCGACCCGCGAGCGGGCGGCCGTGACCCCGATGCCGCAGCGGGCCCACCTGTCGCGGGTCAGCAGCGCCGGCGAGCTCTCCCGGATCACGACCATCCACCCGCGCACGTACAACGAGGCGAAGACGATCGGCGAGCACTTCCGCGAGGGCGTGCCGGTGATCATGAACCTCAGCGACATGAACGACGCCGACGCCAAGCGCCTGGTGGACTTCGGTGCCGGGCTGGTCTTCGGTCTGCGCGGCTCCATCGAGCGGGTGACCAGCAAGGTCTTCCTGCTCTCGCCCGAGCACGTCGAGGTCGGTGGGGAGGACAGCGAGGCGGTGGCTACCCGCACCGTCTTCAACCAGAGCTAGCCTGCTCCTGTGCGGCTGGCTTGGGCGATCTGTGCGGACGTCGTCTTCATCTTCTTTGTCCTGCTGATCGGCCGGTTCGTTCTGCAGCTGGTCCAGAACTTCGCCCGGGACTGGCGCCCGCACGGCGTGATCCTGGTCATCGCCGAGCTGATCTACACGGTGACCGACCCACCGCTAGTCTTGCTCCGGCGGGTGATCCCGCCGACTTCGGCTAGGGGGGATCTCGCTCGATCTGGGGTTCACCCTGCTGTTCTTCCTGACGGTCGTCCTGCTGAGCCTGTTCCGAAATCTGGCGACCGCCTGACCGCCGAACCCACCGCACGAGAGCCCACGATTTCCCGCTGACTTCCCAACCGACCGGCGCGCCCAATCGCCACGCGTACCAGAGCCCGTCCTGGATTCGCTACGGTGACGGTGGCTTGCCCCACATGCTGACGAGGTGACGAGATGCCGTTGAGTCCTGATGAGGTCGTCAACAAGCGATTCAGCGCGACGAAGTTCCGCCAGGGATACGACGAAGAAGAGGTCGACGAGTTCCTCGACGAGGTCGTCGCCGAGCTGCGCCGTCTCACCTCGGAGAACGAGGACCTGAAGGCCAAGCTCGCCGCCTGCGAGCGCCGGGTCGGTGAGCTGCTCCCGCGGCGGTGGCGGCTCGGTCTCCGCTCTGGCCGAGCCCGCTCCGGCGCCCGCACCGGCCCCCGAGCCGGAGCCGGTGGTCGCCGCGGCGCCCGAGCCGCCCCCGGCGCCCGAGCCTCCGGCGCCGGCCCCCGTGGCCGCCCCGGCGGCCGCGAGCGTCGGGCTGTCCTCCGGGCCGGAGGGCGCCGCGAGCATGCTCGCGCTGGCTCAGAAGCTGCACGACGAGCACGTCGAGGCCGGCCGGGCCGAGGGCGCCAAGGTCGTCAACGAGGCCAAGGAGCACGCCGACCGGCTGGTCCGCGAGGCCGAGGAGAAGCAGCGCCGCACGCTGGGCAACCTCGAGCAGGAGCGGGCCGTCCTCGAGCGCAAGGTCGAGGAGCTGCGGGCCTTCGAGCGGGACTACCGCCGTCGGCTCAAGGCCTACCTGGAGGGCCAGCTGCGCGACCTGGACGCCCTCGCCGGCGAGCTGGCGGACGGCCCGGACGGCGGCAGCTCAGCCCGAGACGGTCGGCGGCGGCTCGCCGCTCCCGACCCGGACCTCCGCGCACCAGCAGACGGACTCCGGCGACGGCGGCAACGCCGAGCCGCCGCGGTTCCCGTTCGGCAACTGACGTCACGCACGCCCGACGGCCGCCTGGGAACCCCAGGCGGCCGTCGCCGCGTTTGGGCTCGACCGGCGCGCCAGATTGAGCGGCGCTCGGCCCGCGCCTATCCTTCCCGCACCCGGCCTCTGCGCCGTCGGATGAGCACCTCGAAGGGGTTGGCGGTCATGGCCAGCAGGACAGGCGCGGCGGCAGGGCGCAGTACGGCGGTCCCGGCCGGGGCCAAGAAGGCGGCCAAGACGGTCGAGCAGGACGACCACGAAGGCAGCCGGCAAGGCCCCGAGCACGACGCCGGCCAAGAAGGCAGCCCGGCCGGTCGCGAAGGCGACCAAGAAGGCCGCCCCGGCCAAGCAGACGGCTCGGCAGACGGCCACGAAGGCGGCACCGAAGCCGGCCGCGAAGAAGACCTCGGCCAAGACGGCGGCACCGAAGAGGGCCGCCGCCGTGAAGACACCGGCCAAGAAGGCGCCAGCCGAGAAGGCACCGGCCGTGAAGGCACCGGCCAAGAAGGCGCCGGCGGCCAAGGTTGCACCGGTCAAGGCGCCCGCCAAGTCCCCGGCGAAGACTGCGGCCACGAAGACCGCTCCGGCCAAGGCCGCGGCAACCAAGAGCACTGCGGCCAAGAGCGCTCCGGTAAGGCGGCCAAGACGGCTCCGGCCAAGGCCGGCGCCCGTCGGCTCGCGGTCCGCGGTGACGAGTCGCCGTGGACCGAGAAGGAGCTGGGGGTCGTCCGGGCCGAGCTGGAGGCCGACATCAGCCGGCTGCGATCCGAGATCAGCCACTCCGAGCACGAGGTGGCCGACCTGCTGCGCGACTCCGGCGACGGCGCCGGCGACGACCAGGCCGACGCGGGCGCGAAGACGTTCGAGCGCGAGCAGGAGATCTCGGTCGCCAACAACGCGCGCGAGATGCTGCTGCAGAGCCAGCGGGCGCTGGCCCGGATCGACGACGGGACCTACGGCGTCTGCGAGATCTGCGGCAACCCGATCGGCAAGATGCGCCTGCAGGCCTTCCCGCGCGCCACCATGTGCGTCGCGGACAAGCAACGCCAGGAGCGTCGCTGATCTCCGAGCACAACGCAGCCGAAGACACCCCCGCTGACACCCCTGATGACGGCTCCGACGGTGCCGGCACCCGTCCCTAGCCCACGCCCACGCCGGCAAGCAGGCCGACGGGCCGGCATCGCGCCGGCTGCTGGCGCTGGTCGGCGGGGTCGCTGCCGTCGTCCTGATGCTCGACCAGACGACCAAAGCCCTGGCGGTGGCCCAGCTGACCGAGGGCCAGCCCCGCGACCTGCTGGGCTCGGCCCTTCGGCTGCACCTGATCCGCAACGCGGGTGCCGCCTTCTCGACCGCGACCGGGATGACCTGGGTCCTCACCGTCATCGCGCTCGCCGTGGTCGTGGTGGTGCTCCGGGTCGCGCGCCGGCTGGGCAGCCGGATCTGGGCCCTGACCCTCGGTCTGCTGCTCGGCGGCGCCCTCGGCAACCTCACCGACCGGCTGTTCCGGGCCCCGGGAGTGGCCCGCGGCCACGTCGTCGACTTCCTGGAGTTCCCGCACTGGCCGATCTGGAACCTGGCCGACGCCTCGATCGTGACCGCCGGGGTGCTGGTCGTGCTGCTGACTCTTCGCGGGGTCGGGCTCGAAGGCGACCGCCGCCATGACTGACCAGCGCTCGATGCCGGTGCCGGACGGGCTGGCCGGCGAGCGGGTCGACGTGGCGCTCACCCGGTTGTTCGGCCTGTCCCGAAGCAAGGCGGCCGACCTGGTCGCGGCGGGAGCGGTCCAGCTCGACGGCGCGACGCCCAGCAAGTCCGACCGGGTCCACGCCGGGTCGTGGCTCGAGGTCGCCCTGCCCGACCCGCCGCGGGCCGTCGCGGTCCAGGCCGAGCGGGTCGAGGGCCTGGTCGTCGTCCACGAGGACGACGACCTCGTCGTGGTCGACAAGCCGGTCGGCGTCGCCGCCCACCCGAGCCCCGGGTGGACCGGTCCGACCGTCCTGGCCGGGCTGGCGGCGGCCGGCGTACGGGTGGCCACCTCGGGCGCGGCGGAGCGGCAGGGCATCGTGCACCGGCTGGACGTCGGCACGAGCGGGCTGATGGTCGTGGCGAAGAGCGAGCTGGCCTACACCGTGCTCAAGCGGGCGTTCAAGGAGCGGACGGTCGACAAGACCTACCACGCGCTGGTGCAGGGACACCCGGACCCGAGCCGGGGCACCATCGACGCGCCGGTGGGCCGGCACCCGGTCCACGACTACCGGTGGGCCGTGGTCGCCGGAGGCAAGGACAGCGTCACCCACTACGAGACGCTCGAGGCGTTCGCGGCGGCTTCGCTGCTCGAGGTGCACCTCGAGACCGGTCGCACCCACCAGATCCGGGTGCACTTCTCGGCCCTGCGGCACCCGTGCGTCGGCGACCTGACCTACGGCGCCGACCCGACCCTCTCGGCCCGGCTGGGCCTGCAGCGGCAGTGGCTGCACGCCGTACGGCTGGCTTTCACCCACCCCGTCACCCGGCAGCAGGTCACCTTCGAGAGCACCTATCCAGCCGACCTGGCCCATGCCCTGGACGTGGTCCGCGGCAGCAGCGCAGAGTAGGCGCCTCGAGTCGGGAGACCCCATGAGCGAGCAAGACATCTCGAACGACACCTCGACCACGGAGTACGACGCGGCGCTCGACGCCGCCGTCCGGCACGCCCGCGCGTGGCTGGCCTCGGTGCAGAGCCGGCCGGTCGCCGCCCGGGCCGGGATCGAGGAGATCACCAAGAAGCTCGGCGAGGGGCTGCCCGACGGGCCGACGCCGGCGGAGCAGGTCGTCGACGAGATGGCCGCCGCGGCCGAGCCCGGCCTGGTGGCGATGGGCTCCGGGCGGTTCTTCGGCTTCGTCATCGGCGGCACCCTGCCGGCGGCGCTGGGCGCGGACTGGCTGACCAGCGCCTGGGACCAGAACTCCGGGATGCGGTCGGTGACCCCGGCCGTGACGGCGCTGGGCGACCTCGCTCGCCGGTGGCTGCTCGAGCTGCTCGACCTGCCCAGCCAGAGCAGCGTCGGCTGGGTGACCGGCGCGACGTCGGCGAACTTCTCGGCCCTGGCGGCCGCGCGCTACCGGGTGCTGGAGCGGGCCGGCTGGAACGTCGAGGCCGACGGCTGCAGGGTGCGCCGCAGGTCCGGGTGCTGGTCGGCGCCGAGGTGCACAGCTCGGTCGAGGTCGCGCTGCGGATGCTGGGCCTGGGCGCGCCGGAGCCGGTCGCCGCCGACGACCAGGGCCGGATGCGGGCGGACGCCCTGGCCGAGGCCATCGCCGCCGGGCCGGTCGGGGGCCCGCTGATCGTCGTGCTGCAGGCCGGCAACGTGCACTCCGGGGCGTTCGACGACTTCGCCGCACTGGTGCCGATCGCCCGAGCGGCCGGGGCCTGGGTGCACGTCGACGGTGCGTTCGGGCTGTGGGCGGCCGCCAGCCCGCCGCTGCGTGCGCTCACCGCCGGGATGTCCGATGCCGACTCGTGGGCGACGGACGCGCACAAGACGCTGAACGTGACCTACGACAGCGGCATCGTGATCTGCGCCGACCCCGCGGCTCATCGCGCCGCTCTCGGCGTCCACGGGCCGTACCTGATGCAGTCCGAGGTCGGCGACCCGGCCGACTTCGTGCCCGAGCTGTCCCGGCGGGCGCGGGAGATCGTGGTCTGGGCGGCGCTGCGCTCGCTCGGCCGGTCCGGCCTCGAGGACCTGATGGCCGGCCTGTGCCACGCCGCCCGGCGGTTCGCCGACGGGCTGGGGGCGATCCCTGGGGTCCGGGTGCTCAACGACGTCGTCTACACGCAGGTGTGCGTGGGCTTCGCGTCCGACGAGCTGGCCGCGCGGGTCGTGCGCCGGGTGCTGGACGACGGGACGGCCTGGATGAGCGGCAGCCGCTGGCACGACCAGGCCATCCTGCGGGTCTCGGTCAGCAACGCCACGACCACGGACGCCGACATCGACCGGAGCCTGGCCGCGCTGGCCCGGATCGTGACCGAAGAGTCCGCCTAGAGACGTTGCGCGCCAAGGTTTTTGGCGTCCGCAGGCGAGTCATGGCCGTGACCGTCGGAGCGCGAAGGTAGGCTCACGGAGTGCCAGGTGGAGGGAGTGATAAGTCCAGCTTCGTCCACCTGCACGTGCACACCGAGTACTCCATGCTCGACGGCGCCGCCCGGATCGACGACCTGTTCGCGGAGGCCGCCCGGCTGGGGATGCCGGCCCTGGCCACGACCGACCACGGCTTCGTCTTCGGCGCCCACGAGTTCTACCGCAAGGCCGCGCGCACGGGGTCAAGCCGATCATCGGCGTCGAGGCCTACCTCGCGCCGGGCACCAGCCGGTTCGACCGCACCCGGGTCAAGTGGGGCGACGCCGCCTCGGCCAGCCGCGACGACGTGTCCGGCGGCGGCGCCTTCACCCACATGACCCTGCTGGCCGAGACGACCGAGGGGATGCACAACCTGTTCCGGATGTCCTCGCTGGCCAGCCTCGAGGGCCAGTTCTACAAGCCGCGGATGGACCGCGACCTGCTCGAGCGCTACGGCAAGGGCCTGATCGCGACCACCGGCTGCCCGAGCGGTGAGGTGCAGACCCGGCTGCGCCTCGGCCAGTACGACGCGGCGGTCGCAGGCCGCGTCCGACTTCCGCGACATCTTCGGTGCCGACAACTACTACTGCGAGCTGATGGACCACGGCCTCGGCATCGAGCAGCGCCGTGCGCGCCGACCTGCTCCGGCTGGCCAAGCAGCTCGACCTCCCGCTGGTCGCGACCAACGACCTGCACTACACCCGGGCCGAGGACGCGACACGCGCACTCGGTGCTGCTCTGCGTGCAGTCCGGCTCGACGATGGCCGACCCCAACCGGTTCAAGTTCGACGCCGACGAGTTCTACCTCAAGACCGCCGGCCCAGATGCGGCGACCTCTGGCGCGACTGCCCGGAGGCCTGCGACAACACGCTGCGCCATCGCCGAGCGGTGCGACGTGCGAGTTCGCGCGAGGGCGGCAACCTGATGCCGCGCTTCCCGGTGCCCGACGGCGAGTCCGAGCAGTCCTGGTTCGTCAAGGAGGTCGAGCGCGGCCTGCACCACCGCTACCCCGCACGGCATCCCGGACCGCGTCCGCCGGCAGGCGGAGTACGAGACCGGCGTCATCGTCGAGATGGGCTTCCCGGGCTACTTCCTGGTCGTCGCCGACTTCATCAACTGGGCCAAGGAGCACGGCATCCGGGTCGGCCCGGGCCGTGGCTCAGGCGCCGGGTCGATCGCGGCGTACGCGATGCGGATCACCGACCTCGACCCGCTCGAGCACGGCCTGATCTTCGAGCGCTTCCTCAACCCCGACCGCGTCTCGATGCCCGACTTCGACGTCGACTTCGACGAGCGCCGTCGCGGCGAGGTGATCCGCTACGTCACCGACAAGTACGGCTCGGACCGGGTCGCCCAGATCGTCACCTACGGCACGATCAAGGCCAAGCAGGCGCTCAAGGACTCGGCCCGGGTCCTCGGCTTCCCGTACGCCGTGGGGGAGCGGCTGACCAAGGTCATGCCGCCGTCGGTGATGGGCAAGGACATCTCGCTGGCCGGGATCTTCGACCCGCAGGACAAGCGCTACAAGGAGGCCGACGAGTTCCGCAAGCTGCACGCGACGGACCCGGAGGCCCAGGAGGTCGTCGAAGACCGCGCTCGGGCTCGAGGGGCTGAAGCGCCAGTGGGGCGTGCACGCGGCCGGCGTGATCATGTCCAGCGAGCCGCTGATCGACATCATCCCGATCATGAAGCGCGAGCAGGACGGCGCGATCATCACCCAGTTCGACTACCCGACCTGCGAGGGTCTCGGGCTGGTCAAGATGGACTTCCTCGGCCTGCGCAACCTCACCGTCCTGGACGACGCGCTGCGCAACATCGTGCTCAACGGCAAGGACCCGGTCGAGCTCGAGACGCTGACCCTGGACGACCCGGCGACCTTCGAGCTGCTGGCGCGCGGCGACACCCTCGGCGTCTTCCAGCTGGACGGCGGGCCGATGCGCGCGCTGCTGCGCTCGATGCGGCCGGACAAGTTCGAGGACATCTCCGCCGTCGGTGCGCTCTACCGCCCCGGCCCGATGGGGATGAACTCGCACAACGAGTACGCCGACCGCAAGAACAAGCGCAAGCCGGTCGTCGCCCTGCACCCGGAGCTCGAGGCGCCGCTGGCCGAGATCCTCGGCGAGACCTACGGGCTGATCGTCTACCAGGAGCAGGTCATGGCCGTGGCCCAGAAGGTCGCCGGGCTACTCGCCTGGGCGCCGCCGACCTGCTGCGCCGGGCGATGGGCAAGAAGAAGAAGGCCGAGCTGGACGCGCAGTACGAGGCGTTCCAGGCCGGGATGGCCGAGCGCGGGTTCTCCGCCGGGTGCGATCAAGGCGCTCTGGGACACCCTGCTGCCGTTCTCGGACTACGCGTTCAACAAGGCCCACTCCGCGGCGTACGGGCTGGTGTCCTACTGGACCGCCTTCCTCAAGGCGAACTACCCGGCGGAGTACATGGCGGCGCTGCTGACCAGCGTGCGCGACGACAAGGACAAGTCCGCGCTCTACCTCGGCGAGTGCCGGCGGATGGGCATCAAGGTGCTGCCGCCGGACGTCAACGAGAGCTCGGCCGAGTTCACCGCCGTCGGCACCGACATCCGGTTCGGGCTGGCCGCGATCCGCAACGTCGGCGCCAACGTCGTCGAGAAGATCGCCGAGGCCCGCGCAGGACAAGGGCCACTTCACCTCGTTCAAGGACTTCCTGCGCAAGGTCGACGGCGTCGTCTGCAACAAGCGCACCGTCGAGTCGCTGATCAAGGCCGGGCGCGTTCGACTCCCTCGGGCAGGGCCGCGCGCCGCTCGCCAACCACCACGAGCGGTACGTCGAGGCCGCCGTCGCCGCCAAGTCCGGCAACAAGGACCAGGGCTCGCTGTTCGACTTCGACCTCGGGCCGAGCGAGGAGCCGATCCTCGACGAGTTCGCCGGGCTGCCCGAGCCGGTCGGCGCCGAGTGGGAGAAGACCACGCTGCTGGCCTTCGAGCGCGACATGCTCGGGCTCTACGTCTCCGACCACCCGCTGTTCGGCGTCGAGCACGTCCTGGCCCGGCTGGTCGACGCGCCGATCGCCCGGGTCATGGCCGACGACTCGCGGCCGGACGGCTCGGTGCTGAGCATCGCCGGGCTGGTGACCGGTCTGCAGTTCAAGACCACCAAGCAGGGCAAGCCGTGGGCGCTGGCGACGATCGAGGACCTCGAGGGCGCGATCGAGGTGCTGTTCTTCCCGCAGACCTTCGAGCAGGTGCGCAACCTGCTGCGCCAGGACCTGATCTGCGTCGTCCGCGGCCGGCTCAACCGCCGCGACGAGGTGCCGACGCTCTACGCGATGGAGCTGACCATCCCGGACGTCTCGCGAGGCGTCCGCGCGGACCGGTCGTCATCTCGCTGCCGCCGACCCGGCTCACCCCGCCGATGGCCGAGCAGCTCAAGGGCGTGCTGGCCGACCACCCGGGCATCACCGAGGTGCACGTGCGGCTGGAGCAGCCCGGCCATGCGCACCGTGCTGCGGCTGGACGACGGGCTGCGGGTGACGCCCAGCCCGGCGCTGTTCGGCGACCTCAAGCACCTGCTCGGCCCCGGCAGCCTGGTCTCCTGAGCCCGCCTGCCGGTCCGCCGGGCGTGCTGGTCGGAGCCCGTAACTGTTTCGACATCCCTCCTGAACTGAAGACGTCCAGCGAACCTGTCGATACCCACCCTCGTGCGGCCGCGATGGAGCCGCGAAGCGCAGCGAGGGGACGCACGACCGATGAGCGACTACTGGGGCACGACCCCGCAGCAGCCCGACCAGCCGGAGCAGCCGAACCAGGCGAGCCAGCCGAGCCAGCCCAACCAGCCGAACCAGGCCAGCCAGCCGAGCCAGCCCAACCAGGCGGCCCCGTACGGGGCAGCGGCTGAGCCGGAGTTCGACCGCTGGGGCCGTCCGGTCCAGGGCCAGCCGGAGGTGCTCAGCAGCGAGTCCGGTGCCTCGACGTACCAGCCGGCTGGGGCGCCCACCTATCTGGGCACCGGCGACATCCTCGGCGCATCCGAGCCGGCCCCGCGCGGCGGCGGCAAGCGCAAGCTGGCGGCGATCGGCGTCGGCGTCGTCGCCGTGGCCGGGATCGGCGTCGGTGCGGCCTTCGCCGCCGGGGCCTTCGGCGGCAGCAGCGCCCAGCCGGACGCGCTCGTGCCCGCCACGGCGGTCGGCTACGTCTCGATCGACCTCGACCCCTCCCTCGGCCAGAAGGTCGACGCACTGCGCTTCCTGCGCAAGTTCCCCTCGGCCAAGGCCTCGCTGGGCTCGACCGACGACATCCGCAAGTGGGTCTTCGAGCAGGCGACCAAGGACGACGCCTCGCTGTCCCAGCTGAGCTACGACCGCGACGTCAAGCCGTGGATCGGCGACAAGTTCGGCCTCGCAGTCGTGCCTGCCGGCTACGGCCGGCGCCGAGCCCGGACGCCGTCGTCGTCATCCAGGTCACCGACGAGGGCAAGGCCAAGGCCGGCCTCAAGAAGCTGATCAAGGACCCGAGCGACGGGACCTGCGCGGTCGCCAAGGGCTATGCCGTGTGCGCGCGAGACCCCGGCGATCCTCAGCAGCCGTCCAGGCCGCGGCCGCCAAGCACTCGCTGGCCGACGACCCGAACTTCACCTCCGACGTCGCCGCCGCCGGCGACCGCGAGGCATCGCGCTGGCCTGGGGTGACCTGGGCAAGGTCGCCCAGCTCGTCCCCGACGCCGGGCAGGCGCTCGGCGGCAGCCTCGGGCGGCCGGCACGGCCTCGGTGGACTGGGTGGCCTGAGCGCGCTCGGTGCGCGGCGGGCCACCGCCGGCCGGATCGTCGCCTCGGTCCGCTTCGAGGGCGCCAACCTCGAGGTCACCGGCAAGGTCGTCGGCGTCAACAGCACGACACCGGTCGCCAAGGGTGGCACCGGGGTCGAGCAGCTGCCCGGACAACACCTTGGTCGCGTTCGGCGGCGCCGCTCGGCCCCGAAGGCGGTCGACGCGGCGTACCGCTCGATGCAGGACCAGCTCAAGGCGGTCGGCGGGACGGACCTGGCGAGCGGCGTTCGAGCGCCAGCTCGGCCCAGATGGGCTTCCACCTGCCGCAGGACCTTGACGCCCTGCTCGGCACCCGGTTCGACGTCGCGTTCGGCGGCATGGGCAGTGACCAGATGCCGCTGGTCGGCATCCGCAGCAACGCCGACGCCGCGAAGGCCGGAGCGGTGCTCGACCGGGTCTCCGGCCAGCTCAACCAGGCCGGCGCGCCGTTCACGCTGCACCACGTGCCGGCCGGCAAGGGTTACGCCGTGGCGCTGAGCCCGGCGTACGCCAAGCAGCTCGCAGCCGGCGGTCACCTCGGCGACCAGGCGGGCTTCAAGGCGGCCGTGCCGGACGCGAAGTCGGCCAGCGTCGTGATCTACGTCAACCTGGCCCAGCTGCTCAGTGGCGACAGCATGCGGCGCTGTTCGGCCCCGGCGGCGACGTCGACGCCAACCTGAAGGCGGTCTCCGCGATCGGGGTGAGCGCCACCAACGAGTCGAGCAGCTCCGCGACCTTCCGCCTGAAGGTCATCACGCGCTGACCCGCTTAGGCTGGTGCGGTGACCGACAGCGCCGTGCCCGCAGGACCGACCGGACGCCGGCGCGGACCGACGGGCCAGAGCTGTCGACGACCCCAGCGACGCCGGGGCCGCCCGGCTCGCCCGGGCGGCCGCGCTCGGGTTGGCGACGGTTCGACCTGCGCGCCGCTTTGGTCGCCGCGGCGGTCGTCGTGACGGCCGGCCTGGCCTGGGGTCTGCTCTGGTGGCGGCTCGCGCCCACGGCGGCGACCGTCGTCCAGGACGGCGGGGTCTACCTGCAGGGCCACGAGGAGCTGATGGCCGCCCAGGACGGCTGGTTCGTCGTCCTGGGCGCCCTCGCCGGAGCCCTGCTCTCCGTCGTCTGGCCGATGGTCGTCCGGCAGCGCCAGGTCGCCGGGCTGGTGGCCGGGCTGGTCGGCTGCGTGGCCGCCGGGCTGATCGCCTGGGGCCTCGGGCGTGTGGCTCGGTCCGGACTCGCTGCGGGACCAGCTGGCCGCCGGGGTCAAGGCGCCGATCACGCCCGTTGCGCTGCACACGCCGGTCGCGCTGCTCTTCGCCCCGATGCTGTTCGCGGTCGTCCGAGCGCTGGTCGAGCTGCTCGGCTCAGCCGTCGCGGGGATCCACACCGAGCCCCCGGCGCCGGCGACGTCCTCAGCCGCGCAGAGCGTCCACATCGAGCAGGGGCAGTGACGGCACGACCGACATGATCGAGACCTCCGAGCGCAGGAAGCGGTTGATGGCGATCGAGCCGCTCGGCGTCGGTGGGCGCCGACAGCAGGCCCTGACGCTGGTGCAGGGGCATGACCACCGCGGTCGTCAGCAGGTAGGACAGCGGGCCGGCGTCCTCGCGGCAGGTCCTGCACCACCTGGGGCCCGAAGCCGCCGAGCAGCTCGGTGTAGCGGGCCCACAGCGCCCGGCTGCGCAGCGGTCAGGGACGGGTCGAGGTCGCCGTCGAGCTCGTCCAGCCACTCGACCAGCCCGGTGAGGTAGGGCGTGTCCGCGTCGATGTCCAGGTCGAGCAGGCGGAACCGCCGGATCCCGGTCGACAGGATCTGGCTGCGGCCGTCCTCGGCCGTCGTGACCTGCTGCAGGGTGGCGGCGCAGCCGACGTCGTACAAGCGCTCGCAGACTGCCCGAGCCGACCTCACCGCCCTCGCGGATCGCGACCACGCCGAACTCGCGCTCGTCCTCGGGCAGGTCCTCGAGGTCGGCGACCAGCTGGCGGTAGCGCGGCTCGAAGATGTGCAGCGGCAGCACGAGGCCCGGCACGAGGACCGTGCCGAGCGGGAAGAGCGGGAGCCGCTGAGCCATCGGCCCACCCTAAACTTGCGCGGCGTGATCTCCCGCATCGATCTGCGCGGACGGCGGCTGGACGCAGCCGACCTGCGCGCGGTTCTGCCCCGCGCCGAGCTGGACGTCGAGGCTGCGCTGGCCGTCGTCCAGCCGATCTGCGCGCAGGTGCGGGCCGGCGGCGCCGGCGCGCTGCGGGACCTCAGTGAGCGCTTCGACGGGGTCCGGCCGCTCGACCTTCGGGTGCCCGCCGCCGCCCTCGCCGCCGCGTTGGCCGGGCTCGACGGCAGTGTCCGGTCGGCCCTCGAGGAGTCGATCCGGCGGGCCCGCCTGGTGCACCGCGACCAGCGCCGGACCGACGTCACCACCCAGGTCGTGCCGGGCGGCACGCGTGACCGAGCGCTGGGTGCCGGTGAGCCGGGTCGGGCTCTACGTGCCGGGCGGCCTGGCGGTCTACCCGAGCAGCGTGGTGATGAACGTCGTGCCGGCCCAGGAGGCCGGGGTCGGCTCGCTCGCCGTCGCCTCGCCGCCGCAGCGGGACAACCCGACCGAGTTCGCCGGGCTGCCCCACCCGACGATCCTGGCGGCCTGCGCGCTGCTCGGGGTCGAGGAGGTCTACGCCGTCGGGGGAGCGCAGGCGATCGCGATGTTCGCGTACGGCGCGCGCGAGACCGAGGGGGAGCACGCCGGCGACCTGCTGTGCGCACCGGTCGACCTGGTGACCGGCCCGGGCAACATCTACGTCGCCGCGGCCAAGCGCGCGCTCAAGGGGCTGATCGGGATCGACGCCGAGGCCGGGCCGACCGAGATCGCGATCCTGGCCGACGACTCGGCGTCGCCGGTGCACGTCGCGGCCGACCTGATCAGCCAGGCCGAGCACGACCCGTTGGCCGCTGCCGTGCTGGTGACCGACAGCGAGGCGTTGGTCGACGCCGTCGAGGTCGAGCTGGAGCGGCTCGTGGCGGCCACGAAGCACGTCGAGCGGGTGCGGACGGCGCTGTCCGGTCGCCAGTCCGGGGTCATCCTCGTCGACGACCTGGACGTCGGGCTGCAGGTGGTGGACGCCTACGCCGCCGAGCACCTCGAGATCCAGACCCGCGACGCCCGCGAGCGCGCCGCTGCCGTGCGCAACGCCGGAGCCGTCTTCGTCGGCGCCTTCGCCCCCGTGTCCCTCGGCGACTACGTCGCTGGCTCCAACCACGTGCTGCCGACCGGCGGGTGCGCCCGGCACTCCAGCGGGCTCTCGGTGCAGGCGTTCCTGCGCGGGATCCACGTCGTCGACTACGACGAGGCCGCCCTGCGCGACGTCGCCGGGCACGTCACCGCGTTGGCCGACGCCGAGGACCTGCCGGCCCACGGCGCGGCCGTGCGGGCCCGCTTCGACCAGCCCTGAGCCGGGCTGACTGTCACTGACGAGACCTCCCTAGACTTGGCCGGTGACCGCCGAGCTCCCGTTGCGCGACGACCTGCGCGGCAGCACGCCGTACGGCGCCCCGCAGCTGGACGTCCCGGTGCGGCTCAACACCAACGAGAACTCCTACGACGTGCCGCAGGCCGTGGCCCTCGCCGTCGTGGAGGCCGTGGCCGGCCAGGTGCAGCGCCTCAACCGCTACCCGGACCGGGAGTTCACGGCGCTGCGCGAGGCCTTGGCCGGCTACCTCGACCGCCGGGACCGGCCGACCGGTCTCCGCGGACCAGGTGTGGGCGGCGAACGGGTCCAACGAGGTGCTGCAGCAGCTGCTCCAGGCGTTCGGCGGCCCGGCCCGGACGGCGCTCGGCTTCACCCCGGCGTACTCGATGCACCCGCGGATCGCCCACGTGACCGGCACCCGCTGGGTCGACGGCCACCGCGGTGGCGGGCCCGGTACCGCAGCGGGCGAGCAGGGTGACTTCGACCTCGACCCGGGCTCGGCGGCCGACCAGGTCCGGGCGAACCGGCCCGACGTGGTCTTCCTGTGCTCGCCCAACAACCCGACGGGCACGGCGCTCGCCCCCGAGGTGGTCGAGGCGGTCTACGCGGCCAGCGACCGCGCGGTGGTGGTGGTCGACGAGGCCTACGCCGAGTTCGCCCGGGCCGGCACCCCGAGTGCGGTCGAGCTGCTGCCCGGGCGGCCGCGGCTGGTGGTCACGCGCACGATGAGCAAGGCGTTCGCGTTCGCCGGTGCACGGCTGGGCTATCTGGCCGCCGACCCGGCCGTGGCCGACGCGTTGCGGCTGGTCCGCCTGCCCTACCACCTCTCCGCGCTCACGCAGGCGGCTGCCTGTGCCGCGATCGCCCACGCCCCAACGCTTTTGGCGACCGTCGAGGCGATCAAGGTCGAGCGGGACCGGATCGTGAGCGAGCTCCTGGCGCTGGGTCTGCAACCGGTGCCGAGTGACGCGAACTTCGTGTTGTTCGGCGGTCTGGCCGACGAGCAGGCCGTGTGGGCCGGCGTTGCTCGACCACGGCGTCCTGGTGCGCGATGTCGGGCTGCCCGGCCATCTGCGGGTGACCGCCGGGACGCACGCCGAGACCTCGGCCTTCCTGACCGCGCTGGCGGGCGTCCTGGCCGCGCAGCGGGCCGACCGGACCAAGGAGAGCGCGTGAGCAGCCAAGCCCCCAGCCGGGCGAGCCGGGTCGCCGAGGTGACCCGGGCCACCAGCGAGAGCCGGGTCGAGCTCCGGCTGGACCTCGACGGCACCGGGCGCAGCGCCATCGCCACCGGCGTGCCGTTCTACGACCACATGCTGACCGCACTCTCGACCCACTCCCTGATCGACCTCGACGTGACCGCGACCGGCGACGTCGAGGTCGACGCCCACCACACGGTCGAGGACGTCGCGATCTGTCTCGGCCAGGCGCTCGGCGAGGCCCTCGGCGACAAGGCCGGGATCAGCCGGTACGGCGACGCTCTGGTCCCGCTCGACGAGGCGCTCGCCCAGGCCGTCGTCGACGTGTCGGGGCGGCCCTACTTCGTGCACAGCGGCGAACCGGACGGCATGGCCTACGTTCTCATCGGCGGTGGCGGGACCCACCCGCCGTACGCCGGGTCGTTGACGGCTCACGCGTTCGAGAGCATCGCCCACCACGCCGGCATCACGATCCACGTCCGGCTCCTCAGTGGGCGCGATCCGCACCACATCGTCGAAGCCCAGTTCAAGGCCCTCGCCCGGGCCCTGCGACAGGCCGTAGAGCCGGACCAGCGGCGCTCGGGTGTGCCGAGCACCAAGGGCAGTCTCTAAGCGTCGCAACGCTTTTCGCCACCATGCCTACATCCGACCCACCCCAACCATCGAGCCGCGAGCGCGCCTTGGTGCTGCTGCGAGACACGCGCGGGTCGGCGACCGGGTGGGCCCGTCGCGGGCTCGGCACCGGTCACCGTCGTCCCGGGCCTGGCCTGGACCTTGGTGGTGCCGGCCGGGCCGACCCGCAGCGCAGCCCCGTACGACGACCCGCTCGTGGCCCTCGGCGGCCGGCCGGTGCCGCGCCGGCTGCGCCCGTGCGCCTGCCTGGTGGCCGGCCCGGACCGGCTCACCGTGCAGGTCCAGGGCCCGAGCTGGCGGGCCACCCAGCGCTGGCTGGTCTGGACCCGCGGCGTCGGCCTGAGTCGGGTGCCGGACCTCGAGACCGCGCCACCCGCCCTGGTGGCCCGGCTGCTCGCGCCGACCCGGGAGTCCGGTGAGCGGCTGACCGAGGTGCTGCGCCGGGACAGCCGGCTGCCCGGCGTGGTCGCCGACGAGCTGCTCGAGGCGCTGGCTCTGCCCGGAGGCGGGGTGCTGTCCGGAGCGGTTGACGCCGCCGGGTTGCCCGGTGCGGTTCGGGTCGAGCCCGAGGAGCACCTGGTCGCCCGGTTCGACGACGGTGGCCCAGGACGAGGACCAGGCCGCCCGCGAGCGGGGCGAGCAGCGATGAGCCGGTCGGTCGTGGTCCTGGACTACGGCTCGGGCAACGTGCGCTCCGCCGTGCGCGCTCTCGAGCGGGTCGGGGCCGATGTGCGAGCTCACCGCGCGGCGCGAGGAAGTCCTCGCGGCCGACGGCCTGGTCGTGCCCGGCGTCGGTGCGTTCGGGGCGTGCCTTTCGGCGCTGCAGTCGGTCCGCGGTGGTGAGCTGATCGGGCGGCGCCTGGCCGGTGGCCGGCCCGTCCTCGGCATCTGCGTCGGCATGCAGGTGCTGTTCGAGGCCTCGACCGAGCCGACCGCGGGTGAGGACGTAGCCGGGCTGGGCGAGTGGCCGGGGGTGGTCGAGCGGCTGGAGGCGCCGGTCGTCCCGCACATGGGCTGGAGCCCGGTGCGCGCGACCGCAGGGACCCGGCTGCTGCGCGGGGTCGAGGGCGAGCGCTTCTACTTCGTCCACTCCTACGCCGTGCGGCACTGGATGCTGCACACTCCGCACGACTCCCCGCTGGTCGCCCCGCTCGTCACCTGGGCCGACCACGGCGTCCCCTTCGTGGCCGCGGTCGAGAACGGCCCGCTGTCGGCGACCCAGTTCCACCCGGAGAAGTCCGGTGACGCCGGCGCGACCCTGCTGGAGAACTGGGTGTCGACGCTCTGAGGACACTCTGACAACACCTTGACGACACTCCGGGGGCGGTCGGCGCGAGCGGTAGGTTGCCGCCCGTGACCACGAAGCGCCGGGCAGCCGCGGCCAAGCGAACCAGCTCGGGGACCAAACGCCGGACGAGCAAGGCCACCACGACGCGCCGCCGGACCACGACGAGCCGGACCACGACGAGCCGGGCGCCGCGCCGCCGGTCGACCACCGCCACCACTCTGGGGGCCGGGGCGGGCACCGTGGTCGTGGCGTTCCTGCTCGGTGCTCCGTGGTCGGTGCGGATCGCCCTGCTGGTCCTCGCTCGTCGTGTTGGGCGCCGGCTACCTGATCCTGTCCCGCCGGTCATGACCGAGCGGCTCGTCCTGCTGCCCGCGGTCGACGTCGCAGACGGCCAGGCCGTCCGGCTGGTCCAGGGGGAGGCCGGCAGCGAGACCCACTACGGCGACCCACTGGCTGCCGCCCTCGCCTGGCAGGAGTCGGGCGCCGAGTGGGTCCACCTGGTCGACCTCGACGCAGCGTTCGGCCGGGGGTCGAACCGGGAGCAGCTGGCCGATGTCGTCGCCCGCCTCGATGTCGCGGTCGAGCTCTCCGGCGGGATCCGCGACGACGCGTCGCTCGAAGCAGCGCTGGCCACCGGTTGTCGACGGGTGAACCTCGGCACGGCCGCCCTCGAGGACCCGGACTGGACGGCGTCGGTCATCGACCGGTTCGGTGACGCTGTGGCGGTCGGCCTCGATGTGCGAGGCACGACCCTGGCGGCTCGTGGCTGGACCCGCGAGGGAGGCGACCTCTGGGAGACCCTCGAGCGCCTCGACCGGGCCGGCTGCTCCCGCTACGTGGTGACCGACGTGACCAAAGACGGCACCCTGCGAGGCCCGAATATCGCTCTGCTGCAACAGGTTTGCGCCCGGACGCCGGCCCCGGTCGTGGCCTCTGGCGGGATCTCGAGCCTCGCCGACCTGAGTGCTTTGCGGGACCTGGTCGGCGACGGCGTCGAGGGCGCCATCGTCGGCAAGGCGTTGTATGCGGGCGCGTTCACCCTGCCCCAGGCCCTCGACGTCGCCGGGCGACCCTGACCGCACCACGGCTGCGCCCCGGTCGGGGGCCGTCCCACGTACTACGGTCGGCGGGTGCGGACAGGGGACTCGGCCTCGGACTCCTCTGGTGCGCCTTGGCTGGGCCGAGAGCTCCCGGCCGGCCCGTTCGCGGCGGACGACGGCGCCCCTGACCCCGCACTGCTGCGCGCGCTGGACGGCCTCGCGGCGGATCCGTCAAGTGAGGTCGACGTGGTCGCCGCCCTGGCTCGGGCCCGCGTGTTCGTGCCGGTGGTCGCGATGACCGGTGCGGCGGCGGAGATGGCCCTCATCACCGTGACGCGACCGGACGGCCGCCGGGCGATGCCGGTCTTCAGCTGCGTTGCGGTCCTGACGCAGTGGCGTCGTGAAGCCCGGCCGGTGCCGGTCCCAGGTCCGCGCGCGGCCCAGGCCGCCGTGGCCGAGGGATGCGACCTCCTCGAGCTCGACCCGGCCGGGCCGGTGAGCTACCTGGTCCGCCGGCCGGCCGTCTGGTCCCTCGGCCGCGGGCAGGAGTGGACGCCGTCGTACGCCGATCGTGGCCTGGCGGCGGAGGTCGCGGCGATCTGCGCCGCCGAAGGGCTGCGCAGCCGCTGCGAGCCCGGAACGGGCGCCGAGCTGCTGGTCGTCATCGGGCCTCCCGCCGGCCTGACCGGCCCGGGCCTCGACCAGACGATCGCCCGGGTCAGCCGCCGGCTGGCCGCCAGCGAACACTTCACGGCCGCCGTGGACTCAGTCGAGATCAGCGTCGCGCAACGCCCGCGCTAGTCAGCCCGAGCCGGCGGGGCCGCCGGGCGAGGCGCCCTCGCGTGTCGTTCGCCGATTTGGCAGGATGCGCAAAATGCCCCTCGAGCGATATCGCGCGGTCCTGCGCGCTCCGGGAGTCCTCGGACTCCTGTTCGTGGGCTTCGTCGCGCGTGGCCCGGTCATCGCGGTCAGCGCCGTCCTCACCCTGCACGTCGTCCTCACGCTGCACATGGACTACGTGGACGCGGGCCTCGTGGCGACCGCACTGACCGTTGCCACGGCGGCCGGCGCGCCATGGCGGGGCCGGGTCATCGACCGGCTCGGCCTGCGCCGGGCACTCCTGCCCTCCATCGTGATCGGTGGCGGCACCTGGCTGGTCGCACCGTTCGTCAACTACCCCGGGCTGCTCGCTCTCGCCGTCGTCGGCGGGATCTTCGGCCTGCCGTCCTTCGCGGTGATCCGGCAGGCCCTCGCCGTCGCCGTCGGCGCCGAGCATCGGCGGGCCTCCCTGGCCCTGGACTCGATGAGCGTCGAGCTGTCCTTCATGACCGGTCCCGCGATCGCTGTTGTCGCGGCCACCCTGTGGTCCACCCGCGGCGTGCTGCTGGTCGTCGGGCGTCGCCCAGACCCTGGCCGGCATCGCCCTGTGGCTGCTGAACCCGCCGGTGCGCAGCGCGCACGTCACCCCCGAGCCGATCTCGGCGGCGCCGGCCGAGGCTGCGGACCGACGCCAGTCCTCGCCGGGCCGGCACCGGGTGGCCCGCGACGGGTCGTCCGGAGCGCCGGAGCCGGCCCGCCAACCCTGGTTCACCCCTGCCCTGCTCGGCGTCTTCGCCAGTGGCGCCGGAGCGGCTCTCGTCCTCGCCGGGAGCGAGGTCGCCGTCGTCGCCCAGCTCCGGAACCTGGGCCATCTGACCTTCACCGGCGCGGTCTTCGTGGTCTGGGGGGTCACGTCGATCATCGGCGGGTTCGTCTACGGCGCCTTGCGGCGGGAGTTCTCGCCGCCGGTCGTGCTGTTGGGGCTGTCCGTGCTCACCCTGCCGATCGGGCTGGCCAACGGCCCGGTCGGCGTGGCCCTGCTGGTGGGGGTCGCCGGCCTGTTCTGCGCACCGGCCCTGACCGCGACCTCGACGGCCCTGACCCATCTGGTCGCCGAGGAGTCCCGCGGCGAGGCGCTGGGCTGGCAGGGGGCGGCCATGACGGCGGGCAGCGGGCTGGGTGCTCCGCTGGCCGGCTTCGCGGCCGACCACGGGGGGGCGGCGGCGGGCTACCTGGCCGCTGGCGCGGTCGGAGCGGGGCTGGCTCTCATCGCCCTGGCGCTGACCTCGGCGTACCGGCCGAAAGGCGACTCCGGGCCGGCCGGGACCGAGGCTGCGCGGAATACCGGTGCGCGCGTGCCTGCTGATACCCTCACAGACTGACCCACCCGAACTGACCGCTTGGTCGGCCCGGGTGCGCAAAGTGGAGTTTCGCTCCCACCCGCGTCGACTGAAGTCCAGCCCGGCTCACTGCCGGAAGGACGCTTCGTTGATGTCGCCGGGTCCGGTCACCGCCCGGCGCCCGCGTCGGGTGTTCGGCGTACGGCGATGCCGTGCTCCGTAACCGGTGCGAGGCTCCCAGCTGCAGGCGGCGACGGGAGCCTTTCTCGTCTGCCGTGGTCACCCGCACGAGCACGAGGAGAACCACATCAGCGAGCCCCGCATCAACGACCGCATCCGGGTCCCCGAGGTCCGGTTGGTCGGCCCCAACGGCGAACAGGTCGGCATCGTCCGCGTCGAGGACGCGCTTCGTCTGGCCGCAGAAGCCGATCTCGACCTGGTCGAGGTCGCCCCGACCGCGCGTCCGCCCGTGTGCAAGCTCATGGACTTCGGCAAGTTCAAGTACGAGTCCGACATCAAGGCGCGCGAGGCTCGGCGCAACCAGACGAACACGGTCATCAAGGAGATCAAGCTCCGGCCGAAGATCGACCCGCACGACTACGGCACCAAGAAGGGCCACGTCGAGCGGTTCCTCAAGGCCGGCGACAAGGTCAAGGTGACGATCATGTTCCGCGGCCGCGAGCAGTCGCGGCCCGAGCTCGGCTTCCGGCTGCTGCAGCGCCTGGCCGAGGACATCGGCGAGCTCGGCTTCGTCGAGAGCACGCCCAAGCAGGACGGCCGCAACATGATCATGGTCATCGGCCCGACCAAGAAGAAGGCCGAGGCCAAGGCCGAGGAACGCCGTCGGCGTGAGCAGTCGGCTGCCGTCCCCCAGCAGGCGGCGCCGAGGGCCGCTCGCCCGCCGAGTGCGCCCAGTGCGCCCGCCGCAGCGCCGGCTCCGGTCGCTGTCGCGGAGCCGGTCGCCGAGGCCCCAGCCGCTGAGGCGCCCGTGGTCGAAGCTCCCGTGGTCGAGGCTCCGGTTGTCGAGCCGGTTGTCGAGCCGGTCCTCGAAGCCCCGGTCGCCGAACCGGTCGGAGAAGCCCCGCCGGCACCGGTGAAGGCGACCCCGGCCAAGCCGACCCCGGCCAAGCCGGCCCCGAAGCCGGCCGCCGCCAAGAAGGCGACGGCCACCAAGGCGGCAACGAAGACCGCGACGAAGACGGCCGAGAAGACCGCCGAGAAGACCGCTGAGAAGACCGCGCTGCCAAGCCGGCCCCCAAGCCGGCGGCGAAGAAGGCGGCCGCGAAGGTTGCCGAGCCCGCGACGGACGGCAGCTGACCGAGGACGACCTGTACCCGCAGAGCACGAGACGAACGACCGACCAGACGTCGGCGACCGAGAGGCCGCCGCAGCAACGCGCCCGGGCCACCCGGCCCGGGCTCACCGAAAGGGCACACCATGCCGAAGATGAAGACGCACAGCGGTGCGAAGAAGCGCTTCCGGATCACCGGCAAGGGCAAGGTCATGCGCGAGCAGACCAACAAGCGACACCTGCTCGAGCACAAGCCCTCGAGCCGCACCCGGCGCCTGTCGATGGACGTCGAGGTCGCCCCGGCGGACGTCAAGAAGGTCAAGAAGCTGCTCGGTCGCTGAGCGACCTCGCCAGATCGCACCCCCCGAACCAACCCAGCAGCCAACCGCTGCAGATAGTCAAGGAGCACTCACGTGGCACGCGTGAAGCGGGCAGTCAACGCCCAGAAGAAGCGCCGGGTCGTCCTCGAGCGAGCCAGCGGGTACCGCGGCCAGCGCTCGCGGCTCTACCGCAAGGCCAAGGAGCAGGTCACCCACTCGCTCGGCTACGCCTACCGCGACCGCCGGGCCCGCAAGGGCGACTTCCGCCGGCTGTGGATCCAGCGGATCAACGCCGCCGCCCGGGCCAACGGCATGACCTACAACCGGTTCATCCAGGGCCTGAAGGCCGCTGAGATCGAGGTCGACCGTCGCATGCTGGCCGAGCTGGCCGTCAACGACGCGGCCGCGTTCACGGCGCTGGTCGTGATCGCCCGGGCGCACGTGCCGGCCGTTGCCAGCGCGAACGCCGAGGCCAGCAGCGCCGCCGGCGACGCGGCCTGATCGGCGACCCGAGCTCACGACGCAACACGTCATCGCGCCGGGACCACCCGTGCTGACCAACGCCCGCTCCGAGCGGGTGAAGTCGTTGGCCGGGCTGTCCCGGCGCGCCCTGCGTGAGCGGTCCGGACGTTTCCTCGTCGAGGGACCACAGGCGGTCCGCGAGGCCTTGGCCGAGCACGCCCGGCGGGCGGCCGACGCCGAGCCGGTCCTCGTCCACGAGGTCTTCGCCGACGCCGATGCGCTGGACCGGTACGCCGACCTGGTCACCCTCGCCGCCGAGGTCGGCGTCCGCGTGACGCCGGCCGGCTCCGACGTCGTCGCCGCGCTGACCGACACGGTCCATCCGCAGGGCCTGGTCGCGGTCTGCAGTCTGGTCGGCGGCTCGGTCGGCCCGGCGCTCGCCGCCGTACGCCGGGACGCCCCGGCACTGGTCGCGCTGCTCTCCCAGGTCCGCGACCCCGGCAACGCCGGGACGGTGATCCGGGTGGCGGACGCGGCCGGCGCCAGCGCAGTGGTCGTCACCGACCAGAGCGTCGACGTGCACAACCCCAAGTGCGTCCGGGCCTCGGCCGGCAGCCTGTTCCACCTGCCGCTCGCGACCGGGCTGGCGCTGTCCGAGGCGGTGGACCTGCTCAAGGCAGCCGGCTGCGTCGTCCTCGCCGCCGACGGCCGGCCCGACGCGGACGACCTCGACGACCTGTTGGACGACGCGGCCCGGGGTGCGGGGCCGCTGCTCCAGCCGACCGTCTGGCTGTTCGGCAACGAGGCCTGGGGCCTGCCCGACAGCGATCTGTCACTCGCCGACCACGTTGTGCGAGTGCCGATCCACGGAGCCGCCGAAAGCCTGAACCTGGCGACCGCGGCTGCGGTTTGCCTCTACGCATCGGCGAGGATCCGTCGTGCCGCCTGAACTGGCAGAGGCCGCCGCTCAGGCTAGAGTCGCGGATATGGGCACGGGGGTTGGCCGGGGTGGGAACAGTGCGACCCTGGCCGCGACGACTCTGAGCCCCGATGAGCTGCCGGACGGGCTGATCCTCATCGGGGCCGATGGGGTTGTCGTCGAGTTCAACACCGCGGCCGAGCGGATCACCGGCCTCAAGGCCGCCGACATGGTCGGCACCGACGTCCGCGAGTCGCTGCCGCTGCAGGACCGCGAAGGCAACAACTGGTGGCTGGCGACCGACCCCTGGGGCGGCCTGGCGACCCGGACCGGCCAGCGCGAGCGGCTGCTGCTGCTCGCCGGGACGCGCGAGCTGCTCGTGACGACGCGCTACGTCCGGCCCGGCCGCGGCGAGCCGGTCGAGCGGGTCCTCGTCGGTCTGCGCGACACCGAGAACCGGCGCCGGGCCGAGGTCTCGCAGGCCCAGCTGCTGTCCACCGTCGCCCACGAGCTGCGCTCGCCGCTGACGTCGGTCAAGGGCTTCTCGGCCACCTTGCTCCGCCGCTGGGACCGGTTCAGCGACGACCAGAAGCGGCTCATGCTCGAGACCATCGAGGCCGACGCCGACCGGGTGACCCGGCTGATCGGTGAGCTGCTCGACATCTCGCGGATCGACGCCGGCCGGCTCGAGGTCCGCCGCCAGCCGGTCGACCTCGTCGCTGTCGCCAACAAGCACGTCGAGCGGATGGTCGCCACCGGCTACGACGGCGAGCGCTTCGTGGTGCAACGCGCCGAAGCCGCTGCCCGAGGTCTGGGCCGACCCCGACCGGGTCGACCAGGTGCTCGGCAACCTGCTCGAAAATGCCGTGCGCCACGGCGCCGGGACGGTCACGCTGACTGTCGTGCCCGGACATGTCGACCCGACCCCGGGCGGGGTCAATGGCTCCGCCGTGACTCCCGACGCGGTCGCGGTGTCGGTCTCCGACCAGGGCGAGGGCATCCAGGAGGACCACTACCCGCTGGTGTTCACCCGGTTCTGGCACGGCCGCAGCCGCGGCGGCACCGGCCTCGGGCTGTATGTCGTGCGCGGCCTGGTGGAGGCACACGGCGGGCGGATCTCCGTCGGCCGGGCCGACGGTGGCGGCGCGATGTTCCGATTTACCCTGCCCGCGGGCGCGCCCGAGCACCTCGTCTGAGGACTCAGCGCCCCGCCGTGGGCCGCCTAGAGTCACTCGTCAACGATGGAGCCTGCCGAACGAGGAAGTCGGATCGATGTCCGCACCAAACAAGTCCTATGACCCGGTGGAGGTCGCCGTGCTGTCGCCGGAGCAGATCGAGCAGGCGGTCGCCGCTGCGCTCGAGGCCATCGCCGGGGCCGCCGACCTGGACCAGCTGAAGGCGGTCCGGCTGCAGCACGCCGGCGACAAGAGCCCGCTGTCGCTGGCCAACCGCGAGATCGGCGCGCTGCCGCCGGCGGCCAAGGCCGAGGCCGGCAAGCGGGTCGGCCAGGCGCGCGGCCGGGTGGCCGCGGCCCTGGCCGCGCGCCAGGTCGAGCTCGAGGCCGAGCGGGCCGCAGCGGGTGCTGGTCGAGGAGTCGCTCGACGTCACCGTGCCCGTCGACCGCGGCCCCGCAAGGCGCGCGGCACCCGCTGCAGACCCTGCAGGAGCAGATCGCCGACATGTTCGTCGGCATGGGCTGGGAGGTCGCCGAGGGCCCCGAGGTCGAGGCCGAGTGGTTCAACTTCGACGCCCTCAACTTCGACGCCGGACCATCCGGCCCGGCAGATGCAGGACACCTTCTTCGTCGACCCGCCGAGCTCGGGCCTCGTGCTGCGTACCCACACCTCGCCGGTGCAGATCCGGACCATGCTCGAGCGCGGAGCCCCGACCTATGTCATCTGCCCGGGCAAGGTGTTCCGGACCGACGAGCTGGATGCGACGCACACCCCGGTCTTCCACCAGATCGAGGGGCTGGCGGTCGACAAGGGCCTGACGATGGCCCACCTCAAGGGCACGCTCGAGCACTGGGCGCACCTGATGTTCGGGCCGGACATCCAGATCCGCCTGCGGCCGTCGTACTTCCCGTTCACCGAGCCCAGCGCGGAGCCCGACCTGCTCTGCTTCGTCTGCAAGGGCAGTGGAAAGGATGGCCCCAGGGCCTGCCGGACCTGCGGCGGGAGCGGCTGGATCGAATGGGGCGGCTGCGGCATGGTGCACCCGAACGTGTTGCGGGCGAGCGGGATCGACCCGGATGTCTATACCGGCTTCGCGTTCGGGATGGGTGTCGAGCGGACCATGATGTTCCGCAACGGCGTCGCCGACATGCGCGACATGATCGAAGGTGACGTGCGGTTCAGCCGCCACTACGGAGTGGGGGACTGATGCGGATCCCGTTGGGCTGGCTGGCCGAGTACGCCGACGTGCCCCCGGGCACGACCGGAGCCGACGTCGCGTCCGCGCTCTGGCGGGTCGGCCTCGAGGAGGAGGGCGTCCGCGGCGGCACCGTGACCGGGCCGATCGTGGTCGGCCGGGTCCTGGACCTGGTCGAGGAGCCGCAGAAGAACGGCAAGACGATCCGGTGGTGCCAGGTCGACGTCGGCGAGCACTCGCCGGACGGCCAACCCCGCGGAATCGTCTGTGGCGCACTGAACTTCGCGATCGGCGACCTAGTCGTCGTTGCCCTGCCCGGTGCGGTGCTGCCGGGCGGCTTCGCGATCTCGGCGCGCAAGACCTACGGCCACATCTCCGACGGGATGATCTGCTCGGCCCGCGAGCTCGACCTCGGTGACGACCACACCGGGATCCTGGTGCTCGCGACGATCGGCGTCGGGGCCGAGCAGGGTGCGGCGCCCGGTGCTGACGCGGTGACCTTGCTCGGGCTCTCCGAGGAGGTTCTCGAGATCAACGTCACGCCGGACCGCGGCTACTGCTTCAGCCTGCGCGGGGTGGCCCGCGAGTACGCCGAGGCGACCGGCGGGAAGTTCCGTGACCCGGCCGCGGTCCCGCTGCCGGATACCGCACGGCTCCGGTCACGTCGTACAGGTCGAGGACGCGGCGCCACTGCGAGGCCGGGTCGGCTGCGACCGCTACGTGGCGCGCATCGTCCGGGGCGTCGACGCGTCGCGGCCGTCGCCGTACTGGGTGCAGCGGCGGCTGCGGCAGGCCGGCATGCGGCCGATCTCGCTCGCGGTCGACGCGACGAACTACGTGATGCTTGCTACTGGACAACCTTTGCACGCGTTCGACCTGGCGACCCTCGGCGGCCCGATCGTCGTACGCCGGGCAACGCCCGGGGAGCGCTTGACCACGCTGGACGACGTCGCCCGCACCTTGGACGCCGAGGACCTGGTCATCACCGACGGCGGGGCCCACGTGCTGGGCATCGCCGGCGTCATGGGCGGCGCGACCAGCGAGGTCAGTCCGAGCACCAGTGACGTCCTCGTCGAGGCGGCTCACTTCGACCCGGTCTCGGTGGCCCGGTCGGCCCGTCGGCACAAGCTCTCGACCGAGGCGAGCCGGCGGTTCGAGCGCGGGGTCGACCCCGAGCTCGCGCCGTACGCCGCCGAGCTCGTCGTCCGGCTGCTCGTCGAGCACGGTGGCGGCGCGGCCGACCCGACCGTCACGGACGTCGGCCGGCGCGAGCCGGTCGCCGCCATCGCGCTGCCGGTCGACCTGCCGGCCCGGCTCGTGGGCGCCGACTACGAGCCGGCCCAGGTGGTCCGCTCGCTGGAGGCGGTCGGCGCCGCGGTGCGGACCGCTGGGGTGGACGCCGGGCAGCTCGAGGTCGTCCCCCCGTCCTGGCGACCGGACCTGCGGCTGCCGGTGGACCTGGTCGAGGAGGTCGCCCGGCTGGTCGGCTACGACTCGATCCCCTCGGTGCTGCCGGTCGCCCCGCCCGGGCGCGGGCTCACCGCGGGCAACGGGCTCGGCGCTCGGTCTCGCGCACGTTGGCCGAGCGCGGCTGCGTGGAGGTGCTCAGCAACCCGTTCGTGTCTGCCGGCCGTGCACGACGACTTCGGGCTGGCGGCCGACGACCCGCGACGGGTCGCGGTCCGGTTGGCCAACCCGCTGTCGGACGAGCAGCCCGAGCTGCGGACATCGCTGCTCGCCACACTGCTGCCGGTGCTGCGCCGCAACGTCAGCCGCGGCAACCGCGACATCGGCCTGTTCGAGCTCGGGACCGTGACGCGCCCGAGCGTCCTCGGATCTGGGCACTGCGCCGACCCCGTCGGTCGATGGCCGCCCGTCCGCGGCCGAGCTGGCTGCGGTCGAGGCGGCCGTCCCGCCGCAGCCGCTCCGGATCGCCCTGGCGCTGGCCGGCGACCGCGAGCTGCGCGGCTGGTGGGGGCCGGGCCGTCCGGCCGACTGGTCCGACGCGGTGGCCCTGGCCGGTGCGGTCGCCAGCGCTCTGGCGGTCCCGATCGAGGTGGCGGCCGACCTGGCCCATCCGCCGTGGCATCCCGGCCGCTGCGCCCGGATCACCCTGGCCGACGGCACCCTGGTCGGGCACGCCGGCGAGCTCCATCCGATGGTCGTCGAGGCGCTCGAGCTGCCCGCGCGGACTTGCGCGGCCGAGCTGGACCTGGACGTGCTGGTCGCGGCCGCACCCGACGTCGTGCTGGCCGAGCCGCTTTCGACCTACCCGCTCGCTCTCCAGGACGTCGCGCTCGTCGTCGACGGGGCCACGCCGGCCGCGACGGTGCAGGCGGCCCTCGTCGCGGGTGGCGGTGACCTGGTCGAGTCGGTCGCACTGTTCGACGTCTACGTCGGGCCGCAGGTGTCGCCCGGTCACAAGTCGCTGGCCTACCGGCTCGGGCTGCGGGCTCCGGACCGCACCCTCACCGCCGAGGAGGCCAGCGCGACTCGTGACGCCGCGGTCGCCGAGGCGACCAGACGGACCGGAGCAGTGCTGCGCGGCGGCGACCAGCCGGGCTGAGGCTCAGGGCGGGTGATCAGGGGAGTAGCAGCACCTTGCCGGTCGTCCGGCGCCCTTCGAGCGCCTCGTGGGCCTGCCGGGCCTGCTCGAGTGGGAAGGTCGCGCCGATGCGAACGGTCAGGTTGCCTTCGATGACAGCGGCGAACAGCTCGCCGGCACGCCAGAGCAGCTCCTCGCGGGTGGCGAGGTAGTCCCCGAGGGTCGGCCGGGTCAGGAAGAGCGACCCGCCCGAGTTCAGTCGCTGTGGGTCCACCGGGGGGACCGGCCCGCTGGATGCGCCGAAGAGCACCATGACCCCGCGCCGCCGCAGGCTGGCCAGGCTGGTGTCGAACGTGTCCTTGCCGACCCCGTCGAACACCGCGGCGAGGCCGACCCCGTCGGTCACGGCCTCGACGGTCTGGGCCACCTCGTCGTAACCGATCACGTGGTCGGCGCCGGCCGCCCGCGAGAGCTCGGCCTTGTCGGCCGACCCGACGGTCGTGATGACCGTGCCGCCGCGCCGCCGGATCAGCTGGGTCAGCAGCAGCCCGACGCCACCGGCGCCGGCGTGGACCAGGACGATGTCGCCGGCCTGCACGGGGTAGGTCGACGTACAGAGGTAGTGCGCCGTGGCCCCTTGCAACAGCAGCGCCGCGGCGGTCTCGTCACTGACTCCGTCCGGGATCGGGACGCACCGCTGCGCCGGCACGGCGGCCTGCTCGGCGTACGCGCCGGGGCTGCCCTGCCAGGCGACCCGGTCGCCCACCTCGATGTCGTCGACACCCAGCCCGACCGCGGTGACCCGACCGGCCCCTTCCCCGCCCAGCACGAGGGGGTAGGGGACCTGGTAGATACCGCTGCGCTGGTAGGTGTCGATGAAGTTGACCCCGGCGGCGGTGACGTCGACGACCACGTGCCCAGGCCGAGCCTCGGGGGCGGGCCGGTCGACGAGCTCGAGCGCCTCCGGGCCGCCGGGGGCGCTGACCTGGACGGCGCGCATGGGGTCTCCTCCGCTGTGAGGGCTACTGGATGAACTTGCATTGCCATGTATGATCATGCAACCGGTGGCATCGGGCCGCCGGCTCCAGTCTGCCGGGGAGGCGTGGGATGGGCATCCGGGTCGCGGTCGGCGGTGCCAGCGGCTATGCCGGTGGTGAGGTGCTGCGCCTCCTGCTCGGTCACCCGCAGGTCGAGGTCGGCGCCGTCACGGCGGCCGGCTCGGCCGGCAGCCTCCTGGGGACCCACCACCCGCAGCTCGTCCCCCTCGCCGGCCGCACCCTCGAGCCGACCGACGCCGCCTCCTTGGCCGGCCACGACGTCGTCGTCCTGGCGTTGCCGCACGGGGCATCCGCCGCCCTGGTGGCGAGCCTGCCGGACGACGTGGTCGTCATCGACTGCGGCGCGGACTTCCGGCTGGCGGACCCCTCGGCCTGGAGCCGGTTCTACGACGGCCCGTACGCCGGCAGCTGGCCCACCGGCCTGCCCGAGCTGGTCCACGCGGGCGGCGGCAAGCAGCGCGAGCAGCTCACCGGCGCGCGCCGGATCGCCGTGCCCGGCTGCTATCCCACGGCGATCGCCCTGGCGTTGGCGCCCGGCTTCGCGGCTGGGCTGCTCGAGCCGGACGACGTGGTCGTCGTCGCCGCGTCCGGCACCTCGGGAGCCGGTCGCGCCCTCAAGCCGCATCTGCTCGGGTCCGAGGTCATGGGCTCCATGACGCCGTACGGCGTGGGCGGGGTGCACCGGCACACGCCGGAGGTCGAGCAGTACCTCGCCACTGCCGGTGGTGCGCCGGTCAGCCTGTCCTTCACGCCCACCCTCGCGCCGATGGCCCGGGGCATCCTGGCGACCGCGACCGCGCGGGTCCGGCCGGGCATCGACGAGGCCCGGCTGCGCGACGCCTGGGCCGCGGCGTACGACGACGAGCCGTTCGTGCACCTGCTCCCGGCCGGCCAGTGGCCGCGCACCGTCGACACACTCGGCGCCAACGTCGCCCATCTGCAGCTGGCCTTGGACCCCCGGGCCGGGCGGGTCGTGGTCGTCGCCGCGATCGACAACCTGACCAAGGGCACGGCCGGCGCCGCCGTGCAGAGCCTCAACCTCGCGCTCGGCATCCCGGAGACGCTGGGCCTGCCGGTCGTCGGGCTCGCGCCGTGAGCGTCACCGCCCCCCAGGGCTTCCGGGCGACCGGCGTCGCCGCCGGGCTGAAGTCGAGCGGGGCCGCGGACGTCGCCCTCGTCGTCAACGACGGACCGGCGAGCGCGGCCGCCGCGGTGTACACGACGAACCGGTGCAAGGCCCATCCGGTGATCTGGAGCGAGCGGGCGAGTGCCGACGGTGTCGTGCGGGCCGTGGTGCTCAACTCCGGCGGCGCCAACTGCTACACCGGGCCAGCCGGCTTCGCTACGACGCATGCGACGGCCGAGCAGGTCGCCGACCTGCTCGGCATCTCGGCCATTGACGTCGTCGTCTGCTCGACCGGTCTGATCGGTGAGAACCTCGACCGGACAAGGCTTTCCGCCGGTGTGACCAGCGCCGCGGCGGGACTGTCGGATGCCGGCGGTGCGGACGCCGCGGCCGCGATCATGACCACCGACTCACACGCCAAGCAGGCCGTCGCCGAGGGCGACGGCTGGACGGTCGGCGGCATGGCCAAGGGCGCGGGCATGCTCGCACCGGCTCTCGCCACCATGCTCGTCGTCCTGACGACCGACGCCGACGTCGACGCCATCGCTTGCGAGCGGGCGTTGCGGGCCGCGACGCGCGTGACCTTCGACCGGCTCGACTCCGACGGCTGCATGTCGACCAACGACACCGTGCTGCTGATGGCGAGCGGGGCGAGTGGCGTGCAGCCGTCGGCCGACGAGCTCGACGCGGCCGTGCGTGCGGTCTGCCATGACCTGGCCCAGCAGCTCATGCACGACGCGGAGGGCGCCGACCACGACATCGCGATCCAGGTGCGCGGGGCCGCGAGCGAGGACGACGCGGTCGAGGTCGGCCGGGCCGTGGCGCGCAGCAACCTTTTCAAGGCCGCCGTCTTCGGCAAGGACCCCAACTGGGGCCGCATCCTCGCGGCGGCCGGCACCACTCAGGCCAGCTTCGACCCCGCGGAGCTCGACGTCGCCATGAACGGCGTCTGGATCGCCCAGGCCGGGCAGCCGGGGGAGTCCCGCGACCTCGTCGACCTGTCCGGGCGCGCGGTCGACATCGTGATCGACCTGCACGCCGGGTCGGCGACCGCGACGGTCTGGACGAACGACCTGACGCACGCCTATGTGCACGAGAACTCGGCGTACAGCTCATGACCGCCCTCCTGGACGGGCAGTCGATCCCGGCCGCGGCCAAGGCGGCCACGCTGGTCGAGGCGCTGCCCTGGCTCGAGCGCTTCCACGGCTCCCTCGTGGTCGTGAAGTACGGCGGGCACGCCATGACCGACCCGGCCCTGACCGCGGCCTTCGCCGAGGACATCGTCTTCCTGCGCTACGCGGGTCTTCGGCCGGTCGTCGTCCACGGCGGCGGCCCGCAGATCAACCAGATGCTCGAGCGGTTGGGCATCACCAGCGAGTTCAAGGGCGGCCTGCGCGTCACCAGCCCGGAGGCGATGGACGTCGTCCGGATGGTGCTGACCGGACAGGTCGGCCGCGAGGTCGTCGGCCTGATCAACCGGCACGGTCCGTTCGCCGTCGGCCTGTCCGGTGAGGACGCGGGGCTGTTCGGCGCGCGTCGGCGGGCCACCGTTGTCGACGGTGAGGACGTCGACCTCGGCCTCGTCGGCGACGTCGTGACGGTCCGGCCCGAAGCCGTCCTGGACCTGTTGGCGGCCGGCCGGATCCCGGTGGTGTCGACGGTGGCGCCGGACCTGGACAGCACCGACGGCCAGGTGCTCAACGTCAACGCCGACACCGCGGCCGCCGCCCTGGCCGTGGCGCTCGGGGCCCAGAAGCTGGTCGTCCTCACTGATGTCGAAGGCGTCTACGCCCGATGGCCCGACCCGGCCTCGCTGGTGCACGAGCTCTCGGCCACCGAGGCGAGCCGGCTGCTCCCCGGCCTCGAAGCCGGGATGGTGCCCAAGCTCGAGGCCTGTCTCGCGGCCGTCCGCGGGGGAGTGCCGCAGGCCCACATCGTCGACGGGCGGGTGGCCCACTCGATCCTGCTCGAGGTGTTCACCACCGAGGGCATCGGGACGATGGTGCTGCCCGATGCCTGACCTCGCAGCGCAGTCCGAGGCCGGCGACCTGGCGCTCCCGCCCGCAGCCGACGACTCGGCCCGCTGGCTCGAGCGCTACGCCGGGTCGGTGATGGCCACCTATGGGCGGCCGCAGCGCGTCCTGGTCCGGGGCGAGGGCTGCTGGGTGTGGGACGCCGACGGCCGGCGCTACCTCGACCTGCTCGGCGGCATCGCCACGGCCTCGCTCGGCCACGCCCACCCGCTGCTCGTCTCGACCGTGACCGCGCAGCTCGCGACGCTCGGCCACGTCTCCAACTTCTTCGCGACTGGTCCCCAGATCGCCCTCGCCGAGCGCCTGCTCGCCATTGCCAATGCCCCGCAGGGCTCGGCGGTCTTCTTCTGCAACTCCGGCGGCGAGGCCAACGAGGCGGCCTTCAAGATGTCCCGCCGGACCGGCCGGACCCGGCTGGTCGCAGCCGAGGGCGCCTTCCACGGCCGCACGATGGGCGCTCTCGCGCTGACCCACAAGGCGGCCTACCGCGACCCGTTCGCGCCGCTGCCCGGCGAGGTGACGCACGTCCCGTACGGCGATGTCGACGCGCTGCGAGCGGCCGTCGACGAGACCGTCGCCGCCGTTGTCCTGGAGCCGATCCAGGGAGAGGCCGGCGTGCGGCCGGCGCCGGACGGCTACCTCCGGGCCGCCCGCGAGATCACCTCCGCCCACGGCACGCTGCTGGTCCTCGACGAGGTGCAGACCGGGATCGGCCGCACCGGCGCCTGGTTCGCCCACCAGCGGCACGGTGTCGTTCCCGACGTGATCACTGTCGCCAAGGGTCTCGGCGGCGGCATCCCGATCGGGGCGGCCATCGCGATGAACGAGCGGGCCGCCACCTTGCTCGGCGCCGGCCAACACGCGACGACGTACGGCGGCAACCCGGTCTCGTGCGCGGCCGGCCTGGCCGTGTTGCACGCCATCGAGCGCGACGACCTGCTCGCCAACGTGCGGCGGGTCGGGGCCCGGCTGCGGGACGGGTTCACCGGGCTGAGCCACCCGCTCGTGGACGGTGTGCGCGGCGAGGGTCTCCTGCTCGCGGTCGCACTGAACGAGCCGGTCGCAGCGGCGGCGGCCGACGCGGCCCTGGAGCGTGGCTTCATCGTCAACGCCGTGGCGCCCGACGCGCTGCGGCTGGCGCCGGCCCTGGTCCTGGGCCTGGACCAGGCAGACTCCTTCGTGGCGGCGCTGCCGGAGATCCTGGGCGCCGTCTCCACCACCCGGGCGAGAGGCGACTGACTGTGCTCCGACACTTCCTGCGTGACGACGACCTGACTCCGGCTGAGCAGCTGGCTGTGCTCGACCTCGCCGGTGCCATGAAGCGCGACCGCTACTCCTATCGCCCGCTCAACGGTCCGCGAGCCGTCGCCGTCATCTTCGACAAGCCGTCGACCCGCACCCGGGTCTCGTTCAGCATCGGTGTCGCCGAGCTCGGCGGCTATCCGCTGGTCATCGACGCCCAGTCCAGCCAGCTCGGCCGTGGCGAGCCGATCGGCGACACGGCCCGGGTGCTCGACCACCAGGTGGCGGCCATCGTCTGGCGGACCTTCGGCCAGGACCGGATCGAGCAGATGGCAGCGGCCAGCCGGGTGCCCGTCGTCAACGCGCTCACCGACCAGTTCCACCCCTGCCAGATCCTGGCCGACCTGCAGACCATCCGCGAGCACCGCGGCGAGCTGCCCGGCCGGACGCTGACCTATCTCGGCGACGGCGCCAACAACATGTCGCACTCCTACCTGCTCGGCGGTGCGACTGCCGGGATGCATGTGCGCATCGGCGCCCCCGAGGACTACCAGCCGGACCCGGCCGTCCTGGCCCGGGCGGCCGAAATCGCTTCTGGGACAGGGGGATCGGTGCTCGCGACCACCGACCCGCACGCGGCGGCCGACGGCGCGGACGTCCTCGCCACCGACACCTGGGTGTCGATGGGCCAGGAGGGCGAGAAGGGTGAGCGGGCCTCGTCGGACAGCCCGTTCGCGCCGTACGCCGTTGACGAGGCGGCGCTCGCCCGGGCCGACGAACGGGCCATCGTGCTGCACTGCCTCCCGGCCTACCGCGGGCTGGAGATCGCGGCGGCGGTCATCGACGGGCCGCAGTCGGTCGTCTGGGACGAGGCGGAGAACCGCCTGCACGCCCAGAAGGCCCTGCTGACCTGGCTGTTGGAGCAGGGATGACCGAGGCGCCGCCGTGATCGCGCTGACCAAGACCGCGCGCCACCAGCGGATCGCCGAGCTGCTCGAGCGGCAGGCCGTCCGGTCCCAGCCCGAGCTGGCCCAGCTGCTCGCCCGGGACGGCGTCGAGGTGGCCCAGGCCACGCTCTCGCGGGACCTCGACGAGCTCGGCGCCGTGAAGGTGCGCTCGGGTTCGGGTCTGGTCTATGCGCTGCCGGCCGAGGGGGGCGACCGCACGCCGCGGGTCGCCGTCAGCCAGCAGGCTCTCGACGCGCGGCTGGCCCGGCTGTGTGCCGAGCTGCTCGTGACCGCCGACGCGTCGGCCAACCTCGTGGTGCTGCGGACACCGCCGGGGGCCGCCCAGTTCCTGGCGTCGGCCCTCGACCACGCGGCGCTGCCCGACGTACTCGGCACGATCGCCGGTGACGACACCGTCCTGGTCATCACCCGCGCCCCCCAAGGTGGGTCCGCGCTGGCGGAGCGGCTGGTGCTGCAGGCCGGCGGTCCGGGCGACCTCACATGACCCACCCCGCCGGACGACCCGGCACTCCGACGACAGCGATGAGGACCTCCCGATGAGCAAGGTGTTGACCTCCCTGCCGGGGGGCGAACGGATCGGCATCGCCTTCTCCGGCGGCCTGGACACCTCGGTGGCAGTGGCCTGGATGCGCGAGAAGGGCGCCGTGCCGTGCACCTACACCGCCGATATCGGCCAGTACGACGAGCCGGACGTCCAGGGCGTGCCGGCCCGGGCGCTGCAGTACGGCGCGGAGCTGGCCCGCGTCGTCGACTGCCGCACCCAGCTGGTCGAGGAGGGTCTGGCCGCGATCGCCTGCGGCGCCTTCCACGTCCGGTCCGGCGGGCGGACCTACTTCAACACGACCCCGCTCGGCCGCGCGGTGACCGGCACCTTGCTGGTCCGGGCGATGCACGAGGACGGCGTCGACATCTGGGGCGACGGCTCGACCTTCAAGGGCAACGACATCGAGCGGTTCTACCGCTACGGCCTGCTGGCCAACCCGTCCCTGCGGATCTACAAGCCCTGGTTGGACGCGCAGTTCGTCGACGAGCTCGGCGGCCGGGCCGAGATGAGCCAGTGGCTCACCGAGCGCGGGCTGCCCTACCGGGACAGCCAGGAGAAGGCCTACTCGACCGACGCGAACATCTGGGGAGCGACCCACGAGGCCAAGACGCTCGAGCACCTCGACGTCTCGCTGGAGTCCGTCGAGCCGATCATGGGGGTCCGGTTCTGGGACCCGGCCGTCGCGATCGCGCCGGAGGAGGTGACCGTCCGGTTCGAGGCCGGGCGACCGGTCGCGATCAACGGCACGCGGTACGCCGACCCGATCGCTCTCGTCCACGAGGCCAACACGATCGGTGGCCGGCACGGCCTCGGCATGTCGGACCAGATCGAGAACCGGATCATCGAGGCCAAGAGCCGTGGCATCTACGAGGCGCCGGGCATGGCCCTGCTCTGGGTGACCTATGAGCGGCTGCTGAACGCGATCCACAACGAGGACACCGTCGCCAACTACGTCGCGCAGGGGCGACGCCTCGGCCGGTTGCTCTACGAGGGCCGTTGGCTGGACCCGCAGTCCCTCATGCTGCGCGAGCCGCTGCAGCGTTGGATCGCATCCGTCGTCACCGGGGAGGTGACGCTGCGGCTACGTCGTGGAGACGACTACACGATCTTGCGCACTGCGGGGCCGGCCTTGTCCTACCACCCGGACAAGCTGTCGATGGAGCGCACCGAGAACGCCGCCTTCGGCCCCACCGACCGGATCGGGCAGCTGACGATGCGCAACCTCGACATCGCGGACTCGCGTGCTCTGCTGGAGCTGTACGCCGGGCAGCCTTTGGACCAGGGCCAGGTCCTCGTGGAGCACGGCACGCTCTTCGGCGAGCTGCCGGCCGGCGGCGCCGACCGGATCTCGGCCAACCCGGGGGTCGCCGGTGACGAGGAGGCGGCACTGGAGAGCGCTGCGATGGAAGTCGGGACCGACTGATGGCACCGCCGGACCGGCCTGGCGAGCGGACCAACGCCGGCGCCCTGTGGGGTGGCCGGTTCAGCGGGGCGCCGTCGGACGCCCTGGCCGAGCTCTCCCGGTCGACCCACTTCGACTGGCGGCTGGCCCGGCACGACATCGCCGGGTCGCGGGCCCACGCCCGGGTCCTGCACACCGCTGGGTTGCTCGACGACGGCGCCCTGACCGGGATGCTGGCCGCCCTCGACGCCCTCGAGGCCGACGTCGTCTCTGGTGCGTTCGGTCCGGAACCCGCGGACGAGGACGTGCACTCCGCCCTGGAGCGGGGGCTGATCGAGCGGGCCGGCGCCGACCTCGGCGGCCGGCTTCGGGCCGGCCGGTCGCGCAACGACCAGATCGCCACGCTGGTGCGGATGTACCTGCGCGAGCACGCCCGGACCATCGCCGCACGGGTGCTCGATGTCGTCGAATCCCTTGTGGCGCAGGCCAAGGCGCACCCCGACGCGGCGATGCCCGGGCGCACTCACCTGCAGCATGCCCAGCCGGTCCTGCTGGCGCATCACCTGCTGGCGCACGCCTGGCCGCTGCTCCGGGACGTCGACCGGCTGCGCGACTGGGACGTGCGCGCGGCGGCTTCGCCGTACGGCTCCGGGGCGCTGGCCGGCTCGTCCCTGGGTCTGGACCCGGCAGCGGTCGCCGCCGAGCTGGGCTTCGAGCGGCCGGTCGAGAACTCGATCGACGGGACCGCCGCGCGCGACGTCGTCGCGGAGTTCGCGTTCGTCGCCGCCATGATCGGCGTCGACCTGTCCCGCCTGGCCGAGGAGGTCGTCCTCTGGGCCACGAAGGAGTTCTCGTTCGTCACCCTGGACGACGCCTACTCGACCGGGTCGAGCATCATGCCGCAGAAGAAGAACCCGGACGTCGCGGAGCTGGCTCGCGGCAAGGCCGGCCGGCTGATCGGCGACCTGACCGGCCTCATGGCGACGCTCAAGGGCCTTCCGCTGGCCTACAACCGCGACCTCCAGGAGGACAAGGAGCCGGTGTTCGACCAGGTCGACACCCTCGAGGTCCTGCTGCCGGCGGTGGCCGGGATGGTCGCCACCCTCACCTTCGACACCGAGCGGATGGCCGACCTCGCTCCCCAGGGGTTCGCCCTGGCCACCGACATCGCCGAGTGGCTGGTCCGCCGCGGCGTCGCCTTCCGGGTCGCCCACGAGGTGGCCGGCACCTGCGTCCGGGTCTGCGAGAGCCAAGGCATCGAGCTGTGGGACCTCGGGGACGCCGAGCTCGCCGCCATCTCCGAACACCTCACGCCGGACGTGCGCGAGGTCCTGTCGGTCGAAGGTTCGCTCGCCTCCCGCGACGCGGTCGGCGGCACTGCCCCCGTCCGGGTGGCCGAGCAGCTGATCGCGGCCCAGGCCCGGCTCACCGCCGACCGGCTCTGGGCGAGTGTGGAAACTGTCACACCGCAATAGCCCCCGTTTCCTTTGCCATCGTCACCGCGCGTAGGCAAGATTCGCCGTGGGGCCGCGACGAGGCGTGCCCGGTGCTGGAGGTGCGTCGATGAGCGTGCAGGACAAGCCGGCCTTCTCGGCTGGTGTGGGCCATCCCTCCCGGGCCCGGATCCCCGAGCGGACGCTGCGCACGGACCGCTGGTGGCTCTCCCCGCTGCTCTACGTCATCGGCTTCACGGCCTGGCTGCTGTACGGCGTGATCCGGGCCGCCCTCCAGAGTGACTACTGGGTGCCGGCCTACCACTACCTCACGCCGTTCGCGTCGCCGTGCCTGTCCTCGTCGTGTGCGCCCGGCTCGAGTGTCTTCGGCACGCCGCTGCCGGACTTCCCGGCGCTGATCCCGTTCGCCGTCCTGACCCTGCCGTTCCTGCTGGGCTTCCGGCTGACCTGCTACTACTACCGGAAGGCCTACTACCGGGCGTTCTGGGCGTCGCCGCCGGCCTGCGCAGTCGCCGAACCGCACGCGACATACACGGGGGAGCGGCGCTTCCCGCTGATCCTGCAGAACGCACACCGCTACTTCTTCTACGCCGCGGTCCTGATCTCCCTGATCAACACCTGGGACGCGATCGACGCGTTCCACGGCAAGGACGGTGGCTTCGGCATCGGTCTGGGCACGCTGATCATGGTCGCGAACGTGCTGCTGCTCTGGGCCTACACCGCCTCCTGCCACAGCTGCCGCAGCATCATGGGCGGCCGGCTCAACCACTTCTCCAAGCATCCGGTGCGCTACTGGCTGTGGATGCGGATCTCCACGCTCAACAAGTGGCACATGCAGCTGGCGCTCGTGACCCTGGTCTCGCTCGTGGTCACCGACGCCTACATCGGCTTCGTCGCAGCCGGCCATCTCTCGGACCTGAGGATCATCAATTGAGTGACATCGAGCGTCACGTCTACGACGTCGTCGTCATCGGTGCCGGGGGCGCCGGGCTGCGCGCGGCGATCGAGGCGCGCGAGCAGGGGCTGCGGACCGCGATCGTCTGCAAGTCGCTGTTCGGCAAGGCCCACACGGTCATGGCCGAGGGCGGCATCGCCGCCTCGATGGGCAACGTCAACGACAAGGACAACTGGCAGGTCCACTTCCGCGACACGATGCGCGGCGGCAAGTTCCTGAACAACCCGCGGATGGCCGAGCTGCACGCCAAGGAGGCGCCGGACCGGGTCTGGGAGCTGGAGACCTACGGCGCGCTCTTCGACCGCACGCCCGAGGGCAAGATCAGCCAACGCAACTTCGGCGGTCACGAGTACCCGCGGCTGGCCCACGTCGGCGACCGCACCGGGCTCGAGCTGATCCGCACGCTGCAGCAGAAGATCGTCTCGCTGCAGCAGGAGGACGAGCGTGAGCTCGGCGACCTCGACGCCCGGATCCGGGTCTTCGCGGAGTGCACGGTCACCGACCTGCTCCGTGACGAGGCGATGCCGGACGGGCCGATCGCCGGCGCCTTCGCCTACTGGCGCGAGTCCGGCCGGTTCATCCTGTTCGAGGCGCCCACGGTGATCCTCGCGACCGGCGGCATCGGGAAGTCGTTCAAGGTCACCAGCAACTCGTGGGAGTACACCGGCGACGGGCACGCCTTGGCGATGCGCGCCGGGGCTCGGCTGATCAACATGGAGTTCATCCAGTTCCACCCGACCGGCATGGTCTGGCCGCCGTCGGTCAAGGGCATCCTCGTGACCGAGTCGGTCCGCGGTGACGGCGGTGTCCTGACCAACAGCGAGGGCAAGCGCTTCATGTTCGACTACGTGCCGGACGTCTTCCGCGCGCAGTACGCCGACACCGAGGCCGAGGCCGACCGTTGGTACAAGGACCCGGACAACAACAAGCGCCCGCCGGAGCTGCTGCCCCGTGACGAGGTCGCCCGGGCAATCAACTCCGAGGTCAAGGAGGGTCGCGGCTCACCGCACGGTGGCGTGTTCCTCGATGTCTCCAGCCGGATGTCGGCCGAGGAGATCATCAAGCGGCTGCCGTCGATGCACCACCAGTTCAAGGAGCTGGCCGACGTCGACATCACGGCCGAGCCGATGGAGGTCGGGCCGACCTGCCACTACGTCATGGGCGGGGTCGAGGTCGACGCCGACACCCAGGCGACCAGGGTCCCCGGCCTGTACGCCGCGGGTGAGGTGTCCGGCGGGATGCACGGGTCCAACCGGCTCGGCGGCAACTCGCTGTCCGACCTGCTGGTCTTCGGCCGGCGGGCCGGCACCGATGCCGCGGCGTACATCGGCACGCTCGGTGAGCAGCGCCCGGCGGTGGATGACAAGGCGGTCGCCGTAGCGTCCGCGACAGCGGTCCAGCCGTTCGGCACCGGCGAGCAGCCGGCCACCGGGCAGCTGGAGAACCCGTACGCGCTGCACCAGGAGCTCCAGCAGTCGATGAACGACCTCGTCGGCATCATCCGCCGCGAGGGGGAGATCCGCGAGGCGCTCGAGCGGCTGCAGGGGTTCAAGGCCCGGGCTCAGCGGGTCCAGGTCGAGGGACACCGACAGTTCAACCCGGGCTGGCACCTGGCGTTGGACCTGCGCAACATGCTGTTGGTCGCCGAGTGCGTCGCGATCGCGGCCCTGGAGCGCACCGAGAGCCGCGGCGGGCACACCCGGGAGGACCACCCCCTGATGGACCCGGAGTGGCGCCAGGAGAACCTCGTCCTCGAGACGACCGACAGTTCATCGACGCCAGGCATTGCGCTGCACCATCAGCCGGTGCCGGAGATCCGGCTCGACCTGTTCCAGCTGTTCGACCCCAAAGAGCTGGCCAAGTACTTCACCGACCAGGAGATGCAACGGCTCGACGGCCCGACTGGAGGAGAGGCGAAGTGAGCTACGACGCGCACTTCCGGGTCTGGCGCGGCGACGTCGACGGCGGAGACCTGCAGGACTACACGGTCGAGGTCAACGAGGGCGAGGTCGTCCTCGACATCATCCACCGGCTCCAGGCGACCCAGGCCCAGGACCTCGCGGTCCGCTGGAACTGCAAGGCCGGCAAGTGCGGCTCCTGCAGCGCCGAGATCAACGGCCGGCCGCGGCTGCTCTGCATGACCCGGATGAGCACCTTCGAGCCGACCGAGACGATCACGGTCACGCCGCTGCGGGCCTTCCCGGTCATGCGCGACCTGGTGACCGACGTGTCCTTCAACTACACCAAGGCCCGGCAGATCCCCGCCTTCGCGGCGCCGGACCTCGCCCCGGGCGAGTACCGGATGGCCCAGGTCGACGTCGAGCGCTCGCAGGAGTTCCGCAAGTGCATCGAGTGCTTCCTGTGTCAGGACACCTGTCACGTGGTCCGGGACCACGAGGAGAACAAGGAGTCGTTCGCCGGGCCGCGGTTCCTGATGCGGATGACCGAGCTCGACATGCACCCGCTCGACCAGCGCAAGGACCGGGCCAAGGAGGCCCAGGACGAGTTCGGCCTCGGCTTCTGCAACATCACCAAGTGCTGTACCGAGGTCTGCCCCGAGCACATCAAGATCACCGACAACGCCTTGATCCCGCTCAAGGAGCGGGTGGTCGACCGCAAGTACGACCCGCTGGTCTGGCTCGGCAAGACCATCACCCGCCGCAAGTAGCTCCGTACCCCTCGCCGCCCGCCATGCTCCCCACAACCCGGTGATCCCGGCCCTCTGAGTTCGATTTCACCGGGCTCCAGGGAGCACGTGGCGGTCATCTGGTTGCATCAACCCCATGCGACGGCTCGGGCGGGCGTTCTTCGCCCGCGGCTCGCTGGAGGTCGCGCCTGACCTGCTCGGCTGCATCCTGGTCGTCGACCGGTCCGGTGGCCGGGTCGGCGTCCGGCTCACCGAGGTCGAGGCGTACGACGGCGAGACCGACCCCGGTTCGCACGCCTTCCGCGGACCGACCCCGCGCAACGAGGTGATGTACGGCGAGGCCGGGCCACCTGTACGTCTACTTCACCTACGGCATGCACTGGTGCGCCAACGTCGTGTGCGGGCCACCGGGGCAGGCCACGGCCGTCCTGCTCCGGGCCGGTGAGGTGGTCGAGGGGCTCGACGTGGCGAGGCTGCGCCGGCCGGCGGCCAAGACCGACCGTGACCTGGGTCGTGGTCCGGCCCGACTGGCCCAGGCGCTGGCGCTGACCAAGGTCGACAACGGCGCCGACCTCTGCGCACCGTCCAGCGGCGCCGAAGCGCCCAGCCAGTGGGTCACTCGGGGCCGCAGGACCGCCGAGACGGAGCTGCGGACCGGTCCGCGGGTCGGTGTCTCGGGTGCCGGAGGTGATGGCGCGGCGTACCCCTGGCGGTTCTGGCTCGGCGGTGACCCGAGCGTGTCGGCGTACCGGCCCGGGAAGGTGCGCGTGCGCCGTCCGCAATGATGTGCGCGTGACTGAACCGGTGACTGGGGACATCGTCGACGAGCTGCGCTGGCGAGGGCTGATCGCGCTGTCGACGGACGAGGCGGCCCTGCGGGCGGCCCTGGCCGCCGGTCCGGTGACCTACTACTG
>CAWCEI010000005.1:0-701539 GCA_963794535.1 uncultured Actinomycetota bacterium
GTCCTGTCCCCGTGCGCAGTTGCCCGCGCCCGGGTGGCGACCATCCATCTCGACGTACCGTTGCCGGCACGTTCTAGCGACCTACCCGCACGCTCGGGCGGGCCGCCCTCGAACGCGTGCTGTCTGGTCTTGCTCCAGGTGGGGTTTACCGAGCCGCACCGGTCACCCGGCACGCTGGTGGTCTCTTACACCACCGTTTCACCCTTACCGCAGCCGAAGCCCCGGCGGTCTGTTCTCTGTGGCACTGTCCCGCGGGTCACCCCGGGTGGGAGTTACCCACCACCTTGCCCTGTGGAGCCCGGACGTTCCTCGGCAGGACACGGGCCGGCTTGCGCCGTACCGCACCTGACGCGGCCGCCCGACCGACTCATCCGCCCCTGGAGCGTACGCCGTCGCCGCCCGCGCGTCCGAAACGTCACGATTCACAGGCCATTCCCAGCCGGCGGGTGGTGCGGCCTTGACCCGATCTTTAGAGTGGCGGCCAAATGAGCACCGAGTCGCCTCCCCTGGTCTCCGACCGACCTGCCCGCGCTGCCCACCGACGGCGTGCTGGTCCACGTCGGCATGCACAAAACCGGGACGACGGCGATCCAGTCGGTGCTCGCCGAGCTTCGGGCCGCAGCTCGACGACTACGGCGTCAGCTACCCCGGCGAGCGGGAGTCCCATCACGCCGGAGGCTCGGGCCCTGACCCGCGGCTCGCTGGGCTGGCAGACCTCACCGGTGCCGCCGCCGGACCCCTCGGTCTGGGCGGGCCTGGCCGCCGAGGTTCGGCGGACCCACTCGCGGGTCGTGCTCAGCAGCGAGTTCTTCTCCCGCGCGAGTGCGGCCCAGATCCGCCAGCTGGTCCAGGACCTCGGGCCGGACCGCGTCCACATCCTGATCGGGGTCCGCAACCTCGGGCCGGTGGCGATCTCGTCCTGGCAGCAGACCCTCAAGCAGGGCCGGATCTCGACCCTGGACCGCTGGCTGCAGGCCAACTTCGCGCGCACCGACCCGAGCGAGCCGACCAAGTGGTTCTGGGCCAAGTTCGACCCGAGCGACGCCATCGCCCGCTGGTCGGCCGCCGCCGGGCCGGAGCGGGTCAGCGTCGTCGTCGTCCGCGACGGCGACCGCGCCCTGCTGCCGAAGACGTTCGAGCGCCTGCTCGACCTGCCGCCCGGCCGCCTCGCGGGCAGCCGGTGCCGCGCTCCAACCGCGGCCTGACGGCGGCCGAGGCGGAGGCGATCCGGCAGGTCAACGCCGAGCTGCGGGGCAAGCTCGAGTGGGGCGAGTACGACCCGCTCGTCCGGAGCGGCGCGATCCGCCGGATGGTCGAAACCCGCTCTCCCGGACCGGACGAGCCCCGCCCCCAGCTGCCGGAGTGGGTGCTCGAGCAGGTCGAGGTCGAGGGCCACCGGGTCGCCGACCAGATCGCCAGCTCCGGGGTCCGCGTCATCGGCGACCTCGCCGACCTGAGCACCCCCGCGCCCGCGCGCACGCCGGGCGCAACGGCGAGCACCGCCAATGGTTCCGCTCGAGGCGATGGTGCAGGCGTCGTGGGGGCGGTGGCTGGTGCGACGTACGGGGCGTCGGACTTCGACAACGGACGCACGACCAAGGTCGCCCGCGTGGCCCACACGACCGCGAGTCAGCTGGCCCTGATCGTGGCCCGCGCGCGGCGACGCGCGCCCGCCGGGCGATCCGGCGCGACGCTAGGCCGGGCTGAACCGCACCGTCCGCGGGCCAGGTCGGCCTGCGACGAGCTTGACCTTGATCGCGGCGCCGAGCTCGACCGGACCGGAAACCGGTGCCAGCACTGCGGGTTCGGCGATCTGGATCGACCCGCCGCCGTCGTGGTGGACGTCGACGACGACGCCGTCGAAGAGCGAGCCGACCGAGGGCGCGAGCACCGCCGCCTCGACCGCATCCGTGCAGGCCCGCTCGAGCTGCCCGGCCAGCCGGTCCGACTCCGCCATCACGGCCGGCAAGGACGGCAACGCCTCGCGGGCCCACGACGGCACATCGGCGCCTCGACACAGCGACTCGCAGACGACCAGCCCGAACCGGTCGACTAGCCGGCGCAGCGGCGCGGTGACATGCGCGTACGGCGCGGCGACGGCCGCGTGCTCCGACTGGTCCGGCATGTCTCCGTCGAACGGCGTGTAGCCCGCGCCGCGGAACAGCGCGGCCGCCTCGTGCACGATCGCCAGCTGGCGCGGGTCGGTGCGGTCCAGCGAGCGCAGGAAGACGCCGTACGGCAGCTCGGCCGGCCAGCGCGTACCGAGCGCGGCCGCCTGCCGGTGGAACCGGGCGAGCGCGTTGCGGTCCGGCCCGGGCATCGTCCGGAGCAGGCCGATCTGGCCGCCGAGCATGATGTCCGCCGCGGCCATGCCGGTCAGCAGCGAGATCTGCGCGTTCCAGTCCTCGGCGGCGAGCGCGGGCCGGAACTGGAGCCGGTAGCCGGCGGGGTCGAGCACGACCTCCTGCTGCGGGATGGGCAGGCTCGCGCCACCGCGGGCCTGCTCGAGCGCGACCCGCCGCTCGCCGATCTCCTTGAGCAGCTCGAACCGCTCGTCGCCGGTGTTGCCGTCGATCCCGGCCTGCACCTGCGCGTAGTCCAGCCGGTCGACGCTCTTGACCAGCGCGAGGGTCAGGTCGACGTCGACGTCCTCACCGTCGGCGTCGAGGGTGATGTCCCAGACGTACGCCGGGCGGACCTGCCCCGGCAGCAGGCTCGCCGCGCCCTCGCTGAGCACCAACGGGTGCAGCGGCGAGCGCTGGTCCGGCGCGTAGAGGGTCTGGCCCCGGCGCCGGGCCTCAGCGTCGACCGGGCCGCCGGGCGGGACGAAGGCGGGCAGGTCCGCGATGGCATAGCGGACCCGGTAGCCCTTGGCGGTCCGCTCCAGGTGCATCGCCTGGTCCAGGTCGGTGGATCCCGGCGGGTCGATGGTGAAGAACGGCAGGTCGGTCAGGTCGGCGGTGGGCAGCTGCGGGTGAGCCGCCGCCTCCTGGGCGGCGGCCTCGACCTCGGGCGGGAAGCCGGCCGGGATCTTCAGGTCGGTCCGGATCTGGGCGAAGGCTGGGCCAGGGCACCGGCGTCGACCGTCGGACCGGCGCCGGCGGGGCCGGCTGGGCCGGCGGCGCCGCCCGAAGGGGTCACGGTGATCATCCGGAGCGGCATGACCCAACCCTACGCAGATCGTCCGCCTAGGGGTTGAAGTATCCGGCCAGGTCGGCGACCACGTTGACCCCGCCCGAACTGCCGTTGTGCGCCAGCGCGAGCGTCGAGCCGGTGACGAAGGCCAGGTTGGCAACGTTCTGCCCGGCCCGGAAGTTCACGGTCGAGGTCGGGTAGCGCGGATAGGCGAGGGTCGTGCTCGGCCGGTTGTGGACGTAGTCCCACGGGTTGCCGCCCCACCCGACGTCGGCCCCCATGACGGTCAGCGAACCCGCGCCGGGTGGCGCCGGTCGCCGTGGCGTTGAGCAGGACGGCCGAGGCACCGCCGGCCGGCACGGTTGACGAGCCGGTCGCGAAGAACTGGATGTCCGACCCGGCGTGGATCGGCCGCCGTGCCACGCCGTGGCCGCTGCGGGTGTCCAGCACCCGCACCGGGTTGACCGCGACGAACGTGCCCGGCGACGTCGCGGTGCCGCCGATGTAGTAGCCGGCCAGGTCCACCACCAGGTCCGTCGTCGCGTTGGCCCCGTTGTAGAGGTCGACCTTGCCGTCGGCCCCCAGAGTCACCGTGACCAGGTTGGCGCGGGTCTCCCCCGCCGCATGGTTGAGCGTGGAGGCGTTCGGCCGCGCGACCCCGGACGGGTACACCGTCACATAGCCGGCACCCTTCGCATCCGTGACCGTCACGTTGATCAGCACCGACGAGACGTTCGTCATGCGGCACACCACCGAGACCAGCCACGGTGACCGCCACGACCCCCAGCTTGGCCACGGGCGCCTGCGGGGCGCCGCGGCCGACGCGGGTGTCGAGCAGCCGGGTCTGGGGCACGGCCACAAAGGCGCCGGCCACGGTCGGCGTACCGGCCAGGTAGTAACCGACAACGTCAGCCAGCAGGTCGGTCGACCCCGAGGAGGAGTTCGTCATCGTCACCTGGCCACCGGCGCCGAGGGCGACGGTGACCACGTTGGCGGTCGTCTGACCCGGCTCGAAGTTCAGGCTCGATGACCGCGGCCGACCCTGGCCGGTCGGGAAGACCGTGACGTGTCCCGAGGAAGTGGGCAGGACCGCCGTGAGGTTCAGCACCACGGAGGCCGCACCGAGCTCGGGCACGCCACCTCGGTCACCCACCTGCAGATGCACGGTCGACCCCGCGCCGACGCGGCCGATCGGCGCGCCCAACCCGACGCGGGTGTCGAGCAGTCGAGCGGGCACCAGCGGCACGAACGAGCCGGCCAGCGCGATCGTGCTCGCGTTGAGCCGCAGGGCACCGATGGAGGCGCCGTTGCCGTTCGGCCCGACGTACCCGAGCAGGACGACGACCCGCCCGTCGGGCTGCAGGCCACCACCAACCAGCTGTGGCAGCTGACCGCCGGTCGGCAGGTCACTCTTCATCAGCTCCACGAGCCCGCCGGCGCCGAAGGCCGGGTCCAGCGCACCGGTCGAGCCGAGTTTGACGACGTCCGGATCGCCCACCCCGTAGCTGCTGAACAGATAGGCGTCCGTGCCGTGAAACGCGATCTGGGCAGACCGCAAGGTGTTGTCCTGCACCGGCATCCGGGTGAATCCGGCCGTCCCGTACGACGAGTCGACCGTGCCGCCGGGCAGGACCCGCCCGACGACGCGCGGTCGGTAGCCGGATGCGCCGGTCCGCGCGGTCAGGTAGTAGTCGCCGTCCGGGCCGGTGAAAACGCCGTCGTAGGTCCCCGCGGTCGGGAGCGCCGCCACACCTGCGCTGCCGAGGCCCCCGTCCGGGGCACCGGTCCGCAGCCATCGGCGCAGCTGCGGGGTAGAGCCGCCGATCGTCGCCACGACCTTGTTGCCGTCGGCGGCCAGGCCCGAGACGGCACCGACGCCGGTCAGCACGCCGGGCACAGCGCCCGCAGCGTTCCAGGTCGCATCGAGGTCCCCGCTGGAGTCGATCGCCGCCATGGCGTTGGCGCCGGCCACGATGATCGTGCCGTCGGTCAGCTGCACCAGGTTGGTCAGTGCGCCCGCCGGGAAGCCGGTGAACGCCACTGAGGCGATCCCGCCGACCCCGAACGAGGAGTCGAGCAGGCCGTCCGGCGTCAGCTTCGCGAGGGCAGACGAGGTGCGGCCGGTGCCGGCCTGCTCGAGCAGGTAGATCCCGTCACTCCCGACCAACACCTGCCCGTACGCCGGGGAGCCGGGCAGCGCGGTCGCCCCGTTGGTGCCGAAGGTCAGGTCGACCACACCGTCGACAGTGAGCCGGGTGACGGCCTGTTGGCTGGTGTGGTTGTCGACGATCTCGACTGCTCGTCCCGAGGAGTCGATCGCGCCCGCGGCCGGCGCGACGGCAAAGGCACCCGCGGCGCCCCAGCCGTTGGTGCCATAGGTCCGGTCCAGCCATCCAGGCGGTGAGGCGGCCGCCGGCGGCGCCGCGACAAGTGCCGAAAACCCCAGCGCGACAACGGCGGACGTCAGGATCGCCAGGCCGCTGCGTCGCGACATGCGCGACGCGTTCAGCACGCGCATTCAATGGCCCCCTTCGGGCGACGGTACTTAAACAGTAAGGCCCCACTACCCTGCTCCGCGTGCTCGTGCTGCTGCCGCCCTCGGAGGGCAAGGCCACCCCTCCTCGCCGCGGGCCGCAGCTCGACCTCGACCGGCTGTCCTTCCCCGAGCTCTGCCACCGCCGCGGGAGATGCTGGATCAGCCGGCTGGCCGAGGTCAGCGGGCGCCCCGACGCCCTGGACCGGCTCGGGGTCGGCGCCTCCCTGGCCGCCGAGGTCGAGGCCAACCGGAGGCTGCGCCAGACGCGGACCCTGCCGGTCAGCCGGGTCTTCACCGGAGTCCTGTACGACGCGCTCGACCTGCCCGCGCTCGACCCGGCCGCGCGGCGGCGCGCGCCCGCGGCGGGTGCTGGTGTTCTCGGGGCTGTGGGGTGTGCTGCGGCCGGGTGACCGGATCCCGCCGTACCGGCTGCCGGTCGGCGCCGACCTGCCGGGGTCGGCCCGCTGGCCGGCTGGTGGCGGCCCCGGCTCGACCAGCTCACTCGACGCCGCGGCCGGGACCGGGTCTGGTCGCTGGACTGCCGGTCGGCCGGCTACGCGGCGATGTGGAGCCCCCCGCGGAGCCGCCGCCGACCGCTGGGTCGCCGTGCGGGTCCTGCGCGAGCTGGCCGGCACCCGCAGCGTGGTGTCGCACCTGGCCAAGCTGACCCGTGGGCAGCTCGTGCGCCACCTGCTCGAGTCCGGCGCCACGCCCCGCACGCCGCGAGCGACTGGCGCTGGTCGCCGCTGAGGCGTTCGAGGTCGAGCTCACCGAGCCGCCGCGCCGCGGCCGGCCGTGGACCCTCGACGTCATCCTGCGCGAGGGCTGAGCCATGTGGTGGGCGTCCCTGGTGGCGGCCGGCCTGGCCCTCGTGACGCGGTGGCTGCCCGGCGGTGAGGCCGAGTCGATCCTGCGCCGGATCGCGCCGGTCCTGGTGTTCCTGGTGGCCATCACGGTCGTCGCGCAGCTGGCTCAGAACGCCGGGGTCTTCGACGCCGCCGCGCATCTCGCCGCCCGGATCGGCCGGGGCCGCACGTGGGTCCTCTGGCTGCTGATGGTGGCACTCGCGACTGCCTCGACGATCGTCCTGTCGCTCGACACGACCGCGGTGCTGCTGACGCCGGTGGCTCTCGCGCTGGCGGTGCAGATCGGCATCTCACCGGCGCTGTTCGCCATGACCACCGTGTGGCTGGCGGACACGGCCTCGATGCTCCTGCCGGTGTCCAACCTCACGAATCTCCTTGCGCTGCACCGGTTGCACGATCTCGGCGTCGATCTCGGCGGCTACGTCGCACTCACCTGGCTGCCGGCTCTCGTTGCCGTGTTGGTCACTGTCGCAGTGCTGGCGGTGATGTTCCGGCGCGACCTGCGCACGTCGTACGAGCCGCCCAGCCAGCCGCCGGTCGAGGACCGGCTGCTGCTCTGGAGCGCGGCCGCGGTGTGCCTGCTGCTCGGGCCGGCGTTCGCCACCGGAGTCCAGCCGGCCTGGCCGGCCTCGGTCGCCGCTATCGCGCTCGTCGCGCTGTTCGCGGTGCGCCGCCGGTCGGACCTGCAGGCCTCGCACGTCCCCTGGCGGTTGGTGCTGCTGGTGATCGGGCTGTTCTTCGTGGTTCAGGCCTTCCAGGTGCATGGCCTGCCCGACCTGCTGGCGCGGGTCGCCGGGTCGGGTGAGAGCTGGCCGGACCACCTGCGGCTCGCGACGGCGGGGGCGGCCGGCGCCAACGGCGTCGACAACCTGCCCGCCTATCTCGCCCTCGAGCCGGTAGCCGACGGCTCGCCGGCGCGTCTCGTCGCGCTGCTGCTCGGCGTCAACTGCGGGCCACTGCTGACCCTGTGGGCCTCGCTGGCGACGTTGCTCTGGCGCGAGCGCTGCCGGGCGGCCGGAGTCGACGTCTCGGCCTGGCGGTTCTTCCTACGCGGCCTCGTCGTCGTGCCGATCCTGCTGGTGACGACCACCGCCGCGCTGTCGCTGACCGCCTAGACCTGGGCCAGAGCCTGGTCGAGGTCGTCGACCAGGTCGTCGGGGTCCTCGAGCCCGACGGAGACCCGCACGATGCCGTCGGTGATGCCGACCGCCAGCCGGGCCTGCTCACCGAGCCGTCGGTGGGTCGTCGTCGCCGGGTGGGTGACGAGCGACTTGGAGTCGCCGAGGTTGTTGGAGATGTCGATGATCCGCAGCGCGTCGAGCAGCCGGAACGCCTCGTCCTTGCCGCCGTCGAGCTCGAAGGTCACGACGGTGCCCGCCGGCCGACATCTGGGCCTTGGCCAGGTCGTGCTGGGGGTGGCTGTCCAGGAACGGGTAGCGCACCGCGCGTCACCTTGGTCTGGTCCTCGAGCCAGCCGGCGATCCGCAGCGCCGAGGCGCTCATCCGCTCGACCCGCATCGACAGCGTCTCGAGGCCCTTGGTCAGCACCCAGGCGTTGAACGGGCTCATCGACGGGCCGGTGTGCCGCATCAGGTTGCGGACCGGCTCGGCGATGAACTCCTCGGAGCCGAGGATCGCGCCGCCCAGCGTGCGGCCCTGGCCGTCGATGTGCTTGGTGGCGGAGTAGACGACGATGTCGGCGCCCAGCTCCATCGGGCGCTGCAGGATCGGCGTCGCGAAGACGTTGTCGACGACGACCTGCGCCCCGGCGGCATGGGCCAGGTCGCAGACGGCGCGGACGTCGACCAGCTCCTGCATCGGGTTCGACGGCGACTCGAAGAACACCGCGGTCGTCGGCTCGGACAGTGCGGCCCGCCACTGGTCGAGGTCGGAGCCGTCGACGAAGACCGCCTCCACACCCCAGCGCGGCAGGATCTCGTCGAGGATCACGAAGCACGAGCCGAACAGGCTGCGAGCGGAGACGACCCGGTCGCCCTGGCCGAGCAGCGCGGCGAGCGCGGTGAAGACCGCGGCCATGCCCGTCGCGGTGGCGAAGCAGGCCGGAGCGCCTTCGATCAGCCGCAGCCGCTCCTCGAAGGTCGTGATCGTCGGGTTGCCGTAGCGCGAGTAGACGTAGCGGTCGATGTCGCCGGCAAAGGCCGCCTCCGCCTCGCCCGCACTGCCGTAGACGTAGCCGGAGGTGAGGAACATCGCCTCGGCCGTCTCGTCGAAGTTGCTGCGCTGCAAGCCTCCTCGCACCGCGAGCGTGTCCGGCCGCCAGCCGGCGGTCTCCTCGGTCACTGCCGACCCCAGGGCAGTCCGCTGCGCTGCCAACCGGCCCCGCCCTCGAAGCCTTCGAGCACGTTGTACGCCGGGCCGAGCCCGGCGGCCGTCGCGGCGTGCGCGGCCGCGACACTGCGGACGCCGCTGCGGCAGATCATCAGGACCGGCACATCCGACGGCACCGACGCCTTGAGCTCGTCGACGAACGCCGGGTTGAGGCTGCGCTGTGGGCCCTGCTGCCACTCCACGAAGACGACCTCCTTGCCGAGCTCGGTCAGGTCGGGCACGCCGACCTGGGCCCACTCGCCGGTCGTACGCACGTCGACCAGGACCGCCTCCGGGTTGTCACGCACCAGCTCGAACGCCTCGGCGGGGGTCAGGTCACCGGCGTACGTCATGAGGTGAAGCCCAGCATCCGCGGGTCGACAAGTGCTTGCGCCACAATGGTTTTGGTGCCATCGAAGGTGATAGCCGGGCCGCCGTGCAGCTGGTATCCGTCGGCCAGAGCCTCGGAGACCCGGCGGCAGAAGGCGTCGTCGTCCTGGCCGGAGAGCAGCCGGTAGGACAGCCGGGCGCGGGTCTTCTGGTCAGGCGGGGCATCAGTGGTGGAGTCGCTCACGTCACTAGCGTAGGCAGCCGTGCTGGGCGTCCAGGTCCGGCCCTCGGCTGCGGCGTCCATCGCCTGGTTGGCCAGCCGGTCAGCGGCGGAGTTCTCCGCGCGCGGCACCCACTGATACCTCACCTGGTCGCGCGGGAAGATTGCCCGGGCCTGCAAGGCAAGCCGGCGCATGTCCTCGTGCTTGATCTTCCAGCGCCCGGACATCTGCTCGACCACGAGCTTGGAGTCCATCCGGGCCTCGACCTGGGCGCCGGGTCGATCGCCTTCGCCATCGTGAGGGCGGCGACCAGGCCGGAGTACTCCGCGACGTTGTTGGTCGTCTCCCCCAGGTACTTCGCGTCCTCGGCCAGCACCAGCCCACTGGCCGGGTCGCGAACCAAGGCGCCGTACGCCGCCGGCCCGGGGTTGCCGCGCGAGCCGCCGTCGGCCTCGACCACGAGGCGGCGGGCAGTGACCGGAGCCGGGCCAGCCTCGTCGAACGGCAGGGTCACAGCCCGGACTCGGGCACTCGGACGAGGATCCGGCGGCAGTCCTCGCAGCGCAGCACCTCATCCGACGGCGCCGTCGCGATCCGTTGCAGGTCGGTCGGGTTGAGCTCCATGTGGCAGCCCTCGCAGCGGTGCTGGTGCAGCCGCGCGGCACCGATGCCCGAGCTCGATGCGCGGATCTTCTCGTAGAGCACCACCAGGTCGGCCGGCAGGTCGCCGGCGAGCGCCGTCCGGGCCGTGCTCGCCTCGTCGTGGTCCGCACCCAGGAGGCGGAGAGCCTCGTCGCGGTCCGCGGTCGTGCGCTCCAGCTCGGCGGTCACGCCGGCCCGCTCGGCCTGGAGGGCGCTGACCCGGCCGGCCGCCGCCTCCGCGCGCTCCATGACCTCCAGCTCGACGTCCTCCAGGTCGCTCTGCCGCTTGGCCAGCGAGACCAGCTCGTGCTGGAGCGACTCGAGCTCCTTGTGCAGCCCCTGGCCGGAGTCGAGCCGGGCCTGGTCGCGCGAAGCGCGCTGCCGGACCAGCTCGACGTCACCCTCGGACTTGACCAGCTCGCGGCCGATGTCGGTCTGCTCGGTCTCGGCGACGACGAGCTCGTCGCGCAGCTCGCCCAGCCGGTGCTCGAGCTCGGCGACCCGGGCGTGCTCGGGCAACGCCGTACGGCGGTGGGCGATCTGGTCGATCCGGGTGTCGAGCGCCTGCAGGTCGAGCAGGCGGATCTGGTCGTCAGGCGAGGCGTTCAGCTGGCCGGTCCTCCTCGGCTGGGGACATGGATCGTCCACGGGTCGGTGCGCGTCGTCGAGACGCGCGCCTCCACCGTAGTCGGCGCACCGCCCAGCGCAGACATAACCCGGTCCGCGCAGCCGGCCAGCCAGGGCCACTCGCTCGCCCAGTGCGACACGTCGACCAGCCAGGGCTTGCCCTCGGACTCCTCGCGCGCCTCGAGGGCCGGGTGATGACGCAGGTCGGCGGTCACGTAGGCATCGGCCCCACTGCGGCGTACGGCGTCGAACAGGTCGTCGCCGGCTCCACCACATACGGCGACCCGGCGGACCTGCCCCGACCTCTGGGCCGGCGGCGCGGACGCCCTGGACCGTCGCTGGGAGAGCGTTCGCGACGATGACGGCGAGCTCGTGCAGGCTCACCGACGTAGGCAGCGTGCCGACCCGGCCGATCCCGGTCGGGCCGGACCACGACGCCAGCTCGTAGATGTCCAGGACCGGGTCGTTGTAGGGGTGGACCCCCCGCGCGGCGGCGATCACCGCGCTGCGCACGGCCCGCGGCAGCTGCATCTCGATCCTGGCCTCGCCGACCTCGGTCAGCTCGCCCGGCGTCCCGATGACCGGCTGGGCGGACGGGCCGGGGATGAACGTGCCGGTGCCCGGGGCGACCCAGGCGCAGCGCGCGTAGTCACCGATCAGCGCCCGCTCCGGCCGCGGTCATCGCGTCGATCAAGGCGTCGGCCGCGTCCGGCGGGGCGAAGGTCACGATCTTGTCGGTCGGGGTGATCGGCTCGGCGACCAGCGGGGCCAGGTCCTGCAGGCCGATGACCCGGGCCAGGGCGTCCGAGACGCCGGGCGCCGCCACATCGGCGTTGGTGTGGGCGACATAGAGCGCGGCGCCGGCTCGGATCAGCTCGTGGACGATCCGGCCCTTGGCGGAGTCGGCCGGCACGCCGTGCACGCCGCGCAGCAGCAGCGGGTGGTGGGTGACGACGAGCTCGGCGCCCCACTCCTTGGCCTCCTCGACGACGGCCAAGGTGGGGTCGATCGCGAACAGGATCTTGGTGACCGGGGTCTGCGGGTCACCGCACACCAGGCCGACCGCGTCCCAGTCGGCCGCGCTGGACGGGCGGGTAGATCCGCTCGAGGCGGTCGATGACGTCGCGGACCACGAGGCCCGCGGAGTCGGGGGGTTCGGCCATAGTCACGCACCGTAGTCTAACGAGCGCTTTGGGTCGCAGCGTGTGCAGCGACACGCCACACTATTGCCCGGGATCCCCCCCATGTCACTGGTTTGTCCGGGTCACCAGTCGCCGGGGTAGAACGGCGGGTGGTTCAGGTACTTGTGCGGCTCGTCGGTCAGGGGGCGGTCTTCGGACTGCTCGTCCCGCTCGCAGCGCCGGCAGACCCTCGTGCTGGTGTTGTCCGATCGGACCGCCGGCCGCCAGCGATGAAAGCCCATCCGGCACAGCAGCGAAGTCTGCTTCGGCATGACCAGCACCTCCCGGTCCGTGACGGCGTCAGGGTGCTGGACACCAGCGTCAACGTGTCATCAAGGAAGTGTCAAGGAACGTTATGGCAGCAACGGCAGTCAGCGTGCGGACGGACTGTTCCGACGGCCTCTGCGCCGCTCCTCGGGTCGAATTCTCTCGTCGGAACAGTCGGCCGGTACGCGTCGCGGCCCCTCGACCGGTAGGACCGCGGGACCGAACGGCGGGTCTAGCCGGCGAGTCGGGACCCGCGGCTCGCGAGATAGCTGCGGACGTCGAGCCGGGCCTGAGCCAGGCGCGCGGCGAGGACGGCACTACCGGCTGCGGCCTCGGCGGCGGCAACCGGCTGCATGACCTGAGCCAGCAGTCGGGCGGCGTCGTCCGGGTCCGTCGTGGAGGTCAGGACATCGGCCGTCGCGGCAGACATTTTCAACATGGGACACCACCCTCTCGGCGCCGGGGATCCGGCAATGTACGTATCGGCCGCCTGTCAAGAGAGTTGAGCCAACCGGGTGACTAGTCAGCAATAGCCACCGCGCACCCTGCAGATGTGTCGGACCGAGGCTGTCGCGCTTCCGTCGTCCTCGCATTGAACGACCATCGGTGGGCCCGGCCGGTCTCGAACCGACGACACCCGCGGTGTAAACGCGGTGCTCTACCAGCTGAGCTACAGGCCCCGGCTCATGGTGGCAGGCCGACGCTACCGGGCCGCGAGCGCCTCGTGGTAGCCGGCCAGGTCGCGCGCCTGGCCGATCTCGTTGACGACGCTCCACCGGACAACGCCCTCGGGGTCGACCAGGAACGACCCGCGCGTGGCCACGCCGACCTTGTCGTTGAACACGCCGTAGGCGCGGGCCACCGCACCGTGCGGCCAGAAGTCGGACAGCAGCGGGAACAGGTAGCCCTCGCTCTCGGCGAAGGCCCGCAGCGCCTGCATCGAGTCGCAGGAGATCGCCAGCACCTGGACCGCGTCGTTCTGGAAGGTCGCCAGGTCGTCGCGGATCTCGCACAGCTCGCCGGTGCAGATGCCCGAGAACGCGAACGGGTAGAACAGCACGACCACGGACTTCTCGCCGCGGAAGCTCGACAACCGGGTCGGCTCGCCGTGCTGGCTGCGCAGCTCGAAGTCCGGCGCGACGTCCCCAACGGCAGGCGGATCGCGCCTGCGCTCAACGCCGTCCACCCTTGGGCGCCACCAGCCGGGTCGCGATCCAGTCGGCACCCGCCGACACGCTGGTCGTCGCGTGCAGCCCGGCAGTCAGCGCGGCCTCCTCGACCTCGCTGGCCTGGACGTGACCGTCGCGGCCGGACTTGGGGATCAGCAGCAGCACCGCGCCGCGCTCGGCCAGGTTGGTCAGGACGTCGACGAGAGCGTCGACCAGGTCGCCGTCCTCGTCGCGCCACCAGAGGATCGCGACATCGGCGACGTCCTCGGTCGAGTCCTCGTCGGCCAGCTCGCCGTCGACGGCCGTCCTCGATGGCCATCCGCAGGTCTTCGTCGACATCGCTGTCGTAGCCGAACTCCTGGACGACCTGGCCCGGCTGCAGCCCCAACCGCGCCATCAGGCCCGACGGCGACCCCACCGCGGCCGAGCTGCTCCCCTTCTCCACGTGGGTAGTCCACTAGAGCCAGGTCACTAAGGCAAGCCGTGGACCGCCTGCAGAGACGGCCGCCTACTGTGTGCCTATGGGCCGGGTCACGGCGCGAGTGCCATCCGTTCGGGTCGAGCTGACCCCAGACGGGGTCAAGACGGTCAGCCGGCCGGACAGCCTGACCGTCGAGGAGCCGATGGAGATCCGGGTCCAGGGCCGCGCCCTGTCGGTCACGATGCGTACGCCGGGTGACGACTTCGACCTGGCGCTGGGCTTCCTGATCACCGAGGGCCTGATCGGCGGCGCCGACGGATGTGGCGACGCTGATGCACTGCCAGGACGTCGGCGAGGACGGCCGGCCGACGTACAACGTGGTGGATGTCGTTCTGGCCCAAGGGGTCCCGCTGCCGGACATCTCGGCCGAGCGGAACTTCTACACCACCTCGTCCTGCGGGGTCTGCGGCAAGTCCAGCATCGACGCGGTCCGGACCGTCTCGCCGTACGACGTGAAGACGGCCCTGCCGCAGCTCGACCCGCACGTGCTGGGCCGCCTGCCGGACGGCCCTGCGCGAGACGCAGAAGGTCTTCGACCGGACCGGTGGCCTGCACGCCGCCGCCCTGTTCACGCCGACCGGCGAGCTGCTGGCCGCGCGGGAGGACGTCGGCCGGCACAACGCCGTCGACAAGCTGGTCGGCTGGGCCGCCCGGGAGGGCCGGCTGCCGCTGAGCGAGACCGTCCTGATGGTCAGCGGCCGGGCGTCGTTCGAGCTGACCCAGAAGGCCGCGATGGCCGGCATCCCGGTCCTGGCCGCCGTCTCGGCTCCCTCCCACCTGGCCGTCGAGCTGGCCGAGGAGTGCGGCCTGACCCTCGTCGGCTTCCTGCGGCCACCCCGGATGACCGTCTACTCGCGCGCCGACCGCCTGGTGGCAGACTGACGGGACCGAAACGATCGAAGGGATGCCGAGTGGCCGAACGCGGAGAAGTAGGCCCGATCCTCAACGGGATCCCGAGCCAGCTGCCGGACATCGACCCGGACGAGACCCAGGAGTGGCTCGACTCGCTCGACGGCGTCGTCGACGAGCGCGGCCGCACCCGGGCCCGCTACGTGATGCTCAAGCTCAACCAGCGCGCCCGCGAGCGCCAGGTCGGCGTGCCGAGCCTGACCGCCACCGACTACATCAACACGATCCCGCCCGAGGACGAGCCCTGGTTCCCCGGTGACGAGGAGGTCGAGCGCCGCTACCGCGCCTGGCTGCGCTGGAACGCCGCGATCATGGTCCACCGGGCTCAGCGGCCGGGGATCGGCGTCGGCGGCCACATCTCGTCGTACGCGTCGTCGGCCACGCTCTACGAGGTCGGCTTCAACCACTTCTTCAGGGGCAAGGACGCCGAGGGCGGCGGCGACCAGATCTACATCCAGGGCCACTCCTCCCCGGGCATCTACGCCCGCGCCTACCTCGAGGGCCGGCTGACCGAGGACCAGCTCGACGGCTTCCGCCAGGAGGTCTCGCACCCGGGCGGCGGTCTGCCGTCGTACCCGCACCCGCGGCTGATGCCGGACTTCTGGGAGTTCCCGACGGTGTCGATGGGCCTCGGCCCGATGAACGCGATCTACCAGGCGCAGTTCAACAAGTACCTGCACGGGCGCGGGATCAAGGACACCAGCAAGCAGCACGTCTGGGCGTTCCTCGGCGACGGCGAGATGGACGAGCCGGAGAGCCGCGGGCTGCTGCACGTCGCGGCGTTCGAGGAGCTCGACAACCTGACCTTCGTCGTCAACTGCAACCTGCAGCGGCTCGACGGGCCGGTGCGCGGCAACGGCAAGATCATCCAGGAGCTCGAGGCCGGCTTCCGCGGCGCGGGCTGGAACGTCATCAAGGTCGTCTGGGGCCGCGAGTGGGACCCGTTGCTCGCCGCGGACCGCGACGGCGCGCTGGTCAACCTGATGAACTCCACGCCGGACGGCGACTACCAGACCTTCCGGGCCAACGACGGCGCCTACATCAAGGAGCACTTCTTCGGCCGCGACCCGCGCACCGCGCGGATGGTCGAGAAGATGTCCGACCACGACGTCTGGCAGCTCAAGCGCGGCGGCCACGACTACCGCAAGGTCTACGCGGCGTACCAGTCGGCGATGGAGCACACCGGCCAGCCGACGGTGATCCTGGCCCAGACGATCAAGGGCTACGGCCTCGGGCCGCACTTCGCCGGCCGCAACGCGACCCACCAGATGAAGAAGCTCACGCCCGAGGACCTCAAGCTGCTCCGGGACAGCCTGAAGATCCCGATCAGCGACGAGGACCTCGAGCGCGACCCCTACCAGCCGCCGTACTACAAGCCGGCCGACGACGACGAGACGCTGCGCTACCTGCGGGACCGCCGGGCCCGGCTCGGCGGCGGCATCCCGCAGCGACGGGTCGGCGGCACGTCGCTCAAGCTGCCCGAGGACTCGGCCTACGAGGTGACGACGCGCGGGTCGGGCAAGCAGCAGGTCGCGACGACGATGGCGTTCGTCCGGTTGTTGCGAGACCTGATGCGGGACAAGGACTTCGGCCCGCGGATCGTGCCGATCATCCCGGACGAGGCGCGCACGTTCGGCATGGACTCGTTCTTCCCGACGGCCAAGATCTACAACCCGCACGGACAGCAGTACCTCTCGGTCGACGCCGACCTGATGCTGGCCTACAAGGAGTCGACGTCCGGGCAGATCATCCACGTCGGCATCAACGAGGGCGGCTCGGTCGCGGCCTTCACGGCAGCCGGCTCGTCGTATGCGACGCACGGCGAGCCGATGGTGCCGATCTACACCTTCTACTCGATGTTCGGCTTCCAGCGGACGGCCGACAGCATCTGGGCCGCCTCGGACCAGATGGCCCGCGGCTTCCTGATCGGCGCGACCGCCGGCCGGACGACGCTGACCGGCGAGGGGCTGCAGCACAACGACGGCCACTCCCCGCTGTACGCCGCGGCCAACCCGGCGGTCGTGACCTATGACCCGGCGTACGCCTACGAGATCGGGCACATCGTCAAGGACGGGCTGCGCCGGATGTACGGCGAGTCGCCGGAGAACGTCATCTACTACATCACCGTCTACAACGAGCCGATCGTCCAGCCGCCGCAGCCGGAGGACGTCGACGTCGAGGGCATCCTGCGCGGGCTGTACCTGCTCAACCGGCAGCAGCTGGAGGGGCCGCGGGTGCAGATCCTCGGCTCCGGCGTCGCGGTGCCGTGGGCGCTCGAGGCGCAGGAGCTGCTGGCCGCCGACTTCGGCGTCGCCGCGGACGTCTGGAGCGTCACGTCCTGGAACGAGCTGCGTCGCGACGGGCTGGCCTGCGACGAGCAGGCCTTCCTGCACCCGCAGGGCGAGCAGCGCACGCCGTACGTCACGCAGCGGCTGGCCGACGCGCCCGGCCCGGTCGTCGCGGTGAGCGACTACATGCGCCAGGTGCCGGACCAGATCCGGCAGTGGGTGCCGGGCGACTACGCGACGCTCGGCGCCGACGGGTTCGGGCTGTCCGACACCCGGCCGGCGACCCGGCGGCACTTCCACATCGACGGGCCGTCGGTCGCGGTACGGGCGCTGCAGCAGCTGGCTCGCCGCGGCGAGATCGACCCGTCAGCGCCGCGCCGGGCGGCCGAGCAGTACCGCCTGCTCGACGTCACGGCCGGCACGAGCGGCAACTCCGGCGGCGACGCGTAGGTCATTGACGCACTGGCTCAGGCGTCACTAGGTTCGGGTTGCTTGGCCTGGCCGGGACAAGCAAAAACATGGATAGAGGGGCCTTTACCATGGACCGAACTGCACATCGACGAGGGTCACGCCTGGCCCGCAGGTCGTCCGGCATTCTGTTGGCCGGAGCTCTGATCGTCGGGGGCGCAAGTGCCGCCCACGCGAAGAACGAGTACCTCTACTGGAACAGTTCGAGCAACCAGCTGCACGTGGCGGGCTACTCGAGCGATGGCTATGCCTACGGCCAGTGGCGGGTCACTGATGGCTCCAACGGCACGCGAGCCTACGGCGACGCCAAGGTCCACATCGTGAACGCCTTGAACCACAAGGTGTTCTCGAAGTTCTACACCTACGTCAATGCGGGGTACTGCGCCGTGACTCCCTACCTCTCCTGCACCCAGCAGTACTACCTCTATGACGATGCGGACACGAGCCACACTGCGTCCACCACTGCCGTATGGGTTTACGCGAGTACTGCTGTCCCTGGGACGGCGGACTACGCGCGGGCTGGGGTCGAAGTCAAGCTCGACATCCCCAACCACGTCGATCCCGCCTCGGGTCAGTCATACACCAATGGCACGAAGTACTGAGTCGAGTCTCCGGTTGAACGGTCGATGCATCAGCAGGTCTGAGCCTTGCCCGGTCGCGCCTTGAGCCAACTCGAGCTGTCGGCTCAGCATCTGGTCAAACATCACGGCAGGTCGTTCACTCTCGGCCCGGTGGATTTCACCATCGGGCCTGGAGTGACCTGCCTGGTCGGGGCCAACGGGGCGGGCAAGTCAACGCTGTTCCAGCTCCTCGCCGGAGTCGACCAACCACATGCCGGAAAGCTCTTGGTCTCCGGGTCGGACAAGGCGTCCCGGCTCGGCTACCTGCCACAGGACCCGGAGCTGCCCAGGGGTGCCACGTGCGAGCAGTTCCTCTGGTACGTCGCGTGGCTCCAGCGGGTGCCCAAACAGATGCGAGCAGCCGCCGTCGACCAGGCGCTGGCGCGCGTGGATCTGGATCGACTCCGCCACGAGCGGATCAAGAACCTCTCAGGCGGTCAGCGCCGACGGGTGGGGATCGCCCACGCCCTCGTGCACAGTCCCGACCTGCTGCTGCTGGACGAACCGACCGTGGGCCTGGACCCCCGACAACGAGCCGAGCTACGCGAGACGATCCGACTGATCGGAGCCGAGCGCATCGCCCTTGTCTCCACCATCTCGTCGAGGATGTGCGCTCCCTCGCGCACCGGGTGCTTGTCCTCAACGAGGGATCGCTCGTGTTCGACGGCACCGTGACCGAGCTCGAGAGCCTCGCCAACGCGGACGCACCTGGCGACTCAGATCTGGAGCGGTCCCTGTCCACCTGATGGACGGCCAATGACCAAGTACGCCCTGCGGACCTGGTCGGGCCGTGGGCCGTCCTCCCGCCGCGGGGTCGAGGTGCTCAACTACTTCTCCGGGGCCGGCCGTGGTTAGGCGAGGGCCTGTACACCGTCGAGTGGGGCGCACTCTCCCTGTTCATCATCTGTCCGATCGTGTGCGGGCTGGCTGCCGTGGACGCTGCGCGAATGACCCGGCCGGGCAACGTGCACCTGGTGATCGTCACCCGATTCCTCCCTGCCGTTCTTCTGGGCGCTTGGCTGGTGCGCGGGGCCGGTAGCTGCCTTGCAGATCCTCGCCATCGCGGTCGAGCTCGTCGCCGGACAGGTCACCTCCACGGTGGCTGGGTGGCCGGCACTGGTCGCGGGGGGCATCGTCCAAGGCCTGGCCATCGCGTGGTTCGCGGCCCTGGGCTCCCTGCTCGGGCGCTTCGTGCAACCGGTCGTCGCCGGAATGGTCGGCGGGGGCGTCTCGCTCGCCCTGGTCTACGTCCTCTGGCCAGACGAGACAACTCACTTCAACCTGCTCTATCTGGGCGAGACCATCGTGAGCCGGCTCGGCTGGACCTACCACTGGTCGTTCCTTCTCCCCCAGGCCGCCCTTCTGCTCGGCACGGCAGCTGCCTTCTGCTGGTGCCGCATCCGGGTGCGGTCCGGACGCCCGATGCCCCGGATCCGTGGGTTGACGGTGTCGGTCGTCGCCCTTGCGGCCATCGTCGTCGGGACCGCCGTGCTCCCGGTCCACCGGTTGACCGCCCGACCGCTTCCGCCGTCCGTCTGCCACGGCGCGAATCCACGAGTGTGCACCTACGCCGAGCATCACCGTCTCGCGCCTGAGGTCAACGCCGCCCTGGGGGTGCTCTACGGCGCGGCGCGCAGCCATGGGTACCCCAGCCTCGTTCCGGCTCTGGTGCAGGAGAACAGCCGGACCTTCCGCTCCCACGGTGCCGACACCCAGGGGTACGAGCTGACCGACTACCTGGAGGGGAGCCGAGGGATCCCGGTCGCGGACCTGGCCGTACAGCTACTGACCCCGGCGGCCTGCCTGGAGCGGCAGTCCGCGCAAGATCCGCTCGATGCCTACTTCCGGGACCTCTACTCGGTCGTCCTGACTTGGCTGGAGATCGCGGGGGAGCCCTTCGACGTCAACAACTTCCCTCCGGGCGCGACCAGGTTGACACCGGAAGCCGTCGCTCAGGTCCAGGCTCGGTTCGCCAGGTGCGACCTCAGTGGATCTGCGTGATCCGCGGCAGCCTTCGAACGGCGCGCGCCTGGAACGCGGTCCACACCAGCGTGCCGGCCCTCGTGGTTCTGCTCGTGAGCGCAGTCGCCGCCGTGACCCTGCGGCATCGCATCACTCAGTCGATCGGACCGATCGCGCTTCCCGTGCCGGCGGTCATCAACCTCTTCGTCCCAACGTTGGCCGGCATCGGAGCGGCTCTGGCGGCGGACAACCAGGCAGCACTCCCACTCCCGGATCCGGCCCGGGCGATCGGAGCGCGACTGGCGTGGACCCTCGGCTGGCTTGGGCTTGCCTGTGGGTCCGTCGGCGTCTGTCTCCTCTTCGGCGCCAGGGTCGAGGCAGCCGCCCTGCTCCGCAACGTCCTGATCGCCTACTCGCTCGCGCTCCTGGTCGTCACCGCCGGGGCCGCACCCTTTGCCTGGCTGCCGCCGACCGCGCTGGCTCTCGCCAGCGTGCTTTTCGGTGGGACCTCGCACCGTCCCGACGCCCCGTACACCTGGTGGGCCAGCATCATGAACGAGGCCGCCACCACCCGCCAATGGACCGCGGTTGCCCTCCTGACCGTCGTCGCAGTTGCGCCCAAGCCTTGAGTCGTCGCCGGATCCAACGCGTGATCCTTTGGCTGCGCGTTCCGTGACGGCCGGCCTGCCGTCGGCGACGTCTAGCTGAAGGACTTGCTCGGCTTGGACTTGGCGATCTGCTTCTCGAGATCGGCCGCCAGGGCCGAGGTCTGGGCCGCGTCAGGGTGTGAGAGCAGGGCGGCCCGGTGCCGCTTCGCGTCGCCGAGGCGGCCGGCGGCGAGCGCGGCCAGCACCATCTCGCGGCCGACCTCGGGCTTGTGCTCGGCCGGGCGCCAGTGGCCGGTGCCGAGGGAGAGCGCCGCGTCGTTGAGCCCGGCCTCGCGCAGCACCAGCAGGCCTTCCAGCAGGGCCTGACCGGTCGGGTCGCGGTCGGTGGCGATCGACAGCCGCCGTACGGCGCCGTCGATGTCGTCCGCGACGGACAGCCGGGCCAGCTCGACCAGGGGGAACCAGGCCCGCGGGCTGTGCGCCAGCTCCTCGGCCAACGCCCACACCGCGTCGTCGGCGCCGGCCGCGCGGGCCTCGGGGGTGGTCTGCGACGGCGCACCGGGGCCGTGGCCCTCGGCGGCGTGCCGGCGCACGATCTCGGCCAGCTCGGCGAAGGCCGCGGCGTCGTTGGGGTCGGCGGCGAGCAGCTCGCGCAACGCACCCTCGGTGCCGTCCTCGGTCTGCCGCACCCGCGGCCCGCTGCGTTCAGGCAGCGTTGCGCGTGGTCGCGTCACCGTCTTGACACGTCGTCTCAGTCGATCCAGGAACGACATAAACCCTTCTCGGCATCGAAAAACCGGTCTTCGGCCTCAGGGGGCTACAAGACCTCACTCCACCGTAACCCGCCGCGACCGATGGCGCCTCCCCCGGGTCTCCGGCTTTCCGTTTGGTCACGAGATGGCCACGGTGGGCGGCTGCCATTGTGCCGAGTCGACAACTACGCTGCCGTCGTGACCACCTCGGCGGCCTCCCCAGCCGGCATCTCCGGCGGCCCCGCTGAGGGTGTTGCTGAGCGCCGGCGACCGAGTGCCGCCACCCGACGCCGGGTCGAGCAGGGCGTCGGGGCGCTGTCGACGGCAGCCGTCACGCGGATGGACGAGCGGCTGCCCTGGTACCGCGCGATGAGCGCCGAGGACCGGTCCTGGGTCAACCTGGTGGCCCAGGCCGGCATCGGGGCGTTCGTCGCCTGGTTCCGCGACCCGGACGCGCCGCTCCAGGTGCCGCCCGACGTCTTCGGGACCGCCCCGCGCGAGCTGGTCCGCTCGGTCAGCCTGGGCGCGACCCTGGAGATGGTGCGCACCGTCATCGAGATCGTCGAGGAGCAGGTGACGGCGCTGGCCGCCCCGGGTGACGAGGACGTGCTGCGCGAGGCCGTGCTGCGCTACTCCCGCGAGGTGGCGTTCGCCGCAGCGCACGTGTACGCCGACGCGGCCGAGTCACGGGGCGCCTGGGACGCCCGGCTCGAGTCGCTCGTGCTCGACGCGGTGCTCCGCGGCGAGGCGGACGAGTCGCTGCACTCCCGGGCGACGGCTCTGGGCTGGGGCGCGGTCGACCAGGTCGCGGTCGTGGCCGGGCTGACCCCACCCATGCCCGTGCAGGAGGCCGTCGACGGGCTGCGCCGGGCGGCCCGCCATCGCAGCGTGGGAGCTGCTCGCCGCCGTCCAGGGCGACCGGTTGGTCGCGATCCTCGGCCCGGTGACCGACCCGTTGGCCGACGTCACCGCCCTGGCCGACCGGTTCGCCGACGGACCGGTCGTCATCGGGCCGACCGTGCCGCACCTGTACGCCGCGGGACGCTCGGCCCGGGCCGCCCTGTCCGGGCTGGTCGCGGTCCGGGCCTGGGCGGAGGCGCCCCGGCCGGTGCTGGCCGACGACCTGCTGCCCGAGCGGGTCCTGGCCGGCGACGTCCCTGCGCGGCGGGCCCTGGTGGACCGGATCTACCGCCCCCTGGTGGACGCGGGCGGCTCGCTGCTGGACACCGCCGCGGCGTACACCGAGTCAGGGGGTGCGCTGGAGGCCACGGCGCGGACCCTCTTCGTCCACAGCAACACGGTGCGCTACCGGTTGCGTCGGATCACCGAGATCACCGGATATGACCCCACCGACCCCCGCGAGGGCTTCGTCCTGCGGACCGCTCTCGCGCTCGGCCGGCTGGCCGCGACGCCGCCTCGCCCGGCCCGGCCAGCGCTGTAGGGTCTTGTAGGAAACCTCTATATCCGCGGCCCAGAGTTCGTCCGCGTCCCCCACCGCCTCTCGACCGGCCGCACGGAAGGGTTGGTGCCGTGCTCGTCATCGTCTGCCCAGGTCAGGGCTCCCAGACTCCCGGCTTTCTCGCCCCGTGGCTGGAGCTCCCCGGTTTCCAGGACCGGCTGACCTGGCTCTCCGCTGTTGCCGGGCTCGACCTGGTCAAACACGGGACCACCTCCGACGCCGACACGATCCGCGACACCGCGGTGGCCCAGCCGCTGATCGTGGCCAGCGGGCTGGTCAGCCTGCTGGCCCTGTTCGAGCACCCGGCCGAGGGCTTCCGCCAGGTGGGTGCGGGCGCCGGACACTCCGTCGGCGAGATCACGGCCGCCGCGGCCGCCGGCGTCATGAGTGCCGAACAGGCCATGGTCTTCGTCCGCGAGCGCGGCAACGCGATGGCCGCGGCGAGCGCCGTCACGCCCACCGGCATGAGCGCCGTTGTCGGCGGCGATGAGACCGAGGTCGCGGAATCCATTGCGCGGCATGGGTTGACGGCCGCCAACGTCAACAGCGCCGGACAGGTCGTGGCCGCCGGGACGATGGAGCAGCTGGCCGCCTTGGCCGCCGATCCGCCGGCCAAGGCACGGGTCATCCCGCTCCAGGTCGCCGGCGCCTTCCACACCGAACACATGGCGCCCGCGGTCGACGTACTCGGCCGGCTGGCCCGGGCGATCACGACCCACGACCCGCGCAGCCAGCTGCTCTCCAACGCCGACGGCACCGTCGTCCACGACGGCCGCGAGGTGTTGCGCCGGCTGGTCGCGCAGGTCAGCAACCCGGTCCGCTGGGACCTGTGCATGCAGACCTTCAAGGACCTGGGCGTCACCGGGCTGATCGAGATCCCGCCGGCCGGCACCCTCGCCAACCTGGCCAAGCGCGCGCTGCCCGACGTCGAGGTGCTGGCGGTCAAGACCCCGGACGACATCGAGGCCGCCCGGGCGCTGATCAAGACGCACGGCGAGCCCAGCCCGCTGCAGGCCAACCCGACCTGGCGGCTGGTGGTGGCGCCGGCCAAGGGCACCGTGCAGTTCACCGGCTTCGAGGCCGGCAGCAACGTCGACGCCGGCGCCGAGATCGCGCGGGTGGAGACGCTGCGCGACACCTATCCGGTTGTTGCACCCCACGGCGGCCAGGTGATCGAGTGGCTGGTGGAGGACGGCGACCCCGTGGCTCCCGGTCAGCCGCTGCTGCGACTGCATCCCGTGGAGGTGCCTGCATCCTCATGAGCGAGACGACCAGACCCGGCCCCCGCCGACCCGAAGCCTGCGGGCCCAGATCAGCCCCCCGAGCGGCGCCCGGCACGCCCGCATCCTCGGGCGTCGGCAGCTATCGCCCCAAGCGGGTCGTCACCAACGCCGAGATCTGCGAGCGGATCGACTCCTCGGACGAGTGGATCCGCGAGCGCTCCGGCATCATCACCCGCGGCTGGGCCGACGAGGACGAGACGCTCATCGCGATGTCGGAGGCGGCAGCGCGCAAGGCGCTCGAGCGGGCCGACATCGACCCGTCGCGGCTGGGGGCCGTGCTGGTGGCGACGGTGAGCCATCTCTACCAAACTCCTTCTGCCGCAGCGATCCTGACCGACCGGCTCGGCGCAACGCCCGCCGCGGCGATGGACATCTCGGCCGCCTGTGCCGGCTTCTGCTACGGCGTCAGCCTGGCCAACGACATGATCCGCGGCGGCAGTGCGGAGTACGTCCTGGTCGTCGGCGTCGAGCGGCTCTCGGACATCACCGACGTCACCGACCGCTCGACGGCGTTCATCTTCGGCGACGGCGCGGGCGCCGTCGTGATCGGCCCGTCCGAGACACCGGGGATCGGCCCGACGGTGTGGGGCTCGGACGGCGCGCAGTCGGCGGCCATCTCGCAGAAGCACAGCTGGATGGAGCTCAAGGAGAAGGCCGTCGAGTGGCCCGCCCTGACGATGCAGGGCCAGACGGTCTTCCGCTGGGCGGTCTGGCAGATGGCCCCGATCGCGCAGCAGGCGATGGAGAAGGCCGGGATCAGCGCCGAGGACCTCGACGCGTTCATCCCGCACCAGGCGAACATGCGGATCACCGACTCGATGGTCAAGGCGATGCGCCTGCCGCCGGAGATCCCCGTCGCCCGCGACATCGCGACGACCGGCAACACCAGCGCCGCCTCGATCCCGCTGGCCATGGACCGGATGCTCGAGGAGGGGCTGGCCCCGCACGGCGGGCTGGCCCTGCTGATCGGCTTCGGCGCCGGTCTGGTCTTCGCCTCCCAGGTCGTCACCCTCCCCTAGCCGTCAGACCCGTCAGATCTGTCCGAGCACGAAGAACCGACCACACCAAGGAGCAGCCCCAGATGGCCAGCAGCGAGCAGGAGATCCTCAGCGGTCTCGCCGAGATCGTCAACGAGGAGACCGGCCTCCCGGTCGACTCGGTCGAGGCCGGCAAGTCATTCACCGACGACCTCGACATCGACTCGCTGTCGATGATGACGATCGTCGTCAACGCCGAGGAGAAGTTCGGCGTCCGGATCCCCGACGACGACGTCAAGAACCTGTCCACCGTCGGCGACGCGGTCGCCTACATCCAGCAAGCCCAAGGCTGAGCCTGCGCGACGCACCGCGCCGGCCGGCCAGCTCGCAGTCCCGCAGCTGACCGGCCGGCGGTGCGGCCAGATCGCACCGTTCGACAGATCGCCCAGCTCACCCAGCTCACCAAGGAGCGAACCTCCAGATGGCATCGACCAGCTCGCGCATCGTGGTCACCGGTCTCGGTGCGACCACGCCCATTGGCGGTGACGTGCCCACGACCTGGGACGCCGCCCTCGCCGGTCGTTCGGGCGCCCGGACACTGACCCAGGACTGGGTCGAGGCCCTCCAGATCCCCGTCACGTTCGCCGCGTCGGTGCTGGTGGACCCGATCGACCAGATCTGAGCCGGGTCGAGACCCGGCGGCTCGACCCGTCGCGGGCAGTACGCGCTGGCCGCATCCCGCGAGGCCTGGACCGATGCCGGCGCGCCGGAGCTCGAGCCCGAGCGGCTCGGGGTCGTGATCGCCACCGGCATCGGTGGCGTCTGGACCCTGCTCAACTCCTACGACACGCTCAAGGAGAAGGGCCCGCGCCGGGTCTTCCCGCTGACCGTGCCGATGCTCATGCCCAACGGGCCGGCGGCGGCTGTCGGCATCGAGCTCGGTGCCCGAGCCGGCGTCCACACCCCCGTGAGCGCTTGCGCCTCCGGCGCCGAGGCGATCGCCTACGCCGTCGACATGATCCGCAGCGGGCGGGCCGACGTCGTCGTCGCCGGCGGCACCGAGGCCGCCATCCACCCGCTGCCGATCTCCGGCTTCGCCGCGATGCAGGCGCTGTCGATGCGCAACGACAGCCCCGAGACCGCTTCGCGCCCGTACGACGTGACCCGCGACGGCTTCGTCCTCGGCGAGGGCGCGGCGGTCATCGTGCTCGAGACCGAGGAGCACGCCAAGGCCCGCGGCGCCAAGATCTACGCCGAGATCGCCGGCTCCGGGCTGACGTCGGACGCCCACCACATCGCCGCCCCCGAGCCCGAGGGCGCGGGGCGCGGCCGGGCGATGAAGGCGGCCCTCGAGTCGGCCGGTGCCGTGCCGGCCGACGTCGTCCACCTCAACGCGCACGCCACGTCGACCCCGGTCGGCGACACCGCCGAGGCCAAGGCCATCCGGGTCGCGCTGGGGTCGGCCACCGACGACGTCGCCGTGTCGGCCACCAAGTCCATGACCGGTCACCTGCTCGGCGCGGCCGGCGCCCTGGAGTCGATCTTCACCATCCTGGCCGTCCACCACCGGCTGGCGCCCGCCGACGATCAACGTCGAGGACCTCGACCCGGAGATCGACCTCGACGTGGTGCGCAAGGAGCCCCGAGCACTGGGCCACGAGGGCCAGCAGATCGTCGCGCTCAACAACTCGTTCGGCTTCGGCGGCCACAACGTCGCCCTCGCCGTCCGGAGCGCCTGAATGAGCGCGACAACCCAGGCAGGTGCCGACGTGAGCGTTGAGATCGACCCCCGCGACCCGCAACCTGCGGCTGCAGACGTTCTTCGACGAGGGCACGCTCGAGCTGATCAGCCCGCGCGACGACAGCGGGATGCTGGCCGGGCGCGGCCTGGTCGACGGCACGCCCGCCGTGGCCTTCGCCTCCGACGCCACCATCCAGGGCGGCGCCATGGGCGAGGCCGGCTGCGAGGTCGTCGTCGACGGCCTACGAGCGGGCCCTCGCCGACGCAGTGCCCGTCATCGGCCTGTGGCACTCCGGTGGTGCGCGGCTGCGCGAGGGCGTCGTCTCGCTGCACGCCGTCGGCCTGGTCTTCGCGATCATGACCCGGGCCAGCGGCAAGATCCCGCAGATCTCCGTCGTCATCGGCCCGGCGGCGGGTGGCGCGGCGTACGGTCCGGCCCTGACCGACATCGTCATCCTCGGGCCGGAGGGTCGGGTCTTCGTCACCGGCCCCGACGTCGTCCGATCGGTGACCGGCGAGAACGTCGACGCGCTGCGGCTGGGCGGCCCGGAGCCGCACGGTCGCCGCTCCGGTGTCGTCCACGTCGTGACCGAGACGACCGAGGACGCCTACGCCAAGGCCCGGCTGCTGACCCACGCTGCTCGGCGCGCAGGGCGAGCTGGACGTCGCCGCCGTGGAGGAGCGCGACCTGGCGGCGAGCTTCCCGGAGTCGGCCAAGCGGGCCTATGACGTGCACCCGCTGCTGCAGGCTCTGGTCGACGACCCGGCCGAATCCGTTGAGCTGCACCCGAAGTGGGCGCCCAACATCACGACGACCCTGGGCCGGTTCGGCGGCCGCACCGTCGGCGTGATCGCCAACAACCCGATGCGCCTGGGCGGCTGCCTCGACTCGTCCTCGGCCGAGAAGGCCGCGCGGTTCGTGCGGATGTGCGACGCCTTCGGCGTGCCGCTGATCGTCGTGGTCGACGTGCCGGGCTACCTGCCCGGCGTCGGGCCAGGAGTGGGACGGCGTCGTACGCCGCGGGGCCAAGCTCCTGCACGCCTTCGCCGAGTCCGTGGTCCCCCGCGTGACGCTGGTGACCCGCAAGACGTACGGCGGCGCGTACATCGCGATGAACGCCCGATCGCTAGGTGCCACAAGGGTTTTCGCTTGGCCGACGGCCGAGGTCGCGGTCATGGGCGCGGTCGCCGCGATCCGGATCCTGCACCGGCGCAAGCTGGCCGAGGTGCGCTGACGACGCCCGGGCCCAGGTCGAGGCCGAGCTCGCCGCCGAGCACCAGCAGCTGGCCGGCGGGCTGGCCCGCGCGGTCGAGATCGGCGTCGATCGACGAGGTCGTCGAGCCGGCCGCAGACCCGCGGCGCGCTGGCCCGGGCCATCGCCGCCGCTCCGCAGACCCGCGGCCAGCACGGCAACATCCCGCTCTAACCACCACTCGTTGCTCCCACCCGGCCGCTGTACTCCACTTGGGCCGGTGTCGGGGCGAAATTCGGATGCGATCACCGGTCGAACGTGGAGCAGGCTCTGCGGTGGCGCATCGGTTAAAGGGTTGAACTTTCCGCACCCGGCCTGTTAGCGTCTCGATGGAACGAAACAGTTTCGTTTCATCCGTACGCCGACCGACTCAGTCCAGGAGTGCCCGTGAACCAGGCTGTCCGCACCGCGACGCGGCCGCGCATCGAAGGCGAGCGCGAGGTCGCCATCTTCGACGCGACCATGCGCATGCTGGCGACCAGCGGGTACGACCGGCTCACCATGGACGCCGTCGCGGCCGACGCCAAGGCCTCCAAGGCCACGCTCTACCGCCGCTGGCAGACCAAGGCCGACCTCGTCGTCGACGCCCTGGTCTGGCTCAAGAGCTGCATGCCGCACGACATCCCGGACACCGGCAGCCTGCGCGGTGACCTGGTGGCGATGGCCTGCACCGACGGCGGCCTCACCGACCGGATGCCGCTGGCCGTCTTCGGCGCACTGATCACCGCGATGCAGCGCGACGAGGCGCTGGCCAAGGCCTTCCAGGAGCGGTTCATGGGGCCGATCGAGGCAGCGCAGCCGCGCTGGTCTTCGAGCGGGCCCAGGCCCGGGGCGAGATCGCCGACGGCGCCGACCTCGCGCTGCTCGGGCACGTCCTGCCGGCCGTGGCCATCCACTACGCGCTGACCCGCAACCGGCCGGTCCAGGCCGCAGTTCATCGAGCAGATCATCGACCAGGTCGTGCTGCCGGCCTGTCGCTGTCAGGCGGCCCGGACTGAACCACGCACGGCTCACCCGTCGTACCCGACTGGCTGTCACACCCGACCGCACCGGCTGGACGCTAGTCGTCACAGCCCGCCGCAGCAAGGCTGCCACACCAGACGCGCATGTCCGAACACAACACAACCAACATCGAAGGAATCTGATGACTGACCACACCGTGACTGCCGACCCGGCAGTCCCGCACGAGGACGAAGCCGAGGGACCATGGCCACAGCCATCTGGGCCTCGCCCTCGTCCTGATCTCGGCGGCGCAGCTGATGGTCGTGCTCGACGCGACCGTCGTGAACATCGCCCTCCCCCACATCCAGACGACGCTGAACTTCAGCCAGCAGAACCTGCAGTGGATCGTGACCGGCTACACGCTGGCCTTCGGCGGCCTGCTGCTGCTCGGCGGTCGCTCCGGCGACCTGCTCGGCCGGCGCAAGATGTTCATCATCGGCGTGCTGCTCTTCGCCTTCGCCTCCGGCCTCGGCGGCCTGGCCCAGAGCGAGACCTGGCTGATCGCCGCCCGGGTCCTGCAGGGCGTCGGCGCCGCCATCGCCTCACCCACCGCGCTGTCGCTGATCACCACGACCTTCCCGGCCGGCCCGAAGCGCAACCGCGCAATCGCGGTGTACGGCGCCATGTCCGGTGCCGGTGCGGCCATCGGGCTCATCCTGGGTGGCGCGCTGACCCAGATCCACTCCACCAACCACGACTTCGGCTGGCGGCTCACCCTGCTGATCAACGTGCCGATCGGCCTGTTCGTCGCCTTCCTCGCGCCGCGGGTCCTCGGTGAGTCGAAGCCGCAGAAGGGCGTCGCCCTCGACCTGCCCGGGAGCGCTCACCGCGACCGCCGGTCTGGCCTCGCTGGTCTACGGCCTGACCCACGCGGCCGGCAACGCGCAGGCGAGCAACTGGGGCAAGGCCAGCACCTGGGTCTGGATCGTCCTCGGCGTCGTCCTGATCGGCACCTTCCTGGTGACCGAGGGCCGCACCCGGCAGCCGCTGATGCCGCTGCACGTGCTCAAGCACCGCTCGCGGGGCGTGAGCTACCTGGCGATGCTGATCGTGGGCGCCGCGGTGTTCGCGTTCTTCTTCTTCATCAGCCTGTTCGTCCAGCAGGTGCTGGGCTACAGCTCGATCAAGGCCGGCGTCGCGTTCCTGCCGTTCACCGTGGGCATCGGGATCTCGGCGCAGGTCGCCTCGGTCCTGATCGCCCGGATCGACCCGCGCTACCTGGCGACGTTCGGGGCCGGCCTGGCCACGATCGGGATGATCACGTTCACCCGGCTGAGCGTCGACTCGGGCTACTGGGGCGGGCTGCTCCCGGGCATCCTGCTGATGTCCCTGGGCATGGGCTTCCTGTTCATCCCGTTCACCCTGACCGCCACCCACGGGGTCAGCCAGGACGAGTCCGGGATCGCCTCGGCGGTCCTCAACACCGCCCAGCAGATGGGCGGCGCGGTCGGCCTGGCGGCGCTGAGCACCGTCTCGTTCGGCGTCTTCCGGGACAAGATCAAGCCGGAGCTGCTGGCGACGCAGGGTCACCCGTCGCAGCACGCGATCGCGGTGGCCTCGACCCACGGCTACACCGATCGCGTTCTGGGTGGCCTTCGGGATGATCCTGTCGGCCGCGGTGATCACCCTGTTCGGCCTGTCGATCAAGCACGAGGAGCTCGCCACCGACGAGCCGATCGTCGTCGGCGCCTGACCTCAGCCGCAGCGCGACGGCCGGCCCCCAGGGGTCGGGCCGTTGCGAATGGGCCGGAGCTCCGCACGAGGGGGTCCAGGCCCTTCGGTCTGTGCTCGACGGGTCAGCCGACGCGGTGCAGCCAGCGGACGGGCGCGCCGGCCCCGGCGTACCGGAACGGCTCGAGCTCCTCGTCCCAGGCCTTGCCGAGCAGCCGGTCGATCTCCTGCAGCAGCAGCCGAGGGTCACCGCCGGAGGCCTGCGACCGCCGAGCGCAGCCGGTCCTCGCCGATCAGCGCGTCCCCGTGGACGCCGATCGGCGTGTGGTGGATGCCCAGGCCCGGGCGTGTGGCTCCAGCGCGACCCGTCGGCGCCGGGGCTGGGCTCCTCGGTGACCTCGTAGCGCAGGTGCGACCAGCCGCGCAGCGCGGAGGCGAGCCGGGCGCCGGTGCCCTGCGCCGCCTGCCAGGACAGCTCGGCCCGGACCGCGCCGGCCTCGGCCGGCTGCGGGGTCCACTGCAGCGTCGTACGGGCATCGAGGACGGAGCCGGCAGCCCACTCGACATGCGGGCACAGCGCGGCGGGCGTGGAGTGCACGAAGAGCACACCGCGCGTCGTCGTACCGGACATCAGGACCTCCTGCTGGGACGAGGGACGTCTTCCCCGACGACCTCTCCAGCGGGTCCAGCCCGGCGTACTATCGGCGCGTGTGGCGCCTGTGACACAGTGTGCCTCACAAGTCACACCAGCACCAGCAAATCGACCCAACCACGCTACGGGACACCAGCAAGCCAGCGGTGCTGCCGGTCACCGGAGGAGGCTCGTGATGGCGGGTTTGTTCCGTTCGCGCCGCAAGTCGGGCTCGGCCGGCCGGTCCGGCCCGGTCCCGCCCCGCACCGGCCTCGATATCGTCCCGGACTTCACCGGCGTGCAGGGCAAGGACGGCTCGGTCGAGTGGACCGGCGGTGGCACCTGAGCGTGCCCGGCGCCGCCGGCCCGGCCGCGTCGGCCCGCCGCCGAATCGGCCGAGCATCGCGGGTCACGAGCGCTCCGACCCGGCGCTGCGCCGCGACCGACGGGATGTGGGAGATCATCCGGCCGGCCGCGATCGTGCCCGGAGCACGCCGCCCGCCGGGTGCTGGTCGAGATGGCCCGGCGCGACCTCACCAACGGCGGTGAGTGGCAGTCCGAACCCCAGCTCTGGAGCCGGTTCGACGGCCCGCTGGTCGAGGAGGGCACCGACCCACCCGAGCTGATGGGCACGATCCACGTGACCTACGGGACGCCCACGAAGTACGAGATCACGCTCTACCGCGTGACCGTGACCGCGGCGGGGGTGGGCGAGGGCTGGACCGTGGCCTCGCTCACCGACGAGGCGCTGGGCTTCGGCGGCCTGACTCTGGCCGAGTGCCCCCGGGCGATCGTCAACACCCCGCCCCGCCCCTACACGTACTAGCCGTCCACGTACCGAGCCCCATCCGTACTAGGGCCAACCGGACATCTGGCCGACTGTCGTCCCGCTGCACTTGAGCGGGATGGGGATGGTGCCGATAACCCGACCGGACAGCTCCGCGGACAACCGCGCGGAACGACACAGCCGGAGGGCATCAGGATGCGACCGCAGCGCTACCCGCGCGGGCTCGACGTCGCACTCGACGCGACGATCCTGCTCGTCGGGCTGGCGATCTTCGCCGTGTCCATCCTGCAGTGGGCGACCTCGGGGCACCCGGTCGACGCGGTCGACGTCGGCGGCGTCGCCCTCATCGTGGTCATGGCCCGCTATCCGGTCGTCCTCCCCCAGCGCGGCGGCGACGCCGTGATCGGCTTCGAGATCAGCGCGCTGGTCTTCCTGACGCTGACCCGTCGGCCGAGCGAGGCGCTCGTGGTCTGGTGCCTCGGCCAGGTCATCAGCCAGTCCTTCGGCCGCCGGTCGATGCGCAACCGGCTGTTCAACGTCGGGGTCACCGCGACGAGCGGCGGCCTGTTCGTCTGGATCGTCACGATGGGCGGAGCCCAGTACGGCGAACGGCTTCGCGCTGGTCCTGGTCAGCCTGGCCTGCGCGGCGTACTTCCTGGTCGACCTCGTCGTGACCGCCGGCTCGCTGGCCCTGGAGTCGCACAAGTCGCTCGACGTCCGCTGGTCCTCGGTGCTGATGCCGCTGCTGGTCTTCGTCGGCGTCTCGACGATCGGCTTCCTGGCCGCGCTGCTCCACCAGGGCCCCCAGGCCTGGACCATCGCCCTGCTGCTCGTGCCGATCGCCACGATCCTGGTCGCCGTGCGGTCGGTCAGTGAGTCGCGGCTGACCCAGATGCGCCTCGGCGGCCTGCTCGACGCCGCGACCCGGGCGCCGGACTGGGCCGACCCGGGCTCGATCGAGCGCACCCTGATCGAGCAGGCCGAGCGGGTGCTGCGGCACTGCGTCGCCGAGCTCCGCGACGAGCCGCCCGGTCGCGGCGAGATCGGCCACCCGCTCGAGGTCACCGGCCAGCGCGGTGCGCTGGCTGGTCGCCCGCCCGGCCACCACGTCGTACGAGCTGACCGCGCTGGACGACGACGCCCTCGCCGCACTCACCGCGCTGGCGACCGCGAACCTGAGCCAGCGCCAGCTCACCGACGAGATGGCCTACCAGGCCCAGCACGACATGCTGACCGGCCTGCCCAACCGCACCCTGCTCGAGCCGCCGGCTGGAGTCGGCGCTCGCGACCGGCAACAAGACCTCGGTGCTCTACTGCGACCTGGACGGGTTCAAGGCGGTCAACGACCGGTTCGGCCACGACACCGGCGACGAGCTGCTGATCGCCGTCGCCGACCGGCTGCGGCAGAGCCTGCGCGCCCGCGACCTGCTGGCCCGGCTCGGTGGCGACGAGTTCGCCGTCGTCGTCACGCACAACAACGTGACCCAGTCCGAGGACATCGCGGCCCGGCTGCTCGAGTCCCTGCAGACGCCGTTCCTCATCTCCGGCAACGTGACCCGGATCCAGGCCAGCATCGGGATCGCGCACAGCGGCGACGACCGCAACGCCAGCGACCTGATGCGCGAGGCCGACATGGCGATGTACCGGGCCAAGGGCATGGGCAAGAACCGGATCGTCGTCTTCGAGCCGTCGCTGCGCTCCGAGACGCTCTATCGCCTGGAGATGGAGGACGAGCTCCGCCAGGCGCTGGCCAACGGCCACATCCAGCTCAACTTCCAGCCGCTGGTCGACCTCGTGTCGGGCAAGGTGCTCGGCTTCGAGGCCCTCGCCCGCTGGCAGCACGAGACCCTCGGCCAGGTCTCCCCGGCGGTCTTCGTCCCGCTGGCCGAGCAGACCGGCCTGATGTCGCAGCTCGGCAGCCAGGTGATGGAGCTGGTGCACACTGCGGCCGCCGACCTGCAGGCCGCCAGCGAGTCGCCGCTGTCCCTGTCGGTCAACGTCTCGCCGCTCGAGGTGTGCGAGCCCCGCCTGCTGTCGCAGGTGCGGCGGTTCGTCGAGGACTACCCGAACATCGACCTCGTCATCGAGCTCACCGAGTCGGTGCTGCTGGGCGACGACATCGCGACCTCGTCCGCCCTCGAGGCGGTCGCCGCAGACCGGCGCCCGGCTGGCGGTCGACGACTTCGGCGTGGGCTACTCCTCGATCGGCTACCTGCAGCGCTTCCCGGTCCGCCTGGTCAAGATCGACAAGTCCTACGTCCAGACGGTCGAGGACCCGCGCACCCGCAAGCTGGTCCAGGGCGTCGTGGCCATGTGCCACGCGATGGGCCTGACGGTCGTCGCCGAGGGCATCGAGAGCGCCGACAGCGCCGACATGATGCGCGACCTCGGCTGCCGGGTCGGCCAGGGCTTCAGCCTGGCCCGCCCGCTGCCGCTGGCCGACGCGGTCGGCATGGCGGCTCGCGGGCAGCATCGGCTCGGTCGGCGTCAGCGTCGTGCCCGGCATCTGACCGGCACTGAGCCAGCTGAGCGGCTTCGCCGAGTCTCCCGGAATCTGGGCCGCACGCTCTCGATACCATGCTGCCTCGATAGGGATTACGGGGAACGGGCAGATGCGATGACCAACCAGTCGGGCTGTAGCAGCGTCGCCGTCGTCGGCGCGGGAGCGGCCGGCACCCTGGCCGCGGCTCAGCTGGCCGCGCAGGCGGTCGGTGCCGGTCGCGCAGCTCGAGATCGTGCTCGTCGACCCCAGCCCCGGCACCGGGCTCGGCATCGCCTACTCCACCACCGACGCCGCGGCACCGGCTCAACGTCTCCGCCGGCCGGATCAGCGCCTGGCCGGACCGGCCGGACCACTTCCTCGACTGGCTCGCCGTCCACGCGCCCGAGCACGCCACCGCCGGCGGCCTTCGCCCCGCGGATGCTCTACGGCGCGCTACCTCGGCGACGTGCTGGCCGATGCCCTGCGCCGCGGCCGGCGACTGGTCACGCCTCGAGCGGGTGCCGGACCGGGTCACCGGTCTGGTGCCGCTCGGGCGGCGCTGGCGGCTGCGGGTCGGGCCGGACGACACGCGGTACGTCGACTCCGTCGTGCTGGCCGTCGGCAGCGGCACGCCGGACGACGCCTGGGCCCCGCCAGCTCTGCGTCGCTCGGACCGGTTCGTCGCGGACCCGTGGGCGCCGGGCGCCCTGGCCCGGCTGGCGCGAGCCCGACGGCGACGTCCTGCTCGTCGGCACCGGGCTGACCATGGTCGACGTCGCGCTCGCTGTCGCCCGCCCGGGCCGCACCGTGCACGCGGTCTCCCGGCACGGGCTGCTGCCGGCGGCCCACCGCGACGACCTGGTCGACGCCGGCCGCGCCGCCCGAGCTGCCCGGACGGCGAGCTGACCCTGGCCGCGCTGACCGACGGCGGTGCGGGCTCACGTCGGCGAGACCACGCCGCCGTACCGGCGACTGGCGCCCGGCCATCGACGGCCTCCGACCGCTGAACTCCGTTATCTGGCAACGGCTTTCGCCCGAGGACCGGGCGACGTTCCTGGGCTCGACGGCCCGGCACTGGGAGGTCCGCCGGCACCGCATGGCCGGCCCGGTCGCCCGCGAGATCGGGCGGCTTGCGCCAGAGCCGGCAGCTGGTCGTCCGCGCACGGGTCGGTCGCGCGGCGCCGAGCCGACCCGGAGCACCGGGCTCGTCGTGACCCTGTCCGACGGTCGGACGACGCGGGTGGCCGCGGTCGTCAACTGCACCGGGCCCGCGCGACCGGGTGCAGCGCCGCGAGGGTGCCCTGCTGCTCGACCTGCTGACCAGCCGGGCGCACCCGGCCCGGGCCCGCTCGGCCTCGGGCTGGACACCGACGCCGACGGGCCGCCTGCTGGACGCGGCCGGAGCGCGTGCAGCCCGGCCTCTGGACCCTCGGCGCGCTGCGGCGCGGCCAGCTCTACGAGTCGACCGCGATCCCGGAGATCCGCGGCCAGGCCCGCGACCTGGCGGCCCAGCTCCTGGCCGAGCTCGCCGACCCGCGCGGACCGCCGCCGGCCGCGGGACCGCTACGGCCTGGCGATGAGCGCCTCGCCCGAGGCCGCGATGGCCTACAACACCGCGCTCGACGCCCTGCTGCGGGTGCAGTCCGGGGCCGAGGTCTCGCTGCTGCACGCGGCGGCGGTCGACCCCGGCTTCGCGCTGGCCCACGCCGGGCTGGCGCTGCTCGGCCACGAGTGGGGCGCCGCCGTCGACGTGACGGCCGCGCTGGACGCCGCCGTGGCCGCCGTCCGGCTGCGCGGGGACGAGCGCGAGCGCAGCTTCGTCGCCGCCGTGGAGGCGCGGATCCGCCGGCCCGGGCCGCGAGGCGTCGGCCCAGCTGCTCACCCACATCCGGCAGTACGCCGAGGACGCCCTCGCGGTCAGCATCGCCGTGCCGACGATCGCGTTCGGCGGAGCCACCGAGGTGCCGCAGGAGGCCTGGTCCCTGGTCGAGGGCCTGGCCCCGGCGTACGGCTCGGACTGGTGGTACGCCGGGATGCTGGCCTTCATCCGGCAGGAGCAGGAGCGCTGGGACGAGGCGGCTGACGCTGAGCGAGCGGGCGCTGGCCGAGGTGCCGACCTCGGGCCACGCCGTCCACGCCCGGGCCCACGTGTTCTACGAGACCGGCGACCACGACGGCGGGCTGGCCTTCCTCGACCCGTGGATCGACTCGTGCGGGCGGGCGGCCTCGCACCGGGCGCACTTCGCCTGGCACGCGGCGCTGCACGAGCTGGCCATGGGCGACGACGTCGCCGTGCGCCGCCGGTACGCCGCCCAGCTCGCCCCGCCGGCCGTGTCCGGCATGCGGGCCCTCGTCGACTCGGCGTCGCTGCTCTGGCGGGCCCGGCTGTCCGACGCCTGGCCGGACGAGCTGCCGCGTGGCGGCCATCCTCGACGTGGTCGACGCCGAGCTGCTGGCCCGGCCGCGCACCGCCTTCGCCGCCCTGCACGTCGCGGTGGCCCTGGCCGCGGCGCGGCGAGTCGGACCGGCTGGCCGCGCTGGGCCGGCGATGCCGCGGCACCGGCCAGCCGGTGCATGGTCGAGGCCGTCAGTCCCGGTCATCGCCGGGCTCGGCAGCTGTGTCGCGGGCCGGCCCGGCGCCGCGGCCGACATCCTCGGCGGCGTGCTGCCGAAGCTCTGGCGGGTCGGCGGCAGCGCCGCCCAGCGTGAGGTCGTCGAGGACACCTTGCTCTTCGCCCTGGTCGAGGCCGGGCGCTGCGACCGAGGCCGGAGCGCTGCTCGTCCCGGCGGCTGGACCGGCGGCCCTCGCCGCGCGAGCGGCGCGCCGGCCGGGCTCACGGCTCGCCGAGGCGGATCGGCACCAGCGGCTGAGACCGGCTGGACAGCGCGGCCGTCCAGCTCGGCTTCCCTGGCCCGGTGAGCACCGGAATGCCCGAGCTGTCGGAGGCCGACGCGGTGACCGCGGCCCTCGCCCTGGCCGACGCCCCGGGCCGGGCCTTGCTCGGGATCACCGGCGCACCCGGGGCCGGCAAGTCGACCTACGCCGAGTGGCTGGTCGCCGCCGTCAACCGGGCCGGACGGTCGGCGGTGCTCGTGCCGATGGACGGCTTCCATCTCGCCCAGGCCGCCCTGGAGGCGCTGGGGCTGGCCGACGTCAAGGGCGCGCCGGAGACGTTCGACGCCGCGGGCTACGTCGAGCTGCTGCGCCGGGTCCGCGAGCCGGCCGACGAGGTGATCTGGGCGCCGCGGTTCGACCGCGACCTCGAGGACGCGATCGCGGCCAGCCGTGCCGATCGAGCCGACCGTCGAGCTGGTCGTGACCGAGGGCAACTACCTGCTGCTCCCCCGCGGCCAGTGGTGGCTGGTGCGGCTGCAGCTGGACGCGTGCTGGTTCGTGGACCTGCCGGACGACGTGCGCCGCGAGCGGCTGCAGGCCCGGCACGAGCGCTTCGGCCGCTCGCCGCGAGGCCGCGGCCGAGCGCACCCTCGGCAGCGACGAGGCCAACGCCCGGCTGGTGCCAGCGACCCGCCGCGAGGCCGACGCCGCTGGTGCCGGCCCGGGTCTAGCCCCCGGGCGTCGCGGCCTGGCCGGGCCGGCCAGCCCGTCGAGGGCCGCCACCGCGAGCGGCACCGAGCTGGTCGAGGTCGTAGCCACCCTCCTGCACGGCCACCGTCGGGCCGAGCCCGGCCAGCAGCGCGCCCGGCCGCGTGGTAGCCGTCGCTCGGTCACCTCGAGCGGGCTCTCCGGGTCGGCCTTGGCGGCATCGAGACCGAGCGAGACCACCACGGCATCGGGCGCGAAATCGCTCGACGGCAGAACGGATCTCGCGTACGGCGGCGAGCCAGCCCGCGTCACCGGTGCCCGGGCGCGAGCGGGAGGTTGAGGGTGGTCCCCTCGCCCGTCTCCGCGACCGCGCTCGTCGGCGAAGCCGACCACGTGGGGGAACCAGCCGGCGCCGGGATCGACGTGCAGCGAGGCATAGAGCACGTCGGCCCGGTCGTAGAACATCGCCTGCGTGCCGTTGCCGTGGTGGGCGTCCAGGTCGACGACGGCGACCCGCTCGGCGCCCGCAGCCGCGCAGCTGCTCGACCGCGACCGCCGCGTTGTTGAGATAGCAGGAGCCGCCGAACGCCGACCGCGTCGCGTGGTGCCCCGGCGGCCGGCAGAGGGCATAGGTCAGCCCGCCGTCGGCCCACGCCAGGTCGGCGGCCGTGGCGGCGACGTCGACGGCCGCCCGGGCGGCCGTCCCAGGTGCCCGGGCCGATCGAGCGTCATCGTGTCGTAGCAGTAGCGCCCGGCCCGGGCGTGCACCGCGACCGGCTCGCGCACCGGCAGGCCGTCGAGCATCGCGGGCGTGGCGAACATGTAGGGCACCACCCGGTCCTGACCCGGGTCGCGGTCGAACCCGGCCTCGACCCAGAGGTCCCAGGCCTCGCGCAGCCAGCCGGATCAGCGCCGGGTCGTGCACCGCGTCGAGCAGCGTCGTCGGCGGCGCGGCCGCGCGGCCGCCACCTCGACCGGCCGCCCGCCGCGAGCACCGCCGCGCCGCAGCACCTCGGCCCGCTCCGGGAGCTCGGTGCCCGGCGTACGGACGCCGACCCAGATCTCGGCGCCCGGGACATGCCGCGAGCACCTCGGGCGACCAGACCAGGGTTGCTGCCAACGTCACTGAGCCTCATCTGCGGCATGCTGTCACGATGCCACGCGTTGCTGACTTGGGAATCAGGATCGGCCGGCTGCCGTCCGGCCCGACCGACTCGGTCCTCGACGTGCCCGAGGCGCGGTCTGGGCCACGCGACGGTGTGGCGGGACGAGCCGGCGCCGCCCGAGGGCCGCGGCGTCGCCCGCACCGGCGTCACGGTGATCGACCCGGGCGGCAACCCGTTTCGCTTCCCGATCCCGGCCGGCGGTGCGGTCCTCAACGGCGCGGGCGAGTGCACCGGCTTCCTGGCCGCCGCGGAGTGGGGCCTGCTCGAGACGCCGATCTTCCTGACCTCGACGATGCAGCTGGGCCGGGTCTACGACGCCGCGTGCGAGCTGCTGATGGCCGAGGACGACGGCATCGGCAACCCGGACGTGATCATCCCGGTGGTCGCCGAGTGCGACGACAGCTTCCTGTCCGACCCGCGGCGGATGCAGGTCACCCGCGACGACGTCGCGCGCGGCGCTGGCCGAGGCCCGGGCCAGCGAGGGGTCGTTCGTCCCGCCGGCCGAGGGCGCTGTCGGGTCCGGCACGGGCATGTCCTGCCTCGGTTTCAAGGGCGGCATCGGCACGTCGTCGCGGCTGGTCCCGGACGGCAGCACCGTCGGCGTCGTGGTGATGACGAACTTCGGCGAGCGGGGCCGGCTGACGGTCGACGGCGTGCCGGTCGGGCGCGCCTGCTGCCCGACGACCGAGCCGCCCGGCGCCGCAGCGGCGCCACCGGCCGGGTCGTGCATCGTCGTGGTCCTGACCGACGGGCCGCTCGACGCGGCCGCGTGCACGCGGCTGGCCCGCCGGGCCGGGCTCGGCCTGGCCCGCACCGGCAGCACCGCTCATCACGGCAGCGGTGAGATCTTCCTCTGTGCCGCAACGGGTCTGCGGGCTCCGCGGGGTCAGGTCAGCACCGAGCGACCCGGTGTCCGGCTCCGGCGCTCGACGCCTACTTCGAGGCGGTCGTCGACGCCACCGAGACGGCCGTGCTCAACAGCCTGCTGCAGTCCCCGACCGTCACCGGTCACCTCGGCAACACGCTCCGAGGGCCTGCCGGCCGACGAGGTCGCTCGGCTGCTGAAGGCGCACGGCCGTGGCTGAGCCGCTGGCGCGGCAGCGCGCGGAGCGACTCTGCTGGATCACGATGAGCCGACGGCACCCGGCTGTCCGCGACGCTCTACCTCCCCGCCGGCGCCGGCCCGGGCCAGCGCGACGCCGTGCCTGCTCGAGGCCCTGCCCTACCGGCAGCACGACCTCACGTCGTCGTACCGGCCGGAGTACGACGAGCTCCGCGACACCTACGGCTACGCGGTCTGCCGGCTGGACCTGCGCGGCACCGGCGCGTCGGCCGGCGACGCCACCGACGAGTACCCCGCCGCAGGAGCAGGCGCGACCTGACCGAGGTCATCGCCTGGCTGGCCGCGCAGCCGTGGTGCTCCGGCCGGGTCGGGATGTTCGGCACGTCGTACAGCGGGTTCAACGCGCTGCAGATGGCGGCCGAGCGTCCGCCGGCCCTGGCGGCGATCTGCGCGATCTACGCCTCGGACGACCGCTACACCGACGACGTGCACTACATGGGCGGGCTGCTGAAGTGGCTCGACCTGATCGACTACTGCCACTACATGACGCCGATGAACGCCCTGCCGCCGACCCCGCAGCTCTGGGGCGACGGGCTGGCGGGACGAGTGGACCCGCCGGTTCGAGACGTTCGAGCCGTGGCTGCTGACCTGGATGGAGCATCAGCGCTCGGACGGCTACTGGGCCCAGGGCACGATCCGGCCGGCGTACGAGCGGATCCAGTGCCCGACGATGATCGTCGCCGGCTGGGCCGACGGCTACCGCAACAACACGTTCCGGACGATCGAGGCGCTGGCCCGGGCCGGCGTCCCGCACCGGCTGCTGGCCGGGCCGTGGGGGCACATGGCGGCCGTCGTCGGCGCTGCCCGGGCCGCGGATCGACCTGGTCCGCGAGATGGCCCGGTGGTGGGACCGGCACCTGCGCGGCATCGACAACGGCATCGACGACGAGCCGGTCGCGACCTGGTTCGTCCGCGAGTCGACCCGCCCGGCGGCCGCCCTGGACACCTTCGACGGCCACTGGCGCACCGACGACTGGCCGTCGAGCACCGCTGCGCCGCAGCGGTTCTCGCTCGACGGGCCGACCGCCGTACGTCGTGCGGCCCGACATCGGCACGGCGGCCTGGATCTCCTGCGCCGGGCACCTGCCCTACGGCCAGTCCCTGGACCAGCGAGCCGATGACGACCGCTCGCTGACCTGGGACGTCGCCGACGGTCGGGCCGGAGGGTCTGGAGATCGCCGGACACCCGGTCCTGCGGCTGCGCGTGGTCAGCTCGGAGCCGGTGGCGACCGTGGCGGTCCGGCTCTGCGACGTCTTCCCGGACGGCACCTCGGCGCTGGTGACGCGCGGCACGCTCAACCTGACCCGGCGGCGACGGGTTCGGCTCGGCCGAGCCGCTGGTCCCGGGGCAGGAGTACGACGTCGAGGTGGAGCTCGAGGCGACGTCGTGGCGCTGGCTGCCGGGCCAGCGGGTGCGGCTGGCCGTGCTCGGGCGCGGACTGGCCCAACACCGTCGCGCCGCCGCGGCCCGCTGACCCTGAGGTGCTCGACGGTGCGATCTCGTCTGCCGGTGCTGCGCCGCGACTCGGCCCACCCGCCGATCGACGCTGGCCCCCGGCGGCGACGCGCCGGAGGGCGAGGCCGAAGGGCGTCACCTGGCGGATCGAGGACGACGTCCTGGCCGGCGTGACCCGGGCCGTGATCGACCACGGCGGCGAGTACCCCACGCCGTACGGCGGCTATCGCGAGCACTACTCCGGCCAGGTCGAGGTCGACCGGAAGACGTTCGCCCAGCGCGCGACCGCGCCGGGTGTCGCTTCGGGCTGGACCTAGCCGGACGGGCCGATCTCGGTGTCGTCCGACCTCGAGGTCGTCGGCCGACGAGGACGCACTTCACGGTGCGGATCGACCTCGTCGCCACGAGGGCGCCGGAGGACGGCGGCACCGGCCGATCATGCAGCGGACCTGGACGCGCGGGTATCCGCGCGACCTGGCCTGATCGCCGGCGCCGCGTGGATAGAGTGCGCGCCGTGGGCAGGCGCAAGGGCGAGGTGCGACGCGACGAGATCCTGCGCGCCGCAGTGCGCGAGCTGGAGCGGCGCGGCTTCGCGCACACCCGGGTCGCCGACATCGCCGCCGAGCTCGGCATCAGCACGGCGCTGGTCTTCTACCACTTCGACACCAAGGAAGCGCTGTTCGCCGCGGCCTTCGCGGACGCGGCCGAGCGGGACATGCGGCGGCTCGAGGCCGCCGTGGCGGCCGACGGGCCGGCCACCGTGAAGCTGCAGGCGATCCTGCGCCTCTACGCCCCGGTCGGCAGCGCGTCCGGCTGGCCGCTGTGGATCGACGCGTGGGCCGCGGCGCTGCGCGAGCCGGCCCTGCGCCGGGTGTCGCGCAAGCTCGACGTGCGGTGGAAGAACGCCGTCGCGGCGGTCATCACCGACGGGGTGGCCAACGGCGAGCTGACCTGCCCCGACCCGCACGCCGCCGCCTGGCGGATCACCGCGATGCTCGACGGCCTGGCCGTCCAGGTGACGGTGCACAAGGGTGTCGTGACCCGCCACGAGCTGAGCAGCTGGGTGGCCGGGCTCACCGAGCGCGAGCTCGGCCTGCCGGACGGCGCCCTGAGCGGCCTAGCGCCGGGTCACACCAGCCAGCTGGTCGCCCCGACCGGTTCGGTGAGGGCCGGCCGCCCGAGCGCGAACGGCGTGATGTCGGCGTCGGTGCGACCGTCGACGGCCAGGTCGGCCAAGAGGCGCCCGATCGTCGGCGCGAACTTCATCCCGTGGGCGGCACCCAGGCCCACGATGACGCCCTCGTGGCCCGGCAACGGTCCGAGCGCGAAGTCACGGTCCGGGGTCAGCGTGTAGAGGCAGGTCTTGGAGCCGACCACCGCGGTCCCCAGAGCCGGGACCACCCGGGCCAGGAAGTCGACCAGCCGACGCTCGGCCGCCGGCTCGACATCGCCCGAGCGGGTGTGCGGGTCGACCGGGTGCCCACCGCAGTCCTCGGCCGACTTCACCGTGGTGGCGCCGAAGCACGGGAAGCCATAGAAGCTCGGGTCATCCATCCAGATCCACACCGGGAAGCGCTCTGGCGCAAAGGAACTCGCGTCCGGCCGGCTGGACGTAGGTCACCTGCTCCTGCAGCACCGTCAGCGGCAGCTGTACGCCGAGATGCCCCAGCACGTCGTTGGTCCAGGCGTCGGACGTCACGACCACGCGACGGCATCGATAGGTCTGGCCACCCGCTTCGACCTCGAGGTGGTCGCCGAGATCGCGTAGCCCAGTCACCGGCACAGTCCCCGAGGAGCCGGGCCCCGGCCTCGACCGCCAGGCGCTGCATGGCTGCTGTCCCCACCGCCGCCGGCACGATTCCGGTGCGGGCCTGGTGCAGGACCGACGTGCCGGCCGGCAGGGCGAACTGCGGCCAGCGCCGCATCGCGTCGGCGGCGGTCAGCACGTCGTACGGCACCGCACAGGCGTCCATGCTCGAGGTGTAGGTGTCCATCGGCGATCGCGGCGCCGGCCGGGAAGAGGTCGATGCCGCCGGTGATGGTCACCAGCGACTGCCCGGAAGCGCGCCTCCAGGTCGGCCCAGTCGTCGTACGCCGCGAAGGTCAGCTCGACGTAGCCCGGCGTGTGATAGCTGTGCCGGATGATCCGTGAGGTGTCGTGCGACGCGCCGCGGGCATGGCCGAGGGCGAACTGCTCGAGCCCGACGACGGAGGCCCCGCGCCGGGCCAGCTGCCAGGACGTTGCGCTGCCGAGCGCCCCGAGCCCGACGACGACCACGTCGACTTCGACGCACCGGCGGCCGGTCACGAGCGCTCCAGCCGGGGCAGCAGCCAGCGCCGGATGTCGAGGCTCGCGTCCTCCATCGGCGCGAACCAGCCCTGCGTGTAGCCGCGCGAGGACATCCCGCGCTGCACCGACTCGCAGATCGCCCAGTCCTGCCGGTTGACCATGTCCCAGAAGTCGGCCGCGTCGGACAGGTCGGCGTCCGGGCGGCTCCAGCTCGGCCGGGTCGACCAGGATGTCGCACTCGATCGTCGTGTGTCCGGCCGCCGTCGGGACCAGCCGGAAGGCCGCGACATGGTCGGCGGAGAGGCTGATCATCAGGTTCGGGTAGATCAGCTCGCCCTTGTGCCGCACCTGCTCGTCCTCGTCCAGCCCCTCGAACGGCCGGCGGTTGCTGGTGCCGGTCGCGGTGAACGTCCAGGCCCCCTCGCGCAGCGGAACCCCGCCGTCCCAGTCGAGGTCGGCTCCCCCATGACCGAACGCCGGCACCAGCCGCACCAGCTCGGGGTGGACGCCGGCGCAGTGGTAGCACTCGTTGTAGTTCTCGGCGATGACCTTCCAGTTGGCCCGCACCTCATAGGTCATCCGCCGCCCGACGACGAGGCGCTCGCAGCGGATAGCGCACCAGGCGCTCGGGGACCGGACCGAGGCGACTCGAGCAGATCCGGCTCTCCCTCGGCCGCGAGGTGGACGAAGACGAAGCCACCCCAGTGGTCGACGGCCACGGCGGGAGAGGCCGAATGACGACGGGTCGAAGTCGGCGACGTCGTCGGTGTGCGGAGCCCGCATCAGCCGCCCGTCCAGGCCGTAGGTCCACGAGTGATACGGGCAGCGCAAGCGACTTGGCCGCGCAGGGCGCGGGTGGCGCCAGATCCGGATCGGCCGGCACGACCTGCGAGCCACGGTGCCGGCAGACGTTGTAGAACGCGTGCAGCGCGCCGGACTCGTCCGACGTCAGCAGGACACTCTCGCCGGCCACGTCGACGACCGCGAGCCGGCTCGGCTGGTCCAGCCCCAGCTCGGGGGCCCGGCCGACGCAGAACCACTCCCGCTGGAGGACGGCATCGCGCTCCCGGAGCCAATGAGCTGTCGTCGACGTAGTAGGGAGCCGGTAGGGCAGCCTGAAGCGCAGCCATTGCACCTCCAACGAGTTCCTGACTCACCGATCAGTTTGTGAGTTCAGTATGCCTTGTCTGCATCGCCTCGGGAAGGAAGCAGGCGGCCTGGTGAGCCCGCGCCGCAGACAACAGGCTCAAGGCGGTCGACGTGCAGGAATGCGCGACGCCGGCCTGCCTCCGCCTCCCCCGACGCGAGCGCCGGACAGCGTGGGTTGAACCGGCAACCAGCCGGGATCTTCGTAGGGTCGGGCGTCTCCCCTTGCAGCACAATGGGTTCGAGCCGCTGAACCTCGGGTACGACGGACAGCAGGGCCCGCGTGTACGGGTGCTTCGGGTCGTCGAGCACCTCCTCGGTCTGGCCGATCTCGACGACCCGGCCGAGATACATCACCGCCAGGCGGTCGGCGATGTTCCACGCCAGGCCGAGGTCATGCGTGACGACCAGGATCGTGAGCCCGAGCTCGTCGCGGAGCTTCAGCAACAGGGCCAGGATCTCCCCGCGCACCGAGGCGTCGAGCGAGGAGACCGGCTCGTCCGCGACGATCACCTTGGGGTTGAGAACGAGGGCGCCCGCGATGACGACCCGCTGGCGCTGTCCGCCGGACAGCTCATGCGGGTAGCGCAGGAAGTAGCGCTCTGGCGGCCGCAGCCCGGCCCGCGACAGGGCCTCGGCGACCAGCTCCCGCTCGTTGCCCGGCACCTTGTGCACGCGCAAACCCTCGGCGACGGCCTCGTAGACGGTGTGTCTCGGGTTCAGCGAGCCAGTGGGGTCCTGCAGCACGAGCTGGACCTCGCGGCGATAGGCCTTGAGCGAGCCGCGCGCCGTAGCCCATCGGGACGCCGCGGTAGCGGATCTCTCCGCCCGACGGCTTCTCCAGGCCGAGGATCGTGCGGGCCAGCGTGGTCTTGCCGCACCCGGACTCACCAGCCAGGGCGATGATCTCCCCGGCCCCGATCGCCAGGTTGACCCCGTCGACGGCCCGGGCCTGGCCACCGCCGCGGGTTCGGAACGTCACCTGCAGGTCCGCGACCTCGATGATCGGTGCCGAGGGGCTCGCCGCCGGCCCAGCCGCACCAGCAGTGTCGGTGGCCGCAGTCACGGGGTCCCCCCGCCCGCGACGGCGCCGGCCGTCGTCTGCTCCTTGGCCCGAAGGCAGGCCGCCATGCGTTCCGGCGCAACGGTTTCCAGCCGCACGTCGATCCGCTTGCAGTCGTCGATCGCCATCGGGCAGCGCGGATGGAACGGGCAGCCCGGCGGCAGGTCGTTGGCGAACGGTGGGTCACCGGGCAGGCCCTTGGGGGCGAACCGCGATGCCGCGTCGCCGATCGTCGGGAACGCCCCGGAGAGGGCTCGGGTGTAGGGATGCACCGGACTCTCGAACACCTGCCGGGCCGGGCCTTCCTCGACGACCCGGCCGGCGTACATCACGGCCACCCGGTCGCAGGTGGTGCCGAGCACGGAAAGGTCGTGGCTGATCATCAGCACGCCGACGCCGAAGTCCCGGACCAGGCCGGTCAGCAGGTCGAGCACCTGCGCTTGGACCATGACGTCGAGGGCAGTCGTCGGCTCGTCGGCCACGATCAGCTGCGGACGGCAGGCCAGCGCCATCGCGATCATGATCCGCTGCTTCTGGCCGCCGGACAGCTGGTGCGGGTAGGAGCGGGCCAGCCGGGCCGGCAGCCCGACCTGGTCGAACAGCTCGGCCACCCGATGGTCGGCGGTCTGCTTGGTCTGTGAACGGTCATGCAGCAGAACGGGTTCGGCAATCTGGCGGCCGACGTTGCGCACCGGGTTCAGCGAGTGAAGTGCCCCCTGGAAGACGATCGACGCGCTGCTCCAGCGGACTGCCCGGAGCTCGCCCCAGCTCATCCGCAGGACATCCTTGCCGTCGAGCAGCACCTGCCCGGTGACGGTCGCCGAGGCCGGCGTCAGGCGCAGGATCGTGGACGCCACGGTCGACTTGCCGCAGCCTGACTCGCCGGCCAGACCGACCGCGGAGCCGGCCTCGACCGACAGCGACATGTTCCGGACGGCGGGGACCGGCCCGTCGTGCGTGTGATAGGTGACCGCCAGGTCGCGAATCTCCAACAGGCTCATGGCGATCAGGCCTCCGTCGACTGGTGCGGATCGACGATGGCTTCGAGCGTGCGGCCGACCAGGGTGAAGGCCAGCACCACGATGACGACGCAGAGGCCCGGTGGGATCAGATACCACCAGGCGCCGAGGGTGATGGCGCCCGACCCGAAGGCGTTGTCCAGCATGGTTCCCCAGCTGACGTGCAGCGGGTCGCCCAGCCCCAGGAAGGTCAGCGTCGTCTCGGACAGGATGGCGATGGCCACGGTCAAGGTGGTGTTGGCCAGGACCAGCGGCATGACGTTGGGCAGGACGTGCTTGTTGATCTGGTGCCAGTTGCCGCCGCCCAGCACCCGGGCCCGCTCGAGATAGGGCCGCGCCTCCACCGACAGGGTCTGGGCGCGCACCAGGCGGGCCGTGCCCGGCCATGACGTCACACCGATGACGATGATGACGTTGAGCAGCGATGCGCCGAGCACCGTGGCGAGGACGATCGCCAACGGCAGGAACGGGATCACCAGGAACCAGTCGGTGAGCCGTTCGAGCAGCGCGCCGAACCAGGTTGGTGTAGTGGCCGGACGCGATGCCGACCAGAGTGCCGATCACCATCGAGATGACGGTGGCGGCAATACCGACCACGAGGGAGATCCGGGTGCCCCACACGAGCAGCCCGAGGACCGAGCGACCACTCTCGTCGGTGCCGAGCGGGTAGGAGCTCGAGGGCTTCTGCAGGACGCCGCCGGTCGCCTTGGTGACGTCGAGGATGTCGCTGGAGTAGAGCACCGGCGCCAGCAGGGCGACCACCACGAAGATCAGCAGGATCACGAGCCCGGCGACCCCGGACTTGTGGCTGAGGAAGCTCCGCGTGAAGCGGGCCAGCGTGGCCCGGCGCCGAGCCCAGGAGATCGAGCCGACCCGGCCCGCGGAGCCGGCGGGAGCCGTGTCGGCGCTCATGTGCGGATCCTCGGGTCGACCGCCGCGACAACGACGTCGGCGATGGCGTTGAAGACGACGACGGTGATCGAGAAGAGCAGGAAGATCGCCTGCAGGAGAGCGACGTCCGGCCCACGGATCGCCTCGAACGACAGCTGGCCCAGACCCGGCCACGAGTAGACCGTCTCGACCGTGATGGCCCCGGAGACGATGAAGCCGATGTTGAGGAACACCAGCGTGATCGTCGGGAGCAGTGCGTTGGGCACGGCGTGCCGGCGACGGACCATCCGGTCCATGAGGCCTTTGGCCCGCGCAGTCTTCAGGTAGTCCTGGCCCATCTCCTCGACCAACGAGGCCCGCATGACCAGGCTGTACTCCGCGAGGTAGATCAAGGTCAACGTGAGCCCGGGCAACACCAGGTGCCAGGCGACGTTGACGATCCCGACGAGCGACGTGCCGTCGACGCCGGGCGAGATCTCACCGCCACTGGGGAAGACACCGGGGAACGGACCGACGCCGGTCGAGAAGACGATCAGCAGGATCATCCCGAGCCAGAACTCCGGCATGGCATAGAGGGTCAGCGTGATCCCGGTCGACGTCCGGTCGAACCAGCGACCACGGCGCCAGCCACCGCGGATGCCGATCCAGATGCCGATGGCCGTCGACAGGATCGTGCTGATGCCGAGGAGCAGGATCGTCGGCCAGACCCGGCTGCCGATGACCTCCCAGACCGGCCGGGAGAACTGCGCCGACCGGAAGTCCGTGGAGAAGGGGTTCTTGATGTAGGTCAGGAACTGGTGCCACTTGTCCGCGTTGAGCTGCTCCTGCATCCGCCGACGGGCCGCGGCGTCGACCGCGCGGCCGCGGGTGTAGAGGGCAGCCGGGTCACCCGGCAGCAGCCGGAACAGCACGAAGTTGAAGACCAGCACGAAGATGAGCGTGCCGAGCGCGGTCAGCAACCGGCGCAGCGCAAAGACTCCCAGTCCACCACCGGTCTTGCCGGTGCTGCCGGGACCGGTCTCGGCGTTGATCGCCGGAGGTGTCGACCGGGATGCTCATCGGCTCACTCCACCTGGTCCTGGGGCGGTCGCCGCAGCCGGGCCACGCCGAAGCACAGCAACCACACCGCGGCCAGCCCACCCACGACGCCGCCGGCCTGCGCGACGCTCGGTCCGTCGAGCGTGCGGTCGGCCTTGAGCGGGATGATCGAGCTGTAGGAGTACGTGCCGTTCTGGTAGATCAGTACGCCGGCCTTCTGTCCCGCCTTGGTCGGGTCGGGACCGGCCACCGGCTGCTGCCTGAAGTTCGTCCACCGGTCCGACCGGTAGGCCTGCAGGTCGTCGTAGTAGACCGTCACGGCGTACGGCGCGGCCTCGTACAGCATCTGCTGCATCTTCTTCTCGGTCTCGATCCGGCCCGGGATGCTGATCTGCGCGGCCTGCTTGGCGTAGAGGTCGTCGTACTCCTTGGTGCAGTAGAAGGCGTCCGACAGGCCGCCGTAGATCGTGCCGCCGTCCTTGTACGACCGGTCGGCGCAGGTCAGCACGTTCAGCTGGTAGTTCGGGTCCGGCGCGATCGACCCAGCCCCACTCGAAGAGGTCGAAGGTGCCCTGGGCGATGATCTCGGTCAACGCGTCCTCGGACACGATCTTGACGTTGGCCTGGATGCCGATCTGCTTCAGCCAGCCCGCGACGAACTGCACAACGCGTTGGCTGTTCGCCGAGCTGCTGCGGCCCAAGAGCCGGAGGACCAGCGGATGCGTGCCGTCCGGCATCCGGCGAATGCCGTCGCTGCCCTTCTTGTAGCCCGCGTCATCCAGGATCTGGTTGGCCTTCGCGATGTTGAACGACATCTTCCCGGCGCCCGGATCCCAGTGCTGGTCGGCGAAGATCGACGGGATGATCGTGTCGCCGGGGGTCGCATAGCCCCCGTAGACCTTGTCCACCAACGTTTGTCGGTCGATCGCGTAGTTGATCGCCTGGCGCACCTTGACGTCCTTGAGCGCCGGGTGCCCGTTGCCGATCGGGGTGTCGTCGACGAGCTGGGCCCCCATGTTGATGCCGATCTCGTTGAAGCCGGCATAGGCCGCGTCGACCGTCGTGATGTTCTTGTCGTTCTTGAGCGCGTTGAACACCCCGGCGTCCAGGTCGTCGGCGAAGTCGATCTCCCCGCGCCGCAACGCCTGAGCCATCGAATCCTGGTTGTTGAAGACCCGGAACACGAGGTGGTCGATGTGGGTCGGCGGGCCCCAGTAGTACGGGTTCTTGTCCATCCGGACGAACTGTCCCTTGACGACCTGGGTCAGCATGAACGGCCCGGTCCCCACGATCGGCTTGCCCGGGGGTCGGCTCGTTGGCGTAGTTCGCGACGGCCTTCTCGCTGATCTTCGACCAGATGTGCTCCGGCAGGATGTAGACGTCCAGGTGGTACATGATCGGCGACGGCGTCTTGATCTTCATGACGACCGTCGTGTCGTCCGGCGCCGTCACCTTGGTGATGTTGCTGATGTAGTTGCCGTAGTTCGTCTGCTCGTAGGTGCCGTTGATGACCCGGTTGAACGTGTAGGCCACGTCCTTGGCGGTGAACGGCACGCCGTCCGACCACTTGAGGCCCGGCCTGCAGCTTGTAGGTCCAGGTCAGTGCCGTCCGCCGACGGGCTCCACGAGCGTGGCCAGCCGGCCGATGGTCGCTGAAGTCCTTCTCGGCGTACGCCATCAGGGTGTCGTACTGCAGCTGGTAGATCTCGTACGACGCGGCCGCGATGCCGGTGAACGGGTTCGTCGAGTCGACGTCCTGCGTCGACGCCCATGGTGAACGTCGTGGCGGTGCGGACCGGCGCGACGGTCGGCGTCGGGCTGGGCGACGGCGTCGGCGTCTCGCCGGCGACCGCGGCACCCGCTCCGACGTACGCACCGGCGAGAAGCGCGAGGACCGCACCGAGCGACCGCGAGGCCGGCGAGCCCGCGCCGTTGCCCGTCTCACGATCGGCCTGCGCTACGTTCCGCGAATGCGTGATCGCGACGAGGCAGTCCCGCCGGTCGCACCGCGGCGGCCAGTGACATCAGAGCTGCATGGAGTGCGGCGAGTCGACGACTACGCGTGGATGCGGCGAGAGCGGCTCGGCCGAGCTGTTGGAGCACCTGGCTCAGGAACGGCGCTACTACGACGCCCGAACTGCTCACTCACGGCCGCTCCAAGACAGGCTCTTCTCCGAGATGTCGAGTCGGACGCTCCCGGCTGACTCGTCAGTCAGTTGGTCACGTGGTGGCCCTGTCTACTACACGAGGACGCTCGTCGGGAAGGAGTACGACCTGTTCTGCATGTCGGATCGTGACCTTCCCGCTGGGACGTCGCAGGGGTCGGCTGCGGAGCGTGTACTGCTCGACCTCAACGAGTTAGCCGAAGGACATGACTACGCCGCACTGGGGGTGTGCGAGCCGAGCCCGGACGGGCTGCGACTCGCCTGGTCGCTCGACACCGCAGGTGACGAGCGGTTCGCGCTGAGGGTCCGTGACCTGGCCACGGGCCGGACAGCGACCCGATCGCCGGCGCCGACCTACTACACGTGCGCGTGGTCGGCCGACTCGCGCACGCTGTTCTACACGGTCCCGGACGCCGCTCAACCGGCCGCACCAGGTCTGGCGGCTGCGACTCCGACGGGGCCGGACCAGCCTGGTGCTGGACGAGCCGGACGCGCGGTTCGAGCTCACGGTCGAGGCGACCCGCGACGGGCGAATCGTCCTGATCCAGGCCGAGAGCCGCGACACGACCGAGATCTCCTGGCTGCCCGCCGACCGACCCGACGCGCCCGCCGACGGGTGATCTGGCCGCGCCGGGTCGGGCATCGAGTACGCCGTCGACCACCTCGCCCCGCCGCTCCGCCGGACGGATCGGCCGGCCGGCGACGGCGATCTGCTGGTCGTCACCAACGACGGCGCGCCGCGAGTTCCGCGTCGTCCGCGTGCCGCTGGCCGCGCCGGACCCGTCGACGGCCGTCGAGGTCGCTGCCCGGCGACCCGGCGATCCGGTGGGAGTCGGTCGACGTCATCGGCGGCTTCGCCGTGGTCGGCGGCCGGCGCGACGCCGAGCCGTTCCTGCGCGTGCTCGACCTGCCGACGGCGGCCAGCCACGAGATCGAGGCCGGCCGCGCCCGGCCGGGCAGGTCGGCCTGAGCCGCAACGCCGACCCCGCCGCCGGCAGCGTCCGGGTGTCGGCTGAGTCGCTCGTCCAGCCGACCGCAGTGGTACGACGTGGAGCTCGCCACCGGGCGTCCGGCACCTGGTCAAGGAGCTCGAGCGTGCCGGCGTACGACGCCCAGCCGCTACCGGACCGAGCGGTTCTGGGCGACCGCTCCCGACGGCGAGCTGGTCCCGGTGAGCCTGGCTCGGCACGTGGACACGCCGCTGGACGGCACGGCGCCGTGCCTGCTGTGGGGCTATGGCGTCCTACGAGTCCTGCGACTGGCCGGAGTTCGACCCGGCCGTCGTCAGCCTGCTCGACCGCGGCGTGGTCTACGCGCTGGCCCACATCCGCGGTGGCGGTGAGCGCGGCCGGCGTTGGTGGGACGACGGGCATCTGGCGACCAAGCAGCACACCTTCAGCGACTTCGTGGCCGTCGCCGACGCGCTGGCCGACGGCGTGGTCGACGGCGCCCGGATCGTCTCCCGCGGGCTGTCGGCCGGCGGTCTGTTGCAAGGCGCCGCAATGGGTTTGGCCCCACATCGCTGGGCTGCGGTCATCGCCGAGGTGCCGTTCGTCGACTGCGTCAACTCGATGCTCGACGAGACGGTCCCGTTGACGGTGGCCGAGTGGGACGAGTGGGGCGACCCGCACCGGCCCGAGGACTTCGCCTGGATGATGGCCTACTCGCCGTACGACAACCCACCGAGCGGCTATCGCCCGCCCCTGCTGGTGACCGGCAGCGTCAACGACCCGCGCGTGCTCGTGCACGAGCCGGCCAAGTGGGTCGCCCGGCTGCGCGCGACGGCCGGTCCGGAGGCGACCGCTCCGCTGCTCTTCCGGGCCGAGCTGGGCGCCGGGCGCCCACGTCGGTCCGGCCGGCCGCTACGGTCACCTGCAGCTACGAGGCGGAGGTCATGGCCTTCGCGCTCGACGCGATGGGCATCCAGGATGACACGGTTGAATGGGGCCGTGGCCGAACCGGATCCGCGCTGGTCGCTGGCGAACGAACGGACCGCTCTGGCCTGGGTGCGCACCTCCCTGGCGTTGCTGGCGGGCGGCGATCGGGCTCACCTCGCTGGCCCGGGTCGCCGACCTGCCGCGCGCGATCGACCTGCTCTCGGCGGCGATCTGCCTGCTCGGCGCGGTGGTCGGCGGCAGTGCCCTACGCACCTATCGCCTGCGGGACGCCGCGATGCGGCCGGGCGAGCCGTTGCCGCACAGCCGGATGCTGACCGTGCTGGTGGGCAGCATCGTCGTGCGCTTCGCCCTGCGGCCTACGGCGGCCTCACCTCGTCGGTCTCCGACGTTCTGAGCCTCAGGCCGCTCGGCGGTGCGACCGGGCTGTACGCCGTACGGAAGAAGCCCGCGCACCGGGTGCCCGATGTCGATCGTGTGGGCGAACGTCGTGGCCTTGGTCGGGTGCGAGGTGTCGAAGGTGATCGTGACGCCGTCGTCCTGCCCGCTGTTGGGGTCGTAGACGTGCACCGTCACCGGTCGACCCGGTCGACGTCGTACCCATAGGCCAGCACCTGGTGGTTGAGCCCGAGGTCGGCCGGGTTGTGCGACGCGACGGTGACCAGGCCCAGGGCGCAGGGGATGCCACGGTCCAGGTCACTGCGGATCGAGCGGCCACTGCTGGGTGATGGTGCGACCGGACACCCCGTGCTCGACGACGACCTTGTGGCCGAAGGCCGTGAAGCCCGACGTCGCCGTCCGGGAGGTTCATCCAGGTGAAGTACTGGCCGACGCCGACCGGCACGTGCCACGAGTCGATGATCCGGCGGACCAGGAACTTGTAGAGCGGCGACTTGGGCTTGGGCTGCGGCACCGGCGGGCGTGACACCGGCGTACCAGTAGTCGAGTGCGGCGAACACCATGCCGCCGCACAGCCCGTCCTTGGCGTTGCCGATGTCGATCTCGCCGAAAGCCGTCGCCATCGACACCGCCGGGGCGGGCGGCCAGGAGTTGGTGAACGCGAAGCCATCGCGGGATGGCAGGAAGCTCTGCTGTGGCGCCATGCCACCACCTCCTCGTGCAGGGCAGAGGATGCCAGGAGTTGGGCCAGCGCGCCACGATACGTCCGGGTCGACGTCGAGCGAGGATGGAGCCGTGCCCACCACGCTGACCCGCACACGACGTCCGGGCCGGCGCCGTGCACGCCGCCGTGGCGGCCGCCGCGACGTACGGGCTCTACCGGGCGATCCGCGGGACGGGCCGGGCCGACGTCATGGGCGCGGCGTCGGCCCTGGTCAGCGCCAGCGGCGCCACGGCGCTGACCTGGTCGTATGTCGGGCTGGTGCTGGGCCTGTTGGTGGGGACGCGACTACCGAAATCCCTTGTCCGTCAACGACATCGGTTGTTGCGGCTGCATCGGCGGATCAACCTGGTCGTCCTCGGGCTGATGATCGACGCACCTGTCGGCCTACGCGATCGGTACGCCCGGGCGGCTCGTGGCTGGTCGCCCTCGTGCCGCAGCAGTCGCCGGTCGCGGCTCTGGGCTACACGCTCGGCGTTCTGTCCTTCTACGGCGCGGTCGTGCTGGGCCCGTCGTACTACCTGCGCCGCCGGCTCGGCCCTCGGGTCTGGCTGGTCGCCCACCAGTTCGCGGCTCTGGTCTATGCCTTGGCGCTCTGGCACACGCTCGCGCTCGGCCCGAATGTCCGGGTCGACGGGCCGTGGCGGGTCGCCGTGTGGGTCGCCCAGGTGCCGATCCTGGCCCTGCTCGCGGTCCGGCTGTGGCAGCCGCGGCGGCCGGCGGACCGGCCGGACGCCCGGCTGCGCAACCCGCGCTACGGCCGGCCGCGGTTCGTGGTGCTGCGGGTGGCGGCGACGTCAGGCGTTCTGTTGGCCGCGCTCGTCGTGCTGTCGGTCGCGCTCGCCGCGGTCAGCCCCGGCCTGCACGCGACCGGGCGCTGAACCGCGTCGTTCAGTCGCGGTAGTCGTCGTCCTCGTCGTCGTCCTCGTCGTCGTCGTCCGGTCCGAGAGCGTCCAGCCCGGCCAAGCCGTCAAGCTCGTCGAAGCCGGCCGACTCGTCGTACCAGGTCGTCTCCGTCAGCTGCGTGGTCATCGTGCTGCCTCCTGTGGTTGGTGGCACCACGCTGCGCCGCTCGCCGGGCCGACCGGCCAACCCCACCGGACCGCAGCCTGTCGACCAGGTGAACTTCCCCACCCCCCGCTTGGGCTTGGCCGTCCAGTCCGGGTTTGGCGGTCAGGTCCGGAGTCTGGGGCCCGATTCCACCCCTAAATACCCGGACTCGACGGCCAAACCCGGATTCGACAGCCAAGCAAAAGCGGCGGGTGGGGGGACGAAGGCGGCCCCGGCAGGCGCGGCGAGCACCGGCCGGGGCCTGGGCCGGGAACCCTCGAGAAAGGGAACGACCGGCCTGGGATGGAGCCTGGCACACCTCAGGGCAGCTGAGTCGACTTCCTCGACCCGAAAAGCGAGCCGGCGTCAGCCCTGGGCCAGCCGCCGGGCGTGGCTCGTCTCCGCGTGGCGGACCTGAGCCGGTCCCGAACGGGCCAACCTCCAGCGCGTACGCCGGCCCTCCGGGTCGACGCCGACCGATGAGCTCAGGGCGGCGTCGATCTCGCTGCGCACCTTGACCTCGTCCGACGGATCGGCCGCGAACAGGACCCGCAGCTGCACCTCCTGGCCGGTCCGCTGAAAACCGGTGTGGTGCGGGGCCAGCGGACACGGCGGCTCGTGGTCCCAGCTCCCGCACAGGTGCACGGTGATGGCCGCCCCGAGGGTTCGGGGGTCGCCTTCGCCCTCGAGGACGACGACTGCTTCATGGGCGAAGGCCTGGCGCACGAGCCGATTCTGCCTTTAGTGCGACGCTGCGACCAGTTGCGGGACAAACTTCGCCGCGTCGATGCCGCCGACCCCGCTGGCCAGGTCATAGCCATGCTTGGCGTTGAACCCGGTGACCGTGTGGGTCGAGCCGCCCTGGTCGAAGCTCACCGTGTTGTTGCCGTCGGTGACGTCCTGGATGCCGGAGGCGTTCGCGGCGTTGAGCCGGTAGATCGCCGGGTTGAGCAGGCCGAGGTCGTGTCCGGCCAGCTGGTCGGCGATGGCGACGACGCCCGCGAACATCGGGCTGGCCTCACTGGTGCCGCCGTAGACGTGGAAGCCGTCCGGCGTCCCGCCGTTGGTGGTCCCGCTGAGATAGACGATGACCCCGCCGTCGACCGCCGCGGACAACGAGATGTCCGGCACGCCACGGTGGTTGCCCGTCTCACCTGCGACCCCATCCTGGTACGACGGCCGGGCGAAGATCTCGGAGCGACCGCCTCCACCGGAGGCCGGGGAGCCGAACAGGGCTTGGTCGTTCCAGACGGCCGGCGGCTTGGCCTGGTGGCCCTTGGCGTCCAGGAAGTACTGCAGCCCACCGATGCTCGTGACCAACGGGTCCGACGTCGGCCAGCTCGTCTCCGGGTGCAGCAGGTAGCGACTGCCGGAGATGTTCGAGACATCGGCCGCACCGGAGTCTCCGGATGATGCGAGGACCGAGATGTTGGCCTGTTGAGCGGCCTTGAACGCGCTGCGCAGGTTGCAGCAGCGACTGAGCCGTCGGGAAGGTCGCCTCACTGGCGCCGAAGCTCTGCGAGATGACATCGGCGAGGTGGTGCTTGATGACGTAGTTCTCGGCCTTCACGATCTCGGGGAAGCCATGCACGCCCTCGGTCTCGGCGACCGGCGTCTCCACGAGCAGGATGTTGGCCTCGGGCGCCATGGCGTGAGCCATCTCGATGTCGAGGGTCGCCTCCTGGGCCCAGCCGACCATGTCGTCGTTGGTCGGGTCGAAGGGCGGCACCGCACCGGCCGGCTGGATGACCTGGTAGCTGGGCGGGTCGGGCAGCCCGAACGCCTTGTCGTAGACCTTGAGGTCGGCCTTGCCGGTCGGCGTACCGAAAGAGTCGATGATGGCGATCGTCTTGCCCTTGCCGGTCCAGCCATTGGCGTAGAGCGGGCCGAGGTTGTAGGCCTTCTGGAACTGCACCGGCGAGTAGCAGGCGATGCCGAAGTTGGCCTCGCAGTCCGCCGTCGTCGGAGGCGTCAGGAACGTGTGATGCACCATCTCGTGCCCGAACGGCACCGGCGATCCCGCCGGTGGCCACGAAGGCGGTGGCGGCGAGGCCCGCACTGGATGCGGCACCCGTCACTGCCAAGGGTGCGGCGGCGAACACCGCGACCGCCATTGTCCGGACCTTCGACGATCGCGACATGAACCTGCTCCTCTGAATGGTCACACCCGGCGGGCGCATTCAACTCGCGCAAGAGGTGGCCTCGCAACCGGATCACCAACCTTGTGACCGCATTCGGCGTGACACTCACCAGAGCGTGACGACCGACCAATCCCCCTGCTGGTAAAGGGTTTACATCCAACGAGTCAATGATCCGTCAATCGCGTCCCTCTCGTCAGCGGACGACGTTGACGTACCTCGCGAACTCGAACTCGCCCCCGTCGGGGAACGTGGCGTGGACGGTAAGGGTGTGCGCGCCCAGCGGCAGATCCTCGACGAACGCGATCCAGGCGTGAGCCCGGGCATGGGTCACGAGGCCCGGCGTGCCGGCAGCCGCGTTGTCCGCCACGGGCGTCACCGTGAACTGGTGGGTCACGAACTCGAAGCGCGGAGCGAGGAACGCGACCGGCCGGCCACCGTCCACCGAGATCGAGAGGGAGCTCGTGGTCTGACGGTCGAAGCCGACCGCGCAGCGGCGCTGAGCCTGCGCGCCGACTGCGCGGAACGGCGGGTCGAGGATCGTGTCGTCGCAGCCGTTGCCCCAAGGGAAGAGCACGACCTGGCCGCGGTGCGCCGTACAGCTGTTCTCGGTCCACGCAACGAGCACCTTGCCGGTCTGGCCGATCCCCCAGCAGTCGGGCAGCTCGGCCCCGGGCGTCTCGTACAACCTCGTCCAGAACTGCGCCAAGACCTCCGGCGGAGTGACGCCATCGATCTTGTGGGCCGCCGCCACCCGACCGTGCTGCCGCGAACCTGTGTCGGCACTGGCCGTCAGGGGGGACAGGAGGACGCTCAGACCCAGACCGACAACACCGAACACCAGACCAGCCCGACTCATGACCTTCATGACAGCTCCGATCGCTGGACACCGTTGCTACCCGTCACCTTCCACTGCGGGTTGGCACTAACAATCGGTTCCATGCGGGTACGACGAGTACGATCCGTACGTCGACCTCCCTGGACCCCGGTGGCCGCTGCTGACACGGATGCGCGGCACCCAGCTGGACCGGGCGGGCCGCCGCGCAGCCCTAGCTGCGGGCGGGTGGTGATTGGCCGCATGGACGGTGGCCGGCCCGACCACGTTAAGTGGTGTTCACCAGCGTGACCCGCCGGCTCCGGGCGGAGGCGAACTCGCGGGCAGCCCATGCGTTCCAGGATGCGGTGATCAGTGCGTCACCCGACTTGATCCTGGTCTTCGATACCGCGACTCGGACGATGGTCTGGAGCAACCGCGACGTGTCCGAGCTGCTGGGCTACGTCACCGCCCGGGCGCGGGAGGCGAGTCAGATCGGCGTGTTCATGCCCGAGGAGGACAAGAGCCAGTTCGCCGGCGCTATCGCCCAAGCAGCCGACACGCCTGATGGCGCCATCACGCAGTTCAGCCATCGGTTGATCCGCGCCGACGGGACGGCGCAGTGGTTCTCCCAACGCATCACCCCGCTCAACCGCGACGTGAACGGCCGGGTCACCCAGGTCGTCGTGGCACTGCGCGACATCACGGACGCCATCGCCTTGGAGAAGCGGCTCGAGCACTACTCGTTGCACGACCATCTGACCGGGTTGCCGAACCGGGCGCTGCTCTTGGACCGACTCGACGCCGCTCTGCTCCGTTCTGGCCACGAGGGGCGCGAGGTCGCCGTGCTGTTCTGCGACCTTGATGGCTTCAAACGGGTCAACGACAACGCCGGACACGCAGCCGGGGACGCCGTACTGGTCGAGGTCGCTCACCGGCTGAAACAGGTCATCCGCGGCGACGACACCGTCGCTCGGGTCGGAGGGGACGAGTTCGTCATTGTGGTCGAGCCGTGGAACCGCATCGACTCACCTCCCGCGCACGCCGCACGACGCGGCCCGCTCGCCGCCACCGACCGGAGCCTGGCCGTGCTCGTCGCCGACCGAGTGCACCGAGCCCTTCGTCGCCCGATCGAAGTCGGCGAGATGAGCCACGTCGTCGGCGCGAGCATCGGGATCACCTTCAGTCGGCTGGCCTCACACCAGGGCGTCGCTGCGGCGACAGCCGATGAGGTACTCGGTGACGCGGACGCCGCGATGTACGAGGCCAAACGGCGGGGAAAGGCCCGCTACGAGATCTTCGAGGGCCGCCTGCGGGCCAACCTGGCCGAGCGAAGCCGCGTCGAGCAGGCTCTCCTCGTCGCCTTGGAGCACGCCGAGAAGATCATGGCCGACCCGGACTGGAGATCGGCCGGTCACTGGCCAGCCGGCTTCTCGAGCGCCTACCAACCGATCTACGACTCGGCGTCGGGCGAGCTCGTCGGGTTCGAGGCCCTGGCCCGGCTGACCGACCCGGCCGGTGGCAAGATCCCACCGGATGTCTTCATCGTCGTGGCCGAGGAGACCGGCCTCATCCAGCGAGTGGGCGCCTCCATGCTGGAGATGGCCTGTGCGCAGCTGGCTCGCTGGCGGTCCGTCCAGCCGGAGATCGAGTCAGTCACGATGGCGGTCAATGTCTCCGCGATGCAGGCCCAGCACTCGTCCCTGACGGACGCCGTCCGCTTGGCGTTGGCCCGCAACGGTCTTGGGCCGCAGGACCTGGTGCTCGAGCTCACGGAGACCTCACTCCTCCAGGCAGCGCGCTCAACTATCAAGAGCCTGGGGGCCTTGCGGGAAGAGGGAGTCGGCATCGCGATCGACGACTTCGGCACCGGCTACGCCAGCCTGAGGTATCTGGCGACCATGCCCGTCTCGGCGGTCAAGGTCGACCGGTCGTTCACCGCGGGCCTCCCGGGCGACCAGACCTGTCGCAAGATCGTCAACGCGGTGGCCGGTCTCGCGGCCGACATGGACCTCGCCTGCATCGTCGAGGGCGTCGAGACCGCAGCGCAGCGGGCGGCGTTGCCACCCAACGTGCAGCTGCAGGGCTGGCTCACCGGCCGGGCGGAGAGCCCGGCCTCCGTTGACCTGGTCTCGATGCTTCGCCGCGAACCGACGCCGGCCTAGGTGTCCGGACCCTCCCCCAGGTCGAGGTCGCCATGGACCACGCTCCGCGCGACGTCGGTCAGCTTGAGATTGTGGTTCCGAGCGTGGCCGCGGATCGTGTCGAAGGCGACGTCCATGCTCATCGAATGCCGTTCTGCGACAACGCCTTTGGCCTGTTCGATGATGACGCGGCTGTTCAACGCAGTTGGAGCTGCTCGGCGAGCAGGCCGGCTCTGGTGCACAGTCCGCTGCTGCAGGATCCCGATGGTCGCGACGTCGGCCAACGCCTGAGCGAGACGCTGGTCGTCGTTCCGACACCGGCGGGATCGGGGTTGAACAGGTTCAGGGCACCGATCGTGGTCTCTCGCAGCCGCATCGGCACGGCCGCGACCGAGCCGAAGCCCGCCTCCAGGGCCGTCGCGGATGAACGAGTGGCCAGCGCTCGCGCTGGTCGCGCAGGTCTCCCGTCAGCCACGATGTTGCCGGTGCGGACGCAGTCGAGGCAGGGTCCCTCGTTGTTCTGGATCTGGAACAGCTCGATGACCCGGGCCTCCTCGCTGGAGGAGGCCATCACGCGAGCTGGCCAAGTCGGTCGTCCAAGAGCAGCCCGGCCGCACTGACCTGGAGGAGCTCGAGGCAGGCGCGCGATGAGCCGGTCCAACAACTCGACGATGTCGTAGTCCTCGACCAGCGTGTCGGCGAGGGATACCAGGACCTGCGCGAGGGCCTGCTCTCGGTCGGCCGGAGGCGGCGGCATGTTGCCCGGGTTCATGCGTCGTCCTCCGCCGAGAAGCGCAGCCGTCTTTCGACGACGTCCCGGGCCACCTCCGCGATCGTTCGGTCGGAGGCATAGGCGCGGGCCTTCAGGATCCGGTAGGCGTCGTCGATGGTCACGCCCATCTGCACCTGGACCATGCCGCTGGCCTGGTGCACCTGCATCTGGTAGCTGGCCCGCATCGCGGTGTCGTCAGCAAAGGCATCAGAACGGTTGGGGTCCAGGTCAACGAGAGCCGACGCGACCGCGTCAGCGGCCAGCAGGCCGCGCACCAGCTCGCGCTGCGACAGGTCACCCGGCCGGCGGCGATAGAGGCCGAGCGCACCCACGCTGACCCGACCCATCCGCAGGGGGAAGGCGAAGACCGCTCCGACGCCGGCCGCTACGGCTTCGGCAGTGAACGTCGGCCAGAGGTCGGGGGTGTGGTCGGCGGCATGGCGGAGGTCGGCAACCAGGACTGGCCGGCTGCGCGCGGCGGCATCCAGGCACGGGCCCTCGCCAAGGGTGAACTGCATCTCCTCGATCGCAGCGGCCGTGTCGTCGGTCGCACAGACCACGGCACGGTTGCCGACCACGGTCATCATCGAGACGCCGCCGCCGGAGACGTCCAGCCGGTCGACGCACAGGGAGCAGATCCGCTCCACCTGGCCGGGGTTGACCCCGGCGAGCCGTAGCTCACCCGCCCATGCTGGCGAGGTCCTCATCCACGCCTTCAGCATGCCACGGTCAGGCCGCCAGCACTCGATGGCGGCGACCACCTCTGGGGTGCTCCACTAATCTCCTGCTGGTGACCGGCCGCAGCCCCCTGGACAACGGCGCCGCCAATGACCTGGAGGCGATCGCCGACATCACGCGGACGTTCTTCGCGGCGTTCGTCTCCGGTCCGGACTGTGCCGAGAGCCTCGAGCGACTCCGCCACGTGCTGCTGCCCGAAGCGGTGATCATCCGCACCGGCGGAGACGTGCCGGCCGTCTACGGCGTGGACTCGTTCATCGCGCCGCGGCAGGCGCTGCTCACCGGCGGCACGTTGACCGAGTTCAGCGAGTGGGAGCTGGCCGGCCGCACGGACATCTTCGGGGACATCGCTCATCGCTTCTCCAGCTACGCCAAGGCCGGAGTCCAGGACGGGGTGCCGTTCACTGCTCGGGGGATGAAGACCCTGCAGTTCGTCCGAACTCCCGCCGGGTGGCGGATCAGCGCTGCGGCCTGGGACGACGAGCGCGACGGGTTGAACATCCACTCTGCATAGAAGCCTCAGACGTTTCAACAGGTCGTACCGGTCGGTCGCTGCCAGGATTCCTGGATGGAGCGAGCCCGACGGTCGCGCTGGCAGCGCCTGAGCCGGGCCGTCGTCTACGCCGTAGTCGTCGCGGTCCCCACCGCGGTCCTCGCATTCTTGGTGCGCGCCAAGTTCGGCCCATTGGTGACTCTCGACGACGACATCATCAGCGCGGCAACGGACTTCACGCGCTCGCATGCCAAGTTCCGCTCTGTCGCGGCGACCTGGGAGGTGGTGAGCCAGCCCTGGGTGGTCTACGCGCTGCTCGGTGCGCCGGTCTGCGCCTTCGCCTGGTTCCGCCTCCACCTGCATACCCGCGTCGCCTGGGCGTTGGCCACCATGGCCACCGGCTGGTTGATCGCGACCGCGCTCAAGGCGGCGGTGCAGCGGGCTCGGCCGGTGGTCGAGGACCCGTTCGCGGTCCACGCCGGCTACTCCTTCCCCTCCGGGCATGCCACGAACAACGCGATCGTGGTCACGGTCGTGCTGCTGCTGCTCCACCCCGTCCTGGGGATCGCAGCGCGACGCAGCTTGCTCGGCGCCGGAGTCATCTGGCTGGCCATCACGTGCGCGGACCGGGTCTTCATGGGCGCACACTTCCCGTCCGACGTCGTCGCAGGGGTGCTGCTCGGTTGTGGCCTGTGCGCGGCGTCGTACGCCGGCTACACCGGTTGGAGCCCACCGACTCCGACTGACATCTCGAAGGAGCTCACCTGATGGCATTCCGCACCCGATGGCAGGAAGACGACTCGCGGCCGTCCGGCGGTGAGGCGGCGCGCGACCTCGCGCTGCGGGCACTGGCCCCGATGGCGGTGTGGGGCCTGGTCGTGCTCGCCATCGGCTGGGCCATCTCGAAGGGACCGCTCAAGCACCTCGGCCGGTCTGAGGAGGGGCTCAACAAGACGCTGGCCGCCCATCGCACCTCGCTTCTGAACGACGTCACGCTGGTCTTCTCCTGGACCGGCGCGACCGTCAGCATCATCGGGGTCTGTCTCGTCGTCGTGGCCATCATCTGGTGGCGGACCCGGCAATGGTGGTTCGCCGTCGTACCGCTGATCGCCATCACGCTTCAGGCGCTGGTGTTCTTCTTCACCACCCTGCTGATCGACCGTCAGCGGCCGGACGTGGTGAAACTCGACGACTCACCGCCCACCTCCAGCTATCCGAGCGGCCACAGCGGGGCAGCCACCGGGCTCTACGTCACACTCGCCTTGCTGGCGTTGCGAATCCGCCGCCCGGCGCTGCGTGCGGTCACCGTGACCCTCTGCCTGCTGGTGCCACCTCTGGTGGCCACGGCCCGGCTGTACCGAGGGATGCATCACCTCAGCGACGTCTCCGTGGCGATCGTCAACGGCTCGATCGCCGCGCTGCTGGCTTGGGGTTGGCTGCGCCGCAGCCCAGCTGCGACCAGTTCGGTGACGGAGCTCAGTTGACGGAGAAGAGGGCGACGTGTGCCTGCGGCACCTTCTTGAGGTGGAACGACGTGAAGTCTCCTCCGACGGCGACCTGGTCGCCGGCTGCGTCAGAACGGACGGCGTAGGCGCCTTGAGCCGAGTTGGCGTTCGGGGCCCAGGCCTGCAGTACGCCGTTGGCGTCCACAGCGGCCAGCTTCTTGCGCTCCGAGCTCGGGCCCATGCAAACCCCGTGAGGACCTAGCGTGAACGAGCTGCAGACGAAGTTGAAGTGACCTCCGGCAACGATCAGTCCGCCGACGTCCGTCACGGCGATCATGTTCCCGTCGACGGTGACCACCCAGTTGGTCGACCCATCCGGTCCGAGCGACCAAAGCCGGCCGCCCGGTCCACCGACGGCCACGTAGACGGCGGTCGACGTGACGTCGACGTCGAACACGTCCCACGGGATCGCGGGACTCGGAGTGAAGGTCGGGTCCAGCGCCCCCGTCGTCGTGTCGACTGCGGCCAACTTCGACAGCTGCGCCGAACCATCGATCGAGGTGGCGTCGCCGCCGAGGTAGACCCGGCCCGTCGCTGCCTTCACGACGTACAGCTGACCACCGGAAACGTTGGGCTGCCAGCTCGGGTCGAGGGTGCCAGTGCTGAGGCTGATCGCCGCTGCATCGGCCCGGACAGCGCCACCCACCTTGGTGAACCGCCCACCGACGTACAGCTTGCCGTCGCCGATCGACAGCGAGTTGACCACGCCACTCACCGGCTGCTTCCAGGCTGCGCTGACCGCGCCGGTGTCCGCCGACACCTGGGCGAGCTTGGTCTCCTTGACCCCGCCGATGGTCGTGAACTTGCCGCCGAGGTAGACGACGCCGTTGGTCGAGTCGACAGCGATGCCGTAGACGCTGCCGTCCGGGTTGGGGTTCCACGGCAGGAGGTGGCCGGACGTGATGTCGATCGCAGCCGCATAGTTGCGAGTGACGGTGCTGCCGTTGTCCGTCGCGTGGGTGAAGTCCCCGACCAGGTACAGGGTGTTGCCCGCGTAGGCCAGCTGGCGGACGCGGCCGTCGACGGACGCACTCGGCGACGGGAGATCGGCGAGCGTGGCGGCGGCCGCGACGCCGGCCGTGGCGATGGGCATCGCGAGAGCCAGCAGGCCGGCAGCGAAGGCCGTGCTCGTCCGGACCCGACGACGGCGGGTACGTCGACCACGGCTGAGGGCGTCTGCCATTGGGGTCTCCACATCTCGAACCGGTCTGGGAGTCGGACGGCTGGCTGAATCCTGGGCCGGATCGGACCGTCTGTCAGGCGAATTCGGATCTTCGGACCGGCCGGAGAGACGCCGCCGGTCCTCTTGGCTGACAGCCGATTACTGTTGGTGGCGGCCGGTATTGCGAGAGTGGCGAAACGGCGTAGTCCATCCCGCCCCGCAAGGCCGTGGCGCTGTACGTTGCGGCTATGCAGCTTCACGGTGGTTGGGAGTCGTCGAGGCGGGCCGAGCCACAGGGAGTCCGGGTTGGCCGGCGAACCCGGCAACACGCGGGGTACATGGGCGTCGGCGTACGCCATGCGGTCCGCGAGGGTGAAGAGCAGAGCCTGTGCCACCGGGATCTGGACCCTCGCGCCTCAGGCCCTTGGCCCGGCATGGCACCGCAGTGTCAGGAGTGTCGCGTCCTTGCCCAGCAGGAGGGTGACGACTGACCTCAAGCTCTGGTGTGCAGCCACTCGAGCACCAGCGAGCGCGGCCCACGCCCAGTGGTTACGGTCGAAGACATGAGCGGTTCGGGTTCAACGGCGATCGGCGTGATCACGCCGCATGTGACCCCCGGGCCCGAGGTGGAGTTTGCGCTGATGACGGGCGGGCGGGTGACCACCCGAGTCGCCCGCGTCGAGGGCGCCGCCGGGGCCACCAACGGAACGCCGGCTGCCCTGCGCGAGCTGACGCTCCCGCTGCACCTCGACCGCGCCCTCGACGCCCTGCTGGCCAAGCCGATCGACGTCATCGGCTACGCCTCGACCACGACGGCCTACGTGATCGGCGTTGCGGCCGAAGCGGCCGCGATGTCACGGATCTCGGACCGCTCAGGCCGGCCGGCCGTGAGCACCGGCGCCGCTACGTTGCGCGCTCTCAGCGTGCTCGGAGTGAACCGCGTCGCACTCATCGGCGCTCCGTGGTTCTCGGCCGAGCTCAACGAACGCGGCGTCGACTACTTCGCCAGCCAGGGGTTCGACGTCGTCTCCTCGGCGTCCGCACAGCTCGCGCCCGACCCGCGATTGATCGAACCCGCTGCTGTCGTCGACTGGGCGGTCGCCCACGTCGAGGATGCCGCGGAGGCGGTCGTCTTTGGTGGCAACGGCTTTCGCACGGCCGCCGCGGTCGAACGGTTGGAGGCCGCGATCGACCGCCCGGTCCTGACGGCGAACCAGGTGTTGCTCTGGCAGCTCCTCTCCCACACCGACGGCGACGTCATCGTCGGTGGTTACGGCCGGCTGTTCGCGGACAAACCCAGGAAGGACACGGCATGAGGACCCTGCACCTCGGACTTCGGGTGACCGATGCCGAGCAGTCGATCTCGTTCTACGCCGCCCTCGGATACGAGGTCCTCGGCTCCGTCCCAGGGACCGAGCTCGGCGATCTGACGATGCTGAAGCTCCCGGACGACGAGTTCGTCGCCCTCGAGCTCGCCCAGGACCCGAGCCTGGACCACGTGGACCCGAGTGGCCTGAGTGCCCTCGTCGTCAACGTCGACAACGTCCGGGAGACCGTCGACCAGCTCGCAACTCGTGGCATCGCGGCTGAGGAGCCGCACTCCCCCAACGGATCCGAGGACTTCTGGACCGCCTGGCTCACCGACCCTGACGGCTATCGGATCGAGCTGGTCCAATGGCCGACTGGACACCCAGCAGGCATGACTCAGGCCGACCTGGCCGGTCCGGGCTGAGCGCCCATGACTGAGCGGAGCGCGCGCGAGACGGTCGCCGAGATGTTCCAACGACAACGAGGCCGGCGATGAGACCGTGCTCGATGACTTGGTCGCCCCCGATCTGGTCAACCACGCCGCCGGACCTCAGGGCCGCGAAGGCCTGCGAGCGATCCTGCGCACCATCGACACCGACCTGGGTCCGGTCACGTTGGAGCAGCACCACCTCATCGAGGACGGCGACCTCGTCGCGCAACATCTCACCCTGCACGGGACACATCGGTCGTCCACGATGCCCCTCCTGGCGGACGTGCCCATCAACGGTCGACCGGTTACGTGGACCTTCATCCACATCTGGCGCGTCGCCGACGGGATGCTCGTCGAGCACTGGGCCTGCCGCGACGACATGGGCCTGCTCGAGCAACTGCGCGGCTGACCGGCCGCGGGCGACGTCATGATCGCGGGAAGTCACAGATGGGACGAATAGGAACGAGTGGGGCGGGTGGGGCTCGAACCCACGACCGACGGGTTATGAGCCCGCTGCTCTAACCGGCTGAGCTACCGCCCCTGGTCGCCAGCACTCTATTGGCTGGGGCGGCCCCGAGCGGCGGGCAAAGTCGTTCCGCGAGCCGTGTATCAGGGCGGGCCGGGTTGGCCTCATCGAGTGGGCCGGCCGTGCGGACCCGGGTCTCACCGCCCGGGCCGTGCAGGAGCCCGCGTGAGGGGCGAAGGGCGGCAGTCTCGGCGAACAGTACGGCCGAGACTGCCGCCCGATGCCTCTGGGCCCGTGACGCTGCCGCGCCGCCCAGAACTACTCGGGTTGGAACACGGCGATGGTGTTGCCGTCGGGGTCCTTGAACCAGGCCGAACGGCCGATGCCGGGTGTGGTGACGACATGGTCGATGGTCTTGAAGGCTCCGGCGTCGTACTCCTCGAACTCGATGCCGTTGGCACTGAGCACCGCAACGTCCTTGTCCAGATCGGTCGACCAGAACCGAACCTGGGTGTGGTCGGCCTTGTTGCCGCTGCCGCGCCCATAGACCAGCAGGGTCGAGCCGTCGCCGCAGCCGAAGACCAGGTGGTTCTTGATGGTCTCTGGCTCTAGGGCGAGGCCGACCTTGGTCTCATAGAACTGCTGGCTGCGCTCCAGGTCAGTCGAGACGAGGACCGCGGAGATCCGGTTGTTGGCGAGCATGTGCGTTCCCTTCCAGTCCTGTTCGTTGACGCGGGCGAGTCGCGTAGATATTTTCGTACGAAAGGAAATATACTCAGAGACATGGCCACGTCAAGACCTCGACATGAGTTCCTCGACCGCGACGAGTGGGAGTCGTGGGGCGCGTTGCTGCTGCTGCACCACACCGTGCTGCAGGAGCTCGACGGCGAGCTCCGCCGCCAACACGGTCTGCCGGTAACGGAGTTCGAAGTGCTGATCACGCTGTTCAACGCCCCAGAGCATCGGCTCCGCATGTCGCAGCTCGCCGAGCAGGTGCTGCTCAGCCCGGCGGGCACGACTCATCTCGTGACCCGGCTCGAGCGGGACCGCCTGGTGCGCCGTGAGGTCGACCCGGCCGACGGGCGCAAATGGTTCGCGGTCTTGACCGACGACGGCGATCGCGCATTGCAAGCCGCGCGGCCGACCCACAACGACGTGCTGCGGCGGACTCTGTTTGCGGTCGCCTCACCGACCGACCGCAGAACCTTGCGCCGACTCTGGCAACGGCTGTCCCAGCAGCGAGAGTGAAGGGCGGCAGTCTCGGCGAACGTCCAGCCGAGACTGCCGCCCGGTGCGCCTTAGGCGATGAAGTACATCGGGTTGGGCAGCTTGAAGGTGCGGTCGGCGAACCCACCCTCGAGGTCGGAGAACTGGTCACCGACGTTGGCCACGATGTCGTAGCCCTGCGACTCGATCAGCTGCCGGGTCAGCGACTTGTACTGGATCGTCGTGCAGGTCGAGCCGCGCACGGAGCCAGGTAGGACGCGGTCTGGTCCTTGAGTGTAGTAGTGCACCGCCGCCGGGAAGCCCTGCTCGTTCAGGTTCTCGATGGTCGGCGTGCTCCTGGGCGATGCCGGCCGGCCGGTCACGAAGAACAGCGTGTACCCGTGCGTGGTCGCCCAGGTCGCGACGTCGTTCATCCCGAAGACCGCCGGGAAGATCTTGTCCAGGACCGCCTGCGCTGTTCGTGTTGAAGTCATAGCCGAAGTCGTGGTTCGCGTCGTACACGTAGGTCAGCAGGCTGGTGTCGTCGACGTCGAGCACGATCGCCGGCTTGCCGTGTGCGGCTTGTCCTTCTGGTTGCGCAGGTACTTCATCAGGTCCTGCTCGTCGCCGGCGATCTCGTGCGCGTACGGCGAGGTGGCCGACGCCTGGTGCACGCCGTTGACGACCGTGTCCCCGTAGTAGGACCGGATCGCGTTCTTGACCAGCCCGAGGTTCTCGATCTGGCGCGAGCTGGTCGGCGTCGGGTTGGGCGTCTGTGTCGGTGTGGTCCGGCGACCGCGGCGGGAACGCCGACGACGACGGCCGCTGCCGCGATGATGGCCGCCGCGGAAGCTCAGGCGGCGCAGGTGACGGGTTCGGCTCATGGCCTGATGACCTCTCCTGTCGGGGACGGTGGATGGTCGGAGAATGGTCGATCCGGCCGCAGCCACCAAAGCACCGTCCCGGCCAGCGCTCGCCAGTCGGTCAGATGCGACGAACCGGCGTGAGCCGACTGGTCACCGTGCGCTAACCTGACGACTCGTCAATCCCGCGTAGCTCAGTTGGCAGAGCATCCGACTGTTAATCGGACGGCCGTTGGTTCGAGTCCAACCGCGGGAGCCCACGCCCCCGACCTCGAGATCCGGTGCATCCCGGTCTGTTCGCGCAGGTCAGCCAGCTCCGCCGCCACCCGGGCCGCGAGCTCCGGCTCGGCCAGGTCCACGCCTCGGTCGGCCACGACCTGGGTCGTCAGCGCGGCCCCCGGCCCGGCTCGCCGCACCGCCACCCGTACGCCGCGCCGCCCACCGGCGCCGATCCGCCGCGACACCACGACGCTCGCCTCGACCCGCTCGCGGATCACCTCGGGCAGGAAGCCGGCGTCCCCGGCCAGCTCGAGCAGCAGCTGCCGGCTGCCGTCGGCCCAGGTCACCTGCAGCATCGACGCGGTGTCGGACCAGACGGCCGCGGCGACCTGGTCCCAGCCGTGCCGCTCCCCGGCGCCGCTCGGCGTCCACGACGTGCAGCGCCCGGGTCGTCCCGACCACCCAGCGGCGGTCGACCAGCGGCGCGGCGGCCAGCACCCGCTCGCCGTCGCTCGAGCGCCAGCCCGGCCCGCACGGGCGCGGGCAGCAGCGCGCTTGCGACCGAACCGGGCCATCGCGCTCAGCCCAGCCGCTCGCGCAGCGCGGTGCGCCGGCGGACGATCGCCTCGGCCTCGACCAGGGCCGCCCGGAAGCCGATGGCGTCACCGGCCGCGTCCAGCCGCTGCATCCGGCTGTGCACCTCGGCCTCCTGCCGCAGCAGGTCGCGACCGGCGATCTCGACCTGGAGCGAGATGGCCAGCCGGCCCAGCCCGTCCTCGCTGCGGACCAGCAGGGGCGCCACGGCCAGCTCGGTGACGACCGGCCGGGCCTGCTCGCTCGCGGCCGAGGCGACCTGCTCGACCCAGGCCTCGGGCCGGACCGTGCGCGGCCGCGGCCAGGCCCCCGGCCGCGCGGATCGCCTCGTGGGCGACCCGGTAGGCCGGCGTGCCGAACGCCTCGGCCCCGAGCGCGTCGAACTCGGCAGCGTCCAGCCGGTCGGCGGCCTGCAGGGCGACCTGCAGCAGCTGGCGCTCGCGGGCGACGTCGGGGTCGCGCAGGTTGGGCGCCGGCAGCGACGGGCCGGTCGTCCGGCTCGGTCGGCTCGCCCATCTGCGACCCGGCCGGCGCGGCCGCGAAGCTCCCCGCTCGGTGCGGGTCTCGACGACCGGCGTACGGCGTGGGTCGGCCGCCTTGGCGGACTCGCGGCCGGCGGCCGCCACGGCCTGCTGCACGGTCTCGACCGGCATGCCCGAGCAGGCCGGCCAGGCGGCGGGCGTACTCCGGCCGCGAGGCCCGGTCGCGGATGCCGGCGACGACCGGGGCGGCCGCGCGCAGGGCCTGCATCCGGCCGGGCACGGAGTCGAGGTCGAACCGGCCGATCGTCGTGCGGACCGCGAACTCGAACAGCGGCACCCGCCCGGCGATCAGGTCCCGGACCGCGGCGTCGCCCTTGTCCTGGCGCAGCTCGCACGGGTCCTTGCCGCTGCGCCTCGACCGCGACGTAGGTCTGGGAGACGAACCGCTGGTCCTCGGCGAACGCCCGCATCGCGGCCTTCTGGCCGGCCGCGTCGCCGTCGAAGGTGAAGATCACCTCGGCCGGCGTGACCTCGGCCTCGTCGCGCATGATCCGGCGCAGGATCGTGATGTGGTCGGAGCCGAACGCCGTGCCACACGTGGCGATCGCGGTGTCGACGCCGGCCAGGTGGCAGGCCATGACGTCGGTGTAGCCCTCGACGACGACGGCCTGCCGGTCGCGGGCGATGGCCTTCTTGGCCAGGTCGAGGCCGTAGAGCACCGTGGCCTTGCTGTAGATCGGGCTCTCGGCGGTGTTGAGGTACTTCGCCTCGATCCGGTCGTCGTCGTAGAGCCGCCGGGCGCCGAAACCCGACCGGGTCGCCGGTGATGTCGCGGATCGGCCAGACCAGCCGGCCGCGGAACCGGTCGTAGAGCCCGCGGCTGCCGCGGGCCGACAGGCCGCCGACGACCAGCTCGTCGTCGGTGAAGCCGCGGCCGCGCAGGTGGCTGCGAGAGCGCCTCGCCGGCCCGGGGGGCATAGCCGACGCCGAACCGGGTGGCCGCGTCCCGGTCGAAGCCGCGGGCGGCCAGGAACTGCTTGGCGGCGATCGGCGTCCGGCCCGGTGGCCAGCTGCTCGGCGTAGAACTGCTCGGCCATCCGATGCGCCTCGATCAGCCGGGTCCGCCGGCCGACGTCCTCGCGCGGGCGGCCGCCGCCGTCCTCGTAGCGCAGCTCCACGCCGGACTTGACGGCGAGCCGCTCGACGGCCTCGTGGAAGGTCAGGTGCTCGACCTTCTGGACGAACGAGATGGCGTCGCCGCCCTCGTTGCAGCCGAAGCAGTGCCAGACCCCGAGCATCGGGCGGACGTGGAACGACGGGGACTTCTCGTCGTGGAACGGGCACAGGCCCTTGAGGCTGCCCACGCCGGCCGGGCGCAGGGTCACGTGCTCGCGCACGACGTCCTCGATCGACGTCCGCTCCTTGACGAGCGCGACATCCTCGGCCCTGATCCGACCCGCCACCCGACCTCCCGTCCGACCCTCGTTCGAGCGTCAGTCTAGGTGGCCGCTCCGACGCCCCGAGCCGGTCGATCGTCAGGCCGCGGGGCGCACCGGTGCCCCTCAGCCTGACAGGTCGGTCAGATCGGGACGTCGGTGTCCTGGAACCGGGCGACGTCGAGCGCGACCTTGCCCTGGACCAGCGCCTTGACCGCGTCCGAGTCGTCCCACTGGTTGACGTGCATGGCCGCGTCGACGTGGCCGTCCTGGCTCAGCCAGGCCGCGACGTACGACCCGTCGGCCGGCCGGCCGCGCAGCACGACCGTGTCCATCCGCGGGTCGGCCCAGCCCCAGTACTCCATGCCCGCGTCGTACTGGTCGGTGAAGAAGTACGGCGGCTCGGCCCACTCGTCCTCGGACCCGGCCATGCTGCGCCCGGCGAACGCGCCCTGGTTCTTGGCGTTGGCCCAGTGCTCGACCCGCAGGGCTCGGCCGGCCCAGGCGTTCTGGGCCAGCGCGATGTCGCCGGCCGCCCAGATGTGCGGGTCCTTGGTGCGCAGCCGCCCGTCGACGGCACGCCGCCGTCGCCGTCGCCACGAGGCCGGCCGACTCGGCCAGCTCGAGGTTCGGCGCGGCGCCGACACCGACGACGACGAAGTCCGCGCTGATGACCTGACCGTTGTCCAGCAGCACGCCGATCGCGCGACCGTCCGACTCCTGGATCGCGTTGACCTGCAACCCAGTTCGTACGTCGACGCCATGGGCCCGCTGCAGCTGGGCCCAGAGCTCGCCGACCTCGGCGCCCATGACGCCGTACAGCGGTGATGGTTGTGGCTCGACAACTGTCACGTCGAGACCCTTCTCGCGCGCGCCGGCGGCGATCTCGAGCCCGATCCAGCCGCCGCCGACCACGACGACCGACGACGCCGGCGCTCGATCGCGGCCACCAGCGCCTGGGCGTCCTCGGCCGTCCGCAGGTAGTGCACGCCGGGCAGGTCGGCGCCCGGCACGCTTGAGCTGGCGTGGCGTCGCACCTGTGGCCAGCAGCAGCCGGTCATAGGCCAGCTCGCGCCCGTCGTCCAGCGTCACGACCTGGCGCTCGCGGTCCAGCCCGGTCGCTCGCACGCCGAGCACGCAGGTCGACGGAGTTGCTCGGCGTACCAGCCCTCCTCGTGCACGAACAGGTCGTCCGGCGACTTCTTGCCGCCGATGACGGCCTTGGACAGGTCCGGCCGCTCGTAGGGCCGCCGCTGCTCGGCGCCGACGAGGGTGATCGTGCCGTCCGGGTCGGCGTCCCGGATCGCCTCCGCCGCCTTGGCTCCGGCCAGCCCGCCACCGACGACGACGTACGACGTCTGCTCGCTCATGCCCTCACCCTGCCACCCACGCCTGGTGTCAGCACCATGCGAGCCCAGGCCCTGGGAGCGCGCTGACACCGGGTCAGTCGAGGCCGACGTCGATCCCGCGGGGCAGCCGGTCCGCCGGCCAGGCCAGCTCGCGCTCGCGCCGTCGTGAAGGCGAACCGGTCGGTCATGCCCGCGACATAGGCGACCGCCGCCCGCACCGGGTCCGGCTCGCCGCTCCGACGGCCGGTGCTCGACCGGCAAGGCTCGCGGCCGCGCCGCGAAGTGCTCGACCAGCGCCCGCAGCACCGCGACCACGGCTTCCGACTGCGCGACCGACTCCGGTCGGGAGTAGATCCGCTCGTAGTTGAACCGGCGCAGCGCCGCCAGCGCCGCCGCCGGCTCGGCCGCCATCCCGACGACGCCCTCCTCCTCGACGCAGCGCACGACCGCGCCGATGAAGGTCGCCAGCTGGTCGCGGCGCGACCGCCCGCACACGCCGGCCACCTCGTCCGGCAGCTCGGCCGCACTGATCACACCCGCCTGCACGGCGTCCTCGAAATCGTGGGCGCAGTAGGCGATTCGGTCGGCCCAGCTCACCACCTCACCCTCGGGCGTCGCCGGCGTCGGCCGGGCCCAGGAGTGGTTGCGGATCCCGTCGAGGGTCTGCGCACACAGGTTGAGCGGCACCAGGACGACGTCGGCACCCCAGACCGCGTGGTCGTATCCCTCGGGCAGGAAGGCGTCGAACGCCTCCTCGCTCGCGTGCCCGCCCGGCCCGTGCCCGCAGTCGTGCCCGATCGCGATGGCGTCGGTCAGCGCCGCGTTGAGACCGGCCGCCCGACCGATGCCGGTGGCCACCTGCGCCACCTCGAGGGCGTGGGTCAGCCGGGTCCGCTGGTGGTCGGCCGGGAAGACGAAGACCTGGGTCTTGCCGGCCAGCCGCCGGAAGGCCGCCGAGTGCAGGATCCGGTCGCGGTCCCGCTCGAAACAGGTGCGGTGCGGGTCCGGCGGCCTCGGCCGCGACCCGCTCGCCCGCGCCCTCGGCCAGCGTCGCTCCCGGGCGCAGCACCGCGCGCTCGATCTCCTCGCGCCGCTCCCGACCGACCACCGGGTACGCCGCGAGCCGGGCCCCTGGCGTCGGCGTGCGCCCGCGACGATTCCGGACCGATCGTTCGTGACCGGCCATCGTGGCCGCCCAGGCCCGCGTCCGCTCGCTCGGGCCGGCTCGGCTCGCTCATCCGCCGGAGACGCTCAGCTCGGCCAGCGCGGACACTGGCCAGCAGCCGCTCGTCGGTCTCCTGCGAGTCGAGCCACCCGTCCGGCAGCGCGACCCGGTTCTGCGGCGTACCGGCCCGACCCCGCTGACCCTCCGCCGGCTCGCCCGGCCAGGGCTGGGCGAGGTCCAGGGTGCCGAGCAGGTCGTCGAGCTGGGCGAGCGAGTCGACCAGCGCGAGCTGCGAGCGGATCGTCGCCGCCGGCGGCGAATCCCTTGAGATACCAGGCGATGTGCTTGCGCAGGTCGCGGCAGGCCTTGCGCTCGTCGCCGTAGTGCTCGGTCAGCAGCTCGGCGTGCCGGCGCATCATGGCGGCCACCTCGCCCAGGCCCGGCCGCACCCGGACCCGCTGCCCGGCGAAGGCCGCGGCGAGGTCGGCGAACAGCCACGGCCGGCCCAGGCAGCCCCGGCCGACGACGACGCCGTCGCAGCCGGTCTGGGCCATCATCGCGAGCGCGTCGTCGGCCGACCAGATGTCGCCGTTGCCCAGCACCGGGATCGACGTGACGGTCTCCTTGAGCCGGGCGATCGAGGTCCAGTCGGCCTGTCCGGAGTAGTGCTGCGCCGCGGTCCGCGCGTGCAGCGCCACCCAGGCCACGCCCTCGCCCTCGGCGATCCGCCCGGCCTCGAGGTAGGTCACGTGGTCGGCGTCGACGCCGATCCGCATCTTGACGGTGACCGGCACCCCGGCCGGCTCGGCCGCCCGCACCGCCGCGGCGACGATGGCCCGGAACAGCCCGGTCTTCCACGGCAGCGCCGCGCCACCACCCTTGCGGGTGACCTTGGGCACCGGGCAGCCGAAGTTGAGGTCGACGTGGTCGGCCCGGTCCTCGTCCACCAGCATCCGCACAGCGGCTCCGACGGTGGCCGGGTCGACGCCGTACAGCTGCACGCTGCGCGGCGACTCCTCCGGCCCGTGCGTGATCAGCTGCATCGAGATCGGGGTGCGCTCGACGAGGGCCCGCGACGTGACCATCTCGCTGACCAGCACGCCCGGCCCGCCGTACGCCGCGGAGGCCTCCCGGCAGAGCTGGCGGAACGCTCGGTTGGTGATGCCGGCCATCGGCGCCAGCACGACCGGCGTCGCGATCTCCGAGCGCCGAGCCGCAGCGCCGGGTACGCCGCAGGGCGCGCCTCGTCGGTGGCCCCCGCGACAGCGCCGGGGACCGTGAGCAGCTCGGTCATGCCTCCATTGTGACGGCTGCCGGGGCCGGGCCGCTCGGCTGTGCCGCGGCCACGGTGACCGCCGTCGGCTGGGGAGCCCGGCGCGACCGGGCCACGCCGAGGCAGCCGGCCAGGACGAGCGCGAAGCCGACGAGGGTCCAGACGGTGATCCGCTCGTCCAGGATCAGCGCTCCGGCGATGACCGCGACGACCGGGTTGAGGTAGGTGATCGTGGTCGCCCGGACCGGGCCGATCTCACCGATCAGCGCGAAGAGCAGCAGGAACGCGGCGGCCGTGCACACGACGGCCAGCAGCAGCACGGAGGCCACGACCTTGCCGGAGGGCAGCTGGCCCGGGCAGCGCCGGGATGGCGAACGGGGCGTAGACCAGCGACGCGATCGTGACGGACAGGGCGACGACGCCGATGCCCGGCAGGTCGCCCATCCACTTGCCCGAGGATGGCCGCGCCCGTGGCGTAGCAGGCGACGACGATCGCCATCTCCGCCGACCGCTCCGAGCTGCGGAACCGCCCACGTCGACGCCGACCAGGAAGGCGACACCGGCGAAGCCGACCAGCAGGCCCGCCCAGGCCCATCGGGCCGAGCCGCTCACGGCGGCCGAAGGCGACGGCGACGCCGACGGAGGCGAACGGCACCGCGGCGATGAGCAGGCCGGCGAGCGAGCTGCTGATGTGCTGCTCGGCCCGGGTCAGGAACAGCCAGGGCACGACGATCTCGATCACGGAGTAGGCCAGCAGCGGCCGCCAGCGGCGCAGCACCGGCCGGACCGCGCCCTTGGCGAGCGCGATCGGCAGCAGCAGGAGGGCCGCCAGGAAGGTCCGGGACGAGCACCAGGGTCAGCGGGTTGAGCTCCTCGACCGCGACCTTGATCAGCAGGTAGGGGATGCCCCACGCCAGGCCCAGAGCCAGACGAACAGGAGGGTTGCGCGGCGGTTCACGCGATCAGTCTTTCGGCCATGACTGACAGTCTGGGTTCTCAGGACCGTGAAGTCCATCTAGTCTTTCCGCATGCAAACCATCAGTCGCGACTTCACGTTCGATCTGCGCCGCCTGCGGGTCCTGCAGGCCCTGGAGCAGCGCGGCACCGTCGCCGCCACCGCCGAGGCGCTGCACCTGACGCCCTCGGCCGTCTCCCAGCAGCTGGCCGGGCTGTCCCGCGATGTCGGGGTCCAGCTGCTCGAGAAGCACGGCCGCGGCGTGCGGCTGACCGGCCCGGCGCGCGTCCTGCTCGGCCACGCGAGCGTCGTACAGGAGCAGCTCGAGCTGGCCCGCGCCGACCTCGCGGCCTGGCAGGAGGGCGTCATCGGCGAGGTCCGGGTCGCCGGCATGTCGACCGCCATCTCCGCGGTCGTCGCGCCGGCCATCGCCCAGCTCCGCGGGCGCGCGGCCGAGCCTGGACGTGCGGGTCACCGAGGACGAGCCGCCCGGCCTCTTCTCCCGGCTCGACGCCGGCGATCTCGACATCGCGATCGCGGCGGACTACCGCGATGCGCCGAGCCGCCATGACCCGCGCTACTACCGGGTCGACCTGATCACCGACATCATGGATGTCGTTGTCCCGCAAGGACATCCGTTGGCCAACCCCGACGGCGTGCACCTCTCGGACTTCGCGGCTGAGCCGTGGGTCGGCACCGGCGCAGACAACCCGTGCGCGCAGATCATGCTGGCCGTCTGCGCGGTCGGCCGGCTTCAGCCCGGACCTGCGCCATCACTGCACCGAGTGGGACGCCGTCGCCTCGCTCGTCGCGGCCGGCGCCGGCGTCGCCCTCATCCCGCGGCTGGCCCAGCCGCTGCGCCAGACCGACGTCGTCGTCTGCCCGGTCATCGGCACCACCGCGTCGCGGCTGATCTTCGCGGCCGTCCGGGCGGGCGCCCAGAACGACCCGTCCACGGCCGCGGTGCTCGCCCAGCTCAAAGCCGTCGCCGCCGCCCGCCCCGACTCGGCCTGACCGCGCCCCAACTGACCGCCATGCTCCGCAGGGCCCGGTAATACCGGCCATTTCGAGGGCCGATCACCGGGGCCTAGGGAGCAACGCGGGCGGTGGGGAGCACCCGCGGGCGCGTCAGCTGCCGAGCAGCCAGCCGCGCTCGTCGGCCAGCCGCACGGCCTCGGCCCGGGTGCGGGCTCCGGTCTTGCCGATGGCCGCGGACAGGTAGTTGCGCACCGTCCCCTCGGACAGGTGCAGCTCGAAGGCCAGGTCCGCCACCGTGCCACCGTCCCGGGCCGCGCGGAGCACCTCGCTCTCCCGGGCCGTCAGCGGGCTCTCGCCGCTGGCCAGCGTCTCGGCGGCCAGCGTCGGGTCGACCACGCGCAGGCCGGCGTGCACCCGGCGTACGGCATCGGCCAGCTGGCGGGCCGGGGTGTCCTTGACGACGAAGCCGCTCGCCCCGGCCTCCATCGCGCGGCGGAGGTAGCCCGGGCGGCCGAACGTCGTGACGACCAGGACCTTGCAGCTCGGCACGGCGGCGCGCAGGTCGGCCGTGGCCGAGATCCCGTCCAGCCCCGGCATCTCGACGTCCAACAGGGCGACATCAGGGCGGGTACGACGGGCCGCCTCGACGACCTCGTCGCCTCGCCCGACCTCGGCCACGACCTCGAGGTCGCTCTCGAGATCCAGCAGCGCGGCCAACGCACCCCGCACCAGCGCCTGGTCGTCTGCGAGCAGCAGCGCGATCCGCTCGCTCATCGGGCCGGGCTCGCGTCGAGCCGCAGCCGGAAGCCGCGCCCGTCGTCGCCCCGCCCGACGGTGAGACTGGCCCCGGCCGCCTGGGCCCGCTCGCGCAGTCCGGACAGGCCCGCGCCCGGGGTCGGGTCGCTGACGGCCGCTCCATCCGGCGAGTCGGCTGCATCGGGACAGTCGACGAGGCCGCGGCCGTCGTCGACCACCTCGACGTGGTCGCGGCCGACCCGCACGGTGCACCGCGCTGCCCCGCTGTGCCGGACCACATTGGTCACGCCCTCGCGCACCGCCCAGCCGAAGAGCTCGCGCCGCTCACCCGGCACGTCGTCCAGCGCACCGGGGAGGTCGGCCCTGATCCCGGCCGCGGTCAGCGCCGAGCGCGCGTTGGCCAGCTCGCGGGCCAGCGTGACCTCGCGATATCCGCTGAGAGTGGCTCGCACGTCAGCCAAGGCCTCGCGCGAAAGCCGTTCAAGGTCAGCGATTTCCGCGCTCGCCCGGGCCGGGTCGATCTCGATCAGACGCCCGGCCAGCTCGGCCTTGACCGTGATCACGGTCAGCGAGTGGCCCAGGATGTCGTGCATGTCGCGCGCCATCCGCTCGCGCTCGGCCGAAACCGCGAGGCGAGCGACCTCGTCCCGCGCGATGAGGAGCTGGGAGTTGCGGTCCGCGGCCAGCCGCATGCCCATGACCGCGAGGGCCGCCAGCATGACGCCGAGTCCGTCGCCCGAGGCCTCGCTGCGCCAGCCGTGGAACAGGAACGCGGAGCTCTCGACGCCGACCATGAGGATCGCGACGAGGGTCCAGGCCCAACGCAGCGGCAGCAGCATCATGGCCGTCGCGGAGACGTAGACCATCGTCGCAAGGCCGTGCGGGCCGGCGGCGGGAACAGTCAGCAACCCGAGCGCGAGCAGGGCACCGACGGCACCCCAGCGATGCGACAGCGGAGCGGTGACCCGCCAGGCGTGGCGCATCGTGCGCCCCCACGCGAGGACCCCGACATAGACGACGGCGAAGGCCGTGAGCGCGAGGTAGCCGAAGACCTGCACGGCCCCCGGCTTGTGGTCGTGGATCGCGCCCAGGGGGTTGCCCAGGAAGAACAGCCAGATCAGCGCGAACAGCCAGCCCCAGCGCCGGCCGCGGCTGTGCTCGTCGTCCGCCGAGCCCGACCAGGTGCCCAGCGGGATCTCCTCGTCGGCGGCCCGATCGAGTGCGGTGCGGCTCACGCCGTCAAGGCTAGACGCGAGCGGCACCGCAGCCGAGCTTTCGCCGTACGTGGTGGACATCGGACCGGTCCGCGTCAGACCCGGGCCGTGTCCTTGCGGAACCGCCAGGCGGCACCGAACCGGCGAAGATCGCCAGCCAGGCCAGCAGGTTGACCACCCAGCCGATCTGGACGGCGTCACCGGTCAGAGGCGCGTGCACGAGCTGGTTCAAGCCGTACATCGGGGTGACCTGCGCGATGTCCTGGAAGGTCTGGCTGAACTGGTCGAGCGGCACGAACAGCCCGCCGCCGAAGGCCAGCAGCGCCAGGATCGGGCCGAGGATCTGCATGACGTTCTCGCTCGGCAGCAGGTAGCCCATGAACAGCCCGAACGCCGCGAAGACGATCGACCCGACCCAGGCGATGGCCGGCGTCACTCGAGCCACAGGTGCGGCCATGTGCGCGCCGTGGATCCGGCCCAGGATGAAGACGACCAGCGACCGGGACCAGCCCGAGGACCATCGCGGTGATCAGCTTGACGGCGATGTACGCCGCGGGCGGCGAGCGGCGTCAGGCGCAGCTGCCGGCTCCACCCGGCGGCCCGCTCGATGGCGACCATCGCCCCGCCGCTGGTCGTGGCCAGCATGGCGCCGTAGATCGCCATGCTGATCATCACGTACGCCGTGACGTTGCCATGGCCGGCGTCGTCGTGGCTAGTTCTGGCCGCCGCCGAAGAGCAGGTAGAAGACCGGCGGCATGACGAAGGTGAAGAAGAGCGTGCGCCTGTTGCGCAGCAGGCGCCGGATCTCCAGCTGCACGAAGGTCAGGTTGAAGCCACCGAGCGGCGGCACCCGTCGGGCCGGGGGTCGGCGGGCGGGTTCGTGGACGTGCTGACGGCGCTCATCGGGCGCTCCCGTTCTCGGTCGTCGGGGCGTTGTCGCCGGTCAGGGCGATGAACGCGTCCTCGAGGTTGCGTGAGGTGATCTCGAGGTCGCGCGCCGGTGTTGCGGTCAGCAGGTGCCGCGCCACGGCGTCGGAGTCGCGGCGTGCACGAGGACCGTGTCTCCGCGCACCTCCACGCGTCGACCCCCTGGATCGCGCAGCAGGGCCAGCTGGTCGGCATCCGGCCAGGTGGCCCGCACGGTGCGCCCGGACGCCATCGCCTTGATCTCGACGCCGTGCCGTCGGCGACGATCCGGCCGTGGCGGACGAGGACGATCCGGTCGGCGTACAGCGTCCGCCTCCTCGAGGTAGTGCGTGGCGAAGAGCACCGTGCGGCCCCGGCCGGCGTCCTGCCGGATCGCGCTCCAGAAGTCGCGGCGCCCCTCGACATCCATGCCGGTCGTCGGCTCGTCGAGGATCGAGCAGCTCGGGGTCGGGCAGCAGCGCCATGGCGAACCGGAGCCGCTGCTGCTGGCCGCCCGAGCACTTGCCGACCAGCCGGTCGGCGATGTCGCTGATCCCGGCCCGTTGCAGGACCTCCGTCGACCGGCCGGGTCTGCGCGAACAGGGTCGCGGTCAGCTGCACCGTCTCGGCGACCGTGTAGGTCCTTGAGCAGGCCACCGGTCTGCATGACGGCAGCGACCAGCCCGCGGGCGATGGCCTGGTGCGGCTCCATCCCGTAGACCTCGACCGCACCCCGCGTCGGCCGGGACAGGCCGAGCAGCATGTCGATGGTCGTCGTCTTGCCGGCGCCGTTCGGGCCGAGGAAGGCGACGATCTCGCCGGGTTCGACGGTCAGGTCGATGCCGTCGACGGCGTGGACGCTGCCGAAGTGCTTGTGCACGTCGCGCAGCGCGATGGCCGAGAAGTCGATGGGCGAGGTCGCGCCCGGGAGGCCGGCGGCGTTCGACGGCGTGGCGCCCGAGGTCAGGGCAGTGGTCTGGTTCATGACCCGAACCCTGTCGCAGGACCGGCCGGCCCACCCCAGCGGGCCGTCACGACCCCGCGGTGACAGATGTCAGGGCCCGGCCTAGGCTCGCGGCTGGTCAGTCCGTCGACGGGGGGTCCCATGGCGCTGTTCAAGAGTGACGAGGAGAAGGCCGCTGAGCAGGCCGAGCGCGACCGCGCTGCCGCGGCCTACCAACAGAAACAGGCCGACGCCGCGGCTGCCCTGGCCCAGAAGGCCCACGCCGCGAGCCCGGTGGGTCAGGCCGAGCAGGCGACCCGTGACGGCCTGGCCTTCTTCGAGGTACAGCTCGTGGTCGGCCGCTCCACCCGTGAGGCGTCCTGGGGCGACCACGAGCGGCGGCGAGGAGCACTCGACCGAGCACCTCGGCGTGCTGGGCCAGATCGAGGCCCTCGGCTGGCGGCTGGAGCACGCCGGATACGTCTTCGTGCAGACCGGCGAGAGCAGCACCCAGAAGATCCTCGGCAGCGGCCAACAGATCGCGGTCAATGGCGCGACGGTCGGGATCTACCTCTTCCGGCGGTCACTCCCCCGGCTTGCGCGGCGTGACCATCAGGGCCGCCCGGCCGCTCTCCAGCCGGGCGACCGGCACCCGGAACGGCGAGCAGGACACGTAGTCGATCAGGATCGAGGCGAAGAAGTGGATCGAGTCGGGGTCGCCGCCGTGCTCGCCGCAGACCCCGATCTTGAGGGACGGCTTGGACTCCTTGCCCTCCCAGGCGGCGACCGAGACCAGCCGGCCGACCCCGTCGCGGTCCAGGCTCTCGAACGGGCTGACGGCAAAGATGCCCTCCTCGATGTACTGCGCGAAGAACGCCGCCTCGACGTCGTCCCGGCTGAAGCCCCAGGCCGTCTGGGTCAGGTCGTTGGTGCCGAAGGAGAAGAAGTCGGCCGCCTCGGCGATCTGGTGGGCGGTCATCGCCGCGCGCGGCAGCTCGATCATCGTGCCGATCGGCAGCTCGATGGCGATGCCGCGGGCCGTCGCGACGTCCGAGATCGCCTGTTCGGTGCGCTCGCGCAGCAGCTCGAGCTCCTGGACAGCAGCGACGAGCGGGATCATGATCTCCGGCCGTGGGTCCTTGCCCTGCTCCTTCAGGTCGGCGTAGGCCTCGGCGACGGCCCGGACCTGGAGCTCGTAGAGCTCCGGCACGACGATGCCCAGCCGGACCCCGCGCATGCCGAGCATCGGGTTCTGCTCGTGCAGACGCTGGACCTGTTGCAGCAGAGTCACATCGGCCGGGTCGGCCTTGCCGGTCGCCTCCGCGACGGCCACCTGGACGGACAGGCGCGGTGAGGTCGGGCAGGAACTCGTGCAGCGGCGGGTCGAGCAGCCGGATCGTCACCGGCAGCCCGTCCATCGCCGCCAGGATGTCGCCGAAGTCCTTGCGCTGCAACGGCAACAGCTTGCGCAAGTGCTCGCGCCGCTCTTCCTGGCCGCGCGCGAGGATGACCTGCTCGACCAGCTTGCGCCGCTCGCCGAGGAACATGTGCTCGGTCCGGCACAGCCCGATCCCCTTGGCGCCGAAGTCGCGGGCGCGAGCTGCGTCATCGGCCGTGTCGGCGTTGGCCCGCACGCCGAGACCGGTCTGCGCGTCGGCGTGCGCCATCAACCGGCGTACGGCGTCGACCAGTGTCGTCGGTTGCCGCCTCGCGCCGGGTCGCGGTCCACCGTGAGCGCCGTGGTGACGGCGCTCTCGCTGACGGCCACCTCGCCGAGGAACACCTCGCCCGTGGTGCCGTCGATCGAGATGACGTCGCCCTCGGCGAAGCTGCGGCCATCGGGTGTCGTCACGGTCCGCTGTCTCGGGTCGACGCGCAGCGCCTCGACGCCGACCACGGCGGTCCGGCCCATCCCGCGCGCGACGACGGCGGCGTGCGAGGTCTTGCCGCCCCGCGAGGTGAGGACGCCGCGGGCGGCGACCATGCCGCCGAGGTCGTCCGGGTTGGTCTCTCGACGGACCAGGATCACGTCTTCGCCGGCGTTGGCCCACTCGATCGCCTTGGCCGAGTCGAAGGCCGCCTTGCCTACTGCCGCACCGGGACTGGCGGCCATGCCGGTCGCGATCAGGTCGCGCTTCGCATCGGCGTCGAACTGCGGGAACATCAGCTGGGCCAGCTGGGCGCCGGTCACTCGCTTGAGCGCCTCGTCGAGGTCGATGACCCCTTCGTCGACGAGCTGGACCGCGATCCGGAAGGCCGCGCCCGCAGTGCGCTTGCCGACCCGGGTCTGCAGCATCCAGAGCTTGCCCGCCTCGACCGTGAACTCGATGTCGCAGAGGTCCTTGTAGTGCCGCTCCAGCGTCTCCATGGCGGCCAGCAGCTCGTCGTACGCCTCCGGGTCGAGCTTTTGCAGGTCGGTGCAGCGGCACGGTGTTGCGGATGCCGGCGACGACGTCCTCGCCCTGCGCGTTGGACAGGTAGTCGCCGTAGATGCCCTGCTCCCCGGAGGCCGGGTCGCGGGTGAAACAGACGCCCGTGCCGCTGTCCGGGCCGAGGTTGCCGAAGACCATCGAGCAGACGTTGACCGCGGTGCCGCTGTCGTCCGGCGATGCGCTCCTGGCGGCGGTAGATCTTGGCCCGCTCGGTGTTCCAGGAGTCGAAGACGGCCCGGATCGCCAGGTCGAGCTGCTCCCGCGGCGTCCTGCGGGAAGTCGCTGCCCGGTCTCGTCCCGCACGATCTCCTTGAACGTGGCGACCAGCCCCTCGAGGTCGGCGGCGTCGAGGTCGATGTCGTTGGCGGCGTCGCGCTCGTGCTTCAGCTCGTCGAGCGCGTCGGCGAACCGCTCGGCCGCGATGCCGAGCACCGTCGAGCCGAACATCTGGAGCAGGCGGCGGTAGCTGTCCCAGGCGAACCGCGGGTTGCCGCTCTTGGCCGCCAGCCCGTGCACCGAGTCGTCGTTCATGCCGACGTTGAGGACGGTCTCCATCATCCCCGGCATCGAGACGGCCGCGCCGGAGCGGACCGAGACGAGCAGCGGGTCGCTGCGGGTCGCCCAGCCGGCGGCCCATGGCGGCCTCGAGGGCCGCCAGGTGCTCGGTGACCTGCTCGGCCAGCCCTCGGGCTCGGCGCCATGCGCCAGCCAGGCCCGGCAGGCCTCGGTCGTGATGGTGAAGCCCGGCGGCACCGGCAGGCCGAGCTTGGTCATCTCGGCCAGGTTCGCGCCCTTGCCCCCGAGCAGGTCGGCCTGGTCCTTGCCGCCGTGCGCGAAGTCGAAGACATAGGTGGTTGCCACGGCCCCACTCTGCCGTTTCGCCCGGGCGGCGGCTAGATGACGAAGGTCCTAGCAGCCGGGAAGACGCTCCGCCAGGTAGCCGCGGCACCCGGTCGAGGGAGATCCGCTCCTGCTCCATCGTGTCCCGGGACCGGACGGTGACCGCCTGGTCGTCGGCGGTCTCGAAGTCCACGGTGACGCAGAACGGCGTACCGATCTCGTCCTGGCGGCGGTAGCGCCGGCCGATCGCACCGGCGTCGTCGAAGTCGACGTTCCAGCTCTCCCGCAGCTCGGCCGCGAGCGCCTTGGCCGCCGGCGACAGGTCGGCGTGCCGGGACAGCGGCAGGACGGCGACCTTGACCGGCGCCAGCCGCGGGTCGAAGCGCAGGACCACGCGCTTGTCGACGCCGCCCTTGGTGTTCGGGGCCTCGTCCTCGGCGTACGCATCGAGCAGGAAGGCCAGCGTCGCGCGGCTGAGTCCCGGCGGCGGGCTCGATGACGTACGGCGTCCAGCGCTCGCCGCTCGCCTGGTCCTGGTAGCTCAGGTCCGTGCCGGAGTGCTCGGAGTGGGTCTTCAGGTCGAAGTCGGTGCGGTTGGCGATGCCCTCGAGCTCGGCGAACTCCACGCCGCCGAAGCCGAACCGGTACTCGATGTCGACGGTCCGGGTCGAGTAGTGCGAGAGCTTCTCCTGCTCGTGCTCGTAGAAGCGCAGGTTGTCCTTGGCCAGGCCGAGTCCGACGTACCAGTCCCAGCGCTCCTTGAGCCAGTACTCGTGCCACTGCTCGTCCGTGCCCGGCTCGACGAAGTACTCCATCTCCATCTGCTCGAACTCGCGGGTGCGGAAGATGAAGTTGCCCGGCGTGATCTCGTTGCGGAACGACTTGCCGGTCTGGGCGATGCCGAAGGGCGGCTTGCGCCGGGCGGCAGGTGGTGACGTTCTTGAAGTTCACGAAGATGCCCTGGGCCGTCTCGGGGCGCAGGTAGGCCAGGCCCTCCTCGGACTCGACCGGGCCGAGGTAGGTCTTGAGCAGACCGCTGAACTGCCGCGGGTCGGTGAAGGCGCCCTTGGTGCCGCAGTGCGGGCAGCTGATCTCCTCCAGGCCGCTCGGCTTGCGGCCCTTGCGCGCCTCGAACTGCTCCTCGAGCTGGTCGGCGCGGAACCGGTGATGGCAGCTCTGGCACTCGGTCAGCGGGTCGGTGAAGGTCTCGACGTGGCCCGAGGCGACCCAGACCTCGCGGGGCAGGATCACCGAGGAGTCGAGGCCGACGATGTCGTCGCGGCGCTGCACCATCGCCCGCCACCACTGCCGGCGGATGTTCTCCTTGAGCTCGACGCCCAGGGGGCCGTAGTCCCAGGCCGACCGCGTGCCGCCGTAGATCTCGCCGCTCGGGAAGACGAAACCCCGGCGCTTGGCCAGGCTGACCACGGCGTCGTTGCGGGTTTCGAGCGGGCTGGCCACAGCGGATCACTCCAGATCGGCGACTTCGACGGATGCAGGCTCAAGGCTATCGGCCTGGCATGATGCGCCGGTGAACGCCGCCGCCGACAACCAACCGAGCGGGCGAGGCGAGCCGGCTCCGGACGAGGGTCGAGCGGGCCAGTCTCCCGGCCCTCACCCGGTTCAGCACGCTGCCCCGCGCTGTCCCGTTCGTCGTCATGTTGGCCCTCATCGTGGCCGGGCTCTGGGTGCAGGGGGTCGCCGGCTTCGTGCTGATCCTGCTCGGCGTGCTGTTCCTGGGCTGGCTGCTCTATCTCGGCTGGCCCAGGCTGGGTCCGAGCGAGCGCCTGATGCGGTTCGCGGTCATCCTGCTCGGGTCGGCCCTGGCCATCATCCAGCTCTTCCCGAAGTAGAAGTGCGGATTCCCGTTAGAAGACTGCCAGCACCTGCAGCCGGCCCGACCAGACCCACCGGTCCCACGCTTTGCTCTGATCTCACCGCTGACCGCCTGTCCATCCGCCCACTCACCTTGCTCTGGTCTCAGGCTTGAGCGTGTCGCGCGGCGACGCCCGCCTGGCGAGAGCTGCGTCTTGAGAATGGTTCTCATTCTCGGCTAGGGTGCCGTCGTGGCCATCGTTCTCGCCCTCTGCACCGTGCTGTCGACCTCACTCGGCGGCATCTTCGCGCTGAGGAACCGGGACCGGCTGCACCTCGTCCTCGGCTTCACCGCCGGCGTGCTGCTCGGGCTGGTGGCTTTCGACCTGCTGCCCGAGGTGTTCGAGCTCGGCGGCAAGCTGCGCTTCCTCGGTCTGCCGTCCGTGTCCTTCGGCCTGGCCCTCGGCTTCCTCCTGCTGCACGTCGTCGAGCGCACCCTGGCGCTGCACCACGCCCACGAGGGCGAGTACTCCGCCCACGCCCACCCCGAGGTCGGCCTGGCCTCGGCCGTGGCCCTGGTCCTGCACTCGTTCCTCGACGGCGTCGGGATCGGCCTGGCCTTCCAGGTCAACAGCACGGTCGGTCTCGCCGTGGCGTTCGCGGTCATCGCACACGACTTCGCCGACGGCCTCAACACCGTCAGCCTGATGGTCAGCCACGGCAACAGCGACCTGCGGGCCAAGATCATGCTCGGCCTCGACGCGGCCGCCCCGGCGATCGGCGCCGCGAGCACCCTGCTCTTCACCCTGCCGGACCAGGTGCTGGCGCTCTACCTGGCGTTCTTCTGCGGGTTCCTGCTCTACCTGGCGACCGGCGACATCCTGCCCGAGGCCCACTCCCGGCATCCGTCGCGGCTGACCCTGCTCTGCACGGTGGCCGGCGTGACCTTCATCGCGACCGTGGTGGCGTTCGCATGAGCCGGCGCGAGGACGTCGTGCGCAGCCTCGGCCGTGGCCAGGGCTTCCGCACCGCCCAGCAGCTGTTCGCCCAGATGCGCAGCAGCGGCAGCCGGATCGGGCTGGCCACGATCTATCGCACGGTCCAGTCGATGGCCGACGAGGGCGAGGTCGACGTCCTGCGCACCGACGCCGGCGAGGTCGCCTACCGCCGCTGCCAGAGCCCGGAACACCACCACCACCTGGTCTGTCGGGAGTGCGGGGCGACTGTCGAGATCGCCGCCCGCTACGTCGAGCAGTGGGCCGGCCAAGGTCGCGGCCGACCACGACTTCGACGAGGTCCAGCACGTGCTCGAGGTGTTCGGCCGCTGCCCGGCCTGCCGGGCCAAGGCAGCCGCCGGGTGACCGCGACGCCGGTCATCGCCCTCCACGGCCAACCCGGGGCCGGTTGGGTGTACGCCGCGGTCGCGGCCCGCCTGGCCGACCTGGGCACCCACGTGCTGGCCCCCGACCGGCCCGGCTACGGCGCCAACGCCGCGCCCGCCACCGGCATCGCGGGCAACGCCCGCTGGCTGCGCGAGCAGATCACCGACCGGCCGGCGGCGAGGGCCGTGGTCGTCGCCCACAGCTGGGCCGCGCTCCCCGCGATCGTCGCTGCCGCGCACAGCCCGGACCTGGTCGCCGCCCTGATCCTGCTCTCCCCCGCCGGGCCGAGCGCCGTGACGCCGACCGACCGGCTGATCGCCCGCCGCGGTGTCGGCGGTGCAACGACCTGGCCGTTGGCGGTTCCGGCTTCTGGGCGGATGAGCTGGCTGGCCCGGCCCTGGCTGCAGATCGCCGTGCCGCGGGCCGACCGCGACCGGGCCCGAAAAGCGTTGCGGGACAGCCCAACTCGCGGAGTCATGACGAGCTTCCTGGTCGAACAGCGGGCCATGCTCCACGAGATGAACCTCGTCCGAGCGGCCCTGGCCGAGCTCGCCGTGCCGTGCACCGTCGTCATCGGCACCGCCGACGCGCTGATCGCCCCCCGCAGCATGATCGAGCTGGCGCGCAGCCTGCCCGGCTGCGACGTCGAGCTGCTCAACGGCTCGGGCCACTCGGTCCAGCTGCACCGCCCGGCCGAGGTCGCCGCGATCATCCAGCGCGTGGCCAGGTCCTAGGAGTCGTCGGCCGCGTCGAACGCCCCGCCGTAACGTCGGTCCCGCTGGGCATAGGTCTGGACCGCCCGCCACAGGTCCCGCCGGTCCACGTCCGGCCAGAGCACGTTGTCGAACACCAGCTCCGCGTACGCCGACTGCCAGAGCTGGAAGTTGGATAGCCGCTGCTCCCCGGACGACCGCCAGAACATGTCGACATCCGGCAGGTCCGGCTCGTCGAGGTAGCGCTGGATGGTCCGCTCGTCGATCCGCGCCGGGTCGAGCCGGCCAGCCGCCACCTGCGCTCCGATCGCCCGCACCGCATCGGCGATCTCGGCCCGGCCGCCATAGTTGACGCACATCGTCAAGGTCAGGACGTCGTTGTCCCGGGTCATCTCCTCGGCGATCTCCAGCTCGCGAATCACGCTGCGCCACAACCGAGGTCGCCGACCGGCCCAGCGGACGCGCACCCCCCAGTCATGCATGGTGTCGCGTCGCCGCCGGATCACGTCGCGGTTGAAGCCCATCAGGAACCGCACCTCGTCCGGCGAACGCCGCCAGTTCTCGGTCGAGAACGCATAGGCCGAGATGTGCTTGACCCCGATCTCGATCCCACCCGCGACGACGTCGAGCAACGCGGCCTCGCCCATCTCATGCCCGGCCGTCCGGGGCAGGCCGCGCGAGTTGGCCCAGCGACCGTTGCCGTCCATCACCACCGCGACGTGTGCCGGAACGAGCTCGGCCGGCAGGTCCGGCGGCCGCGCGCCCGACGGGTGGGGTGGCGGCGGGACCGGCGCCGCCGTACGACGCGCAGGTCCAGCGACGCGGCGACTGCGCCTCACGCGCGCTCGACCAGGCGCAGCGAGCGCAGCCCGCGCTCCAGATGCCACTGCAGGAAGGCGGCGACCAGCCCGCTGCCCTCACGGCGGTGACGCAGCTCGCTGGCATCGGCCAGGTCCCAGTCACCGGCCAGCAGCGCGGCCAGCAGCAGGCTCGTCTCCGGCGCCGGCGCGGCCGATCCGGGCTGGCGGCAGTCCGGGCAGACCGCACCGCCGGACTGCACCGAGAAGGCCCGATGCGGTCCCGGGGCACCGCATTTCGCGCAGTCGTGGAAGCTCGGCGCCCAGCCGGCCACAGCCAGCGAGCGCAGCAGGAACGCGTCGAGCACCAGCGAGGGGTCGTGCTCCCCGGCCGCCAGGCTGCGCAGACCGCCGATGAGCAGCAGGTACTGCTGGGTCGCCGGCTCCTTCTCGATGTCGGTCAGCCGCTCGGCGGTCTCGAGCATCGCGGTGCCGGCGGTGTAGCGGCGGTAGTCCCCGACGATGCCCGCGGCGTACGGCGCGAGCGTCTCGACCTGGGTGACGACGTCGAGCGAGCGCCCTTCGTGCAGCTGGACGTCGGCGACCATGAACGGCTCGAGCCGGGACCCGATCCGGGACGACGTACGCCGAACGCCCTTGGCCACAGCGCGGACCCGGCCGTGGTGGCGGGTCAGCAGCGTGATGATCCGGTCGGCCTCACCGAGCTTGTGCGTGCGGAGCACGACACCTTCATCTCGGTAGACCGGCATGCCCCCAGTGTCCTACGCCCGGTCGGGACCGGCTCGCTCCCCCGCCGTACCCCCGTCAACCCGTCTCACCCGGCCGGCTAGGTCGGGCACTGCCTCATTGATGCAACGGCGCGTCAGATTTGACGCGCCGTTGCATCAATAAGGCGCGGAGCGCGTCACGGGTTGAAGGAATTGTCCGACCTGAGCGTGGCGGAAGCCCGGTCAGACGGCGGCGGCTGCCTCGCCGAACCAGACCCGGTCGCGCCCGGCCCGCTTGGCCTCGAGCAGAGCCTCGTCGGCGGCGGCCATGGCTCGGGAGGCCTCCTCGGCGGCGAGCCCGACCGAGACGGTGACGAACAGGCCGGGGGCCAGGCTGCTCCAGTCCTCGGTCGCCACCGAGGCGTGGACGCGCGAGGCGATCGCCGACGCCTCGTCGCTGCCCGACGCCCGGGATCAGCAGGACGAACTCGTCACCGCCGTACCGCACGACGGTGTCGTCGGCGCGGGTCAGGTCCTGCAGGATCGCGGCGACCCGGATCAGCACGCCGTCGCCGATGTCGTGGCCGAAGGTGTCGTTGACCGCCTTGAAGTGGTCGACGTCGACGAAGACCACACACAGCTCGCCGTCCGCGACCCGGAGCCGGCGGTCCAGCAGCCGCCGGTTGCCGAGCCCGGTCAGCGGGTCCATCAGGGCGGCCTGGCCGAGCCGGTTGGCCTCTTCGGTCAGCGCCCGCAGGCTCATCCGGTCGCGCAGCGCGACGAACCGGCTCTCGCGCTCACCCCAGAGCCGCTGCGTGGTCTCGCGGGCCAGGGCCTGCCAGCGCCCGACCGCCGGGTGCGGGCCGTACTCGAGCACGTCGACGGTGGCCAGCTGGGCCAGCGCGGTGAGCGACCAGACCCAGCGGTCCTTGCGGATCGCCTCGTCGGCCGCCTCCTGCAGGTTCTGCCGGGCCTTGGCGAACTGCTCGTCCCGCGCGTACGCCGCACCCAGCCCGAGCTTGGCCAGCAGCACCTCGGGGAGCTCGGGCCGCAGCGGGAAGCGCGACGTCGCCGCCCACATCCGGGCCTCGGCCAGCCGGTACTCCCCGAGCCGGCCCAGCACGTAGGCCTCCATGACCTCGGCCCGGGCCAGCATCTCGTCGTCCTGGTCGCTGATCGCGTCCATCATCGCCAGCGCCCGGGTCAGGCACGAGCGGTAGCACTCCAGCGCCTCCGCCTCGCGGCCGTCGATCTCCAGCGCGGCCCCCCACGTGGCCTGCAACAGCGCCGCCTCCTGGAGCACCAGCACCCGCGCGTCGTCGGCCTGCGAGCCGCGTCGTGGTGATGTGCGAGGCCAGGCACAGCGTGAAGATGTCGTCGGCCGCCTGGAACAGCTGGGCATGGCCGAGCACGATCGCGATGCTCTGCGCCGCGCTCAGCTCGTCGTAGGTCTGCGGCACGAAGCCCTCGACCAAGGCGTAGGCCTCGGCGAGGGCGTCGATGGCGGCCGGGGTGTCGCCCTTGCGGACCCAGGCGTCGCCGAGGATCGACAGCGCCTTGGCCCGCCAGGCGTGGTTGTGCTCGTCGACGTACGTCAGCAGCTGGTAGGACTCGGCCGCGGCCTCCTCATACAGGCCGAGCTCGAGCATCGCGCAGGCGCAGGTGTAGTGCAGATAGCGCACGGTCGCGATGTCGCCGACCTCGATCGCGAAGGGCAGCGCGGAGCGGGCGACCCGAACCGCCACGTCCGCGAAGCCGTCGGTGTAGTGCTCATGGACCTGGCCCGCGATGTGGTCATACGGTCCAAAAGGTTCCCGCCTGACGAGCGCGCTGGAGACCCCAGCATCGTCCGTCATCCACACCTCCTCGGGCCAGCTCGGCACTGCGTCAGCCTCGCCATTCTGTACTGACGGTCTGGACGCCGGTGCGCCAATCGGTGGAACTACCACCTGAGGGAGCAACGTCGACATTACTCCCGGTAAGCACGGTTTAGTCCAGATATGACGGCCATCAGTGATGCCGTGACGATGTTGTGGTCGATGCCGACGCCCCACAGGACCCGCTCGCCGACGGCGCACTCGAGATAGGCGGCCGCCTTGGCGTCGCCGCCGGAGCCGAGCGCGTGCTCGTGCGTAGTCGAGGACCCGGACATCTACCCCGATCCCGGACAGGGACTGCACGAAGGCGGCGATCGGTCCGTTGCCGCGGCCCTCGAGAGTGCGGATCTCGTCGCCGTCGAGCAGGTCGACCGAGAGCTGGTCCTGGCCGTCGACCTGGCTCTCCTGCCGGGTGCCGCGCAGCGCGAACCGGCCCCACGGCGCGGCCGGGTTGGGCAGGTACTCGTCCTCGAAGGCGGCCCAGATCGCGGCGCCGCTCATCTCGCCGCCGTCCTCGTCGGTCTGCCGCTGGACGACCTGGCTGAACTCGATCTGGAGCCGGCGCGGGCAGGTCGAGGTTCTGCTCCGCCTTGAGCAGGTAGGCGACCCCGCCCTTGCCGGACTGGCTGTTGACCCGGACCACCGCCTCGTAGCTGCGGCCGACGTCATGCGGGTCGATCGGCAGGTACGGCACGGCCCACTGCAGGTCCTCGGTCGTCGTACCGGCGGCGTCGGCGTCCCGCGACATCGCGTCGAAGCCCTTCTTGATCGCATCCTGGTGCGACCCCGAGAAGGCCGTGTAGACCAGGTCGCCGCCGTACGGGTGCCGTTCGTGGACCGGCAGCTGGTTGCAGTACTCGACCGTACGCCGGACATGGTCCAGGTCGCTGAAGTCGATCTGCGGGTCGATGCCCTGGCTGAACAGGTTCATCCCGAGGGTGACCAGGCAGACGTTGCCGGTCCGCTCGCCGTTGCCGAACAGGCAGCCCTCGATCCGGTCGGCGCCGGCCAGGTAGCCCAGCTCGGCCGCCGCCACCGCGGTGCCCCGGTCGTTGTGCGGGTGCAGGGACAGGACGATGTTCTCCCGGTGGTCCAGGTGACGGCTCATCCACTCGATGCTGTCCGCGTAGACGTTGGGCGTCGCCATCTCGACGGTGGCCGGCAGGTTGAGGATCACCTTGCGGTCCGGGCTCGGCTCGAAGACCGCCGCCACCTCGTTGCAGATCCGGGCCGCGAACTCCAGCTCGGTGCCGGTGTAGGACTCCGGCGAGTACTCGTAGTAGACCTGCGTGTCCGGGATGGTCTCCTCGAGCTTGCGGCACAGCCGGGCGCCCTGCAGCGCGATGTCGACGATGCCGTCCTGGCTCAGCCCGAAGACGACCTTGCGCTGCAGCACGGACGTCGAGTTGTAGAGGTGGACGATGGCCTGCTTGGCGCCGCGCAGCGAGTCGTAGGTGCGCTCGATCAGGTGGTCGCGGGCCTGGGTCAGGACCTGGATCGTCACGTCGTCCGGGATCAGGTCGTCGCGGATCAGCTGGCGGACGAAGTCGTAGTCGGTCTGGCTCGCCGACGGGAAGCCGACCTCGATCTCCTTGTAGCCCAACGCGACGAGCAGGTCGAACATCCGGCGCTTGCGCTCCGGGCTCATCGGGTCGATCAGGGCCTGGTTGCCGTCGCGCAGGTCGACGGCGCACCAACGGGGGGCTTGGGTCATGCGCTTGTCCGGCCAGGTGCGGTCGGGCAGGTCGACGACGATCTGCTGGTCGAACGGGACGTACTTGCCGATCGGCATTCCGGACGGCTGCTGGGGGTAATGCACGGTGATCCCTCTCGCGGGTAACGGGCGACCGGCAGGCAGCAACCCCGCGGCGAGGGACCGGCCTAGAGGGCCCCGCCGCGGCGGCCGAGAAGCAGCGAGCGTGCTGCTGCCGGGCGTCGCGAGTGCACGGGCACACCGTAGCGCACCCGGCTCTGGCCACCGTCCTCAGGAAAAGTGAACGGTAGGGACATGACAGTGCGACCGACCCGGTGCGGGATCATCCCGCCGTACCTGCTCGAGCGGCTCCAGGGCGCTCGACGACGACACCGTGGCGCGGTGTGCCCGACCAGACGCTGGAGCTGGGACCGGGATCAGCGCGCCGCCCGGGTGGCCCGGGTGGAGCGGGCCAACGGACCGGCCGGGCTCCGTCCGGACGCCCCGACCGAGAGTCCGACTGAGCGTCCGGCAGAGCCTGCGACCGAGCCGGCGACCACGACGCCCGGCCGCAGCGGACGATCAGCGACGCAGCGGGCTCGACGACGCTTGCCCGGGTCGGACGGTGCGGACGAGGGCGGGCCGGCGACGCAGCGACGCGGCGGTCGACGAGGCGTACGACGGGCTCGGGGCGACCTGGGAGCTGTACTGGTCGGCGTACGGCCGCAACAGCCTCGACGGCGACGGGCTGCCGTTGCTGGCGAGCGTGCACTACGGGCAGGGCTACGACAACGCGTTCTGGAACGGCACCCAGATGGTGTTCGGCGACGGCGACGGGACGTACTTCAACCGGTTCACGATCGCCGTCGACGTCATCGGGCACGAGCTGACCCACGGGGTCACCGAGCTGACGGCCGGGCTGGACTACAGCAACCAGTCCGGGGCGCTCAACGAGAGCATGTCCGACTGCTTCGGCTCGATGGTCAAGCAGCTGCAGCTCGGCCAGGACGCCGGCGTCGGCCGACTGGCTGATCGGCGCCGGGCTGTTCACGTCGCAGGTCAACGGCGTTGCGCTGCGGTCGATGAAGGCGCCGGGCACGGCGTACGACGACCCGCAGATCGGGCACGACCCGCAGCCGTCGACGATGGACGGCTACGTGCAGACGACCGACGACGAGGGCGGCGTCCACATCAACTCCGGCATCCCGAACCATGCGTTCTACCTCGCCGCGACCGGCATCGGCGGCTCGACCTGGGCCGGGCGCCGGCCAGATCTGGTACGACGTCCTGACCGGTGGGCTGCTACGGCCACGCCGCGGACTTCACGTCGTTCGCGGCCCTGACGGTCGCGGCGGCGAAGAAGCGGTTCGGCGACGGATCGGACCAGGCGTCGGCCGTCCTGCGGGCCTGGGACCAGGTCAAGGTGCCGCTGACATGACCGACGAGCTGTCGCCCCAGGCCGCCTCGAGCCCGGGCGGGGCTGGTCCAGGTGACCCGCAGCGGCGGGTTCGCCGGACTGACCCTGAGCGGCGAGGTCGACCTGGACCAGCTGGACGGGCCGGAGCGGACCGCCTGGCAGTCGGCCCTGCTCGACGGGCTGCCCAGCTGGCCGACGCACGAGCCGGCGCCGGACCGGTTCGTCTATCGCGTGCACAGCGAGCAGACCGGCCTGGACCTGACGGTCGGCGACCACGAGCTCCCGACGACCTCCGCACCCTCCTCGACTCCGCCGTCCGCCCCCGCTTGAGGTGCTCCCCGAAAGCCGGTTTGCGCCCCCAAAGCCGCTCCGGGACGGCAATTAGCCCGGCAAAAGCGGTTTCTGACGAGCAAAGCGGCTTTGGGGGAGCACGACGCTCGGGGCGGGGTGGCTAGAAGCCGAGCTTGCCGAGGGCCTTGGGGTCGCGCTGCCAGTCCTTGGCGACGCGCACGTGCAGGTCGAGGTAGACCTGCTGGCCGAGCAGCGCCTCGATCCCGGCCCGGGCCCGGGTGCCGACGTCGCGCAGCCGGGCGCCGCCGCGGCCGATGACGATCGCCTTCTGGCTGGGCCGCTCGACATAGAGCTCGACCCGGATGTCCAGCAGCGGCCGGTCCGCCGGCCGGCCGGCCCGCGGCGTCATCTCGTCGACGACGACGGCCAGGCTGTGCGGCAGCTCGTCCCGGACGCCCTCGAGCGCGGCCTCCCGGACCAGCTCGGCCACCAGCACCGCCTCCGGCTCGTCGGTGAGCTCGCCGTCCGGATAGAGCGGCGGCCCCGCGCGGCAGGTGCGCGATCAACAGGTCGGCGACCAGCGCCGGCGTCCGGATAGGCCTGTCCCGGTGGCGCCACCGCCGAGCAGGGCACGATGTCGTCCCACTCCCCCAGCTCCTGGATCGCCAGCAGGTGCAGCGCCAGCCGCTCGCGGTCCGCCAGGTCGGCCTTGGTCGCGATGGCGACGACCGCCGTCCGATGCCGCCGGTCGCGCAGCTCGGTCAGCTCGGCGGCGATGAACGCGTCGCCCGGCCCGACCTTCTCGTTGGCCGGCAGGCAGAAGCCCACGACGTCGACCTGGGTCAACGTCTCGCGCACGAGGTCGTTGAGCCGTTGTCCCAGAACGGTTCTCGGCCGATGCAGCCCAGGCGTGTCGACCAGCACGAGCTGAGCGTCCGGGCGCGTGACGATGCCGCGGATGGTGTGCCGGGTGGTCTGGGGCTTGTTCGAGGTGATCGCGACCTTCGACCCGACGAGCGCGTTGGTCAGCGTCGACTTGCCGGCGTTGGGCCGCCCGACGAGCGCCGCGAAGCCCGAGCGGTGCTCGCTCACCGACCCGCCTCGGCGTGCCGGTCGGCGCCGGCTGTGCTCCGTCGGCGGGCTCCTCGTCCATCGTCCGAGAGCCGCCGTACGACGACCGCCGCGATCCGGTTGCGGCGACCGGCCCGGCCGTCGGCGACCAGCTCGAGCCCGTGCACCTCGGCCCGCGCCCCGGGGATCGGCACCCGGCCCAGAGCCTTGGCCAGCAGACCGCCCGACGGTGTCCACGTCGTCGTCCTCGAGGTCGATGTCGAACAGCTCACCGAGGTCGTCGATGTGCATCACCGCCGGCACCCGGACCGACCCGTCGTCGCGCTGCTCGACGACGTCACCCTCACGGTCGTACTCGTCGGTGATCTCCCCGACGATCTCCTCGAGGATGTCCTCGATCGTGACCAGGCCCGCCGTGCCGCCGTACTCGTCGACGACGATGGCCAGGTGGGTCTGGTCGCGCTGCATCTCGCGCAACAGGTCGTCGGCCGGCTTGCTGTCCGGCACGAAGACCGCCGGCCGCATCAGCTGCTCGACCGAAACCCCTTGCGCTGCAGCTGGGATCCGCGTTGAGCCGACGCACGACGTCCTTGAGGTAGAGCACTCCGAGCACGTCGTCGGGTCCTTCACCGACGACCGGCGCCCGCGAGAAGCCCGACCGCAGGAAGAGCGAGAGGCCCGACCGCAGCGGCTTGCCGCGCTCGATGACCAGCATGTCGGTGCGCGGCACCATCACCTCGCGCACGACGGTGTCGCCGAGCTCGAAGACCGAGTGGATCATCTCCCGCTCGCTGGCCTCGATCAGCGAGTTCTCGCCGGCCAGGTCGACCAGGTCGCGCAGCTCGGACTCCGAGGCGAACGGCCCGTCCCGGAAGCCCCGCCCCGGGGTCACCGCGTTGCCGAGGGCGACCAGCAGATGGGCGACCGGACCGAGCAGTCGGGACAGCCAGACGAGCAGCGGGGCCGCGACCAGCGCCACCACAACCGCGTGCTGGCGGCCGACGGTTCGCGGGCTCACCCCGCCCAGCACGAACGACAGCACGGTCATGACGCCGCCGGCCACCAGCAGCACCGACCACCAGCTGTGCAGCCAGCCGGCGCAGACGATCGTGATCATCACGGCCGCACCCGACTCGCTGATGACGCGCAGGAAGGTGGCGACCGACAGGTACGGCGCGGTGTCGGCGACGACGACCGACAACGACCGCGACGCCGGCCGGCCCTCGTCGACCAGCTCGGCGACCCGGACCCGCGAGACGCGGGAGACTGCCGCCTCGGCCGCAGCCAGGAACCCGCCGAGCGCGGTCAGCAGCACGGCGAGGACGACCAGGAGGACCCGCGGGCCGGCGTCGACCACGGTCAGGCTCCGCTGGCCTTGCCCCGACCGGCGAGGAAGGTCAGCAGCAGGTTGCGCTGGAGGTCGAACATCTCGCGCTCCTCGTCCGGCTCGGCGTGGTCGTAGCCGAGCAGGTGCAGGATGCCGTGGGTCGTGAGGAGCAGCAGCTCCTCCTCGGTGGTGTGGCCGGCGTCGCGGGCCTGCCGCTCGGCGACACTCGGGCACAGCACGATGTCGCCCAGCAGGCCGGGCTCGGGGTCGCGGTCCTCGCTGCCCGGCCGCAGCTCGTCCATCGGGAAGCTCATCACGTCGGTCGGGCCGGGCAGGTCCATCCACTGGACGTGCAGCCGCTCCATCGCGACCTCGTCGACCAGGATCACCGACAGCTCGGCCTGCGGATGCACCCGCATCTCGCCGAGCACGTGGCGGGACAGGTCGACCAGCTCGCGCTCGTCGACGCGGAACTCGGTCTCGTTGTTGACCTCGATGCTCATCGAGCATCCACCGGGGTGCTCACGCGCTCAGCGACGGTTGCCCCGGCCACCGCGCGGCCGGCCGGCCTCGCGACCTGCAGCCAGGGCCGGCTGCTGCGCGTCGTACCGCCCGTAGGCGTCGACGATCGCGCTGACCAACCGGTGCCGTACGACGTCGTGGCTGGTCAGCATCGAGAAGTGCACGTCGTCGACGCCCTCGAGGATGCCCTGCACGATCTTCAGCCCGGACTGCATGCCGTCGGGGAGGTCGATCTGGGTGACGTCTCCGGTGACGACCATCTGCGAGCCGAAACCGAGCCGGGTGAGGAACATCTTCATCTGCTCCGGCGAGGTGTTCTGGGCCTCGTCCAGGATGATGAACGCGTCGTTGAGCGAGCGCCCGCGCATGTACGCCAGCGGCGCCACCTCGATGGTCCCGGCGGCCATCAGCCGCGGGATCGACTCCGGGTCGATCATGTCGTGCAGCGCGTCGTACAGCGGTCGCAGATAGGGGTCGATCTTCTCGGTCAGCGTGCCGGGCAGGAAGCCCAGCCGCTCGCCGGCCTCGACCGCGGGCCGGGTCAGGATGATCCGGTTGACGGCCTTGGCCTGCAACGCCTGGACGGCCTTGGCCATCGCCAGGTAGGTCTTGCCGGTGCCGGCCGGGCCGATGCCGAACACGATGGTGTTGGCGTCGATCGCGTCGACATATCGCTTCTGGTTCAACGTCTTCGGCCGGATCGTGCGGCCGCGGTTGGACAGGATGTTGAGGGTCAGCACATCGGCCGGCCGCTCGGTCGTCTGCGAGCGCAGCATCCCGATCGAGCGCTCGACCGCGTCGGCGGTCAGGGTCTGCCCGGCGGCCAGCACGGCGATCAGCTCGTCGAGCAGGCGCTCGAGCAGGGCGATCTCGCCGCCACCGCCGACCAGGGTGACCTCATTGCCCCGCACCCGGATGTCGAGCTTGGGGAAGGCCCGCTCGACGGTGCGCAGCAGCTCGTCGCGCGGCCCGAGCAGGTTGACCATCGGCACCGTCGGCGGGATGACGATGGTGTGCGAGCCGACCTCCGGCTCTGGGGCCTGTGGCGCGGGCTGCGGGGTCGTCAGGTCTGTCATGGTCGGGACCAGCGTAACGGCCCCCACCGTCCAGGGCCCCCGATTAGTGGGCGCTGAGTCGGCGCAGACTCGATGCCTGGCCGGCGCTCAGCCGGGGGGCCAGGTCATCGAACGGCCGCCGAGCACGTGCCCGTGGGCGTGGAAGACCGTCTGGTGGGCGGCCGCCCCCGTGTTGGCGACGAACCGGAACTGGCCGTCGCACTCCGCGTCGGCCACCCGCTGGGCGACGGCCACCAGCTCGACCAGGGCCTCGGGAGCGGCGGCGGCCAGCTCGCCGATGTCCGGGTGGTGCTCCCGCGGGATGACCAGCACGTGCACCGGGGCGGCCGGGTTGACGTCGCGGAAGGCGATGACGTGCTCGCCCTTCGGCCACGATGTCCGCCGGGATCTGGCCGGAGACGATCCGGCAGAACAGGCAGTCGGGGTCCGAAACGTCGATCTCGCTGATCTCCGCGCCGTCGCTCACGGGCCGACCCTACCGACCCGGCTGTCAACCAGAAGGTCCCCGCACGCGTCTTCTGAGCGTGAGACCGTACGCCGTGGGCACGATCGAGGGCCCCGCCGACCCCGCCACCGGCGAGCCCGGTGCGTGGGGTCCCGATGAGGCCATCACCGCGCTGTACGCCGCGCACTGGCGCGGACTGGTCCGGCTGGCCTGGCTGCTGGTCCACGACCAGCAGGTCGCCGAGGACGTCGCCCAGGAGGCGTTCGTCGCGACCTACCGGCGGTGGGCGTCGTTGCGGTCGCCTGACGCGGCCCTCGGCTACCTCCGGACCGCCACGGTCAACGGCTCGCGCAGCGCGCTGCGCAAGCGTGGCGTCCGGGAGCGGTACGCCGCGGCCGAGTCCGGTGCCCCCGAGCTGAACCGGCACGCGGACAGCGCCGAGACCTCGGTGCTCACCTCGAGCCGGCGCGAGGAGGTGCTCGCGGTGCTGGGCTCGTTGCCCGACCGGCAGCGCGAGGTGCTCGTGCTGCGCTACTACCTGGACCTGTCCGAGAGCGACATCGCGACCGCCCTGGGGGTCAGCCGCGGAGCGGTGAAGAGCCACGCCTCGCGCGGGATGGCCACCCTGCGGGCCCGCTTCGCCGCCGAGCCCGGCCGCGCACCCGGCCGGAACCCTGATGACCTCAGGAGGAGGGTCAGCGATGAGCCGACCGGACGAGCCCACCAACCTCCAGCCGCTGCCCGAGCCCGGCGAGGACGCTGTCGCGACCCTGCTCGCCGAGGTGCTGTCGTCCGAGGCCCGCCGGATCGAGCCGACCGACCGGCTGGCCGACATCCGGACGGCAACGGCGCAAGCGCCGCCGCGTCCTGGGGGCGCCGGTCGCCGCCGGCGCGGCGGCAGTCGTGCTGATCGGCGGCGGGGCCTGGGCGGTCGTCGACCGGACCGGGCCGGACAACCGCCCGCCCGCGGTCGCCGCATCGACCCAGCCCGAGCGTGACCCCGACCCCCACGCCGAGCGCAGACCCCGAGCACCAGCCCGACGACGTCGAGCGGCACCTGGGCCGCACCGATCTACTACCTCGGGCGCAACGTGACCGGCCTGTTCCGCGAGTTCCACCCGCTGCCGGTCACTCCCGGCCCGGTCGTCAGCCACATCGACGACGCGCTCAAGGTCGCCCTCGACCCGAGCTCGCCGAACCGCGCGGCCGACCACCTCAGCCCGTGGCTGGTCGGGACGAGCCGGTCGTTCCAGGTCGGCCTGGCCGCCGGCTCGGACACCATCGTGATCACCCTGCCCGCAGCCGAGACGAAGGCCCGCGGTGCGACCCGCGAGCAGGCCCGGCTGGCCGCGCAGCAGCTGGTGTGGACGGCGACAGCGGTCGCTCAGGACGCGAAGCTCGGCGTACGGATCACGTTCGTCGGGGGCAAGGGCGAGCTGTTCGGCGTCCTGGCGACCGACCAGGTCTTCCACCGCCCGCTCGGCGGCGCTGACCTACGAGGACCTGTCGGCGATCTGGGTCCTGTCGCCCGACGACGGGCGCCATGGTCGGCTCCTCGGTCGTGGTCAGCGGCCAGGCCTGCACGTTCGAGGCCGCACTCGCCTGGCAGCTGTTGCGCGGCAAGACGCTCGTCTCGTCCGGCCACACCCAGACCGCACAGGCCTGCCCGGTCCGCGGCTCGTGGTCGGTGTCGCTGCGCGGCCTGGCGGCCGGGCAGCTACACGTTCCGGGCCTACGCCTACAGCCCCAAGGACGGCACGTCGTACGAAGGACTCGACACGACGGACTTCACCGTCCGCTAGTGCCGGTCCTCAGCGCCAGCGAGCCCGAGCGCTGAGTACGGCGATCGCGGCCGGCCCGGCCGAGGACGACCGCAGCACGCCCGGCCCGAGCCGCACGGCCACGGCACCGACGGCCTCGAGCCGCGCCAGCTCGTCCGGGCCGATGCCCCCCTCGGGGCCGACCACGACGAGCAGGTCGCCGCGGTCGGGCAGCTCCACGGCGGCGAGCGGTGTCGTGGCCTCCTCGTGCAGGACCAGAGCCAGGCTCGCGGCGGCCGCGCGGGTGGCGAGCGCGGCCGTGCTGCAGACGCTGGTCACGACGGGCACCCGCGCCCGCCGGGACTGCTTGGCGGCGGCGCGAGCCGTTGCGGCCCAACGACTCTGGGACTTCGCCGCGCGCTCGCCACGCCACACGACGATCGACCGCTCGGCCTGCCACGGGACGATCTCGTCGACGCCCAGCTCGGTAGCGGTCTCGACCGCCGCCAGGTCGCGGTCGCCCTTGGCCAGGGCCTGCACCAGCACCAGCCGCAGCTGCGGGCTCCGGCTCGACGATGCGCCGGGTGCACCTCGAGGGTCAGGGCCGGGCCGCCCGCACCGTCGTCGACCCGACTGACCAGGCCCTCGACCCGTACCCCCAGCGCCGTCGGCCAGGTCGACCCGCTCGCCGACGCCGATCCGGCGCACCTGGACCGCGTGCCGGGCCTCGGGCCCGCGGCAGCTCGACGTCGCCGCCGACCGCGTCGAGGGAGCCGGCGTCGACGAGGAACAGCGGCGCGCTCATCGGCTCGCCGGGGTCAGCGACCGGAGAAGGCGTCCCGCAGGCGGGAGAAGATCCCGCCCTGCGCGGGGGCCAGCCGAGCCTCCGGGCGCTCCTCACCGCGCAGCTCGGCCAGCTCGCGGAGCAGCCGCTCCTGCTCCTCGTCGAGCCGGGTCGGGGTCTGCACGTCGATGTGGACGATCAGGTCGCCCCGGCCGGAGGCCCGCAGGTGGGTCACGCCCTTGCCGCGCAGGGTCACGATCTGGCCCGGACTGGGTGCCCGCCGGCACGTCCAGCTCCTCGTCGCCGTCGAGGGTGTCCAGGGTCAGGGTCGTCCCGAGCGCGGCGGCGGTCATCGGCAGCTCGACCGTGCAGTGCAGGTCGTCGCCGCGGCGGGTGAACGTCGCGTGCTGGCGGACGGTGATCTCGACGTACAGGTCACCGGGCGGGCCACCGCCAGGGCCGACCTCGCCCTCGGCCGCGCAGCTGGATCCGGGTGCCGGTGTCGACGCCGGCCGGCACCTTGAGGGTCAGCGTGCGGCGCGAGCGCACCCGGCCCTCGCCGGAGCACTCCAGGCACGGGTGGGCGATGACGGTGCCGAAGCCCTGGCAGGTCGGGCAGGGCCGCGACGTCATGACCTGGCCGAGGAAGGAGCGCTGCACCTGCTGGATCTCCCCGCGGCCGTGGCAGACCTCGCACTGCCGCAGGCCGGTGCCCGGCTGGGAGCCCTCACCCGCACAGGTCGGGCAGACCAGCGCGGTGTCGATGGCGAGCTCGCGCTCGGCGCCGAAGGTCGCCTCGTGCAGGTCGATGTCGAGCCGGATCAGCGCGTCCTGGCCGCGCTGCTGCCGGGACCGCGGACCACGCCCGGTCGGCGCGGCGCCGCCACCGAAGAACGCGTCCATGATGTCGCTGAACGAGAAGCCCTGGCCGAAGCCGGCTCGGCACCGCCCGGGAAGGCCGAGCCGCCCAGGTCGTAGTTGCGCCGCTTCTCCGGGTCGGACAGCACGTCGTAGGCCTGGCTGACCGTCTTGAACCGCTCGCCCGCCTCGGGACTCGGGTTCACGTCCGGGTGCAGCTGGCGGGCCAGCTTGCGGTAGGCCCGCTTGATCTCGTCCGGGGACGGCGTCGCGCGCAACACCCAGGACCTCGTAGTAGTCGCTCAACACAAACCTCTCGTGGGCCTGTCGCATCGTCGGCGCGGCCCCTAGTCGGCCAAGATCCGGGAGACGTACGCCGCGACAGCTCGCACCGCCGCCATCGTCGTCGGGTAGTCCATGCGGGTCGGGCCGAGCACGCCCAGGCCGGCCAGCACCTCGTTGCCCGTGCCGTATCCGGTCGAGACCACGGAGGCGGCCTGCAGGCCCTCGACCCGGTTCTCGCTGCCGATCCGCACGGCGACCGACCCGGTGTCGTTGCTCATCTCGCCGATCAGCTTGAGCAGGACGACGTGCTCCTCCAGCGCTTCGAGCACCGGGGCGATGGTTTGCGGGAAGTCCTCGCCGAAGCGGGTCAGGTTGGCGGTGCCGGCCAGGACCATCCGCTCCTCGCGCTCCTCGACGAGCGCCTCGCTCAGGCTGGCGACGACCGCCCGCACGGCGTCGCGGTCCTCGACCGGGAACGCGTCGGCGACCTCGCGCATCCGGTCGCCTGCCTCGGTGAACCGGCGGCCCGCGACCGCGGCGATCAGCCGGGCCCGGAGCTCGCCGACGAACGCCTCGGCGGCCGGCCCGGACAGGTCGCGCTCGGTGTCGATGATCCGCTGCTCGACCCGGCCGGTGTTGGCGATCAGCACCAGCAGCAGCCTCGGGCCGCCGATCGGGACCAGCTCGACGTGCCGGACGGTCGACCGGGTCAGGCTCGGATACTGCACCACGGCGACCTGATGGGTCAGCGAGGCGAGCAGCCGGACCGTCCGGTCGACCACGTCGTCCAGGTCGACGGCCCCGTCGAGCAGCTGGTGGATGGCGCGGCGCTCGGCGCCGGACAGCGGCTTGACGCCGGACAGGCGGTCGACGAACGTCCGGTAGCCGAGGTCGGTGGGCACACGGCCGGCGCTGGTGTGCGGCTGGGCGATCAGCCCCTCGTCCTCGAGGGCGGCCATGTCGTTGCGGATCGTCGCCGGCGAGACGCCGAGCTGGTAGCGGTCGACCAGGGCCCGGGAGCCCACCGGCTCCCGCGTCTCGACGTAGTCCTGGACGATGGCGCGCAGGACGGCTAAGCGTCGTTCCTCGCTCACGCCGACCTCCTCGCGACCCGCACTGCCGTTGGCACTCGCGTGCCGTGAGTGCCAAGTCTACGGCGCGCCGGCGACTGTCCCCTCGTGCTGCTCCGGCAGCCACGACATCGGCTCCGGGAGCCACGACATCGAGATGGCCAGGGCCACCGCGACGATGACCGTGGCGATGATGCCGTCCATCCAGAAGTGGTTGCCGGTGACGACCACCACCAGCAGCGTCAGCACGGGATGGATGACCGCCAGCCAGCGCCAGCGGCTGCGCAGGACGACCACGGCGCCGACCGCCACGACGACGGCCCAGCCGACGTGCAGCGAGGGCATCGCGGCGTACTGGTTCGACAGGCCGGTGCCGACCGGGCCGTAGACGGCGTGCCCGAAGACCGCGGCCGTGTCCACGACGTTGTCGCCGGTCAAGAGGCGCGGCGGCGCCATCGGGATAGACGAAATGCCCGATCAGGCCAATACCCGTCACCAAGGTCAGAAAACGGCGATACCAGACGTAATAGTGCGGGTGCCGGATATACAACCAAAACAATGAGCCGACGACCGAGACGACATAACCGATCTGGTAGTGCAGGTTGGCCAGATCCATGACGTGCTGCCAGCCGATGACGGCCGCCTGGACGTGGGCCTCGTTGGGCAGCCGCATGAGCCGCTCGACGTGCCAGACGTCAGAGGCGTGCGAGAAGGCACCGGACGGGCGCTTGGCCGCGGCGAACCGGCCCAGCGTGTACGCCATGTAGACCGCTGCCACCAGCAGCATCTCCGGGACCAGGTGCGGGCGGCGGCGAGCTTCGGCCTCGCGCTGCGGGGTCGGGTCGGAGGCCCTGGGTCGGGTGATGATGCTCATCGGCCCCCCAGAACAGCCGGCCAGTCCCCGTGCGTCACTGGAGCAGCCTAAGGGAAGCCGGACCCGATCTGCTGAACCTCCGGCACGAGAGTGCCTGCGCGAGTAGGGTTTCGGGGCTCAATGAATGGTCGCTGTGTGCATTCTTTTGGTTACCCTCCGCAGCATTTGGCAATTATTTAGTAATGCCTCGGGGGTCGGTCGGCGCGGTCCAGAATGGCCGCGTTGGCGCTGACCCTGCGAGAGGCCAAAAGCTCATGACGAATAAATTCTACCGGAAAACTGCGGTATTGGCGGCGATAACGCTCGGCGCCTCGGCCTTCATGGCCGCCATAGCCGCCGCGCCCGCCCAGGCCGCGGACTCCGACATCGTGATCTCGGAGATCATGTATCACGCGCCTGACCCGGATATCACCGAGTTCATCGAGCTGGCCAACAAGGGCAGTGCAGCCGTCGACATCTCCGGCTGGAGCTTCAGCGCGGGCATCACGCTCAACACGGCCGACGGCAAGTTCCCGGCCGGTACGACGATCCCGGGCCACGGCCGGATCGTCGGCACCGGTGACGGGGCGTCGTTCCAGGCGCGATACGGCTTCACTGCCGACTTCTCCTACGGCGTCGGCGGGATCAACGGGACCAACCCCACGGCGCTGTCCAACGGTGGCGAGCAGGTCACGCTGCGTCAATGCCAGCGCCGCGGTCGTCGACGACCTGACCTACGACGACGCCGTGCCGTGGCCGCTGACCCCCGACGGCATCGCTCCCGGGCCCTCGCTCGAGCTGACCAACCTCAACAGCGACAACAGCCTCGCGGCCAACTGGGCCGCGTCGACGGTGCCCTACGGCACCCCGCGCCAGATCAACTCCGTCGAGACGGCTCCGCCGCTGACGATCACCGACGCGGCGACGGCGCCGGCCAACCCGGCGCCCAACACGGCGTTCACGGTCAACGCGACCATCGAGCCCGGCGCCACGGCGTCGTTGACCTACAAGATCCAGTACGGCAGCGACGTCACCATCCCGATGACCGACGACGCGGCGAGCGCCGGCGGTGCGGGTGACGGGGTGTTCTCGGCTCCCGTCCCGGGCGCTCCGGCCGGCCAGATGGTCCGGTACAAGATCGCGGCCTCGCACGGCTCGCAGTCCGCGAACCTGCCGGTCACCGGCGACACCTCGCCGTACCTCGGCACTGTCGTCAGCAACCCGGCGAACACGGCGAAGTACCCGCTGTTCCAGTGGTTCATGACCGACGCGGACTACAACAACCTGAACACCAACCACCGCTGTGACGACGTCACGGCGCCGGCCGCGATCTACTACAACGGCCAGTTCATCGACAACGCGGCGTTCAAGACCAAGGGCCAGAGCAGCTGCACCGACCCGAAGGCCAAGTGGGACGTCGACCTGCCGAGCGGGCACCTGATGGACCTGGGGCCGGCCTTCGCCTACCCGATGGACGAGTTCGCGCTGAACAACGACAGCGTGCCGGTGCCGGGACTCGGCTGGAAGATCATCGGCGACTCCGGTGACCCGACCCAGGGCTACCAGATGGTCCGGATCGACCGGAACGGCGTGTTCCACGGCGTCTTCTCGATCGTCGAGCAGCTCGACAACCAGTGGCGGGACCACCACGGCTACGACAACTGGGCGATGTACAAGGTGCAGGGCGGCGGCCTGCGGACCTACGCGACGCCGGCTGCGTTGGCTGCTTCTGGCGACATCGAGAAGAAGACGCCGGACGACACCGACTTCACCGACATCTGGAACCTGACCCAGGAGCTGTCGTTGGCGGACTCCCCGGCCAAGACCAAGTGGATGTACGACAACCTCGACATCTCAGAGATGGCCAGCTTCACCGCGCTGACCGTCGTCATGCGGCACTGGGACTCGGGCGGCAAGAACTTCTACCTGGTCCGTGACACCGAGGGCTCCGGCCGCTGGCAGATCCTGTCCTGGGACCTCGACGGCATCTTCAACAACGCCACCGACCCCAAGGGTGACTTCGTCATACCGGACACGAGCTTCAACAAGCTCTACAAGTCGCTCTTCGCGATCCCGGCGTTCAAGACGATGCACTTCCGTCACCTGCGGACGCTGTCGGACAAGTTCCTGACCGGCAACGGCCTGCTCACGCAGTTCGACACCTGGACCACCTGCTGCGGTGCGGATGTCGCACTCGACAAGGCGAAGTGGGGTGGCCCGACGTTGGCCTCGGCCCGCACCAAGCTGACGAGTGCCATCCAGGAGCGGCGGAACCAGATCGCGGCGCACACCAGCGCGGCCGAGATCCCGCCGTCGCAGTCGGCGAACCCGAACATCGTCATCAACGAGATCCAGTACGACCCGACTCCTGATGGCGATGCCGAGTACGTCGAGCTGTACAACCCGTCGGCGACCGAGGCCGTGGACATGTCCAACTGGCTGTTCACCGGGCTGGGCGACTACGTCATCCCGCCGGGCACCGTCCTGCTCCCCCACGCCTACGGCGTCGTGGTCAAGGACGACGTGGCCTTCCGGGCGGCGTACGGCTCCGGTCTGTACGTGATCGGTCAGTACGGCGGCAAGCTCGACAACTCCGGCGACGACCTGGCGCTGATGGATGGCACCCGGACCGTCGACGCGGTGAGCTACCTGCCGACCGCTCCGTGGCCGGTCGAGGCTGCGGGCACCGGCCCGTCGCTCGAGCTCAACAACCCGGCGCTGGACAACTCCGACCCGGCGAACTGGCACGCCAGCTCGAACGCCGGCACGCCGGACGCGCAGAACACCGGTGGCGGTGGCGGCGGTGGTGGCCAGACAGTGGTCCTGCCGTTCGGGGCCAGCTGGAAGTACCTCGCGACCGGTCCGGACCAGGGCACCGCCTGGCGCGCCACCGGGTTCAACGACAGCACGTGGGCGAGCGGGACCGGTGACCTGGGGTTCAAGAACCACAACCACACCACCATCCCCGCCACGACGGACCGGGTGACGTACTACTTCCGGACCACCGTCAACCTCGCGGCCGGCAACCCCGTCACGGCACTGGACCTCTCGCTGCTGCGGGACGACGGTGCAGTGATCTACATCAACGGGGTCGAGGTGGCTCGGTCGAACCTGGCGACCGGCGCCATCACCTTCACCAAGAAGGCGAGCGTCGCGCGTGGACGGTGCTGACGAGACCACACCGGTCTCGATCTCCCTGCCGCCGGGTGCGCTCAGCGTCGGGAGCAACAGCGTCGCGATCGAGGTCCACCAGAAGGCCAGTGGCGCAGCCGGTGACCTCACGATGGATGCGCAGCTGACCGTCACTCGCTGACGGGCGCAGCCAGCGCGCGACGTACGGCCGATCGCCGGTCCACCCGCCCAGGGTGGGCCGGCGATCGTCGTCGTACCTGCTGGTGGCCCCGCCTCGAGCCTGTCAGCACCAGGAGCAAGAACCAAGAGCGCTGGGCTACGACGTCGGGCCCGGTGACGACTCGCGGCCAGGTCATCGCCACGGCCCGCCGTCCCAGGTGGATGCACGCATGGCTGAAGCCGAGCCGACGTGTTAGCACCGACACGTCGCCAGCGCTGACGCAGTCGCCCCGAGCCGGCCGGGGGCACGACAGATCGGCCGTCTGCGTCACCGGCGCGCGTGACGGTCCGATCTGAGCGCGCTCTGCTACGGGTTGTCGACGAAGGCTGCGTAGAACGGGTGTCGGCACTGGTTGACCTTGGTGAAGTCGCCGCCCGCGTACGTGTGACCGGAGTCCGCCGCCAGCGACCAGATCCCCAGCGCGCTGTTGAACCGCGGCGCGAAGGTGGTGGTGTTGTACGGCGCGGTCGCTGACACCGCGGCCATCTTGTAGCGGGTCTGCCCGTCGAAGGAACCAGCCCCACCGAAGTGGCCGCCGCAGTAGACGATTCCGTGGTTGTACGTGACCGCCTGGACGTTGCCGTTGGCGTGCTTGCCCCAGATCCTGGTGCCGGTCGCGGCGTTCAGGGCCGTGCAGCCTCCGCCGCCGCCGGCCGCCGCGACATAGAGCGTCGAGCCGACCAGCGCCATGTTGAGCACCGGCGCGAACTTCTTGTTGTTGGTGGCGCCGCCCTGGTAGCCCGCGATCGGAGCCCCCGTGCCGGTGACCGCCAGCGATGCCGTCGACTTGTTGCTCGCGCCGTTGATCGTCGTGAAGTCGCCACCGACGAGGATCCGGGTGCTGTCCGCCTGGAGCGCACGGACCCGGAGGTCCGGGTGCGGTGCCCAGGTCTGGTCGACTGCCCCGGTGGTCGTGGCGGCCTTGGCGAGGAACGTGCGCGCGGTGGTCCGCGCGGAGTCGGTCACCGAGGTGAAGGTGCCGCCGAGGATGAGGGACGAGCCGGACACGGCGAGGGCCTCGACCGGCTTGTTGGCCGTCGTCGTGAAGCCCGAGATGAGCGCGCCGGTCGACAGGCTGAGCGCGGCCACACTGCGATGCGCGACGTTGTCGACCTTCGAGAAGGCGCCCCCCACGAAGAGCGTGGTGCCGGAAACCGCGAGCGCCGACACGGTGCCATCGGCACTGCCGACCCAGGACCGGTTCACGATGCCAGTGGAGGCACTGATCACAGCCAGTCGGGATGCCGGGAAGCTGTTGCCGGCGGTGTCGACGACGGCGGTGAAGTCACCACCTAGGACGACGTTGCCACCGACCGCAAGCATCACCGACACCCGGCCGTTGGTGCCCCAGGTCTTGCTCGGGCTCGGCACCGCAGCGGCGAACGATGGGGTCGTCGTCATCACCAGACCGGTGACGACGCCGAGGACGGCAGAGACGCGCAGCCGGGACCGCCAGGTGGGCATAAGAACTCCTTCGCAACAAAAGCAGACGGGGTGCAATGAGGCGTTATGGCGAATTGCCGCAATGCCCCATTGTGTTGCGAATATCCGGCCTGGGTCCCTGAAATCCATGCAGGCTATTCAGTTAAGTCTTGCCGTCCGACAACAGACGCTCATCCCCCGATCGGACGGCGCGCCTCACTCCGGAAGGTATGGCCCTGCGGGCCGGGCTGCCACCCGTTTGGGGTAACTCCCAAGGACTTTTTCTGCTGGGCGTGGTGAGACCGACTGGCGCTTTCTCTGTGTCACCACACGACCACTCTGCGTCGTCGCGAGTTATGGCAGCGTGACCGTCTGCTTGTTCGAGAAGCCGCCCGACCCGACCGAGTTGACGGCGCGGATCTGGTAGACGTGCGTCGAGCCGGAGGCGACCGCCGTGTCGTCGTACGAGAGCGTGTTGACCCCGCTCAGGGTGACCAGCCGGATCGTGTCGCGGACGACGACGTACTTGGTCACCGGAGCCCCTCCGTCGAAGGCGGCGAGGGTCCAGGACAGGTGCACGACCCCCGGGCCGGTGGTGGCGGTCAGCGTCGTCGGGCCGGGGACGCCGGCCGTCGGCGTCGCGGACAGCTCCGTGGAGGCTCCGCCCTCACCGAAGGCGTTGGTCGCGGTGACGAAGTAGTAGTAGGTCGTCCCGGCCGTGATCACGGTGTCCGTGTAGGACAGCGTCGTGCCCGAGAGCGTCTTGTACGACGTCTCCCCGCCCGTGGCGGTGCCGCGGTAGACGGTGTACCCGGTCACCGGCGAGTTGCCGTTGTTAGCCGGGGCGGCCCAGGAGAGCGCCACCTGACCCGTGCCACCGGTGACCGTGAGGTTCTGCGGCTGGGTCGGCGGGCTCTGCACGAACTGGGTCGGCGTCACCGTGACGACGTTGGAGGCCGGCCCGTTGCCCAGCACGTTGGTCGCGAGGACGGAGTAGTCGTACGCCGTGTTGTTGACGACTGCCGTGTCGTCGTAGGAGACCGGCCCGCGGACGGTCGCGATCTTGACGTAGGCGCCGACCCCCGACACCCGGCGCGAGACCACGTAGCTCTTGATCGTCTGGCCGCCATCGGTCGACGGCGGGTCCCAGGCCAGGTGTACGACGGTGTCGCCCGGGGTCGCCGTCAGCGCCGGAGCCGTGGGCGGCGTCTGGGCGGTGGTGTCGATGAACTCGGCGAAGCGCGGAGTCACGACGCCGCCGACGTTGTCGAAGTCACCACCGAGGTACAGGTGGGTGGCGTCCGCGCCCAAGGCCCAGACCCCCAGCGCACTGTCCACGAACGGCGCGAAGGCCAGGGTCGAGTACGGCGCCGTGGCCGAGACGCCGGCGATCTTGTAGCGGACCAGGCCGTCGAAGCCGTTGGTGCCGCCGTAGTGGCCGCCGCACCAGACGATGCCGTTGACCACCTTCACCGACTGCATGTCGCCGTTGGCGTGCTTGGAGAACAGCCGCGCGCCGGTTGTCGCGTTCATCCCGGTGCACGCGCCGCCGGACCCGACCGCGGCGACGTAGACCGAGGTGCCGTCGTTCGTGACGTCGAACACCGGGGAGAAGGCGGTGCCGTTGGTCGCCGTGGGCCGGAACGAGGACAGGACAGCCGGGGTTGCCGTCGAGACCTCGCCGAGCGACTTGACGGTGCCGATCGCGTTGACCTTCTTGAAGTCACCGGCGAAGAACAGCTGGCTGCCGTCGGGCGTGACGGACAGGGCGCGGGTGCGGTCGTTGGGGGTGACCGTCCAGCCCATGTCCACCGTGCCCGTGTCGCCGTTGAGCTTGGCGATGAACGAGCGGGCGTGCGAGCCACTGCCGTCGGTCACGCTGCTGAAGAGCCCGGACATGAAGAGCGCGCCATTGGCCGTCGCGAGCCCGTCGACCTGGGCGTTGGCGCCGGCGTTGAAGTTGGGGTCGATCGTGCCGTCGGCCAGGTTGAGCGCCGCGACCCGGCTCGCGTTGACGTTGTCGGCCTTGGAGAACAAGCCGCCGATGTAGAGGACGCCGGTGTTGGGGTCGGCGGCCAGCGAGTTGACCAGGCCGTTGGCCGAGCCCTGCCAGCTGAGGTCGAAAGCGCCGGTGGAGGCATTGAAGACGGCGAGGTTGCTGACCGCGTGGCTGCCACCGTCCGTGTCGATCACCGACGTGAACTCGCCGCCCACGAAGACCTGGTTGCCGACCGGCAGGATGTAGTTGACCCGCCCGTTGGTCCCCCAGGTGCGGGCCGGCTTCGGCGGTGTGTCCGCCTGCGCCGGAGCGGCCACGATGGTCAGCGTCGTCGCGGCGGTTGCCAGCGCGATTGCGCCGACCAGCAGCCGGCGGACCAGCATGGCTGGGTGCTTCGTCGTCATCCCGGAATCCCCAACAGTTGTCTGAAAATGGACAGCTGGACCGAACCCCGCTCGGACGTCGCCGCAGGGGAAACCTAGTGCGGGTAAACGGTCTCGGAGACCGGTATGACGCATCTGGCGGAGGCGGTGACACACGGTCACAGGGGTGGGCGGAAGAGGACGATTTGCCCGGGCGCCGCAGCTGCATGTGCCGCTCAGCCGAGCAACGCGTGGACCACGGTGTCGGCGAGCAGGCGACCGCGCAGGGTCAGGACGACCCGGCCGCGGATGGCCTCGGTCCCGTCGACCAGCCCGTCGGCGATCGGACCGGCCAACCGGGCCCGGTCCGGCAGCGCGGCGACCGGCAGGCCCTCGGCCAGCCGGATCCCGAGCAACACCCGTTCGGCCGACCGCTGCTCGACCGTCAGCTGCTCCCGTGCCTGGGCCGGGCTGGTCCCGGAGGCCAGGCGCGCGGCGTACGCGGTGGGGTGTTTGACGTTCCACCAGCGCACCCCGCCGACGTGGCTGTGGGCGCCGGGCCCGACGCCCCACCAGTCACCGTCCCGCCAGTAGCCGAGGTTGTGCCGGCAGGCGTCGGCGGGCGTGCGGGCCCAGTTGCTGATCTCGTACCAGGCCAGGCCGGCGTCGGACAGCACCTCGTCGGCCAGCTCGTACTTCGTTGCCTCGTCGTCGTCGTCCGGCCGTTCCACCTCGCCGCGGGCCACTCTCGAGGCCAGCTTGGTGCCCGGCTCGACGACCAGCGCGTACGCCGAGATGTGGTCCGGCCCGCAGGCCACGGCCGCGTCCAGGCTGGTCCGCCAGTCGGTCAGCGTCTCCCCCGGCGTGCCGTAGATCAGGTCAAGACTGACGGCCAACCCGGCGGCGCGGGCCCAGTCGACCGCTTGCGCCACGCGATCCGGGTCGTGGGTGCGGTCGAGGGTGTGCAGGACGCTGCGGGACCGCTGACTGCATCCCGAACGAGACCCGGGTGATGCCACCCGCGGCGAGCGCGGCCAGCGAGTCGGCAGTCACCGAGTCGGGGTTGGCCTCGGTCGTGACCTCGGCGCCGGCCCGGAGCCCGAACCGGCTCGCGGATCCTCGCCAGCAGCGCGACCAGGTCGCCCGACGGCAGCAGGGTCGGCGTCCCGCCGCCGAAGAAGACCGTGTCGACGCGGCGGCAGCTGCGGCCGTTCGGTCGCCCGAGCACGTCTGCGGCCAGGTCCAGCTCGGTCGCGGCCGTGTCGGCGTACGCCGCCTGGCTCGCCCCGCCGCCGAGCTCGAGGGCCGTGTAGGTGTTGAAGTCGCAGTAGCCGCACCGGACCGCGCAGAACGGCACGTGCACGTAGATGCCGAACGGGCGCGTGCCCAGCCCGCGCAGCGACTCGGCCGGCAGCGTCCCGTCGGCCGGCGCCGGCTCTCCGTCGGGCAGGGCACTGGGCACCCGACGATCCTCGCCCATGACGGCGGTGGTGCGGGCACCGGGAGCGAGTGATGGACTGGCGTCATGGACACGGTGACGATGGGCGGCCTGACGGTCTCGGCGATGGGCCTGGGCTGCATGGGGATGAGCGAGTTCTACGGCGCGACCGACTGGGACGAGTCGGTCGCGACGATCAACCGGGCCCTCGACCTCGGGGTCACGCTCATCGACACCGCCGACGTCTACGGCTCGGGCCACAACGAAGTGCTGGTCGGCCGGGCGATCTCCGGTCGTCGCGACGAGGTCCAGCTGGCGACGAAGTTCGGCATCGACCGCTCGGGCGGCGATGCCCAGCGGACCATCCGCGGGGAGGCGGCGTACGTCAAGCGCTCGTGCGAGTCGTCATTGCTGCGGCTCGGGGTCGAGACCATCGACCTCTACTACCTGCACCGGCCGCCGCAGACCGCGGAGATCGAGGAGACCGTCGGGGCGATGGCTGAGCTGGTCCGGGAGGGCAAGGTGCGCCACCTCGGCCTGTCGGAGGTCGACGACGCGCTCCTACGGCGGGCGCACGCCGTGCACCCGATCACCGCCGTGCAGAGTGAGTACTCGCTGTGGACCCGCGACCCGGAGACGCAGGTCGTCGAGGCGCTGCGCGAGCTCGGTGTCGCGCTGGTCGCCTACTCGCCGCTGGGGCGAGGCTTCCTGACCGGCACGGTTGACGTGAATGCGTTGGGGCAGAAGGACTTCCGCGGTTACAACCCGCGCTTCGCCGGGGAGGCGGGGCAGGCCAACCAGGCGATCGCCGACGCCGCGGCCGAGGTCGCGGCCCGGCACGGCGTCACGCCGGCCCAGGTCGCGCTGGCCTGGGTGCTCCGTCAGCAGGACCGGCTCGGGGTTCCCGTCGTACCGATCCCGGGGACCAAGCGGGTCCGCTGGCTCGAGGAGAACGCCGCCGCCGCGGACGTCGAGCTCACCGAGGAGGACCTGGGCGTGCTCGACCCGCTCGGCGACCAGGTCGTCGGCGCTCGCTACTGAGTTGAGGTCCGGGCCTGGGCGCCGACGCGTCCGGCGGCGATGACCGCCTTGTCGTAGAGCTCCTCGACCACAGGCATGACCTCCTCGTCGTACGCGTCGATCAGGTCCTGCGCCCGCTCGGCCCGCATCGTCGGGAACACGTCGGCGATCCGGACTCCGTGGTCCGGACGGCTCACGACCTCGATCGGGTCGCCGGGGCGGATCCGCCCGGTCCTGACGACCCGCAGGTAGGCGCCGGGCGCCCCGTGCTCGGTGAACCGCCTGACCCAACGCTCCTCGCGGATGAAGTTCGTGAAGGTCTGGCAGGGCCTCCGCGGCGCGGTGACCTCCACGAGCGACGGCCTCGTCACCCGCGCCGATCTGCCAGCGCTCGCCGATGACGGCATTGGTGAGGTCGAGGCCGCTGCGTGGTGAGGTTCTCGCCGAAGTTGCCGGGGTGCAGGTCACGCTGGAGCTCGCCGCGCCACCAGTCCAGGTCCTCCTCGGCGTAGGCGTAGACCGCCTGCCAGGGCCGGCCGTGCTTGCGGTTGTCCATCTGCGCGTCGCCGTCGACCCCGCGCTCTGCGACGTAGACCGCGCCCGGGAGCGGGCGCTTGTCGATGGCCGTGCGCCCCGGCGTACCGCCTGGGTCGTCCAGGATCTGGTGCACGACGTTGACCGAGAGCAGCGTTCCCATGCCGGCCATTCTGCCGTCAGGAGCCGACAGCTCCGCCCGGACAACACGAGGCCCAGCACGACCAGTCCGGCGGCGGCAACCATGCTGACGAAGGCCGTACGCCGGCTGCCGCTGGCGGCGAGGGCCGCCGCGAGGACCGCCCCCGCCGCGCAGATCCGGGCCGGCCACTCGCGCGGCGTCGCCACGACCAGGCCGACCCCGGCCAAGCCGACGAGGGTCGCGGCCAGGAGCAGGGATCGCCGGGGGCCGATCCGCTGGGGGAAGCCGTTGACCCCGGTGAGGGCATCGGCCTCGGTGTCCTTCACGGTGTTGGCCAGGTGCGCGGCGACGCCCAGGGCCGCGCCGGCCAGCACGATCGCCGGCTGCGGGAACGGGTGACCGGGCAGCGCGGTCGTGACGACGCACGGCAGCAGACCGAAGGACAGGGCGAACGGCGCCCAGCTGACGCGGGTCCACTTGAGCCGGAGGTCATAGCTCCAGGCGGAGGCGACCGCCACGATATGCAGCAGGCCGGGCAGTGGGCCGAGGGCGAGCGAGCTGACGATGCAGACGGCCGCAGCGGCGAGGAGGGCCGACCGCACCTGGGCCGGCCGGATGTCGCCGGAAGCCAGGGGCTTGTCGATGCGCCGGGCGGTCGCGTCGAGCTCGCGGTCGACGTAGTCGTTGAGCCAGCCGATCGAGAGCTGCCCGGTTAGGAAGGCCAGGGCGAGCAGGGCCGTCCGGCCCGGGCCCAGACCGGCGGAGGCGGCCAGGGCGCCGGCGAAGACCGTGACGGCGAGCGAAGGCCCGGGGTGGCAGGCCAGCGCCAGGCCCCGCACCGCCCTCGTCATCCGCCCATCCTGACGGCCCGCCCCCTCGCGCCCACTCTTTTGCTTGGCCGTCGGCTCCGGGTTTGGCCGTCGAGTCCGGGTTTTCGGAGGCGAAATGTCCGGTTCCTATCCGGACTCGACGGCCAAAGCCACCGGATGAGGGGGTACGACGACGGACCCGCTGAACCGGCTCGGGTCGCCCCGATCCCACGCCGCGTGGATCCGGGTCAGGAGCCGAGCCCGGCGCCGTACGACGTCCGCCGTGCCCCAGCGGACCACCTCGAGACCGGTGTCGCGCAGGCGGTCCTCGCGCTCCTTCTCGCGGCTGAGCGCTCGTCGCCGGGCTTCGACTCGCGCTTCCGCCAGGTCGTCGGAGGCCGCGTGTGCGACTGCCTGGAGCTCCGCGATGGTGTACTTCGTCCGGCCGTCAGCCTCACAGGCAGTCGCGTGATCCGGCCAGAAGCCGTCGACCCGGCCGACGAAAGCACCCGAACTGTCGTAGATCTCGACCTGCGGCACGGGCAACGCGATGCCGGAGCGGTAGAGGGTCACGAACGAGTACGACTCCAGCCAGCTCTCGCGGCGGCCGTCGACGAGAGCCAGCGCGTCCTGACCGCGCGCCAGATAGGGCCAGCCCTCCTGGGCCGCCAGGGTCTCGCTGATCGCCCGCACCGTCGTCAAGCCTGCGTGGATCGCTGCGTCGGCGATCGGCACTCCGTCGGGAGCGGCCAGATGCCGCAGGCAGTCAGCGACGGTTCGGGCCGGGGTGGTGCGCCGAAATCCTTGCCACGCATCGGTTTCATAACCACGCAGCCGAGCGGCCTGTACGACGAGGTCGTCCTGACGGTCGGTCGACGCCAGTCGCTCCCCGCGGGTCAGGCTCGGGCGGCCGAGATCGCCGAGCGGAGCCGGGAGCCGGTAGCTGAGCGCGGCCGAGAGGTGGCTCAGGACGTGACGGCCATCGTGGGCCATCAGCGCGGCCCGGCACAGCAGCAGATGCCGATCGGTCGGGTCGGCCGCGTCGTACCGCTCCTTGGGGCAGTAGACACCGCGCCGCAGGGCTAGCCATCGCCCGGACTTCAGGGCCCACTCGATCTGATGCCGGCTCCAGCCTGCCAAGATCGCGTCGCGGCGAGTGAAGATCGACCCGGGGTCCATGAGCAAGATCCGTTTCATGGCGCAGACGCTGGACGACGCTGAGCCCGAGCCGGCCGTCCGCCGCCCGACCTGTGGATGACGGGACTGCGCGGCGAACCTGGGGACAACCGCGCACCCGCGCGTCTTTGGCCGTCGAGTCCGGAGAATCAGGCCCCGATATCGGCCGAAAACTCCGGATCCGACGGCCAAACCCGGAGTCGACGGCCAAACAAGAGCGGGGGTTAGCTGGGTTTGCGGCCTTTGTCGACGGGGACGACCTCGTTGGACAGCGCGGCGATGAAGGCCTCCTGGGGGACCTCGACCCGGCCGACCATCTTCATCCGCTTCTTGCCTTCCTTCTGCTTCTCGAGCAGCTTGCGCTTGCGGGTGATGTCACCGCCGTAGCACTTGGCCAGCACGTCCTTGCGGATCGCCCGGATCGTCTCGCGGGAGATGATCCGGGCCCCGATCGCCGCCTGGATCGGCACCTCGAACTGCTGCCGCGGGATCAGCTTGCGCAGCTTGCCGACCATCTCGACGCCGTAGGCGTAGGCCTTGTCCTTGTGCACGATGGCGCTGAACGCGTCGACCTGCTCGCCCTGCAGCAGGATGTCGACCTTGACCAGGTCGCCCGGCCTGCTCGCCGGCCAGCTCGTAGTCCAGCGAGGCATAGCCGCGGGTCTTGGACTTCAGCTGGTCGAAGAAGTCGAAGACGATCTCGGCCAGCGGCAGCGTGTAGCGCATCTCGACCCGGTCCTCGGACAGGTAGTCCATGCCGAGCAGCACTCCGCGCCGGGCCTGGCACAGCTCCATGATCGCGCCGATGAACTCGCTCGGCGCCAGGATCGTCGACCGCACGATCGGCTCGCGCACCTCCGCGACCTTGCCGTCCGGGTACTCCGACGGGTTGGTGACGATGACGACCGAGCCGTCGTCCATCGTCACCTCGTAGACCACGTTCGGGCACGTCGAGATCAGGTCGAGCTCGGACTCGCGCTCCAACCGCTCCCGGACGATCTCCAGGTGCAGCAGACCGAGGTAGCCGCACCGGAAACCGAAGCCCAGGGCAGCCGATGTCTCCGGCTCGTAGACCAGTGCCGCGTCGTTGAGCTTGAGCTTGTCCAGCGCCTCGCGCAGGTCCGGGTAGTCCGAGCCGTCGATCGGGTAGAGCCCGGAGAAGACCATCGGCTTGGGGTCGCGATAGCCCGAAAGTGCTTGTGTCGCAGGCTTGCTCGAGTTCGTGACGGTGTCGCCGACCCGCGACTGCCGGACGTCCTTGACGCCGGTGATCAGGTAGCCGACCTCGCCGACCCCGAGCCCCTTGGACGGCACCGGCTCGGGCGAGATGACGCCGATCTCGAGCAGCTCGTGAGTCGCCCGCGTCGACATCATCACGATCTTCTCGCGCGGCGAGAGATGGCCGTCGATCACCCGGACATAGGTGACGACGCCGCGATAGGTGTCATAGACCGAGTCGAAGATCATCGCCCGGGCGGCGGCGGACGGATCGCCTTGCGGCGCAGGGAACTCCGCGACGATGTGGTCCAGCAGCGCGCTCGACGCCGGCCCCGGTCTTGCCGGACGTGAGCAGGACGTCGCTGGGGTCGCAGCCGATCAGCCGGGCCAGCTCGTCGGCGTACTTCTCCGGCTGGGCCGCCGGCAGGTCGATCTTGTTGAGCACCGGGATGACGTGGAGGTCGTTCTCCATCGCCAGATAGAGGTTGGCCAGGGTCTGCGCCTCGATCCCCTGGGCCGCGTCGACCAGCAGCACCGCGCCCTCGCAGGCGGCCAGTGAGCGCGAGACCTCGTAGGTGAAGTCGACGTGGCCCGGGCGTGTCGATCATGTTCAGCGCGTAGGTGGTGGGACCCCGGCAGCGTCCTCGATCGCCCACGGCATCCGCACGGCCTGGCTCTTGATCGTGATCCCGCGCTCGCGCTCGATGTCCATCCGGTCGAGGTACTGCGCGCGCATCGCCCGGGCGTCGACGACGCCGGTGAGCTGGAGCATCCGGTCGGCCAGGGTCGACTTGCCGTGGTCGATATGGGCGATGATGCCGAAGTTGCGGATCAGCTCAGGCGGCGTGGCGGCAGGCACCAGCGCCGTACGAGCCATGGGGGACATGTGGTGATTGTCCCATGACCGGCGCCCGGCCGGGCCGCCGCACACGGCCGGCAGAGCCGCCGAGCGGTCAGGCCAGCCGGCGGATCTGCACTTCGACGAACAGGCGCGACGGGGACGATCCCGAGTAGATCCCCTTGAGCGGGGTGACGTCGGCGTAGTCGCGGCCCCGGGCCACGACGACGTGCCGGCTGTCCGGCACGACCGCGTTGGTCGGGTCGAAGCCGGTCCAGTCGCCCGTCCACCACTCCACCCAGGCGTGGCTCTGCGCCGTCGCCGCCTGCCCGGGCGCGGGTCGGCTCGCGGGTCGAAGTAGCCGGAGACGTACCGCGCCGGGATCCCGACCGACCGCAGGGCGCCGACCGCCAGTGGGCGATGTCCTGACAGACGCCCTTGCCTGCCGTCCAGGCCTCCGCGGCCGGTGCCCTTCACCTCGCTGCTGCCGGGGACGTACTCCACCCGTTCGTGGACGATCTCGCAGATCTGCCGGGCCACGTCGTCCGGGGTCCTGCGTGCCGCGCAGCCCGGCGACCAGCTCGAGCAGCTCGTCGGTCGGCTCGGTCCGCCGGGTCATCTGCAGCATCTCGACCTGCTCGTCGAGCACCGCCGGCGTCGCCAGGTCGGCCCAGCCGGCCGGCCGGGTCACGGGCCGGCGCGAGGTCGTCCAGCTCGACGGTGCTGCGGGCGATGACCTCCAGCTGCTCGTGCGGCTGCTGCACCTCGAACGCCGTGACCTGGCTGCCCCAGTAGTCCAGATAGGTCGTCTCCCAGGACAACGGCCGCACCTCGACCCGGGCCCGCAGGGTCTGCTGGGCCGGCGTCGTCATCGGCGTCAGCCGAGCCTCGTTGTACGACGCGGCGACCGGCTCGTCGTACTGGAAGCCGGTGCGGTGCACGATCTCGACCCTGCGTGCTCACAGGCTCTCCCCCGCCCAGGTGGTCGTGGCCGAGCCCTGGAAGTAGCGCTCCCCGATCACGTCGCTGGCCGAAGCGCAGGCCCGCTGCACCCGCTCCATCAGCTCGGGCAGCCGGGACGACGACGTCGGTCAGCGGGGAGTACTCGAGGCTGGCCCGCGCGGCGCCGAGCACCCGCAGCGCCTCGTCGTGCATGCCCACCCGCTGCTCGAGGCCGGCGATCTGCTCCAGCGACTCCTCGGCCTGGCCGAGCGCGTGGACGATCGACCGGGGGAAGAGCCGGTCGAGCAGGATGAACTCGGCCGCCTCGCGGTCGGCCTCGTGCCCGCGGTAGGTGCGCAGGAAGACCTCGCGCGCGCCGCAGGCCAGCAACAAGGTCGGCCAGGCGGCGGTCGGCCCGCGGGACACGACGGTGGTCGCGACCAGCCGCGCCGTCATGTCGGCCCGCTCGAGGCTGCGGCCCAGCATCAGGAAGTGCCAGCCCTCGTCGCGGCTCATCGTGCCGTCGGCGACCCCGGCCACCAGGGACGTCCGCTCGCGCACCCAGCGGAAGAAGATCGCGTCCCGCGAGGCCCGCCAACGCCCGGAGGGCAACGTGTTCCAGGTGGTGTTGAGGACCTCCCACAGCTCGGTCGACAACGTCTCGCGAGCGCGGCGGGCGTTCTCCCGCGCGCCGCTGAGGCAGCGCGCGATCGACCACGGCGAGGACTCGTCATAGGCGAGCAGCCGGACGACCGTCGCGCGGTTGGGCTGCTGCTCCTCGCCGCACCCCATGATGTTGAGCAGGGTCGCGCAGGCGGTCTCCTCCTCGACCCAGGGGTCCTCGACGAGCATCTGCAGGTGTACGTCGAGCAGCCGCGCCGTGCCCTCGGCCCGCTCCACGTAGCGGCCGATCCAGAACAGCGACTCGGCGATCCGGCTCAGCATGGCGTCGCACTCGTTGCTGCTGCTGTTGCTGTTGCTGTTGCTGGTCGGTGCGGGTGTCCGACGGCCGGATCTCGCGCGGCACCACGATCGGGACGACCTGCGGCGGTGGCACGTCGGCCGGGCTCGCGGTCCAGCCAGGCCGCGTGCGGCTCCGGCTCGAGGACCCAGGTGTCCTTCGACCCGCCGCCGCGGCTGCTGTTGACGACCAGCTCGCCGCGGCCGAGGGCGACCCGGGTCAGCCCGCCGGGCAGGACGAAGACGTCGGTGCCGTCGTTGACCGCGAACGGCCGGAGGTCGACGTGCCGCGGCTCGAGCTTGTCGCCGACCAGGGTCGGCACGGTCGACAGCTGCACCAGCGGCTGGGCGATCCAGCCGCGCGGGTCCTCCAGCAGGCGCAGCCGCGCGGCGTCGAGCTCGGCCGCGTCGCTCTGCGGGCCGATCACGATGCCCTTGCCGCCCGAGCCGTCGACCGGCTTCACGACCAGCTCGGCCAGCCGGTCCAGCACCTCCTCGAGCGCGTCCGGCTCCTCCAGCCGCCAGGTCGTGACGTTGGGCAGGATCGGGTCCTCGCCCAGGTAGTAGCGGGTCAGGTCGGGCACGTAGGTGTAGACGAGCTTGTCGTCGGCGACGCCGTTGCCGACCGCGTTGGCGAGGGTGACCCGGCCGGCCCGCGCCGCGTTGATGATGCCCGGGCAGCCGAGCATCGAGTCCTCGCGGAAGTGCACCGGGTCGAGGAACTCGTCGTCGACCCGGCGATAGATCACGTCGACCGGCTGCAGCCCGGCGGTGGTCCGCATCATGACCCGGCCGGACGCGGCAGACGAGGTCGCTGCCCTCGACCAGCTCGATGCCCATCGTGCGAGCCAGCAGGGCGTGCTCGAAGTACGCGCCGTTGTAGACCCCCGGCGTCAGGACGACCACGGTCGGGTCCGAGACCCCGGCAGGGGCACAGTTGCGCAACGCCGCCAGCAGTCGCCGCGGATACTCCCCCACCGGCGAAATCCGGTGCTGGGCAAAGACTTCCGGCAACACCGACGACATGGCGCTGCGGTTGGTCATGACGTAGGAGACGCCGCTCGGCACGCGCACGTTGTCCTCGAGGACCCGGAAGGTCCCGTCCGGTGTCGCGCACCAGGTCGATGCCGGCGACGTGCACCCGGACACCACCGGGCGGCTGGATGCCGGCGACCGCGCGATGGAAGTGGGACGAGGAGAGCAGGAGTGCTTTGGGTACGACGCCGTCCCGCACGCACCTGGCTCGCGTCGTACACATCGGCCAGGAAGGCCTCGAGCACCCGCACCCGTTGCCGGACGCCGCGCTCGATGATCTCCCAGTCGGAGGCGTCGACGACGCGAGGGACGATGTCGAGTGGGAAGGGTCGCTCCTCGCCCCCGACGTCGAAGGTCACGCCCTGGTCGAGGTAGGCGCGGGCGAGGGTGTCGGCCCGGGCCTGGAGCTCGCCCGGCGCAGTCTGGGACAGGACCGAGTGGACGTCGACGAGGGCCGGCCGGACGCCGCCCTCGCGGTCGAACATCTCGTCCCAGGCCGGCCCTTGCGGATAACCGTCGAACAGGTCCGCCATGGGCAAAACCTAGACCCACCGTGTGACCGAGAAGTAACTAGCGCTGGGGCTTTAAAAGTGATATCACTTTGCTATGCCGGCCAAGCAGTGGCCGCCCGAAGAGAACCCGAGACCCATCATGAGCCAGACCAGCACCCCCCAACCCGAACCAGCCGCCACAGCTTCCGCGTCACCGGCCGCACCCGTCGGTCACAACGGCGTCCGGGTCGACATCACCGAGCGGCCGGCCTGGACCGCGGTCGGCGGCCTGGCGCTCCTCGCCGTGGTCGTCCTCGGCGGCGGTGCCTTGGGTCTGCTCGGCAGCGGCGTGGTGGCGCTCCAGGTCATCGGCTTCATCGTCGGTCTGGCCGCGCTGCTCCTGCTGAGCTCGCTCGTGGTCGTCTCACCCGGCGACACGCGGGTGATGCAGTTCTTCGGCCGCTACGTCGGAACCGTCCGGCGCACCGGCCTGAGCATGGTCGTCCCGCTCACGACCCGCCAGAAGATCTCGGTGCGGGTGCACAACTTCGAGACCAACCGGCTCAAGGTCAACGACGCCGACGGCAACCCGGTCGAGATCGCCGCCATCGTGGTGTGGCAGGTGGCCGACACGGCCCGAGCGGTCTTTGCGGTGCAGGACTATCGCGCGTTCATCTCGGTGCAGTCCGAGGCGGCGCTCCGGCACGTTGCCGGCACCCGGCCCTACGACAACGAGATGGAGCCGGCCCGGTCGCTGCGCGGCAACACCGACCAGGTGGGAGCCGAGCTGGCTCACGAGGTCGCGGCCCGGATCGACATCGCCGGCATCGAGATCCTCGAGGTCCGGATCAGCCACCTCGCCTATGCCCCGGAGATCGCCCAGGTCATGCTGCAGCGCCAGCAGGCGGCGGCCGTGATCGCCGCGCGCAGCCGGATCGTCGACGGCGCCGTCGGCATGGTCGAGATGGCCCTGACCCAGCTCAGCGAGCGCAACGTCGTCGAGCTCGACGAGGAGCGCAAGGCGGCGATGGTCAGCAACCTGCTCGTCATCCTCTGTGGCGACAGCCGGGCGACGCCCATCGTCAACGCCGGCACCCTCTACCAGTGAGCGAGCCCGACCCGCTCGCCCGCCCGGGACCGGAGCGGGCGGCTGACCGAGCGGCTGACCGAGCGGCTGACCGGGGGCCTGACCGCGGGACTGACCGCAAGTCGGCGCTGCTGCGGCTGGACCCCACGGTCCACGCGGCCCTCGCCCGCTGGGCTGCCGACGACCTGCGCAGCTTCAACGCGCACGTGGAGTGGCTGCTGCGCCGGGCCCTGGTCGATGCCGGACGGCTGCCACGTCGATGACGGATGTCACTTGACTGAGTGAGCACTCACTCAGTTAGGCTCGACCCCGTGGTCGACCTCGAGCCTCCCCGCACCCGGCGAGCAGCACCGCTGCCCGCCGACGAGCGCCGCGCCGCCATCCTCACCGCGGCCACCCCGCTGGTGCGCGACCACGGGGCCGACGTCACCACCAAGGCGATCGCCGAGGCGGCCGGCATCGCCGAGGGCACGATCTTCCGGGTCTTCAAGGACAAGGACGAGCTGCTCAACGCGGTCGTGGAGCGGTGCTTCGACACCAGCCCGCTCGAGCGCAAGCTGGCCGCGATCGACCTGTCCATGTCCTTGACCGAGCGGGCCCTCGCCGCCACGCGGCTGCTGCAGCGGCGGCTCGAAGGGGTCTGGCAGCTGATGGCGGCCATGCGGATGGGCGCTCCCCCGCGGCCACACCCGGGCTCCCCCGGCGTACCGCACTCGCCGCAAGCCCACCAGGAGCGCGATGCCCGACTGTTGTTCCATCTGGCCGCGCTGTTCGAGCCGGACGCCCAGACCCTGACCTGTACGCCGGAGCAGGCCGGGCGCCTACTGCGCCTGATCACCTTCTCCGGCAGCCACCCGCTCATCTCGCACGGCCAACCACTGACCGCGGAGGAGATCGTCGATGTCCTCCTGCACGGCATCTCGGGAGATACCGCATGCTGATCCAGCTCCTCCGCACATCACTTCGGCCCTATCGCCGGTTGCTGGCCGCAGTCGTTGTGCTGCAGACGATCCAGACGATCGCCTCGCTCTACCTGCCGAGCCTCAACGCCGACATCATCGACAAGGGGATCGCCAAGGGCGACACGTCGTACATCCTGCGCACGGGCATGATGATGCTCGGGATCACGCTGGTGCAGGTGGTCTGCTCGATCGCTGCGGTCTACTTCGGCGCGAAGACGGCGATGAGCTTCGGGCGCGACCTGCGCGGCCGGATCTTCCACCAGGTCGGGGCGTTCTCCAGCCGCGAGGTCGGCCGCTTCGGCGCACCGTCACTGATCACCCGTACGACCAACGACGTCCAGCAGGTCCAGGTCCTCGTGCTGATGACCTGCACCCTGCTGGTCGCGGCCCCGATCACCGGGGTCGGCGGCATCATCCTGGCTCGTGCACACGGACATCGGGCTGTCCTGGCTGGTCGTCGTCGCCGTGCCGGTCCTGGGCCTCGCGATCGGCGCGATCGTCAGCCAGATGGTGCCGCAGTTCCGGCTCATGCAAGGGCGGATCGACACGGTGAACCGCGTTCTGCGGGAACAGATCGCCGGCATCCGCGTCGTTCGCGCGTTCGTCCGGGAGCCGGACGAGACCCGCCGTTTCGGCCGGGCCAACGCCGACGTCACCGAGACCGCTACGAGGGTCGGCCGACTGCAGGCCTTCATGTTCCCGACGGTGATGCTGGTCCTCAACGCATCGAGCGTCGCGGTGCTGTGGTTCGGTGGCCACCGCGTCGACGACGGCCGGATGCAGATCGGCGCCATGACCGCGTTCCTGGCCTACCTGATCCAGATCCTCTTCGCGGTGATGATGGCGACCTTCATGGTCGTGATGATCCCGCGGGCCGCGGTCTGCGCCGACCGGATCCAGGAGGTGCTCGACACGGACACCTCGGTGGTCCTGCCGCTCGAGCCGATCACCGACGTGCCGCGGCTCGGGACGCTGGAGCTGCGTGATGTCGAGTTCACCTATCCGGGCGCGGAATCCCCTGTGCTGCAACACATCTCGCTGATGGCGCGACCGGGCGAGACAACGGCGGTCATCGGCAGCACCGGCGCCGGGAAGTCGACCCTGGTCAACCTCGTCCCCCGGCTGTTCGACGCGACCGCCGGGCAGGTGCTGGTGGACGGCGTCGATGTCCGAGACCTCGCACCCGAGATCCTGTGGACCCGGATCGGCCTGGTGCCACAGCGGCCGTACCTGTTCACCGGGACGGTGGCCTCCAACCTGCGCTACGGCGACCCGACGGCCACCGATGAGCAGCTGTGGCAGGCCCTCGAGGTCGCCCAGGCCCGGGAGTTCGTCGAGGCCATGCCGGCCGGTCTGGACGCCCCGATCGCCCAGGGCGGCACCAACGTCTCGGGCGGTCAGCGACAGCGGCTGGCCATCGCCCGGGCCCTGGTCCGGGCGCCGGAGATCTATCTCTTCGACGACGCGTTCTCGGCGCTGGACCTGGGCACCGACCGCCGACTGCGGGCGGCGATGCGGCCACTGACCCGGGAGGCCACCGTCGTGATCGTGGCCCAGCGGGTGTCCACGATCCGCGAGGCCGACCAGATCATCGTGCTCGACGACGGGTAGATCGTCGGGGCCGGTCGGCACGAGGAGCTGCTCCTCACCTGCCCGACGTACGCCGAGATCGTCGAGTCCCAGCTGAGCGCGGAGGAGGCGGCATGAGCGAGCAGAAGGCGACCACGACAACGACGCCGGTCCGGCTCCCTCCGGCGGCGCTGGCGAGCCGGCGCGGACCCGGTGGCGGCGGGCCCTGGGGCAACGCCGGCATGCCGACCGAGCGGTCGCTCGACTTCGGCCCCTCCGCCAAGCGGCTGATCGGCCGGCTCCGGCCGCAGCGGGTCACGGTGCTCGGCGTCATCGGCCTGGCCATCTCCAGCGTCGTCATGTCTGTCCTCGGGCCGAAGATCCTCGGCCACGCGACCGACCTGATCTTCGACGGCTTCATCGGCCGGCGACTGCCGGCAGGGCGTCGACAAGGCCCAGGCCGTCGCGAACCTGCGGGCTCAGGGCCAGGGTCGGCTGGCCGACCTGGTCTCCGGCAGCTCCGTCGTACCGGGCCAGGGCGTCGACTTCCACGCGCTCGGGATGGTGCTGGTCGGCGTCCTCGGGCTGTACGTCGCCGCGTCCGTGCTGAGCCTGCTCCAGGGCTACCTGCTCAACGGCGCGGTGCAGCGGACCATCTTCGCGCTGCGCTCGGACGTCGAGGACAAGCTCAACCGGCTGCCCCTGCGGTACTTCGACCAGCAGCCGCGCGGCGAGGTCCTGAGCCGGGTCACCAACGACATCGACAACATCGCCCAGAGCCTCCAGCAGACCCTGAGCCAGCTGCTCACGTCCCTGCTGATGGTCGTCGGCGTGATCACGCTGATGTTCGTGATCTCCCCACTGCTCGCCCTGATCGCGCTGGTCACAGTGCCGCTGTCGATGGCGGTCACCAAGGTGATCGCCAAGCGGTCGCAGAAGCAGTTCATGGCCCAGTGGCGGCACACCGGGGTGCTCAACGGCCAGATCGAGGAGACCTTCACCGGGCACGAGCTGGTCAAGGTCTTCGGCCGCCAGCCCGAGGTCGAAGCGACCTTCGAGAAGAGCAACGAGGAGCTGTACGGCGCGAGCTTCAAAGCCCAGTTCATCTCCGGCATCATCATGCCGACGATGATGTTCATCGGGAACCTCAACTACGTCGCGATCGCGGTCGTCGGTGGGCTCCGCGTGGCGTCCGGGTCGCTGTCCCTCGGCGACGTGCAGGCGTTCATCCAGTACTCCCGGCAGTTCACCCAGCCGCTGACCCAGGTGGCCTCGATGGCCAACGTGCTGCAGTCCGGAGTCGCCTCTGCCGAAAGGGTTTTCGAGCTCCTGGACGAGCCGGAGCAGACTCCGGACGAGGACCCGCCGGCCACGCTGGACCCAGTGCGCGGACGGGTCGTGTTCGACGACGTGTCGTTCCGCTATGACGCCGATCGACCGCTGATCGACAACCTGTCGCTCGTGGCCGAGCCCGGCCGGACGGTCGCGATCGTCGGTCAGACCGGGGCCGGCAAGACCACGCTGGTCAACCTGATCATGCGGTTCTACGAGCTGGACTCCGGCCGGATCACCATCGACGGCGTCGACATCGCCCAGATGCGGCGGGCCGAGCTGCGCGACGACTTCGGGATGGTGCTGCAGGACACCTGGCTGTTCGGCGGCACGATCCGGGACAACATCGTCTACGGCCGGCCCACGGCGACGGACGAGGAGCTCCTGACGGCCGCGCGGGCCAGCTATGTCGACCGGTTCGTCCGCTCCCTGCCGGACGGCTACGACACCGTCATCAGCGACGACGCGAGCAACCTCAGTGCCGGCGAGCGCCAGCTGATCACGATCGCCCGCGCCTTCCTGGCCGACCCGGCGATCCTGATCCTCGACGAGGCGACGAGCTCGGTCGACACCCGCACCGAGGTCCTGGTCCAGCGCGCGATGGCGGCGCTGCGGTCCGACCGCACCAGCTTCGTCATCGCCCACCGGCTCTCGACGATCCGCGACGCGGACCTCATCCTGGTCATGGACTCCGGCCGGATCGTTGAGCAGGGCACGCACACCGAGCTGCTGGCCGCCGGCGGGGTCTACGCCGCGCTGTACGACGCCCAGTTCGCGGAGCCGGTGGCCGAGCAGGAGGGCGAGCTGGAAGGGGACCCGGCCGGGGTCCGCTAGAGCGGCTGCGGCCGTTTTGGTCGGGTTCCCTGCTCGCTGGTAGCCTTGGCGGCTGCGTGTCCTCCCCCGTCGAGGCCCGCCCAAGACCTGCACGACGATCGTCGATCGAACCCCGATCACCACCCTTCGAGCACGGAGTAACCGGCTGTGGCCAACATCAAGTCCCAGATCAAGCGGATCGGCACCAACGAGCGCCGGCACGAGCGCAACAAGGCCGTCAAGAGCGAGCTCAAGACGTCCATCCGCGCCGTCCGCGTCGCGGTCGACGCCGGTGACGCCGACGCGACCGCAGCCGCGCTGAAGGCCGCGTCGCGCAAGCTGGACAAGGCCGTCAGCAAGGGCGTCATCCACAAGAACCAGGCGGCCAACCGCAAGTCGGCGCTGGCCAAGAAGGCCGCCTCCGTCTGAGGCTCCCCCACTCGTACGTCGCAAAGCGGCGCCACCCCTCGGGGTCGGCGCCGCTTTCGTCTGCTCAGCGGGCCGCTAGGCCCGGCCCGCGGTACTCCGCTAGGCCGGTGATCGGGCCCGAATCGCCTCGTTTACCGGCCGAACTGGAGCATGACGGCCGTGCAGGGCTGGCGCGGCTAGCGGCCGCGGGAGCCGGCAACGGTGACGACGGCTCGCTCGACGGCGTACTCCGGGTCGCGGCCGCCGCCCTTGACGGCGGCGTCGGCCTCAGCGACCGCCATGATCGAGCGGGCCAGGCCGTCCGGGCCCCAGCCGGAGAGCTGACGCCGGGCCTTGTCGACCTGCCACGGCGCCATGCCGAGGGTCTTGGCCACGTCCGCCGAGCGCCCGGTCCGCCCGGCCGCGGCCACCTTGGCGAGGGTGCGCAGGTTCGAAGCCAGTACGGCGACGATCGGCACCGGGTCCAGGCCGGTGGCGAGGGCGTGCCGCAGCAGCTCCAGCGCCTCGCCGGTGCGCCCTCCAACCGCCGCGTCGGCCACCCGGAAGCCGGTCGCCTCGACCTTGCCCGAGTGATAGAGCAGGACGGACTCGACATCGACCCGGCCGGTGGTGTCGGCCACGAGCTGGGCGCAGGCACTGGCCAGCTCGCGCAGGTCGCTGCCGACGGCCTCGACCAACGCCCGCACGGCTTCGGGCGAGACCTGCCGTTTGGCGGCGCGGAACTCCCGGGTCACGAAGTCGGTCTTGTCCCGGTCGCTCTTGATGGTCGGGCACTCCAGCACCGTGGCCCCGGCCGCCCGCGCCGCGTCGAGCACCTTCTTGCCGCGAGCACCGCCGCGATGGCACAGCACCAGCGTGACGTCCTCGACCGGGTCGTCGAGATAGGCCAGCAGGTCGGTCACCAGGGCTTCGCCCGCGTCCTCGAGCCCGTGCAGGACGAGGGCTCTCGGCTCGGCGAACAAGGACGGGCTGGCGTGGATCCCGAGGGCCCCGGTCTCGTAGCCCGCTCCCTCCATCTCGACGACCTCGGTCGCGGGGTGCGAGGTGCGAGCGGCGCCGAGCACGGAGGCCACGGCCCGCTCGACCAACAGGTCCTCGGGCCCGAGGACGAGGACGAGCGGGGTCAGCTCCGACGGCTCCACCGGGCCACCTTGTCATGCTCCGCCGTCACTCCCGCCGCCCCCCGACGTCGCCGGGCTGGCCGGTCAGGTGCCGGGTCAGGGTGGCCGGGTCAGGACGCTGAGCCGGCCGTCGCGGGAGACGACCGCGATGTCGCCGTCCTGGTCGGTCCGCCGGACGGTGGCCCCGGTGCCACGCAACAGGGCCAGCGTGCTGGCCGCAGGATGGCCGTACGTGTTGCCGGCGCCGACGCTGACCAGGGCCAGCCGAGCCGACCGCGTCCTGCACCAGACCCGGGATCCTGCAGCGCCGAGCCGTGGTGGGCGACCTTGAGCACGTCGACCGCTGGACCTCCGGGCAGACGCGCGCAGGGCCAGGTCGACCTGACGCGCGGCCGGTGTCTCGACGTCACCGAGCAGCAGCAGCCGCAGCCCGTGGGTCCGGACCAGCAGCACGACGCTGTCGTTGTTCGGCACCGACCCCTCGTGGATGACCCACCTCGGCCAGAGCACCTGCCACTGAACTCCGGCGATGTCACCGTGTGTCGCCGACCTCGGCCCGCGCGGACCGCCAGGTGGCTCGCATCGGCCCAGCGAGCAATCCGGCGGGCCTCCGCCGGCGGGTCGTCGAGACCGTTGAGCAACAGGACCCCGACCCGACGGCCACGGATCGCCCCCGGCAACCCCTCGACGTGGTCCGCGTGGTCGTGGGTCAGGACCAGCACGTCGATCGTGTCGACACGCAGGCGATCGAGACAGCGGTCCATCAGCGCCGGGTCCGGTCCGGTGTCGACGACCATCGCGTGACCAGGTGAGGTGGCCAGGACCAGACCATCGCCCTGACCGACGTCGCACATGACCATCACCCAGTCCGGTGGCGGCCAACCGCCGGATCGAGTCGGGACCGTGACCGCCAGCACGCATCGGCAGCAACGCCGCCGCCGCCCAGGGGTGGCGGACACCGGCCCGCACCGCTGGGCGAGCACCGAACAGCGACCGCACCCGTGACGAGAGCCAGCGACAACGCACCGGCCGCGCCGCCCGGCCACGGCAGCGCCGGCACTCGGGCCGCAAGCCGGGCGACCGCGGCGATCGCGTCGCCGGCGATCACCCCAACCCAGGCAACGACGCGCCGCAGCCGACCCGGACAGGGGAGACAGCGCTGCCGCGACGACGCCAGCCATGGTCGCCGGTGCGACGAACGGCGCGGCCAACAGGTTGGCCGGCACGGCGACGATCGAGACCGAGCCCTGCAACAGCACGATGACCGGCCCGCACGCGGCTTGGGCTGCGAGCGGCACCGCCAACGCCAGTGCCAGCCGCCGGGGCAGCCAGGTCGCGAGCCAGTCGGCCCAGGGTCGAGCCAGGACGAGCAGCCCCAGCGAGGCGAGCACGGACAGCGCGAAACCGTACGAACGGGCCAACCACGGGTCGACCACCAGGAGGACCAGGACCGCGGCCGAGAGGGCCGGGATGCCTTGCGTCCGACGGGCCGACGCCAGGCCGACCAAGCCGACACCACCCATGACCGCAGCTCGCAGCACGCTGGGCTCAGGCCGGGCGACGACGACGAACGCCACCAGTGCCACTGCCGCCAACGGCGCGCGCCAACGACGCCGGAGACCGAGCCGTCCGGCCAGCAGAAGCGTTGCACCGCAGACGATCGCGACGTTGCTGCCGGAGACGGCCACGAGGTGGGTCAGCCCGGCGGCTCGCATGTCGTCCTGCACGGCTGGATCGAGCCGACTGGTGTCACCGACGACGAGGCCGGGCAGCAGCCCGGCACCAGGACCAGGTGCACCTTGGCTGGCCCGCTGCAGCCCGGAGCGCAGCGACCCGGCCGCCCGCCGCACCGCTCCCGGCGGCGAACGGACGGAGGGCGTCCCCTTGCCGGACAGCGTGGCCACCACGTCGTCACCGCGCCGCGCCGGCGCGAGCCGCCCGCGCACCTGGACCTGCTCGCCCCAGCGCAGCCGCATCCACGACGCGTCGGCGAAGGCCAGCACCGGGGTGCCCACCGCGGAGTGTGCGCCGCGGCCCACCACCTCGTGCACCTGCAGCCGGACCAGAGCCAGCGGCGTACGACGAGTTCCGTTGGCCGGCAACAGGATCGGGTCAGAGGCCACGCTCGCCCGCAGGCTCACACTCGCGCCGTCCTGCGCCAGAGCCGAGATCGTGCCCACCGAGCGCAGCTCGCGATGGAAGAACACGGCGAGCAGCACCAGAGCGACCGCCGCGCAGCTCAACGCCAGCACCGAAAGCAACCCTCGACCCGGCCGTCCCCGTCCCTCCCGGCCACGGCCCAGCGCCAGGAGCCCGACGGTCGCGACGAGCAGCCCGAACCCGGCCATCACAAGCCAGCGCGGGTCCACCGACAACAACGCGGCGACCGCGATCCAGGCCGCCAGGGCCGGGCCCAACAACCGCAGGTCCGCTCGGGCGGACCCCGCGCCAGCGTCGGCCGGCTCCCCCTCCGCTCCCCTGCCGGCTCCGCTGCGGATCGGGACCGCTCATAGCCGCACATGCGGTCGGATCTCGGCCATCAGCTTGTCGCCGATGCCGGAGACCTCGTCGAGCTCGTCGATGCTGGTGAACCGTCCGTGCGCGATCCGCCAGTCCACGATCCGTTGGGCCAGAACCGGTCCCACCCCAGGAAGTCCATCCAAGGCCGACACGTCGCCGGTGTTCAGGTCGACGGTCGGCGACCCGGCGGCACCCGGCCCCGACGGTCCGGCCGCGACCCCGCCCGCGCCTCCCGTGCTGACCGTCGAACCCCGACCGGCCCGGGCGACGAGCACCTGTTCGCCATCCGACAGGAGCTGGGCGAGGTTGATCCCGACCAGGTCCGACCCAGGTAGGGCACCCCCCGCCGCGCGAAGCGCGTCTTGCACGCGCGCCCCGGCCGTCAGTCGCACCACGCCGGGGTGACGAACCCGACCCGCCACGTGCACAAGCAGGGTCGACGTACCGCTCGGCCCCGCCGTCGGGGCGGACGGCTGCGGATCCGGCGTCGTGGGCGTCGAGCTCGGTCCGCCGCTCGTTGGGGCCGCGGCTGGGTCTGACCCTGGGCTCGAGCCCGGCCCGGAACGAGAACCCGGCGGTCCGACCGGGGTCGGCCGCGCGGCCGCAGCCGCCATCGCCAGCCGGACGCCCAGGATCGCGCCGACCGCGAGCGCCAGGGCCACGAAACCGACCACCGCGCGACGGGCTGGGGTCACCCTGGACTGGAACAGCGGGGCCGGCAGACGATCGGCCACGGCATCGCGAAGCCGGTCGAACCGGCCGCCTCCCGGCTGCCCCGGCGCCGGAGTCACTCGGATCAGGAGCCCCGAACCGATGCCGACCAGCCCGCGGCCCCAGACTCGGCGGCGGATGGGTGGGGCGGATGAACGGGTCGGGCATGAGCCGGACGCTAGGTTCGCCCGCCGACGGATCCCGCCGCCATGTCGGCGCCTGTGGACAGTGGGACGAACTCGAAGAGCTGTGGACTACGGCCGGGCAGGACAGCACCGCCGCCGGGCTCCCGAACGAGCCCGGCGGCGGTTAAGTGCTGAAGTGCGGCGGTGCGATCCGGTCAGCGGATGCGCTCACGCGAAACGGTACGGATCCGCTCGAAACGCTGTGCAGTCGACATGGGGTAACCCTTTCCCTGGTTGCGGAGCGCTCACCCGCTCCGAGTCCGGTCAGTGTGTCGTCCGAACGGGTGACGGCACAACCCAAAAGAACTAGTCACTTCACAGACGTGACATTTCGCCGGAGGTTTCATGACGATATGTCGCAAATCTGAAACTCACGCAGAGTGGGGTAACTAGCCATTTCCACGTGGTGACGAGTCTCACTCGGATGGCCCTCCGCCCCCCGTCACCCGAACGGCGGCTAGGGAACCGGGGCCAGGACGACGGCGAGCATCCCCGGCCCGACGTGGGCGCCCACGACCGCCCCGACCTCGACGGCGACCAGCTGGCGGATCTGCGGCAGCCGCTGGCGCAGATGATCGGCCAGCTCGGCCTGCGCGGGCGGCTGAGTCGAGGTGATGCACACCGACGTCGATCGCCCGGTTCACTCCGACCGATCCGGCCAGGCCCGACCGCGATCTCCTCCAGCCGGGCGATCCCCCGCGCCGAGGTGCGGACGTTCTCGAGCGGCACGATCCGGCCGTCGTCGAGGCGAAGCAGCGGCTTGATCGCGAGGGCCGAGCCGAGCAGCGCGCTGGCGGCGCCGATCCGGCCGCCTCGGCGCAGGTGCTCGAGGGTGTCGACGTAGAAGCAGGCCATCGGTGTTAGCCGCCCGCGCCGCGGCGGCACGGGCGGCCTCCGCCGCCGTCGCCCCGGCCTCGATCGCATCACCGGCCGACATCACGGCGAAGCCGAGACCCATGGCCAGCGACCGGGAGTCGACCACCTCGACCGGGATCGGCGCATCGCCGGCCGCGGACCGTGCGGATGCCCAGGTCCCGGACATCTCCGCCGACATATGCACCGACACCACCGCGTCGAAACCCTGGTCCGCGAGCGACCGGTACGCCGCGGCAAAGCTGGCCGGCGACGGGCCGCGAGGTCGTGACCGGGGTCCGGTCGCGCAGCGCCTCGGCGACCACCCGGGGAGCCACCTCGTTCTCGTCGTGCGCCTGGCCCGCGATGAGCACCTGCAGCGGCACGACCTGCACGGCGTACCGCTCGATCAGCTCCGCCGGCAGGTACGCCGTGGAGTCGGTGACGAGCGCGACCGGCACGAGCGGCCTCAGGCCGGCACGACGTTGACCAACCGCGGAGCGCGGACGACGACGGTGCGAATCCCGTTGCCGTCCAACGCGTTCTGCACCTTCTCACTCGCCAGGGCCAGCTCGCGCAGGTCAACCTCGGAGATGCCGGGCGGCACCTCGAGGCGGTCGCGGACCTTGCCGCTCACCTGCACCACGCAGGTCACGGTGTCCTCGACCAGCAGCGCCGGGTCGACGCTCGGCCAGCCGGCCCGAGCCACCGTCGGCTGATGGCCCAGCAGCGACCACATGTCCTCCGCGGTGTACGGCGCGACGAGGCTCAGCATGATGGCGGTCGCCTCGGCGGCCTCGCGCACCGCGGGATCGGCGGGACCGGCGCCGGAGTCGATCACCTTGCGCGTGGCGTTGACGAGCTCCATCAGCCGCGCCACCACGACGTTGAACTTGTTCGACTCGATCAGCTCGGTGGCCTCGTGCACGGTGTGATGGGTCTGCCGGCGCAGGGCAACATCCCCGGTCGTCACGTCGATGCCGACCGGCGAGGTCACATCGCCGGCGACCCGCCAGGCCCGGGCCAGGAACCGGCGCGAGCCGTCCGGCGACAGGTCGGCCCAGTCGATGTCGTCCTCCGGCGGGCCGGCGAAGACCACGGTCAGCCGGATGGCGTCCACGCCGTACGCGTCGATCTGCTCGCCGAGGTCGACGCCGTTGCCGAGGGACTTGCTCATCGACTTGCCCTGGTTGATGACCTGGCCCTGGTTCATCAGCCGGGTGAACGGCTCGTCGACCGCGAGCATGCCCATGTCGTGCAGGACCTTGATGAAGAACCGGGAGTAGAGCAGGTGCAGGATCGCGTGCTCGACCCCACCGACGTACTGGTCGACCGGCATCCACCGCTCGACCGCCGTCGGGTCGAACGGGCCCTCCTTGTACTCCGGCGACAGGTAGCGCAGGAAGTACCAGGACGAGTCGACGAACGTGTCCATCGTGTCGGTGTCGCGCAGCGCGGGGCCACCGCACTTCGGGCAGGTCGTGTTGACCCAGTCCGTCGCGGCGGCCAGCGGCGAGACGCCCTTGGGCTTCAGGTCCTGGCCGCGCAGGTCGGGCAGCAGCACCGGCAGCTCGTCGTCCGGGACCGGCACCTCGCCGTCGGTCGGGCAGTGGATGATCGGGATCGGGCAGCCCCAGAACCGCTGGCGGGACAGCAGCCAGTCGCGCAGCCGGATAGGTCGTCGTCGCCTCGCCCAGACCCTTGCCGGCCAGCCACTCGATGATCCGCGCCTTCGCCTCGTCGATCGGCAGCCCGTCGAGGCTGATCTCGTCGTTGGCGGAGTTGACCGCCGGGCCCCTCGCCGGTGAAGGCCTCGCCGTCCCAATCCGCAGGCGGCGCAACGGTTCTCACGCACCGGCAGGTCGAACGCCTTGGCGAAGTCCCAGTCCCGCTGGTCCTGCCCGGGCACGGCCATGATCGCGCCGTGCCCGTAGTCGGCCAGCACGTAGTCAGCCGCATAGATCGGGATCCGCTGCCCGTTGACCGGGTTGACCGCGTGGCGCTGCAGGAAGACCCCCGTCTTGGGCCGGTCGGTCGCCAGGCGCTCGATGTCGGTCGCGCGGGCGACCTCGTCCCGGTACGCCGCGAAGTCGGCTTCGGCACTGGTGCCAGCGGCCAGCTCGGCGGCCAGCTCGGAGTCGGCCGCCACGACGAAGAAGGTCGCGCCGAACAGGGTGTCCGGCCGCGTGGTGTAGACCGTGACCGGCTCGTCGCGGCCCTCGACCGCGAAGTGCACGTCGGCGCCGGTCGAGCGGCCGATCCAGTTGCGCTGCATCAGCAGGACGCGCTCGGGCCAGGCCCCTTCCAGATCCGCCATGTCGTCCAGCAGCCGCTCGGCGTACTCGGTGATCTTGAAGTACCACTGGGTCAGGTTCTTCTTGACGACCGCGGTGCCACAGCGCTCGCAGTGCCCGGCGATGACCTGCTCGTTGGCCAGCACCGTCTGGTCCTTGGGACACCAGTTGACCGGCGACAGCTTGCGATAGGCCAGCCCGCGCTCGTAGAAGCGCAGGAACAGCCACTGGGTCCAGCGGTAGTAGTCCGGGTCCGAGGTCTGCAGCCGCCGGGTCCAGTCGAACGAGATCGCGTAGCGCTTGAACGACTCGGCCTGCGTCTCGATGTTCGCGTAGGTCCAGTCCGCCGGGTGGGCATCGCGCTTGATCGCGGCGTTCTCGGCCGGCAGCCCGAAGGAGTCCCAGCCGACCGGGTGCAGGACGTCGTACCCGCGCTGGAACCAGTAGCGCGCCACCACGTCACCGATGGCGAACGCCTCGGCGTGACCCATGTGCAGGTCACCGGACGGGTAGGGGAACATGTCGACGATGTAGCGCCGCTCGCGCGAGCCGTCGTCGGAGGCGCGGAACGGGTCGAGCTCGTCCCAGACGGGACGCCAGCGTTCCTGCAGGATTCGGGGGTCGTAGATCTCGCTCATCAGGCTGGAAAGCCTATCGGGCGTAGCGACTACCAGGGCTGCGGCGAGGCTCCCGGACGCGGCCGCTGGACCGGCGGCTGCTCGCTGCGGTCGACACTGGAGGGCCGGTACGGCGACCCCGCGGCCTCCCGACGCAGGGCCCGGCGGAGCAGCATCTCGCGGTGCGCCCGGTCGAGCAGCGACTGCAGGTCGTCCTCGTCCCACGGCTCCTTGACCGCGCGCCCGGCGCTGACCCGGCCCGGCCAGATCGACGGGGCCGCGGGCGGTGCCTCGACCAGTCCCGCGCGCACCCGGCGCTCGACCTCGAGGGCGGACGGCCCGGCGCCGGCGCCGATGACCACGAACTCGTCGCCGCCCCAGCGGGCCACGACATCGCCGGAGCGGGTGGCCCCGATCAGTGAGTCGGCGACGCCGACGAGGACGTCGTCTCCGACCAGCCGGCCCAAGGCTTGGTTGACGACGCCGAGGCCGTCGATGTCGAGGACGAGGCAGTGGACCGCGTCGCCGTGTCGCTTGGCCGCCTCGAGGACCTGACCGCCGAGCAGCGTCAGGCCGCTGATGTTGGCGACGCCGGTGAGCGGGTCCCGGACCTCGGCCTGGGCGGCCGCGGCTCGCGGGCCTCGACCAGGTCGGTGATCGCCCGCGTGCGCCAGTGGTGCAGCAGGACCGAGACGGCCGTGGCGGCCACCATGAGGATCGCCAGCTGGGCGTAGACCGAGCTGTCGTGGGCCGTGGACGAGCGGCCCCGGATGGCGATGTAGGACGCGCCGCACCAGAGCAGCCAGAGCAGGAGCAGGGTGCCGAGGTACCAGCGGCGGGACAGCACGAGTACGCCGGCGCTGACGGTCGCCAGCATGACCCACGCGGCGTACTGGGGCTGGGCCGTGGCGGCCAGCACCGCGGCGCCGTTGAGACCGACCGACGCGACGACGACCGCCGCCGCGGGACCGGCCCAGCACCGGACCGAGCAGGCCGCGGAGCAGTGCCAGGCCGAGGCCGGCCAGGAGCAGGGCGGACAGGCCGCAGACTGCGGCCAGCCAGGGCATCCAGTGCCCCCTCAGGGTGATCAGGTCGACGGCCGTCCAGATGGCGTCGAGCATCGCAACCGATCCGCAGACAGTCGGGAGGATCGGCGCCAGGGCAAGATCCAGCTCATCCGGCTCACGGTGCACCCACTGCTTATCGGCGGCCGGGGCGCTGAGGTTGAGGCCCTGGCCGGTACCGACGGACTGGTCGAACCCGCCCCTTCGCCCGCTGGAGCGACCGGAACAGGCACTTCGACCAGTCGGCCGGTACGGGATGATCGCCGCCATGAGCCTCCGGCTGACCCGAACCGGCGTCCAGCGCATGCTCGCCGTCGCGATCGGGGTCGACCTCCTCTACTGGATCCTGTGGTTCACCAGCCGGAGCACCGTCGCCAGCGACACCCGCGCGGCGTACGTCGAGTTCGAGAACGCCTTCCCGCTCGCCGACGCCTGGCTGGCGTTCGCCTGCGTGGCCGCGCTGCTGGCGCTGCGTCGACGGTCCCCGCTCGCCCTGCTGTGGCTGGTCGCGGCCGGCGGTGGCGGGCTCTACCTGTTCGGGATGGACGTGCTCTACGACCTCGAGCACGGGATCTACGCCAAGGGCGCCGGCGGCCTCATCGAGGCGGCGATCAACCTGATCACGCTGACCTTCTCGCTCGTGGCGATGCGCTGGGCCTGGTCCAACCGCACCGAGCTCCTCGCTGATGGAACCGATCGGGCCGCCCAGCACGTCTGACAGTCAGGCCCACGGGAAGGAGCCGGCATGCGTCGCGCCGTCGGACTCGCTCTCGCCGCAGGCTTGCTGGCCACCGGTTGCACCGGCCCCGAGCCGGTTGACACGACGGCCGTCCTGACCGCTAGCAGCTCGAGCAGCTCCAGCAGCTCCAGCGCGTTGGGCATCACGGCCGAGCTGGTCCGTCAGAACTACGACCGGCTCTGCGCGAAGATCCGGCGCGACCCGACCTACGCCGGGATGGCGCTGCACGGCCGCGGGCTCCAGGTCTGGGCGGTCGGCGGCGGCTCGGCCAAACTCCGGGCCGCCGTGGCCGCTGTGGACGAGGTGCGGGTCCAGATCATCACCGCCCGGCACAGCGCCCGAGACCTGTCCGCCGTCATCCGGCAGCTGAGCCACGACCGGGCGGCCCTGGGTCATCGCGGGATCGAGCTGTCCAGCTGGGGCCCGGACCTCTACGGCAACATCGTGGTGGTCGGCCTCCGGCACTACTCGCCGGCCCGCGCGGCCTACCTGGTACAGCGCTACGGAGCCGACCTGCTGACGGTGACCCCGCGGTCCGAAGTGATCGTGCCGCTCTGAGCGGGGATCCACGCGAGAACGCAGGTGACGGCATGCGCCGGATGATCGGCTGCGCGGTGGCGACCGGGTTGCTCGCCGCCGGCTGCGCCAGCCCGGCCCAACTCGGCGCCGGCCCGACGCCGCACCCCAACTACACGTCCGACACCTCCGCGAACTTCTTCGCCTCGACCGTGGCGGAGCGGCTGGTGAAGGCGATCGGCAAGGACCCGACGTACGCCGGGATCGCGATCCGCTCGTTCGGGCTCCAGGTCTGGGCCGTCGGTGGTGGGTCCCAACAGTTGAAGGCGGCCGTCGCGGCCGTGGACGAGCTGACCGTCCGGATCGCCGACGTCCGCAACAGCCTGCGCACCCTCCAGGTCCTCACGACAAGGCTCAACCACGACACCAAGGCCTTGCGGCAGCGGGGCATCGCGATGGCGATGTGGGGGCCGGACTACTCCTCGAACAAGGTGAAGGTCTGGCTCGAGAACTACGCGCCGGAGCGGGCGGCCTACCTCGTCGGGCGCTACGGAGCGGACCTCGTCACAGTCAGCACAGAGTCCGAGACCGGCGGCGCAAGCTGACTGCGGGGGTGAGATCCACCGGTCCGGGCCGGGCGCGAACACCGCCCGGAACCCGTCTTCGGTGGAGCTGAGGGGACTCGAACCCCTGACCCCCTCCATGCCATGGAGGTGCGCTACCAGCTGCGCCACAGCCCCGCGAACTGCTGGGCGAGTCTAACGGGTGGCCCCCGTCGCCACCCAATCGCCGCCCGCCGACCGGCCCTCACCAGAGCCGACCGACTCGTCACATCGCGACGAGGTTCCACCCGACCAGGCGCCAGCCGAAGCTCTGCTCCTCCAGCACCGCCCAGGCGCAGTTGCCCAGACCGCCGAGGACCCGCCAGTGCTCGAACGGCAGCCCGAGCAGCACCCCGATGCCGGCCCGCGCCGCCGCACCATGGGTGACGGCCACGCCGACGCTCTTCTCCGGCAGCCGAGCAGCGAGGTCCCCCAACGCCGCCGCGACGCGGGCCCCCAGCTCGCCCCAGGTCTCCCCGTCGACACCACGCCGGATGTCCTCGCCGGCCCGCACCCGCTCGGTCTCCTCCGGGAACCGCGCCCGCACCTCGGCCCCGGTCAGCCCCTGCCACTGCCCGGCGTTGATCTCGCGCAGCCGCGGGTCCTCGCGCACCGGCAGCCCGGTCGTGGCGGCGATGGCGTCCGCCGTGACGCGAGCCCGCGTCAGGTCGCTGGAGACGATCGCCACCGGGTCCAGCGAGCCGACCTGTGGACCCATCAGAGCCGCCTGGTGCCGACCCACGTCATCGAGCGGGACGTCGAGCTGGCCCTGCCAGCGGTCCTCGTGGTTGTACGCCGTCCGCCCGTGCCGGACGACGACGACTCGCCGGCTCACGCGCTCTTGACGACGGGCAGGTCGATCGCCGGGCAGTCCCGCCAGAGCCGCTCGAGCGAGTAGTACTCGCGCTCCTCGGAATGCTGGACGTGCACGACGACGTCGACGTAGTCCAGCAGCACCCACCGGCCCTCGCGCGTGCCCTCGCGGCGTACCGGCTTGGCGCCCTTGGCGAGCAGCGCCTCCTCGATCGCGTCGACGATGGCCTTGACCTGGCGGTCGTTGGGCGCGGAGGCGAGCAGGAAGATGTCGGTGATGACGAGCTGCTCGCTGACGTCGAGGGCCAGGACGTCGGTCGCCAGCTTGTCCTCCGCCGCCGTGGCGGCAGTGGTGGCTAGCTCGATGGCGCGGTCGGATGCAGACACGACCGCAAGCCTCTCACGGCGTGGTGGGGGCCTTCGGCACGAAGTCGCTGCCGAGGATGACCACGACGTCGGCGATCGTCGTCTGGCTGCTGTCCAGCTCGACCGCGGAGGTCGGGCAGGCCGAGGATCCGGGCGATGGCGTTGCCGACCGCCCGGCTGGCGCCGCTGCTGTCCGGGATCAGGACGACCGAGGGGCCCTTGCCGAAGCTGGCCGCGTTGCCGCCGCCGCGGAAGATGTAGCCGCGGGACACCAGCTCGGTGCGGGCCGCGTCGCCCAGACCCGGCTTGCCGATGCCGTTCTGGACCAGGATCCGGGCCCGGCCGCCGGCCGGCACCGGGAACTCGGCCCCGGCCAGTCGCTCGGCCACCATCGCGGCGGCGGCCTTGTCGTCCAGCCCGTACGACGAGGTGCCCGACCCACTGTCGATCTCGTTGGTCGGTACGACGATCGAGGCCGCGCGGTCGGCGACCACGTCGTCGCGCATGCCGCTGAGGATTGTGGCGAGGGACGCCGGCGTCAGCGAGCCGACCAAGTTGGCGCCCTGCAGCACGGACTGGAGCCGGGTCCGGTCGGTCGGCAGCTTGGCCAGGATCGCCTCGAGCAGGATCTGCTGGCGGGCCAGCCGGCTCGCCTCCGGCTCCTGGGAGCCGATCGCGAGCGCCAGCGAGTCGGCCTGGGCGCCGGTGATGTGTGAGGTGCCGACCCCGAGGTCGAGCGTGACCGAGCCGTCGGTCGGCAGGACGTCGTCGGTCAGCGTGACGTCGACGCCGCCCTCGGCGTCGACCAGCGCGGCGAGGGAGGTGGGGTCGAGCACCCAGGTGCCGTCGATCCGCACCTGGAGGGCGTTGGAGATGGCGTCGGCCGCGGCAGCCGGGCCGGAAGCCGGGGACTGCGCGAGCTCGGCACTGCCCTGACCGGGCACGTCCACGAGCAGCCGGCTCGGGCAGCAGGATCTCCTGGGTCCGGTTCTGGCGGCGGGCCAGCAGGTTCGCGCCCTGCCAGGTCCCCGTTGGACTTCGATGGCGACGAGGACGGTGGAGGTGCGCGGCGGCGCGACCGCTGCCGGGGCGTGGTGGCCGGACTTGTGCGTGACGACGAAGGCCCCGATCCCGCCCACGACGACCGTGGCGGCGACGACGAGCGAGATGAGACGGCTCTGGCGTCGTACGGCGCCCCGGCGGGAGGGCTTGGTCGGCAGGACGGCGACCTCGTGCGGGTGCAGGGCCTTGAGCTCGGTCAGGAGCAGGACCAGGGAGTCGTAGGTGGCTTCGGGGTTCCAGGGCTCGAACTGCGGCTCGGGGACCGGCTCGGCCTCGGGATAGGTGCGCACCATGAGCGGCCGCTGACGGACCAGCCCGGTGAAGCTGGCGATGTCGCGGACGTGCGGGCGGGAGTCGCGCGGGCGCTCGTCGAGCGCTACGGCGCCGGGCTCGGTCGCCCGGGCAGCGATCGCGGCTGCGGCAGCGGCCCGGTCGGCCAACACCTGAGCGTCCCCGGTTGGCCTACCCCCCGGCCAGATGAGTGACCCCCAATCGGGGGCCGGTGGGGTCGGCTCAGCCCCAGTTGGGCTAACGACGTCCACGAGGTCCACAGACCCCACATCGGCACGTTAGGGCCCGCGGTAAAGCCGATGCTTCGCGATGTATTGGACAACGCCGTCCGGCACGAGGTACCAGACCGGCTCGTCGTCGCCCACCCGCCGGCGACAGTCGGTCGAGGAGATGGCCATGGCCGGCACCTCGAGCAGGCTCACCCGCTCGCCCGGCAGGCCGGAGCCGGACAGCTGGTGCCCGGGCCGGGTCACGCCGACGAAGTGGGCCAGCTCCCAGAGCTCGTCGTTGTCCTTCCAGGACAGGATCTGGGCGAGGGCGTCGGCGCCGGTGATGAAGAACAGCTCGGCGTCCGGGTGCGCGGCGTGCAGGTCACGCAGCGTGTCGACGGTGTAGGTCTCCCCCGGCCGGTCGATGTCGACCCGGCTGACGGTGAACCGCGGGTTCGAGGCCGTCGCGACGACGGTCATCAGGTAGCGGTGCTCGGCCGGGGAGACCTGACGGGTCTCCTTCTGCCACGGCTGGCCGGTCGGGACGAAGACGACCTCGTCGAGGTCGAACACCTTCTGCACCTCGCTCGCCGCGACCAGGTGGCCGTGGTGGATCGGGTCGAAGGTGCCACCCATGACTCCCAGCCGGAGTCGACGGCGGCTCACCGCTGCCTCAGCCCGGTGAGGTCAGTGCTTGGTGCCGGAGCTGCGGAAGGCGTAGGTGATGCAGAGCAGCACGATGAACGCGACGAGGGCCAGGATCCCGAACGCCACCGGCGGCATCGGCAGGTGCCGTGGGCTTCTCGGTGGTCTCGGCGGCCAGCACGGCGTGAACGGCCAGGCTCTGGATCATGGGCACAGTCTGGCACGGCCCCTCCCGGGCCCGGCGAAGGCTCGGGCTCGGGGCGCGAGGGACGGTCAGCCGCGGATCTGGCCGTCCCCGGTCACGACCCACTTGGTCGTCGTGAGCTCGGCCAGGCCCATCGGCCCGCGGGCGTGCAGCTTCTGGGTCGAGATCCCGATCTCGGCGCCGAAGCCGAACTCGCCGCCGTCGGTGAACCGGGTCGACGCGTTGACCATGACTGCGGCCGCGTCGACCTCGGCGACCCAGCGGCGGGCGTTGGTCTGGCTCTCCGTGACGATCGCCTCGGTGTGCCCGCTCGACCAGCGGCGGACGTGCTCGATGGCCTCGTCGAGGGAGTCGACGACCCGGACGGCGAGGTCGAGCGAGAGGTACTCCTTGGCCCAGTCCTCGTCGGTCGCCGGGATCTGCGCGATGCCGGCGCGATCGGCGTACGGCGTGACCTCGGGTGCGGCGTGGATGGTGACTCCGTCGCTGCGCAGCTGCTCGAGGACGAGCGGCAGGAACTGGTCGGCGATGTCGCGGTGCACCAAGAGGGTCTCGGCCGAGTTGCAGACGCTGACCCGGTGGACCTTCGAATTCACAGCAATGGCAACGGCTTTGGCGATGTCGGCACTGGCGTCGACGAAGACATGGCAGTTGCCGATGCCGGTCTCGATGACCGGGACGGTCGAGCCTTCGACGACTGTCCGGATCAGGTCGGCCCCGCCACGCGGGATCAGGACGTCGAGGTAGCCGCGCGCGGTCATCAGCTGCTTCACGGCGTCGCGGCCACCTTCGTCGAGCAGCGCGACCGAGTCCATCGGCAGCCCGGCGGCGCCGAGCGCGTCGCGGAGGACGTCGACCAGCGCCCGGTTGGTGCGGGCCGCCGCCGACCCGCCGCGCAGCACGACGGCGTTGCCGCTCTTGAGCGCGATGCCGGCCGCGTCGACCGTGACATTGGGCCGGGCCTCGTAGACCATCCCGACGACGCCCATCGGCACCCGGACCTGCCGGATCTCCAAGCCGTTGGCGAGGGTCGACCCGCGCACGACCTCCCCGACCGGGTCGGGCAGGGCCGCCAGCTCGGCCAGGGCGTCGGCGACCTGGCCGACGCGGGCGGCGTCGAGGCCCAGCCGGTCGAGCATCGCCGTGGGCAGCCCGGTCTCCGTGCCCCGCTGCAGGTCGGCCGCGTTGGCCGCCACGATCCGGTCGGTGTTGGCCCGCAGGGCGGCCGCCAGGGCCAGGAGTGCGGCGTCCTTGTCGGCCCGGGTGAGCTGGGCCAGGGCCCGGGAGGCGACCCGGGCTCGGGCGCAGGTCTCGAGCACGGCGGCCCGGACGTCGACCTCGGCCGACGGCTGGGCGGTCTCGGTGCTCTCGCCCTCGGCGCGGTGGGTGCTGGTGCTCACGGCAACCAGCGTACGGCGGTCAGAGCGGGCGGACGCCGGCCGCCACCAGCGGCGAGGACGAGCGCTCTTCACCGCGGGCGAGCATCGTCTCGCGGTCGAGGACCTCGAGCCCGACGACCCGCCAGTCCGGCAGGTGCGCACTGGCCCGGTGGTCACCCCAGAGCCGCAGGGCGAGCGCGGCCGCGTCGTCGATCTCTTCGGCCTCGTCCCAGTAGCGCAGCTCGGCCCGGTCCAGGCCGTAGCGCATCGACACCATGAACGGGCGCTCGGCGGCAAGGCGCTCGAGAGCGTCCCGGAGCGTGCTGGAGTCGACCGACTCCCCGGCAACGGTGAGCGTCACGTGCCAGAGAGCTGGCTCCCCCGAGTCAGGCTGCTCCACGTCCCCTCTTCCTCTTGTCAGCGGCGCAGGAGCACCAGGTCGTCTCGATGCACGACCTCGCGCTCATACGCCGACCCGAGCTCGCGTGACAGGTCTCTGGTGGACCGGCCAAGGAGTCCCGGAAGTTCCTTAGACGCATAGTTGACCAGTCCGCGGGCTACAACGGAGCCATTTTCGTCGCAAAGGTCGACCGGATCTCCAGCGCAGAAGTCACCGTCGACCGTCACGATGCCCGCCGGCAGCAGCGACATGCGCCGATCGACGACCGCTTTGACCGCTCCGGGGTCCAGCCCGAGCCGTCCGCGCGGGGTCGTGGCGTGGGCCAGCCAGAGCAGCCGGCTGCCCCGCCGGGAGCCGGTCGGGCCGAAGAACGTGCCGACATCCTCGCCCCGTAGGGCCGGCCCGGCGAGCTCGGCGGAGGTCAGGACGGTGGCGATGCCGGCCGTCGTGGCGATCGACGCGGCCTCGAGCTTGGTCTGCATGCCGCCGGTGCCGACGCCGGCCGACCCGGCCGAGCCGATCCGCACGTCCGCCAGGTCCTCGGGGCCGTTGACGACGCTCGATCCGGCGGGCTCCGGCGTGGGTCGGCGGGCCGTCGTACAGCGCGTCGACGTCGGAGAGCAGGACCAGCGCGTCGGCATGCACCACATGGGCGACCAGGGCGGCCAGCCGGTCGTTGTCGCCGAACCGGATCTCGTCGGTCGCCACGGTGTCGTTCTCGTTGATGATCGGCACGACGCCCAGGCCGAGCAGGCGGTAGAAGGTCCGCTGGGCGTTGGCGTAGTGGGTGCGGCGGATGACGTCCTCGGCCGTCAGCAGCACCTGGCCGACCGTGCGGCCGTGCCGGGCGAAGGCCGCGGTGTAGCGCGCGATCAGCAAGCCCTGGCCGACACTGGCCGCCGCCTGCTGGGTGGCCAGGTCGCGTGGGCGACGGCGCAGGGACAGCGGGGCGAGGCCCGGCGGCGATGGCGCCGCTCGAGACCAGCAGCAGCTCACGACCATCCGTGGCGTGCGTCGCCAGCGCGTCGACGAGGGCGTCGAGCCGGGGGTCGTCGAGGCCGCCCTCGACATCGGTCAGCGAGCTGGAGCCGACCTTGACGACGATCCGCGCGGCAGTGGGCAGCTCGGCGCGGCTGGTCAGCGACGCCGCGCCCTTGCCCTTGCTCACGATCGGCTCCTCGCCGCTCTCCCCGGGCCGCGCCCAGTGACCCGCGACGCGCTCGGCCTCGAGCTCCTTGCGGGCGTCCTGCCGGCTGAGTGCCGGCGTCGGCGTACTCCTGCCGTTTCGCATCCCGGGTCGGGCGTGGCGCCTCGTCGAGGCGCAGGTCGCTGCCCCGAGGCCCAGCCAGCAGCTCGGCCCCGGCGGACATCGTCGGCTCCCAGTCGAAGACCACGGCGTCCGTCCCCGTCGCCGATCAGCACGGTGTCGCCGGATCGGGCGCCGGCCTTGACCAGCTCGTCCTCGACGCCGGCCCGCGCCAGCCGGTCGGCGAGGTAGCCGACCGCCTCGTCGTTGGAGAAGTCGGTCTGCCGCACCCAGCGCACCGGGCGGCCGCCGGTGATCCGGAAGTAGACGCCGTCGGCCGTCTCCTCGCGGGCGACGGAGAAGCCCTTCTCGTCGACGGCCTTGGGCCGCAGCACGACCCGCGGCATCTCGGTCACCGGGAGGGCGGCCCGGGCCTCGGCCACCATCTGGGCCATCGCGAAGCCGAGCTGGCGCAGGCCCTCGTGGGTGGCCGCCGAGACCAGCAGCACCTTGAGCCCGCGCGCCTCGAGGTCGGGGCGGACCAGCTCGGCCAGCTCGCGGGCTTCGGGGACATCGACCTTGTTGATGGCGACCAGCCGGGTGCGGTCGGTCAGCGGGCGACCGCCGAGCGCCTCGTCCACGACGTAGGCCGCGAGCTCGGCCTCGATCACGTCGAGGTCGGTCATCGGGTCACGGCCGGGCTCGAGGGTCGCCGCGTCGATGACGTGCACGAGGACCGAGCAGCGCTCGACATGGCGCAGGAACTCCAGGCCGAGCCCGCGGCCTTGGCTGGCGCCGGGGATCAGGCCGGGCACATCGGCGACGGTGAACCGCTCGCTGCCCGCCTCGACGACGCCGAGGTTGGGGACCAGCGTCGTGAACGGGTAGTCGGCGATCTTGGGCCGGGCCGCCGACATCGCCGCGACGAGGCTGGACTTGCCGGCGCTCGGGAAGCCGACGAGGGCCACGTCGGCGAGGGTCTTGAGCTCGAGCTCGACGTCACCGGCGTCCCCGGGCTCGCCGAGCAGCGCGAAGCCGGGAGCCTTGCGCCGGGCCGAGGCCAGCGCCGCGTTGCCCAGGCCACCGCGACCGCCGTGGGCGACGACGTACGTCGTACCGGGTCCGATCAGGTCGACCAGGACCTCACCGGTCGCCGACTTCACGACCGTGCCCTCGGGCACGGGCAGGACGAGGTCGCCGCCCTCGGCCCCGTTGCGGTGGGCGCCCTGCCCGGCCTTGCCGCCGGGGGCGATCCGGTGCGGGTGGCGGTGGTACTCCAGCAAGGTCGTGGCCTGCGGGTCGACCAGCAGCACGATGTCGCCACCGCGCCCGCCGTTGCCGCCGTCCGGGCCGCCGAGGGGCTTGAACTTCTCGCGGTGGACCGAGGCGCAGCCGTTGCCGCCGTCGCCGGCTGCGAGGTGCAGCACGACCCGGTCGACGAACGTCGTCACGAGGACTCCTAGAACTGGCGGGTGGAGCGGGGCTGGCTGGTGGAGCGGTGGAAGAACGCCGTGAGGGGCTGGGCCGCGCGGCCCAGCCCCTCACGGGACATCTCGGTGTGCTGGGCCGTCAGTCGCCCGACGGCGTGATGCTGATGGTCTTGCGGCCGCGCTTGGTGCCGAACAGGACCGCACCCTTGACCAGGGCGAACAGGGTGTCGTCGCCACCGCGCCCGACGCCGTCACCGGGGTGGAAGTGGGTGCCGCGCTGGCGGACGATGATCTCGCCGGCGTTGACCTCCTGGCCGCCGAAGCGCTTGACGCCCAGCCGCTGGCTGTTGGAGTCGCGCCCGTTGCGCGAGGACGATGCGCCCTTCTTGTGAGCCATTGCTCGCTCCTACTGTCTGGTCTGCTGCTGGGTGCTGGGTGTTTGACGTGCTGTCTGGGAGGTCGGTCTCACGCCTTGATGGCGGTGACCTTGACCTTGGTCTGGTGCTGGCGGTGACCCTGGCGCTTGCGGTAGCCGGTCTTGTTCTTGAACTTCATGATGGTGATCTTCGGGCCCTTGTAGGGACCGACCAGCTCGGCGGTCACGCTGACCTTGGACAGCGCCTTGGCGTCGCTGGTCACGGTCTCGCCGTCGACGAGGAGGAGCGGGACCAGCTCGACGGAGTCGCCCGCCTTGCCCTGGACCTTGTCGATCACCAGGATGTCGCCGACGGCGACCTTCTCCTGACGGCCGCCGGCGCGGACGATCGCATACACGTGAAGCTCGCTCTCTGACGTTGCTCGAAGTCTTCGCAAGGCCGCTCGCGCGGGCCGCCCGCTGAGGCGGTGGCTGGGTTGGCGCGGCTTTCACGACGATGGCGCGCACTCGGCGCACCGACCGCAAGGGTATTTCGTGCCGACAGGCCCGGTCAAACCAGCCCCATCTCGTGCTCCCTCCCGGTGGGAGTACGGCGGGGGTACGGGGTCAGTCGGCCGCGGTGGTCGCGGGCGGGGGGCCGGCCGGTGCGGTGACCCGGCCACGACGGCGGCGCGGGGCCGGAGTCGTCGCCGGCTCGGGCTCAACCTCGGCCTCAGGCTCGGGCTCGGGCTCGGGCTCGGGCTCGGCTCGGGCTCGGCCTCAGGTCGGCTCGGCTCGGCGAGCTCGTGGTCGTGGTCGTGGCTCTCCACGAGGACGGTCTCGAGGACCACGGCCTCGGGCTCGGCGATCTCAGCGGACTCGAGGTGACTCAGTGGACTCGAGGGACTCGTCGGGACTCAGCGGCCTCGGCGGTCTTGGCGTTGTGCAGCGCCGCGGCGTGCGCCCGAGCTGCGATCTCGGCCGCTGTCGGGCCGGTGCGGACCGGTGCCGGCTCCGCGGCCTTGCGGCCACCGCGCCGACTGGAGCCCTTGCCGCCCCCGCCACCGCCGCTGCCACCGCCGCCGTTGCCGTTGACCGGCTCGGACGGCGACTTCTTCTCGACCGGGTCGGTGTGCACCATGATGCCGCGGCCGTGGCAGACCTCGCAGGTCTCGCTGAACACCTCGAGCAGGCCCTGGCCGACCCGCTTGCGGGTCATCTGGACGAGCCCGAGCGAGGTCACCTCGGCCACCTGGTGCTTGGTCCGGTCCCGGCCCAGGCACTCGAGCAGCCGGCGGAGCACGAGGTCACGGTTGCTCTCGAGGACCATGTCGATGAAGTCGATGACGATGATGCCGCCGACGTCGCGCAGCCGGAGCTGACGGACGATCTCCTCCGCCGCCTCGATGTTGTTCTTGGTGACGGTCTCCTCGAGGTTGCCACCGCTGCCGGTGAACTTGCCCGTGTTGACGTCGACCACGGTCATGGCCTCGGTCCGGTCGATCACCAGCGAGCCGCCGGAGGGCAGCCAGACCTTGCGGTCGAGGGCCTTGGCCAGCTGCTCGTCGATCCGGTACTTGGTGAAGACGTCCTCCTCGGCGGTCCACTGGGACAGCCGCTCGGTCAGGTCGGGTGCGACCTGACCGACGTAGGACTCGACGGTCTGCCAGGCCTCGGGCCCGGACACGACCAGGCCACTGAAGTCCTCGTTGAAGACGTCGCGGATCACCCGGACCGTCAGGTCGGGCTCACCGTGCAGGAGGGCCGGGGCACTGGCGTTGCCGGCCGCACCGGCCTGGATCTCCTCCCACTGGGCGGTGAGCCGCTCGACGTCGCGGCGCAGCTCCTCCTCGCTCGCCCCCTCGGCGGCCGTGCGCACGATCACGCCGGCGCCGTCGGGGAGGACAGCCTTGAGGATCTGCTTGAGCCGGGTCCGCTCGTTCTCCGGGAGCTTGCGGCTGATGCCGGTCATCGAGCCCTGGGGCACGTAGACCAGGTACCGCCCGGGCAGCGAGATCTGGCTGGTGAGCCGGGCGCCCTTGTGCCCGATCGGGTCCTTGGTCACCTGGACCAGCACGGACTCGCCGGACTTCAGCACGTTCTCGATCCGCTTGGCCTGGCCGGCCAGGCCCGCGACGTCCCAGTTGACCTCACCGGCGTACAGGACGGCGTTGCGGCCCTTGCCGATGTCGACGAACGCGGCCTCCATGCTCGGCAGGACGTTCTGCACCCGGCCGAGGTAGACGTTGCCGGCCATCGACGCGCTGGCGTCGCGCGAGACGTAGTGCTCGACCAGGACGTCGTCCTCGAGCACGCCGATCTGGGTCCGGCCGCCGGTCTGGCGGACGACCATGACCCGCTCGACGCTCTCGCGCCGGGCGAGGAACTCGGCCTCGGTGATGACCTGCTTGCGCCGGCCCTGCTCGCGGCCCTCTCGGCGGCGCTGCTTCTTGGCCTCGAGCCGGGTCGAGCCGCGCACTCCGGTGATCTCGTCGCCGCGGGGACGGCGCTCGCGGACCCGTACGACGGTGTTCGGCGGGTCGTCGGGACCCGGGGCGGCATCGCCCTCGCCCCCGGTACGGCGACGACGCCGGCGCCGACGACGGCTGGAGCTCGACTCGCCGTCGCCCTCGCCGTCCGGGCCGTCCTGGCCGTCGTCTTCGCTGTCGGTGGTCTCGGCACCGGACTCGGCCGCCGCGCCGGAGTCGCTGCCGGTGCTGTCACCGTCGGTGCCACCGCCAGTGCCGTCGCCACTGCCGCCACGGCGGCCACGGCCACCCCGCCGGCGTCGCTTGCGCGGGCCTTCGCCACCCTGCTCGCCGGCCTGCTCGCCGGACTGGTCGTCGGATCGGTCACCGTCGCCGTCCGCGGAGGACTCGGCGGCCCGGGCTACGGGCTGCTCGGTGGTCGCCTGGTCGGAGCCGGAGGTCTGGTCGCTGCTCGACGCCGCCTTCCTGGCCCGCTTGCGGGGGGCCGCTGCCGTCGGGTCCGGTGCCTGGAACAGCACCAGACCGGCGGCCGGCGTCAGGTTGGCGGCCTGGGCCGAGCCCGAACCGGCGTCGGACGGGTCGGCAACCTTCTTGGCGGACTTCTTGGCCGCAGTCTTCTTGGTCGCGGTCTTCTTGGCGGCCCGCGGTGCGCCGGTCGAGCCGGAGTCGGACGAGCCGGTGTCGGCGGGCACGTCGGCCGGCGCGTCCGAGGACACGGTGGCGGTCTTCTTGGTGGCCTTCTTGGCCGAGGCCTTCTTGGCGGAGGCCTTCTTGGCTGGGTCGGCCGCCTTCTTCACTGCTCGCTTGCGCGGCGCCGTGGCTGGCGGTCGATCCGTCAGAGTTGTCGGAGTTATCGGTGGTCGGGGTGCTCTCATCGAGCATCGGGGTGCTCCCGTCGCCCGTGGCGGCCGGTCACACCCAACCCGGCGCCGCGGATGCGGTCGTGTCGTCTCGCGCGGCGCGCGGACGGAAGTCGTCTCGCTACAGCCGGGGCCGGCGCGCACCGGTCGTGCCTGCGCGCGTCTCGGACGCCAACTGCCGGCGATGTCGTGGTCAGCGCCTGGTCCGCTCGGGCGACCGATCAGCTTCGATCAGGCTCCAACGGATCCGACACTGCACCGCTTGCGTCATCGAGTGGCCCCTGCGCCAGCCGTGTCACGCGAGGCGCTGACGGCGGCACGAGGTCGGCCACCACGCGCAGCGCGGTGAGGACGTCGTCGGGGCGTACAGCGGGTGTGGTGTGCCGTACGACCGCTCGCAGTATCGCACAGGTGGGGCCACCTGACGGCTCGTCCGGCCGGTCAGCGGTGGGGTGGGTGGGGTCGGTGAGGTCTGTGGGGGTCTCCACGACCAGCGTGTGGACGGCGCTGCGGGTGTCGAAGGTGCGCAGCCCGTTCTTCATCATCCGCTGCACCGGCACCTCCGTCGCAGCCAGGAACTTGCCGACGGCGGCCTCCGCAGCCAGGTCCGGTACGCCGGGCAGCTCGATCCGCCACGTGCTGGCCTGGAGCCGCTCAGCCAGGTTGCCCGGCGCCGCCTCGACGACCTCCAGCACGTCCAGCCCGGCGGGCATCGACTCATCCAGAGCCTCGCGGACCGCCCCCGGGTCGCAGCGAACGGTCACCGAGATCTCGAGGTACTCGGCCTCACTCGCCGTCCCGGTCGGCGCGGCGCCGGCGTACGACACCTTGGGGTGCGGGGAGAAGCCGGCCGAGTAAGCCATCGGGATGTCGGAGCGTCGCAGCGCGCGCTCCAGCGAGCGCTGGATGTCGCGGTGGCTGGTGAAGCGCAGCCGGCCGCGCTTGGCATAGCGGACTCTGAGCTTCTGCACCGCCGGGGGCGGCGGCGGGCCTTCGGGGCTGCGCGCCATCGGTGTAGGTCGAGCCCGCTACGGGGTGGCCGGGTCGAGGACCCGGTCCCGCGCGGACCCGAGCACCGTGAGTGGCAGCAGGGTCTTGCCGGTCGGCCCGATCTCGATGTCGGTGCCCATCTGGGGGCAGACCCCGCAGTCGAAGCAGGGAGTCCAGCGGCAGTCCTCGACCTCGACCTCGGAGAGCGAGTCCTGCCAGTCCTCCCAGAGCCACTCCTTGTCGAGACCGGAGTCGAGGTGATCCCACGGAAGCACCTCGGCCTGGTCCCGCTCGCGCGTGGTGAACCAGTCGACGTCGACCGGCGTACCGGCGAAAACCTCTGCAGCGCAACGCATCCAGCGCTCGTAGACGAAGTGCTCACTCCAGCCGTCGAAGCGGCCGCCGTCCTCCCAGACCTTGCGGATCACCGCACCGACCCGGCGGTCGCCCGGGACAGAAGTCCTTCGACGATGCCGGGCTGGCCGTCGTGATAGCGGAAGCCGATGGCTCGCGCGAACTGCCGGTCCGACCGGATCGCATCGCGGAGCTTGGCCAGCCGGGCGTCGGTGCCTTCGGCCGACAGCTGGCTGGCCCACTGGAACGGCGTGTGCGGCTTCGGCACGAAGCCACCGATGCTGACGGTGCAGCGGATGTCGCGCTGCCCGCTGATCTCGCGGCCGGCCGCGATGACCTTCTTGGCGAGGTCGGCGATCTGCAGCACGTCCTCGTCGGTCTCCGTCGGCAGGCCGCACATGAAGTAGAGCTTGACCTGACGCCAGCCCGCGCCGTACGCCGCCGTGACGGTCCGGATCAGGTCCTCCTCGGTGACCATCTTGTTGATCACCTTGCGCAGCCGCTCGCTGCCACCCTCGGGCGCGAAGGTCAGGCCCGAGCGGCGGCCGTTGCGGGACAGCTCGTTGGCGAGGTCGATGTTGAACGCGTCGACTCGCGTGCTCGGCAGGGACAGTCCGGTCTGCGTGCCCTCGTAACGATCGGCCAGGCCCTTGGTGATCTCGGCGATCTCGGAGTGGTCCGCGCTCGACAGGCTGAGCAGACCGACCTCCTCGAAACCTGTTGCGGCCAGGCCCTTTTCGACCATCGCGCCGATCCCGGTGATGCTCCGCTCACGGACCGGGCGGGTGATCATCCCGGCCTGGCAGAACCGGCAGCCGCGCGTGCAGCCGCGGAAGATCTCGACGCTCATCCGCTCGTGCACCGTCTCGGCCAGCGGCACGAGGGGCTGCTTCGGGTAGGGCCACGCGTCGAGGTCCATGACGGTGTGCTTGGCGACCCGCCACGGCACCCGGCTGTTGTTGGGTACGACGCGCTGGATCCGCCCGTCCGGCAGGTAGTCCACGTCATAGAACTGCGGGACGTAGACCCCGCCGGTCGCGGCCAGCCGCAGCAGCAGCTCCTCGCGGCCGCCGGGGCGACCCTCGGCCTTCCAGCCGCGAACGACCTGGGTGATCTGGAGGACCGCCTGCTCGCCATCACCCAGGACGGCGGCGTCGACGAAGTCGGCGATCGGCTCCGGGTTGAAGGCCGCATGTCCCCCGGCGACCACGACCGGGTGGTCCTCGGTGCGGTCCGTGGCGAGCAGCGGGATGCCGGCCAGGTCGAGCGCGGTGAACAGGTTGGTGTAGCCGAGCTCGGTCGAGAACGACACCCCCAGCAGGTCGAACTCGTTGACCGGCCGGTGCGCGTCGACCGTGAACTGCGGCACTCCGGACTCGCGCATCAGGGCCTCGAGGTCCGGCCACACGGCATAGGTCCGCTCGGCCAGCACGCCGGCCTGCTCGTTGAGCACCTCGTACAGGATCATGACGCCCTGGTTGGGCAGCCCGACCTCGTAGGCGTCGGGGTACATCAGCGCCCAGCGCACGTCGGCCTCGTCCCAGTCCTTGACGGTCGAGTTGAGCTCGCCGCCGACGTACTGGATCGGCTTGCTCACCTTGGCGAGCAGCGGCTCCAGTCGCGCGAAGAGCGACTCGACGGGCATGGCGACTGACCTCCAGGAACGAACGGGATGTCGATCAGGGTACGCCGACGAACCTCGCCGTACTGGTGCCGGAGGGTCAGATGCCGGGCTGGGCGACGCGGCGGTCGGCCTGCCACCACTGGCTGACCAGGGCGCGCTGACGCTCGAGCCGCGGCCGCTGCCACGGCCAGAAGGCGCGGAGGGCGACCAGCTCGTGCGAGCCGGACGCGTCATGCACGTAGAGCGCGGCCGCATCCAGGCGGCCGGCCGCGATGACGTCGATGTCGGTGACGTCGCTCCAGGCGATCTGCCACTGGTGCCGGTCCTGCACGACCAGCGCGTCCGGGCCGAGCTCGACCCGCATCCGGAGCACGAACGGCAGACGCAGAAGCAGGGACAGGAGCCAGACGCCGACGACACCCTCGACCATCGGCCGGACGATCCCGGCATTGGGGGTCAGGAAGGGCAGGACGGCGGCGATCAGAACCACGGGCAGGTACGCGGCGTACGTCGTCCAGGTCGTGCGCAGGACAACAGGGGTCTCGCTCACCGAACCGCCCTCGATCCCGCCGGCAGGGACCGGCTGCGGACCTATCGGCAGATCCGGGCTCGAACTAAAGCCCGGGGAACCAGATTTCTATCTCGCGCTCGGCTGACTCCGGTGAGTCCGACCCGTGCACGATGTTCTGCTGGACGGCCTCGCCCCAGTCCCGGCCCAGGTCGCCGCGGATCGAGCCCGGCGCGGACTTGGTCGGGTCGGTCGCGCCGGCCAAGGACCGGAAGCCCTCGATGCAGCGCTCCCCCTCGAAGATCGCCGCGGCGACCGGCCCGGAGGACATGAACGCGACGAGCGGCTCGAAGAACGGCTTGCCCTCGTGCTCCGCGTAGTGCCGGACCAACAGGTCGCGGTCGGCCGTGCGCAGCTCGAGGGCCACCAGGCGATAGCCCTTGGCTTCGATCCGGCGCAGGACCTCACCGGTGAGGCCGCGGCGGACGCCGTCGGGCTTGACGAGGACGAGGGTGCGTTCGGTCACTCGCGGAGCCTAGCCGCGCGGATCTCGTCGACCTTGTGCCCCTGGACGAGCGCTAGCACCCACAGGCCGGTGAAGATCAACCCGACCACAGCCATCAGGTGGATCCAGATCGTCGACGCGAGCAGCGCGGCCTGCACGACCGAGCCGAGGACGAAGCCCACGGGCGGGCGCCGCATCGTCGCCATCGCCGCGAAGATCAGCACGACCATCACCAGGCTCACGACGAGGACCGCCCGGTCGCTCGCATCGGAGAGCCCGCGTGCGACCAGAGCGGCGAAGAGTACGACGAACAGCTCACCACCGAGCACGATCGAGGCGGCCGACCTCACCGGTTGGCTCCCATCAGCAGGCGCACCTCGGCTGCGGTCGTGACGGACCCAGTTGCCAGTACGCCGACGCCGCCCAGCCCGTCACTGGTCTGCTCGCCGCCACCCGCCTCGGCCAATGTGACGGCCAGGTCGAGCGCGTCTGGCAGCGCCGCGGCGACGTGCACCCGCTCGGCGCCGAACACTTGCGCCGCAACGGATCCCAGGTCTTCCGGGTCGAGCGCGCGAGCCGAGGTCGTGCGCGTGACGACGACCTCGTTGAGGATCGGCTCGAGGATCTCGAGCATGCCGCGGGCGTCCTTGTCGGCCAACACTGCGACGACCCCGACCAGCCGCTGGAAGCCGAACGCCTCGTCGACCGCATCGACCAGCGCCTGGGCGCCGGCCGGGTTGTGCGCGGCGTCGACCAGGACGGTCGGGCTGCGCCGTACGACCTCGAGCCGTCCGGGTGAGGTCAGGTCGGCGAACCCGGCGAGCACTCGCTCATAGCTCAGCGTCTGCTCCCCCGCGCCCAAGAACGCCTCGACGGCCGCGAGCGCACAGGCGGCGTTGCCGGCCTGGTGCGCCCCGTGCAGCGGCAGGAACAGCTCCTCGTAGTCACCGGCCAGCCCGCGCAGGTTGATCTGCTGGCCGCCGACGGCCACCTCCCGCGAGAGGACCCCGAACTCGAGACCCTCCCGGGCGACGGTGGCGCCGACGGAGGCGGCCTTCTCGAGCAGGACCGCGGCCACGTCGACGTCCTGCTGGGCGATCACGGCGAACTTGCCCGGCTTGATGATCCCGGCCTTCTCGGTGGCGATCTCGACGGTCGTCGAGCCGAGGAACCGCTCGTGGTCCAGCGCGATCGGCGTGACCACGGCGACCTGGCCGTCGGCGACGTTGGTGGCATCCCACTCACCGCCGAGCCCGACCTCGATGACGGCCACGTCGACGGGGGCGTCGGCGAACGCGGCGTACGCCATCGCGACCAGCACCTCGAAGTAGCTCAGCGCCGGCTGCCCGGCCTCGGCCGACCGCGCGTCGACGGTGGCCAGATAGGGCGCCACCTCGTCGTACGCCGCGACGAACCGCTCCGGGCTGATCGGCTCGCCGTCGAAGGCGATCCGCTCCCGGATGTCGTGCAGGTGCGGGCTGGTGAAGCGGCCGGTGCGCAGGCCGAACTCGCGCAGCAGCCGCTCGATCATCCGGGTCGTCGAGGTCTTGCCGTTGGTGCCGGTGACGTGGACGACCGGGAAGGTCCGCTGCGGGTGGTCCATCAGCTCGACCACGGCGGCGATTCGGTCGAGGGTCGGCGTCAGGTCGTGTTCCGGGGTGCGGGCCAGGATCTCCGCCTCGACCTGGCGCAGACGGGCGAGGTCGGTGTCAGCCACGTCGTTACGCTATCCGGCATGGAGCTCACCCAGGTCGCCCAGCGGGTCGAGGACCTCGACCGCGCCGTCACCTTCTACACGCGGTTGCTCGGGGCCGAGCCGGTCGGCCGGTTCGAGCCGCCCGGGCTGGCGTTCTTCCGGCTCGGGTCGGTCCGGCTGCTGCTCGAGCGCGGGGCGCCGTCGGCGATGCTCTATCTCCAGGTCGACAACGTGCGCGCCAAGATCGAGGAGCTGCGCGCCGAGGGCGTCCCGATCATCGAGGAGCCGCACGTCATCTTCAGCCACGCGGACGACTCCCTCGGCCCGGCCGGCACCGATGAGTGGATGGGCTTCTTCCGGGACAGCGAGGACAACCTCGTCGGCTTGGTCTCGCACGAGCGGTGATCGTGGAGCATCGGGCTGCCCATGACCGGCCCGATCCTCCACGATCCGGCTAGCGGTCGATGCGCTCGACCTTGACCCGTACGGCGAGGCCGTCACCGGCTGTCGCCTCGACCACGCCGTCGCCGGCCGGCAACGTCTCGAGGTTGCCGGAAGAGCCGAACTGGACGGCCAGGGTCTCCGACATGACCAGCGCCTGGTGCGCGACGACGGCCGACCAGACGGCCTCGTCGGCTGACACGGTGAGCCGGATCCGGTCGCTGATGTCGAGCCCGGCGTCGCGACGGGCCTGCTGCACGGCGCGCACGACGTCGCGGGCCAGACCTTCGGCCTCGAGCTCCGGCGTACGGGTCGTGTCGAGCACGACGTAGCCGCCGGACGGCAGGACCGCCGTCGCCCGCGACTCGTCGCCGCCCGAGTCGACGACGGTCTCGAGGCTGAACTCGCCGTCCTGCAAGGCGATTCCGCCACTCGTGACCGTCCCGTCCGCCGCGACGGACCAGTCCCCGGACTTGCTGCCCTTGATCACGGTCTGCACGTCCTTGCCGAGCCGTGGCCCGGCGGCCCGGGCGTTGACGGTGAGCCGCTGCGACACCCCACCGACCGCGCTGACCGGGACCAGGCGCACCTCGCGCACATTGACCTCGTCGGCCACGACGTCGAGGAACGGCTCCAGGACCGCCGCGTCGTCCGCCGCGACCGTCAGGGAGAGCAACGGCAGCCGCACCCGCAGGCCGCCGGCCTTGCGCAGGCTCGACGCGACCGAGCAGACCTCGCGGGCCCGGTCCATCGCCGCGACCAGAGCGTCGTCGGCCGGCAGGTCGGACGCGACCGGCCAGTCGGCGAGGTGCACCGAGCGGCCACCGGTCAGGCCGCGCCAGATGTCCTCGGTCACCAGGGGCAGCAGCGGCGCCGCAACGCGAGCCAGCACCTCGAGCGCCGTATAGAGCGTGTCGAAGCCGGCGTGGCTGCTCCTCGGACTCGCCGTCCCAGAACCGGGCCCGGGACCGCCGGACGTACCAGTTCGTCAGCAGGTCGAGGTGCTCGCGCACGCTCTGGCACGCGCCGGCGACGTCGTAGGCGTCCATCAGGGCCTCGACGTCGACGACCAGGTCGTGCGTCTTGGCCAGCAGGTAGCGGTCGAGGATGTCGGTCGAGGCGGTCGACCACTTGGCCTCGTAGCCAGAAGCGTTGGCGTACAAGGCAAAGAAGTACCAGGCGTTCCAGAGCGGCAGCAGCACCTGGCGCACGCCGTCGCGGATCCCCTGCTCCGTGACGACCAGGTTGCCGCCGCGCAGGATGGGTGACGACATCAGGAACCAGCGCATCGCGTCGGCGCCGTCGCGGTCGAACACCTCCGACACGTCGGGGTAGTTCTTGCAGCGACTTGCTCATCTTCTGGCCGTCGCTGCCCAGGACGATGCCGTGGCTCATGCAGGTCTCGAAGGCCGGCCGGTCGAACAGCGCCGTCGCCAGGATGTGCAGCGTGTAGAACCAGCCGCGGGTCTGCCCGATGTACTCCACGATGAAGTCGCCCGGGTAGTGGTGCTCGAACCAGTCGTGGTTGTCGAACGGGTAGTGCACCTGGGCATAGGGCATCGACCCGGAGTCGAACCACACGTCGAGGACGTCCTCGATCCGGCGCATCGTCGAGCGACCGGTCGGGTCGTCCGGGTTGGGCCGGGTGAGCTCGTCGATGTAGGGCCGGTGCAGGTCCGGAACCGCCACCCCGAAGTCGGCCTCGAGCTGGGCGATCGACCCGTAGACGTCGACCCGCGGGTACGCCGGGTCGTCGGACTTCCAGACCGGGATCGGGCTGCCCCAGAACCGGTTTCGGCTGATCGACCAGTCGCGGGCATTGGACAGCCACTTGCCGAACTGGCCGTCCTTGACGTGCTCGGGCACCCAGGTGATCTCCTGGTTGAGCTCGACCATCCGGTCCTTGAACTTGGTGACCTCGACGAACCAGCTGCTGACGGCGCGGTAGATCAACGGGTTCCGGCAGCGCCAGCAGTGCGGGTAGGAGTGGTTGTAGCTCTCGTGCCGCAGCAAGACGGTCCCCGGGTTGACCGAGCCGACCTGCTCCCCCGCCGTCGCGGCCTTGAGGTCGCGGATGATCACGGGGTTGGCGTCGAAGACGTGCATCCCGGCGTAGTCCGGCACCTCGGCAGTGAACCGGCCGGCCGCGTTGACCGGCACCACGGCGGTGATCCCGTTGGCCTGACACAGCTCCATGTCGACGTCACCGAAGGCCGGTGACTCGTGCACCAGCCCGGTGCCGTCGTCGACCGAGACGAAGTCGGCGGACAGCACGACGTGCGCGCCCGGGTTGCCTAAGAAGTAGGAGAACGGCGGCGTGTAGCGCCGGCCGACCAGCTCGGATCCCTTGAGCCGCTGCACGATCCGCTCGCTCGCGTCGTCGCCGAACTCACGCGCGTACGCCGCGAGCCGAGCCTCTGCGATGACGTAGCGGCGCCCGTCGTGCTCGACCACCACATAGTCGATGTCCGGGCCGACCGCGACCGCCTGGTTGCTCGGCAAGGTCCACGGCGTCGTCGTCCAGATCAGCAGCAGCTCGCCGGTGTCGAGCGCATAGCCGACGGTGATCGCCGGGTCCTGCCGCATCTGGTAGACGTCGTCGTCCATCCGGAGCTCATGGTTGGACAGGGGCGTCTCGTCGTTCCAGCAGTAGGGCAGGACGCGCAGGCCTTCATAGACATAACCCTTGTCGTACAACGTCTTGAAGGCCCAGAGCACGCTCTCCATGAACGTCGGGTCGAGGGTCTTGTAGTCGTTGTCGAAGTCGACCCAGCGCGCCTGCCGGGTCACGTAGGCCCGCCACTCGTCGGTGAACTTCATGACCGACTCCCGACAGACCCGGTTGAACTCCTCGATGCCCAGCTCGAGGATGTCGTCCTTGGTCTTCAGCCCGAGCTGGGCCATCGCCTCGAGCTCGGCCGGCAGGCCATGGGTGTCCCACCCGAACCGGCGCTCGACCCGGTGGCCGCGCATGGTCTGGTAGCGCGGCACGATGTCCTTGACGTAGCCGGTCAGCAGGTGGCCATAGTGCGGCAGCCCGTTGGCGAACGGCGGTCCGTCGTAGAACACGAACTCGTTGGCCCCGTCGACCCCGGCGTCGCGCGCCTCGACCGAGGCCCGGAAGGTGTCGTCCTGCGCCCAGAAGGCCAGCACCCGCTCCTCGATCCGCGGGAAGCTCGGGCTCGGCTCGACCGCATCGCGCCGGTCATCGCGGCCAGTGCCATCGCCCTTGGGGTACATCGCGTCTCCTCGTCGTCCCACTCGTCGTACTGCTCAACCACTGCAGAACCACGAGGACGACATCGCCCGGATCTCCGGGCGGCACCGCGGTACCACCTCGCTTGCGCACCTGAACCCGGTACGCCGCTCGTTGAGCGGATGATGACGGTCCGCCAGTCCCGTCCGGTTCTACTGAGCGCCACGTCCCGCGACGGGGACGCGAACACCGTTCTTCCGGAGGCTCACCGGTGATAGCCGGGTCGAAGCCTGTGCACCGAAGCCTACCCGCCGGTCTGGGAGACTTGTCGCATGCCTTTCGACACCGGCGCCTCCGGCGTGCCCGACAAGCCGTCCGTGGACGGCCTGGAGGCCAAGTGGTCCCAGATCTGGGAGGAGCAGGGCACCTACCGCTTCGACCGGACCAAGACCCGCGACCAGATCTTCTCGATCGACACCCCGCCCCCGACGGTGTCCGGGTCGCTGCACGTCGGCCACGTCTTCTCCTACACCCACACCGACTGCATCGCCCGCTACCAGCGCATGGCCGGCCGCGAGGTGTTCTACCCGATGGGCTGGGACGACAACGGCCTGCCCACCGAGCGCCGGGTGCAGAACTACTTCGGGGTCCGGTGCGACCCCTCGCTCCCCTACGACCCCGAGTTCGCGCCGCCGGAGAAGCCCGATGCCAAGCGCCAGCTGCCCATCTCGCGGCGCAACTTCATCGAGCTCTGCCTGCAGCTGAGCGCCGAGGACGAGAAGGCGTTCGAGGCGCTCTGGCGCATCCTCGGGCTGTCGGTCGACTGGTCGCTGATCTACCAGACCATCAGCGACGACTCCCGGGCCGTGGCCCAGCGCGCCTTCCTGCGCAACGTCACTCGCGGCGAGGCCTACCAGTCCGAGGCCCCGGGCCTGTGGGACGTGACGTTCCAGACCGCGGTCGCCCAGGCCGAGCTCGAGGCCCGGCCCTATCCCGGCCACTTCTACCGCGTCGCGTTCCACCGCAGCGGCTCCGGCGAGCCGGTCTACATCGAGACCACCCGCCCCGAGCTCATCCCCGCGGTCGTGGCCCTGATCGCGCACCCGGACGACGAGCGCTACCAACCCCTCTTCGGTACGACGGTCAGCTCGCCGCTGTTCGGGGTCGAGGTGCCCGTGGTGGCGCACCCGATGGTCGAGCGCGACAAGGGTGCCGGCATCGCGATGTGCTGCACCTTCGGCGACCTGACCGACGTCATCTGGTGGCGCGAGCTGCAGCTGCCGACCCGATCGGTCATCGGCCGTGACGGCCGGATCCTGGCCGAGACGCCGGAGTGGCTGGCCGACGGGCCGGGCGCCGCGGCGTACCAGGCTCTGGCCGGCAAGACGACTTTCTCGGCCCGCGAGGCGATCGTCGCCCAGCTCCGGGACAGCGGCGACCTGGACGGCGAGCCCAAGCCGACCGAGCGGATGGCGAACTTCTACGAGAAGGGCGAGAAGCCGCTGGAGATCGTGACCAGCCGGCAGTGGTACATCCGCAACGGCGGCCGCGACGCCGACCTGCGGGACGCGCTGATCGCCCGAGGCACCGAGATCACCTGGGTGCCGACGTACATGGCGCAGCGCTACGAGAACTGGGTCAACGGGCTCAACGGCGACTGGCTGATCAGCCGCCAGCGCTTCTTCGGCGTGCCGTTCCCGGTCTGGTACCGGGTCGATGCCCAGGGCGAGACCGACTACGACGAGCCGCTGTTCGCGGCCGACCAGGCGCTGCCGGTCGACCCCAGCAGCCAGACACCGGACGGCTATGCCGAGGACCAGCGCGGCGTGCCCGGCGGCTTCGTCGCCGACCCGGACATCATGGACACCTGGGCCACCTCGTCCCTGTCGCCGCAGATCATCGGCGGCTGGACCCGCGACGAGGACCTCTTCGCCCGGGTCTTCCCGATGGACCTGCGGCCGCAGGCTCACGACATCATCCGGACCTGGCTGTTCGCGTCCGTCGTGCGGTCGCACTTCGAGCACGGCGTGGTGCCGTGGGGCCATGCGGCCATCTCCGGCTTCGTCGTCGACCCGGACCGCAAGAAGATGGGCAAGTCCAAAGGCAACGCCATCGTGCCCACCGACGTGCTCAGCCAGTTCGGCGCCGACGCGGTGCGCTGGCGGGCGGCCAAGGCCAGCCCCGGCACGGACAGCCCGTTCGACGAGGCCCAGATGAAGGTCGGCCGGCGGCTGGCCATCAAGGTGCTCAACGCCAGCAAGTTCGCGCTGGGCATGGGGGCGACCGAGATCGACCCGACGGCCGTCACCGAGCCGCTGGACCGGGCGATGCTGGCCGAGCTCAGCGGGGTAGTGGCGGCAGCGACCAAGGCCTACGAGGCCTACGACTACACCAGCGCGCTCGACGCGACGGAGCAGTTCTTCTGGACCTTCTGCGACGACTACGTCGAGCTGGTCAAGGAGCGGGCCTACGGCGCCCAGGGTGAGGCGGCGGCGGCATCGGCCCGCTCGGCGCTCGCGCTCGCGCTGTCGGTGATGCTGCGCCTGTTCGCGCCGGTGCTGCCCTATGCGACCGAGGAGGTCTGGTCCTGGTGGCAGGAGGGCTCGATCCACCGGGCTCCCTGGCCGCAGGTGGACGAGCTCGGTCCGGCCGCCGCCGGCGAACCGGTCGGCCTGCTGGCCAGCGCCGGAGCGGCCCTGGCCACCGTGCGGGGTGCCAAGACCGCCGCCAAGGTCTCGATGCGGGCCGAGGTGACCCGGGCGGTCCTCGTCGGCCCGGCTGGCCAGATGCAGCTGCTGCGGGCGGCCGAGGCCGACCTCAAGGGCGCTGGCCGGATCAGCGAGCTGCATCTCCTGGACGGCGGCGACCAGCTGAGCCTGGACCAGATCGAGCTGACCCCGACCCCCGCCTGAGCACAACCGGCGTACAACGTCTCAAGCCGGTACCCGCCCGCGCCGACATAAGGCTGGGGGTAACTGTCGGCTGCGTCTGGGGCGGGAGGCATTTGTGCTGAGTCACGGCGTCGTCGTACCCATGCTCATTGCCCTGATTCCTCCGGTCTTGTCCTTCGTGGCCCTCGTCTACCTGTTGCGGCGACGCGCCCGCGAGCGCGACCGGATGATCCGCCGCGACGCGCTCACGGGGCTGGGCAACCGGGTGCACCTGGCGGAGACCTTCGACCGGTGGCTGCGCGACGTCGGACCGGCCGGGGTGGATGACATCACCCCCGGGCCGGCCATGCTCCTGGTCGACCTCGACGGCTTCAAGGACGTCAACGACACCCTCGGGCACGCCGCCGGCGACATCGTGCTGATCCAGGTCGCGCACCAGCTGCTGGCCATCGCCGGCCCCGGCGCGACCGTGATCCGGCTCGGCGGCGACGAGTTCGCGATCTGCTACCCCAAGCCGCTGAACGTCGACTTCGCGACCAACGAGGCCAAGCGGATCCTGGCCATCCTGTCCTCGACCGGCTTCAGCGCGCTCGGCGTGCAGCTCGACGTACGGGCCAGCATCGGCGTCGCCCTCGCGCCGTTCGACGGTAGGACCTTCAGCGAGCTCATGCAGCACGCCGACGTCGCGATGTACGCCGCCAAGCGCACCCGATCCGGAGTCGAGCGGTACGACGCGAGCACCGACACGAACTCCACCGACCGCCTGGCCATGCTCGGCATGCTGCGCGACGCGATGGACGACGGCCACCTACGGCTCTACTACCAGCCGGTCATCCGGGCGACGGACCACCGCCTGGTCGGCTTCGAGGCCCTGATCCGGTGGGAGCACCCGACGCGGGGCCTGATCTACCCCGCCGACTTCATCCCGCTGGTCGAGCGGACCAGCCTGGTCCACGCCCTGACCCGCTGGGTGCTGCTCACCGCCACGAAGCAGGCCGCCAGGTGGCGCGCCGACGGCCTCGACCTCACGGTGGCGGTCAACATCAGCCCGGTCGCCCTCGAGGAGGGCCTGCTCGGCATCGTCGAGGAGGCGCTGATCCTGTCCCGCCTGGAGGCCCGGCACCTGGTGCTCGAGGTCACCGAGAGCGCGGTGTCGGACAACCCGGTGCAGGCCACCCGTGTCGTGGGGGCGCTGCGCGACCGCGGCATCGAGGTGTCGATCGACGACTTCGGGGCCGGCTTCACCAGCCTGGGCCAGCTGCGCGGGCTGCCGGTGCAGCAGCTCAAGATCGACCGGCAGTTCATCGTCGACCTCGAGCAGCACGACGACGACACGATCATCGCCTCGATCATCGACCTCGGACACCGGCTCGGGCTCACCGTGGTGGCCGAGGGCGTCGAGACCGAGGGCTCCGCACAACGGCTGCTCGAGCTGCAGTGCGACGAGCTCCAGGGCTTCCACTTCGCCCGGGCGATGCCGCCGGAGCAGGTCCGCGGCTGGGCCGCGCGACACGGCGCGGCACTCGACGCGCTGGCCACCGCCGCCGGCGAGTAGTTGAAGAAAATGTTGGCACGTGACCCACTTGGGTGGGTCACTTGCCAACAATTTCCGGTGGGCTAGGCGGACTTCTCGCGCGGCGGGCGCTTGCGGGCCGCCGGCGAGTCTTCGCGGCGCACGATCGTCGGCAGGACGTTGTCGAGGACGACCTCGCGGGTCACGACGACCCGGGCGATGCCGTCGTCACTCGGCACGTCGAACATGACCGGGAGGAGCACCTCCTCCATGATCGCGCGCAGGCCGCGGGCGCCGGTGCCGCGCAGGATGGCCTGGTCGGCCACCGCCTCGAGCGCGTCCTCGGTGAACTCGAGCTCGACGCCGTCGATCTCGAACATCCGCTGGTACTGCTTGGAGAGCGCGTTGCGCGGCTCGGTCAGGATCTGCACCAGCGCGGCCTGGTCGAGGTTGGTCACGGTCGTGATGACCGGCAGGCGGCCGATGAACTCCGGGATCAGGCCGAACTTCAGCAGGTCCTCGGGCATGACGTCGCCGTAGGACTCGGAGGCTTCCTTGGCGTTGTGCAGCTGGGCGCCGAAGCCGAGGCCCTTGCGGCCGGCCCGGGTCTCGATCAGCTTCTCGAGGCCGGCGAAGGCGCCGCCGACGATGAACAGCACGTTGGTCGTGTCGATCTGGATGAACTCCTGGTGCGGGTGCTTGCGGCCGCCCTGCGGGGGCACCGACGCCGTCGTACCCTCCAGGATCTTGAGCAGCGCCTGCTGCACGCCCTCACCGGAGACGTCACGGGTGATCGAGGGGTTCTCGCTCTTGCGAGCGATCTTGTCCACCTCGTCGATGTAGATGATGCCGGTCTCGGCCTTCTTGACGTCGTAGTCGGCCGCCTGGATCAGCTTGAGCAGGATGTTCTCGACGTCCTCGCCGACGTAGCCGGCCTCGGTCAGCGCGGTCGCGTCGGCGATGGCGAACGGCACGTTGAGCATCTTGGCCAGGGTCTGGGCGAGGTAGGTCTTGCCGCAGCCGGTCGGCCCGATCAGCAGGATGTTGGACTTGGCGATGTCGATCGGCTCGTCGCCCTTGCGGGCCGGCTCACCGGCCTGGATCCGCTTGTAGTGGTTGTAGACGGCGACGGACAGCGACTTCTTGGCCGCCTCCTGGCCCACGACGTACTGCTCGAGGAAGTCGAAGATCTCGCGCGGCTTGGGGAGCTCCTCCATGCCGAGCTCGGAGGTCTCGGCGAGCTCCTCCTCGATGATCTCGTTGCAGAGATCGATGCACTCGTCGCAGATGTAGACACCTGGGCCGGCGATGAGCTTCTTGACCTGCTTCTGGCTCTTTCCGCAGAACGAGCACTTCAGCAGGTCGCCACCGTCTCCGATGCGCGCCACCCGTCAGGTCCTTCCCTCGACTGTGCCAACCATGCTCACGTGCCAACACCACAAGCAGCCGACGCTACCGCGAGAGCAGCGCTGCGCACCCCCATTGAACGCCGGAAGTACGGCGCGGCGCAGCCCGGTACGCCAAGAGCGGACGCCACGGCGTGTCGGCGTCCGCTCTCGAGGTGCTGCTGACCGCTCAGTTCGTCGCTTTGCGGCTTTCGAGGACCTCGTCGATCAGGCCGTACTCCTTGGCCTGGGCCGCGGTCAGGATCTTGTCCCGCTCGATGTCCTTCTCGACCTGCTCGATGGTCCGACCGGTGTGCAGCGCAAGGGTCGACTCCAGCCACTGGCGCATCCGCAGCACCTCGTTGGCCTGGATCTCGATGTCGCTGGCCTGGCCGTAGTCGCCGCCGGACATGGCCGGCTGGTGGATCAGCACCCGGGCGTTCGGCAGGGCGAACCGCTTGCCCGCCGCCCCCGCGCCGAGCAGGACCGCCGCGGCCGAGGCCGCCTGGCCCAGGCAGAACGTCGCGATGTCCGGCCGGATGTACTGCATCGTGTCGTAGATCGCCGTGAGCGCTGTGAACGAGCCGCCGGGGCTGTTGATGTAGAGCGTGATGTCACGGTCCGGGTCCTGCGACTCGAGCACGATCAGCTGGGCGATGATGTCGTCCGCCGAGGCGTCGTCGACCTGCACACCGAGGAAGATGATCCGGTCCTCGAACAGCTTGGTGTAGGGGTCGAGGCGCTTCATCCCGTACGACGTGCGCTCTTCGAACTGCGGGAGGATGTAGCGGCTGCCGGGGGCACCGCCGGGGGTCTCGAGCCGGCCGGCCGCACGACCCGAACCCGGGACCTGCAAACCGCCGTACGGCGTCTGGGCGTTCATCTGGCGTCTCCTGTACGTCGCTGCGAAAGGTGGGGGCTGAGCCGCGCTCAGGTCGTGCCGCCGCCGCCGGCGGCGAGCGTGGCGCTCTCGACGACGTGGTCGACGAAGCCGTACTCCAGCGCCTGGTCGGCGGTGAACCAGCGGTCGCGGTCGGAGTCCGCCTCGATCTGGTCGACGGTCTGGTTGGTGTGCTCGGCGATCAGGGCGGCCAGCTGGCGCTTGATGTGCAGCATCTGCTCGGCCTGGATCTTGATGTCGCTCGCCGTGCCACCGATGCCGCCCGAGGGCTGGTGCATCATGATCCGCGCGTGCGGGGTGGCGTAGCGCTTGCCCTTGGCCCCGGCGCTGAGCAGGAACTGGCCCATCGACGCGGCCAGGCCCATCGCGTAGGTCGCGACGTCCGGCTTGACCCACTGCATCGTGTCGAAGATCGCCATGCCGGCGGTCACCGAGCCACCCGGGCTGTTGATGTAGAGGTGGATGTCCTTGTCCGGGTCCTCGGCGGCGAGGAGCAACAGCTGCGCGCAGATCGCGTTGGCGTTGTCGTCTCGCACCTCGGAGCCGAGGAAGATGATCCGCTCCTTGAGCAAGCGGTTGTAGATGTGGTCGTCCAGCCCACCGCCGGGACCGTCTGCCATTCGAATGTCCTGAGTCACGCTGTCTCCCACGTAAGGCTGGTTGGTGCTTGATCTTTCGGTGACCCTAACGCCGCACCTGAGCCCTGCCGTCCCCGATCTAGCCCGTGTTCGCCACCGGCATACGGGTTCACTGACGGCGGACGCGCCGGCTTAGGACTCTTCCTCGGCCGGCTGGGTTGCCTCGTCAGCCGGCTCGTCGTCGGCGGACAGGTCCTGCTCGACGACCTCGATGCCGCCCGGTTGGGGCTGCTCGGGCCGCAGGGCCTCGAGGTCGACCGGCCGACCCGAGGCGTCAGTGACGGTGGCCTTCTCCAGGACCAGCGCGAGCGCCTTGCGCCGAGCGACCTCGCCGACCATGGCCGGCACCTGCCCGGCCTCCTCGACGGCCTTGGCGAACTCGTTGGGCTCCATGCCGTACTGCGCGGCGTTCATGACGAGGTACTCGATCAGCTCCGGCTGCGCGACCGAGACCTTCTCCTGCTCCACGATGGCGTCGAGCAGGAACTGGGTCTGCAGGCCCTTGCGGGCGCTCTCGCCGACCTCGGCGCCGTGCTCGTGGTCCTCGAGCCGGTCCTCGCTCTCGAGGTGGGAGTGCACCTCGGCCTCGACCAGCGCCTCGGGCACCGGCACGTCACTGGCCTCGAGCAAAGCCTCGAGGACCTTGTCGCGGGCCTGGATGCCCTGCTCCATGAGCTTGGTCTGCTCGGCCTGCTTGCGCAGGTCGGCCCGCAGCTCGTCCAGCGTGTCGAACTCACTGGCCAGCTGGGCGAAGTCGTCGTCCAGCTCGGGCAGCTCACGCTCCTTGACCGAGTTGAGCGTCACGTGGATCTGCGAGGACTCCCCGGCCCGGTCGCCGCCGGCCAGCGGGGCATCGAAGTCGACCTCGTCGCCCGCGCTCTTGCCCTCGAGCGCCTCGTCGAGGCCCTCGATCATCGTCGCCGAGCCGATCTCGTAGGAGACGCCCTTGACGGCGTCGATCTCCTCACCGTCGATCGACGCGGCCAGGTCGATCGACACGAAGTCACCGGTCACGGCGGGGCGCTCGGCCCCGACCAGGGTGCCGAAGCGCTGCTGCAGCGAGGTGAGCCGCTCGTCGACCTCCGCGTCGCTGACCGTCACGTCGTCGACCGTGACGGCGAGGCTCTCGTAGTCCGGGAGCTCGACGGTCGGCCGCACGTCGACCTCGGCGGTGAACTTCAGGTCGCCGCCCTCGGCCGGGTCGGGCACGTCGGTCACGTCGACCGTGGGCTGGCCCAGTGGGCGGACCTGGTTCTCCTCGACGGCCTGGCCGTAGAACCGCGGGAGGGCGTTGTTGACGGCCTCCTCGAGCACGGCGCCGCGGCCGACTCGCTGGTCGATGATCCGGGCCGGCACGTGGCCACGCCGGAACCCGGGGATGTTGACCTGGCCGGCGATGGTCTTGTACGCCGCGTCAAGGCTGGGCTTGAGCTCGTCGTACGACACCTCGACGGACAGCTTCACCCGGGTCGGGTTGAGGGTCTCGACGGCGGACTTCACGAGGGTGCTCCTGCGGGGGGTTGGGGATCGTCACGGCGTGCCCGCCGAGCGACCCGTCATGGTAACGGCTGGCGTCGGCACCAGTCGCCTTCGCTCCTGGCTGGCTCCTGTCTTCGCTCCGGCGTTCGCGCTCGCCTTCTCGCCCGCCTTCTCGCCCGCCAGGCCGGCCGCTAGCGTGCTCGGCATGGCAGAGCAGACCGGGCCGGAGCGCACGTACGACGTCGTGGTGATCGGGGCCGGGCCGCCCGGGGAGAACGCCGCCGGCCGGGTCCGGCGCGGTGGGCTGAGCTGCGCGATCGTCGAGACCCGGCTGGTCGGGGGCGAGTGCAGCTTCTATGCCTGCATCCCGTCGAAGGCGCTGCTGCGGCCGGTCAACCTGGCCGCGTCCACGCACCGGGTCCGCGGCGTGCGACCGAGTGAGCTGGACGTGCAGGAGGTCTTCGCCCGGCGCAACTACTGGACGAGCGACTGGGACGACACGGGGGCGACCGGCTGGCTGGACTCCGAGGGCATCGACCTGGTGCGCGGCCAGGGCCGCCTGGCCGGCGAGCGGCGGGTCGAGGTCGAGGGTCCCGACGGCTCGACCGTCATCCTGCTGGCCCGGCACGCCGTCGTGCTGTCCCCGGGCACGTCGGCCGCGGTCCCGCCGATCGAGGGGCTGCGCGAGGCCAAGCCGTGGACCAACATCGAGGCGACCAGTGCCCAGTCGGTGCCGGAGCGGCTGATCATCCTGGGCGGTGGGGTCGTCGCCTGCGAGATGGCCCAGGCCTACGCCGGCCTCGGGTCGCAGGTGACTCTGATCGAGCGGGCCGAGCGACTGCTCGGCCGGACCGAGCCGTTCGCGGGGGACCTGGTGGCCGAGGGGCTGCGGGCGGCCGGGGTCGACGTACGGCTCGGGACGACCGTGACCAAGGTGACGCGGGCGAGCGCCGACGGGTCCGGCGAGGTGACCGTGACGACGGGCGATGGTGCCACGGTGGTCGGCGACCAGGTGCTGGCGGCGCTCGGCCGCACCCCGAACAGCGGTGACCTGGGCTTGGACACGGTGGGGTTGGAGCCGGGCAAGTACGTCACGGTCGACGAGTCGATGCGGGTGACCGGCGTCGGCGGGCGGCTGGCTCTATGCCACCGGAGACCTCAACGCGCGAAACCTGTTGACCCACATGGGCAAGTACCAGGCCCGGGTCGCGGGCGACGTCATCGTGGCCCGGGCGGCTGGAGAGGCGGACGACCTGCCATCGATGCGGGCCTCTGCCGACCCACTCGGCGCGCCGCAGGTCGTCTTCACCGATCCGGAGGTGTGCGCCGTCGGGCTCACTGAGGCGGGGGCGCGGGAGGCTGGGCTGGACGTCAAGGTCGTCGACGTACCCATGTCGTCGGCGACCGGCGCGGGGTTGCAGGCCGACGACTACGTCGGGCAGGCCCGGATGGTCGTCGACGAGGAGCGGCGGGTCGTGGTCGGCGTGACGTTCGTCGGGTCAGGACACCGCGGAGCTGATCCACTCCGCGACGGTTGCGGTCGTCGGCGAGGTGCCGCTCGACAAGCTGTGGCACGCGGTGCCGTCGTTCCCGACCATGAGCGAGGTCTGGCTCCGGCTGCTGGAGTCCTACGGCCTCTAGAGGGGGACGACGCCGCCTTCGACGCAGCTGCGGAGGAGCTCGCGGCCGGTCTCGAGGTCGGCCCCTGTGGCGAAACCGCGCTTGGGCAGGACCAGGAACGCCCCGGGCTTGCCCCCCGCCTTGCTCAGGCGCAGGAGGAACAGCCGCTCCGACTCCTGAGCGCTGACGAACGCGTTCCAGACGTAGGAACCGTTCGACTCCGGGGACCGCATCTCGACCCCACCGGCGCGGCTGAGCGTCACCTGCTTCGCCGATCGCAGGAAGTCGTGCTTCCAGAAGCCGGCTCCCGCATTGCGTTGGGAGAAGAGGTGCAGGACGAGGGCATAGACCCACAGGCCGATCCCCCAGGCGTAGCCGAAGGTCCACTGGCCGAGCGCGGCAACCACGATCGAGAACAAGCCGATCCCGACGAGCAGCCCGAACATGACGCGGCGCACCTTGCGCCGGCACAGCAGCGCCACCTCGCGGTAGTCCGCCTTCTCCGGCTGCCAGGACATCTCGATCGTCTGGGTCGGCAGATCGCTCACCCCCTGCGAATCGGCTCCCGTGGAGCTGACCTGACTGTCAGCACCGGGACGACGGATCCGTCGTCGTGGTGCTGACACTTCGCCAGTGGTCGGGGTAGCCGGATTCGAACCGGCGGCCTTCCGCTCCCAAAGCGGACGCGCTACCAAGCTGCGCCATACCCCGTGCACCGTGGGTGCGCCGCCCAGACTAACGGCGCCGGCTGCCCGACCCGGCCGCGTTTACGGCGACGTCAGGTCTCCCACCACGGCCGGCCGTCGTACGTCTCGTCGAGGCGGGCGTCGACCTCGGCGGCCTCGCGCTGGTCGGCCCGGATCCAGCGGATGACCAGCCAGGCCAGGAAGGGCAGGTCGATCGCCTCGCCCAGGAACCAGAGCACATCGCCGGACAGCTGCTGGTCGCGCAGCGGGCTCGGCAGCCAGGACGGGACCGACGCCAGGGTGGCCGCGCCGCCGATGACCGTGGCGTGCAGCCGCAGCAGGATGCCCGGCAGCGCGTCGGCGATCAGCTCGACGAACGCGATCAGGAAGCCGATCGCCATCGTCGTCGAGCTGGCCGGCTCCTCCCCCGTCGCGATCGGCAGCACCGCGAGCAGGCCGAGCAGCGGAAGCAGGACCTGGGCGGCGGCGAGCGCCATGGCGTGGGCCCGCACCTCGGGCGGCAGCGGGGTCAGGAAGAGCAGGAGCATGCGCGAGCAACAGCGCCGGGCCGCCGATCGGATGGCTCAGCAGCCGCAGCGGACGGCTGCGCAGGACCCGGTCCAGACGGGCTCGACCGTTGTCCCCCAACGCCTTTCGAGCCAACGCAGCGGGTCGACCGAGGGCGATCAGGGCCGGTACGACGAGCAGCAGCAACGCCGCCTGCGCCGCGAAGGCCCACCGCAGGTAGGGGCTGTAGACGCCGAGGAAGCCCAGCGTCGTCACGCCGTACGAGCCCACCCCCAGGACGACGAACATCGCCGTTCGCGGGACCGGCCAGGTCTCCCCCCGGCGCGCGACGCGACGAACCCCGACGCCGTACGCCGCGAGCATCCCGACCACGACGAGAGTCGGCACGAGGCCGAACCGCCATTGGCTGAGGACGGCTCCGGCGGTGGGGGCGGGTGGCACGTCGAGCAACGTTACGGGCCCCGAATCGGTTGGCTAGAGTCCTGGCATGCGTCAGGGAGCGGGGATCCAGCGCTGATGACGTCGGTCAGCGCCATCGCGATCAGCGGTGATCCCGGGAGCGGGAAGTCCACCGTCGGCCGGATCCTCGCCGAGACGCTGGGCCTGCGGTTCGTCTCGGCCGGCGACCTGCATCGAGAGATGGCCCGACAGAGCAACCTCACGACACTGCAGCTGAACCAGGCCGCCGAGACCGACCGACGGATCGACGATGACGTCGACCAGACGCTGAAGGACCTCGCCGACACTGACGAGCGCGTCGTCGTCGACTCGCGCATGGCCTGGTGGTTCGTCCCGCGGGCGGTGGCCCTGCATCTGACGGTCGACCCGCGGAAGGGCGCGGCGCGGGCCCACTCCCGCATCGGCCAGGCCGCGGAGCGGTACGAGACGCTCGACCAGGCCCGCCGGCAGACCCGGGCGCGGGCCGACAGCGAGCGGTTGCGGTTCAAGAACCTGTACGACGTGGACACGTCGCGGCTCTCGAACTACGACTTCGTCCTGGACACGTCGGTCGCCTCGCCCCAGCAGGTGGCTGAGCGGGTCCTCGGTCGGATCGAGGTGCCGGGCCGGCGGCCGCAGCTGTACGTCGACCCGCGGTCGGTCTATCCGACGGAGCTGACGCCCGCGGTGCGCGACCTGGAGCCGACCGAGGTGGACCGGTTGACCCGGGCGGACCAGCTCGAGGACGACCCGATCCAGGTCGGTTATGCCTACCCCTACTACTTCGCGGTCGGGGGGCATGACCGGCTGAGCGCGGCCATCCGGGCCGGTCTGCCGTTGCTGCCCGCGCGGCTGGTCGGCGAGGACGACGACGTCGTCTTCGCGGGAACGACGGCGCAGAAGTACTTCGAGACCGTGCTGGACGAGAGCCTGGTGTCGGACTGGGCGGCGGTGCACGAGATCGAGCTGGACCTGCCGCCGGGATAGGCTACGTCGCGCGCTTCCCGGGCTCCTACATCCGCTCCGGGACAGTCGTGCGGGTGTAGCTCAATGGTAGAGCCCCAGCCTTCCAAGCTGGCCATGCCGGTTCGATCCCGGTCACCCGCTCCCATCACCACCCGATGTTCAGACGCTGGGCGTGCGACCTCCGCGGGCCTCGATGGCCTCCGGAAGGACGGACGCGGGCAGGCCGACCAGCTCGGCCATCGGCCGCACCTCGCGGGAGAACTGCGTGGCCAGTGGCTCGGTGCCGAGCCGCGTCGCCCGCGCCTCCTCCTTGATGCGGTGCAAGCGGATCGCGATCCTGGAGATCGTCTCCGGAGTCACCTCGTGCGCCGGCACCCGTGCGGTGAACTCGTAGACCGGGCGCTCGGTGAAGTGGTGACCCTGCTGCTCGGGCGGGCCGTCGGGGTTGACGAACGACCGCTGCATCCCGAGATCGGGCAGCCCGCCGGCGTGGAGCAGCCGGTCACCGATGCTGACCTCGTAGGCGTTCGCGGTCGCGAACCCCTGGGTCTGGCTGAGCGGCCCGTCCACCAGGTGACTGTCGAGGACGGTGAGCCGGTCGCGGCTGACCCGGACCCGCAGCCGGATGTACTGCTCGGCACCCGAGGCACCGCTGCTGGAGCCGGCTGCGCGACGCTTCCTCGGTGGCACCTGATCTCCGAACTCCGCCGGTTTCGCGCTCGCGCGCGGACGCTGGACCTCACCCACGGTCGGCTTCACGACCTTGGCCCCACGAGTCTTGCCCGTCGGGGGCTTCTGGGTCTTCTTCGGGCCGTCATAGGCGGGTGCGTCGTCGCTCGCCTGCGGCTTTCCCTTGCCGGCCGCCGGGGACTCCGGCTTGCTCGGACGGCGACTATCGACCTGAACAACCTGCCTGCGCTTGGTCTTGTTCATGATTGCTCCTGTCACCAGTTCCGGCCGTAGCGGTAGGTGTGGATCCAACGGTAGTAAATGCGATCGAGGCCGTACCCACGCCGGCCGTTGATCACGCCGAACCAGTCGGTGTTGTGCACGTACAAGCTCGGTTCGCCGGTCTTCCCGCTGAACCGGGCCACCTCGAAGGCATCGGTCGGACCGAGGTTCCATTCGCCGACCCAGTCACCGATGAAGCTCGCTGACAGGTTGGTGCCGGAGGAGATCATCCGACCGAGATACTCCGTCGACCAGTCCTGGAAGTTCCAGGCCCAGAGATCGCATCGCCCGTTCCCGTCGATGTCAGCAGCAATGAACTTGTCGTGCCGGGCCAGTCCGCCCCAGCCGGGGACGTCGCCGTCGAAGCGACGTACATACGCCAGCGCCGACCCGGTCGAGCGGAACATCCCGAGATAGGGCATCGACCAGTCGTCGCCATTGAAGATGAAGACGTCACAGCGGCCGTCGCCGTCGAAGTCGCCGAGGATCAGCTGGTCGTGGCGGGCCAGACCTCCCCAGCCGGGGATGTCGCCGTCGTAGCGCGCGGTCATGCTCAGGCCGGCGGCGGACCCGCGGAACAGGCCGACGTAGGCCATGGACCAGTCCTCGCCGTTGAAGATGACGAGGTCGTCCTTGCCGTCGCCGTTGAGGTCGCCGACGAAGAACTGGTCGTGGCGGGCCAGGCCGCCCCACCCTGGGATGTCACCGTCGTACCGCTGGGTCAGGTAGAAGCCAGTGCCGGTACTGCGCAGCAGGCCCACGTACGTCATCGACCAGTCGTCGCCGTTGGTGATGATGAGATCGTCCTTGCCGTCACCGTTGAGGTCGGCCTTGTAGACGTGGTCGTTCCGCGCGAAGCCGCCCCAACCCGGGATGTCGCCGTCGTACCGCGCGATCAGCTTCAGCCCACCTGCACCGTCCGAGACGAGCAGCCCGAGGTAGGGCATCACCCAGTCGACGCCATTGAAGATGACGACCTCGTCGACACCGTCTCCGTTGAAGTCGCCGACCACGATCTGGTCGTTCGGTTTGAACTGCCATGAGCCCGGGAACCCGCTCGACTCCGCTGAACGTGTGGGTGAACCCGACGCCGTCATTGCGGAACAGCTGGATCGACGTCCCATGGTGCAGCAGCACATCGCTGCGACCAGTGCCGAAGAAGTATCCGGCGTGCGCGCCACGGAAGTGGTGGTCGGTCTCGTGGTCGCGCGCGGTCTTGATCGAGGTGTAGCAGACCGGGCAGTACTCCGGGCTGTTGGAGTTCATCCGGCAGTTCTCCACCGGGCGGTAGATGCCGGTGTCGTAGGTCATTCCGCCTTCGAACAGGCCGACGTCGAAGTTGCTGCTCCACCCCGCCGGACGGACACCCTGGTTGTAGTTCGCCGCGGCACCCACCCCAGTCGGCAGCGGCGTGCTCGGAGCGATGAACTGGCGCCACTTTGTCGTCGCGCGGTTCGTGATGGTCGTCGCGTTGATCCACGCCTGCTCGGGTCCGGTGTAGGCGCCCACACCCGCGGAGTACTCGTCCACGAACCCACCGATGCCGTGGCCGAACTCGTGCGCGAGCACGGTCCAGTCGACACCCATGGGCACCACGGCCCGGCCCCCTCCGCCGCAGCCCCCGTAGTTCGGGTTGTTCAAGACGATCAGCACCTCGTTGGCGTCCGGCACCCACGTGTTGATCGCGGCCTGGATCGCTGCCTCGGTGCCGGCCGTCGGTTCGAGCCAGCAGTGCGCCCACGACCCGCTGAAGATGTAACCCAGAGCGGTGTTGTGGATCGTCTGCGACGCAATCGTGTCGTCCGTGGGATCTGAGGGCGTGCCGTGCTCGTCGTAGGTCCGGGTGCTCACGCCCGAGTCGACCGACTCGAGGTTCACCCGGTAGATGTTGTAGGCCGACGCGTCCTCGGAGTAGTAGTCATGCCCGAAGACGCCCTTGATGAGCTTGTCGTCCACCCACTGGTTGTAGGTCCCCTGATCGGCTGCCGAGAACCCGTCGCCGAGGACGACGATGTTGCGCTTGGTGCCGGGCGCTCCAGCCTTGCGCAAGACGGTCATGCTGTCGGCCATGTGACCACGTCTCCCTGATCGATCGGCGCCCTCCGCTGGCCGCCGTGCCAGCGAACCGGCTACGGCCAAGAGGACCATCGTGCTCTCGTTGATACGGCTAACCTGACGGCTGAACCAGACGACGCATGGGGGAAAACAATGATCCGTGGGCGCAACCGACGACTGGCCCTTGGCCTCGCGATGGGGCTGGCCGCGGTCGGCCTGGTCTCGACGACCCAACCGGCCAGCGCGGCGACACTGTCCGGGTACGACATCTCGTGGCCGCAGTGCTCGGTCGCCCAGGGCGGCTTCGGCAACCCGATGCCGCCGACGACGACCGGCTTCGTGGTCATCGGCCTCACCGACGGTCATCCGTTCAGCGACAACCCCTGCCTGGCCGACCAGCTCGCCTGGGCCACGACGAACCACGTCAAGGCCGCGCCGTACACGATGTCCGGCTTCCCCACCGCGGCTCAGATCACCACGTACGGCGCGTCCGGACCGTGGTCCTCCGCGACCCGCGCCGGGCAGCTCTCGAACGCGGGGTACGCCGAGGCCGTGGACCTCCGGCAGGGCCTGACCAGCGTGGGCTGGGCACCGACCGAGGTGTGGGTCGACGTCGAGCCGCTGTCGTCGCAGCCGTGGGCCACGACGACCGCCGCGCACCGGGAGAACCGGTTCGTCCTCGAGGGCTTGATGCGCGGGCTGCACGACGGCGGTCTGGCCTACGGCCTCTACTCCAACCTCAACGGCTGGCAGACGATCACGGGCACGTGGCGGCTGCCCGGCGTACCGGCCTGGGCGACGTCCGGCCCGTCGTCGAGCGCGACCGCCCTCGCCAAGTGCAGCGCGCCGGCCGTCTCTGCCGGGCAAGGTCTATCTGTCGCAGTGGTGGGACACGCAGTTCGACTACGACCTCGCCTGCAGCCCCTACGCTTTCGGCGCCCTGCCCCGTCCCGCGTCGACGCTGTCCAACTCGACCGGGGACTTCAACGGGGACTGGAACAACGACCTGTTGGCCCGGGTGCACTCGACCGGCGACCTGCGCCTGTATCCCGGGACCGGCACCGGCGGAGTGGCCAGCGCGGTGCGAATCGGCACGGGCTGGAACGGGTTTGACGTTCTCGAGTCGGCCGGCGACCTGGATGGCGACGGCACTGCGGACCTGCTGGCCCGGCAGGCGAGCACCGGCTATCTGTGGCGATACCCGACCGACGGCGCGGGCCATTTCAAGAGCCGGGTCCGGGTCGGCACCGGCTGGAACGTCATGAGCCACCTGGTCGGTGCGGGTGACCTGAGCGGCGACCAGAAAGCCGACCTGCTGGCGGTCGAGCGGTCCACGGGCTACCTGTGGCTCTACCTCGGCAACGGTGCCGGCAGCTGGTCTTCCCGGGTCCGGGTCGGCACCGGCTTGGGCGGATACGACTCGTTCGTGGCCCCGGGCGACGTCAACGGTGACGGCATCTCAGACCTGTTGATCCGCGAGCACTCGACCGGATACCTGTGGCTCTACCCGGGCAACGGGCACAGCGGCTGGCTGCCGCGGGTCCGGGTCGGCACCGGCTTCGGGGCGATGACCGCGATCACCAGCCCGGGTGACCTGAACGGCGACCGGGTGCCCGATCTGCTGGCCCGGGACGCCTCCGGCCTGCTGTGGATGTATCCGGGCAAGGGCGTCGCCGGTTTCGGGGCGCGCAGCCAGATCGGCAGCAGCTGGAAGAGCATCGACCAGCTGTTCTGACGGCGGCGTTCACCCGCGCGAGCGCTAGCCCAGCTGGTCGCGGCGGCGGGTCAGGGCGGCCGTCTCGGCCGTGTTACCGGCCAGCTCGATGGCCCGGTCGTACGCGGCTCGCGACTCCTCGACGCGGCCCAGCCGGCGCAGCAGGTCGGCCCGGGTGGCGTGAAAGGCGTGATAGCCGGCCAAAGCGTCCGCGAGCCGGTCGACGGCCGCCAGCGCCACGTCGGGTCCATCGAGCTCGGCGACAGCGATGGCCCGGTTGAGGGCGACGATCGGCGAGCGGTCGAGGCGGACGAGCTGGTCGTAGAGCGCGACGACCTGTGACCAGTCGGTGTCGCGGACGTCGTGAGCGGAGGTGTGAACGGCGCTGATCGCGGCGAGGATCTGGTAGCGCCCCGGAGCGACTCCGGAGGCCAGGCGCTCCCGCACCAGCTGATGACCCTCCGCGACCAGCGCCGCGTCCCAGGTGCTCCGGTCCTGCTCGTCGAGCGCGACCAGCTCGCCGGTGGCCGACACCCGCGCGGTGCGGCGGGCCTCGGTGAGGAGCATCAGGGCGAGCAGGCCGGCCACCTCACCGTCCGCTGGCAGCAGGCGCGCGGATCAGGCGGGTGAGCCGGATCGCCTCGGCGGTCAGGTCGGCGCCGGACCGGATCGGTGTCCGGGCCGGTCGCCAGATAGCCCTCGTTGAAGACCAGGAACAGAACCGCCAGCACGCCGGACACCCGAGCCGGGAGGTCCTCCGCGGAAGGCATCCGATACGGGATCCGGGCCGTCTTGATCTTGGCCTTCGCGCGGGTTATGCGTTGCCCCATCGCGCTCTCCTGCACCAGGAAGGCGCGAGCGATCTCAGGCATCGTCAGACCGGCGACCATCCGCAGTGTCAGGGCCACGCGAGTCTCCATCGCGAGCGCCGGGTGAGCGCAGATGAAGATCAGCCGAAGCCGCTCGTCGTCGATAGCCCCGAGAGGCTCAGGCGGGTCGTCGTACATCAGCTGAGCCTCCTTCTGCTTGCCGTCGCGCTTGTCCTCGCGGCGGATCCGGTCGATGGCTCTTCGGGTGGCGGTGGTGGTCAGCCAGCCGCCCGGGTTGGGGGGCACGCCGTCTGCCGGCCATCGCTCCACGGCGGTCGCGAAGGCTTCGGCGGCTGCCTCCTCGGCGATGTCGAGGTCACCGAACCGCCGGGTCAGGGAGGCGACCACGCGCGCCCACTCCTGTTGGTGCGCCTCGGTGATCGCCTCCCGTACGTCGAGGGGGCTCACAGGAACGGCCGCACCTCGATCTTCCGGTTGCAGGCCTTCGATCCCTCAGTGGCCAGCTTGAGCACCACGTCGAGGTCGGGCGCCTCCATGATCCAGAAGCCGGCCAGCCACTCCTTGGACTCCACGAACGGGCCGTCGGTGAAGACCGCCTCGTCGCCGCGGTTATCGACGACGGTGGCCGGTTCGGGCGACCCCAGGCCGCCGGCGAAGACCCAGTAGCCCTCCGCCTGCAGCCGGTCGTTGAAGACGTCAATGGCTGCTTGCTCGACCGGGGTGTCCGGTCCGGTGCCGTCGTCGATAACGGAAACCAGATACTGCATCTCGGATCTTCTCCTTTGTCGGTTGCTACCCGTACTACGAACGCTCCCGGCCCGATCCGACAACGGCCGCGGAATCTTTTGGCGCGACGGTTCCATGTCAGTCTCGCCGATCCAACCATCCCAAGTCAGTCGAAAAGGCCCGACGCGATGGGCCACAAGCGCGACAGTTGCTGACACCGCGCGGCAGGAACGAGCATGCTGGGGCGTCCGGCTCGCGAGGAGGTCGTGTGTCCGAAGCGAGCGCGCGAGCCGGTCGCAGAGGCCGCGCGGCCGATCCTCCCCCGGATTCCGGTGGACGGGACTCATTGGGGGCCGACCGGCTGCTTCGCCGAGTTCGCTGGATCTCGGCCGGGCTGTGCGTCCTGCAGTTCACGCTCTACTCGCCGCCGATCGGCGTACAGCTCCCGTTCTCCCGGTGGTGGGGGGCCGTGCCGACCGCCATGCTCGTCGCCATCAACCTGGCCGGCTCCGCGCAGTCGAGGCTGCCGCGGCGGCCCGGTCCGGCACTGGTCGATGGTCCAGCTGGTCTGGGACTGCCTGATCACGGCGGTCATCATCGGGATGTTCTCCTTCGACGACACGAGCGCGCTGTGGGCGCTGCTGATCATCCCGGTGCTCGAGGCGGCGACGCGGGGCTGGCGGGCCCGCGCCCTGGTGACCTTCGGCGTGCTGTGCGTCGCCTACATCGCCCGCGAGATCGTCGTCGCGCAACGTCTATCCCTACAACGACGTCACGCCAGACTCGATCACCTACCGGCTGGGCGTGCTGGGGCTCGTCGCGATGACGGCGGCCGGTCTGGCCGGCCGGCTGACCCGGCAGATCGCCGTGACCGAGCAGGCCCAGCGGCAGGCCGAACACCTGCGCGGCGTCGCGATCGCGGCCCGGCGGATGTCCAGCCTCGACCTGCCGACCGTGGTGGAGGAGGTCACGCATGCGGCCGAGGAGCTCGGCTTCACCTCGGTCGGGCTGTTCTCGCGCGACGGTTCGGTGCCCGGCACTCACGCCCTGGCGGTCAGTGACGACGGCGGCGGCGTTGCCTGGTTCGACCAGGCCGTCGTGGCCGGCGCGGACGTCGGGTACATCGTGCTGGAACGGCCCGACGACGACGCCGTGCGGGTGGCCGGGTGGCGGCTCAACCCGGGCGAGGTCGTCGTCGCGGCCCCGATGACCAGCCCCGGCACGGCCGATGTCCTGCTGCTCGGCCGGCATCCCAGCCCGGTGCCGTCGGGGCAGGGTGAAGGGCTGGCCCTGCTCGCGACCCAGGCCAACGCCGCGCTGGCGAACGCCCGCCGCTACGAGGACGGCCGGGCGTTCGAGGCACGGCTGGCCCACGATGCGACGCACGACCCGCTGACCGGCCTGGCCAACCGCGCGCTGCTGGCCGACCGCGCGGTCTCGGCCCTGGCTCGCAGTGCCCGGCATCATCAGCTGGTCGCGGTGATCTTCATCGACCTCGACGGCTTCAAGGAGATCAACGACGTCCTCGGCCACGCGACCGGCGACGCTCTGCTGCGCGCGGTCGGCAACCGGCTGGTGGCCCACCTGCGACCGGAGGACACCTGCGCGCGCCTCGGCGGCGACGAGTTCGTCGTCCTCACCGGCGACCAGCCGGACCACAGCTCGGTTCTCGCGCTGACGACCCGGCTCCAGACGGCGCTGCACGAGCCGTTCGCGGTCCACGACCTGACCCTGGACGTCGAGGCCAGCATGGGCGTCGCCTGGGCGCCGCACCACGCCGAGGACATCGAGACGCTGCTGCACCACGCCGACCTCGCGATGTACGCCGCGAAGGCCAACCGCGAGGGCGTCGCGATCTTCCAGAGCGAGTTCGAGCGCCAGGCGCCGGCGCAGCTCACGACACTCGGCGACCTGCGGCGCGCGCTGGACGGCGGAGACCAGCTGACCACGGCCTTCCAGCCGATCATCAACGTCGCAGACGGCCAGCTGCACAGCGTCGAGGCGCTGCTGCGCTGGGCCCATCCCACACGAGGCGACGTCGCGCCGGACGAGTTCATCCCGATCGCCGAGGGGACGACCCTGATCCGCGACCTCACCGACTGGGTGATCGAGTGACTCGCTCGCGGTCGCTGCGCCAGTGGCGCGACGAGGCGCGGGACATCACGGTGGCGGTCAACCTGGCCCCGCGAACGCTGCTCGACCCATCACTGCCCAACCGCATCACCCGGCTGCTGGGACAGCACCGGATCGACCCGGCTCACCTGCGGCTGGAGCTCACCGAGCGGACCCTGCTCGCCGACCCGACCCGCGCCATCACGACCATGCATCGGCTCACGGACATCGGGCTGCACCTGTCGATCGACGACTTCGGCACGGGCTACTTCTCGATGAGCCACATCAAGCAGCTGCCGGTCGACCAGATCAAGATCGACCGCTCGTTCGTGACCGACATGCTGCACTCGCACCACGACCGGGTGATGGTCCGGTCGATCATCGACCTCGCTCATTCGCTCGGCCTGCAGGTCGTCGCCGAGGGGGTCCAGGACCAGGACACCCTCGATGCCCTGCGCGACCTGGGCGCCGACCTGGCGCAGGGCTTCTTCATCGCACATCCGTTGGCGGCCAACGGTTTCGGCCAGTGGGCGTCAGCCCATCATCCGAGCATCGCGCGCGAGACCGGAGCCCGCGCGCCGTCGGTCGACTAGTCGGCGAGCGAACGCAAAAGCTCGGCCTCGCGCTCCGGACTGAGGCCGATGCCTGGCGGCGGCCCGGATGTCGAGCGGACCCACTCCCAGGTCTCCTCGGCCGTCTGCTCGATCGACCGCACCGACAGACCTGCGGCGACGGCCGCCGCCGGGTCGGCCGCGATCCCGTCCAGCTCCGGCTCCCCCGCGGTCCACAGGGGGAACGGGTCACCGGCCAGGTCGGCGGCGAGCAACGGCGCCGGGTCGACCCACCGCAGCGTCGTCCCGGGCGGCGCCACCCGCGATGCGATCGCCTCGAGCAGGTCCCCGAAGCCGTACGGCGGCTCGGGGCTGACCGTGTGGAACGTCCCGGAGACCGTCCGCTCGAGCAGGCCGGTCATGAACGTCGCCTGGTCCCTCGCGTCGATGACCTGGGTCGGTGCGTCGTACGGGCCGGGCGCCAACACCTCGCCGCCGGCGGCGATCCGCCGGACCCACCACGGGAAGCGCCAGGTGTGGTCGTGCGGGCCGACGACGTACGTCGGTCGGACGATCGCCAGGGCCGGGCCGTAGAGGTCGGCCGCGGCCAGCTCGCAGGCGACCTTGAGCGGACCGTAGGTGTCGTTGTCGACCACGGTGACGTCAGCGGCCGCAGGAGGCAGCAACGGCGCCGACTCGCTGATGTTCGGACCGAGCGGTGGCGCATAGACCGAGACGGTAGAGACGAACAGATGCCGGCCACCGCGGCCCTCGAGAGCCGCGGCCAACGACGAAACCTGTTGGGGCAGGTAGGCGCTGACACGTCGACCGTGGCGTCGAACTCTCGACCGGCGAGACCGAGAGGTCACCGTTGCGGTCGGCCAGGAGATGGTCGGCCTCAGGGAAGAGGTCCGGACCGCTGGTGCCGCGGTGGAGCAGCGTCAGCTCGTGGCCGGCAGCCAGGGCCGCCTCCACGAAGTGCCGGCCGACGAACTTGGTCCCGCCCACCACCAGGATGCGCATGGGACGGCACGCTAGCCCAGGGCCGGCGTGCCGCCACCACCAACACAGCAGGCGCCCGTCTCCGGTCCTCGGTTGACACTTGGGCAGGCGGGATCCACGGTTGGCTCGCCGGCGGCGAGTGACGCGAGGTTGGAGGACTGAGTCGTGGACGTGAACGAACTGCGCGAGAAGCAGGCGCCGCTGAAGGCGCGCTACCGAGACGAACCAGGGTCGGCGATCACGCCCCTGCACGCGCAGGCCTCCCTGGACAGCCCAGGCGTCAGTGTGCAGGTCGGCACGTGGGCCGGCCCGGTGCGCGCCGGACTGCATCTGGCCACCGGCGGGGACGGCGGCGACGCGTGTTCCGGGGACATGCTGATGGAGGCGCTCGTGGCCTGCGCCGGAGTCACCCTGCGCAGTGTCGCCCTGGCGATGCAGATCGACATCCGGGGCGGCAGCTTGCAAGCGTCCGGCAACTTCGACGCGAGCGGCACCCTCGGCGTCGCCAAGGACGTGCCGGTCGGCTGCACCGACATCGTCGTCCACGCCGAGCTCGACACGGATGCGGAGACGGACAAGCTCGAGCGGCTGGCCCAGCTGACCGAGCGCTACTGCGTTGTCGGCCAAAGTCTGCGCGCACCAGTCAGATTCACCGTCGCGCGGGTCAGCCAGCCAAGGTGAGCGGCTCGAAGATGTGGCTGAACTGCCACTTCGCCTGGGCCACACCGGAACACGAGTCGGCACCGGCCTGCCCCGGACAGCCGCCGTTGTCCCGCTGAAGGGCCCAGAACGACAGGTAGGCGATCCGTTCGGCCGCGGCCCACCGTGCCACGACCCGCGCGTCGGCGATCGTCAGGGTCTCGGCCGGGCCGAAGTCGTCGATCCCGACCATCTCGGTCATCCCGAATCGGCTGACCAACCACGCGTGGCTACGGCCGGGGTAGACCGTTGCCATCTGCGCGAGCACCGCCTTGGCGGCGGTGATGCTGTCGGCGCCCATCACGTGCGGCACGTCGTCGTAGAAGTCGAACGTCATGGCGTTGACCACGCTCACCTGCGCGCCCTGCGTCACCGCGTCACGCAACAGCGCCACACCCGTGTCGTCGAGTCCGCCCATCGACGACGGCAGCGTGTAGCTGAACTGCACCGTCCGACCGTGCCGGGCCGCCCACTGCTGCACCAGGTGAATTGCCTTGTTGCGCCTGGTGATTGCGCCCGGGTGGTTGAGCGCGCGGTCCTCGACGTCGAGGTCGAGCCGGGTGACGTCGTAGGTCGTCACGACCTGCTCGTACGCCGCAGCGATCGCCGCAACGCTGGAGCAGCTGTCGGCGATGTCGGTGCCGCCGTGGTCGGCCGAGTAGCCGCCGAACGACGGGATCACGTCACCGCCGCGGGCCCGGATGGCGGCGATGTCGGCCCCGAAGGTCGACCAGGCGACGGGCGTCGCCGGGTCGCCGTTCCAGGCCACCTGACAGGAGCCCTTCCGAGGCGTCTCGAGGAACGCCAGGGTCAGGAACCTCGCGCCGGAGGCCTTCGACTGCGCAGCCAGATCCGATCCGGCGTACGTCTCGAAGTAGGGCGCGAACAGTCGGGTCGGGAGCAGCCGCGGGCCGGTCGCGGCGAGCGCCCCGGTCGAAGTGGTTGCGGTCAAGAGACCGACCAGCAGGCCAAACAGGCTCAACACGGCGACAGCGGTTCTGGTGCGCACGGGCAGCTCCTTCGTTGGGCCAGCAGTCAGTCGGGAAGGGCCAGCTGGAGGCTGACGACGCCCCGCAGGTCGAGCCACGCCCGCCCCGGACCGCGGACGATCCGCAGGACCACCGACTCGCAGCCCGGACAGCGACCCACCGCTCCCGGACCGTCGGTGTAGACCACCACCTCGGCCACGGCGTTGACCTGCCCGCATCCGGCGCACTGACCGGTGGCCGTGGTCACGTCGACCGCGAAGACCTCGCCCAGTGCGCCGGCCAGCACGTTGCCATCGAGCCCACCACTCATGTCTCAGCCTCCTGTCGGACCGAACCGCTCGGTCTTGATCTTGCCCGGCTCGACGCCGCCGGTCACCAGCGCCGCAGCCACGGACTCGACGAATCCCGTTGGGCCACAGACGAATGCTGCCGTCACCGGTCCTCCCCCGACGGGCGCCAGAAGCTGCTCCGGGCGGACCCGGCCGACGGTGCCGGCCCAGCCCGGCGGCGCGGAGCGCGTGTAGACCCGCTCGACCTCCAGCCCGGAGCCGTCGGCCTCCAACGCGGCGAGCTCCTCGGCGTACATGGCGGACGTCGGGCCGCGCAGGGAGTAGACCAGCCGGAACGGCACCCGGCTGCCGACCCGGCGGCGGGCCCGGAGCATCGCCATCAGCGGCACGATGCCGCTGCCGCCGGCGGCAAGCAGGGCCGGCGCCGCGTCATCCGCCCGCCAGACGAACCACCCCCCGACCGGCCCGCGCAGCTCGATCGCATCGCCGACCTTGAGCACCTCGACCAGGTACGGCGAGACCTCGCCGTCCTCGACCTCCTCGACCGTCAGCTCGATCACGCGACCGGTCGGCGGTTGGATCCCAGGCCGAGGCGATCGAGTAGGAGCGCTGGGTCGAGTAGCCATCAGGCGCGGTCAGCCGTACGTCGACGTGCTGTCCGGGCAGATGACCGGTCCAGCCGGGCACCTCGAAGACGATGGTGCGGGCGCTGCAGGCTCTCCTTGCGGGTCGCCACGACGGTGGCGACCTGCCAGGTCAGTCGCCCCAGTACCGCTGCTCGCGCCACGGGTCTCCGTAGTTGTGGTAGCCGAGGGTCTCCCAGAAGCCGGGCTCGTCGTCGTGCCGCAGCTCGATCCCGTTGACCCACTTGGCCGACTTCCAGAGGTAGAGATGCGGGACCAGCAACCGGCACGGGCCGCCATGCTCGGCCGGGAGCTCGTCGCCGTCATAGCCGAAGGCCAGCCAGGCCTTGCCGTCCTGCAGGTCCTCGAGCGGCAGGTTGGTGGTGTAGCCGCCGTACGACCGCACGAAGGCGAAGTCGGCGCTGGTCTCGACGTCCTCGAGCAGCACGTCCAGTGAGACGCCGCGGAACGCCATGCCGAGCTGCGACCACTTGGTGACGCAGTGCAGGTCGACGGTGATGTCCTCGGCGGCGAGCGCCTGGAGCTCGGGCCAGGACCAGCTGTGCTTGGCCCCGGTCTCAGTCGTCAGGGTGAACTCCCAGGTGTCCAGGTGGACATTGGGGGTCGGCCCGGCGGACAGGACCGGGAAGTCATGCACGAGATACTGGCCCGGCGGCAGGTCGGGCGCGCTCTCGCGCCGACGGCCGAAGAACCCCGGCGTCACGATTCCCATGCGCTCAGCCTGGCAGGTTCGGCCAGACCCGCCAAGACCCGGCCAAAGGCCCGGAACGCGGCAATAGACCGAATACCGAAGGTCATACTGATTGTCGGATCAGCCCGATCACCGCAGTCATCCCTATAGACCTAGGTCTAGCGATCCGGCTGACCTAGGTCGCGTCTTTCTCCGAACAGCGAAAAACCTTTGCTATCAACGGGATTCACCTGCGCAACGACGCTACCTTCGAGGAGATCGCACCCGCGACGGCCACCTGGCCCACCCCCTCGAACCCCTGTTGAGATGCCCATGCGCACGTCACGCCCAACCCGCATCGCGCTCTGCGCCGCAACCGCGCTCGTCGCTACAGCGTCGATGGCGTCCACCGCATCGACGGCGTCCGCCGCGGCGGGCCTCGACCCGCAAGCAGCCATCTACGCCAACGGCGCCCCGGATAGCAGCGGCCGAGCCAGCGGCATCGTCTACTTCGACGGGGTGGACGGGATCCAGGGCGTGCACCTGGGCGGGGGAGTCGGCCAGGCCGCGGCGGATCTGGCCCTGTCGCCGGACGGGCGCATCATCTACGCCGTGGTGACCGCCTTCAGCGGCCAGCAGCCCTTCATCACCCTCGTGCCGATCACGCGGGCGACCGGAGCCGTCGGCTCACCCTTCCTCACCGTGCCGGGCGGCGGCGCCCACGTGGCGCTGTCGCGCGACGGATCGACGGCGTACCTGTACAGCGCTGACGCGATCTACCCGATCACCTTGGCGACCGGTCACGTGGGCGGCCCGTTCAACCCGGGCCCGATCAACAGCCTCACGGTGTCACCGAACGGCGCCCTGTTGTATGCCTCCGTGGGCAGCGACTTCGTCGCGCTCGATGCCCGCACCGGGGCTGTCGTCCATCAGCTCCCGCTGGGCGGGGCGGCCGATGCGATCCGGCTGACGTCGGACGGGCAGACGGCGTACGTCGCCGTCTCCTCCGGCGCCGACCCGGCGGCACTCGTCAAGATCGACCTCACGGCTTTTGCCGTCACCGACCGGGTGACCCTGCCGGGCCGCTCGCACCACGGCCTCGCCCTGTCGCCGGACCAGAGCCTGCTCTACGTCACCGGCACCGAGGGCGACTCCTTCTTCGCATTGCCAGTGCGGGCGTCCGACCTTCACCTTGGAGTCGCGGTCCACATCGACGCGACGACTCCCACCGGGAGCGTCATGGACGCGGCGTTCAGTGCGGACGGGAAAACGCTGTTCACCTCCGTGGTCTCTCGGATCACCTCGCTGCTCGTGACGATCGATGTCGCCAGCAACGTCGTCACCGCTACGCCGGACATGAATGGCAGGTTCGCTACAGACGTTGTGCCAGCCGGAGTGACAACGCCGCCCGACCAGGCTCCGGTCGCGCGCTTCGCGGCCCGGGCCCAGTGCGCCGGCCTGGCCACGGCGTTCGACGCCAGCGGCTCGACCGTGGCGGCGGGCCGGATCGTCAGCTACCGATGGGACTTCGGCGACGGTGCCACGCGCACCACGACCGGACCAAAGGTCAAGCACACGTACGCGGCACCGGGCCGCTATCCGGCAACCGTCACCGAGACCGACTCCGCCGGCACGTCGACGACGGTCGTCTTCGACGGACAGCAGGTGCTGCGCAACGGCGCACCGAGTGCGCGCGCCCACCACACGATCACCGTCGCCGCCTGCGCCGCGCCCGCCGACATCCCGGCGGCCACACCCGACAGCACCGGCTCCGCCGCCGCCAGCGGGACCCCGACCCTGCCCAAGACCGGGACGGACGCGCCGGGACAGCTCGCCCTGGCCATGTCGATGCTCGCGCTGGGGCTCGGGCTCCGACGCGTCGCTCGCCGGCGGACATCAGCCGAGCGCGACTTCTAGCACCAGATCCCACGCCCCGCCAGGGATCCAGGTCTCCTCCAACACGGGACAACGGTCCATCGGAATGCACCGCCGGATTTCCTAGCCTCGAGATTCGCCTTCTGCCACAAGGAGCGCTCCGATGATCCCCAGGATGGACGTGTACGGCGGCTGGGGTGGGTTCCTCGGCCTCCGCCCGACTGGCTCGCCGGCCTCACTCACCCTGGGTCAGCTGCGACGGGCTTCGTTGTGTCTCCCGGACACCTGGGCCGTCAACCACGCGGAGTTCCTGCGGGACGCCGGGGGCGCCGACCTCGGGCCCCTGCTCAAGCGGCACGATCCGTCGCGGCAGCTCAAGGGAACCGTTGCCCTGATCGGGGCCGGCATTGCCAACCTGATCGCCGCCTACGAACTGAGCCGATGTGGGGTCTCAGTCACCTTGTTCGAGCAGCGCCCACAGGGTGCTACCCCGAGTCATCCAGTCGGCGGTCGGCTCCAGTCACCGCTTCTTGACGGCAACGCCACGGAGCTTGGGCCGAAGGCATTTCCCTCCTGCTCCCCCTGCTCTGGCACTACGTCTGGCGGGTCGCCGTCGCCAACGGTTACACGGAGGCGGAGGCGGACGAGCTCAAGGCTGAGCGCTTTGCCAGTCCTGGTGTGGTGCCAACCAAGGTTTGCTACCAGGACGAGTGGTTTGACCTGACCCCCGGCGTCAGGAACCTGCCACCGATCGTGCAGGAGGGGGCCTACCTCCTGCGAGCCTGGCTCTTGGGGCTCAACGACGGTGTCGCAGATCGGTACACGGTCTATCTTCCGGAGGCCATGAGCCAGGCCCGGGGGCCGAGTCGCTCGGCCAAGCTCCAGTCATTCTGGGCGGAGATGCGGCGGCGCTACGACGGCCGGTCCTTCAGATCGGTGCTGGCCAGTGAGGTGTTCGCCCGGGGCACTGACCCGGTCAGCCTGCAGACAGCCTTCGCTGCCGTTGGCGTGGGAACCGGGGGGTTCGGACCGGTCTACGACATCGCCTGCTTGGAGGTCCTCCGGCAGGTCGTGTGGGACTACCAGACGCTGTATGAGCTGCCCGACCTCGATCCCACCACAGGTCACCCGGACAACGCCGGCGCCGAGGAGGCCAGCGGCGTACTCGGGTCGCGAACCTCGTCGTTCGCCGAGTTCCTCGCCAACGCGGCGTACAGGCAGTCGACAGCCTTTTTTCCTGATCGCCAGTTCGATGACATGTTCCGGTTCGGCAGCCCTCGTCTCGACCTTGTGTGTCGTCGGCAAGGAGGCTGAGACCAAGATCGCGGTCTGTGTGGCCGATAAGGCCCCGGTGCCGTTCGACCTGGCAATCGTCGGGGTCAGCAGCCGGGCGATGCAGGCCCTTGGGCTCGACCACGACACTCCGAAAAACCCGTTCAGCACGCTGGGCACCCACACGCAGTTCAGCCGGCCGGCTGTGCAGAGCGTGCAGGCTGCTGTCCACCAGCTCAACATGATCAGCAGCTACCAGATGTTCGCCAAGATCGCGCGTCCCGAGAAGATCGATGGTTGGCCGGTTGACCCAGGCGGGAAAAGCGTCATGTGCTTCGTCACTGATCGCTTTCCTCGGCTGACCTACGTACCGCGCGTCTACCCGTTCGAGAAATACACGGTGGCCGTTGCGGCCGAGCTCTGGGGTCCGGACGCGATGAAGTTCCACGGCGGAAACCTCGCGCAGCGACGTCGCCGAGTGACCGACGCCTTCTTGTCGCCGGACGGGCAGCCCTGGCCCTACACAGCGGTCTGCGACGCACTCGCCACCAGCAGCACAGCCGCCGACTGGAACTGGACCACGACCCCGGGCGTTGGTGGCGCCGTCAAGCTCGACCGGCCCGGCGACGACTACTTCGCGGCCAGCCTGTACTACCAGAGTCGGCTGGCGACCGAAGACTTCTCCGAGTTGCGGCCTTGGGGCCGCACCTTCCTGGCCGGCGACAGCGTGGGCCACCTGGGCGGATGGGCCGAGGGCGCGGCGATGTCGGCGCTCGCGGCGACCACCGCTGCGCTGTGGCAGGTCAGGAAGTTCAACGGCGACCAGGATGCGTTCGTGCGATCAGCGGCCCTCATCGACCCCCTCACCCCCAACTTCCACCAGTGGACGACGATCGGCACCTTTGCCAAGGCGCTGCCGACCTGGAAGGCGATGACGGCGGTGGCGCCCTGCGGCCTGCCCCCGAGCCCGCCGAGGTGGCGATGGGAACCAAAGGACGCCATGCTCACCGAGGACAGGGTGCAGATCGCGGTCGCCCAGAGCGGTCGGTGGATGGTCAGCCGAAGTTTGGGCCAGCTCGGCTGGCGGACCTACGACCAGTACGCGAGGCGATGGAAACCGGAATGGGTGTGGGTCAGGAATCTCGGAATCGTCACCAACGCGCGGATCTCCGCCGGGCAGCCCAACCCCAGCGAGCATCCCGGCCGCGCCCACATCGTCGCGTTCACGGCAGACCCCCCAGGACTGCGGTATGGCAGCTCCGCTGACCTGAACACGTGGACCGAGGTTCCGGTCGGGACGAAGACGAGCGACGAGGTCGGCATCGCGGTTGCCGGATTGGGCCAGCCCTGGCCCGAGTCGGCTCACGTCGTCACCCTGCGGGCCTCCGACTCCGTACTCCTGCACTCCATTCGCACCGAAGACGGCAGCTGGACCCGGTTCGACCCCCCACCGGGGCCCTTTGGCGCCAGGGAGATGGTCGCGTCCAAGGTCGCTATCGCGGCGGTGCCGAACTCCGAAGTCGTTGTCGTCACCGTCATCGACCGCAAGGGCAGAGTGCAGGCGATCGGCCGCAACGACGACCGCACGTGGACCGACTGGCAGATCGCTGCGCCGCCCGCCAAAGACCTCACGGCTCTGCTGATCTCCGCGGTCTGTCTCCCGGGCCCTAAGGGGCGGACCCGCGTTTTGGCCAAGTTCAGCGACGGCAACATCTACTACAACTGGATGGACCTGGTCGGGGTCCAGACCACCTCTGCGTGGCGGGCCCTGCCCTATCCGGCGACACCGTTTATTCGACGCGACCGATCTGACGATGGGCGCGGCGGCCGACATCTGCGATCCGCTCGGGTCAATGGCGGTGTGGATCGCCAGCAAGCCCACAACGGGAACGGACCAGACCGAGGAGCAGGGCTCGTGATTCCTTCCATGGATGTGTTCGGCGGCTGGAGCGGGTTCCTCGAGGGCACTGGATCCCCAGGCGGGTTGGAGCCCAGGACCCTCAGGGACCTCGACTCCGGCTCGCAGACCTTCCCCGAGACCTGCTATGTCAACTACGTGTCGTTCCTGCGCGACTTTGACGGCCATGACCTGGGGCCGTTGGCCACGAAGGCCAAAGGCCCAGTAACACCGACAGTGGCGTTGATCGGCGGCGGCATAGCCAACGTGATCGCGGCGTACGAGCTGAGTCGATGTGGCGTCAAGGTCACGCTGTTCGAGGCGCGCAGCCTGGGCGGCCGGTTCCACCAGTGACACGCCGCCCGGTCGCCTCCCGATTGACTATGGGGCGGCGAAGTTCCCGGCCGAGGCCCGACTGCTCTGGCACTACGTCCGAGCGTGGGCGAAGTTCCGGTACGACGGCAAGGCCCAGAACCCGGACGACTTCATCGCCAAGCCCTATCCCAATCCAGGGACAGTGCCCACCCTGGTCTGTTATCAGGACGAGTGGTTTTCCCTGACCGCCGATCTCGACAATGCGGAGTCGATCGCGTTGAGGGCGGCTCACCTCTGGCGGAGCTTCCTCGCCGGTCTGAACAACGGGTATCGCTGGCCGGTGACGTCCTACCTGCCGCAGATCCAGACACTCACCCGCGAGGCAGACCCGAGCCAGGCCGGCAAGGTTCGGCTCTTCTGGGAGGCGATGCGGAATCGCTACGAGCACAAGTCGCTGGGGGAGGTGCTCCAGACCGAGGTCTTCGCCGGGCGCCCGACCGAGATCCCGAACCTGATGCGGGTGTTCGGGACGATCGGCTTCGGCACCGGTGGCTTCGGCTCGTTGTTCGACATCGGCTTCCTCGAGGTCCTGCGCAACGTGATCTGGAACACCAGCGGGGACTACTCGCTCCCGCGCAGCGACATCTACGACGAGCTCGACCCTGGCGCGGAGGGTCTCGTCCTCGGGTTGGCATTCTTGGCGCACGCGACGGCCGAAAAGTTCGGTAAAAGGGACTTCGGCGACATGTTCCGGGAGAACACTCCGATCACCAACATCAGGGTGGACCGGGGCACCAACAAGGTCGTCCTCGTTTTCCAGGGCACCACGATCGAGTTCGACTACGCCATCGTCGCGACGAGCACGACGGCAATGCAGGCCCTCGGGCTGGACCGCGACACACCTGACGGCCCGTTCAGCACCGCACAGGCCCACACCAAGGACAGCATCGCGGCAGTGGAGAGCATCCAGGCGGCGATCCACCAGCTCAACCTGGTCCCGGCGCACAAGATGATTCTCTCGGTGGACCCGCCAGACCAGGTCCTTCATTGGCCGAAGGACCCAACAAACCTGGTGACCTGCTTCGTCACCGATCGCTACCCACGCGTGACGACGATCCTGCCGCCCCAGGGGTTGGTCATGAAGGCCCAGGCCGTGGTCACCTCAGTCGGAAACGACACCGTGCGACTGCAGAACCAGGATGTGACCCAAAAGCGGCTCAGCTTCGCGAGTGCCTTCGACCCTCAGGACGACATGACCGCCTGGCCGCAAACGGTCGTGGCGATTGCGATCCGGCAGGCAAGCAGCGCGAGCGAGGCCGACTGGAGCCGTACGAGGTACATCGCCGGTGGGTTCAAGCTTGATCTGCCGGGTCACAGCTACCTATCGGGCAGTCTCTTCTACCAGTGCCAGCTGGCGGGCAGCGAGGAACGGATCGCGCCGTACGCCCGGGTGTTCCTGGCCGGAGACAGCGTCGGCTTCCTGGGCGGGTGGGCCGAGGGCAGCGCCATGTCGGCACTGAATGCCACCACGGCGGTGCTCACCCAGATCGGCCAGCAGGCCGGGACGGGCTGGACCGTGCGCTCCGCCCCGATGATTCAACCCGCCTCGGCGCCCTTCCACCAGTGGCGGCGGATCGCCACGCGCACCGATCCGCTGCCCCGGCTCAAGAACATGGCCCGCGTCGTGGACTGCTCGGCGGATCCCGACAAACCAGGGACGTGGCGCTACGACGGCGGGGTTGGGTGCACGCTTGACAAGGTCGCTGTCTCGCAAGATGGCCGTCAGCTCGTCGGCGCCAATCCCGACGGATCTCTTTACCACCGGCTCTTCACCGAAGATGCCAGGTGGACTCAACTCGCCCAGCTGGCCCCCTTGCAGTTCGGCTTCCGGGACATCGCCATCTCGACGTTCGCTGCGCAAGGGAGCACCGATGGAGTGGCGCACCTCATCGCGATCAACAGCAGCGGTCTACTCGTGCACCGGCTGCGCGGCACCAACGGCCAATGGTCCGACTGGGCCGTTGTTCCCGCCCTCGGGGGCGGTGGACAAGTCTCAGCCAGGCGCTGCGCTGTCGCGGTCGAAGGCCCGAGCACGCAACTTTTGTCCCACGTGTGCGTGATCGCCCCGGACACCGGGTATGTCAAACACCAGGTTCGCCGCTACAACGGGACGTGGTCCGACCTCCAGAATGTGCCGGGGCCGCCAGGCGCGATCGGCATGCTCGCTACAGACGTTGCGGTGGCCACCTGCTACGACGAGGAGTTCACCCTCGTGGCCGTGGTGGACATCAACCAGCAGGTTCAGGTGACCCTACGGCAGGACAACGGGCAGTGGACCACGTGGAAGTTGGTCAACCTTCCCTTTGATGCCCAGCGTCAGCGCCTGGTCGCCGAGGGCATCTCTCTGGTCGGCAGCCCAGATCGTGGACGCGGCCAGCTCCTGGTCAAATGCAACGACGGCAGGCTGTACCTCGGGATGCTCTGGATCAAAGCCGCGGCTCTCGTGGCCTGGCGTGCGGTTCCCTATCCGCTGGCCCCGCCGTACGAGATCTCGGACTTCGCCCTCGGCCGCACCGTAGGAAATTCCACCTGCGACCCGCCCCAGTCCGTGGCGGTGTGGACCGTGGGTGACCTGCCGCGCACGGCTGGTCAGTCGGCCACGTAGGCGAGGTCCATCGAGTCCTTCTGTCGGCCACCGTCCCAGGTCAGGGACAGGTGCCAGCAGCCCGCCGTGGGCAGCTCGAGGTACGACGGCCCAGGGCCGCCGGTGATGCTGCGATGCACCGTCTGGCCGGACCCGCCGAGCTGGGCGTCGATCTCCAACGGCTGCAACGGTGCCGACTCCTGGCGGGACACCCAGAGGATCTTGTTCGCCCGGTGCTTGTCTTCGGGCGCCGTCAGCGGCTGACCGAACAGGATCGCGGCCATGCGCCCGTCCGCACCGATGACGAACGGCACGCCGCCGGACTGCGGGTCGGAGAAGCCCGCGGACGCCCAGTCCGGCAGCGGTCCGGTCTGGACCGAGCGGCCACACGCGAGCGGCGCCGGCGCGCTCGACGACGAACCTCCGGGAGCCGGTGTGACCGTGCCCGGTGCGAGCCGAGGCCCGAACGCGACGATGGCCGCGGCGCCGACACCGACCCCGCCCGCGAGCGCGACGCCGTACCGAGCCCGTCGCTGCCGCAGTGCTGCGCCGCGCCGCACGCCACCCCGGACCAGGTCCTCGACGGGCGGGCGGACCGACTCGGCGACCGACCGCATTGCCTGTCCCAGCTGGGTTTCCAGATCCATGTCTGCCTCCATCAGGTGTTCACGCCTTGCGATCAGGGGCGGTCACGGCCGGTCGGGACCGGGCCGCAGGTCGACCAGGTCGTCGCCGAGCACCGCCCGGAGCCGGTCCAGCGCCCGCACGCTGCGGGTGCGCACATTGGCCGGGCTGATCCGGAGCAGCTCGGCGGTGGTGTTCACGTCCAGGTCCTCCCAGTAGCGCAGCACCAGCACCGCCCGGTCGACGGTCGCCAGCCGGCCCAGACCATCGAGCAGGGTCAGCCGCAGACCCGGATCGTCGGCCGCGACCGCGCTGTCAGACATCGACTCCGACGGCGTCTCCTGGTTGCGCCGTAGCCGGCGGTGCGACGTGTGCCCGTTGACCAGGACCTTGCGGGCGTACGCCGCCGGGTTGTCCATCCGGGCCACGCGCCGCCAGTGCAGGTAGACCTTGGCGAGCGTCTCCTGGACCAGGTCCTCGGCCAGCTGCCAGTCGCCGGTCAGCAGCCAGGCGGTCCGGAAGAGCGCGCCGGCCCGGGCCGCCGCGAAGCCCTCGAACCCCTGCTCGGTCGCCGGCACCCGGCCTCCCTCCAACGAAGATCCCCTTGCACCCTCTCAACGCCGCGACCCCACTGTGGCGTGACACGTGATGAGATGCGCGGATGACGGAGCCCGCGCAGGCCGACCTGGTCATCACCGGAGCCGCTCTCTACGGCGCACCGGACCCCGGAACCACGGCGATCGCCGTCCGGGGTGACCGGATCCTGGCCATCGGCACCGAAGACGACGTGCGGGCCCAGGTCGGCGCGGACGCGGAGCAGCGCCATCTGCCCGGCCGGCTGGTCCTGCCGGGCTTCCAGGACGCCCACGTCCATCCGCCCCAGGCCGGGCGCAACCGGCTCACCGTCGACCTGGACGGGCTGGCCGGCGTCGACGCCTACGTCGCAGCGGTCGGTGACTACGCAGCCGCCCATCCCGGACGAGGAGTGGATCGTCGGCGGGGGCTGGGCGATGGAGCACTTCCCCGGCGGCACACCGACCCGCTGGTTGCTCGACGCCGTCGTCCCGGACCGCCCGGTCTTCCTCTTCAACCGCGACGTCCATGGCGCCTGGGCCAACTCCGTTGCCCTCGAGCGCGCGGGCATCGGCCGGGACACCCCCGACCCACCGGACGGGCGGATCGAGCGGGACCCACGCAGCGGCCTGCCCAGCGGGACGCTGCACGAGGGTGCGGCGTACTCGATCGAGGAGCGGCTGGTCCCCGCGCCGTCCGCCGAGGCGTGGCAGGAAGCGCTGCTCAACGCGCAGGCCCACCTGCACTCGCTCGGCATCACCGGCTGGCAGGACGCGTGGGTCACGCCGGACACCCAAGCGGCGTACGACGCAGTGGCCGGCTCGGGCCGGCTGACGGCTCGTGTGGTGGGGTCGCTGTGGTGGGACCGCAACCGCGGGCTGGAACAGGTCGACGACCTCGTCGCGCGCCGCGGCGCGGCGTCGCACGGCTCGATGTCGGGCAGTGGTTTCCATCCGACAACTATCAAGATCATGGTCGACGGCGTCCTGGAGAACTTCACCGGCGCGATGCTCGAGCCCTACTGCGACGGACACGGCGGACACGGCACCAACCGCGGCCTGACCTACCTCGATCCCGAGCTCTTGACGGCGGCGGTCGTCGAGCTCGACCGGCTCGGCTTCCAGGTGCACCAGCACGCCATCGGCGACCGGGCAGCACGGATTGCCCTCGACGCGATCGAGGCCGCGCGAATCGCCAATGGCAGCAACGATAATCGCCATCACATCGCCCACCTGCAAGTGGTCGACCCCACCGACGTACGACGGTTCGCCGAGCTCGATGTCGTCGCCAACGCCCAGGCCTACTGGGCCCAGTCCGAGCCGCAGATGGATGAGCTGACGATCCCGTTCCTCGGTGACGAGCGGGCCGGCTACCAGTACCCGTTCGCCAGCCTGCTGCGCGCCGGGGCCCGGCTGGCCATGGGCAGTGACTGGGCCGTGACCACGGCCAACCCACTCGAGCAGATCGAGGTCGCCGTCACGAGGGTCGACCCGGAGCATCGGGACAACCCGCCGTTCCTCCCGGCCGAACGGCTCACCCTCGACGAGGCGCTGCTGGCGTTCACTGCCGGGTCGGCCTTCGTCAACCACGACTCCGACGGCGGCCGCCTCGAGGTCGGCGCCCGGGCCGACCTGGCCGTCCTCGACCGGGACATCCGGATCGGCCCGCCGAGCCGGATCTCGGACGCGCGGGTCGAGCTGACCGTGGCCTCGGGCCGGGTCGTGCACGGGTGAGCGACCACGAGCTGGCCCAGGTCAACATCGCCCGGCTGGTGGCCCCGCTGGAGAGCACGCAGCTGGCCGGCTTCGTCGCCAACCTGGACCCGGTCAACGCCGCCGCGGACGCAGCCCCCGGTTTCCGTTGGCGGTTGGCGGACGAGGGCGGCAACGCCACCGAGATCGGCGGCTTCGAGTGGGACGCGGCGGGCAGCGTCGGGGTGATCGTCAACCTGTCGGTGTGGCGCGACCTCGACGCCCTCGCCGACTTCGTCTTCGGCGACCTGCATCGGGCGATCCTGCGGCGGCGCCGGGAGTGGTTCGAGCTCATGCGGGAGGCTTATGTCGCCTGCTGGTGGGTCCCCGCCGGTCACCGACCGACGGTGGCGGAGGCCGAGGCCCGGATCCGGCACCTGCGCGCCCACGGCCCAACGCCCGAGGCGTTCACCCTGCGGGAGCGCTTCGACCCCCCTTACGGAGCACTCAGAGCTACCTCAGACGGCGTCTAAGGCACCCCCCTGGGCGCACAGATAAGGCGATCGTCCGATGTTCGGCCCTACCTCAGGCGAGCAATCTCAGTGCATCAGCAAGAGCAGCGAGATCAGCCAGAGGAGACCGAAATGATGCACCCACTCGCCGGAGTGTTCCTGGTGACCGAGGCGAACTACCGCCGCGAACGCGCCATCGCCAACTTCAAGCCGTTCCGCCGCCACCGCGGCGACGAGCTGGACACCGTGCACAACCCGGCAATGTCCTTGCCGCGTCAGCGCACCGAGTCCGCCTCGAGCCGGCAGGAGACGGCGCACCACCAGCACGCCGCTTGACCGCCTACCCGACTGTCGGCGCAGACCTCGATGATGGGGTCATGCCGACAGAGCAAGAACCGCGCTGCCCCCTCGTAGGGCGCGCTGACGAGCTCGACTCGCTGAGCCGCGAGGTCGGGCTCGTTGGCGTCTCTGGGGACGGTGAGCAGCCGACCGGGGCCGCCGTGCTGCTGGCCGGTGACGCGGGCCTGGGCAAGACAAGGCTGCTCAGCGAGCTGCGCAGCCGCGCGGTCGAGGCCGGCTGGCGGGTCGTGGTCGGGCACTGCCTGGACTTCGGCGACAGCGCCCTGCCCTACCTGCCGTTCAGCGAGCTGTTCGGCAGCATCGCCCGCGACGAGCCCGCGGTGGCCGAGGCGTTGATCGCGGACCAGCCGGCGCTGGCCCGGTTGATGCCCGGCCACCGGATGCTCGACGCCGCTCCCGAGACGGCCGACTGGATCGGCCGCGGCGACCTGATCGACGCCGTCAACGCGGCGCTGGCCCGGCTCGCGGCCGACCGCCCGCTGCTGGTGCTGATCGAGGACATCCACTGGGCCGACCAGTCCACCCGCGACCTCCTCACCATGCTCTTCACCCGGCCCCCGGTGGGCCCGGTGGCCATCGTCGCGTCGTACCGGACGGACGACCTGCACCGCCGCCACCCGTTGCGCGCCACCGCGGCCGAGTGGGCCCGGCTCCCCCAGATCAGCCGGGTCGCGCTGCGGCCGCTGGCCAGCAAGGACATCCGGGCGCTGGTCCGCCAGCTGCACCCGGAGCCCATCCCGGAGATGGAGCTCCGCCGGATCGTCAGCCGGGCCGAGGGCAACGCGTTCTTCGCCGAGGAGCTAGTGGCGGCAGTGGGCAACGGCGGCCGGATGCTGCCCACCGATCTGGCCGACCTGCTGCTGGTCCGGCTGGACCGGCTCGACGACAGCACCCGCCGCGTCGTCCGGGCCGCGGCGGTGGCCGGCCGGCGGGTGTCCCATGCGCTCCTCGCCCAGGTCGTCGCCACCGACAGCGACCTGGACTTCGACTCCTCGCTGCGGCCGGCAGTGGACGCCAACATCCTGCTGCCGGTCCGCGACGGCTATGCGTTCCGGCACGCCCTGCTGGCTGAGGCGGTCTACGGCGACCTGCTGCCGGGCGAGCGGGTGCGCTGGCACACCGCCTATGTGGAGGCCCTCTCGGCGCCCGGCGCGCACGCCACTGCCGCCGAGCTGGCCGGTCACGCCCGGGCCGCGCACGACCTGCCGGTCGCGCTCCGGGCCAGCATCGAGGCCGGCGACGAGGCCATGTCGGTCGGCGGCCCGGACGAGGCGGCCGCGCACTACGAAGCCGCCCTGGAGATCCTCGCGATGGACCCCACCGCCGCACCCGACGGCCGCGCAGCGGGCGGGATCGACGGTGCCGACGAGATCGACCCGATCGGCCTGGCGATCAAGGCCTCCGAGGCCGCCGCGGCCGCCGGCCGGGTGCACCGGGCCTTCGCCTTGGTCCAGCGCTACCTGGCCGATCTGCCGGCCTCCACTCCGCCGGCCCAGCGGGCCCGCCTGCTGCACGCCACTGCCGCCACCGCCCTGCTGGCCGACACCGGCGTCAACGCGCTAGAGCTCACGACGGAGGCGCTCGCCCTGCTGCCGCCCGGCGAGAGCAGCCCACTGCGGGCCCGGCTGATGAACACCCATGCGCTGGCCAACCTCGACCGCTACCGCAACGAGGAGGCGGTCCGGTGGCTCGACACCGCCACCGCGATGGGCCAGGAGCTGGGCCTGGCCGACGTGGTGGCCGACGCCGCGGTCACCCGGTCCTACCTCGAGCGGCGCACCGGCGACCCGGACGGCTCACGGCAGGCGCTCGAGGAGACCATCGACGCCGCGCACGCCGCGGGTGAGGTGGCGGCCGAGATCCGCAGCACCTTCAGCCTGGCCAACCTGCTGTTCGACCAGGGCGCGCTCGGCCCGGCCCGGTCCACCTTCGAGCGGGCCGATGCGCTGGCCCGCAAGAACGGCCGAGCCTGGGCGCCGTACGGCGTGGACGCCCGGATGATGACCGCGATCGTGGCCTACACCGCTGGCGACTGGACCGATGTCGTGCGGATCTGCGACACCAGCAACGATTCCGCGCCGACGCTGCCCAAGGCCGGGCTCGACGCGATCTCGACCCTGGTGGCCGCCGGCCGCGGCGACCTCGACGCGCTCGAGCTCTATCCGGAGCTGCATGCGCAGTGGCGGCACGACGCACTGGTCGCCCTCCTCTCGGCCGGCGCCGCGATCGACCTGTACGGCGACCAAGGTGACCTCGCGGCCGCCGAGGCGGTCCACGACGACGCGATCGCCGTGGTCGCGGACATGTGGGACCGCAAGACCTTCCAGGCCCGGATCAGGTTCAGCGGCTTGCTGATCGGCCAGCTCGCCCGCGCCGCCGTGACCTCGGCCGACCGGCCACGACTGGTGCAGCGCGGTGAGGAGCTCGCGTCGATCGCCCGGGACGTGGCCGAGGTCGGTCGCGAGCACGGCCGGCACGGCATCGAGGGCCAGGCCTGGCTGGCCCGGGCAGAGGCTGAGCTGGGCCGGCTGCACTGGCTGGCCGGCATCGACACCCCGGACGAAGCCGACCTGATCGAGCGCTGGCGCAACGCCGTCAAGGGCTTCGAACAGTTCGGGCACGTGTTCGAGGTGGCCCGCTCCCGCACTCGCCTGGCCGCGGTCCTGCGGGCGAGCGGCGACAACGACGCAGCCACGGAGCAGATCCAGCTGGCCCGCAAGAGCGCCATGTCGCTCGGCGCCGGGCCATTGCTGCTCGAGATCCGCGGCCTCGGGCCGACCAGCCGGCGCGGGCCGGCCGGCGCAGCCGACCGGCCCGAGCACGAGGCGCTGACCGCCCGCGAGGTCGAGGTGCTGGCCCTGGTCGCTCAGGGCCGCAGCAACGGCGAGATCGGTCGCCAGCTGTTCATCAGCACCAAGACCGTGAGCGTGCACGTCTCGAACATCCTGGCCAAGCTGGGCGCCAGCGGCCGCACCGAGGCGGCCGCCTTCGCCCGGCAGCGCGGCCTGCTCGCCGACTGACCCGACTGACCCGACCGGCCCCGACCGCCCCGACTAGGGAACCGGCGCGAAGCTGGCGAGGTGCGCCCGCGGACGGCTGCCCGCCTTGGTGAAGTCGCCGCCGGCGAACAGGTTGGCCCCGTCGTTGGCCAAGGCCCAGACGCCCAGTGCGCTGTTGATCCCCGGCGCCCAGCTGCTCAGGGCGGCCGGCGAGGTGATGGTCACCGCAGCGATGTGCTGCCGCGCGGCGCCGCCGAAGTGCGCGAAATGGCCGCCGCAGTAGGCGATCCCGTCGGACACGGTGACGGCCTGGACGTTGCCGTCCGCCCCGGCGATCCAGTTGGCCGCGCCGGTGATGGCGTCGTACGAGCCACAGGCACCGCCGTTGCCCCCGATCGCCAGGTAGAGCACGCCACCCGAGATGGTCTGCTTGATCACCGGCTGGCCCCAGCTGAGGCGGAACGGGAGGACCGTCGCCGGCGCCGCGGTGGTCACGGCCGCGTCGTAGCGGACGTCCGTGCCGCTCACCGTGACGAAGTCCCCGCCCAGATACACCGTGGAGGAGTCCGGGCTGGCCAGGACCGAGCGGACCCTGGCGTTGGGGCTCACGGCCCAGCCGGCGTCGACGGCACCGCTCGTCGGGTCGAGCTTGGCGACGTAGGACCGCGCAACGGTGCCGCGGCCGGTCTTGAGCGAGGTGAAGGTGCCGGCGACGAACACCGCTGTGGTCGTGACCGCCAGGGAGGAGACCTGGCCGTTGGTGGTCGTCGCGGTGAAGGCCGGCAGGAGGGCACCGGTGGTCAGGTTGACCGCCGCGAGGCGACGGTGCGCCTGCCCGTTGACCGTGCCGAAGGTGCCGCCGATGTAGAGCGTGTTGCCCCGGACCGCCAGTGCGTCGACCTCGCCATCGGTGCTCGCGGTCCAGGACGTCACCTGCGCACCCGAGGCGTTCAGCAGAGCGATGTGGCCGGCCGGGTGGGAACCACCCGCCGGGTCGGTCAGGGCCGTGAACGACCCGGCGATGACCACCTGGCCGCCCGGGACCGGCAGGATCTCGGTGACCCGGCCATTGGTGCCCCACGCCGTGTTGCTGGGCGTGGGCTGGACGGCGACGGCCTGAGCCGGCGCGGCGGACAGGACGAGTACGCCGGCGCCGAGCACGGCAGCCGCTGGGCGCAGAGCGCGCCGAAAGACAAACGAAAACACGAAGATTCCCCCTGCAAAAGTTGCTGTTTCCCCTGGAGCGGCGTAACACCGCGAGAAGGACTCTAGGTCGGTGAACCGACCGAGTTGGTGGGGATGACAGAAATCGCGACGACCGACTACGCCGAGTCACGGCGCGAGCCTCGCGACCGCGTCAGGGTGTCGGCAACCAGGACACCTTGCCGGCCAACACGGCGTAGCCGACGAAGGCGACCGTGTCGATCAGCGAGTGCGCCACGACCATCGGCCCGACCCGGCCCCAGCGCTGGTAGAGCTTGCCGAACAGCAGGCCCATCAACGCGTTGCCGGCGAAGCCCCCCACGCCCTGGTAGAGGTGGTAGCTGCCCCGGACCAGCGCGCTGGTGAACAGCGCGGTCCACCGCCCCCAGCCGAGCTGGTCCAGCCGGTGGATCAGGAAGCCGAGCACGACGACCTCCTCGACCACGGCGTTCTGGATCGCCGACAGCACGAGGATCGGGATCCGCCACCACACATCGGGCAGGTTCTCCGGCACGACGGTCAGGTCGACCCCGGCCGCGTGGGTGGCCAGGTAGAACGCCAGGCCCACTCCCCCCACGCCGGCCGCGAGCGCCGCACCACGGGCCAGGTCGGGCCCGATCCGGCGGAAGTCGGCCCCGATCACACCCAGCCCCTCGCCGGACCGGAACATCAGGTAGCCGACGAGCACGACCGGCATCAGCCCGAAGCCCGTGCCCAGCAGCTGGTACGTCAGGTCGAGCCATGGCCGGCCCGGAGCCGCGCTGCCGTTGAGGACCGCCGACTGGCTGGCCAGCGACTTCGGGGAGGTCAGGGCAGCCAGCAGGCTCACCAGTGCGTAGACCCCGGACTGGCCGAGGGACAGCAGGAAGACGACCCAGACCTCCCAGACCAGCACCCGGCGGGTCAGGTTGCCCGCAACCGGTTGCCGGTCGTCCGAGACCTCCGCCTGAGCCACCGGCTAAGCATGCCCTGACCGGCTGTCCGCACCGGCATCTGTGCAGGTGAGAGGCCTCGCCGGGCTCAAGATCCGGGCCGTCCGGCCGATGCAGAGAAGGCAGGGGGGAAGTCATTCGGCCCGGCAGCTGAGGGCTGCCGGGCAACTTGGGGTCCCGTCCGGAGGTGGGCACGTGCGTGGTCGCGGCCGCCGCCACCCCGGTCGCACCGGGGCGGTCGACTCGCGCCGCCGCAAGGCGCGCCGCCGCGCCGCACGGATCCTGGGCGTCACGTCCTGGGTCCTGACCGTGGTCGGCACCTTCGTCGGTTACCTCCTGCGCTCCCCCGAGCACGCTGACGCCCTCGGCTGGGCCGTGGTGGCCGGTCTGAGCCTGTTCTTCCCGCTGGTCATCACCCGGCTCGTGCTCGTGGCGACGCTCGACCGGCGCCGCCGGATCCCGCTCGTCGTCCTGGCCGTCTCGCTCGTGGTCTTCAGCGCCGGCTCGTTCCTGCTGCAGACCCAGGGCCCGGATGTGTCCGCCGGCCTGTTCAGCCCCTCCGAGCTCGCCTTCGTCGTCGCCTACGTCGGCTTCGCGATCTTCCTGCTCCTCGACGCCCCCCGCCGCCGTACTCGCGCGCTCGCGGTCTGGCTCGAGACGACCGTGGTCTGCGCCGGCACCGCGAGCCTCGCCGCCCTGGTCATCCTCACTCCGCTGGCCCGCCGGTTCGACGGCCACGGGGTCAACCTGCTGCTCGCCCTGCTCTTCCCGCTGATCGACGTCGTCCTGGCGATCCTGGTCATCGGTCAGCTGGCGGCCCACCGCCGGCTGCTCGACCGGCGCACGGTCGTCCTCGTCCTCGGCCTCACGATCCTGGGCTTGGCGGACTGCGCCTTCCTGCTGAACCTGGCGTCCTCGACCTACGCCGGGTCGGCGGCGGTCGATGCGGCGTACGGGATCTCGTTCGCCCTGATCGTCGAGGCCGCCTGCCGGGCCCGGCCCTGGGTGCCCGGACCCGCGGTGCCCCAACAGCGGGTCCACACCCTCATCGCGGCGGCCTCGGTCGCGGTGTGCGTCCTGGTCCTGCATCCGACCGGCACGGCCGCCTGGTACGTCGTACCGCCCGCGGTGATCACGCTGGCCGCCGCCGGCGGTCGACTGATGCTGGCGCTGCGCGAGAGCCAGGGCGCCGCCGAGGCGATGCGGCTGTCCCGCACCGACGAGCTGACCGGGCTCGGCAACCGCCGAGCGGTCCTGGCCTCCGTCGACGACGGCCTGCGGCAGGACACGCCCCTGGCCCTGATGCTGCTCGACCTCGACGGCTTCAAGGAGATCAACGACAGCCTCGGCCACGCGGCGGGTGACGGCGTCCTCGGTGTCGTCGCCGACCGGCTGGCCAACACGATCGGGCCGCACGACACCGTGGGCCGCCTGGGCGGTGACGAGTTCGCCCTCGTGCTGCGCGAGGACGACCCCGAGACCCTGGTGGCGATCGCGCAGCAGATCCGCGAGCTGCTCTTCCAGCCGGCCCGGGTCGAGAGCATCGAACTGGCCATCCGGGGCTCGATCGGCATCACCGTGCGCCAGGCGTCGGACCGGACCGCGACCGACCTGCTGCGTCGCGCGGACGTCGCGATGTACGAGGCCAAGAACACCCGGGCCGGTTCCCTGCTGTACGACGCCCGGCGGGACAGCTTCAGCCGCGAGCGACTGCTCCTGGCCGAAGAGCTGCGCGAGGGGATCGACAAGGGTCAGCTGGTCGTCTGGTACCAGCCGCAGATCGACGCCCAGACCCGCGAGATCGTCGCGGTCGAGGCGCTGGTGCGCTGGGCCCACCCGCACGAGGGCATCCTGCCGCCGATCGCGTTCCTGCCCGACGCGCGCCGCTCGGGGCTGATGCTCGCCCTCACCCACGCGGTGCTGCGCAGCGTGGTGAACGACGCCGGGACGTGGGCGGCGCAGGGGCTCAACCTGCGCGTGTCGATGAACTGCGCGCCCCCCGAACTGCTGGGCGGCGCGTTGCTGCCGGCCATGTTCCAGGCCATCAAGGACGCCGGCCTGCCCCCCAACTCGCTGATGATCGAGGTGACCGAGGACTCGTTCGTCTCCGACCCCGAGCACGCCCGGCAGACCCTGCAGGAGCTGCGCGAGCACCACGTGCAGACCGCGATCGACGACTACGGCACGGGCTTCTCATCGCTGGCCTACCTGCGCGACCTGCCGGTGCACGAGCTGAAGATGGACCGGTCGTTCGTGTCGACGATCCGCACCGACGCGCGCAGCATGGTCATCGTCGACTCGACCAGCCAGATGGCGCGCGCGATGGGCTTGCGCCTGGTGGCCGAGGGCGTCGAGGACGCCGAGACCGCGACCGAGCTGGCCCGGCTCGGCGTCGACGTCCTGCAGGGCTATCACATCGCCCGGCCCATGCCCGCGCACGAGTTCGCGGCCTGGGCCCTGCAGTGGTCAGCGGCTAACGCGGTCGGCCCGCGTGAGCCGATCCTCTACTGACGCAAGGGAAATCGTCTGTCGCTCGGTCTCGGGCAGCTGGATGACCCGCGGCCGGCGCAGCGTGAAGGCCTCGTCGTCGGGCACGTGGATGCCGTCGAGCCCGATGCCCAGCGTCACCAGCCGATAGGCGTCCGGCGCCGATCGGCGCTGGCCGCCGATGAAGTCGCTCGTGAGCTGGAACACCGGCGTGGTCGCCGGCGAGGCGCCGTACGCCGCCGTTCCGGCTCCCGGGATGTCGCGCACCATCAGGCCGAACATCCCCAGCAGCCGACGGACCCGCTCGTCCATCATCGCGGTGAAGCCACGGATGTCGTTGGCTCGGGAGGCCCGGATCAGGCCGTGGTACATCGCGGCGGCATGCATGACGCCGAGCCGGCGGCCACCGCTGCGGACGGCGAGGGTGGCGATGTCCCAGGTGTGCGCCAGGTCCAGGCCGGTGCGCGCGACGAGCCCGGGACCGTCGAGGGACCACGGCTCCTCACCCAGCTCGCGGGTCGTCACCAGCCCGTTGGGGTTGGGGTAGACGTAGCGGGCCATCGCCACGACCTCGCCGTCGGTCTCGGCCAGCGCCAGGAACGTCGATGCGTCCTCGTACGGCGCGTAGAACTCGCGCATCTCCATCGGCGAGAAGTCGTAGCGCTCGGCGAACACCTGGCGCTCACAGTCGAGCGTCGCCTCGAGCAGCGGGCCCTGCGGGTCGAAGTGCAGGAACAGGTCACCCGTACGGGCCTGTGTCACGAAGAACAACCTCCCAGCGATGCCCCTGCTCGGTCACTGAACGTCACCTTACCCTGAGTAATCAGGTGATGACGTAATGGAACCGGCGTGGCGGGGGCGCCGTCGGTGGGCGTCGCTACCGTGGCCGGATGGCGGCTCCGGTCCTGACCTTGCGGGCCCTCAACCGGGCGACGCTCTCCCGCCAGCTGCTGCTGGAGCGGTCCGACCTGAAGCCGATCCAGGCGATCGAGCGGCTGGCCGGAATGCAGGCCCAGGCTCCCCTCTCGCCGTACGTCGGGCTGTGGACCCGGCTGCGCGACTTCGAGCCGGAGCAGCTGGCCGACCTGATCCGCCGGCGCAAGGTGGTCCGCGCCTCGTTGATGCGCGTCACGATCCATCTGGTGTCCGCGCGGGACGCTCTGGCCTGGCGCGCGCTGCTGACCCGCGTGGCCGAGGGCGGTTGGCGAGGCAGCCAGTGGTCCAAACAGATCGGCGATGCCGACCCGGCCGAGGTGCTGGCGGCCGCGCGGGAGCTGATCGACGTCGAGGCGATCGGCCGGACGGACCTGGGTCTCCTTCTCGCACAACGGTTTCCACAGGCGGACCCCTATGCCCTGGGCGGCACAGTCATGTATCTGCAGGCGACCGTCCAGGCGACGCCGCGTGGCGTCTGGGGCGAGGGTGGGCCGGCCAAGCTGCGGTCCCTGCAGTCCTGGCTCGGCCAGGAGCTGGCCGCCGAACCCTCGGTTGACGACCTGGTCCGGCGCTGCATCGGCGCCCTCGGGCCGATGAGCGTCATGGACATCCAGGCCTGGTGCGGGCTGACCCGGCTGCGCGAGGTCGTCGACCGGCTCGGCCCGCGGCTGCGCCGGTTCCGCGACGAGAACGGGGTTGATCTGTACGACCTCCCGCGGGCACCGCGGCCGGACCCGGAGACGACGGCGCCGGTGCGCTACCTGCCGGAGTACGACAACCTGCTGCTCTCCCACGCCGACCGCCGGCGGGTCAACCCGGCCGGGCGGCCGATCCCGCTCTTCCCGGGCAACGGCGCCCAGCTCGGCACCTTCCTGGTCGACGGACTGCACGCCGGTCACTGGCGGATCCGGCGCGGCCCGAGCCAGGGCACGACCAAGGGCAAGGACCGGGCCGAGCTCCAGCTCGAGCCGTTCGGCCGGCTGGCCCGGGCCGATCGGGCCGACCTGGAGGTGGAGGGCCGGGCACTGCTCGCCTTCGCTGCGGCCGACGCGACCGAGCACGACGTACGGGTGCTCCCGGCGATCTGAGGCGCGTGCCTCAACCCGGAGATACGGCTCTGAAGGACCGCCACCTAAGCAAACGCTGAAGTTGGGCTGCTGAATCAACCGCAGATGCGGTTACAGTACGCCGGTGCCGTCCTACCGGATCCGGGAAGCCGCCGACCTGCTCGGCGTCAGTGACGACACCCTGCGCCGCTGGGCCGACTCCGGCCGGGTCGCCAGCGGGAAGGACCCCTCCGGGCGGCAGGTCATCGAAGGGGCTGTGCTCGCCAAGTTCGCCGAGGAGCTCGCCGCCTCGGCCGAGCGCCCCGAGCCACGTCCCGTCGTCTCCGAGTCGGCCCGCAACCGGTTCGTGGGGCTGGTGACGCGGGTGATCCGCGACACCGTCATGGCCCAGGTCGACATCCAGGCCGGGCCGCACCGGTTCGTCTCGCTGATGAGCCGCGAGGCCGCCGACGACCTGGGGCTCGAGCCCGGCGTGCTGGCGATCGCCGCGGTCAAGTCCACCAACGTCGTCGTCGAGGTGCCGGCGCAGTGACCCGCGCAGGAGTCCGCCACATCCAGGAGAGATCGCCCATGTCTGGTCGCCGCCGCACCCGTTCCATCGCCGCTGCCGGGCTCGCGGCCGCGCTATCCGCCGCCGCGCTGGCCGGCTGCGGGTCGAGCTCGGGCGGGTCCGGGCGGCTCGGGCTCGTCGGCCTCCTCGGCCGCCGGGCCGACCGGCACGATCACCGTCCTGGCCGCGGCCTCCCTGACCGAGGCCTTCACCACCCTCGGCAAGCAGTTCGAGGCCGCCCACCCGGGCACCAAGGTCGTCTTCAGCTTCGGACCGAGCTCGGGGCTGGCCACCCAGATCACCCAGGGCGCGCCCGCTGACGTCTTCGCCTCCGCCAGCCAGAAGAACATGGACCAGGTGACCTCCGCCGGGGCGGCCTCCTCCCCCACCGTCTTCGTGAAGAACACGATGGAGATCGCGGTGCCGGCGGCGAACCCGGCGAACATCACCGGTGTCGCCGACCTGGCCAAGAAGGGCGTCAAGGTGGCGCTGTGCCAGGCCCAGGTCCCGTGCGGCACGGTCGCCAAGACGGTCTTCGACAACGCCAAGGTCAAGGTCACCCCGGTCACCGAGGAGGCGGACGTCAAGTCGGTGCTGTCCAAGGTCACGCTCGGCGAGGTCGACGCGGGTGTCGTCTACGTCACCGACGTCCGGGCCGCCGGTGACAAGGTCAAGGGCATCGAGATCCCCGCCGACGTCAACGCCTCGACGTCGTACCCGATCGCCGCGCTGACCAAGGCCCCCAACGCGGCCGGTGCGAAGGCGTTCGTGGACTTCGTCCTCTCCGCCGCCGGCGCAGCGGTGCTGACCCAGGACGGCTTCCTCGCGCCATGACCCGCCGCCCGCGCGCCCGCGGGCGGCGTACCGGCCGGTCGGTGCCACTCGCCCTGGGTGGTCCGGCTGTCCTCGCCCTGCTCTTCCTGCTGCTACCGCTGGTCGCCCTCTTGGTGCGCGCGCCGTGGCGCGGGCTCCCGCGCATCCTGCGGGACAGCCAGGTCGTGCAGGCACTGCGGCTGTCGATCGAATGTGCCTCTGCCGCAACGGTTCTATCCCTGATCCTGGGGGTGCCACTGGCCTGGGTCCTGGCTCGGGCCCGGGTGCGCGGCATCGGTCTGCTCCGCGCACTGGTGACGCTGCCGCTGGTGCTGCCGCCGGTCGTCGGGGGCGTGGCGCTGCTGCTGGCGTTCGGCCGGCTCGGGATCTTCGGCCGCTACCTGGATGACTGGACCGGTGTGACGCTGCCGTTCACGACGCCGGGCGTCATCATCGCCGAGACGTTCGTCGCCATGCCGTTCCTGGTCATCACCGTCGAGGGCGCACTGCGGGCCGGTGACCTCGACCTCGAGGAGGCCGCGGCAACACTCGGGGCCACCCGGATGACGACGTTCCGACGGGTGACGGTCCCGGCCATCGCACCGTCGCTCGTGGCCGGCGCGGTGCTCTGCTGGGCCCGCGCGCTCGGCGAGTTCGGCGCGACGATCACCTTCGCCGGCAACTTCCCCGGCAAGACCCAGACCATGCCGCTGGCCGTCTACCTGGCCCTGGAGACCGACCCAGAGGCGGCCATCGCGCTGTCCCTGGTGCTGCTCGCCGTCTCGGTCGCCGTCCTGCTCGGGCTGCGCGACCGCTGGCTGCGGTCCGCTTCGACAACGCCGGCCGGTGCCGATGGTCGCCCCGCGCGGCTGGCGCCACCTACCGTCGTGGCGTGAGCCGCACACCGACGACCGCCGCCGGCGAGCGCCTGGACCTCGACCTCGCGGTGCGCCGTGGTGGCTTCGAGCTCGAGCTCGCGCTGTCCGCGAACCCCGGACAGGTGCTCGGCGTGCTGGGCCCGAACGGGGCCGGGAAGAGCACGCTGCTGCGGGCGCTCGCCGGATTGACGCCGATCAGCCGGGGCCACATCACCGTCGGCGGCGTGCTGTTGGACCAGCCCTCGACCGACACCTTCGTGCCGCCGGAGCAGCGCCGGGTCGGGCTGGTCTTCCAGAACTACCGACTGTTCCCGCACCTCGACGTGCTCGACAACGTGGCCTTCGCCGCGCGCTCGCAGGGCGCCGGGCGGGCCCGGTCGCGGGTGCTCGCGCAGCCGTGGCTGGAGCGGCTCGACCTGGTCGAGCTGACCGGCCGGCGGCCGGCCGAGCTGAGTGGCGGGCAGGCCCAGCGGGTGGCGCTGGCCCGGGCCCTGGCCGCCGACCCGGCCCTGCTCCTCCTCGACGAGCCGCTCGCCGCGCTCGACGCCCAGACCCGGCTCGACCTGCGCGGCGAGCTCCGGCGCTATGTCGCCGGCTTCGCCGGGCCGGTGCTGCTGGTCACCCACGACCCCCTGGAGGCGATGGTGCTGGCCGACCGGCTGGTCGTGCTCGAGGCCGGCCGGGTGGTGCAGGACGCCTCCCCCGCCATACTCGCCCGGCGGCCGGCAACGCAGTACGTCGCGCGGCTGATGGGCCTGAACCTCTATCGCGGCACCCTCGGCCCGGACCAGCGGGTCGACCTCGACGGTGGGGGCGTCCTCGTCGTACCGCACGATCCCGAGCTGGCCGCGGCCGACCGGCGGCGGGTGCTGGTCGGGCTGCGACCGTCGAGCATCACGGTGCACACCGAGCGGCCGGGTCACGTCAGCACTCGCAACGTCTGGGCCGGCACTGTCGCCGGTCTGGAGATGCTGGCCGACCGGGTCCGGGTGCAGGTCGACGGCCAGCCCAGTGCGCTGGTCGACGTGACCCCGGCGGCCCTGGCCGAGCTGGGCCTGCGGCCCGGCACCTCGGTCTGGCTCTCGGCCAAGGCGACCGAGACCGAGGCGTACGCCGAACCGCAGCTGCCGCCGGTGCGGGGCTGAGGGCATGAGGCCGGCCGCTGTCGGTGCCCGGCTCTAGCGTCAGCCGCATGAGCGCTGCCCCGCCGGTCCAGGCCCAGTCGGTCGACCTCACCTTCGCCGGGTCCTTCGACCTGGCCCAGTCGATCGACTTCGGCTTCGGCCAGCGGTCGGCTGGCAGCGACGACGTGATGCGTTTGGCCTTCTGTCTCGACGGCCTCACCCAGCAGGTCGGCGTCGCCGTCCGTCAGGTCGGCGAGCACCGGCTGGCGCTGGAGATCGTCGGCGACGCCGGCGTGGACGCCGATGCCGTCCGAGCGCACGTGGCCCGAGTGTTGTCCGTCGACACCGACGGCACGGACTACGACGCGCTGGGGCAACGCGACCCGCTGGTCGGCCGGGTCCAGCGGGCTCGACCCGGGCTGCGCCCGCCGCTGTTCTACTCGGCGTATGAGGCGGCCGCGTGGTCGGTGTTGTCCGCCCGTCAGCCGCACCCCCAGATGGCGGCCGCTCGCGAGCGGCTGTCCCGCTCGGCCGGCCGGGTCTTCCAGGTCGCCGGGCAGGAGGTGGCCGCCCTGCCCCTGCCTGCGGCGCTCGCTGAGGTGACCGAGGTGCCGGGCCTGCGGTCCGGCAAGGTCGAGCGGCTGCACGCCGTAGCCGCGGCTGCGGCCGCCGGCGAGCTGGACACCGATCAGCTGCGCGCCCTCGACCCGGACGAGGCGCGCACCGCCCTGCAGCGGCTGCCCGGCATCGGCCCGTTCTACGCCGAGCTGATCGTCGTGCGCGCCCTCGGGCACACCGACGTGCTGGCCACCAACGAGCCCAAGGTCCGGGAGCTGGCGGCTCAGCTGACCGGGGTGGCCGAGCTCTCCCCCGGCGAGCTGCAGCAGGTCGCCGAGGGCTGGCGGCCGTGGCGGACCTGGGTCCAGGTGGCGATCCGGGCCGGTGCCGCCCGCGGCTAGCCGGTCAACCGCCGATCGGGAATCCCTGCTAACCCGATAGGGTTTACCGTCACCATGTCTCGCTTCCCCCGAATGCTGGACGACGTGACCGTGCGGCTGGTCGCCGGCGAGGTGCTCGCCGTGGCCCTCGTCGCCGCGGTCACCCGGCAGCCCTGGCTGTTCGGCCTGCTGGCGGCCGACTTCATCCTGCGGGTCGCCCTCGGGCCCAAGGCGAGCCCATTGGCGCTGCTGGCCGGCCGCTGATCCGCCCGCGGCTGAAGACGCCGCCCCGCCCGACGGCCGGACCGCCCAAGCGGTTCGCGGCCACCGTGGGCGCCGTCTTCTCCATCGCCATCCCGGTCGTCTACTACGCCTGGTCGCAGCCCGTCGCCTGGGGGCTGATCGCGGTGATGATCGTGTTCCCGGCGCTCGAGTCGATCCTCGGGATCTGCGTCGGCTGCCTGGTCTTCGGCTGGCTCATGCGGGTCGGCGTCATCCCCGAGGAGGTCTGCCTCGAGTGCGCCGACATTTCACGACGGCGGTCCCACCACCCGGTCCAGGTAGTCGTTCGCGAAGACACCTGACGGGTCGAGCCGGGCCCGCGCCTCCCGCCAGTCCGTGAACCGCGGGTAGAGCCGCTCCAGCTGCACGCTGTCCAGATAGTGCAGCTTGCCCCAGTGTGGCCGCCCGCCGACGCCGCCCACGATCGACTCGACGGCCCGGAAGTACCGCTCGTGGTCCAGGGTGTGGAACTGGTGCACTGCGACGTACGCGGTCGATCTCTCGTACGCCGTCGAGAGCCAGATGTCGTCCGCCGCGGCCACCCGCACCTCGACCGGGAAGGGCACCCGCTCGCCACTCCCGTCGACCCAGGCCTCGATCGAGCGCAGCACGTCGACGAGGCTCTCCCGCGGCACGGCGTACTCCATCTCGCGGAACCGCACCCGGCGCGGGGAGCAGAACACCCGGTACGACGCGTCGACGTACTCCCGCGCGGAGAGCACCCGCGCCGCCACGTTGTTGACCCGCCCGGTGAGCCGCGGGACCCGAGCGGTCAGCCGCTGGGTCCAGCCGAAGACCGTGTTGGACAGCAGCTCGTCGTCGACCCAGCCGCGCAGCCGCGGCACCGGCCGCAGCGGCTCGCCGGCCGGCACCCGGTTGTTGCGCTTGGTCAGGGTGCGCTGGGTGTGCGGGAACCAGTAGAACTCGAAGTGGTCGTTGCCGTCGGCCAGCTCGTCGAACCCGTCCAACACGTCGCCCAGAGGCATCGGTGACTCCGCGGCCCGCAGCGCGAAAGCCGGCACACACTGCAGCGTCACGGCCGTGACGATGCCGAGCGCACCGAGCCCGATCCGTGCTGCCGCATAGGTTTTCGGCGACTCCGTGGCCGAGCACTGGACCACTGTCCCGTCGGCCGTGAGCAGCTCGAGACCGATCACCTGGGTGGCCAGGCCGCCGAGAGCGTGACCGGTGCCGTGCGTGCCAGTGGCGATCGCACCGGAGATGGTCTGCGCATCGATGTCACCGAGGTTGGCCAGCGCCAAACCGTGCCCGTCGAGCGCCAGGTTGAGCGCGTGCAGCGGCATCCCGGCGCCGACCGTCACCTGGCCGCTGGGCACATCCAGCGAGCGGATGTCGGCCATCCGGTCGAGGTGCACGAGCAGCCCGTCGGTCACCGCGACGCCGGTGAACGAGTGACCCGATCCCACGGCCTTGACCCGCAGGCCCTGGGCCACCGCGGCCCGCACCTGCTCGCCCAGCTCGTCCACCGTGGCTGGGTGGGCCTGCCGCACGGGATGGGTCAGCTCAGTGCCCGACCAGTTGGTCCAGCTCGGCTCAGCCACCATGACCGGACTATAGATTCCTGACCATGCAGGCAGAGGCGGGGCGTACCCGGGTGGCAGTGGCCGGGGCGTTCGCCGCACAGGGTCTGGGCTTCGCCGTCCTGCTATCCCATGTGCCGGCCTTCAAGGATCGCTACGACATCGGCGACAGCGTGGTGACCGGTGTGCTCTTCGGGGTGGCCCTGCTCGCCGGGGTGGGCACCCTCGTCGCCGAGCAGGTGGCCGGCCGTCGTGGCAGCGGGCTCGTGCTGCGGGTGGCGCTCGGGGTGGTGGCGGTCGCCATCGCCGTCATCGCGATCGCCCCCGACCTGCCGGTGTTCTTCCTGGGCTTCGCGGTCTACGGCGTCGGGGTCGGTGCCGTCGACGCGTCCCAGAACATGCAGGCGGTGGCGCTGCAGCACCAGTACGGCCGCAGCATCCTGACCTCGTTCCACGCCGCCTGGAGCGCCGGCGGGATCGCCGGGTCGCTCTACACGGCCGGCACCGAAGGGCTGGACCTCCCGCTCACCCTGGTCCTGCTCGCGGCCGCTGTCGTCGTCCTCGGCATCGCCGTCGTCACCGGCGGCCGGCTGGCCGGCGTGACCAGCGAGCGTCGCGAGCGGGCCGAGGCAGCGGGCCGGCCGGCCGCACCGGCGCCGTGGCGGCCGATCCTGCTGCTCGGGCTGGCGGTCGTCTGCTTCTACGTCGCCGACTCCGGCACCTCGACCTGGAGCGCTGACTACCTGCATGAGGTGCTGAACACCTCCAAGGGCGTGGCGGCGCTCGCGCTGGCCGCCTACCTGGGCGCCTCCTTGGTCTCGCGGCTGGTCGGCGACCACGCCGTACGCCGGTTCGGCGGGCCGGCCGTCGTCCGCGGGGCCGGGGTCGGCGGAGCCGTCGGGCTGCTCCTCGTCGTGATCGCCCAGCAGCCCGTCGTCGCGATCACCGGCTTCGCCGTGCTGGGCCTGGGCATCGGCGTCATCGCGCCGCTCTCCTTCGCCGCGGCCGGCGAGCTCTCCCCCGGCGCGGCCGACACCGTCGTGGCCCAGCTCAACGTCTTCAACTACGTGGGCGTCGTCGTGGGCGGGGCGGTCGTCGGGCTGTTCGGCACGGCGGGCGTCCTGCGGGCCGGCTTCATCGTGCCGTTGGTCCTGACCTTGGTGATCGTCGCGCTGGCCCCGGCCTTCCATCCGCGGCCCGTCGCTGAGAATCCAGCTGAGACCCCCGCCGACGCCGAGCCGGGCCGATGAACCCGCTGCAGCAGCGCCTCGAGCGCGCCACGGCCCACCTCGACCCGCCGTTCGCGGTGGTCGACATCGAGCAGTTCGAGGCCAACGCGGCCGACCTGGCCCGGCGGGCCACCGGCGTACCGATCCGGGTCGCCAGCAAGTCGGTCCGGGTGCGCCACCTGGTGGACGCGGCCGTCGCCTCGCCCGGCTTCTCGGGCGTCATGACCTTCGCGCTGCGGGAGGCGATCTGGCTGGCCCGGCAGGGGCATCGGGACCTGCTGATGGGCTACCCGACCGTCGACCGGGCCGCGCTGCGCGAGCTGATGGCCGACGAGGAGCTGCGCTCGCGGATCGTGCTGATGGTCGACCACCCGGCGCAGCTCTCGCTGATCCGGTCGGCCCGCGGCACTGAGGACGGCGCCAGCCGGGCAGCCGAAACGCCCGTGCGGGTCTGCCTCGACGTCGACTCCTCGCTCCGGGTCGGGCCGGTCCACCTCGGCGTACGGCGCTCGCCGGTCCACACCCCGGCCCAGGCCGCCGACGCCGCGGCCGTGATCGCCCGGCAGCCCGGGGTCGAGCTGGTCGGGCTGATGTTCTACGACGCCCAGATCGCCGGCCTGGCGGACTCCAGCCCGGCCGTGCGGTTCGTCAAGGCGCGCTCGGCCGCGGACCTGGCCCAGCGCCGTACGGCGGTGCTGCGGGCGGCGCACCAGGTCGTCGGGCGGCCGCTCCGGCTGGTCAACGCCGGCGGCACCGGAAGCCTGGAGGTGGACGCCGCCGACCCCGCCGTCACCGAGCTGACCGCGGGCTCCGGCCTGTTCTCGCCCGGGCTGTTCGACGGCTACCGGGCGTTCGCGAGCCGGCCCTCGGCCTGGTTCGCCCTGCCGGTCGTGCGCCGGCCGCACCCACGGATCGCAACCGCGTTCGGCGGTGGCTACATCGCCTCCGGCCCGTCCGGCAAGGCCCGGCTGCCCCGCCCCACGTGGCCGGCCGGTCTGCGGCTGCTGGGCACCGAGGGGGCGGGCGAGGTGCAGACCCCGTTGCGGGGCAAGGCGGCGGCCGACCTGCTGCCGGGCGACCGGGTCTGGCTGCGGCACGCGAAGGCCGGCGAGCTCTGCGAGCGGTTCGACGTCGTCCACCTGGTCCGCGGCGACCGGATCGAGCAGACCGTGCCGACCTACCGGGGCGAGGGCCAGACCTTCGGCTGACGGCTAGCTGCGCCAGACCAGGACGCAGGCCCGGTCGTCGGTCTCGCCCGCGCGGGCCAGGTCGACGATCCGCTGGGCGCCACCGCGGAAACCATGGGTGACCAGCAGGTCGGCCTGCCCGAGCATCCGGTCGATCCCGACGGACAGGTCGCTGGCCCGCGCCTCGACGACGCCGTCGGTGTAGAGCACCAGCGCGTCGCCGCGGGCCAGCCGCCCGGACTGGCCCCGGTAGGTGGCGTCCGGGATGACCCCGAGCAGCGGGCCGCTGTCCTGGCTCAGGACCGCCCAGCGGCCCGACCCCGACTGGAAGTGCACGGCCGGCGGGTGTCCGGCGCTGTCGACCTGGAAGTCGCCGGTCACGAGGTCGATCGTGACGTGCACGGCGGTGGCGAAACCCTCGCTCCACCGTTGGCGCAGCAGGTAGTCGTTGGCCGCGGGCAGGAAGCGGTGCGAGGGCAGCGCGCCGAGCAGGCCACCCAGCGCGCCGGACAGGAGCAGGGCCCGGGTGCCGGCGCCGGCCCCCTTGCCCGAGACGTCGACCAGCGCCAGCTCGAAGCTGTTGCCGTCCATCCGGCGGGTCGCCACCAGGAAGTCGCCGGAGAACTGGTCGCCGTAGGCCGACCGGAGCACCACCTCGGCGTGCCAGCGCGGCGGCAGCGGCGGCAGCTCGCCCTGGGCCCGCAGCCGGTCCCGCAGGTCGACCAGCATCGACTCTCCAGCCGTGCCCTGGACGCCCAGTCGGGCCCGGCTGTGGGCGATCCAGATCATCAGGATCGCCGTGATCCCCAGCAGGATGACGACGCTGCGGTTGAGTGGGGTCGGCCCGTCCTTGCGGCCGATAGCGACGTAGACCAGCGCGATCGCGATCACCAGATAGAGCAGGGCCAGCGCGCGGACCGGCAGGAAGAACCCGCCGAGGACGGCCACCAGCACGAAGATCGAGGTCGGCACCCCGGTCGGGAAGTGCACGGTGAGCACCGCGAGCACGGCCGAGAGGACCGTCAACCCCAGCAGCGTGGGACCCCAGGTCGGCCGTCCGCTCGCCTTGAACCGACGCGCGGCACGGGTCGCCCGCCGGCGGACCCGAACCACCGGCCCGGCGCGAGATCGTCGTGCTGCCGTTGCCACCTTCGGACCCTACTGGCCGGGGCCGGACCGGAGCGGCAATCCGGTTGCCCCGGCCACCGGGCCCCACCCATGCTGACCGGATGAGCGCACCGGCTGACCTGCGGATCATCCAGCTCGCGCCGGAGCACGCCGACGAGGTGGTCCGGCTGGACCAGGCCGGGTTCGCGTTCCCGCTGGCCGAGTTCGACCCCGCGACCGACCTGCAGGAGATCGAGTGGGACCGCACGTTCGGCGCCGTACGCCGGGCGGCCGGCCCGCACCAGCACGCGGCGAGCCCGGACTGGGCCGACGACGAGGAGCTGGCCGGGCTGGCCACCTCGTTCTCACTGGGGTTGGCGGTGCCGGGCTGGGGGTCGACGCCGGCCATCGTGCCGATGGCCGGCCTGTCCTGGGTCAACGTCCACCCGGACCATCGACGCCGCGGGATCCTGACCGAGCTGATGCGGCATCACCTGCAGGGCCTGCACGAGGCTGGTGCCGAGCCGCTCAGCGGCCTGTTCGCCTCCGAGGCCGCGATCTACCAGCGCTTCGGCTACGGCGACGCCGCCTCCTGCGTGTCCCTGACCCTCCCGGCCGGGACCGCGCTGCGCCCCATCCCGGGCACGGACGAGATCATGACCCAGCTGACCAGCGCATCGATCGAGGGAGCCGTCGAGCTCGTCCATGACCTCTCGACGCGGGCCGCTGCCCTGCGCCCCGGCGGGGTGGTCCGCTCGGCGGGCGTGATCCGGAGCCTGCTCCGGGACCGGCCCGAGCGTTACCACGGCGCCGAGCTCACCAAGCTGGTCGTGGCTCGGCGGGACGGCCGCCCCACCGGCTATGCCGTGTTCCGGCGCCGGATGGACTGGCACCAGGGGGTGCCGAGCGGGAAGGTCGGCGTGACCCAGCTGGTCGCCCTCGACGCGCCCACCGAACACGTCCTGTGGTCGCGCATGTTGAGCCTGGACCTGATCACCGAGGTCATCACGGCGCCACTGGGCCTGGACCACCCGCTGTTCAGCCTGGCTGGTCGACGTGCGGGTCGGCGGCCGCCATCCGGGCCGATGGCGCTCTGGATCCGGCTGGTCGACGTGCCGCGCGCGCTGGCCGCCCGCGGGTATGCCCACGACCTCGACGAGGTGCTCGAGCTGACCGACGACCTCTGTCCGTGGAACGCCGGCCGCTGGCGGTTGACGGTGTCAGGGGCGGACGTCCGGTGCGAGCCGACGACCGACGCCGCCGGCGTTGGGCTGGACGTCCGCGACCTGGCGGCGGCCTACCTCGGCGGCCCGTCGCTGGCGGCCATCGCGGCCGCGGGGTTGGTCGTCGAGCACCGGCCGGGCGCGGTGGCGAGCCTGTCGACGGCACTGCGCGGGCTCACCGAACCCGCCGTACCGCAGATGTTCTGAGCTAGCCCTCGCTCTCGGGGATCGGCGGCAGCTCCTCGGACTGCTCGTAGCGGCGGACCATGTCGATCCGGCGCTGGTGCCGCGCCTCGCCCGAGAACTCGGTGGCCAGGAAGATGTCGACGATCCGGGCCGCCAGCTCGGGCTCGGTCATCCGGGCGCCGATCGAGACGATCTGGGCGTTGTTGTGCAGCCGGGCCAGCTGCGCCGTCTCCTCGGTGTAGGCGAGGGCGGCCCGGATGCCGTCGACCTTGTTGGCCGCGATCTGCTCGCCGTTGCCGGAGCCGCCCAGCACGATGCCCAGGTTGCCCGGCTCGCCGGACACCGCCTCGGCACAGCGCAGGCACGGCGACCGGGTAGTCGTCCTCGGCGTCGTAGTGGTCCGGGCCGTGGTCGACGACGTCGTGACCCTGCGCCAGCAGGTGCTGGACGAGGTGGAGCTTCAGGTCGTACGCAGCGTGGTCGCCGCCGATGTGCACGCGCATGCGCGCATCCTAGGGACCTCAGTCGAAGATCGGGCCCTGGGTGCGCGAGCGCTTGATCTCGTAGAAGCCCGGGGTCGCCGGCGACGAGCACGCACGCCGTCCCAGAGCTTGGCCGCCGCCTCACCCTTGGGCGCCGGCGTCACGACCGGCCCGAAGAACGCCACGTCGTCGACCGCGATGACCGGCGTACCGACGTCCTGGCCGACCTTGGAGATGCCCTCCTCGTGGCTGGCCCGGAGCTGGTCGTCGTACTCGTCGCTGGTGGCGTAGGCCGCGAGCTCGGCCGGCAGACCGACCTCGGCCAGCGACTCGGCGATGACCTGGTCGTAGTCCTTGATGCCCTTGGGGTGCAGCCGGGTGCCCATCGCGTCGTACAGCGGCTTGACGACGTCGTCGCCGTGCAGCTGCTGGGCAGCGACGATGACGCGAACCGGGCCCCAGGCCCGCTTCATCATGTCCTGGTAGTCGGCCGGCAGGTCGCGGCCCTCGTTGAGCACGGCCAGGCTCATGACGTGCCAGCGTCACGTCGACCGGTCGCACCTGCTCGACCTGCTCCATCCAGCGGGAGGTCATCCACGCCCAGGGGCAGATCGGGTCGAACCAGAAATCGACGGCTTGGCGGTCGCTCACAGGTTGCTCCTCGACGGGCAGAACTAGCGGAAGATGTTGAGATTTCTACTACTAGGGTTACAACAGAACGCCCGGCCCGCAATTCCCGGCGTGCCAGGATGGCGACCGTGCCTGGAATGAACCTCACCCACGAAGAGGCCCGCGAGCGCGCCGCCATGATCGCGGTGACGTCGTACGACGTGAGCCTCGACGTGACCACCGGCCCCGAGACGTTCGCCGCCCGGACGGTCGTGCGGTTCGCCTGCAGCCGCCCGGCAGCTCGACCTTCATCGACCTGGTCGCCCGCACCGGTGCACAGCGCGACGCTCAACGGCGTCTCGCTCGACCCGGCGCAGGTGTTCGACGGCATGCGGCTGCAGCTGCCCGACGCTGGCCGAGGACAACGTGCTCGAGGTCCAGGCCGACGCGATCTACATGAACAGCGGCGAGGGGCTGCACCGGTTCGTCGACCCGGTCGACGGCGAGGTCTACCTCTACTCCCAGTTCGAGGTGGCCGACTCGCGGCGGGTCTTCGCGGTGTTCGAGCAGCCGGACCTCAAGGCGACCTTCACCTTCACCGTCACGGCGCCGGACCACTGGACCGTCGTGTCGGTCAGCCCGACGCCCGGAGCCGGAGCCGGCCGGAGCCGGCCAGGCCGATCTGGCGGTTCGAGCCGACGCCGGTGCTGTCGTCGTACGTGACCGCGATCATCGCCGGGCCCTATCACCGCGAGCAGCGCCAGCACACCAGCCGCGACGGCCGGGTCATCCCGCTCGGCGGTCTACTGCCGGGCCAGCCTGGCCGAGCACCTCGACACCGACGAGATCGTCCAGATCACGACGCCAGGGCTTCGACGTTCTTCGAGGAGATGTTCGACCTGCCCTACCCGTTCGCGAAGTACGACCAGCTGTTCGTGCCCGAGTTCAACGCCGGGGCGATGGAGAACGCCGGCGCGGTGACCTTCCTGGAGTCCTACGTCTTCCGGTCCAACGTGCCCGAGGCGATCATCGAGCGCCGGGCGCTGACGATCCTGCACGAGCTCGCCCACATGTGGTTCGGCGACCTGGTGACGATGCGCTGGTGGAACGACCTCTGGCTCAACGAGTCGTTCGCCGAGTGGGCCAGCACGATCGCCCAGGTCGAGGCGACCCGCTGGCCGTGGGGCTGGACGACCTTCAACTCGGCCGAGAAGTCGTGGGCCTATCGGCAGGACCAGCTCGGCACGACGCACCCGATCGTCGCCACGATCCGTGACCTCGAGGACGTCGAGGTCAACTTCGACGGGATCACCTACGCCAAGGGGCCGTCGGTGCTGAAGCAGCTCGTCGCCTACGTCGGGCGCGAGGAGTTCGTGCAGGGCCTGCGGCGCTACTTCAAGGCCCACGCCTGGAGCAACACCGAGCTGAGCGACCTCTTGCGCGAGCTCGAGGTCGACGAGCGGCCGCGACCTCGCGGCCTGGAGCGCCGACTGGCTGCAGCAGGCCGGGGTCAACACCCTGCGACCGGTCGTGGAGTCCGACGCCGACGGTGTCATCGTCAGCGCCTTCATCGACCAGACCGCACCCGGCGACCACCCGGTGCTGCGCGAGCACCGGCTGGCCGTCGGTGGCTACGACCTGCACGACGGCGGGCTCGTCCGCACCAGCCGGATCGAGCTCGACGTCAGCGGGGCCCGTACGCGCGGTGCCCGGGCTGGTCGGCCAGCGGCGCCCGGACCTGTTGCTGGTCAACGACGACGACCTCGCCTACGCCAAGATCCGGCTCGACCCGCAGTCGCTCGCGACGACGGTCGGGCACCTCAGCACGTTCGAGTCGTCGATGCCACGCGCCCTGATCCTCGGCGCGGCCTGGGACATGACCCGGGATGCCGAGCTGGCGGCCCGGGACTTCGTGGAGCTGGTGCTGGAAAACGTTGCGGCAGAGACGGATTCGAGCGTCCAGCGGATCCTGTTGGCTCAGCGGGCGACGGCGGCGCGGTTCTACTCCGACCCGGCCCGCCGGGCCGCTCTCAACTCGGTCGTGACGGCCCGGCTGCGCGAGCTCGACCGAGGTCGCAGCGCCGGGGAGCGACTCCCAGCTGCAGCTGCTGACCGCCTTCGCCGCGTCGGCCATCGCCCCGGCTGACACGGCGTACCTGCGTGATCTGCTCGAAGGCGAGCGCGAGCTGCCGGGACGGGTCATCGACACCGACCTGCGCTGGGCGTTGCTCACGGCGTTGGTGGCGGCGGGCGCCGCGGCGCCGGCCGAGATCGAGGCCGAGCTCGAGCTGGACAACACGGCCGCGGGACAGCGGCACGCGGCGGCGGCCCGGGCCAGCATCCCGACGCCGGAGGCCAAGCTCGCCGCATGGTCGAGCGTCGTCGACAACGACGACCTGCCGAACGCGTTGCAGGAGGCCGCGATCGTCGGCTTCGGGCGGGTGCACGACCCGGCCCTGCTGGAGCCGTTCGTCGACCGGTACTTCGAGACGATCGTGCCGGCCTGGTTCAGCCGGACCAACGACTCGGCCCAGAAGATCGTCGTCGGGCTGTTCCCGACCCTGCTCTCGAGCCAGTCGTTGGCCGACCGCACCCAGGCCTGGCTCGACGGGCCGGGCGCGGCGGCGGACGTGCCGCCGTCGCTGGTCCGACTGGTGAGCGAGAACCGCGACACCGTGGTGCGCGCAGTCCGGGCCCAGCAGCGAGACGCCCAAGCCTGAGTCGCGTCGAGTGTCGGCACCACGAGGCGAATACGTCGCCCTGGTGCTGACAGTCAGCCGGTGGCGGCGGCGCGGGCGAGGTCGCGGGCCCGGCGCGAGCGGACCAGCTCTTCGAGCAAGACCTGCCGCCCGTGCTCGTCCGAGAGCGGGAGCTGCCAGTTCGGGTACTCCTGGTCGGTGCCGGGCTGGTTGATCGTGCGCACCTCGCCGACCGCGTCGGTCAGCGCGACGCCGATCAACCGCGCGGGGGTCCAGGCGATCAGCCGGTGCAGCGCCTCGACGGTCGCGCGGGTGCCGGCCGCGTCCTTGAGCAGCCCGCGGCGGTGCAGCAGGTCGAGCATCGCCGCCCGCTCCAGGTCGTCCTCGGCCCGCTCCTCCTCCACTGGCCGGGTCAGCAGGCCCAGCTCGTCGCGCAGCCGAATGTGTTCTCCCGCAAGGTATCCCGCGGTCGGCGGCAGGTCATGTGTGGTCACCGTCGCGAGGCACAGCTCACGCCAGCGCTCCGGCTCGAGGGGGCGGCCCTGCTCGTCCCGCTCGAACCAGAGGATCGAGGTCCCGAAGATCCCACGGTCGCGCAGGTAGTCGCGCACCCACGGCTCGACAGTGCCGAGGTCCTCGCCGATCACGACCGCACCGGCCCGCTGCGCCTCGAGCGCCAGGATCCCGACCAGCGCCTCATGGTCGTACCGGACGTAGGTGCCCTGGTCGGCCGGCTGGCCCTCCGGCACCCACCACAGCCGGAAGAGCCCGATCACGTGGTCGACCCGGACGCCGCCGGCGTGCCGCAGGACCGTGCGCAGCATGTCGCGGTACGGCGCGTAGGCGAGCTCCTCGAGCCGGTCCGGCCGCAACGGCGGCTGGCTCCAGTTCTGGCCCTGCTGGTTGAACGGGTCCGGCGGGGCGCCGACCCGCACCCCGGACGCCAGCGCGGTCGACAACGACCAGGCATCGGCGCCGAGCGGATGCACGCCGACCGGGATGTCGTGGATGACCCCGACCCCCATGCCGGCCCCGCGTGCGGTCTGCTGCGCATAGCCGAGCTGCTCGTCGGCGATCCATTGCAGCCAGGAGAAGAAGTCGACCCGGTCGGCCAACCGCTGCCGCTCGGCCTCGACCTCCGGGGACCGCGGATCGTCAAGTCCCGCAGGCCAATCCGTCGCCGGGAGACCGTGATCCTCGGTCAAGGCGCACCAGGTCGCGAAGTCGACCAGCCCTGGCCCCATCTGGCGACGGAAGTCGTCGTAGGCCCGTTGCCGCGCCACCGACCGAGGCAGCCGATGGACGATGTCGAGGGCTGCGGACTTGGCCTCCCAGGCCCGGTCGCGGTCGATCAGGTCGGTCGAGTTGGCGAGGTGGGCGTCGTCCGCGTGCCACTCGAGCATCTGCCGCTCGGCCGACGGCATATAGGCGACCTCACGGATGTCCTCGACCCGGATGTAGATCGGGTTGACGAAGCGCCGGGTCGTCGGCAGGTACGGCGAGGGGTCCATCGGCGGGACCGGCGCCGCCGCGTTGAGCGGGTTGACCAGGACGAAGTCGGCGCCCAGGTCACCGCCGCTCCAGCCGGCGAGCTCGGCCAGGTCGGCCAGGTCGCCGATGCCCCAGGAACGGCTGGAGCGGACCGAGTAGAGCTGCGTCATGAAGCCCCAGGCCCGCCGGTCGGTCAGCACCGGTGGGAGCTCGAGCCGGTCCGGCGTGACGACCAGCGGCGCGGTCGAAACCCCTTGCGGCGTCTCGGCATGCACCGCGTGCCAGCCGGCCGGTAGCTCCGGGCCGAGCTCGAAGGTCGCCTCGCCAACCGGCCGCCCGTCGACGTTGCGCGGCGGGACCCAGTGCTCGACCTGGCGGGCGTCGATCCGGCCGCCCAGCTCGAGGTCGACCCACACCTGTACGGCGGCGCCGTCGTCGACGTGCACCTTGACCTGGTGAGCGGAGCCCTGCCGGGTCACCACGATGGCCGGGAGCACCCGCCGCCACGGGCGGTCCTGGGCCGCCGCGCAGAGCGGCCTGGACGTCCTGGTCGGTCTCGGCCACGACGTCGAAGGCCCGCAGCACGGCGCGGATCGTGCCGGCGGAGACCAGCACGTGCCGCCCGCGCCAGTCCCAGTAGTCCGTGGCGATGTCGTAGGCGCGGGCGAGCTCGACCAGCTCACCGGACGGTGGACCGTGGTCGAACGGCTCGGTCGGCTCGACCGGCTCGGTCGGCCCGGGGTGGTCGTGGGTTTCGGCGTCGCTCATGTCGGTCGCCGATCCTGCCACGGGGCGGCCGCCTCGACCTGGGCTGACAGAGCCAGCAGCTGGGCCTCACCCGCGGGCCGACCGGCCAGCATCACGCCGACCGGGAGGCCGGCCGGTGCGCCCGGCAGCGGCGGGGTGTGGTGCAGCGGCAGGCTCACGGCCGGCATGCCGGTGACGTTCCACAGTGCGGTGAACGGCGTAAACCGTTTCTGCGCCTCGAAATCCGCGCGCCGGGTCATCGTCGTTGCGCAGGCTGCCGACGGGCGCCGGCAGGTCAGCGAGCGTCGGCGTCAGGACGGCGTCGTACGACGCGAGGCTGCCGATCGCCGCCCGGCTCACCGCCTGCATCGCCCCGACGGCCTGGGCGAACTGGGTGCCGCTGACCGGCGCGCCGCGCTCGCGCAGGTGCCGGGTGAGCGGCATCAGCTCGCCCTCGCGCCCGTCCGGCACGGGGGTCAACGTGGCAAGGACCGTCCAGACGACCTCGAACATCGGGACGACGTCGCGCGGGATCGGCGGCTCGATGTCGACGACCTCGTGACCGAGCTCCGCCAGCAGCCGGCTCGCCTCGTCGTACGCCGCGACGCACTCGGCGTGCACCTCAGCCGTCACCGACGACCGGCGTGCGGAACCGCGCGATGCGCAGCCGACCGGGATCGCGACGGGCGTGGTCGGCGAAGGTCTCGCCGGCCGGCAGCGGCGGCGCCCAGTGCGGGTCGCCCGGCTCCGGGCCGGCCATGATGTCGAGCAGCGCCGCGGCGTCGGCGACGGTCCAGGCGATCGGGCCGATGACGCCCGAGCCCGGGCCCGACATCACCGAACAGCGGACCGCTGCTCACCCGCCCGCGGCTGGGCTTGAGCCCGAACAGCCCGCAGCTGCTGGCCGGGATCCGGATCGAGCCGCCACCGTCACTGCCCTGAGCGATCGGGCGCCAGGCCGGCTGCGACGGCGGCGGCGGCTCCCCCGCTCGAGCCACCGGCCCCGCGCGACAGGTCCCACGGCGTCACGGGCCGGCGGCCCGATCGCGGTCTCGGTGTAGCAGGGCAGGCCGAACTCGGGAGTGCTGGTCTTGCCGAGGCAGATCGTGCCGGCGGCCTTGAGCCGGCGGACCACGTGGTCGTCGACCGGCGCGACGAAACCGGCGTAGACCGCACTGCCATAGCTGACCGGCTCGCCGACGACGTGGTTGAGGTCCTTGATCGGGCACCGGCACCCCGGCCAGCGGCGACGCGAGCGCACCTTGCTGCGCCAACGCCTCCTGCTCGCGGGCCTGGGCCAGCGCGAGGTCGCGGGTCACTGTCACGAAGGCGCCGAGCCGGCCGTCGTCGGCGTCGATCCGGTCCAGGAAGTGCTGGGTCACCTCGACCGGTGACACCACCCGATCGGCGACTGCGCGGCCGAGGTCGAGAGCACTCAGCTCATGCAGCTCGCTCACGGGGACGACCGTAGTCCGTAGGGTTGGCCGCATGAGTGACGGCGTACTGCGCTACCCGGCGGCGGCCCGGCTGGACCTGGTCGAGCGGCTGCCCGAGACCACCCCGACGTACGACGTCGCCGACCCCTACCGCTGGCTCGAGGACGCCGTCGGCCGAGCCGACGGTCGACTGGAGCAAGGCCCAGGACGAGCTGTACGCCGAGGCGAGCGCGACCTGGCCCGGCCGCGACTACCTGCGCCGCCGGGTGGGCGAGCTGCTGCAGGCCGGGCTGGTCAGCGCGCCGACCTGGCGCGGCGAGCGGTCCTTCCTGCTCCGCCGGCTGCCCGACCAGGAGCACGCCGTGCTGCTGACGGTCGACCCCGACGGCACCGAGCGCGTGCTCGTCGACCCGATGGCGATCGACCCGGCCGGCACGACGACGCTGGACGCGTGGCAGCCGAGCAAGGAGGGCGACCGGCTCGCCTACCAGCTCTCCGAGGGCGGCCGCGAGGAGTCGGTGCTGCGCGTCCTGGACGTCGCCACCGGCGAGGTCGTCGACGGGCCGATCGACCGGGCCCGCTACTCCCCCGTCGCCTGGCTGCTCGGCGGGCAGGCCTACTACTACGTACGGCGGCTCGACCCCGGCCTCGTCCCGGCTGACGAGGAGCAGTACCACCGCCGGATCTGGCTGCACCAGGTCGGGACCGACCCGGCCGAGGACGTCATGGTCTTCGGCGAGGGGCGCGACAAGACCAACTACTACGGCGTGCACCTGTCCTGGGACGGCCGCTGGCTGGCCGTGACGGCATCGGCCGGGACCGCGCCGCGCACCGAGGTCTGGCTGGCCGACCTGGCGGCCAGCGGCCCCGAGGTGCCGGACTTCGCGGAGGTCCAGTCCGGCGTCGACGCCCAGACCTCGATCTTCGTCAGCCGCGACGGGCGCGGCATACGTCTCCACCGATCGCGATGCGCCCCGCGGGCGGCTCGCGGTGGTCGACCCGACCGACCCCGGCTATGACAACTGGGTCGACCTCCTGCCGGAGGACCCGGAGGCGGTGCTCGAGGACTTCGCGATCCTCGACGGACCCGAGCTCGGCGACGCGGCGCGTCCTGCTCGCCGCCTGGACCCGGCACGCCGTCAGCGAGGTGAGCGTGCACGACCTGGCCACCGGCGCGCGCCTGAGCTCCGTCGAGCTGCCCGGCGTCGGCACCATCGGCGGCCTGGGCGAGCGCCCCGAGGGCGGCCACGAGTCGTGGTTCGGCTACACCGACTCGGCGACGCCGAGCAGCGTCCTGCACTACGACGCCCGGTCCGGCGAGGTGTCGCTCTGGGCGAAAGCGCCTGGCACCGTCGAGGTTCCGCCAGTGACCAGCCAGCTCGTCGACTACCCGTCGAAGGACGGGACGACCGTCCGGATGCTGCTGATCGCGCAGGGGGCCGAGCCCGACCGAGCCACGGCCGACGATCCTCTACGGCTACGGCGGCTTCGGCATCCCGCTCGGCCCGAGCTACTCCGCCGGGATCCTGGCCTGGGTCGAGGCGGGCGGCGTCTACGCCGTCGCCCAGCTGCGCGGCGGCGGCGAAGAGGGCGAGCAGTGGCACCGCGCCGGGATGATGGCCAACAAGCAGAACGTCTTCGACGACTTCCACGCCGCCGCCGAGCATCTGGTCGCGCAGGGCTGGACCACGCCGGACCAGCTGGCCATCTCGGGCGGGTCCAACGGCGGCCTGCTGGTCGGCGCCGCGCTGACCCAGCGGCCGGACCTCTATCGCGCCGTCGTCTGCTCGGCGCCGCTGCTGGACATGGTCCGCTACGAGCTGTTCGGCCTCGGCGCGACCTGGGACGAGGAGTACGGCACGGCGAGCGACCCCGAGCAGCTCGGCTGGCTGCTCGGCTACTCGCCGTACCATCGGGTCGTGGACGGAACTGCTTATCCCGCAGTGCTTTTCACGATCTTCGAGGGTGACACCCGGGTCGACACGATGCACGCCCGCAAGCTCGCCGCCGCGCTTCAGCACGCGACGACCAACGACCCGGCGAGCCACCCGGTGCTGGTCCGGCTCGAGCGCGACGTCGGCCACGGTGGACGGGCCCTGTCGCGCAGCATCGAGCTGTCCGCCGACACCCTGTCGTTCACCGCTCACCACGTCGGCCTGGAGCTCGGCCGAGTCATGAACAACGACGTCGGAGACTGGCTGCTCCACAGCGGGCTGCCGATCCTGGTGCATCCTGCTGGCCGCCGCACTGATCCGCTGGGTGGTCAACCGGCTGATCAGCCGGATCATCCGCCGGACCCTCGAGTCGAGGCTGGCCGAGCGGCTCGAGGGCCACCGGGCCACCCGGGTCCTCGCGAACGCGACCGGTGCTCTGCACGAGCGGCGCCGCCAGCGCACCGAGACGCTGGGCACGGTGTTGCGCAGCATCGTCACGACCGTCGTCTTCAGCGTCGCCTTCGTGATGATCCTCGACGAGCTCGGGCTGCCGATCGCCCCGCTGCTGGCGTCGGCCGGCGTCGCGGGCGTGGCGCTGGGCTTCGGCGCGCAGAGCCTGGTCAAGGACTTCCTGTCCGGCATCTTCATGCTGGTCGAGGACCAGTACGGCGTGGGCGACGTGATCGACACCGGCGAGGCGATCGGCACCGTCGAGGACGTGACCCTGCGGGTCACCCGGCTGCGGGACGGCAACGGTGTCGTCTGGTACGTCCGCAACGGCGAGATCATCCGGATCGGCAACCGCAGCCAGGGCTGGTCGACCGCCATCGTCGACCTGCCTGTGGCCTACACCGAGGACATCGAGCGGGTGCAGGACATCATCCGCGAGGCCATGCAGCAGCTCGACGAGGACCCGAACTGGCACGACCGGCTGGTCGAGGTGCCGGCCGTGGCGGGGGTCGAGCAGATCACCGGGACGACGATCACGATCCGGGTCATCGCCAAGTGCGCGCCGAACGAGAACCTGCCGGTGCAGCGGGAGATCCGCGAGCGGGCCAAGGCCGCGTTCGACGCGCACGGCGTCAAGGCGCCCGTGGTCTTCCCCGGGTACGGCGGCGGTCCCCCGGCCCGGCCGCCCGGGATGTAGCCGGGCTCGAGTCCCGCAAGCAGGCAACCTTTACCGCCGGCTGACCGGTCTCTTGGTGCACAGGCCGCGATCGAGGGGGTGGACGTGCAGGCACCGGACGGGTTCGAGGCATTCGTCGCGGCACGCGGTGATGCGCTGCACCGCATGGCCTACCACCTGACCCGTGACCACGCGCTGGCCGAGGACCTGGTCCAGACCGCGCTGGCCAAGGCCTGGCCGGCCTGGCGCCGGATCGAGGGCGAACCCGAGCCCTATGTCCGCAAGATCATGGTCAATACCTACTGCCTCCTGGTGGCAGCGCAAGTGGCGCGGCGAGCAACCGACGGAGCAGCTCCCGGAGACCTCGGCCGGGACGACGGGCCATCGCCCGGCCAGTGACCCCGATGACCGGGATGCGCTGATCCGGGCCCTCGCCGCGCTACCTCGCCGCCAGCGAGCGGTCGTCGTCCTGCGCTTCGTCGAGGACTGCACCGAGCGCCAGACCGCTGACCTGCTCGGGATCAGTGTCGGCACCGTCAAGAGCCAGGCCGCCAAGGCGCTGGCCAAGCTCCGCGTCGACCCCCAGCTCACGCCGGAAGGAGCACGCCATGTCCGTCTCTCTTGACCAGCTCCGGGCCGCCCTGACGGAGTCAGGGAACGCCCCGGCCTTCCCGGTGACCGACCGGATGGCCGGGATCCGAGGGCACGTCGCCGCGCAGCGACGCCGCCGGGCCGGCGGGTACGCCGCGGGCATCGCGGCGGTTGCCGTCGTCGCCGTCCTGGCCACGACGTCCGTCGTCGGCCAGCGCCGGGCCGAGCAGCCGGCCGCGCCGAGGAACCCCGACGTCAACGGACTGCCGCTCTATGCCCACGGTGGTCGGCAGATCGGCTCGGCCCGGGTGCCCCTCCACGCCGGCGTGAACCACATGTTCACGGCGACCCCCGCGTCGTACGGGTTGACCGTCGCGCTCGGCTGCACCGGCAGCCTGCCAGGCGACCTGCCCCGGGCCATGACGATCCGAATCAACGGTGAAGACACCGTCGGCACCCAGGGCGGCGAATGCGGCGATGCGGTGAGCGGTGAGTCGGTCAGCGCGTCGGGCGGCTACCTGCCCGCGGCCCAGCAGCGGTACTGGTCGCAGGCCGGCGTCCGGCTGGGCCAGCCGGTGAGCATCGACCTGGTCGTCGCCGGCACCCCGTCCGCCGGCTCGACCGCGCGGGTCGGCGCTCTACCAGGATGTCCCGCTCGCGGACTACCCGCTCCCGACCCGACCCGCCACCACGCAGCTGGACCCCGACTTCGGTCTCGAACCTCGACGCAGACCCACGAGGTGCGTCCTGCCGGGTCGGGCCGCCACCGGCAGCCTGGTCAGTCACCCTGCCGTACGACGCGCGGCTCGAGCTCGGGGGCATCACGACCGGCCCCGGGCGGGTCGAGGTCCGTGTCGGCGGGCCAGCTGGTCGGCGGGGCGTCGTCGTGGACCTACTCCGACAGCGGTTTCCAGGTGCCGATCGACCCGGACGCACTTCGCCTGGCCCGGCGTCCGCGGTGCCCTCCACGGGCGACGCCGACGACGATCACCGTCACGCGTCACGACGGTTCACTCAGCGCGACCTGGCGGCTGCGCGTCGGGCGGTCCACGCTGACCCAGACACCGACCGGTTAGGCAGACGTCAGGGCGCCGAGTTCGCCGAAGCAGCCGGGCCCGATTCCCACCCACCCTTGCAAGCCCTTACACCGACTCCCTACAGTCGCCGGGGGCTCAGCGTTGTAACCCGACCGACGAAGGGAGATCTTTGCCGTGGCGATGACAATCAGGGACATCGCCCGCGAAGCCGGGGTCTCCACCGCCACGGTGTCGCGCGCGCTGCGCGGCCTGCCGAACGTCGACCCCACCACCCGGCACCACGTGATGAGCGTCGCGGAGCGGATGGACTACGTCATCTCACCGACGGCCTCGCGGCTCGCGACCGGCCGGACCCGCGCGATCGCGGTCATCACCCCGTTCGTCGCTCGCTGGTACTTCGCCACCGTGCTCAGCGGGGCCGAGCGGGTCTTCCACGAGGCCGACTTCGACCTGCTGCTGTTCGGCACCGGCGAGCCGAGCGAGCCGCACCGGGTGCCCTCGCACCGGCGGCTGCGGCACAAGGCCGACGGCTTCCTGGTGCTCAGCCTGGACCCGGACAGCGAGGACGTCGCCGGGACTGTTCGACCTCGACCTGCCGGTCGTGCTCGTCGGGACGATCGTCGCCCAAGGCCGTCGCGACGATGGTCGACGACGTCAAGGGCGCCTGCCTGGCCACCCAGCACCTGATCGACCTCGGCCACCGCGACATCGCGATCATCTCCGGACGCGTGCTGCCCAGCCCGTTCACGCCGGACGCCGACCGGTACGAGGGGTTCCTGCGCACGATGGCGGCCGCCGGGCTGACCGCGCAGCCCGGAGTTCACGACGTACGGGTCGTTCACGATCGCCGGCGGTGAGGCGGCGATGGAAGGGCTGCTCGGCCCTGCCGAACCGGCCCAGCGCCGTCTTCGCGATCTCCGACGAGATGGCCTTCGGCGCCATCCGGGCCCTGCGCCGGCACGGCCTGACCCCGGGCGTCGACATCTCGGTGGTGGGCTACGACGGGCACGAGCTGGCCGAGATGCTCGACCTGACGACGGTGATCCAGCCGGTCGAGCAGCTCGGGATGCGCGGCGCCCAGCTGATGCTGGAGCGGCTGCTCGACCCGTCGCTGCCGGTGCGCCAGATCACCTACCCGATCGAGCTCGTCGTCCGCGGCGTCGACCGGGCCGCCGAGCCCGCCAGCGCCGGACACCGCTGAGCTGCGAGCCGTCATCATGGAGCGGTGACGACCGCCCCGACCTTCTACGACCAGGTCGGCGGCCACGAGACCTTCGTCCGGCTGGTCCACCGGTTCTACGAGGGCGTGGCGGACGACGCGCCGCTGCGCGCGCTCTATCCCGAGCCGGACCTGGCCGCCGCCGAGGAGCGGCTGCTGCTCTTCCTCGAGCAGTACTGGGGCGGCCCCACGACCTACAGCGACGAGCGCGGGCACCCGCGGCTGCGGATGCGCCACGCGCCGTACGCCGTGACGCCGGACCAGCGCGACCGCTGGCTGCTGCACATGCGCGCGGCCGTCGACGAGCTCGGACTGGAGCCGGAGCTGGACGCACCAGCTCTGGGACTACCTCGAGCGCGCGGCGCTACGCCATGGTCAACTCGTTCGGCGAGTGAGCCCGGTAGACCACGCGCCTCCCAGGGGCGCAGCGTCATCGACGCGCCGGGCGCCGGACTCTCGCGTCGTAGTTGCCCAGCAGCAGCTCGGCCGCCGCCCAACCCGGCGCATCCGGCAGGTCGAAGGTCACGTCCGAGCCCGAAAAGTTAGCCAGGACAAGGAGATTCGTGCCCTCGAGGCTGCGGGTGAACGCGTAGATCTGCTCGTGCTCGGGCAGCAGCATCGTGAAGTCACCCAGCACCGCCGGCCGGCTCGTCGTGGCGCAGCTGGATCAGCCGGCGGTAGTGGTGGAAGCCGACGGCGAGTCGCGGGATCCAGTTGACCTCCGCCGCGTCGCCGCCTGGCGATCCCACGGGCATCGGCGTCCGCGCGTTGTCGCGGCTCATCACCCGCAGGGCGGCGAGCACGCGCTCGGGCGACCTCGCCGGCCGCCGTCGCGCCTCGGCGTAGTGGTTCAGCGACTCGATGTCGCGGTAGTCCTCGATGCCGCCGAAGCCGGCGTTGGTCAGGCCCAGCTCCTCGCCCTGGTAGACGTACGGCGTGCCCCGGTGCAGGTGCAGCACCGTGCCCGAGCAGCTTGGCCGACCGGACCCGGTGCTCCGGGCTGTCGTCGCCGAACCGGGAGACCGCGCGCGGCTGGTCGTGGTTGTTCCAGTAGAGGCTGTTCCAGCCGGTCTCGGCCAGGCCGGCCTGCCAGCGGCCGAGGGTCGCCTTGAGGTCGAGCAGGCCGCAGCGGCCGGATGTCCCACTTGGTGGCGCCCTGGTCGAGGCCGACGTGCTCGAACTGGAAGACCATGTCGACCTCGGCCCGCGCCGGGTCGGTGTAGAGCCGCGCCTCCTCGACGGTGACGCCCGGCATCTCGCCCACGGTCATGACGTCGGGGCGGTCGCCGAGCACCTGCGCGTGCAGCTCCTGCAGGAACTCGTGCATCCGCGGGCCGTCGATGAAGTGCTGCGCCCCTGCGCCGAGCATGCCGTCGAGCGCGACGCCGTCCGGCAGGGATCCGTCGGCCGCGACCGTCCTTGGAGATCATGTTGATGACGTCCATCCGGAAGCCGTCGACGCCGCGGTCGAGCCACCAGCGCAACATCTCGTAGACCGCCTGGCGCACCGACGGGTTCTCCCAGTTGAGGTCAGGTTGCTTGCGGGAGAACAGGTGCAGGTAGTAGTCGCCGCTCGCCTCGTCCAGCTCCCAGGCCGGCCCGGAGAAGAACGACGCCCAGTTGGTCGGCTCGGCGCCGGGCAGCGCCCGGCGGCCATCCCGGCCCGCGGCGGGCGCCACCAGTACCAGTCGCGCTTGGGGTCGTCCTGGCTCCGAGCGGCTGGCCGCGAACCACGGGTGCTCGTCCGAGGTGTGGTTGACGACGACGTCGATGACGATCTTGATCCCGCGCTCGTGGGCGCCGGCCACGAGCGCGTCGAAGTCGGCCAGCGTGCCGAAGATCGGGTCGACGTCCTGGTAGTCGCTGATGTCGTAGCCGTTGTCGTCCTGCGGCGAGGGGTAGAACGGCGAGAGCCAGATCGCGTCGACCCCCAGCTCGGCCAGGTAGTCGAGCCGGGCGATCACGCCCGGCAGGTCCCCGATGCCGTCGCCGTCCGAGTCGGCGAAGCTGCGCGGGTAGATCTGGTAGATCGACGGCGGACTGCCACCAGCGTGCGTAGGTGTCGTCGTTCACCCCGCTATCCAACCAGCAGGTAACGGGCCCGTTACAAATTCGTGACCGGGTTGGGCCTTGCTCAGCCGAGCACGTCGGGCAACCATGTCAACGGTTTCATGAAGGTGTCGGGCGAACCTGCCCAACGGCCGGCAAGCAGTGTCGCCGGAAGTCCTCGAAACAGGGAGAACAGATGACGGTACGCACGAAGGGACGTCGCGGCCTCGCCTTGGCGGCCACGGCAGTTGCGGGAGCGATGCTCCTCGCCGCGTGTGGAGGCAGCAGTGGCGGGCGGCAGTGGCGGCGGTAACGCCAACAGCGACCACGGCCCGATCACGTACGTCCAGGGCAAGGACAACAGCAACGTTGCCGCCCCGATCGTCGCCAAGTGGAACGCCGCGCACCCGACCGAGAAGGTCACGCTCAAGGAGCAGACCGACGCGGCCGACCAGCAGCACGACGACGACGTGCAGCACTTCCAGGCCAAGGACTCGAGCTACGACGTCATCTCGGTCGACGTCGTCTGGACCGCGGAGTTCGCGGCCAAGGGCTGGCTCCAGCCGCTGACCGGCCAGTACGCGCTGCCGACCGACGGCTTCCTCGAGCCCCCGGTCAAGGCCGCGACCTACAACGGCAAGCTCGTACGCCGCTCCGGCCAGCAGTGACGGCGGCATGCTCTACTACCGCTCCGACCTGGTGAAGACCCCGCCGAAGACGCTGGACGAGATGTGGGCCGACTGCTCCATCGCCAAGTCGCACAACATGGACTGCTACGCGGGCCAGTTCACCAAGTACGAGGGCCTGACCTGCAACGCGACCGAGGCGATCAACACCTTCGGTGGCGCGGTCGTCGGGTCGGACGGCGTCACGGCGACGGTCGACTCCCCGCAGGCCAAGCAGGGTCTGCAGATGCTCGCCGACCACTACAAGAACGGCGACATCCCCAAGCAGGCGATCACCTACCAGGAGGAGCAGGGCCGACAGTCGTTCGAAGCCGGCAAGCTGCTGTTCCTGCGCAACTGGCCCTACGTCTACAGCCTCGCCTCGACCGACGCGAGCTCGAAGGTCAAGGGCAAGTTCGCCGTTGCGCCGCTCCCCGGCGTCAGCGGCCCGGGCGCCTCGACCCTGGGTGGTCACAGCCTGGGCATGAGCGTCTACTCGAAGCACAAGGGCACCGCTCTTGACTTCATGAAGTTCTTCACCAGCACCGACATCCAGAAGTTCCTGGTCACCCAGGCGTCCAACGCTCCGGTTCTCTCGGCGCTGTACGACGACCCGGACCTGATCAAGAAGCTGCCCTACCTGACCACCCTGAAGACGGCCATCGAGAACGCGGTCCCGCGTCCGGTCTCGCCGTTCTACCCGGCGGTCACCAAGGCGATCGAGGACAACGCCTACGCCGCCATCAAGGGCGACAAGAGCGTCGACCAGGCACTGAAGGACATGCAGGCGGCCATCACCGCCGCGTCCGCCGGCTCCTGATCGAGTCCGCCAGGCCAGTAGGGGTCGACGTAGCCCTCCGGCTGCGGTAGACCAGGCTCGACACGACACACGTTGGGGGGCTGGGCCACCAGCCCAGCCCCCCGACGCACGTCGGTCGGCAGTCGTAGCTCCATCGGCACCACCTCTATCCGTGACACCACCCGGGGCAGTCCTCGACCACCTTCCGGGCGGGCAGACCAGGAGGCACGATGACAGCCGAGTCCGGGATGGCGGTCGGCGAGACCGCCCAGGCCAAAGGGCCTGACGAACCCCAAGCAATCCGCAAGTACACCAGCGTCAACCCCGGTCAGGGTCGGCGCGCCGCCTTCCTGATCGTCCCGACGATCGTCCTGCTCGGCGTCGTGATCATCTACCCGATCATCAGCGCCGTCGTCCTGTCCTTCACCAAGGACCCGGGCCTCGACAAGGCCACCGGCACCTTCGTCAGTGGCGGCAGCGCCGGCTTCTCCAACTACACCCACTGGTTGCTGCAGCAGTGCAACTCGGCCACCGGCCAGATCTCCTGCCCGCCCGGGAACCACCGGCTCGCAGTTCTACGCGCGCGTCGGGGTCACCTTCTTCTTCACCGTCGTCTCGGTCGCCATCGAGGTCGTCCTGGGCATGTGGTTCGCGCTGATCATGAACCGCAAATTCAAGGGCCGCGCGCATCCTGCGCGCGGCCGTGCTGATCCCGTGGGCCATCCCGACCGCCGTGACCGCGAAGCTGTTCTTCTTCATCTTCGCCTACGACGGCATCGCCAACAGCCTGTTCCACACCCACATCCTGTGGACCGGTGATGCGTGGCCGGCCCGGTTCGCGATCATCATCGCCGACGTGTGGAAGACCACGCCGTTCATGGCCCTGCTGATCCTGGCCGGGCTCCAGGTCATCCCGACCGAGGTCTACGAGGCCGGGTCGATCGACGGCGCCAGCAAGTGGCAGCAGTTCCGGCTGATCACCCTGCCGCTGGTCAAGACGGCGCTCATGGTCGCGGTGCTCTTCCGCACCCTCGACGTCCTGCGCATCTTCGACCTGCCGTGGATCCTGACCGGCGGTGGCGGTGGCAACGGGCACGCCACGACGTCGCTGTCCATCCTGGTGATCAACCAGCTGCGGTCGGGCACGCACAGTGCCGCGGCGCTGTCCACGATCACCTTCCTGTTCATCTTCCTGGTGGCCTTCATCTTCGTCCGGTTCCTCGGCGCCAACGTGGCGTCGAACCCGAACCCGAAGCGGAAGAAGGAAGGCCAAGGATGAGGACCTCGTCGAGGCGGAGGCGATCTGACATGACCGCGACAACAGCAGACCCGTTCGTCGGGCGTCGGCTCCGGACCCGGCGAGATCGAGATCCGGCAGAAGTCCGAGGGCTGGAAGACCTTCCGGACCTACTTCGGCGTCGTCCTGATCATCATCTGGGGGCTGGCTCCGGCGTACTGGATGGTCGTCACGGCCTTCCGCAACGTCGGCTTCACGTTCGACACCTGCTTCTGGCCGACGCACGTCACGCTGGACAACTTCAAGACCGCGTTCAGCACTGACCGAGGCAACCACTTCGGCCGGGCGCTGCTCAACAGCGTCGGCATCGGCGTGGTCGTCACCGCCTTCGCGCTGGTCGTCGGCGTCTTCGCGGCGTACGCGTTGGCCCGGCTGCAGTTCCCGGGCAAGTTCCTGGTGCTGGGGTTCATCCTGGGGGCCTCGATGTTCCCGGGTGTCGCCCTGGTGACGCCGCTGTTCCAGCTGTTCACCGACATCGGCTGGCTGACCGGCGCGAACTACCAGGCGCTGATCATCCCGGACATCTCCTTCGCCCTACCGTTGACGATCTATACGTTGACGGCGTTCTTCGGGGAGATGCCCTGGGACCTGGAGGAAGCGGCCCGGATCGACGGCTGCACGCAGGGTCAGGCCTTCCGCAAGGTCATCCTGCCGCTCGCCGTGCCGGGCATCTTCACCACCGCGATCCTCGCGTTCATCGCGTCCTGGAACGAGTTCCTGCTCGCCAGCCAGTTCTCGACCGCGAAGACCCAACCGGTGACCGTGGCGATCGCCTCGTTCACCGGAGCCCAGCCGCACCAGGAGCCGTACACCGCGGTCATGGCGGCCGGCACCATCGTGACCGTTCCACTGATCATCATGGTGCTGGCCTTCCAGAAGCGGATCGTCTCCGGCCTCACCGCCGGTGGCGTCAAGGGATAGCCGGCTCTCTTTCACGGGACGTCCGGCAACCTCGGCTCCTGGCCGGGTTGCCGGACGTTTCGCGTACGGCGCGCACTCCTCCCCGAAGCGACGGAAGGCCGGTCTTGGCAGCACCGCAGAAGAAGAAGAAGGCGCCGATGAACCCGCGCGCCAAGGCGCAGCGGCTCGAGGTGCTGATCGGGATCCTCGGCTTCTTCACCGCCATCGCGTTCGTCTCGGCGGCCGTTCAGGAGCTGCGCGGTGAGCAGGCGGTCACCGAGGCGATCGTCCTCGCCTTCTTCGTGGTGTGCCTCTGGCTGGCGATCCGGGCTCGCCGCGACATCTTCCGCTGAATCCTCGACCCACTCGCTCCCCCCTCCCTCTCGAATAGGCTTGGTGACAATGACGGTTCCGTGGTGGCGCGACGCCGTGATCTACCAGGTCTACCCACGCTCGTGGGCCGACGCCGACGGTGATGGGGTCGGCGACCTGCCCGGGATCACGGCCCGCGCTGCCGCACCTGGTCGAGCTCGGCGTCGACGCGATCTGGTGCTCGCCGTTCTACACGTCGCCGCAGAACGACGCGGGCTACGACGTCGCGGACTACCGCGACATCGACCCGATCTTCGGCACGCTGGCCGACGCCGACGAGCTGGTCCGGCAGGCCCACGAGCAGGGCATCAAGGTGATCATCGACCTGGTCCCGAACCACACGTCCTCGGAGCACGCCTGGTTCCGGGCGGCGCTGGCGGCCGGGCCGGGCAGCCCGGAGCGGGCGCGCTACCTGTTCCGCGACGGTCGGGGCGAGCACGGCGAGCAGGCGCCGAACGACTGGGTCAGTGTCTTCGGCGGCCCGGGCTGGACCCGGGTCACCGAGGCCGACGGCTCCCCCGGCCAGTGGTACCTGCACCTGTTCGACGTCACCCAGCCCGACCTGGACTGGACCAACGAGGAGGTCCGCGAGGAGTTCGACGACGTCCTGCGGTTCTGGCTCGACCGGGGCATCGACGGCTTCCGGGTCGACGTCGCCCACGGGCTGGCCAAGGAGAGCGGGCTGCCGGACTACCCGACGATGCTCGAGTGGCTGGACAACCCCAACCCGCTGGTCCACCCGCACCCGCCGATGTGGGACCAGGACGGCGGTGCACGAGATCTACCAGCGCTGGCGCAAGGTCCTGGACAGCTACGACGGCGACCGGATCATGGTGGCCGAGGCCTGGGTGCAGCCCTCGGAGCGGCTCGCGGCGTACATCCGGCAGGACGAGATGCACCAGGCGTTCAACTTCGACTACCTCAAGGCCCGGTGGGACGCGGAGGAGCTGCGCCAGGTCATCGACGACTCGCTGGAGGCGGCGGCCACTGTCGGGGCGCCGACCACCTGGGTGCTGAGCAACCACGACGTCGTGCGCCACCCGTCCCGCTACGGCCTGCCCGAGGACGTGTCGTGGCGGCACGGGCTCGGGATCGGCGACACCCAGCCCGACGAGGCGCTCGGCCTCCAACGGGCCCGCGCCGCAACGCTTTTGATGCTCTCGCTGCCCGGCTCGGCCTACCTCTACCAGGGTGAGGAGCTCGGCCTGCCCGAGCACACGCAGCTGCCGGACGACGTGCGTCAGGACCCGACCTGGGTGCGGTCCAACTACGCGAACCGAGGGCGCGACGGCTGCCGGGTGCCGGTGCCATGGGCCGCGGCGGACGGGCGTGGTCCGTCGTACGGGTTCAACGACGGGGCCGCCACCTGGCTGCCGCAGCCGGAGTCGTTCGCCCGCTACGCGCTCGACGTGCAGCGCGGGGTCGAGGGGTCGACGTACGAGCTCTATCGCGCGGCCCTGCGGCTGCGCCGCGAGCATCGGCCTCGGCACGGGCGAGCTCTCCTGGGTCGATGGCGGTCCGCCGGGCGTCCTCACCCTGGGCAACGGTGACGTGCTCGTCGTCGCCAACGTCGGAGCTGAGCCGGCGGCTCTGCCGGAGTCGGCCGAGGTGCTCGTGGCCAGCGGCGACCTCACGGCCGACGGCCGGCTCCCGGCCGACACCAGCGTGCTGGCTCCGGGTCGACTAGATCTGCGTCGGCTGAGTAGCCGGCTAGATGAGGGCCGTGCGGACCAGGATGTGGCCGCGGCTGGTCGACAGCCGCCACCAGGGACCGGACTGGCGCACGGCGACCGGCTCCTGCGGGTCGAGGAAGCCGAGCGCCTCGGCGGCGTAGGCCGCACCGGCGGCGATGCCGGGCATCGTCGGCAGGTCACGGCCCCAGACGGCGCCGCGCACCTGGGCGACGACGTGGCCACCGACGGCCTCGGGCAGCGCTGCGGCGATCTCCTCGACGCCGGCGCGGGCCGCTTCGCTCAGGTCGGCCGGGTCGAGAGCGGTGCGCAGCAGCCAGCCGGTCCGCGGCGGCGAGACGCCGGCCCAGCCCGCATCGGTCGACCGGCATCGGCGGGATCGGCAGGGTCGTGGCGTCGCCGGCCGCGGCGGCGAACCGGTCGCCGAGCGCGGCCAGCGGCACCGTGGCGTCCAGCGTGACGGCGTTGTCCGCCAAGGAGACGGCGCGCAGGCCGAGGACCGTCGGGCCGGGGGCGCCGTGGACCGGGGAGACGTAGGCCGCGAGGACTCCCCTGTCGGCCACCAGCCGCGCGGCGCCGTCCGGATCCACCCGACGGGCCCGTGAGAGGTACGTCGCGAGGTCGCGGAAGGTGTCCGGGTCGGCCAGCTCGAGCTGAGTGGGTTGGTTCATCGACGCCAACGCATCTGCACCGGGTCGCCAGTCCACTGCCGAAGTCGTTGCAGCTCAACCGGATTGAGCCGTCGGGGCCGACCCGCTTGCGAGGTCGAACATGACCAGGGTCGTCTCGGCCCGGGCGTACGGCGGGGAGTCGTCGTCGGGCTCGCGCACCTCGTAGCCGAGCTCGATCGTGGCGCCGGCCAGCTTGCTCACCCACAGGTCGATCGCGATCGGCTCGACCCGGAAGTCGAGCTGGCGCAGGTACTCCACCTCCGTGCGCGCGACCAGGACCCCGCTCTCCAGCACCGGCCGGCTCCCCGGGTCGTCCCACGCGGTGAACGCCTGGACCCGCGCCTCCTCCAGGAGCCGGACGATCTGGACGTTGTTGATGTGCCGGTAGATGTCCATGTCGGACCAGCGCATGGGGACCAGGGTGCGGTACGACGCCATGCCGCCATGCTCTCGCACGGCCGAGCCGCGTCGGTGCTGTCGGTGCGTGGTGCCTAGGGTCCGGCTATGGACTCTGCGCTCCGGTTCGGCTTCGTCCTGCCGTTCGGTGACGCGCGCTCGGTCGGCGAGCGCGCGGCGGCGGCCGAGGCCGCCGGGTGGGACGCGATCTTCGTCTGGGAGGCCGTCTGGGGCATCGACGCCTGGGTCAGCCTCACGGCGGCCGCGCTGAGCACCGAGCGGATCCGGGTCGGCACGATGCTCTCGCCGCTCCCCCGGATGAAGCCGTGGGACCTCGCCTCGCGGGTGCTCACCCTGGACCAGCTCAGCGGCGGCCGGGTGCAGCTCTGCGTGGGCCTGGGCGCGCTGCACCCCGGCTGGACGGCGTTCGAGGCCGACCAGGGCCGGGCGACCCGGGCCGAGCTGCTCGACGAGGGGCTCGACGTCTATGCCGGGCTGATGCACGGCCAGCCGTTCGGCTACGACGGCCGGCACTACCAGGTGCAGCCGACCGACTTCATGCTGCCGGATCCGCCCGTCCAGCGACCGCACCCGCCGGTCTGGGTCGTCGGCGCGGTGCGGCAAGGGCCTGACGGCCTGGTCCCCACGCCGTCGCTCGACCGCGCAGCGCGGTGGGAAGGCTTGCTGCCCAACGTGATCGGCGAGACCGGGCCGGGCGCGACCGGCTCGCCGGAGAGCCTGGCCGCGCTGGTCGCCCTGACCCGCGAGCGGCGAGAGGCGGCCGGGCTCCCCTGGGCCGGCTACGACGTCATCGCCGAGGGCCGCTCGCACGGCGCCGACCGCACCGACCCGGGCGACCCGGCGGTCTGGGCCGCCGCCGGCGCCACCTGGTGGGTCGAGGGCGCCTGGGACCTGACTCCCGGCCCGGACGGGGCGACCGAGCTGGATCGGCGGATCGCGGCCGGTCCGCCTAGCCTGCACTCATGACGTTGACCGAGCCCGGACCCAAGGCCGACCTGCTCGACTGGCGCCGGCGGGTGGCCGAGATGTACGCCGCGGTGCGGGCCCAGGCCGACCCCGAGATCGGGCACCAGGTCTGGCAGGCCCGCCGCGACGCCCTGCTCCGCTCGCATCCGCAGTCCCCGCTGAAGCCGGACGACCCGATGCGGGCCAGCGGCGTGCCGGTCTGGCCCTACGACCCGAGCCTGCGCTGGGACCTCGAGCTCGAGCCGGTCGAGGAGGCCGACCTGCGGCTGGTCGACTCGGCCAACGACGGGCAGATCCGGATGCGGCTGATCGGCCGGCTCACCCTGCCCGAGCCGGTCGGCGGGACGCTCGACGCGTGGTGGCTGGAGCAGTACGGCGGCGGCCTGTTCCTCCCGCTCAAGGACGGCACGGCGGGCACGTCGTCGTACGGTGCTGGGCGTTATCTGCTCGACACGGCCAAGGGCGCGGACCTCGGTGGCAGCCGAGGGCCGGCTCACGATCGACCTCAACTTCGCCTACCACCCGTCCTGCCGGTACGACGACAAGTGGCAGTGCCCGCTCGCCCCGGCGGGCAACACGATCGGCTACGCGGTCGAGGCCGGCGAGCGACTGACCTAGAGGCCGAGGTCCCGGCCGATGATCTCCTTCATGATCTCGTTGGACCCGGCCCAGATCTTGGTCACCCGCGCGTCCCGCCAGGCCCGCGCGACGCGGTACTCGTTCATGTAGCCGTAGCCGCCGTAGAGCTGGACGCACGCGTCGAGGATCTCGTTCTGCACCTGCGCCGACCACCACTTGGCCTTGGCGGCGTCGACCGCGCGTCAGCTCGCCCGCGCAGTGCGCCAGTGATGCACTGGTCGATGAAGGCCTGGGTCACGTCGGCCTGGGTGACCAGCTCGGCGACCCGGAACTTGTTGTACTGGAACGACCCCACCGACTTGCCGAACGCCTTGCGCTCCTTCACGTAGTCGATGGTCTCCTCGAGGATGCCGCGGGCATGGGCGATGTTGTTGACGGCCGCGCCGATCCGCTCCTGCACCAGGTTGTCCATCATGTGCGCGAAGCCCTTGTCGACCTCGCCCACCACGTTGTCGAGCGGCACGCGCACGTCGGTGAAGAACAGCTCGGCGGTGTCGGACTCGTCCTGGCCGACCTTGTCGAGCTTGCGCCCGCGGGTGAAGCCCGGCATGCCCTCCTCGATGGCCAGCAGGGTGATGCCCTTGGACCGCTTGGTCGGGTCGGTGCGCACCGCAACCAGGACCAGGTCGGCGCTGTAACCGTTGGTGATGAACGTCTTCGAGCCGTTGACGACGTAGGCGTCGCCGTCCAGAACGGCGGTCGTCTTGAGGTTGGCCAGGTCGCTGCCGCCGCTGGGCTCGGTCATGCCGATGGCGGTCCACAGCTCGCCGGTGCAGAACCGCGGCAGCCAGCGCTCGCGCTGCTCGGGGGTGGTCAGCTCGATCAGGTACGGCGCCACGACGTCGGAGTGGATGCCCATGCAGGACGACAGGGCCGCCGAGGCCCGGGCCAGCTCCTCGCCCACGACGGCCACGAACCGCCAGTCGGTGACGCCGCCGCCGCCGTACTCCTCGGGGACGCTCAGGCCGAGCAGGCCCTGCTTGCCGGCCTCGATCCACAGGTCGCGCGGGAACGCCTTGGCCGCGCGGAACTCCTCCCAGCGGGGCGTGACGCTGCGGGCCACGAACTCCCGGACCGACGCCCGCAGGGCCTCGTGCTCCGGCTCGAAGATGGTCCGCTGCACGTGGTCTCCTCCTGCGCCCCGCGTTGGGGCTAGGGTTGGGCCGGAACTAAGCGCTTGCTTACCAGCCTCCGCGCTGGTGGGTGGACTGTCAAGGAGGCAGCAGTGGACGCCGCGCCGGACCCGTTGGCCGACCTGGTCGACGTGCTCGACCTGAGCCCGCTGGACCTCGCCGCGGGCGACGGTGAGCACTACCGGTTCGTCGGGCGCAGCCAGCCCCAGCCGCACGGCCGGGCCTACGGCGGCCAGGTGATCGCCCAGGCGCTGATCGCGGCCGGGCGCTCGGTGCCGAGCGACCGGGCGGCGCACTCGATGCACGGCTACTTCCTGCGCCCCGGGCGACAGCAACGAGCCGATCGAGTTCAGCGTGGAGCGGCTGCGCGACGGCAACTCGTTCTCGGCCCGGCGGACCCACGCGCTCCAGCGCGGCGTGCCGATCCTGTCGATGATCGCGTCGTTCCAGACGCCGGCCGACGGTCTGGAGCACCAGGACCCGATGCCGGACGTCCCGCCGCCGGACGAGCTGACCGGGATGCGCGAGCTGCTGGACCAGATCGACAGCCCGGTCGCCCGGGCCTGGCAGCAGAACCGGCCGATCGACCTGCGCCACGTCGAGGTGCCGATCTATGTCGAGCCGGACCCGACGCCGCAAGCCCACCAGTCGGTGTGGATGAGGACCTACGGCTCGCTGCCCGGACGACCCGCTGCTCCACGCGGCGGTCCTCGCCTATGCCTCGGACTACTCGATCCTCGAGTCGGCGCTGCGGGCGCACGGCATCGCCTGGGGCGACCGCCGGCTGCGGCCGGCCTCGCTGGACCACGCGATGTGGTTCCACCGGCCGGTGCGCGCGGACGAGTGGATCCTCTACACGACCGAGAGCCCGTCGGCCCACGGCGGCCGCGGCCTCGGGATCGGCCGGATGTTCACGGCCGACGGCGTGCACGCGGCGACGGTCGGGCAGGAGGGCATGCTGCGGATCAAGGCGGCGACCTCGTGACCAACCGCGCCGATCCGGGCGCTCGTCGTCGACTACGGCGGCGTCCTGACCGTGCCGATCAAGGCCACGTTCGACGCCTGGCTCGACGCCGAGCACGTCTCCCCCGAGGCCTTCGGCGAGCTGATCGAGGAGTGGCGCGACGCACCGGACAACCCGATGCACCAGCTGGAGACCGGCGCGATCACCGGCGACACGTTCGCCACCGCCTGGTCGCGCCGGCTGCGCCGGATCGACGGCGCAGCGGTGCCAGCCGGACGGCCTGCATCGACCGGATCTTCGCCGGCCTGATGTCGACCACGACGCCGTTCGTCATGCTCCACGCCGCCCGCTCGGCCGGCCTCAAGACCGGCCTGCTGTCGAACAGCTGGGACATCCCCTATCCCTGGGCCGAGCTCGACCCGCTGCTGGACGTCAAGGTCGTGAGCGGCGACGTCGGGTCTGCGCAAGCCCGACCCGGCGATCTATCGAGCTGGCCGGCGACCGGCTCGGCGTGCCCGCTCGCCCAGTGCGCGTTCGTCGACGACATCGAGCGCAACGTCGAGGCGGCCAACGCGCTCGGGATGTACGCCGTACTGCACACCGACCTGGCCACGACCCTGGCCGCGCTGGTGAGCCCGGGTGCCCGAGCTCGCGCCGTACCTGCCCGACCATCCGGGACCGGGGCCGCGCACCTCGCCCACCGGGTCCGACCGCATCCGCCAACCCACGCCCAGGAGGCTGACGTGTCCGACTCTCCCCGCAAGGTCGCTCTCGTGACCGGCGGCGCCCGCGGCATCGGCGCCGCGACCGCGCTCCGGCTGGCTCGAGACGGGTACGCCGTCGGTGTGCTCGATCTGGACGCAGTCTGCCTGTGCGGCAACGGTTTCGGCGATCACGGCAGCCGGTGGCTCGGCGGTCGCGCTCGGCGCCGACGTCGGCGACTCGGCTCAGGTGACGGCAGCCGTGGACCGCGCTGGCCGAGCGAGCTCGGGCGGCCCGACGGTGCTGGTCAACAACGCCGGCATCACGCGCGACAACCTGCTGTTCAAGCTGACCGAGGACGACTGGGACGCGGTCCTGCGGACCCACCTGCGCGGGTGCGTTCCTGGTGAGCAAGGCCGTCCAGGGGTTCATGACCGAGGCCAAGTGGGGCCGGATCGTCAACCTGTCCAGCACCTCGGCGCTGGGCAACCGCGGGCAGGCCAACTACGCGGCGGCCAAGGCCGGGATGCAGGGGTTCACCAAGACCCTGGCGATCGAGCTCGGGCCGTTCGGCGTGACCGTCAACGCGATCGCGCCGGGGTTCATCGCCACCGAGATGACCGCGGCCACCGCGGCCCGGCTCGAAGATGTCGGTCGAGGACTTCCACCGCGCGGCGGCCGAGCAGATCCCGCTGCGCCGGGTCGGTCAGCCGGACGACATCGCCGGCGTCGTGTCGTTCCTGGTCGGCGACGACGCGTCGTACGTCAGCGGTCAGGTCATCTACGTCGCCGGCGGGCCGAAGGACTGAGCGACCACCGGGTCGGTGACGCGATGACGGCGACCGAGCAGGGCCAGCGACCGGCCGCCGTCGAGCGGCTGCTCGAGGCTGCCGCAGAAGCCTTTGCGGACAAGGGTTTTCACGCGACGACAACCCGGGACATCGCCGCCCGGGTCGGGCTGAGCCCGGCCGCGGTCTATGTGCACTTCGCGTCCAAGGAGGAGCTGCTCTACGAGCTGAGCCTGGTCGGACATCAGGCCGCGCTGGACATCGTGGTGTCGGCCGCGGGCCGAGAGGGCGACCGGGCGCCCTCGGGCCGGCTGCAGGCCGTGGTCAGCGACTTCGCCTCGTGGCACGCCCGCCACCGCCGTACGGCGCGGGTCGTGCAGTACGAGCTGGCCGCACTGACCCCGGAGCACCGGGCGGTGATCGACGGCCTGCGCCGCCAGATCCAGGACCGGATGCGCGAGCTGCTCGACGCGGGGGTGGCCGCGGGCGAGTTCGTCGTGCCGGACGTGCCGGGCACGGCGCTGGCCCTGCTGTCGCTCGTCGTCGACGTGGCGCGCTGGTACCGGCCCGAGGGGCCGCGCTCCCCCGACGACATCGGCGCGCTCTACGCCGACCTGGCCCTGCGGATGGTCACCGCCCGCTGAGCCGGGCGGTCGACGGCTCAGTCGCGGGTGAGCTTGCGGTAGGTCACGCGGTGCGGGCGGGCCGCCTCGAGGCCGAGCCGCTCGACCTTGTTCTTCTCGTAGGACTCGAAGTTGCCCTCGAACCAGAACCACTTGGCCGGGTCCTCGTCGTCACCCTCGTAGGCCAGGATGTGCGTCACCACCCGGTCGAGGAACCACCGGTCGTGGCTGATCACGACGGCGCAGCCGGGGAACTCGAGCAGCGCGTTCTCCAGGCTGCCGAGGGTCTCGACGTCCAGGTCGTTCGTCGGCTCGTCGAGCAGCAGCAGGTTGCCGCCGAGCTTGAGGGTCAGGGCCAGGTTGAGCCGGTTGCGCTCCCCGCCGGAGAGCACGCCGGCCCGCTTCTGCTGGTCCGGGCCCTTGAAGCCGAAGCTGCCGACGTAGGCCCGGGACGGGATCTCGGTGTTGCCGACCTTGATGTAGTCCAGGCCGTCGGACACCGTCTCCCAGACGTTCTTCTGCGGGTCGAGGCCGCCGCGGCCCTGGTCGACGTACGAGATCAGGACGGTGTCGCCGACCCGGACCTCGCCGTCGTCCGCCTTCTCCAGCCCGACGATGGTCTTGAACAGCGTCGTCTTGCCGACGCCGTTGGGGCCGATGACGCCGACGATGCCGTTCTTGGGCAGCGAGAAGGACAGCCCGTCGATCAGCACGCGGTCGCCGAAGCCCTTGGTCAGGTCCTTGGTCTCGATGACCAGGTTGCCCAGCCGCGGGCCCATCGGGATCTGGATCTCCTCGAAGTCGAGCTTGCGGGTGCGCTCGGCCTCCGCCGCCATCTCCTCGTAGCGCTCGAGCCGGGCGCGCGACTTGGTCTGCCGGCCCTTGGCGTTGGAGCGGACCCACTCCAGCTCCTCGCTGCAGCCGCTTCTGCAGCTTGGCGTCCTTGCGGCCGGAGACCTCGAGCCGCTCGGCCTTCTTCTCCAGGTACGTCGAGTAGTTGCCCTCGTAGGGGTAGGCCCGGCCGCGGTCGAGCTCGAGGATCCACTGGGCGACGTTGTCCAGGAAGTACCGGTCGTGCGTGACGGCCAGGACGGCACCGGCGTACGACGCGAGGTGCTGCTCGAGCCACTGCACGCTCTCGGCGTCCAGGTGGTTGGTCGGCTCGTCGAGCAGCAGCAGGTCGGGCTTCTCCAGGAGCAGCTTGCACAGGGCGACCCGGCGGCGCTCACCACCGGACAGGACGGTCACGTCGGCGTCCGGCGGCGGGCAGCGCAGGGCGTCCATCGCCTGCTCGAGCTGGGAGTCGAGGTCCCAGGCGTCGGCGGCGTCGATCGCCTCCTGCAGCGTGCCCATCTCGGTCATCAGCTCGTCGGAGTAGTCCTCAGCCAGCTTGATCGCGATCTCGTTGTAGCGGTCGAGCTTGCCCTTGATCTCGGCGACGCCCTCCTCGACGTTGCCGAGCACCGTCTTGGTCTCGTTGAGGGGCGGCTCCTGCTGGAGGATGCCGACCGAGTAGCCCGGGGTCAGCCGCGCCTCACCGTTCGAGGCGTGGTCGAGACCGGCCATGATCCGCAGCACGGTGGACTTGCCGGCGCCGTTCGGGCCGACGACGCCGATCTTGGCGCCGGGGTAGAAGGACAGCGTGACGTTGTCGAGGATGAGCTTTTCGCCGTGCGCTTTGCGCGCTTTGGACATGACATAGATGAACTCGGGCACGCCCCAAGGCTAACGGCCGGGCGGGGGCTGGCTTGACGCCAGCACCGCCCGGCTGGCCGCACGGGCCGACCTGTCGAGAAGCAGATGCCGCAGCGTTCAGACGGCTACGGGCTGAGGCTCCAGCTCGGCCGCCTCGCCGCGGTCCTCGGCCCACGGGTCCTGTGTCGTCGGCTCGGTCCCGAACCCCGGCTGAGCCGCGTCGTCATCGCCGGCTGGGCTGGCCACGGCGAGCGGCCCGCGCTTGATCCGCTGGAACCGCGCCTGGCCCCGGCGCAGGTCGTGGCCCACCGAGATCGCATCGATCGAGACGTCCGTGCCCTTCTTGCCGTCCTCCGACTCCCAGTCGCGCACGACCTGCTTGCCGTAGACCACGACCGGCTCGCCCTTGGTCAGCGACGCGGCCACGTTGAACGCGAGGTCACGCCAGCAGGAGATCGAGTACCACGACGTCACGCCGTCGATGAAGTCACCGGTCTGCTGGTCGCGACGGCTCGCCGTACAGGCCAGTCGGAACTTCGTGATCCGCACTCCTGCCGCGGTCGTCAGGCTCTTCGGGTCGGTCGCGATGTTGCCCCACAACGTCACATAGGTCTCGCCCATCTCGGCTCTCCTTCGGTTCAGAGACCGGCTTTTGCCGGCACGCCGAGACTGCCGCCGATCGGCGACATGGTGAGGGCCGCACAACCCGGCCTGTGGACAGTGGGACAACCGCAGGCACCTGTGGAAAGCCGGCCATGGCGTTCCTCCTAGGCAACGTTCTGGTTCGAGATCCGCTACGGCCGCACCGTGATGGTGCTCCATGCCGAGACCACGGTCCGCCCGGCTGAGGTCAGCGTCCAGACCACCACGCCGTCACCGCTGGGGACATCTCGCGCGGCCACCTCGGCGGTGAACCGCACGCTCGCGCCCGGGGAGATGGAGCGGGGAGCGGCCGCACAGTTCAGCGGCCCGCGGGTTCCGTTGGTCACGCCGACCTTGGCCGGTACGACGGTCAGGGTCAACAACAGACTCGGGCACGGGACCAGCTCGACGACATGGTGCGTGCGGTTCGCAAGGTCGACGGTGAGGGCCACTGTCTCGCCTCGAGACACACTCGCCGGCGCGGTCAACGTTGCGCTCAGGGAGGTGAGCGACCCTACGTCCGCGATCGAGGTCGCGTCTGCCCAGCCCCAACCGGTGCGCCACGGTCCGAGGTTCGAGTGGTTGACCGGGGCAGGGGGAGCATCCACTCCCTTCAAGGACACCGACAGCCGGGCATCCGGCACGGGCGAAACGTCATTCCCGGGAAGGATCACCAGAGTGGCGGGCTCGGGCCCTCCCCGCGGACGTGGGCCCATCCCGCCGAGGCAGTGAGCAACTGTCCAGGACGGAGCAGCCACGCTTCGGGAATCCGCATCCCGCCGCCAAAGGCGTGTACGTCGTCGGGGATGAGCCGCCCCCGCTGGTCAGTGAGGTCAACGGGGATGCCGTAGGCGCTCAGCGAGCAGCGGGTCGTCGATGTGGACTGGAGCACAAACTGTGTCTCCATCCATCCCCCGCCGAACTGGGCGGGTTGGGTGTGGGCCGAGACGAGACGCAGGTCTGCGTTGGTGCACGGCGTCGTCCCTTTGGGAGCGCCTACCAAGCCGACCGACGTGCTCGGATACTGCCTGGTTGTCACGGATTGCTGGTCGGTCGGATCCCACGGCACGACTATCGGGCGCGGATGGGCGGGGCTGCGCCCGCCGAAGATCGCGGTGCGCGTCGCGACCACGCCCGACAGTCACGAACACCACGACAGCCGCGGCAATGGCTACCGGAGCCCACCGACGATGTGGTCTGTCCGGCTCGAGGACGGGCGCCGCGGTCACCGCCCCGGTGCCGCGATCGACCAACCGCCCGGCCAGCCCGACCGGCACCGAAACACCGGCTGCTCTGTCTCGCAACACTTCTCGCAGCTGACGCTCCAGCTCCTCGGTCTGACTCATGCTCTCGTCCTTCCGGGCGGGTCAATCGGCATTCTCATGGCTGGCTTGGCGGCGAGCGTGCGCTCCCGGAGGGATCGCAGGCCTCGGCTCACCAGGCTCCGAACCGTTGCCACCCGACAACCCAGGGCGGCGGCGATCTCGGCGTCGGGACAGTCCTCGTAGAAGCGCAGGACCAGGCTGGCCCGCTGCCGAGCCGGCAGCGTGCCGAGCAACTGCCAGACCTGGTCACGGTCAACGGCTTCCTCGACCAGATCCCGGCCGTCGCTGACGTCATGCTCAGGGCCGAGCCGGGTGTCGCGCACGGACGACCGCCGACGCGAACTGATGAAGGAGTTCACCACGGCCCGGCGTACATAAGCCGTGGGTGCGTCCATCGAGCCAACTCGCGACCACTTCGGATAGACCCGCACCAGGACGTCCTGAAGCAGCTCCTCCGCGGCCACGGGGTCTCCGGTCAGCAGGTACGCCGTGCGGAAGAGCGAGGGCGAGTTGGCATGGACGAACGTCGAAAAGGACTCACCCATGGTTGGGGCCACATTCATTGAACGCTTCGGCGGCGAGAACTGTGGCGACTCCTCCCTACTGGAACCAGGCAGTCAGGTGGTGGTACGGCGCGCGAACCAGGGTGATCCGCAGGTGCACCTGCACGAAGACCCCCGTTGCGCGATGGACGAAGGTCACGCCCTGCAGCGGGCTTCCTTGCAGGTCAAAGTGGTCGCCAATGTCCGGGGGCAAGGTCATCCCGAAGTCACCGGGCTTGGTCCTAGCTGGCACGGGCCCGATCTCCATCACGTACGTTCCCGGTTTCGTCACGTCGACGGGTGCGGACAGCTGGACGTTGATGACGTGTTGAAGCCCTGGATCAGCGCGACGCGCCTGCCGGATCTGCTCACCGACGGCCAGCCAGGCGGCGGTCTCGGTGTACTCACCCGCCGACTGTTGGGTGTCAGTCGAGGAGGGTCTGCTGACCGGCGGCCTCGTGGGCGCCGACGATGTAGTCCCAGCCACAAAGATGCCCGCCGCCGCAAGGACGACCGCCCCGGCCGACCCGACGATGGCCAGAGTCGCCCTGCGCCGACGACGGCGACTGGCACCACGTTCGATGGCCGTGATCGGGATGGGTGCCATCTGAGGTGCCGTGTCCTCCAGTAGTCCTCGGAGGCGTTCCTCAACCCCGCTCATGGCCAACCTCCTCGCCGCTCAACACTTCTCGGAGTTCGGGGCATGCCCGCAGTCGCCCTAGTGCCTTGAACGCCTGGCTCTTGACCGTGCCGACCGAGCACCCCAGCGCGTCCGCAACTTGCGCCTCGGTCAGGTCATCGAAGTAGCGCAGGACGACGACTGCCCGCTGTCTGACCGGCAGCGCACTGCGGATGACCCGTTCCCAGCGAAGCCAGGTCTTCTCCAACGCCGCCTGGACCAGGTCGTGTGCTGTTGCCTCGTCAGCGGTGAGCAACCACGCGCTCCGAACTAGCGCGGCGGAGCGCGCCGACACGAAGTCCCGGAAGCCCTCGGGTTCGCTCACTCACAACCTCCGCTCATGCGGCCTGCACACCACTATGACGACGTGGCGCCAGGAAAGGGTTGCCGTTCTCACCAGTCCGGTCATCATGTGGTCCGTTCTGGGCACCGCAGGCGACCCCGTGTGAAGGCATGGTGAAGCAAGGGCATTCGGCGGTTGAACCGTCCTGTGTCCTCGTAGAGTCGGGAAGGGATTCCGGGCAGTGAGCGCGCGGCCGCTTCGATTACTTCCTGCCCGACGATCCGATCATTTGAGGCGGTGGCCATGACCAGATCCCGGCCGGGCCGGACCCGGACCAGTGCCGGGGTCGCGACCGCGATCCTGGCCGTGGTCCTGACCGCGGCGGTGCCGCTGGCCTCTTCCGTCGCCGCGGGTGGTCCAGCCACCAGCCGGGTCAGCTTGGCGTCCGACGGCAGCCAGGGAGATCTGATGAGCTTCGGCGCAGCGATCAGCGCTGACGGCCGCTACGTCGGCTTCACCTCCCGGGCCGACAACCTGGTCCCTGGGGACACGAACGGCGGGTTCGACGTGTTCCTGCACGACCGGGTCACTGGTTCCACGACTCGGGTCAACGTCTCGAGCGGTGGCGCTCAGACGTCGGGTGACACCAACTCGCCGATCTTCCTCAGCGCGGATGGCAGATACCTGGCGTTCGAGTCGCCGGCCGACACCCTGGTCGCGGGCGATACCAACGGCACCCTCGACGTCTTCGTCCACGACCGGGTCACGGGCGACACCACGAGGGAGAGCCTCGCCTCGAACGGCCTGCAGGGCAACGGGTTCAGCTCCGTCTCGGACATCAGCGCGGATGGTCGCTACGTCGTGTTCGAGTCCGGCGCCGACAATCTCGTGCCTGGCGACACCGGCAACGTCGACATCTTCGTTCGGGACCGCGTAGCCGGGACAACCTCTCTGGTCAGCCAGTCGGCTGGTGGAGGACCGGCCAATAACGGCAGCTTCGCGGCCGCGATCAGTGCGGACGGCCGCTTCGTGAGCTTCACCTCAACGGCCACCAATCTCGTCCCGAGCGACACCAACGGCCGAAGTGACGTGTTCGTGCGCGACCGAGTGAGCGACACCACCACGCGGGTGAGCGTCGCGAACGACGGGACGCAGGCCAACGGCAACAGCGCTGATCCTCCGGTCATCAGCGCCGACGGGCGCTATGTCGTGTTCCGTTCCGAGGCAACGAATCTCACCGCCGACCGTTCAACGGACACGCTCTACGTGCGGGACCGCACGCTCGGGTCGACCACGCACGTCGCCATCCCGCCAGGTGGCGGCCTGGTCGAACCGCCGCCGCTACGGGTCTCAGCGATCAGCGCGGACGGCCGATTCGTCGCCTACAGCGCCTACACCGACCCGCCCAGCGCGGATGGTGACACCTACCCCGGCCAGGTGGAGGCCTTCGTCGTCGATCGGTTGACCTCCACGGCAACGCGGGTCGGGACTCGGATCGATGGGTCCCCACCAACGGACAACAGCGACGCCCACCGCGGTCTCTCGGCGGACGGGAGGTACGTCGCGTTCTCGTCCGGTGACGCCGGGACGGTGACCGGAGACACCAACGGTGCGGCGGATGTCTTCGTCCGCGACCTGGGTGTCCCCGCCGCGCTGGCCGCAAGCGCGTTCGGCGACTTCACCGGTGACGGGTGGGCCGATCTGATCTCGCGCCAGTCGAGCACAGGCGGTCTCTATCTGAACCAGGGCACCTATCTGAACCTCGCCGCACGAACTCGGATCGGTACCGGCTGGAACTCGATGAGCTCCATCACCCGCTTCGGCGACTTCGGTGGCGACGGTCACGAGGACCTCATCGCCCGTCAGGCGGCGACCGGCGCGCTGTGGCTCTACCCCGGCAACACCAGCGGCACCGGCTTCACCGCCCGCGTGCTGATCGGCCGCAGCGGGTGGAACGCCATGCGCGAGATCGCGCCGACGGCCGACCTGACCGGCGACGGCCGACCGGACCTCCTGGCCGTGCAGGCCGCCACCGGCGTGCTCTATGTCTACCCCGGTCACGGCACGAGTCTTGGCCCGCGACAGGTCATCGGCCGTAGTGGCTGGAACGCGATGAGCGAGCTGACCGCTGTAGGCGATCTCAACCACGACAGTCATCCCGACCTGATCGCCCGGAGCACTGCCACGGGCGAGCTCTGGCTCTATCCCGGCACCGCCACGGGTTTCGGCGGGCGGATCCGGATCGGCACGAACTGGAACTCCATGCGCGACCTGGTCAGCATCGGCGATGTCAACCGCGACGGTTTCGCTGATCTGGTCGCCGTCCAGAGCAGCACGGGCAACCTCTACGTCTATCCTTGGCGCGGCACGGCGTTCGGCGCCCGACAACTCCTCGGCGCGGGCTGGACGACGGCCAATCGACCTCTGCTCTGAGGCCCTGACCCGACCGAAACCAACGATCATTCCTTCGCGCGGGCCAGGGACCGCTCACGGTGAGGGCATGCTGGGCTGATGACGCCCTCGGCAGGCACTGACCGCTCAGCCCCGACGCTCGTTGCCAGGATGCTGGGCGTCAGGTTCCTTCGGGTCGACTGCGTGCCTAAGTTTCTTCGGGCGCCTGGCCCTCGAGGTGGCGCTCCGCTTCATGGGATCGCAACCACTCGTCGGCTTCGTCCTGGCTCGCCATGACCGGGGATTCCCGCAGACACGAGACACACTGCGCGAAGTAGATCCCGTTCCCCGTCCATGTCGGGTCAACGACGATCTCAATGCCGATGTCCGGGTGGGGCGGAGGATCGAGGTAGCCAACTCGGGAGAAGTCGAAGGGGTTCTCGTTGTACTCGCCGTACACCGCACCGCTCAACACTGAGGCAGCGATGTTCCAGGCGTGCCCGGGCATGGTGATGACCAGCGGATCAGGCCTCACGGGCACGTAGTCCGAGACGGCAAGCGTCCAGCCGCCCATGCCGACCCGGTATCCCTCAGGTCGATCTCGCAGCGATCGAAGCAACTGCAACGTCGCCGAGACTGCGTGCTCGTAGCCGCGGAGCCTCAGCCCGCGCGGGCCTTCGATCAACGAGACGCCCTCAGGCAACTCCAATGGCGGGCCCTGAAGCTCACCCTCTTGGGCTCCAGGCGCGTCGGTCACTCCTCGATTGTCCAACCACGAGCTCCACGGCGCCCGACGGACCCCAAACCTCGTCCGGCTACCTGGTCCGGATCTGAGCGACCATCTCGAGCATCTGCCCGGCCAGCTTCTCGGCGGTGCCGGGGTCTAGCAAGTAGTGCAGCCAGTCCTCGTCGAGCGTCCCGCTCAACGCCAGGGTCGCTGGAGTTGCGGACAGACTCACCCCGACGAAGCGAGTCAGCCGCTCGTCGGCCGTGCCCTCGTTGAGCGTCATCGCCTGCACGTTCGCGCGGCACTGGAAGACGATCAGCGGATCCGGGTCGAGTTCACTCATGGCTCGGACGCTAGCGCCTTCGCTGGCGTCACCTGCCGAGGACGAAGCGCGACATGGAGCAGCCATGTGCGCGGCCCCAGGCCCACACCTGCACGTCCTGGACCCGGTCAGACAACGGCACAGAGCGGTCCGCGCCAAAGACAGCCGTGACCGTCCGTCCGCTGTTAATCCGGTGCGCCTCGATGCGGCGCTCGGTGCGCTTGTCCAGCACCCATCCGTGGGCGGCCAAGCCCGAGGCCACCAGCTCGAGGTCGGATGGCAGGTCGACCTTGAGGGTGTTGAAGGAGAAGGAGGAGTATCCGTCGGCGTCGCTCGGGTCCTCGCACGGCCTGAGTTGTTCGAGCGAGCCGACGTGGCGCCCCCGAGCTGAGACCTGTCCCAGCAGATCGCCTAGGTCCGCGCTCATCGCGGCAAACGTTCGTGAGTCGAGTTCCCTCGCCTCCGCCTGGCGATGCCGGGCGGTCAAGCCCGCAGCCAGCAGACCTACCACCAAGGTGGCCGCCGACAGCCACCCGAGAGATCCCCGACCGCGCACCAGGCCAAGGTAACGTCAGTCATCTGGAAACGGTTGCGATTCGGACAGATTCACCCCGTTCAGGCGCCTGCCGTGAAAGGGATCGGCACTCCGTTGCCCAGGCTCAGGTGGGCGCGTGGATCGAAGGTTCGGCGAGCCGTAGCCAGCTCCGCACCACACGCCCCGAAGGTCACGACGGCCTCGACGGCGCCAGTGGTCAGGCCGACGAGAAGGGCGTTGCGGACCGTCCCGGCCAGTGCCTTGATCGTCAGGTCGACCTGCAAGGCGAACGGCACGCTGGCCACGACCTGGTCCATCAGCACCACGTCCACGCTCGGGTGCCGGGCCAGGCTCAGCTGGTGCCCGGCGAGGTCGACGACAACGCTCTCGAGGGTGCCGTGCGTCGTCCGTCCGGCCTCGATGAGCTCCTTGACCTTGAGCAGGCCGGCGATCAGCACTGGCCCCAGGTCGAAGTTCAGGAACCCCCGGGCGAGCTGAGCCAGCTCGTCCTGCGCACCCGACCAGAGACTGCTGTGTACGCCGGTCAGCTCGGTGGACGACTCGTTGAGCGCCCCGACCGATGCCAGCCGCTGGGCGACGTTCGTACCGGCCACCTCCACGACGGACAGCGCGGTCAACGGCAGGTCGGCCCCGTCGCGGAGGTCGATGGTCGGGCCAGGTTCCGGTGGCGTTCCGCAGTTCGGCAGTGTTCATGTCCGGGCCTCCACACGCACGGTTTCGGCTGACTCGTCAGGGCGCGGGATAAGGCGCAGGTTCGGCGGTCGCGGACCGTCCGGCGATCGCGTGGCAACGGTGACGTTCGCGTCCGGCCTGACCTGGAAGTGCGGGGCACCGACCTGCGGGCTCGGGGACTCCCGGGCCTCGCTCGGCCGGGTCGGCGGGCTCGGCGGACGCCGGCGGATCAGCCAGAGCCCGACTCCGGCAGCGGCCACTGTCACCGCGGCCAACCCCACCAGCAGGAACGGCAGCGTGGACGACGACGCGGTGATGGTGAAGAGCTTTGTGGCCGAAGGGAATCCGGTGGCCGAAGCGCAGGATTGGCAGGCAAAGAAGGTCAAGTCGCCAGCCGATCGCGAGGGCACCGTCACGACGGCGATGAAGCTGCCATCTGCACGGGTTGCGACGTTCCGGAGCGACGACGACAGGTCGAAGCGCATCGACGCGTCGGCGAAGATCGAGACCTCACCCCCGAGGGGCAGCCACCCGCTGCCGGTGATCGTCGTGGTTGTCCCGGCCTCCCCAGAGGCGGGGTTCACGCTGATCGCGGGTGTCGGTGTGGGCGCCGCCAGGGTGATGAACTGGCGCTCGGCGTGCCGGAAACCCGTGCCGATGCACTTCTGGCAGGCGTAGAACACATGCCGGGCGACTTTCAGGTCAGGTGCTGGGAAGGTCACGGCAAAGGTGCCGCGACCCGTCGGCTCGGCCGAGGCCAGCCGGCTGCCGGGCGCGCTGATATCCCGGGCGTGGGCGAAGACCAGCACCGGCCCCCCGTGCGGGTCCCAGTTGGACCCCGTCGCCGTCACCGGGTCGTTCGCCACACCCATGCCCGGGGTGAGCTGGAGTGTGGCCTCCTTCTGCGGCGGCGCGACGATCCGGTACGACGCGCGGACGACGACCGGCGTGGTCCGGAAATTGGCGAGCCTGGTCTGCGGACCGGCGGCTACGCAGAGCTGGCAGGCGATCAGCTGATGCGGGCCCACCGGCAGCGCGGGCGCCGCAACCTGGGTCGTGAAGGTCCACTCCGGCGTCGGCGTCAGGACCGCGAGCGCGCTGGCCGCATCTGGCGTCGTGGAGGAGCTGTCGAAGAGATAGACCGGGCCGTACGCCGGCGGCCAGCCCGACCCCGAGACCTTCATGGGCGCTCCGACCTGGACCTGGTCCGGCTTCAACGACAAGAGCGGCAGGACGGTGAAAGCGATCGCGGTGCTTCCAGCGGCGTGCACGTCGGGTCCACAGCTCTGACACGCCCGCAGCTGGTAGGCACCCGGCTCGGCCAGCGGCACCGTGAACTGGCCGGTGAGCTCGCCGGACTCGTCGACTGACCCCGAGCCGACGTCGGTGGTGGCTGGGGACGCGGCAGGGCCGATCAGCTCGACGCTGACTGGTTTGCCGGTACTCCAGCCCGATCCGCTGAGTGTGCCCGTGTCACCCCGCGCCCCGCTCGGGCGTGACGAGGTCAGGGACTGTTCGTCGGCGTGGGCGCTGGGCGCGATCCCGACCGGGCTGACAACCATTGCCAGCACAAGGATCCATCGGGCCCGGCTCACTCTGGGACGAGGCCGTCTTCGTCCCTGGTGATACGTCCTAGCCGAGTTCGGGCCCGAAGACCAGTCCCGCCGGTGGCGCCGAGTGTTGGCTCGGCCCTTTGGTCATCCCCCAGATCAGCAGCTCGCGGCCGGTCCACACGGTGACAGCGGCATTGGCGTTGCCGCGAATGTTCGCACTGCGCAACGGGATCCAGCGATGCGTGCCCGGATCCCAGGCAGCGGTGTCCCCGGGACTCAGGATGGCGTGCGGGCCGGCATTGCCGATGAGCGTGCTCGGGTTGATGCCGAGCAAGGCGGCGCCCGTCCAGACATAGTTCGCGCCAGCGCTGACCGGGCCGCCGGCGATTGTCGTTCGCGCCCCCGTCTGGAAGTTGATCGCGACTCCGGGGATGCTCTGCCTCGCCGGCCCGCCGGTGCAGAACCCGCAGTAGGTGCCCTCCTCAGGGAGGATCACCTGTCGCCCCGTCCAGAGCACCTGCACCGACCGACTGTTGGTGTCGGGATCCAGGGGCACCGACGTCCACCGCCCGGCTTTCACATCCAACGCGTAGGTGTCCTCACCGCTGTTTCCGGTGACCTCGATCCCGTTGCTCTCGGTGCGGGAGGTCTCGTGGTGCCAGTACCGCCAGAGCAGCACTGTGTCGCCGACACCGAGCACCGTGCCGTCGAAGAAGTCCTGGCTGGGCAGCCCGGGCAGGTCCGGCAGCCGCCGCCAAACGTTGTGCGCCGGGTCGTAGGCGTCCGCGTGGACCGTCCCGCCCGAGCCGTCGCGCCCCGAGGTCAGCAGGATCGCGCGGCCGCCGGCGACGACGAGTCGAGCCCACCCGTACGACGTGGCCGGTGCCGCCGGAAGCATGGCCCACGTGTTGGTCGCGACGTCGTACCGGGCACCGTCGGTCGCCCGCTGACCGTCCCCGCCGGTGTAGCCACCCCACACGATGAACACACCGTCGAGCCAGACCGACTGCGCATCCGCCCGTGCGCTCAGCGGGCTGGCCGGCAACGTGGTCCAGGTCTTCGTGGCGGGGTCGTACGACGCCCCGTCGCCGTACAGGGAGTCGTCGGTGCCCTGGCCGCCCCAGACGAGCAGCCGCTGCCCGGTCCAGACGGAGGCAACGGCGGATCGCGGCTCGATGGGGGCGGTGGGCAACGCACTCCAGCGGTAGCTGCGCAAGGCCGAGACGGACACCGCGGGTCCGGTCGGTCCCGGCAACGACAGCTTGACCGGCGGCGTCGTCGTGGTGGCGCGCTGATTTCCGCCCCACGCCAGTCCGGCCGCAACCGCAGCCACCGCAACGACACTGACCAGCACCACCAAGCGCGTGCGGGTTCGCGACTGCCGGGTGTGGCGCCGGGTCAGCTCGGACATCGGTGGCACTGGGAATGGTCCGGCGGAGTCGGCTGCCCGAGTCAGCAGGGCCTGCACATCAGTGGCCTGGTCAGCCATCGTGCACCTCCAGTGCCAGCAGCCCCGAGGCGCGCAGCTTGGCGAGCGCCCGACTGGACCGGCTCTTGATGGTGCCCTCGCTGCACCCCAGCACCGCCGCTGTGTCGCGCTCGCTCAGGTCGTCGAAGTACCTCAACACCAGGACCGCGCGCTGCTCCCAAGGCAGCGTCGCCAACACGGCTCGCACGTCGAGACCCACCGCAGGATCCGCGTCCGACGACTGGCCGGCCGACTGCGCCAAGGCCTCTCGGCTCGTCGGGAGCTCGTGCCGCCAGCGCCGACGGGCCCAGCGCCGCGACAGCCGCACCATGGTCGTGCGGGTGTACGACTCGGCCACCTCGACGGCCGCCAGCCGGTCCCACGCCTTCGCCGTCACCAGCAACGCTGTCTGCACCAGGTCCTCCGCATGCCCACGGTCGCCGGTGAGCAGGAACGCCGTCCGAGCCAGAGCGCCGTACCGGGCCCGCACGAAATCGGCGAACCCCGGCGGTCCCTGCTCGTCCACGCCTGCCCCTACTCCTCGTCACCCGGCACCACTAAGAGGCCCTGGACCCCCCGAACGGTTCCATCGAGTTTCGACCCGTATTGATGCAAGCCGGGATCCGGCCTCAGGCCGTCCGGCGGCGCCACGGGTCGGCAGGTGTCATCACGAACTGCGAGAAGACATAGCGCCACGGAATGACGGCGATGATGACGATGACCCAGAGGACGGTGCCGGCCTGGGTCCGGGTGGCGCCCACGAGTTGGTTGTCCAACGACAACGGTAGCGCGACGACGCCGAGCCAGAGCAGCTTCCAGGCGACCTCGAAGAGCAGGACGGGCAGCATGCGCACGGGGTAGCGGAGGCCGAGCAGGGCCAGGACCGACATGGCGATCAGCAGACACTCCTTGGTGCCCTCGGCGAGGCTCCACGGCTCGTGGTTGAAGAGCAGCGGCCACTTGATCACGGCAAGGCCGCCGCCCATGACGAGGTAGCCGACCCGCAGCAGGTTCACCTGCCACAGGGCGAGCTGTCGCGTCCGACGCGCTCCTCCGGCCTGCGCTTGGTCCGGCTCGGGCGATGACGTCAGGGGCGGCTCACGCAGCTGCTTCATGAGCCCCAGGCTGGGGGGCGCGCCCTACAGCCACCTAGGGAAGTTGCCGTTTCCGGGAACCGCGCCGGGGGTCAGGACGGCCATTGCTCCGGCCCATCCGGCTCGGCAAGACTGACCGGCATGCCAGCGGCCGATGTCAGCCCAACACTGCCGACCCTCTTCCCCACCTCGCTGGTGGGGAGCTTCGCCCAGCCGGACTGGCTGATCGACCGGGCCAAGCTGGCCGGCCGGTTCCCGCCGCGGGTGCGAGCCCGCGAGCTGTGGCGGCCGGCGCCGGACTACCTGGTCGAGGCGCAGGATGACGCCACGCTGGTCGCGATCCGCGCCCAGGAGCGGGCCGGCCTCGACATCATCACCGACGGGGAGATCCGCCGGGAGAGCTACTCGAACCACTTCGCCACGGCCCTCGAGGGGGTCGACATCGACAACCCGGGTGAGGCGCTGGACCGCAGCGGTCATCCCAACCCGGTGCCTCGCGTCGTCGGGCCGGTCCGCCGACCGGGCCCGGTGCAGCGCAAGGACGTCGAGTTCCTGCGGGCCAACACCGACCGGACCATCAAGGTCACCGTTCCCGGGCCGTTCACGATGTCCCAACAGGCGCAGAACGAGCACTACGCAGACGTCGAGGCGCTGGCGATGGCCTATGCCGACGCGGTCAACGCAGAGGTCAAGGACCTCTTCGCGGCCGGGGCTGACATCGTGCAGCTCGACGAGCCCTACCTGCAGGCCCGACCCGAGCCGGCCCGGGTCTTCGGGGTCGCCGCCCTGAACCGCGCCCTCGACGGAGTGCAGGGCACCACCGCCGTACACCTCTGCTTCGGCTATGCCGCGATCATCCACGAGCGGCCCTCCGGATACTCGTTCCTGTCCGAGCTCGCGGACTGCGACTGCGACCAGATCTCGATCGAAACCGCACAGTCCGGCCTCGACCCGGATGTCCTCGCCAGCCTGGAGGGCAAGACGGTCATCCTCGGCGTGCTCGACCTCTCCGACCACGCCGTCGAGCCGGCTGACGTTGTGGCGCAACGGGTTCGGCGCGCAATTCCGTACGTCGACCCGCACCGGCTGGTGCTCGCCCCGGACTGTGGCATGAAGTATCTGCCCCGGGCCAGCGCCGAGGGAAAGCTCCGGTCGCTGACGGCGGCGGCGGGTCTGCTCCGCGCAGAGCTCGGCGGCTGACCGGCGCCCCGCGAACGCAAAGCCACGGCAATGTGAAGGTCCCGTGCCGGTCTCGTGCTTTCGGTGGTCTAGGCCATTTCCGCTGGAACAGTGGCGACTGGTGCTCCCGCGCGTTAGGCCGGGCGCCGGTCTGCGGTTCGCCGCGGAGAGCAGGTGGACATGTCGATGCGCCGCTTATTCGTTGTGGTCGTGGCCTCTACCCTGGCTCTAGCCGGGTTGGTCGCCAGCCCGCTGTCCGCCTCAGCCGCCACCCCCGGGGGTTCAACCACCGCCACGCCCGCGGTCGCCACCGACGCGGCGCTGACCGCCAGCCCGGCGGAGCTGAACTTCCCGGACACGTACGCCGAGGAAGACTCCGCCCCGCTGACCGTGACGATGACGAGCACCGGGACCGATCCGCTCGTCATCTACGGGCCCGTGACGTTCGAGCCGGACGACTACGACAATGGCGACGCAGCCCGGATCACGGCCAGCACGTGCGACGGGGCGACCCTCGCGCCCGGAGCGCACTGCACCGTGACGGTCGTGGCGCATCCCGAGACCATCGGCTACACCGACGGATGGCTCCAGTTCCACAACAACAGCGCCGTCGCCTACTTGAAGGTCATCGTGACCGTCACGTCCCTGGAGACCACGACCGGGCTGTACTACCCCGTCGCTCCCCACCGGATCCTCGACACTCGCACCGGCGTCGGCACCAGCAAGCACCCGGTCCTGGGTGGCTCGACGGTGGCTCTGCAGGTGCTCGGTCAGAGCGGCCTGCCACCGGCGGGCGTCTCGGCCGTCGTGCTCAACCTGACCGTCACCCATCCCACGACTGGCGGCCACATCACCGTCTTTCCCTCCGGGACGACCCGACCTGGCGTCTCGAGCATCAACTACCCGAAGGGCTGGACCGGCGCCAACCTTGTGACCGTGCCGGTCGGCGCGAACGGGAAGGTCGACCTCTACAACTCGGCCGGCAGTGTTGACCTCATCGCCGACGTGACGGGCTGGTACGCCGCGAGCTTGACCGTCGATGCAGCGTTCGGCGACGGTTTCGGCTTCCAGCCCTTCGACGCGACGAGGGTCCTGGACACGCGGCGAGCCGGCGGTCACCACCCCCTGGCTGCGGACCAGCTGATCAACGTCGTTGTTCCGATCGTCCATGACTTCGTCCAAGCGGACCAGGTCCACGCGGTGTCGGTCACCCTGACCGGCGTCAAGGCGACGACCGGCGGCTACCTCAGCGCCGGCGCCGTCGGCACCGACCTGACCAAGACGTCGACCCTGAACCTGCGGGCCGGGGCCACGACGTCCAACCTGGCCAACGTGACGACCGAACCGTGCACACCCAGCCTGTGCCCGGGCATCGGCCCGACGGCCAAGGCGGTCGTGTTCTCCCTCTACAACGGGTCGGCCTCGGCCGTCGACGTCCTCGTCGACCTCCAGGGCCGCTACGCCCCCGGCTTCGATGCGCCGTACCGGTTCTACCCCACGACGCCCACGCGGATCGTCGACACGAGAAAGCATCTCGGCTCTGTGCCGCTCGGCCCCAAGACCACCCGAACGGTGACGGTCCCCGCATCCCTGTCGAGCTACAAGACGCGCGCGTTGGTGGCGAACGTCACGGCGGTTGACCCGACGTCGAACACCGTCATCGCCTTGGGGGCACCGTCCGTGCCCATCGGGTCGCCCGCGACCAGCATCCTCAACCCGAAGGCGGGCACTGTGGTGGCGACCGGGGCCTCGGTCACCATCGACTACGGAACGGTCACCGGCAAAGGCTTCAGCATCTACAACAGTGCCGGAACGACGAACATCCTGGTCGATGTCATGGGCCGGTTCGACTTCTTCCAGCCCGACAGCCCGATCATCTAGGACGAATGGGGGATAGGCATGTCGGTACGCCGGATGCTTCTCGAGGCCAGCGCCGCCTTGACGACTTCTATCCGGACGAAGAACTCTGACCTCAGTGCATGGCGCGGGCGAGTGCCTCTCGGGTACGACGATGCGCCGCCAGCACGACCGCCACGGGCTCGATGATCCGTTGCTGCGCAACGACTCCGATCGCACTGTCGAGCCGGGCCGCCGCGCGAGCCCGACGGTTGCGCGCCAGGTTGCCGGCCATCATCCGGACCGCCAGACCGAGCAGGAAGCCCAGCACCAGGCCACCGACGAGCAGCGCCGTCGGGACGGGGACCGGGCCCAGGTCCGGCGTGCGGATGTCCGGCAGACGCAACCAGCTCACGACCCCGAGGACGATCAGCCAGACCAGACCGAGCATCGCCGCCGTCGTCAGCAACCACTGAAGGGCACCGACGACTGACCACCAGCGCGGCCGCCCGACACCGAGGTCGGTCCGCAGCACGGCTTGGTCCAGCGCATCGGCCACGTCCTCGCCCGGCGGCGTCGCGGCGTTCTGCACGGCCTCGCCCCACGAGGCCGGCAGTCCGACCGCCGCCTCGTCGGCGAGCCGACGTGTCGCCAGCGAGACCCGGGCGCGCTGGGCCGGGGTCGGTGCGGGCAACGACGACCGCCGCAGCTCGGCTTCCAGGCTGGGCCGCTCCTCGCCGTCCTCGGACAGGCGCCGGGCCGTCGCGCGGCTGCTGAGACGTAGCCGCCGCAAGGGATCTGGCCGCAGGGCCGCGATCCAACGGGTCACCGGCCAGCCGCCCGACGCGAGCGCCCCGCGGCGATAGTCCTCCTCGATGGCGTCGAGAACGGGCGGCACCCCCGCGGCCGCCCCCAACGACTCGATCAGGGCTGGCTTCCCTTGCAGCGCAGCGGGATCCACCTCACTGTCGGCCACCGACCCGGCAAGGTCGCCGCCGACGGAGTCGAGGTCGGCGGCCAGCCGCTCCCGCACCGCGGCGCCGGAGTGCACGGCCTCGGAGATCAGCGATCGCAGCTGAGGCACACCGGCGCCGGTGAGAGCAGAGGTGACGAGCACCTTCTGCACGTCGAGCCCGTCGTCGACCAGCAGCCGGGCGAGGTCCTGGCGGCACTCCTCCACGGCCTCCCGCGGCAACCGGTCGGCCTGGTTGAGGACGACGACGCTGACCGCGTCATGTCCGGAGAGTGGCCGCAGGTAGCGCTCGTGCATCGCCATGTCGGCGTACTTCTGCGGGTCGGTCACCCACACGAAGACGTCGACGAGGGCGATCAGCCGCTCGACCTCCTCGCGGTGCCCGGCCGAGGTCGAGTCGTAGTCCGGCAGGTCCAGCAGCACCAGGCCCTGCAGCTCGCTCTCCCGGCCGACGTCCAGCGCGGACTCCCGGGTGATCCGGTGCCGGCTCGGCAGGTTGAGCCAGTCCATCAACGCGCTCGCGCCCTGGGTGCCCCAGATGCAGGCGGTCGTCTCCATGGTTGTCGGCCGGCGTACGCCCACGATGGCGAGGTCGATGCCGGCGATCTGGTTGAACAGGCTCGACTTCCCGCTGCCGGTCGCGCCGACGAGGGCCACGACGGTGTGGTCGCCGGACAGCCCGAGCCGCTCCTCGATCCGGTCCACCACGACCCCGGCCCGCTCGACGGCCGCTTCGGGCATGTGCTCCCGGCCGGCCTCGATCGCCTCGCCGAGCGCGGCCGCGCGCGTGAGGACGTCCGGGGCCTTGGCCCGGCGACCGATCCTCATTGCCGCGCCGCCACGTCGCGCACCGCTGCCTGCAGCTCCTGGGCCTGGTCGAGCACCGTCGGGCGCGAGTCCAGCTCCAGGGCGTCGAGCACGTCGTCCAGTCTCTTCCGGTCGGTCTGCAGGAGCGCGTCGACGCGCTGTTGCAGGTCGGTCCGGGCCTTCGCCGCGAGCATCCGCACGGCCTGGTCGCCGAAGACCGCCTCGAGCAGCCGCTGCGCGACCACCGCTGTGCCACCGGCGATTCCGACCTCGGCGCCCATCAGTCCACCGGTCTGGCTGAACACCACGAGCATCAGGACGACGCCCAGGCCGTTGACGCCGTAGGACAGCACGCGCGCGGCCGAACGGCGGCGGCTGCCCTCGTCGCGGACCAGCTGCAGGGTGAAGCCCTGCCAGTCGCGGACCATACGGTTGACCCGGTCGGACAAGCCGTCGGCCGGCCGTTGCAGGTCGGGGTGTGCGGCGAGCAGCGCGGCGCCGGCCGGGCTGCCGCGCCAGCGCCGGGCCGCATCAGCGGCGGCGCTCTCCGCCTCCGCCGTGACCAGCGCCGCGACCCCGGTCTGCAGTGCCTCACCAAGCTCCGCGCTGGGCGCGGGACGACCGCGCACCGCCGAGCTGATCCGGTCCCGGATCCGCCCGACGCCGGACTCGAGGTTGCGCAGGAACTCCCCGGTGCCGACGAACTCCTGCCAGCGCGCGAGCACCTCGCCGCGCAGCAGGCGGCCATCGGTCAGTCCGGCGTTGACCGCGTCGGTGGCCCCGGAGTAGGCGTCGTCCAGGCCGACCCGCAGGACCTGCACGCCCTCCCGCTGCTCCTGGGCAGCGCGACACGAGCGAGACGATCCGGGTGTCCAGCGCGCGCAGCGTGCCGTTCAACGTCCGGCGCGCGACCATCCCTCTGGCCTTGGAGTCCCGGGCCAGTGCCGTCAGCCAGGAGCGGAGCCGCTCGATGACCCACTCCGGCAGCCGCGAGTCCTCCAGCTCGACCTCGGGCACGATGAACATCGGTGCGTTGCCGAGATCGTGGGCGCGCAGCATCTGGCGAGGTCGGTGCGGATCTCCTCGATGGCGTGCGGCGGCACCCGATCCAGGACCATCGCGAGCGACGTCCCGCGCCGAGCGGCGTCGTACAGCAGGTCCCAAGGGACGGCGTCGGCATACCGCGCGGCCGTCGTGACGAACAGCCAGAGGTCGGCCGCGGACAGCAGCTGACGGGCCAGGTCGCGGTTGGACTCGACGACCGAGTCGATGTCCGGCGCGTCCAGGAGGGCGAGGCCGGGCGGCAGGGCCGACGAGGCGACCAACCGCAGCGCCCGGCCCGGCTCGCCGTCCTGGCCGCTCCCGTCGGAGTCGCCGGTCAGGCGGGGCAGGTCGGGCAACACGCGCTTGCCGGTGAACCAGCCGACATCCTCGGGATGGTGGACCAGGACGGGCGACCGGGTCGTCGGCCGGAGCACGCCGCTGCGGCTGACGATCTCACCGACGATGGAGTTGACCAGGGTCGACTTCCCGGCCCCGGTCGAGCCGCCGACGACCGTGAGCAGCGGCGCGTCCTGCGAGCGCAGCCGAGGCAGCACGTAGTCGTCGAGCTGGGCCCGCAGAGCCCGGCGTTCGACCCGGGCGGCCTCGACGTCGGGCAGCTCGAGCGGCAGTGCGAGCTCGTCGACCTGGCGGCGCAGGTTCTCCACGGCATGCAGCAGCGCTGCGCCCTGGTCTTCCTCGCCCGCCACGGCCGTAGCCTCCCATGCGGTCCTGCCGAGTGTGATCAACTGACGCGCCCTGCGCGCTCCCTAGAATCTGTCGTGGCGCCGGGTCAGCAGCCCAGCGCGCGCCGGGCGCCCGTAGCTCAGCTGGATAGAGCAGTGGACTTCTAATCCGCCGGTCGCAGGTTCGAATCCTGCCGGGCGCGCCTTTCGACCGTTTTGCGGCCCCGGATTCGCACCGAAACTGCAGCCGACACCTCTGCCGAGACGAGTTTGTGGCCCCCGGCCCACTCACGAAGAGGGGCCGGAGGCCACGGTCGCGCCGTCCGGGGTCGCGGTACGAGTTCTCAGGGGGTGAACTCGCCCGCAGTGGCGCGAACTCTCAATGTAGGTCTTTGCCCGGTCGGCCGCCCGTCAATTTCGCGACAAAGGGTGACCGGTTCGGGACACTGCGCTCACTGTTGCGGTCCGGCTGAACGAGAGATGCCAGCGGGCCCGGCCGATCAGGGGGCGATCGGCCGGACACCGCTGGCGCGTCGTCCCCTGAGCAAACTTTGGCCGGGAGCCCGGGAGTCGACAGCCGGAACGTTAGGCACCATTTCTGAGAATTACCTGAGAGTCCGCTTCCGCGTTTCTGCCAAGCCGCGCGGCTCAGCGGGCCAGGGCTTGGCGATCGGCCGAGAGCTGGGCCAGGAGGTCCCGCTCGTCCTGCTGGGCAGTCGGGCCGGCCGCCGCCCGGGTCATCCGCTCGCGCAGCAGGGCCAGCTCGCTCGCGGCATCCTGGAAGGCCCGCATCGCCCGCGCCGCCTTGGGGCCGCCGCAGCTCTCGGGCCGCCGCCCGGGCCCGCCGGCGGGCGGGCATCGAGGACAGCATCTGCACCTCCGCCGGGGTGAGCCAGCCGGTCTCGGCGTACACCGCGAGATGCCGCCCGATCAGGCGGCCTTCGCGCCGACGCGACCACAGGGCGAACGCCAGCGCGGCCAGGAAGATCGGCACCTGCAAGGCGATGTACGCCGACACGAAGCCGTTCAGGCCGGCGACGGCCGAGAGGTTCCAGAGGCCGTGCAGGGTCACGGCGACGAGCCAGCCGATGACCGGTGCGGCGTACCGCAGCCAGGCTCGTCTGGTCGTGACCGCGACCCCGAAACCGACCCCCGTGGCCATCGTGAACAGCGGGTGGGCGAACGGGCCGAAGATGCAGCGCAGGACGAACGTCGCGGCCAGCCCGTCGACCCCGGAGTCGGCGAGCGCGCGCCCGAGGTAGAGGACGTTCTCGGTGAAGGCGAAGCCGATGCCGGCCATCCCGGCGTACACGATGCCGTCGACCACCCCGTCGAACTCGCGCCGCCGGTAGAGGAAGACCAGCAGGACGGCCAGGCCCTTGCAGGTCTCCTCGACGATCGGGGCGATGACCACGGCGCCGGCCGTGACGTCGCCGCCGGAGGCCTTGAGCAGGGCGATCGAGGTGGAGTTGACCAGGACTGCGACAGCGTGGCGACGGCCGCGCCCCAACCGAAGGCGAAGAGCAGCAGCGCCGGTCGGCTCGGCCTCGAACCGGTCGAGCCAGAGCAGCGACGGCACGACGACGAAGACCGGCACGGCCGCGAGCGCGATGCCGACCAGGAAGCCGGTCGCGCCCGTGGTCGTGCCGATGATCGCCGACCATGACGAGGGCGCAGGCCAGGAACAGGGTCACGATCAGCGCCCGGACGAGCAGCCGCCCGACGCGCACCCGGGCCGGGCGCCGCGGGCGATGGGGCCGCCGGCGTTGTCGGGGGGAAAGCACCGGCGTACGGCGTGGTCATGAGCCAGGAGGCTATCGACCGCGCATACTGCCAAAAAGCCTGCGGAGAGTCAGGACTCGTCACTGAGAGAGGGTGAACCGACGTGCCCGAGAGCGGGAGGCGCCGCCACGCGGCTCCTCCGGTGCGCCGTCGGCCGCGGTTCGACCTGCTGCTCTGGGGCTTGCTCGCCGGGGTTTCGGCGGGGGTCGTGCTGGGCCTGACCGGTGGCGGTTGGGGGCGCGCGGCGGTGCTCGGGCTGCTGGTCGTGGCCGGCTTCGTCCTGCTCACGCTGCTGACCGCGACCTCGTCCGGCGCCGGTCGGCGGCGCACCCCGGAGCGGCTGGAGCAGCCGGAGCCGCCCGATCACCCGACCGACCCCTAGGGTGAGCGGGTGAGCGACCGCCCCCAGGACAAGATCGTCTGGATCGACTGTGAGATGACCGGGCTGGATCTCGAGCGCGATGCGCTGATCGAGGTCGCCGTCCTGGTCACGGACTCCGAGCTGAACCAGCTCGGCGATGGCGTGGACGTCGTCATCGCCTGCCCGCCGGAGGCGCTCGAGTCCATGCCGCCGGTCGTCCGCGAGATGCACGAGGCATCGGGGCTGCTCGACGAGCTGGCGGACGGTACGACGATGACCGACGCGCAGGCCCAGGTGCTCGCCTACATCCGCGAGCACGTGCCCGAGGCCGGCAAGGCGCCGCTGGGCGGCAACTCCGTCGCGACGGACCGCGGCTTCCTGGCCCGGGACATGCCCGAGCTCGACGAGTGGCTGCACTACCGGATGGTCGACGTCAGCTCGATCAAGGAGCTGGCCCGCCGCTGGTATCCGCGGGTCTACTTCAACGCCCCCAAGAAGCACGGCGGCCACCGGGCGCTCGCCGACATCACGGAGAGCATCGAGGAGCTGAAGTTCTACCGGGCGGCCGTGTTCGTGCCGCAGCCCGGGCCGGACACGGATGCGGCGCGGGCGCTCGCGGCGACGTTCGAGGTCCCGGCGCCCGAGTCGTCGGGTCGTCGGGCGTCCGGGCACTGAGGCCGTCCGGAAACGACGTACGGGGCGGGGTCGGGCTCCGGCTACGATGTACGCCGATCCCCTGATCGTCTCGGTGCTCGACCGTCCGGGCCGGTCGCGGGTCATGGTGGGTGTAGCTCAGCTGGTAGAGCTCCTGGTTGTGGTCCAGGTGGCCGCGGGTTCAAGTCCCGTCACTCACCCCACGTCGTACTCGCGCTCTCCCGTTTGGTCGCCCTCGCGTCGTCCCGGGGTCGCCCTCGGCTAACCAGTTCTTCGGTACGCCGGAGGGCCGGTACCCTGGTCTCCGGGTTGGCGCCCGGTCGCTCGCTCGGGGGTGAAACCCCTGAGGCTGCCGGTGCTAGGGTGCTCTCCCGTTGCGCCGTTAGCTCAATTGGCAGAGCAGCTGACTCTTAATCAGCGGGTTCGGGGTTCGAGTCCCTGACGGCGCACTTCTTCTGACCTCCCGGGCCTGACGAGGGCCCAGGTGCCTCAGGGCGCTGGGACCTCGTTGGCGCTGATGTACTCCACGACCAGTCCGGAGCGGCGCTGCACAAAGCCGATGGTCCGGCTGAACGCCACCGCGAAAACCGGCTCGCAGACCACCAGTGCGCCTCGTTCTTCATCGTCGGCCAGGGCGCGGGCGACGTCGTCCACGACGAAGCACAGATGATCGAGCCCGCCGCCCCTTCGCAGCCGCGCCTCGATCGGACCTTCGACCCCCGCTATCGGAGCCACCAGCTCGATCGGAACCCCGGCATCCACGGAAAGCAGCGCAACGGTGACCTGTTGGATCGGGTCGTCGATCGGCTCGACCACGACTGTCGCGCCCTCGTCCACGAACCGTTTCAACGCCGCCCCCATCCGAGGGACGACGTAGCCCAGGTGATGCAACGACAAGGCGTCCACGTCAGAACCCTTGGTAGATGAAGGGCACGCTGCCGACGGTCGCGACCAGGGCGAGCACGACCACGGCGGCCAGGGCGATGCCGACCACCATCTCGACGGCGTAGCGGGACAGCCGGGGACCGAGCTCGAGCTTGGGCCGTGTGGTCATGGTGCCGTCCTCGAGGTGGGAGTGCAGGCGGTCTTCGGATCGAGTGCTTTCAGGTGCGCGCACACCGTGGTGGCCATGAGGTCGGCGAACGGTGCGTCGTAGGTCATGTGCGCCATGTCCCGGAACTTCAGGCCGGTGACAAGTCGGATGCCGGACTGCCACTGCACCTGCAGGGTGCCGGCGTCGTACTTGGCCGCGATCTCCCGGAGGTGGGACTCCACGCGAACCAGCGCCGCGTTCGTTCCCGGATCGGTGAGGGTCGCTGGGTCGACGGCCGACATGTAGGCCAGCGCCGGGATCTTGGATTCGCTCATCGTCTGCAGCATCCGTTTGAGAATCGTGTCGTTCAAGGCCGAGCCGTCGGTCTTGGCCTGGCGTAGGTAGGCCGGGTACCCGGCGAACGCCGGATCCGGGTGGGCGCTGGGTCGGAACCGGTTCCAGAAGGACAGCGGCGAGTTCATGGCCGCGATGAGCTTGGCCCCACTCAGCTTGGGCGCGGGGCCGGTCGGCGGTGGGGCCTCAGTCACCGCAGAGAACTTGTCGATGACAGTGGCCAGCTTCCTGGAGTACGTCCACCGGTCCCGGATCGACCCCAGGTGACCGGAGGCCGCCGACAACGCCAGGTCGGTCGGCGAGTAGAGCGATGCCATCAGCGGCCAGTTGTCCGGGTCTGAGATCAGACGCGGCGTCGCCGCGGGGTTGAGGTTGTCCCACTCCTGGACCGCGTTGGGGTTGAACAGCCACAGCGGGTTCAGGTCGAGGACGACCAGGTCCGGCTTGGTGGCCAGCGCTTCCGCGGTCACGGCATCGAGGTCGAAGATGCGGCTGGCCTCCATCAGGTACATGTTCACCACGACCGGCCGACCGTCGATGGTGGGCACCCGGTCCCGGACGTCCAGGGGGAGGAAGCTCCCGTGCCCGGGCTCGACGGTCTGGATCGTCGAGCCGCCGATCCACGCGATGGTGAACTGGTGCGGGTCCTTCTTCACCTCGCGCCACCCGCGTGGGTCGTTCTTGTCGAGCATCAGGTCTCGCATCGGCAGCCCATGCAGCTGCCGGGCGCGCTGGATGGGCGGGTGGGGGGCGGGGATCACCAGACCCACCAGGTAGATGCCCAGGACCACCCAGACCAACGTCCGGATCACTGACAGCGGAGTCAGCATGGCGGAGCCGAACCGGCGGTCGAACAGATCGGTGACGTCCTTGACATTGCGGATCATGCGACACCGACCAGGTGCGAGTAGACCGGGATGATCTGGTCGGCCTGGATCACGAAGAGTGGCATCGAGAAGCCGACGAACGCCACCATGGCCACCATCTTGGGCAGCCGGAGGAGGAACGTCTCGTCAGGCCTCGGTTGCCGCTTGGTGAGCAGGTAGCGATGGCCCATCAGCCCGGCGGCGTGGTAGAGCCCGAAGATGACCAAGGGGATCGAGATGTCGTGCCAGAGCGCGATGGCCATGATGGTCAGGAAGATTGCGCGGTACTGCGTGTTCTCGCGCATCCCGCCGAACGGTACGAACACGTTACGTCGGAAGAAGCCGGTCAGGCTGATGTGCCACGAGTTCCAGAACGACTGTGGATTCGTCTTCGCGTAGGGCCAGTCGAAGTTGCGCCCGATGTCGTAGCCGAGCAGCCGAGAAGCGCCGATCGCGAGGTCGGAGTACCCCGCGAAGTTGAAGAAGAAGTAGAGCGTGAAGCACACCAGCTCGAACCACAGGACGCCGAAGCTGTTCTGGTCCAGCGCGCCGAAGACGTCCTTGCTGGACTGGAGCGGATAAGCCAGGACGAAGATCTTGAACAGGCCGCTCAGGATGAGCAGCAGTCCGGCCCGAAGGTCGGTGGTCACCTTCGTGCGGCCTGGCTGCACCCCGTCGCGGATCTCCGTGTACTGGATGACCGGGCCGATCAGCTGCACTGGCGGGAAGAAGCCGTAGAAGAAGACCTCGTCGGCGCGCAGCGGCTCCATGACGCCGAGGTACATCTTGATGAGCAGGTCCAGGCCGCGGAACGTCGAGAAGGACAGACCGAGCGGCAGGATGATGTCGCGGACGAGATCCACGGCACCCCACGGACCCAGCAGCGTGCTGACGGCTGAGTTCGACCACAGGTTGAAGTTGATGATGAACGAGTCGGTCCAGATCTTCCAGGTGAGCATCGGGGCCAGCACGATCACCAACGAGGCCACGAAAACCACCGTGCCGTAACGCTTTTCGGCAGTCCGGGCTACCACCCAATGCAGCAGGCCGACCACCAGCCAGAACCCGAGATAGAAGAGGGCGAGGCGGGGCGCGATCAGCCAGATGAGGTACACGCCCACCACGCCCAGCAGAAGGCGGCGGGCCAGAACGTTCTTGACGAGCCGGTACGCCGGCAGGACGACCGCCACAACAACGAACAGGTTCGAGAAGAACTGGAACGAGTCAAAGTTCAGCAAGAGCAGGCCCTCAGCGGACTGTCACGTGGTCGGGTTTCGGCGTGATGTCGGCCAGCTCAGCGCGGAACTCGCCGGTGCCCACCGGATGGAAGCCGTGCCGCGGGTACAGGTCCTGAACCAGGACGTTCTTGGGAGTCGGGACGTACCGGCCGACCAACGCCGTGGCTCCGCGTTGACCTGCCTCGGTCACGAGCGAGGCGAAGAATGCCGTCTCGATCCCCCGGGACAGCACTCGGCACGACATCAGGAACGTGTCGACGACCCACTCGTCATCGGCGGTCTCCAGGATCGCCGCGCCGACCAGACCGTAGTCACCGAACTTGTCCGTCACGCGGATGGCCCGGATCAGGTGGTCGTCACTGGCCAGCAGCGTGCGGATCTCCGCCTCGGTGCGGCGAATGGTGGTGACGTTGAACTGGTTGGTCTTGTTGGTCAGCTGGGCGACCCGTCCGACGTGCTCCTCACGCACCTCGATGTAGTCGACCACGAGCTCGAGGGAGGCTAGGAACTCCTCTCGGGTCATGGCCGACGCCGCCTGCTTGCGGGCGGACTCCTGACGGATCATGTCGGTGCGGGTCAGGTCCTCGGCCGAGACGCTCATGTTGCGGAAGAGTCCGCTCGAGGCGACGAGATCCGGCAGGAGGCCGACCTCGTCCGGCACCTGGAGCAGGCGCACCTCGGGCACGGCGTTGCCGATCTCGGCGAGCTCGTAGTCGCTGTCGTCGATCATGACCAGCGAGTCGATGCCGATGTTCAGCTCGTCGGCGATCTCGCGCAGGCTCTGTGACTTCGGGTTCCAGTTGACCCGCCAGACCGAGATGTCCTCGGCGCGCAGCACCATCTCGTCGTGCTGGGCGAAGACGTCGTCGACCTCCTGCGGGTTGTTCTTGCTGGCGATCGCGAGCAGGACGCCGCGGTCCTTCAAGGCCCGGACCGCCTTCTGGAACCCTTGGTAGCCGCTGCCGGGGAAGGCCGAGCCGAGCGCGATCCCACCGACCCCGTCTTCGCCGACGACGCCTCCCCACAGGGTGTTGTCGCAGTCCAGTACGACGCACTTGGGCGCCGGCCGGGACTCGCGCAGCACGATGTCCGCGATGTTGCCGCCCATCGCGTGCCAGAAGCGGGTCGTGTACGGCTGCCGATAGACCATCGCCTTCAGGACGTCGTGGCTCTGCTCGATGCCCATAGCCAGCTGCCAGGCATTCAGGTCCGCCCAGCGAACGGGCGCTTCGCCGACCCCACCGAGAAACGCCTCCACGGCGACAGCGTGAGCTCGAGCCAGGCGCAGGCCGACGACGGAGTCGATGAGGTCGACGCCGATCGGTCGCGGGAACGGTGGCACCGACACAACGAAGGTGAAGCCGGCATCGGTCGCCGCCTTCCCGATCGTGCTGCCGAGCACGGCCGCCGCGTCGGCGAGCTCGCCGAGCCCCGCTGCGTCACCGGCGACGGCGCGCTCCAGCGGGCCACCCAGCAGGTCTTCGAGCCGCCACGCGATGATCAGGACGTCGAGGTTGCCCAGCATGCCCGTCGGGTCGTAGCAGACCTCATGGATCTGGTTGTACTCGGCGAAGCGGAAGGTGGCCACGACGTCGGCCTCCAGGAGCGCCGCGCCCAGAAAGGGTTCGAGCGGTTGCGCCGTGAAGCTGGCCGCGACGCCGACTGAGAGGTCGGCCTGCCTGCTGGTCTCGCGCTGGTGAGCCAACCATCTCCGCTGTGCGGTCACCGGCTGAGAAAGATCCGACATCTAGATGCCCGAGACGCCCTTCGACTGCAGCACCGACCGCGCTGCTCCGATGCTGTTCATCTTCATGATCTCCCGGGTGGAGAGACGCACCTCGAGACTGTCCTCCATCAGTGTCACCAACGCCATGGCGGCGAGGCTGTCCCACTGAGGGGTGTTTTGTGGTGAGGTGTCCTCACTGAGCTCACTGGCATCGACCCTGAGCCCCTCAGCGAACAGCGCGATAAGCCGATCGGCCACGGTGACAAACCCTCCTGATCAAGCTGGATCGGGACACATCATGCGACGTCGGGTCGCACCGACCCAGGCGACGATAGCGGCCCGCGCCGCGATCGCGATCCGGACGCCTGTGTCCAGAACCGCGCGGACGAAGGATACGTTAACGCGATGGATGACAGCCTGGATCTAGTGGCGACTCTGGTCGAGAACATCTGCGAGCAGTATCCGGTGCATCGCGCGTTCCTCGACCAGGCCGTCGGTGAGGCCACTCCCGACGAGCTCGCCCAGCTCCGCGGGTACATGGACTTCTGCCTCAGCAAGGGCCTGACCCTCGACTTTCTGACCGAGTCCTACCTGACCATCATGCTCGACACCCTCGACGAGCAGCGCTACTTCCGCGACCACGGCAACTACCGTCACTCGACTTTCGACGAGGTGGCAGCGTCGGTCTACCACGACCGGGACTACATGAACCGGTACATGTACGGCCTGGCTCTCACCACTTTCCTGTGGCCCAACCACGTCGCGATGGCGCGTTTACTGCGTGAGTCGCTGCCCCGTGACCGTGGTGGACGCTACCTGGAGGTCGGCCCGGGCCACGGCTTCCTGCTGCTCGACGCCATCGAGGTGGGCGGCTTCGAGGAGTTGCTCGCCGTTGACCTTTCGGCCGCGAGCGTCGAACAGACCAGGACGGTCGTCGACTACTTCCACCCTGACGCCCCCGTCCGCGTCGAGATGCGGGACTTCCTCGAGGCGAGTGACCTGGAGCCTGGCGCGTTCGACGCCATCGTGATGGGTGAGGTTCTCGAGCACGTCGAACGGCCTGAGGTCTTTCTGCGTCGCATCGCCGAGCTCGCCAAGGACGACGCCTACATCTTCATCACGACGTGCATCAACGCGCCCGCCGTTGACCACATCTACCTTTGGCGGACAACGGACGAGCTGGAGGACATGATCATCCACAGCGGCCTCCGGATCGTGCAGCCGCTGCGCCTTCCTTACCAGGGCATGACCCTCGAGGAGTCGCGCGAGCAGAGCCTGCCCATCAACGTCGCGTACGTGCTGGCCAAGGCGTAGGCGCCGGGTTCAAGGGGTCGTCGACCAGTGGCCGCCGAGGATCAGCGAGCGGGCTGGGCAGGACTCCTGCGACTCGATCGGCACCAGGTCGAGACCTGGGTGAGGCGTGGTGAAGGTGGGCCGGTACTCGGCCGTGTCCGTGACGCAGCCAGGAAGACCCAGCCCTAGGGACAGGTCCGTCCCGTCCAGCGACCAGCCACCGTCGATCTTCTGCTTGCCGTCAGAACGCACCAGCCGCGCACTCCCGTCGTGCCGCAGGATCAAGGACCAGTCCCCGACGAGGGAGTGGAGGTTTGCCCCCGCCTCCGTGGTCGTGACCGAGGTGTGCCAGGTGCCCACGAAGGGAGCGGTCGAGCTCGCGCAGCTGGCTGCCCCCGAGGTGCACAGCGGCGGGTCGAGGTCGATGCTGGCCAGGACCTGACCGAGGTCCCGATCGGTGTCAGGGTCGCCGAAAGTCCATGCCACAGTGAGGATCCCGTTGCCTCGGCCGTACAGCACGTACGCCGTCGAGGGCACGCCCGGCACCACGCCGATGAACGAGCGGCCCGGGTAGTTGTCCCCGCCGAGACCGAAGGTCACGGCGCAGCGGTCACCCGTCACGCAGATCCCGTCGGTCGACGTCTCCTCCGGTTGGACCAGGTTGACCCGCCAGGCTTCCCGGCCACCCAGGCTGGTTCGCACCGCCTGGGTGGGCTGGACGAAGTCGCGTGTCGCCAACCGGCCGGCGATGTCCTTCGGCGTCTCACCGCTGCCGTCGGAGGAGCTGAACGCAGGCATCTCGGTCGGGTACTCGGCCAGAACGAGCCCATGACCCCCTTGCGGCGCCTGCAACCACAGACCGCCGAGAGCCGGCCGGACATCGCCACCGCCGACGCCGCCCAGGCCGCGCACGGTCCAGCCCGACGGCACCGTGAACGCGAAGGGTGGGCTCGAGCCAACACCCATGAGCATGGACAGGTAGCGACCGGGCGCGGTGGGACAGCTGTGACCGACGTCGACGTACGGACTGAGCTCCGCTCCGTACGACTGCGGCCCACACAGCGGCGGGGCGGCGAGGTACTGCTTGGTGGTGCTGGGCCGAGGAGCAGCGGGCTCGGTTCGATGACGTCCGTTGGCACCTGCGCCGACGACCACGGCCAGCAGCACCGCCAGCACCACGGCCGAGCCACCGACGACCTTGGCGCGCGCCCGTCGACGTTGCACGGCGACCAGCTCGCGATAGGCACGACCCGCGTCGTACGACGTTGCGAACGTCTGGCTGGCCCGCTGCGCGGAAGCCCGCCCCAGCTCATCCAGGCTCATGACTCGTCACCCCCCGGAACGGTCAGCCGCTCGGCCAAGGTTGCGCGCGCCCTGGACAGGTGCGTCTTGACGCTGCCCTCGCTCATCTCCAGGGTCAGCGCAATGTCGGCCACGGCGAGGTCGTAGAGATAGAACAGCGCAACCACCTGCGCCTGGCGGCGGGGCAATGACCGCACAGCAGCCCAAAAGGTCTCGTCCTCGTCCGTCAGGACAACCGGCCGATGCGGCCGCGCGCTCAGTCGAATGACCGCCCGGGCCTCGATGCCGCGCCGCCGCAGCTGGGACGTTGCGAGATTGGCGCAGACCCGGCGAACCCACATGGCCGGCTCGGTCAGCTGCGCCACCTCACGCCAGCGTCGGTAGGCCACGAGCATCGCCTCCTGCGCGATGTCATCGGAGCTGGAGCCACCGGCGAGCAGCCGGGCCAGCGCGCAGGTCCGGAGGAACTCACGTTGGTAGAACTCCTCGAACGACGGCTCCGGCTGCGACCGCTCCGGGACAGCCAGATCAAGCGCTTCTGCGGCCAGAGCGGCCGTGCGCGCTTCGGGATCCCGGCGAGCCACGTCCATACCCTGTTCTCGTATGGGGCCCCCGCCAAGGTTGACAGAGCGACCAGTGATTCGCCCTGGTGCGATCAGCCGGCCGGGGCGGCCAGCCTGGGAGGCGCTGGACCACCGAGGAGGGTTTGTATGAGCGCGTCCGACCGACCCAATGTGCTGTTCATCCACGGGCTGTGGCTGCATCCGCAGTCCTGGCGTCCGTGGGTGGAGCTGTTCGAGAAGAACGGGTACCCGTCGCTGGCCATGGGCTGGCCGGGTGTCGCCGACACGGTCGAAGCGGCCCGGGCCGCGCCCGAGGAGATCGCCAACCGCGGCATCGAGGAGGTCACCGACCACTACCGGCGGTGGATCTCCGGGCTCGACCAACCACCGGTCGTCATCGGGCACTCCTTCGGCGGGATGATCGCCCAGAAGCTGCTCGGCGAGGAACGCGCCGCGGCAGTGGTCGCGATCGACGCCGCGCAGATCAAAGGCGTGCTGCCACTACCGCTTTCCGCTCTGCACGCGACGCTGCCGGTCTTCCGGCACCCGGCCAACAAGCACCTGGCCGTGTCCCTGACCAGCGAGCAGTTCCGCTATGCGTTCGGCAACGCGATCCCCGCCGACGAGTCGGACGAGCTGTGGGAGCGGTGGGCCATCCCGGCACCGGGGCGGCCGCTGTTCGAGGCCGCGACGGCGAACTTCTCCGACCACTCGCCGGACAAGGTCGCCACCGACAACACCGCCCGAGGGCCGTTGCTGCTGGTCATGGGTGGGCAGGACCACACCGTCCCGGAGGCCATCACCAAGTCCACCCTGAAGCAGTACCGACACTCCAGCGCCGAGACCGACCTCCTCGAGTTCGCCGACCGTGGCCACTCGTTGACCATCGACCACGGCTGGCAGGAGGTCGCCGAGGCCAGCCTCAGCTGGCTCGACCAACACGGCCTCTGAGGTCGACGCAGACCGACGGCCCGCCCGCATTGAGGCAACGGCGCGTCAGACTTGACGCGCCGTTGCCTCGTTGCGTGCAGGAACCGTGGAGATTCAAGGGCGATCCCCGCCAGCAGGCCCATCGCCCACGAAGGAGTGCAAGCCTCCGCGGGTGAGAAGTCGTCGGTGATCGAACGGCCCCGCTGGTGGCCGCCCTCCGGACGCTCTGGTTACGTCACGGTCGTCAGCCTCTCCTGGGCCGCCGTCTTCGCCGCTTCGATCCTCTGCCTGAAACATGGGGGCGCCCCGCTGGGGCAGGACCTGACCTATCTGACGGCCTGGCTGGTCGGCAGCACGCTTCCCGGGGTCATGGTGTGGCGCGCCCTGGCCGGCCACAGCACCCTGGTGCGCGAGCTTGGCTTCGGGGCCGTGCTCGGCATCCCGCTCCAGCTCATCGCCTGGGCCGTGGCCACAGCAGTCCACCAGCCGCTGGTGATGTGGCTGCTGCCCGCTGGGGTGGTCGTGCTGTTCAGCCTGCGGCCCAGCCTGCGCCGTCACTGGATGGCCGGTCCGCGACGCAGCGGCGCGTACGCCGGCGCGGTGGCACGCGGCCATGGCCGTGGTCATCCTGCTCGCGCTGGAGCGGACAGCGCGCGTAGTGCTCAACTCGCCGGCGCTCCCACCGAAGCCCAGCGTGCTCTCACCGGACACCTGGTACAACAGCGCGATCGCCTACGAGGTGGCGCGCACCCTTCGGCCGCAGGACCCGTTCGTCGTTGGCCAACCCTTGCGCTACCACTGGTTCGCGGACGCCCACGTCGCGGCCACCGCCAAGCTGGCCGGTGTGCCCATCGTCAACGCGATGGTCACCCTGTGGCTGGTACCCATGGTCGTCGTCATTCTGCTGGCCACCGCCGCGGCGGCCCAACACATCCTGGACTGGCCCGGGTCGGCCGGACCCGACGGCGTACGGCTGAGCGACGCCAGGCGGTGGTGGGTCGGCCCACTCGCCGGCTTCTTCTGCCTGGTGGTGACACCGATCTGGCGCCTCGGCATTCCCGCGATCCCGCGCGTCGGCAACGGTTTGGTCCGCAGCAGCCCCTCCGGGGTCCTGGCGATTGCCTTGATCCTCGGGTTGGCCGGGCCGGTCCTCGACGTGGCTCGCGGTCGCGCTCAACGCCGGACGTGGGTCGTGCTCCTCCTTCTGCTCGGCGCTTCCGCGGGGACGAAACCGAGCATCCTGCCCGTCGTCCTCTGCGGGGCTGCCCTCGTCGTGGCCGTCGACCTGGTCCGGGCCCGTCGTCTCAACCGACCGATGCTCGGGGTCGGCGCGCTGGCGGTTGTCCTCATGCTCGCGACCTTCCCGGTCCTGGCCGGCAGCACCGGAGGCAGCCACATCCAGCTGTTCGCTTTCGTCCGGCTCGACCCCTCGTACGCCCGACTGCTGCACGGCAAGATCGAGCTGCCCGGCGCAGGGACGTGGCTGGTCCCGGCTCTCGCAACCCACCACCGGCAAGCCGTGGCGATCGTCGGGATGCTGCTGCTGATCTGGCTCCTGACCGAGACGCCACGGCTGCTCACGCTGGTCGGGCTCGCGAGCAAGCCGGTGCGCCGTGACCCGGGCACGTTGTGGATCAGCGGGCTCCTCGTATCCGGTTACGTTGCTATGTGGTCCCTTTCGCACCCAGGTTTCAGCCAGCACTACTTCTGGACAGTGACGACAGCGCTGGCCATCACGTTGACGGTGGCCAACGCCGTACGGGTGCTGCCGGACGACCTGCGGGGCTGGCGGCTCACGTTGCCGGTTGCCGGCTTCGGCCTGCTCGGCATCATCGCGACGACGGCCGGCAGGGGACATCGCGTCTCCCTGCGAGCGCCCACATCGACCGTGATCCTGGGGAGACTGCGGCCCTACGGGATCGTCCTGTTGGGGGTGGCGCTCACGGTTGTCCTGGTCCTCCTGCTCCGCAGATACGCCCACCCATGGTCCCTCCCGCTTCTGACGGCGGTGACGGCGTTCGCCCTCTGCGCTGCGCTGCCCGGGGCCTACAGCGACGTCGTCCATGCTCGGGCGCCACGCCTGACCCCCGTGTCACGGGTGGAGAAGAGCGGAGGGTACGTCTCGCCCGAGCAACAGCGAGCGGCCGTCTGGCTGCGACAGCACTCCAACCCCAATGCCGTGGTCGCGACGAACATGTTGTGTTGGCCGTTGGGCGCGACCGGTCCCCATTGCCGGCACAACGTCATGTGGCTGTCCGGGATCAGCGGTCGTCGTACGGTGCTGAGCGACTGGACCTACAGCGCGGCCAGCATGAGTCGATACAACGCGACGGTCCCCTACACCGATCTCCCCTCGCCGTGGCCCTATCGACAGCGCCTCAGCCTCGCCACGGTCGTCAGCCCGACACCGGACAACCTGCGCCGGCTGACCACGCTGTACGGCGCGGCGTGGCTCTTCGTGGACGACCGAGCGACCAGCGTCTCGTCCAGCCTCGCCCGGTTGGCGAGCTTGAGGTATCACAGCGAGCACATCAGCATCTACCACCTGCGCCAACGCCAGCATCCCGACGCGTAGTCAACGCCCGACCCCGTCGCTAGGCTGAGCGCGCTCAAGGCCGGAGGCGCGACGATGGCTGGTCAGATTTCGGTTCTGCTCAACGCGATCCGCGACAAAATCGCCGTACGCCGCTTGTTGGCGTTCGTCATCACCCTCGTCGCACTGCTCTTCGGCGCCCACGGCGGCGCACCGCGCGCGCGGGTCCTGATCTTCTCCACCATCTTCCTGGTCGCATCCACGATCTGGGTCCGCGGCCAGTACGACGACGACCTCAGGGGCCGGTCCTGGTTCCTGCCGGGGTGGCTCGGCTGGGGCTGCGTCGGCGTCGGCCTCGTCATGGTCGGCATCTGGCACTTCGGCGACGCGGACGGCCTCGGCCTGTACGGCGCCATCGCGATCTACTTCGGGTCCGGCGCTGTCTTGATGCGCTGGCGGGACACGGTCCTCCAGGAACGTGGGAAGTGGCTCCGAATCGCTTCTGCCCTGGTCATTTCCGGCGTCCTGATGTACTTCGTCGGCGCGGTACTCCTGGGTCACGCGCCGGCCTTGGTGGGCGGTCTGCTGATCGTCGTGGCCGTCTTCGGCACCTATCCGGTCGGCCTGTCCGGCCTCTCCGCACTGGCCATCGCCTGGCTGGCCGAGTCGGACGCCCGCCTGGACAAGTGGGGGCGGCGCGGTGGCCTGGCCGCGCTCGCCGTCTTCGTCGTCCTCACCGCTGTCGCCGTGGCGATCTCCCATTCGCCATGGCTCCTGTTGGTGATGGGGATCCTCGGCCTGCTGATGGTGGCGCAGGCGTCGGCGACGCAGGCGGACATCGTTGCGATCGTTGCGGTCCTGGCCTTGATGGGCGTGACGCCGGCCGCGGTGAGCGGCCCCGCCGAGCCGACCGGGACCCGTGGCCAGAGCGTGCTGGTGGCGCTGGGCGACTCGTACATGTCCGGCGAGGGCGCGTCCGTGTACTACAGCGGCACCGACGACGGCGGTGGCGACCAGTGCCGCCGCTCGCCGACCTCATGGGCCGCGATGGCCAGTCACCAGCCACCGTTCACCGGGCTGCAGGACCTGGCCTGCTCGGGCGCGACCACGCTCAACGTCAACCACAAGACCGCCGCCAAGCCGCCGGGTGTGCCGGCGAGCGAGCACGTCGTGCAAGCCGGGGAAGCGGGCACCCAGCTCGACCAGTTCGACGCGATCTCGGCCGACTACGCCAAGCGCAACGTGACCTCGCAGCCGGCGTTGGTGGCTGTGACGTTGGGCGGCAACGACGCCGGCTTCTCGACGGTCGGCATCATGTGCGCCGCGCCGGGTGGCTGCGAGGAGAAGCAGAAGCTCTGGCTGGACTCCCTGTCCGAGGTGAAGACCCAGCTGGAGGCGACCTACGCGGCGATCGACCAGGAGTTCCCGTCGACGCCGGTCGTGGTCACCGGCTATCCCGACCCGATCGAGAAGCGCGACACGTGCGGCGATTTGGCACTGACCAAGCCCGAGCGTGACTTCATCCGAGAGTTCGTCGGGCGAGCTCGACGGTGTCGTCCAGGCGGCGGCCGCCGACCACGGCTTCTACTACCTCGCGGACATGAAGGACGCCTTGGCCAACGCGCACCTGCAGCTCTGCGACCCGTTGAACGACGGCCAACCGGGCATCAACTTCATCGGCCTGCGGTCGGTCAACGGGCCGCCGGAGCAACGGTTCAACCCGACGCGCTGGGCCCACAGCAGCTTCCACCCCAACGAGCGCGGGCACGCCGCGATGTTGCAGACGTTCGAGCAGTGGCTGGCCGTGACGCAACCGCTCGCCACCGGGGCACCGGTGCGCCAACCCGTCTCGCGTCAGGTCCCCTCCCCCACCCCCGCGGTCACCACCCCGTGCAACGTCTACACAAACGGCAGCGATGGCTGTCGCCCGCAAGGGAACTCGTGGGCGCAGCAGAAGTTGGGCGGCGTTCTGGCCATCGGCGGTCCACTCATCCTGATCGCGGCGTTGGCCGCGTGGTGGGCCAGTGTGGCGTTCTTCGCCTGGCGCCGCCGGGCCTGGTCGGAGACCGGGACGACGGAGACGTCAACGGCAGGTCCGTAGCCGGCGGCGCTGGGTGACCGACGAGGTCCCTTTTGCTTTCTACCTGCGAGCCGAGCAGTCGGCGTGCATCCTGCTGGTGTGCCGATCGACGAGCTGTACAGCGCCCGCCACTTCTCGCAGAGCAACCCGGCCGGCCCCGGCCAGGGTGACCTGCCGGCGCTGCTGCGCCGCGTGGCGGACACGCTGGAGACGCTCGGCCCGGTCGAGGTGCTCGACGTCGTGCACCACAGCGAGGTGACGGCTGACGGCGACTGGCCGTCGCTGACGGTCTACTACGTGCCCGTCGGGCGGCTCGTTCCGCCTCGCCCGCGACCGCCCGCCTAGCGCGCAGCCAAGCGGTCGAGAAGGGTTGATGTGTCGCTCCGCCGCGGCACGACCGCCTTCGACCGGCTGAGCGCCGTCGCCGCCATGGGAGTGGCTGTGCTGCAACCGAAGCACTGGTCCGGCCGGTTACCTGAGACTGTCGTCTGCGCCCGGGTGATGTGGTCGCGGGTGTAGATGCCGCCGCCGGCCAATACCTCTCCGGTGCCGCCACGCAACACGTTGCCGGTGACCGTGCTGTGCGACAGCGTCAAGTTGCTGTGCAGGCCGTCGAGGAACGGAAGCGGGAAGACGCCGTTCCAGATCCCGCCGCCCTGGACGTCGCCGCCCGTGGTGCCCCGGGCATAGCCACGGTTGTCAGTCACGGTCACGTTGCGCATCGTCAGGGTCGAGCCCACGATGATCCCGGAGCCGAAGACATCCGCGCGACCGCCGTGTCCGATGGCGGTCGAGGTGTTGCCCTTGACCAAGCTGTCGGTCAGCGTGGACGGGCCCGGGTCGAACCCGTTGCACATCGTCGCGCCGGCGAAGATGGCGGCCGAGCTGCCAGAGTCGCCGTCGACGGAGCGCACGACGGTGGAGTTGTCGACCACGCGAAGGCCGTCGAGCGTGCCGAGGTTGCACCACTGCAAGATTCCACCGATCGGTCCGACGTCGCCGATGTCCTTGACCCGCGCGACGGCCCGGTTGCCGCTGACCGTGGTGTCGGACAGCTTCAGGTCACTGATCGTCAGCTGCAGGGCTGCGTTGATCACCGCCCCTTGACCCTCCGGGTTGTCGACGCTGGCGACGTTGCGGTCGATGTGCGAACCGCGGATGGTGACGTTGCTGCCGTCGTTGACGTGGATGCCACCCGAGTTGGACAGCTGGTCCGTCACCGACCCGTCCGGGTTGACCGGCGGGAAGGTGCTGGCCAGGCTCGCGACGTTGTCATTGACCGAGCTCCCGGTCATGGCCAGCTGGGTCTGGTCGCTCATGAAGACGCCGCCGCCCTCGGCGAAGCGGCCGTGCGGTGCGACTGCGACCGCCCGGTTGCCGACGATCCTGGACGACCGCAGGGTCAGGTCGTGCCAGCTGAAGACTCCAGCGCCGTCCGCGTCGGAGGTGAGCGGACCGCCCGAGAAGTTGTCCGACACCGTGGTCCGGACCAGAGTCAGGTCGCCCCAGCTCTCGATCCCGCCACCAGCAGACTCGGCGAAGGCGCAGAAGCCGTCCGGGCAGTGCGGCCAGAACTCCTCCTGGGCCGGCGTCGGCAGCAGGGTGTCCACGGGCACCGCCCGGTTGCCGGTGATCACCGTGTCGGACACGGTGACGGTCGCCCCGACGAAGGACTCGCCGGCCGGGATCTCCAGACCCGCGCCACCAGCGATGACGCCCGGCTTGCCCGTGAAGTCAACCGACTCCGGGCTCGAGTGGGCACGTCCACCGCGCAGCGTGAGTCCGCTGATCCGCACCGTCGGCTCGGTCGGAGCCATCCACTCGCCGATGGTCAGGACGTGGTCCCCGCCCACCAGGTGGGTCGCCGATGAACCGGCCCCACGCAGGTTGATGCTCTTGTTCACCGTCACACCGCCCGGGAACCGACCAGCTGGGATCCGGACCGTGTCACCGTCCTGGGCTGCGTCGACCGCCGCTTGGATCGTCGCGTAACAGGCGCCATGCACCCGCACGCAGCCGGACCCTGCGCCGGCCTGGGCCGAGACCGACGACGCGAGGACCAGAGCTCCGGTCACGGCGAGGACAGCAGCTGATGTCTGGGCGATCCGTGGCATGCGATGCCTCCAGGCTGGGAGCGGGCTGGACGGAGTCTTGCGCAACACGTGACTTCCGACAACGGGACAAGGACCAGTCCGTATGGTGAAGGCGCCCCTCAAGTCCCCGGGAGGTCTCATGAGTCTGCTCGGAGCTCGTCGCCTCTTGGCAGCCGTCACGGGTGCAGCCGCAGTCACCGCGCTCACCGTCGTGGCTGCACCCTCCGGGACCGCCGCTACGGCAAGCGCCTCGGCGGTCTCGATGGCGGGCGGCTTCGTGCCGGTCCAGAGCACTCGCGTGCTCGACACTCGCAAGGACCTCGGGGCGCCGGGTCCGGTGCGCGCGCAGCACACCGTCAATGTCCCCGTCACCGGGATCGGGTCGATCCCGGCCACCGGAGTCGTGGCCGTCGTCATCAACCTCACGGTGACGAACGCTCAGCGGGGCGGCTTCCTCACGGCGTACCCGTCAGGCAGCGCTCGCCCGACGACGTCGAACGTCAACTTCTTCTCGGGCGAGACGGTGGCCAGCCTGGCAACGGTCCGTCTCCAGTCCGGCCGGATCAGCGTGTACGCCGGATCGGGCGGCTCGGTCGACATCGTGGCCGACGTCGAGGGGTACTACCTGAGCGGAACGCCCACGGACGCGGGCGCTTTCGCCGCCCTGGCCCCCGCCCGGATCCTCGACACGCGGCTCGGCCTCGGTGCACCGAAGGCCCGGGTCGCCGGGAACGCCGCGCTGGCGTTGACTGTCGCCGGTCACGGCAACGTCCCCGCCTCCGGAGTGTCCGCCGTGGTCCTCAACGTGACGGTGACGCGTCCGGGCACGAACGGCTACCTGACGGCGTACCCGTTCGGGTCGGCCCGGCCGCGCGCCTCGAACATCAACTTCACCGTGGGCGCGAGCGTCCCGAACCAGGTGACCGTGCAGCTCGGCACCGGCGGGAAGGTGTTGCTCTACAACGGTTCCGGGGGATCAACCGACATCCTGGCCGACGTCGCCGGCTACTACCTCGCGGGCACCGCGACCAAGGCTGGGGCGTTCGTGCCGATCGCACCGACCCGGTTCGTCGACTCCCGAGCCGGCCAGGGGCTGTCCGGGTTCGTCCTCGGCGGAGTGTCCTTCGGCGTGCAGCTGCTCGCCCTCGGCGGCACCGGTCGCGACCACGTCGGCGGCATCCCGCTGGACAACGTCTCGAGCGTCGTCATCAATGTCATTGCCGGGCAGGCAAGTGGCTATGTCTCGGTCTACCCGTTGGGGGCGGTGCGGGAGCCCGGCTCCACCGTCAACGACGGCGCCTCCGGTTATCGGGCCAATGCGGCGGTCGTCCGGGTCGGCTTCTGCGGGCAGGTCGCGTTCTACAACGGCAGCGTCGGCCTGGCCACCCTGATCGCGGACGCGTCCGGCTACTTCCTCGCCGCCGATGCCACACCCACACCAACCCCCACGAACACCGTCCGGGCGTTCGGGCGCGGACCGCTCGGCGACGGCGACTTCCACGCATCGCAGGCACCCGTCACCGCCCACGGCCTGTCCGACGTCACGACCGTCGCGGCGGGGCCATTGGCCATCCGGACCGATGGGTCGGTCGCGACGTGGGGAAGCCTCAACGTCGGGCGCGACCTCGCTGAGACGTTCGGCCAGTCATGTTCGACACCGGTGACAGTGCCCGGCCTGTCCGGTGTGGTCGCGGTGGCGTCCGGCACCGGCGCCAGCTACGCGCTGAAGTCCGACGGCACGGTCTGGGCCTGGGGCTCCAACGACCGCGGGCAGCTCGGCAACGGAACGACGACCGCGTCCAACTCTCCGGTCCAGGTCACCGGCCTCACCGGTGTCACGGCCATCGCCAGCCAGGACGCGGGGACGTCCGCCCTCGTGCTGGCGTTGAAGTCCGACGGCACGGTCTGGGGCTGGGGCCAAACCTTCCAGGGAGAGCTCGGCATCGGCTCGTCGATCCACGACACACCGGTCCAGATCGCGCCGGCGGTCCTGACCGGCATTACCGCGATCACGGCCGGCCCGATCAACGGGTATGCCCGCACCAGCGACGGGCATGTCTACGCGTGGGGCAGCAACCGCAGTGGCCAGCTCGGCACTGGGGCGGCCCCTGACAACGCTGAGCATCCGACGCCCGCACTGGTTGCGGGCGTCGGAGGCACCGGCACGTTGGCCAACGTCACGCAGATTGCCGCCGGCTCCTCCCATGCTGTTGCGCTGCGGTCCGACCATCACGTGGTCGCCTGGGGTTCGCAGAGCCGCGGGCAGCTGGGCGACGGGGTCGGGCCGGGCACCGGCTTCAGCGTCGTGCCGGTCGACGTCCTGTTGCTCACCAACATCACCTCGGTGTCTGCCGACGGCGACTCGTCGATGGCCTTGAAGGGTGACGGCACGGTCTGGACCTGGGGCGACCGCTTCCCGCCGGACCCCTACAACCCGCAGCCCAGCTGGTCCACGCCGGCCCAGGTCCCAGGGCTCGCGGGCGTGACGACGATCGCCCAGGGTTCCCAGACGTCGTACGCCGTCGTCCCCTGACTCGCTTGTCGCGCAACAGATCTGGGCCCGAGGTGGCCCACCTGGGTGGGTCACCTCGGGCCCGAATCCGCCTTAGCGACTGCCGCCCACCGTCAGCGCGGCGGACAGGTCTGCGACCTGGGCGTCGCGGGTGCTGAGTGGCGCCAGCCCGAGGCCGTGCTCGATCGTCGCGAGGATCGAGGTGGTGTCGTAGCTGGTGTGGTCCACACCGGAGCGCTTGAACGACTTGCTCAGGACCAGCGCCGGGATCCGCGTGCCCGGTCCCTGCAGGTCATGCACCCCTGGAGTCGGGCTGCCGGTGCCGGGCGGTGGCACGTGGTCCCACTGCCCGCCGAACTCGTCGTAGGTCACCACGACCAGCGTGTCCTTGGCCTCCGGCCCGTTGAGGAGCTTCTTGAGCAGGAAGACCAGGTGGTCGCTTCCGGTGCCCTCGCTGGCATACCCGGGGTGCTCGTTCTCCGCGCCGTACGGCTTCACGAAGCTCACCGCTGGGAGCGTCCCGTTGCGGGCCGCCTTGATGAAGGCGGTCTCGTCCTGCAGGTGACTGCGGCCCGGCTGCCCCGGCGCGTAGTTGGCCCAGTAGTTCAGCGGCTGGTGGTGGTACTGGAAGAGCGGCCCGGGCGTGCCGGCCGCGGCGTCATCCCACCCACCCGAGTACCAGTTCCAGGACACACCGGCGTCGCTGAGCCGGTCACCGATGTTCGGGTAGACCGCATCGTCGATCAGCGGGAGCTGGACGGTGGACGAGCTGTGCGGCGGGCTGGCCGGCTGGATCGTGTTGACCGCGTAGTCACCGCACAGGACAGCCGGGTCGAGGGTCGGGCCGCAGGCCTGGGTGAGCGCGCCGTCAGTGACCGGCGTCGTGGGGTGATAGAGCGGGTACGACGAGTTGGGGAACCCGTTCGCATCCACGACCGAGTGCAGGGACTCGTGCGCACCACCCGCTCCGGCGCTCGTGTCGATCGGCGCGCGCGCAGCGACCAGGAACTGGTGGTTCAGGAACGAACCACCGAACGCGCCCTGGAAGAAGTGGTCCGCGATCACGTAGTCGGGCGCCGAGGCGGGAGTGGAGGAACTGGTAGATCGGCAGCGTCTTCGTGTCGTAGCTGCCCATCGTCAGTCCGACGGCGTCGCTGCCGGTCACATAGCGGTTCTGCAGGCCGCCGTTGATCTGGTACTGCTCCTGGTAGAAGCGGTGAACCAGGTCCCGCGTGCAGCCGCCAGGCAACGCACCGACGCTGTCCTTGAGAACACCGTTCGCGGCGAACACACCCGGCGCGGGACAGGTCTTGTCGTCCGGCTTGATGTAGTTGTCGATCGTGAACGGGTCATTGGTGAACGCGCTCGCACCCACCCCGTGCGCGCTGTCGACACACGTCGTGGCGAGCGGCATCGGCGACGCCAGGTTGACGTCGTCCTGGAGCAGGCACCCGTAGGCATCGCCGTTCTGGGCCACCTGCGTCGAGTGCAGCTGGTCGGCCGAGGCCAGGCCGTCGACCGGCTGGCCGCCCACCGAGCCCCACCCGCCGTACAGGTTGTCGAAGCTGTGGTTCTCCTCGTAGATCACCACGATGTGCCGGTACTGGCCGAAGACCTTCGGGCCCGAGCCGCCATGGCCTGACCCGGCGGCCGCCGCGGACGTGAGCGACCCCGCGAAGAACAGGCCGGTCGCTACAGCCGTCAGGACTGGGAGCTTGCGCATGACGCCTCCTTGCCATTCCGCCGTTTGCCGGCGGGTCCCCGAGGACGATGTCTGCTGAGTCCCTCGACCCTCCCGCGGATACAGCGCTCAGGCAACCCCCAGCGGGTAATCAGGAGATGCGCCGGCTCAGTAGTCACCTGGGGGCTCACACGCCGGGCCCGAATCCTTCGGGGACAGGCCACTGGGGCCATCTCTTCACAGGAGGCGCAATGACCATCGCACCGAGCCAGCCGGACCTGGCTGCGATCAAGGCGAAACAACAGAAGACGTGGGCGAGCGGTGACTTCTCGGTCGTCGCGTCGCGGATCGTGCTCGTCGCGGAGCAGCTCGCGGACAGCGCCGACCTGCGCGCCGGCTGGCAGGTGCTCGACGTGGCCTGCGGCAACGGCAACGCGACGCTCGCGGCCGCCCGCTCGGGCACCCATGCTGTTGGTGTCGACTACGTGCCGGCCTTGCTGGCCGACGGCCGGGTGCGCGCTGTCGCCGAGGGACTCGACGTCGAGTTCCGCCTGGGCGACGCCGAGGACCTGCCGGCCGGCAACGACTCGATGGACGCGGTGCTGAGTGTCTTCGGCACGATGTTCGCCCCCGACCACCAGCGCACAGCCGACGAGATCGTCCGGGTCACCCGATCCGGTGGGACCGTCGGGCTCGCGTCGTGGACGCCGGAGGGCTTCATCGGCCAGATGTTCAAGGTGATCACGTCGCACGTGCCCGCACCGGCCGGGGTCCAGTCGCCGCTGCTCTGGGGCACCGAAGCGCACCTCGCCGAGCTGTTCGGGGCCGCCGTGGGCCAGATCAACTCGCAGGAACGGATCTGCAACTGGCACTTCGAGTCGGCTGAGGCGTTCGTCGAGTTCTTCCGTCGTTGGTACGGCCCGACGCTCAAAGCCTTCGAGGCGCTCGATGAGTCCGGGCAGGCCGCGCTCGCGACCGATCTCGCAGCTCTCGCAACGCAGTTCGACCGCCACCGGGACGGCGGCAGTATCTCCTTCCCTGCGGCCTACCTCGAGACGGTCATCACCCTGGGCTGAGTCCCAGCTCATCCACCCAACCTCGAAAGGTTCTCTGATGTACCCCGCTGTGGCCACCGTGTTCCAGCTCCTCGGCGCGGTCGCGATCGTCGTCAGCCTGGTCGGCACCTGGCTCGCCGCCAAGAACCGCTCCGGCTGGCTGCTCTGTGTCGTGTCCTCGGCCATGTGGTTCCCCGCCCTGATCAGCGGCAGCCAGTGGGCGGCCGTGGCCAACTGCGGCTTGTCGATCGCGATCTGCTCCCGCAACTTCTCGGCCAGCCCGCATCGCCCGAGTCCGGGTCACCCGAGCGGTCATAGCGGTCCGAGCCTGCCGACCCAGCGGCGCCCGGAGTCAGCCGAGCAACTCGCGTCGCGATAATCACTCCATGGCTCCTGCTCGCAACCGGGTCACGCCGACCGGTGACATCGTCGCGATCCCCTTGCGCGGCGCGTGGACCGGCAACCGCGGGGTTCTCCACGAGGGCCAGGAGATCGTGCGGTTCCACGGCAGTGACCTCTGGATCACCTGCGCTCTGCGTTACAAGGACTGGTGGCAGCCGCAGTGGCGGCCGCACCACTTCACCTGGCTGTTCTTCCACGACGAGGCCGTGTCGCTGGCGGCCGGCCATCGGCCGTGCGCGTTGTGTCGGCGCCCGGCGTACAACGCCTATCGCACCGCGTGGGCCGAGGGGCTCGGCGTCGACCTGCCATCGGCCAAGGAGATGAACCAGCAGCTGCATGGCGAGCGGATCGTCCGCGGCACCCACCGACGTCGTACGCACCAGATCCCTTGGGTGGACCTCCCGGACGGCGCGTTCGTCCTGACCGGCGAGGTCCCCGCGATCGTCGTCGGCGGCCACATCACGCAGTGGTCGACCGAGGGGTACGCCGCGCGACAACCGCGCCCGCATGCCGGCAACGCCACGGTGTTGACGCCGCCGTCGAGCATCGCTGCCCTGCGGGCTGGATACCTGCCGCAGATCGACGACTCCGCGCGATAGCCCGAGGCCCCAGGCCAATATTCAGGGGTGAGCGGAGGCCGAAATGACTAGCGTAGGTAGGTGATCTCCGCCCTTCGTTCGCGCGACTTTCGCTTGCTCTGGCTCAGCCAGACCGCAAGCGTGCTCGGCGACGGGCTGGTCATCGTGGCCGTCGGGCTGTTCGTCACGCGCCTCACCGGCAACCCGAGTGACGTCGGTGTCGTCCTCGCGGCCTACGTCATCCCGCTCGTCCTGTTGCTGCTCGTCGGCGGCGTGATCGCCGACCGGTTGCCGCGGCAGGCCGTCATGGTCGTCTCGGACTGCTTCCGCGCCGTGTTGCACGGCACCCTCGCCCTGCTCATCGCGTTCGGCGCCGTGCAGATCTGGCACATGGTCCTGATCGGCCTGCTCTACGGCACGGCTCAGGCGTTCTTCCAGCCGGCGTACACCGGTCTCATCCCGCAGACCGTGCCCGAGAGCGAGATCCAGTCGGCACAGGCCCTCGGTGGGATCAGCCGCGAGCTCGCCGCGTTCATCAGCCCGGCCATCGCCACGGCGCTGATTTTTGGCGTCGGCGGCGCGGCCGCGTTCGGGCTCGACGCAACGACGTTCGCGATCTCGGCCGTGATGCTGACCCGGGTCAAGGCCCGGGACCGCGGTGGCGAGCACATCTCGGACACCGTGTTGGCCGAGCTCAGGGATGGCTGGGCCGCGGTGCGCTCCCGGCCATGGGTGTGGGCCTCGATCGGCGCGTTCTCCGCCGCCCTGCTACTGGCCCTCGCGCCGTTCTGGGTGCTCGGACCGGCGGTGTCGCGGGAGATCTACGGGACCGAGGCCGTCTTCGGGGTCGCCAGCGCGTTCTGGGGCGCCGGCACAGTTCTCGGCGCCGTCTGTGGTGGGCGTTGGCGGCCGCGCCGCCCGATGCGGACCGGACTGATGGTGTCCTTTGCCTGGCCGGCGACGATCGCGCTGTTCGCGCTCGGCCCGGCGCGCTGGGTGCTCTACTCGACGACGATGCTCGCCGGTGTCGGGCTCGGGCTGCTCGGCGTCTGGTGGGAAACCGCTCTGGCCCAACGGATCCCACCGCAGCTGCTGTCCCGTGTCTCCGCCTGGGACTGGATGGGGTCGTTGGCCCTGCTGCCGCTGGGCTACCTGCTCGCCGGACCGCTCGGTGACGCCTTCGGGGACGCGAAGGTCCTGACGGTCGGCGGGATCGTCGGCACCGGCGTCATGACGCTTGCGCTGCTGCCGCGCGCGACCCGCACCATGACCCGGATCGACGAGCCGGAGCCGCTGACGCCTTCACTGATCTCCCACTGAACTCCCAGGAAACACCCCGTCTGCCCGCAGGCAACTCCCCGGATCGCCGACTAGACATCTCGGTATGTCCGAACAGCTACCGCAAGTCCCCCAGCCGTATCCGTATCCCCCGGCGAACCCGTACGCCGCGAGCATGACCCCGCGGCCGCGGGGTCTTCGGGCGCATCCCGCGCTGTGGAAGGGCGGGGCCGCTGCCACCGCGCTGGCGGCCGTGGCTGCTGTCTCGTTCGCGGCCGGGACCAGCCACGCCGGCGTCCAGGTGCAGCGCGTGCCGTCGGCCAGCGGCTCCACGAACAACCAGTTCGGCCAGGACCCGTTCGGCAACAGCTTCTATCCGGGCGGCCTGCCCTCCGGCGGGTCGAACGGCAGCGGCTCCAACGGCAATGGCTCCGACAGCGGCTCAGGCTCCGACACCGGTACGACGGCGTCGTCGGCCCAGCAGGTCGGCGTCGTCGACATCACGACGACGCTGGGCTACCAGGGAGCGGCGGCCGCCGGGACGGGCATGGTGCTCGACTCCAGCGGGGACATCCTGACCAACAACCACGTCGTCGACGGCGCGACCTCGATCAAGGTCACGATCGTGTCGACCGGTCAGAGCTACCGGGCCACCGTCGTGGGAACGGACCCGTCCGACGACATCGCCGTCATCAAGCTGGCCGACGCCTCCGGGCTGACCACCGCCAACTTCGGCGACTCCGACAGCGTGCAGGTCGGCGACACGGTCACCGGCGTCGGCAACGCCGGTGGGGTCGGCGGCACGCCCAGCGCCGCGACCGGCAAGGTGCTGGCGCTGCATCAGTCGATCACGGCCTCGGACGATGGCAGCAATGCCGAGCGCCTGTCCGACGTGATCGTGTCCGACGCAGCCATCCAGGCCGGTGACTCGGGTGGCCCACTCTTCGACTCGAGCAACAAGGTCGTCGGGATCGACACTGCCGCCAACACATCCGGCAGTGCTCAGGGCTTCTCGATCCCGATCGACACGGCGCGCAACATCGCCGGCCAGATCCTCGCCGGCAACGAGACGACCTCGATCCACATCGGTTACCCGGCCTTCCTCGGCATCAGCGTCGGGCAGACCCAGGATCGCTCCGGTGCCCTGGTGTCGGGTGTCATCGACGGCACTCCGGCCGCCTCGTCCGGCCTTGTGGCCGGCGACCGCATCACCCGGATCGGCTCGACCCGCACCCCGACCGCTCGTGCCCTCAGCGCTGCGATGTCCGGCCTCGAGCCCGGCAGCTCGACGCGAGTCACGTACGTCGACCAGGCCGGTCGCTCGACCACGGTCACCGTCACGCTGACCCGGGGACCGGCGGACTGACGACCGTCGTACGGGTCGCGAAACCCGTTGGAATGATTGGCTAATACCCCTACGGAGCCACCACCGCAACTCGACATCGTTCGGTTTGACAGCGTCGCCCGCTCGGCCAGGATGGCTGGGACGGGCGACAGCTGCCGCTCGCCTGGGACAACGCGTGACGGTGCGCGGATCCGGAGGTGCGACGGCGATGCGTCTGGACGTGAACTTCTTCGACTACGTCCTCCTGGCGATCTACTTCTCACTCGTCATCACCATCGGCGTCCTGGCCCGCCGGGCGATCGCGACGAGCGAGGACTTCCTCTTGTCCGGTCGCTCACTACCGGCCTGGGTCACCGGGCTGGCCTTCATCTCGGCCAACCTCGGGGCGATCGAGATCCTCGGCATGGCCGCCAACGGCGCGCAGTACGGCATCGCGACGGTGCACTTCTACTGGATCGGCGCCGTCCCGGCCATGATCTTCCTCGGCCTGGTGATGATGCCGTTCTACTACGGCTCCAAGGTCCGCAGCGTGCCGGAGTTCCTGCGCCGCCGGTTCAACGAGCCCACGCACCTCTTCAACGCGCTCAGCTTTGCGGCGGCGTCCGTGCTGACGGCCGGCGTCAACCTCTACGCGCTGGCGTTGGTGATCAAGGCGCTGATCGGCTGGCCGATCTGGCTGTCCGTGATCCTGTCCGCCGCCTTCGTCCTGGCCTACATCACCCTCGGCGGGCTGTCCGGCGCGATCTACAACGAGGTGCTGCAGTTCTTCGTGATCATCGCCGGCCTGGTGCCGCTGGTGATCATCGGGCTGAAGGACGTCGGCGGGTGGGGCGGCCTGCAGGACAAGATCAACAAGCCTGAGCTCTTCAACACCTGGGCCGGCACGGCGCCGGGCAACTGGAGCAACCCCCTCGGCGACTGGATCGGCATCGTCATGGGGCTCGGCTTCGTCTTGTCGTTCGGCTACTGGACGACGAACTTCGCCGAGGTGCAGCGCGCGCTGTCGGCCAAGGACCTGTCGGCCGCCCAGCGCACGCCGTTGATCGGGTCCTTCCCGAAGATCTTCATCCCCGCGCTGACGATCATCCCGGGCTTGATCGCGGTGGCGGTCGATCCCCAAGCTGGGCACCACGGGGGGCACCTACAACAACGCGATTCCGTTGCTGATGAACAAGTACCTGCCCAACGGCACTCTGGGCATCGCCTTGGCCGGGCTGCTGGCCGCGTTCATGGCGGGGATGGCCGCGAACGTCAGCTCGTTCAACACGGTGTTCACGTACGACATCTGGCAGGACTACATCGTCAAGGACCGGCGCGACCGCTACTACCTGACGGTGGGTCGAGTCGTCACCGTCGTCGGCATCGTCATCGCCATCGGCACCGCGTTCATCGCCTCTGGCTACAACAACATCATGAACTACATCCAGCTGCTGTTCTCCTACTTCAACGCGCCGTTGTTCGCCACGTTCATCATCGCGATGTTCTGGAAGCGGGCGTCGCCCTGGGCCGGCGTGTGCGGGTTGGCCGCCGGGACGCTCGGCGCCGCGGTCATGCACTTCGCGTCGTTCCACATCGGCTACTTCTACCTCGATGGCGTGACGACGGACCACACCAAGATCAACGCGCAGATGGCCAACTTCTACGGCGCCATCGTCGCCTTCGTGGCTGACGCGATCGTCACGGTTGCCGTCAGCCTGGTGACCAAACCCAAGCCGGTCGAAGAGCTCGCCGGGCTGGTGTGGGGGGTCCATGACCCGAACGCGCCGGACCCGGCGTCGGTCCCGAAGCCGCAGTGGTGGGCGTCGCCCAAGCTCCTGGGCGGGGTCTCCGGCGGCATCGTCATCGTCCTGTCCCTGATCTTCATCTAGCCGGATCGAGAGGGAGAGAGCCAGATGAGCGAGACATCGCACCACCGCAGGAGCCGCAGTCGGCTGCGGCCAAGCTGTTCGACATCCGCCTGCTGATCGGCGGGCTGTTCATGGTCTACGGCCTGCTGCTCACCGTCGCTGGATTCTTTACGTCAGACAAGGAAAGGGCGAAGGCCGCTGATATCAACATCAACCTGTGGCTGGGCATCGGCATGCTGGTGCTGGGCGTCCTCTTCCTCCTGTGGCGTCACCTGAACCCGCAGCACGTCACGCCGCCCGCCGACGGCGACGGCGACGAGGAGGGGGCCGGTCATGGCCACTGACTCCGTGATCGTGGTCGGGGTCGACGGCTCCGATGGCAGTCGCGACGCCCTGACCTGGGCCGCCGACCAGGCCGAGCTCACCGGATCAGCGGTGCGCGCCGTGGCCACCTGGCGCTGGCCGAACTACCTGACCCGGGTGCCGCCCGGCGCCGACCTGGAGGAGGACACCGAGCAGACCCTGCGCGAGATGGTGGAGCCGGTCCGCGCGGCCCACCCGGCCCTCACGGTGACCGAGGACGTCGTACAGGGCCCGGCCGGGCCGGCGCTGTTGACCAAGGCCGAGGACGCGTCGCTGCTCGTCGTGGGCGCCCGGGGGCGGGCGGCGTTCCCGGGGATGTTGCTCGGGTCGGTGGCGGAGTACTGCGTCCGCAACGGCCCCTGCCCGGTCGTCGTCGTCCGCACCCTCGCCGACCACTAGCCGGGCGCGCCATGATGGCGCATGGATCCGGCCGGCTTCCTCGCGGACCTCGAAGCGAAGCCGGAAGCCTTGGCGCAACTCGCTGACGCCGTCGAGCGCCAAGGACCAGTGGGCCGCCCTGCCCTCGACGACACGACGGATGCTGTTCTTGGGCATGGGTTCCTCGCACTACGCCGCCTCGATCGCGGCGGCCCGGCTGCGCAGCCAGGGCTTGGACGCGGCGGCTGAGCTGGCCAGCAGTGACCTGCTGCCACCGCCGCGACCGGACACCGTGGTCATCGCCGTCTCGGCCGGCGGGTCCTCCCGCGAGACGACGGACGCCGTACGGCGCTATCTCGGGCACTCCCCCGTCCTCCTGCTCACCAACACCCCGGACTCAACCCTGGCCGGCGACGCGGACGCCGTCGTACTGATGCAAGCCGGTCCCGAGCGCGGCGGAGTCGCGTGCCGGACCTACCAGCACACCCTCGTACTCCTGCTGGCGCTCGAGGCGCGGCTGACCGGCAGGCCGCTCGGCGTACCCGCCTTGACGCGGGCGGCCGCTGAAGCCACTGCCGACCTGCTGGCCCGGCGGGCCGAATGGTTGCCCGAGCTGCGCGAGCTCCTGCTCGGGCCGGACGGGACCCACCTCGCCGCGCCGGCGCACCGGCTCTCCTCGGCCCAGCAGGGTGCCCTCATGCTGCGGGAGGGCCCGCGCCTCCCGGCGCTCGCCAGCGAGACCGGCGACTGGAGCCATGTCGACGTCTACCTGACGAAGTCGACCGACTACCGGCTGATGCTCTTCGCCGGCTCCCGCTGGGAGGACGAGCTGCTGCGCTGGTGCGCCGAACGCGGCTCAACGGTGGTGGCCGTCGGGGCGGACCAGCCTCGAGCCGCCCGGTCCGCTGCGCTACGCCGGGGATGACAACGACGACGTACGGCTGCTCACCGAGGTGTTCGTGGCCGAGCTGCTTGCGCAGTCGGCCTGGGCTGATCAGGTGAAGCGGGGCTGAGCCCGGCGGCCCCGGGGTCGGTCCGGGTCTGCACTTCCACGAGCCGGCAGTACGATCGCGAGAGGTCGACGGATGGGTTCGTCGGTTGGTTGCTCGCCGGGACTGGGGGTTGGGATGGCCGTCGATGTAGTCGGCAAGCTCGCACGCGTCACCGCGGACATCACGCCCAACCATCTCGGCGAGGTGCTGATCGAGGTCCGAGCCGGCACCGAGCGCTTCCTGGCCTGCGCGGCCGACAAGGAAGCGACAATCCGCAAGCACACCCAGGTCCTCGTCGTCGGCAGCCTCGGCGGCCGCACGGTCGAGGTCGCACTGACCGACTCGATGAGGTTGCCACGATGACCACCCCTTTGATCATTCTGATCGCCGCCGTCGCGGCGCTGTTCGTGCTCGCGACCCTGTTCCGGATCGCGTGGCGGGTGGCGGAGCCGGACGAGGCGCTGGTCATCTCCGGCTTCCGCACGAGCGAGCGCCCGGAGGGTGTCGGCGAGAGCATGGGCTTCCGGATCGTCACCGGGCGCGGCTGCCTGGTCGTGCCCGGCCTGACCCGCGTACGCCGGCTGTCCCTGGAGGCGCACGAGAGCCGGTTCGACGTGCCGTGCGTCAGCCAGCAGAAGATCAGCATGACGCTGTCGGGTGTCGTGGTCTACAAGGTCGGCGACGACTACCGGTCGATCGCCAACGCGGCTCGCCGGTTCCTCGACCGCCCGGCCGAGGAGCTCGAGACCAAGGTGCAGAACGTCTTCGTCGGGCACCTGCGGGCGATCGCCGGCTCGATGACGATCGAGGACATGATCAGCGACCAGGACAAGTTCGCGCAGCAGGTGCGCGACCGCTGCTCGCAGGAGATGGAGTCCTTCGGGCTGGTCATCGACAGCTTCCAGATCCAGGCGATCAGCAGCGCCTCCAACTACATCGAGAACCTCGCGGTGCCGCACCAGGCGGCCGTCGAGCAGCAGGCCCGCATCGCGCGCGCCAACGCCGAGCGCGAGGCCGTCGCCCAGGAGCAGACCGCGGCGGCCCAGATCGCCGAGTCGGTGCGCGACACGAACATCAAGAAGGCCGGCTTCCAGGCCGAGGTCGACAAGGCCACCCAGGAGGCCGCGCAGCAGGGTCCGCTGGCCGAGGCCCAGGCCCATCAGGCCGTCGTCGGCCAGCAGACCCGGGTCGCCGAGCTGCAGGCCCAGCAGACCGAGCAGCAGCTGCAGGTCGACGTGCGCAAGCCGGCCGACGCGGAGGCCTACCGCCAGGCGACGCTGGCCGCCGCGGCCCGCGATGCGCGGATCCACCAGGCCGAGGGCGAAGCCGCTGAGACCAAGATGCGGGCCGAGGCGATGGCCACGCAGACGACGCTGCAGGCCGAGGCTCAGGCCAAGGCGGTCAAGCTGCAGGCCTCCGCCCAGGCGGAGGCGACCCGGCTCAACGGCCAGGCCGAAGCCGACGCGATCAAGGCCAAGGGCCTGGCCGAGGCCGACGCCGTGCGAGCCCGGATGGAGGCGGAGGCGGCCGGCATCGAGCGCCGAGCCTCGGCGCTGAGCCAGAACCAGGAAGCCGTCATCGCCCAGCAGATCGCCGAGCGCCTGCCGGAGATCGTCGCGGCCGCCGCCTCGCCGTTCGAGCACATCGGGAACTTCACCGTGCTCAACGGCGCCGCAGGTGTGACCGGTGCGCTGGCCGAGATCATCCAGCAGGCCGGTGCGCTGACCGGCATGGCTCGCGAGTCGTTGCTGCCGGCCATCACCAACAGCGGCAACAGTGGCAAGAACGGCAGCGCCAACGGGGCGACCGGTGCGCGTCACTCCAGCCGGGCCAAGGCCACGGCGGAGCCCGCCACCGAGCCGGCCGACGGGGAGAAGGAGAAGCCGCGCCCGTGACCGACGACACCGCGCCGACCGCACGGGCGGCTGACGACCTGCTCTCCCTCGCGCCGCCCGAGCCGGTGGCGATGGTCGCACCGGACGAGGCCGAGACGCGGGTGGCCCTCGCGCCGGAGTCGGCCGACCGGATCGACCAGGTCGTCGCGACCTTCGTCGACAGCGTCACGGGCCTCGACGTCCACGGTGACGACTACCGGCGCAAGATCGACGACATCAACGGTCTGGCCGAGCGCGAGGTGCGCTCCACCTCGGACATGAGCAACCGGCTGCTGGACCGGCCGGTCCGGGCCGTGGGCGGTCTCGGCGACGGCAATGCCTCGGTCGTCAAGAGCCTGCTCGAGCTGCGGCGTACGGTCGAGGATCTCAACCCGGCCCGCTACGACCTGCGCAGCGGACCGCGAAAGCTGTTCGGGAATCCTGCCCTTCGGCGACCGGCTCCGCGCCTACTTCCAGCGCTACCAGAAGGCGCAGACTCACATCGAGGGCATCGTCGGCGCCCTGCGCGACGGCAGCTCGGAGCTGGAGAAGGACAACGCCGCCATCGGCCAGGAGCAGAAGGCGCTCTGGACCCAGATGGAGACGCTGCGGCAGTACGCCTACATGGCCGAGCGGCTCGACGTCGCCCTCGAGGCACGGATCGCCAAGGTCGAGGTGGACGACGCCGACCGCGGCCGGGTCCTGCGCGAGGACCTGCTCTTCCCGGTCCGGCATCGCCGCCAGGAGATCCTCACGCAGCTGGCGGTGGCGGTGCAGGGCTATGCGGCGCTGCGGGTCGTCGAGATCAACAACCGCGAGCTGGTCCGGGCCGTTCGGATCGCCACGACGACGACCGTTGCCGCTTTGCGGACGGCAGTGATGGTGGCCCAGGCCCTGACAACGCAGAAGCTCGTCAGTGACCAGGTCAAGGCCGTGCACGAGGTGACCAGCACGATGATCGAAGGCACGTCGGTGCTGTTGCGCGACCAGGCCGCGACGATCGAGCAGCAGGCGACCAGTCCGGGTGTGGATCTGGCTGCGCTGCAACGGGCCTGGGACAACGTCTTCGCTGCGCTGGACCAGATCGACACCTACAAGCTGCGTGCCCTCGAGGCCATGAAGGTCACCGTCAGCCAGCTGACCGACCAGGTCGAGCGGTCGCAGTCACACGTCGAGCGGCTGCACGAGAACGAGTCCAAGCAGGCCCCGAGCGGCTCCTCCGGCGGAGGCCTGCGGCTGCCGTGACCGACGGGCACTTCGACGGGGTGATCGACGCCGCGCTGGTGCGGCGGCTCGTGTCGACACAGTTCCCGCAGTGGGCCGGCCTCGAGGTCCGGCCAGTGGAGGTCGACGGCTGGGACAACTCGACGTACCGGCTCGGTCGGGACATGACCGTCCGCCTGCCGAGCAACGAGAGCTACGCCGCACAGGTGGCCAAGGAGCAGCGCTGGCTGCCCGTGCTCGCACCCCAGCTCCCGCTGCCTATCCCGGTACCCCTGGGCCAGGGAACGCCCAGCCCGGACTACCCCCTGCCGTGGTCGGTCTATGGCTGGCTCGACGGCGACACGGTCGACGCGAGCCCGCCCGAGGACCTGACCGGTCTGGCCACGAGCCTGGCCGGTTTCCTCAACGCCCTGATGCGGGTGGACCCGACCGATGGACCCGAGGCCGGGCCGCACAACTTCTACCGCGGTGGAAGCCTCACGACGTACGACGCGGACACGCGCCGCGCGCTCGACGCGCTCGCCGAGGTGGTCCCGGTCTCCGCCGCCCGAGAGGTGTGGGCGGCCGCGCTCGACGCCCCGTGGGCCGGTCCCGCGGTCTGGTTCCACGGCGATGTGGCGGCGGGCAACCTGCTCGCGCGCGACGGGCGGCTGAGCGCGGTGATCGACTTCGGCACGTCCGGTGTCGGCGACCCGGCGTGCGACACAGCCATTGCCTGGACCTTGTTGTCAGGTGAGAGCCGGGCCGCGTTCCGCGCTGACCTGGACGTCGACTCGAACGCCTGGGCGCGCGGTCGTGGCTGGACCCTGTGGAAGGCCCTGATCACGATCGCTGGTTCGCGCGACTCGGACCCCGTGGCGGCCTCTCGGGCGATGCGCGTGCTGGACGAGGTCCTGGCCGACCACCAGCAGCAGGGCTGAGCCTCGCGGGCTCGGCTAGGACGCGCCGATGGTGAAGGCGCTGAAGCCGAACCAGTTCGCCGAGATCCGCTGCGCCGGCGGGACGACGACCGGAGCCGGGGTATCGACCCGGCTGTCGGGTGAGCTGACCCCGTCGCCCAGCAGGCCGTTGGAGTCCGAGCCCCAGGCCCACACCGAGCCGTCGGCGAGCAGGGCGTATCCCACCCGGCCGCCCGCGGCCACCTGGGTCACGCCGGCCACGCCCGTCGACCTGGACCGGCGTCGCCGAGTCGGTGCTCCCACCGTCGCCCAGCTCACCGTCCTGGTCATTGCCCCACGCCCAGACCGTTCCATCCGAGGCGAGGGCGTAGGCGCCACCGCCGCCGGCGGCGACCTGGGTCGCGTCGGTGATCGTGTCGACCTGGGTCGGAGCCCGCGTGTCGCTCAGGCCGCCGTTGCCGAGCTGGCCGGAGCCACCCTCACCCCAGGCCCAGACGGTGCCGTCCGACCGAACGGCGTACCCGTTGGACGGGCCGGCCGCAATAGCGCTGACCCCGCTGACGCCGGTGACCAGACGCGGCACCGTGCTCGATGTCGCACCGCCGTTGCCTTGGACCGTAGGCAGGTTCGCGCCCCAGGCCCAGACCGTGCCGTCGGACTTGAGGGCGTATCCGCTCAGCGTCCCGCCGGTGATCGCGATGACATCGGTGAGCCCACTGACCTGCACCGGGTCGGCGCTGTCCGCGCTCTGCCCGTTGCCGAGGGCCCCGAACGTCCCTTCGCCCCAGGCCCACACGGTCCCGTCGGACAGGAGGGCATAGCTCGTGTTGCTGCCCTGGGCCACCGAGTCGACGCCCGGTCAGGCCCGTGATCTGGACCGGAGCCGAGGCTGGGATGCCGCCGGTCGGGCCGTTGTCGACGAGCTGGTTGCCGCCCCACGTCCAGAGGGTGCCGTCCTGGTGCACGGCGAGCCCTTCGGAGTAGCTCACCGAGACGTCCTTCACTCCCGACTGCGCCGAGAGCTGTTGCGGCACAGAGGAATCCTGCGTCTGCGGCGGCAGCTGGTTGAAGCCGTCCCAACCCCAGCCCCACAGCGTGGACGAGACGAACGGGTAGGTCTTGAAGTTCAGCGTCCGTTGCACGGACTGGCCACTGCTGTCCCGGATCCGGATCGTCGCGACGTCGGGGCCGTCGGAGGTCGGCGTGCCGGACACCGACCCATCGGTCGCAGACAGGGTCAGACCGTCCGGCAGCGCGCCGGAGGCGGTGACCCAGGTGTACGGCGCGAGGCCGCCGGCCTGGCCCAGCGTGGCGTCGTACGGCTGCCCGACCTCACCCGGACCGATGCCGGGAGCGGGGAAGGACAGCGCACGGTTCGTGTGCAGCCAGCCCACGACGTCGACCAGGATGTCCGCCCCCGGTGCCCGGTCGAAGATCGCGAACGACCCCGTCGGCGAGAGCTGCGTGACGACCAGGTTGGCCACGGTCCCGCTGCTGCTGGTGTTGAGGCTCGACGTCGTCGGCACGGCCGTGCCGCCCGCGTGCACCGTCACGTAGCCGGACGCGGAGGGGTTCACGGCCGTCACCGACAGGACCGCGGCCCCCGAGCCGGGAGGCGCGTTGCCGAGCGCAGCGCCCGGGATCTCCGTGTCCTGGCCATACGGCACGGTGTCCGGCCCCCGGGTGTCGACCAGCCGGGTGGGAGTCACCGGGATGTAGTCGTTGGTGCTCGTGAACCACCCCTCGACGTCCAGGATCAGGTGCGTCGGGCCACCCGAGTTGTAGAGCGTCACCTGCCCGTCGTCGCTCAGCGACGCGACGACCAGGACGGCGGCCGTCTGCCCGGCGATCAGGTTGAGGTTCGAGGTCGGTGGCCGTGCCGTGTCCGACGGATAGGCCGTGATGAAGGCGCCGGAAGCGGTCGAGATGCCGGTGAGGTTGAGGACCACCGCGCTGACCCCGTGCCGGCACCCCAGCAGCGCCGGTGACCTGCACCGTGCGCGTCGTCGCGGCAGTCAGCGGCGCCCCGCCGCCCGTCCGGGTGTCCAGCACGCGGGCCGGGGCCTGACCGGCGTACGACGACGTGCTGGTGAGGTAGCCCGTCACGTCCACGACGAGATCCGTGACCGAGGACGAGTTGTAGAGGCTGACCATGCCGCCCGTGCCGACGATGGCGAACACCTGGTTGGCCCGCGTCTGGTTCAGCGCCACATTGAGGTTCGAGGCCTGCGGCCGCGCCGCGCCGGTGGGGAAGACGGTGACGAAGGTCGAGTGCGTGTAGGCGATCGCCGTGACGTTGAGGACGACGGCGCGGACGTTGGTGGCAGGCACGGCGGCGACACCGGTCACCTTGACCGAGACGGTGGACGCCGGGGAGAGAGTGGGGGTCGTCGTACTGGTCCGGGTGTCCAGCAGCCGCCGCGGCGCGACCGCGATGAAGCCCGGCACGGTGGGGTTCACGGCGGCCGTCACCGACCCGGGGTCACTCGCCGCCCCGGCCACATTCGCGGGGCCAGCAGCCAGGCCGGCCCCGGCCAGCAGCAACCCGCTCGCGAACGCGGCGAGCAGGCGGGGGCGCAGGTTGCGGACAGTCATCGCCGGTCACCCTAGATCGCCAGCGGGGTTGATCGTGGCAGAACGGCGAATTTCGGACCCGTTCGGCCGTCCGCCATTCAGGGGTCCGAGGCGTCGTCGATAGTCCCGGCCGCTCTAGGCTGCTGGGCAGGCACGAGACGGGAGACACGATGGGCGCGGTGGCGAACGCGGCGAAGCGGCTCTGGTCGTTGGTTCACGGCTATGACGACATCCGCGGGCTCGCGGTTGGACAACAACATCCCGGAGGGACCCACCGAGGAAGAGCGCGCCGCGGCCCGCGCGATGGCGGTCAAGCCGCCGACCGACCAGCCGAGGACCAGCCCCGGAGCTAGACCGAGGTCCGGTAGCTGCGGACCGAGAACCAGTCGCCCCACTTGGCGAACGGCCAGTAGTGCGTGCCGGCATCGAGGATGTGTACGTCGGCCGGCTCACCCGCCACGTGGACCCGCCGCACGGCCAGCCCCTCCATCTCGCGGAAGTCGCCGAGCTCCAGGACCTCGAGGCACTCCCCGCCGTCGCGGGCGTAGCAGAAGACCTGACCGCCACCATTGCTGGATGACAACAGAACCCGGCCGTGCTCAGTGAAGGCGCCACCTTGCACGCGGTCCAGCCGGACCGGCGCCTCGCCCAGGACGATGTCGGCCGACGGCACGCGACGCAGCGACCCCCACTCGAGGGCCTGCAGCTCGGCCGGGTGCCAGTGCAGGCTCGTGTACAGCAGCCCGCTGCCCGGCTCGTGGTCGATCCAGGAGAACCGCTCCGGCCGGGTCGGCGCCGGATCGGGCCACCACGTCTGCTGGGTGAGGTCATGCGAGATGGCCCAGACCCCGGACGGCCGCTGGGTCGGCACCAGGAGGGTCCCCCTGGCCCAGCACGGAGCGCCCAGATGGATCGCCTGCTTGCGACCCTGACGCTTGTTGCGGTCGACCAGCTCAGCCCAGACGGTCGGGTCCGGCGCGATCTCCCGTTGCTTGGCGCCGTCGAGGGCGTAGACGCCGACTCGGCGGGTGTTGCTGTAGTAGCCGAAGATCGCCCTCGGGTTGGTGAGCTTGCGCATCAACATCGCGTGCGCCCGGTTCGAGACGACGAACCACCGCTGGCCATCGGTCGCCACCCCCTGGGCCGACTCGGCGAAGTGCGTGTGCCGCTCCCCCACGGCAACGCCCACCTCGTGCCAGGCGGCGGGCGCGCTCAGGCCACCGGCGTCGCTCATGCGGCCGAAGTTACCTCCCGCGTGACCAGCGCTGCCCGGCCCGTCTCCGGTTGCGACCCCCTGCCACCGCTGGTTGTGTGAATGCCGAGCCGAAGGAAGTGTCTGATGCAGATCCGCACGAGTCGCTTCAGGACCCGCCTGGCCGCGGCTCGCGGTCGCTGCCGTCGTGGTCGCAGCACCGGTCATGGCCAGCCAGGCCGCCCAGGCGGCCAACCCGCCAGCCGTGGACCACTACGGCGGGCTGACCGCGGGTCAGACGCACCAAGCTCCTGGCCATCGCGCGCGACACCTGGAGCTTCTACCAGGCCGACGTCGACCCGACGACCGCCCTGCCGATGGACAACCTGACCTACGCGGGCGGCGCGACGGCGCCCGACGTCGTACGGTCGGTACACCTCGGCCGCCAACATCGGGGTCTACCTGTGGGCCGTCGTCTCGGCCTACGACTTGCGCCTGGTCAGCCGCGCCGAGGCCGAGAGCCGGCTCACGCGCCACCCTGCGAACGGTCTCGACGATGAGCCGCTACCAGGGCTTCCTGCACCAGTGGTACGACACCCAGACCGCCCAGCCGATTCTCAACCCGGGACAGGCGGCGTGCGACCCCAACGCCGCGCCGGCGTTCGACAACTGCTCGTTCCTGTCGAACGTCGACAACGGGCTCTACGCGGCCGGCCTGATCGTTGCGCGGCAAGCGTTCCCGGCGCTGCGGCCGACGCGTCGATGCACTCGTGCAGCCGATGAACTTCGGCCTGTTCTACGACGACCGGGCCGAGACGCACTGCAACACCAACCCCGCGATCAACGGCAACCAGCCCACGGGCCAGATGTACGGCGGCTACTACGTCGGACTGCCACCCACGGACGCCGACAACTGGCACGCACTACTACCACAACGGCGCCCTCTACAGTGACCCGCGCATGTCGGCGTACATCGGGATGGGTCTGCACCAGATGCCCGGCAACGTCTGGTGGCGATCCTGGCGCGAGCTGCCGCCGCCGGCCCCGTACGCCGACTGCACGACCGACCCGGACTTCTCCTGGCAGGGCCAGTGGCCGATGGGCGGGCAAGTGGAAGAACGTCGCGGATCCCGTTTCACACCAACGCGTTCCCGGTGTGGGAAGGGCACTACACCTACCCCGGCACGAACCTGGACTTCATCCCCACCTACGGCGGCGGGATGTTCGAGGGTCTGATGGACAACACCATCGTGCCGGAGACCTCGTGGGGCCCGAACAGCTTCGGCCGGGCCGACGCCCGGACGGTCGCCGTACAGGCCAAGTACGCAACCGAGCAGCTGCACTTCCCGGTGTGGGGACTGTCGCCGTCCAGTACGGCCGACGACTCCGGTGGCTATGCCGGCTTCGGGGTCGAGGGTCAGAAGTTCCCTTACCACGGCGCTCGGCGCGACCGCAGAGTGACCCGAATCTCGGTCTGGCGCAATGCATCAACTGCGCGACCGAGGACACGGTCACGCCGCACGCATCGTTCATCGCCCTCGACGTCGCGCCGCAACAAGCCTTCACCAACATCCAGCGGCTGCGGACGCTCTACCCCGACAGCTACGGCGTCGGCGGCTTCTTCGACGCGATCAACCCGGTGACCAAGGCCGTCGGGCACCGCTACCTGGTCCTCGACCAGTCGATGATCATGGCGTCTCTGGACAACGCGCTGAACAACCGGGCGTTGCAGCGGCACTTCGCGGCCGACCCGGTCTCCTGGGCCGCACAGACCTATCTCGGCGCGGAGGACATGTTCGTCGGCTGAACCAGATCGGCCGAGCCGGCCTAGACGGACAGGGCCGTCGTGCATCGCCCGGACATGCTCCGGCGTCGAGCCACAGCACGCACCGATGAGGTCGATGCCCGCGTCGTGCAGGTGGATCGCGTGCTCGGCCAGCTCCTGCGGCGGGGCGTCGTACTCGAACTGGTCGCCGACCAGCTGCGGCAGGCCGGCGTTGGTCTGGGCGATCAGCAGCAGTCCCTCGGGCCGCGCGGCGACGAGCTCGGCCGCGATGGCCTCCATCTCGGCCGGGCCACGACCGCAGTTGGCGCCGACCGCGTCAACCCCGAGCGCGCCGAGCGTCCTGACCGCCTGGGCCGGCGAGACGCCCATCATCGAGTGCAGGTTGGTGTCGAAGCTCAGGGTCGTGATGACGGGCAGGTCCGGCGCGACGTTGCGGGCGGCCGCCACGGCCGCCTCGACCTCGTTCAGGTCACTCATCGTCTCGATCAGCACCACGTCGATCCCGCCGGCGACCAAAGCCCGCAGCTGCTCCTCGAAGACCTCGCGGGCCTCGTCCTTCGTCATCGTGCCCATCGGCTCGAGCAGCTCACCCGTCGGGCCGATGTCGCCGGCCACCAGGATCCCGTGCGCGTCGGCCACCTCTCGGGCGATCCGCGCCGCGGCCTGGTTGAGCTCGGCCACCCGCTCGCCGGCTCCCTGCAGGTCCAGCCGAGGACGGGTGCCGCCGAACGTGTTGGTCGTCAAGAAGGTCGCACCGGCCGCGGCGTACTGCTCATGGATGTCGCGGACCGCGTCCGGGTTGTCGACGTTCCAGACCTCCCCGCAGTCGCCGGCCTCGAGGCCGCTCTCCTGGAGCAGCGTGCCCATGCCGCCGTCGAACATCACAAGGTTGCGGCCCTGGATCAGGCGGGCCAGCCGGTTGTCGGTCACGCGGTGATGCTATCCGGGCGCTCAGCCTTCACTCGATCTGCACCTCAGTCCCTTGCCGTCGGGCCGCCGGGTCGATGAACTGACCGAGCCCGATCGCGACGGCACCAAACTCTGGAGGAACACCGTGGTCTCAGGTCGACGCCGGACTGCCGCCCGAGCCATCGCGATCGGCGGCACGGCGGTCATGACCGCGGCCGGGCTCGGCGGCATCAGTACGACGACAGCGTCCGCGACAGTGTCCGCGGCAACGCCGTGCGGCAACATCTACCAGCAGCGGGACATCGCCATCGGCCTGCCGACCCTCACTGTCGCGGGCAAGGCGAGCGCCGGCGCGGTCGACCTGCGCAGCAATGACGGCACCGCCAGCCGCTTCTCGATGGCGAGCCTGACCGGGACCGGAGGTGCGACGGCCAACGCCCGCTTCGGCAGCGAGGTGGTCGTCCAGGACACGGACCGGGACGGCTGCGAGGACCTGTTGGTCGGAGCGCCGGGCGCGGCCGGCGGCAAGGGCGGCGTCTACGTGGTGCGCGGCACCAACTCCGGCGTTGCCACCGACGGGAGCACTCTTGTGACAGCGCCGGACGGCGCGGCGGGCGACGAGTTCGGCCAGGGCATCGCGGTCAGCCCGCCGTACAACGACGGCAGTGTCGATCTCTGGGTCGGGGCGCCCGGCGCGACCGTCACCGGACACGCGCAAGCCGGTCGGATCTACCACTTCACCCTCGCATCGAGCGGCACCGCGACGTACGTCGACACGGTCACCTACGCCTCGAGCGAGGTGCCCGGCGACGCCGCGGCGGGTGACCGGCTCGGCGCGATCCTCTACCGGGTCAACGGTGGCGTCATCGCCGGTGTCCCGCGGCGCGATGTCGCCGGCCGAGCCGACGCCGGCGAGGTCGTCGTGGTGAAACAGAGCGTCAACGGGCCACTGGCCGCGGCGGCGGTCAACCAGAACAGCCCCGACGTCGCCGGTGTCGCCGAGGCGGGCGACCAGTTCGGCGCCTCGATCGGGGTCGAGATGCTGTGGGGCCAGGCCGTCGTCGTGGGGATCCCCGGTGAGGACATCGGCCCCGCCGTGGACGCCGGTGCGATCCAGCGGATCGGCACCGGTTTGGGCGCGGACCCGAGCATCGGCATCGGCCTTGCGCAGAACCAGGACTCGGCGGGAGTGCCCGGCGTGATCGAGACCGGCGACCGGTTCGGGGCCGCGGTGTCCTACCAGAGCAACTCCTTCGGTGAGGACGTCTACTACACGCTCGCGGTGGGCTCCCCCGGCGAGTCGATCGGGAGCATCCGGCAGGCGGGCACGGTCAGCGTGATCCTGGCCGGCAGCGACAACCCGCAACCGCCCGGCCCGAAGCTCCTCTACCAGGGCGGTGGCCTACCGGCCGTGGCGGAGGCCGGCGATCACGTCGGGGCGACCCTGTCGACCGTGAAGGGCAACGAGCTCGTCGACGACCACCCGACGGACTACTTCCTGATCGGCATCCCCGGGGAGGACGGCGCGCGGCAGAACTCGGGCCTGGTCAACAACGTCTCGCGAGCCATCATCACGTACGGCGCGGTCGGCGGCCCGGTCACCGGACTCGGCTACGGCACCGTGTTGGGGATCGCCGGCCCCGGCGACCAGATCTTTGTCTGACTTGCCTGGCCGATAGCGTTGCCGGATGGCAGGACTGGACTTCTGGGTCGGTGAGTGGCGCGCGACCTGGGACGGCGGCATCGGCACCAACACCGTGACTCGCGAGCTCGGTGGGCGAGTCGTGGTCGAGCGGTTCGAGGCGGACGGCGACGAGCCGTTCAACGGGATGAGCGTGAGCGTCGACGACCCGGTGACGGGCATCTGGCGGCAGACCTGGGTGGACTCCGAGGGCAGCTACTGGGCCTTCGTCGGCGGCCCGCAGGACGACGGGTCGTTCGTCTTCGGCACCCCAGGCCCGGTCGACGCCGACCAGGTGTTCAAGCGCATGGTGTTCTCCAACATCGCGGAGCGGTCATTCGACTGGCGTTGGGAGTTCTCGGCCGACGGCACGTCCTGGGAGCAGCGCTGGGCCATTCGCTATGAGCGGCGCTGACCTGCGCTGACCTGCGCTGACCTGCGCCGGGCTCCCTCGCCCTCAAGAGCGTCCCCCGGGTGGTCGACATAGCCGCATGGGCGGGAACTGTTGAGAGGACGCCGATGACGTACTCGACCGAGTCGAGGCTGCGCAGCCTGGCCTCGATGGCGCGCGCGCTGGGCCGGTCCGAACAGCTCGAGACCATCGTCGAGATGTGTGCCGAGGAGGCCCGCCGGGCGATCGAGGCCGCATCGGTCTCGATCAGCCGGATCGAAGCCGGCACCGGGCTGGTCCGCACCATGATCAACGTCGGCGACCTCGGCCCGACCGAGCAGCGCTGGCCGGTCGACGAGGTCTACCGCCTGGAGGACTTCACCCAGCTCCGCTCGGTCGTCGAGAGCCTGCGCACCTGGACCTACGCGCTCGATGACCCGGCCATCGACCCGCACGAGGCCGAGCTACTGCGGTCATTGGACAAGGCGTCTGCCATGGGTGCCCCACTGGTCGTCGACGGCGCGCTGTGGGGCGAGCTCTACGCGACGCGGCACCACGGCCAGAGCGCGTTCGCCGACGCCGAGGACGCCTACTTCGAGGCCCTCGCGGCGATCCTGTCGGGGGCCATCTCTCGCGCGCTGCACGTGCAGTCGTTGGAGGAGATGGCTTTTCGCGATTCTCTGACCGGGCTGGCCAACCGGCGGGCGGTCGACGAGGCAGTCACGCGCGCCCTCGATGAGCTGGCCCGTCACGGCACGCAGGAGGTCTGCGTCGTCCTCGCCGACGCCAACGGGCTGAAGTCCGTCAACGACAACCTGGGCCACGCCGAGGGCGACCGCTTCCTACGGCTCATCGCGCGCTGCCTGGTCATCGAGTTCGCCCGGCTGCCCGGCAGTCTGGTCGCCCGGGTCGGTGGCGACGAGTTCTGCGTGGTCGTCGTCGGCCCGCCGGTCGGGACCGTGCTGTCGGTCGCCACGGGCATGGTGCGGGCGTCGTACCGGCTCGGTCTGGGTGGTGGCGTCGCCTGCGGTGTCGCTGCGGCCGGCACCCTGGTGAGCGGTCCGATGCGGTCACCGACCGAGCTCTTCCAGGCGGCGGACCGTGCGCAGTACGCCGCCAAGCGACTGGGTGCCCGATATGCGATGTCGGCCAGCGAACAGCCGGACATCCGGACCGCCTGACATATCCCGCCACAGTCGGGCATACGGTCCGCACTGTTGTTGTGAAATGCGCTCTCGCACTGACACATGCGCATACCCTGAGCGTCGGTGTTCTCACTGAGTGTCATAGCGGTTGGGCCGTTCGGTTGGCCCGTGCCGGGCGCCCATCGCTGACACCTGGGCAGGTCGCATGGACATCGGGAGGGTCCAGATCGCAATGCTGATCGACGGTGAGGACGGCAGTGCGCGCGGGGGCGCATCGCCGGCCCGACCCTCCCTGCGGCGCTACGCCAACTCCCGCGTGGTTCTGGTCGACGACGAACCGGCCAATCTCTCTCTGCTCAGCCAGCTGCTGACCCGGAGCGGGCTGCGCAACCTGCACCTGGTGTCCGACTCCCGCGAAGCCCTCGCCCGGATCGAGGACCTCGATCCCGACCTCGTCCTGCTCGACCTGCACATGCCCGGCGTCGACGGCTACACGTTGTTGGCCGAGCTGCGGGACCGCGCGGCCGGTTCCTACCTCCCCGTCCTCGTCCTCACGGCCGACACCACGCGGCGCGCGATCACCCGCGCGCTCGACCTGGGCGCCAAGGACTTCCTCACCAAGCCGTTCGACATCGACGAGGTCACCCTGCGGGTGCGCAACCTGTTGGAGACCAAGGAGCTGCACACCACGTTGCGGCAGCACAACGTCCGGCTGCATCGTCGGCTCGGCGAGTTCGAAGCCGCCGCGGAGTCCGAGCAGGACGCGCGCCAGGCCACCGAGGAGCGCGATCACGCGGATCCTGCGGGAGGACTCGGTCCGGATGGTCTTCCAGCCGATCTTCGACGTGCCGGGCCGGGGCCTGGTCGGCTACGAGGCGTTGGCCCGGTTCGCCGCGGAGCCCCTGCAGGGACCGGAGCGCTGGTTCGCCGACGCCGAGTACGCCGGGCTGGGCACCGAGCTGGAGGTCCTCGCCATTACCGCTGCCCTCCGTCAGCTGCCCGAGCTGCCCCACGATGCGTTCCTGGCCGTCAACGTCTCTCCCTCGACGGCGCTGTCCGCCGCAGCTGCACCACCTGCTCGACGGAGCGGACTGCTCGCGGATCGTCCTCGAGCTGACCGAACACGTTCCGGTCGAGGACTACGACGCCGTCAACGCAGGACTGCGGCCGCTGCGCGAGCGCGGCGCCCGGCTGGCGCTGGACGACACGGGCGCGGGCTATGCCGGCTTCCGGCACCTGCTCGGGTTGCGGCCGGACGTCATCAAGCTCGACATCTCGCTCACCCGCGACATCGACCAAGATCCCGTACGTCGAGCGCTGGCCGGCGCGCTCGTGACGTTCGCCGCCGAGGTCGACGCGAAGGTCATCGCCGAAGGGGTCGAGAACCAGGCCGAGCTGGAGACCCTCGAACACCTGAACATCACGTGGGTGCAGGGCTACCACCTCGGCCGTCCGGCTCCGTTGCCGGCGGAGCTGAAACCCGCCGGCCAGTGACGGCTGAAGACTCGAGCGGACTCGAGCGGCCGTCGGCTCCGGAGGGCGGCGCTCTGCCTGAGGAGCTGATCCGGTCACTGGTGGCCAACCTGGATGTCGCCATCATCCTGCGAGAGGTCGACCCGCCCCGGTTCGTCTACGTGAGCCCGGCCTTCGAGCGGATCTTCGGCTGGCCGGTGGAGCGCCTGCTCGCCGACCCGTGGTTCCTGCGCGAGCACTCGCACCCGGACGACCGGGACACCGTCACCGCCCGCATGGCCGACTTCAGCGTGCTGCCCCTGCCCGAGATCGAGTGGCGGATCATCCGGCCGGACGGCGAGGTGCGCTGGATCCGGGCCAAGCGCACCTTCCTCGCCACGGCACCGGGGCGCCCGCAGCAGCTGGCCGGCTTCATCGAGGACATCACGGACCGCAAGAAGACCGAGCTGGAGCTCGAGCGCAGCAAGGAGTGGTTCGAGGCCATCGCCGAGACCGTGCCGATCGGCTTCGCGATCCGCGACGCCGACACCCAGCAGTTCCAGTACGTGAGCGCGGCATTCGAGGAGATCTTCGGCCGCCCCCGCAGTGACTTCTACGCCGACCCGGTGGCCGGGCACGACATGGCTCATCCGGAGAGCGGGCCCACCGAGATCGTGATGGCCCAGCCGGGCACGCCGTGGAGCTACGAGGGCCGGATCGTGCGGCCGGACGGCGACGTCCGGTGGGTTCGCGGCCACCAGGTCGTCACGCAGGGGCGCGGCGCGCGCGGCTGGCTGGCCAGCACGGTCGAGGACGTCACCGAACGCCGGGTGAAGGAAGAGCGGCTCCGCACGCTGGTCGAGGCCGACATCGTGGGCGTGCTCGTCGCCGACCAGGACCGGATCATCGACGCCAACGACCGGCTCCTGCAGATCCTGGGCTACACCCGCGAGGACCTCGAGGCGGGTGTCATCCGGCCCGACCAGCTGACCCCGCCGGAGTGGGCGGAGGTCAACGCCCGGGCGATGGAACAGCTCAGCGCCACCGGCTCGTGTCAGGCCTTCGAGAAGGAGTACTTCACCAAGAGCGGCGATCGGGTGCCGGTGCTCATGGGCAGCGCGATCCTCGACCCCGATCGCAACACGTTCAGCACCATCGTCCTCGACCTCAGCGAGGTGAAGCAGGTCGAGGTGGCTCTGCGCCGGGCCGAGGCGGATGCGTTGCGGGCCAACGAGGCCAAGAACGAGTTCCTGTCCCGGATGAGCCACGAGCTGCGCACGCCACTGAACGCTGTGATCGGCTTCGGGCAGCTGCTCGCGCTGGACGACCTGACGGCGGACCAGCGCGAGGGGGTCGAGCAGATCGTCAAGGGAGGCAACCACCTGCTCGCGCTGATCAACGAGGTGCTGGACATCTCGCGGATCGAGAGCGGTGGCCTCCGACTGTCCCTGGAGCCCGTGCAGCTCGGCCGAGGTCGTCGACGAGTCCTTGGCGCTGGTCGGCCATCTCGGGGACGTGCGGCACGTCACGATCGAGGACCACTGCCCGCCGAGCTGCTCGGCCTACGTGAAGGCGGACCGCCAGCGGCTGCGCCAGGTGGTGCTCAACCTTCTGGCCAACGCGATCAAGTACAACCGTGACCACGGCACGGTCAGCGTCCGCTGCCAACACATCTCGGACCAGCGGATCCGGCTGGTCGTCAGCGACACCGGCATCGGCATCAGCCCCGACGGCATGAGCCGCCTCTTCTCACCCTTCGACCGACTGGGGGCGGAGCACACCGACGTCGAAGGCACCGGGCTGGGGCTCGCCCTCACCAAGCGGCTGGTGGAGGCGATGGACGGCCGCATCGGGGCCGAAAGCGTTGCTGGAGAAGGCAGTACGTTCTGGGTCGAGCTCGACATCGCCACCGCCGACCAGGATTTCGACGAGCCGGTGCCGGTGCCGCCGTCCCGGTCCCGGCCGAGCCGGTGGTCGCGACTCCGCAGGTCACCGTCCTCTACATCGAGGACAACCAGGCCAACGTCCGGCTCGTGCAGCGCATCCTCGCTCTTCGGGAGGGCGTCGGCGCCATGGTCGCCATGCAGGCCAGCCTCGGCCTCGACCTCGCCCGCACCCATGTGCCGGACCTGATCCTCCTCGACCTCAACCTGCCTGACATGTCCGGCACGGAGGCCCTACGCCGGCTGCGCGCCGATCCGGTCACAGCGAACATCCCGGTGGTGGTGATCAGTGCCGATGCGACCGCGGGCCAGATCTCCCGGTTGCGCGCCGAGGGTGCCGTCGACTACCTGGCCAAGCCGTTCGACATCGATCGCCTGCTGGAACTCGTCGACGAGCACGCGATCGGCCGCGGCTAGCCGGTCACCGATCACTCACCGCGCGCCGGTGACGGCCCGCACCTAGCATCCGATGGGTGACCGAACGGAGCCGGCGGACGGTCGGGGTCGAAGAGGAGCTGCTGCTCTTCGACCGGGTGACCCTCGATCAGGCGCAGGTCGGAGCCTCGCTCGCCGATCCTGAGTCACACCAGGGGCTGCCGTCGGTCGAGCACGAGTTCAAGCGGCAGCAGGTCGAGACCGCCACCGGGCCACAGAGCGACCTGACCATGTTGTCGGCCGAGATCGCCGGCGGCCGGCTGGAGGTCGCTCGGCGCGCGGCCGAGCGCGGGGCCGCTCCAGCCGCGCTGGCGACCGACCCGACGCGGGGCCGGCCCGAGCCGACGGAGGACTCGCGCTACAGCCGCATGCTGGCTGACTACGGCGCAGTCGCAGAGACCTCGCTGACCAACGGCATGCACGTGCACGTCTCGGTCGGCTCGCGGGCCGAGGGCGTTGCCGTCATCGACCGGATCCGGCCGTGGTTGCCGACCCTGGTCGCGATGTCGGCCAACTCGCCGTACCACCAAGGGCGGGACACCAGCTACGCGAGCTATCGCGAGGTCTGCTGGGGCATGTGGCCCACGGCCGGGCCGACCGAGGTGTTCGGGTCGCTGGCGGCGTACGAGCGGGCCGTCGAGGATCTGGTGGCGACCGGAGCCGCGCTCGACGAAGCGATGATCTACTTCGCCGCGCGCCTGGCCATCGGCTACCCGACCGTCGAGATCCGGGTCATGGACGTCACGCCGACGGCGGCCGATGCCGTGGTCCTCGCCGCCCTCTGCCGAGGTCTGGTCGAGACAGCGGCTCGGGACGCGGCGGCCGGCCGGATGCCGTTGGCGGTCGGCCGGCTCGTGCTGCGCGCAGCCGGCTGGCGCGCCGCCCGGTTCGGCCTGAACGGCCGCCTGGTCCAGCCGGACGGCGGCCGGCTCGTCCCGGCTGCGGCAGCCGTCGAGGCTCTGGTCGCGCACGTGGCGGACGCGCTGTGCCGACGACGGCGACGCCGAGCTGGTCGAGCGCGGCGTACAGCGGCTGTTCGCCCAGGGCACCGGAGCCGATCGGCAGCGACGCGCGTTCGGTGAACGAGGGGCGGTCGCTGACGTGGTCGCGGCGGCACTGGAGTGGACGGTCGACCGTACGGCGTGAGACGTCAGGCCCCCGGCAGGCGCAGCGTCAGGGTGAGGCCGCCCCCCGGAGTGGTGTCCGGGGTCAGACTGCCGCCCATCGCCTCGGCCAGCCCCCGCGACAGGGCCAGGCCCAGCCCGACCCCCGTCCCGTTGTCCCGGTCCCCCAACCGCTGGAACGGCAGGAAGACGCTGTCCCACTGCGCCTTCGGGATGCCGGGCCCGCGGTCGACCACCCGAGCCTCGACCTGCCCACCGTGCTCGCTCACGGAGATCAGCGGCGGGCTCCCCGGTGGGCTGTAGCGCACGGCGTTCTGCGTCATGTTGACCAGGATCCGCTCGACCAGGACCGGGTCCGCATAGACCTCAGCCAGGTCGTCCGGCACCTGCACCGCTACGTCACGACCGACCGGCCCCAGCTCGTCGAGGGCGGTCGCGATCGTCTCGGCCATGCTCATCGCCTGAGGTGCCACAGCCAGCGCTCCGGCCTGCAGCCGGCTCATGTCCAGCAGGTTCTCGACCAGGCGGGTCAGCCGGTCGAGCGACTCCTCGACGGTGGCCAGCAGCTCGTCGCGGTCCTCGGCGCTGAAGACGACCTCGCGGCTGCGCAGCCCGTTGGCCGCCGCCTTGGCCGATGCGAGCGGAGTGCGCAGGTCGTGGCTCACCGCGGAGAGGAGAGCCGTGCGCATCCGGTCGACCTCCGCCAGCGGCCCGGCGGCGGCGGCCTGCTCGGCGAGGCGCTCCTGCTTGAGCGCCATCGCGGCCTGCGCAGCGAAGGCCTGGGTGATCCGGCGGTCGGCCGCCCGCATCGGATGTCCGCGCAGGACAAGGGAAAGCGTGTCGTCGACGAGGATCTCCGCATCGCCCTCGGCGGGTGTCTTGCTCGGTTGGTCGCCGACGGCGGCGGCGATCCGCCAGGCCGCGCGGTCGTGATAGATCTCCGGGCCCGGTGGCGCCTCGGGGTCGCGCTCGAGCAGGGTCACGCTGGCGAAGCCCAGGGTCTCGCGCAGCTGGTCCAGCAGGGCCGGCAAGGGTCGCGCCCCGCGCAGGACGCTGCCGGCCAGCGTCGAGAGTGTCTCGGCCTCGGCCCGTGCACTGGCCGCTTCGCGGGTACGCCGCGCAGCTCGGTCCACCGTCAGGCTGACCGCCGTGCCGACGGCCAGGAAGACGAGCAGGGCGAGCACGTTGTCGTGGTTGGCGATCGTGAACCGGTGCAACGGCGGGGTGAAGAAGTAGTTGAGCAGCACCGAGCCCGCCACCGCCGCGAACAGCGCCGGGTAGAGACCGCCGACCAACGCGACCACCACGACCCACGCCAGGTAGAGCAGGATGTCGCTGGCCAGCGCAAGGTCGTGCCGCAGCGGCACCAGGGCGGCCGTCAGTGCCGGCAGGCCGACCAACGCAGCGACGAACGCGGACTGCTGGCGTCGCCGGCTCAGGGCCGGGGCGGGCGTGGAGCGGGCCCGACCCCGCCGGGCCTCCTCGTGCGTCACCAGGTGCACGTCGATCGCGCCGGACTCCTGCGTCGCCGTCAGTCCCACGCCGGGAGAGAGGATCTGGGTCAGCCGGCCACGACGGCTCACCCCGAGCACCAGCTCGGTCGCGTTGACCCCGCGCGCGAAGTCGAGCAGCGCGGTCGCGACGTCGGCCCCGACCACCTGGTGGTAGGTGCCGCCCATGCTCTCGACCAGTGTCCGCTGACGCGCCAGGTTGGCCGGGTCGGCTCCGGAGAGCCCGTCGCTGCGGCTCACGTGGACGGCTAGGAGCTCAGCACCCTTGGCGCGCACCGCGATCCGCGCGGCGCGACGGATGAGGGTGTCCCCCTCGGCCCCCCGGTCAGGGCGACGACGACCCGCTCGCGGGTCTCCCAGGTGGCCGAGATGTCGTGTTGGCTGCGATATCGGTCGAGCTCGTCATCGACCTTGTCGGCCACCCAGAGCAGGGCCAGCTCGCGCAGCGCCGTGAGGTTGCCCACGCGGAAGTAGTTGTCGAGGGCGGCGTCGATCTTCTCCGCCCCGTAGATGTTGCCGTGGGCCATCCGGCGACGCAGGGCCTCGGGTGCCATGTCCACCAGCTCGATCTGCTCGGCCCGCCGGACCAGCTCGTCCGGCACGGTCTCGCGTTGCGGGACGCCGGTGATCCGTTGCACGACATCGTTGATCGACTCGAGGTGCTGCACGTTGACGTTGGTGATGACGGTCATCCCCGCGGCCAAGAGGGCCTGGACGTCCTGCCACCGCTTGGCGTTGCGGCTCCCGGGGATGTTGGTGTGCGCCAGCTCGTCGACGAGGACGACCTCGGGGTCGCGCGCCAGCACCGCGTCGACGTCCATCTCCTCGAACACCGCGCCGCGATAGCTCACCTGCTTGCGCGGGACTGCCTCCAGCGCGCCGATCATCTCCGCGGTGTGCTTGCGGCCGTGCGTCTCGACGAAGCCGATGACGACGTCGGTCCCGCGCTCCCCCCGGCGCCGGCCCTCCTCGAGCATCTTGTACGTCTTGCCGACGCCCGGGGCAGCTCCGAGGTAGACCCTCAGCTGCCCTTGTGCCACAGCGGGCTCTCCGTGTCTGCCACGTGCTGAGTATGGTCCTTCGTCTTCCTCGCCCAAGGGGCCCCCAGCCAACGTGCGCCCCCGCCTTTGCTTGGCCGTCGGCTCCGGGTTTGGCGGTCGGCTCCGGAGTTTCCCGCGGCAAATGGGGGTCAGAACTCCGGACTCGACGGCCAAACCCGGACTGGACGGCCAAGGACAAGCGGGTGGGTGGGCGTCAGGAGACGGTGAAGGTGTCCGTGAGGTCGCTGGCGTCGGAGGTGTTGCCGACGAAGACCTGGATGGCGCCGGTCTCGACGACGAGGTTGGCGTCGTTGTCGTAGAACGCGACGTCGTCCGTGGTCAGTGTGAAGCTCACGGAGGTCGACGCTCCCGCCTTCAGCGTCACGCGCTTGAACCCGCGCAACCGGCGTACGGGCTGCACGATGCTCGCCACCGGGTCGTGGATGTAGAGCTGCACGACCTCGTCGCCGTCGCGGGAGCCGGTGTTCTTGACCGACGCGGTCACCTCGATCCGTCCGCCGCGCCGGGCCATCCGGTGCGACGACAGGTGCAGGTCGCTGATCGCGAACGTTGTGTAGGACAGCCCGAAGCCGAAGGCGTACAGCGGTCCGTTGGGCAGGTCGAGGTACTTCGACGTGTACTTGTTGTTCGGGTCGTACGGCCGGCCGGTGTTCTCGTGGTTGTAGTAGATCGGGACCTGCCCGACCGAGCGCGGGAACGACACCGGCAGCTTGCCGCCGGGGTTCACGACACCGAAGAGCACGTCCGCGATCGCGTTGCCGCCCTCGAGCCCGGGCGCCCAGGCCTCGAGGATCGCCGGCACGGCTGCAGCCACTCCGGTCAGGGTCAACGGTCGCCCGTTCACCAGCACCGCAACGGATTTCGCCTGGGCGGCCCCGACCTGGTCGACCAGCTGCTGCTGCACTCCGGGCAGTCCGATATCACTGCGGGCCGAGGCTTCCCCGCTCATCGCCGCCGTCTCACCCACGACGAGGATCGCCACATCGGCAGCCTGGGCCGCGGACACGGCAGCCCCGATTCCTGAGGTATCGGTGTCGTCGACCGCGCAGCCCGGCACATAGGTCACCGTCGCACCGGGCGCGGCCGCCGTGATGGCGTCGAGCACGGTCGTCGGCGGCGTGGTCAACGACCCCGTGCCCAGACCGGTCCAGGTGCCGTTGAGGTCGTACTCCGCCTTGGCCAGTGGGCCGATCACGGCGATCTTCCCGACCGATGTGCTCAGCGGCAGGACCGGGCCCTCGTTGCGCAGCAGTACGAGGGTCTGGGCCGCGACCGCCTTGGTGGCCGCCCGCGACTCGGTGCTCGGCGCGGTCGTCTCGCCGCTCTCGTCGACGTACGGGTTCTCGAACAGACCCAGGGCGATCTTGACCGAGAGGATCCGGCGCACGGCGTCGTCGACCTGAGCCATCGTGATCTTGTGCTGCCGCAACAGGTCCAGGCCCGAGTCGACGTAGTTGGTGCTGACCATCTCCATGTCGACACCGGCGCGCATCGCGTTGCGTGCCGCGTCAGCTCCGTCGGCCGCCAGGCCGTGGAGGATCAGCTCCTGGATGCCCGTGTAGTCGCTCACCACGAACCCGTCGAACCCGTAGCGGCCCTTGAGGATGTCGTGCACCAGGTAGCGGTTCCCGTGGGCGGGCACACCGGAGATGGTGTTGAAGCTCGTCATGACGGTGGCGACACCCGCCTCGACCGCGGCCTTGAACGGCGGCAGGTAGAGGTTGTGCAGGCGCTGGATCGACACGTCGACGGTGTTGTAGTCGCGGCCGCCCTCGGCCCCGCCGTAGGCGACGAAGTGCTTGGCGCAGGCGGCCAGGCTGGTCTTCGCCGTCAGGTCGGTGCCCTGGAACGCAACGGTTTTCGCGGCCGCGTAGGTGCTCGCCAGGTAGGGGTCCTCCCCCTCACCCTCGGCGATCCGACCCCAGCGCGGCTCGTGGGTCACGTCAAGCATCGGTGCGTAGGTCCAGTGGATTCCGCTGGGGCGCGCCTCGCCGGCCGAGACCTTGGCGTCGGTCGCCGCGACCTCCGGGTTCCAGGCCGCCGCCTGGGCGAGCGGGATCGGGAAGTTCGTCGTGTAGCCGTGGATCACGTCGAGCCCGAAGATCAGCGGGATGCCCAGCCGGGTCTGCTCGACCGCGATCTTCTGCAACGCGTTGAGCTTGGCCGCACCGACGACTGAGAAGACCCCGCCCAGCTGGCTCTTGGCCAGGGCGGCCGTCAGCCGCGACCGGGTCGCCGAGGAGCTGGAGCTGGCCGAGCTTCTCCGCGGTCGTCATCCGGCGCAGCAGGGCCTCCGCGCGGGCGTTGCGCTGGCTCTGCCGCTGGGGTGTCTCGGCGGCATCGGCCGCCGTACCCCGCAGGAACGTGGTCGCGGCCGCAGCGGCGGTGACTCCGCCGAGGACGGCCCGGCGGGACAGTCCGCCCGTTGTTTCCGACATGGTCGTTTCAGGCGTCCCGCTGTTCACGATTACTGCTCCTTCTCAGGCCGGATGAACCCTTCCGCGTCACCCATCGTGGCCCAGGTGTGGGCACTCCGCCCGTCGAAAATGCTTGTCAGACAACAATCAAATCGGTACGACGCGGGCTCACCCCTCGAGCGAGCGGCTCCGCTGCACCGTGCCCGGCCCGCCGTACGGGTAGTCCGCCGGCTCCGGGTCACTGGCCGCGTCGAGCCGCGCGGTCTCCTCCGCGGACAGGTGCAAACCAGCCGATCCCAGGTTGTCCGCGAGCTGCTCACTGGTGCGCGCGCCCAGGATGACCGAGGTCACAGGAGCCCGGTCGCCGAGCCACGAGAGCGCGACGTGCGACATCGGAGACTCCGCGCCCGTCCGCGACAGCGCGCACGGCGTCGATGACCGCCCAGGTGCGGTCGGAGCGGCTCCGCCGGTCGTAGGCCTCGACCCCACGGTCCGGGTCCTCGCCCAGCCGCGTGGCACCCGTCGGCCGGGTCTTCGCGTCGTACTTCCCGGTGAGCCAGCCACCGCCGAGCGGCGACCACGGCAGCACACCCAGTCCGTTGGCGGAGCAGGCCGGCAGGATCTCCCACTCCACCTCGCGGACCAGCAGGTTGTACTGCGGCTGCAGCGTCACCGGACGGGTCAGGCCGTCGCGTTCGGCCACACTCACCGTCCGCTGCACCTGCCAGCCGGTGAAGTTCGAGAGCCCGATGTAGCGCGTCTTGCCCGCTCGCACGGCGTCGTCGAGGAACTGCAGCGTCTCCTCGATCGGAGTCAGCGGGTCCCACGCATGCACCTGGTACAGATCGACGCTGTCGACGCCGAGCCGCTTCAACGAAGCGTCCAGGGCGGCGCTGAGATGGCGCCGCGACAGACCCGCGTCGTTGGGCCCGGCCCCCATCGGGAAGCGGCCCTTCGTCGTCAGGACGACCTGGTCGCGAGCCTCGGACCGCGTGCTGAGCCAGCGGCCGATGATCGACTCACTGGCGCCGTGGGTGTAGACGTCGGCGGTGTCGACGAAGTTGCCCCCGGCCTCGACGTACTGGTCGAGCTGGGCGTGCGCGCCCGCCTCATCGGTCTCCTTGCCGAAGGTCATCGTGCCGAGGGTGAGCGTCGAGACGACGCAGCCGCTGGTTCCGAGGTTGCGATATTCCATCCGCCGATCCTGGCATATGCGGCGATCCTGACATGCCGCTAGGGCACCGCTAAGGAGCCGTAACCAGGCCCAGTGCCGACAGTGCCGCGCGTACGACGTCCTGGGGCGCCCCGGTGGCCGGCACCCGCACGCCCGGCTCGTCGTCGGCGAGCGGCTCCAGCGTGGCCAGCTGGCTCGGCAGCAGCGACGGCGGCATGTAGTGCCCCTCACGTCGAGTGAGCCGGTCGGCGAGCACCTCGCTCGGAGCGTCGATCTCACAGAAGCGCAGCTCCGGCCGGCCGGCCCGCAGGACGTCGCGATAGGACCGCTTCAGCGCCGAGCAGGTGACGACCGCGCTCGTCCCGTTGGCGAGCTGGACGTCCACCCACTCCCGAATGGCTGCGAGCCACGGCCACCGATCCTCATCGACGAGCGGCTGCCCGGCCGCCATCTTGGCGACGTTGGCCTCGGGATGGAGCTCGTCGCCCTCGGCGAACGCCCAGCCCAGGGCCGCGGCGAGGCCCTGGGCGACCGTCGTCTTGCCCACGCCCGAGACGCCCATCACGACGACCACCTGTGCCGTCGCCGATCGCCCCGCGTCCATGTCCCGGACCATAACCGGTCAGCCATCGCGCGACTACGCCCTGTCCGTACGGCGACCACGGTCGGTACCGAACCGGTTACCCAGCAACCGAATCCGTCGTTTCAAGTCGCCGAGCAGCGCAGCCGAGAGGAGCCTGACAAACATGACGAGCGAGCAGAACGACCTCCTGGCCGGTTTCCGCGACCAGGCCCATCGGCGCCGCAACCGGCTGATGTGGATCCTGCCGGCCACCCTGGTCGTGAGCGGGCTGATCGGTGTGTTGACGGTCCAGCCCCTCGCCGAGCACTTCGGCGCGAAGCACAAGAACGTGCCGTGGGGCATCAAGGTCGCGATCTTCGGCGGCCTGATCCTGTTCGTGCTCCTGGAGTGGCTGGTGATCGGTCTCGTCCACCGTCGTCGGCACGGCACCTGGCTGCCCGAGCCCGCGTCCGTCGCCGGTGCCAAACGACCACTGCGCAAACGTGTGGCCAAGGCCTTCCGGCGGGGTCGCCTGCCCGACGACCCGACCGAACGCGCCCTCACCCTCAACCTGGCCGACAAGGTGCTCCGGCTGCGGCCGATCGTCTATCTGCTCATCGCTGCGGCCGTGCTTGACGTGCCGGTGCTGATCTTCGACCACCGCCCGATGATCCGGTTCTGCTTCGGTCTGATGTGCGCGAGCCTGGCGCTGAGCGCCGCGCTCTACGGCTTCCTCATCCATCGCGGCCATCAGGTCCGGCGCGCTGCGGGCTAGCGCCAGAGCTAGAGCTAGACGGCGGAGGGGATCCGCCGACCAACTGCCCTGCCGCGCAACGCAACCGCCACTTCACGAGCCGCCCGCTCGCCCGTCGAGACGCCGCCGTTGAGGTAGCCGAGCCAGGGCACGCTGGTGTGCTCACCCGCGAAGTGCAGGCCACCCTCCGCCGTACCGTTGAAGCCGCTGAACCGGGTGTACTGACCCGGCCCGAAGTACGTGTAGGACCCGTGCGTCCACGGGTCGTCGACCCACGAGTCCACCCAGCCCGACCCGGCGTACGCCGCGGCGATGCCCGGCACGAACCGATCCAGGTAGCCAGGGTCTGGTCGCGCAGACCGTCGGGCACCGGGCCGTGGGCCGTCGTGACCGGCAGACTCGCCCCGAAGGACCCGCCGGTGAAGACCGTCAGCAGACCCGCACGGCCGGGCTGGGTCAACGAGCTGTCCCAGCTGTCGCCGTGCCACAGGTCGGACTCTGACACCCCGCTCCACGGCGCACCGGCGCGCGCCCCGGAGCCGATGGTGAAGTGCCCGAACCGGCGGTCGAACTGCAGCAGGATCTTGGCGTTCGTCCCCATCGCCTGCTCGCGGATGGCCTGGAGCTTCAGCGGGCTCATCGTCCGCGGGTCGAGATCGACCCGCCGCAGTGCCGTGAACGGCGCGGCCAGGATCACCTGGGCCGCGCGTCGCCGCGTCGTCGTACCGAAGCGGAGCAGGTACGCCGATCCGGACCGGCTCAGGGCGGTGAGTGGGCTGTCGAGGACCAGGCAGCCCGGCTGCATCGCCTCGAGCCGCTCGCGGAGCAGGGCCGGCACCTGGTCGTTGCCACCGTGCACATGCCACCGCTCGTCGGCCGCCCGGTCGACCGGGCCGACGAACTGGTCGACCAGCCCGAGGGCGCTCACCTGGTCGAGGTCCGCGCCCCAGTAGTCGCCGACACTCCAGGTGATCCGCGCTGCGACCGCGGACCCGAGGCCACCGGTGACGTCAGCGTTGTCGACGACCCAGTCGCGGATGCTCATCCGGTCGAACTCGATCGTGGAGGGGTCCCGCGTCCGGTAGGTGTAGTTGTGCAGCGACGCCGCCTGTCGGGTCAGCCGCCGGACCCACTCGTGACCGGGTGCGGACGAAATCGCCTGGCCCTGAAGGACTTCGAACGACCGCTGACCGGGCGTGCGGTTGGCGGCCGGCGGGTTCTCGCGGTCCTCGAGGGTGAGTCCGAGCTCGCGGACCAGCCGCCGCAGCTGGTGGTGCTCGGAGTCGATGAACTCGCCGCCGTGCTCCGCGACCTGGCCCGCGCCGAAGATCCCGCGAGCCGTCCAGCACCGACCGCCGACCCGGTCGGCGACCGCCTCGTGGACCTCGACCGCGATCCCCACCTGCGCCAGCCGGTACGCCGCGGAGAGGCCGGCCAGACCGGCCCCGACGATCACGACCGGGTCCCGCCGCCCGGCCCGACCCAGCGGCTGTGGCGCGACGGCCACAGCCACGGCAGCCGAAGACAGCCCGCCGCCGGCCAGCCCGAGCGCGAGGCCGCCGCCCACCGCGAGCCCGCCCCGCAGGGCCGTCCGCCGGTCGATCGTCCCGCGCCGCTGGTCGCCGAGACCCAATGCCGCCCGCTCGGACCCGACGACCGCCCGGACCTCGGTCATGAGCTCGCGGCCGCCACGCATGCGGCCCATGCAACTCCACAGCGGCCCGTCCCGCCCATCTCTTCGGGCAACTGGTCCGGTGTGGCACCCTCGCAGGGTGAGCGATCTGAGCATGGCGATCGGTGCCCTCGAGCGCGCCGTCCTCGAGCGCGACTCGACCCTCGCGGCCTCTGTCCTGGACCCGGGCTTCACGGCCCTCCAGGTCGAGCCCGAGCCCTCTGTGGTCGACCGCGCCGACTGGCTGTCGGCGCTGCGGGAGGACCGGGTCAACAACTACGAGGTCCTGGAGCGGTTCATCCACGAGGACGGCGACGCGGCGGCCGTGCTGCAACAGGTGCGGTTGGCCGCCAGCGCCGGCGGCGCAGGACCGCCCCGGGCTCGAGGTGGTCAGTGACGTGTGGCGGCTACGGGCCGACGGCTGGCGGCTCTGGCGCCGGCACCGCACGCCGTCCGTCGAGGACCTGAGCGCGATGGCGGACGAACGACGAGCCGCCCGGGCCGCGGAGGCCAGCCGGGACAACGAACCGGGCAGCCGGGCCACGGTCACGGAGGTGGCGGCGGTCATCGCCGCGATCGCCAACGCGGGGCAGGACCCGGCCGAGCTCACCTCGCAGGACATGGAGCAGTACGTCGAAGCCTTCCGGGCCCTCAAGCACCAAGGCGACCCGGCGTAGCGTCGCTGTCATGCCAACCAAGATCACGGTCATCTATGACAACCCCAGCGACGCCGAGGCGTTCGAGGCGGGTTACGCCGAAGGCCAGGTCGACCTGGCCCGGGCACTGCCGGGGCTCCAGCGGATCGAGACCTCCAAGGTCTGGCCCAAGGAGGACGGCAGCCCGACGCCGGCGTACCGGCTGGTCGATCTCTATTTCGCCGACTACGACGCGGCGAGTGCCGCCGTCACGACGCCGGAGGCTGCGGCGCTCTTCCCCAGCATCCTGGGCCTGGCGACAGGCGGCGTGCGGATCGTGTTCGCCGACATCGAGGTGTCCGAGCCGGCGTAGGCGTCAGCCGCAGTTGTCGCACTGCCCGCTGCTCGGCAGCACCGTGTTGCAGCTCGGGCACAGCCGGCCCGGCGCCGGGTTGAGCCGGGCGGCGCGGCGACGGATGGCGGCAACCTTGGGGGTCAGCGCGGCATACCCGCCGTGGGCCGGGATGTTCTGGGCGAACAGCACATAGCAGGCGAGCCGGTCGGTGGCCGCCTGGTGGTCCAGGTCCGCCGGCATGGCAACGCCCTTGAGGGCCAGGACGTGCTCGTAGCCCGTGCCGACGCTCTCGTCGCGGTCGACACACAGCGAGGTCAGCGGGGGCTCGCCCAGGCGGTGGCACTCGTCGGCCGTGGCCTCGAGGACGCGCCCGATCCAGTGCCGGACCTGGGACGGCGTACGGATCCCGGACTGCTCCTGCACGATCTCGGCCAGCTCGGCGTAGGTGACATAGCCGTTGTAGTCGCGAGCCGTGCGCTGCAACACCTCGCGGGCCGCCACGGTCCAGGCAGCCAGAGCATCGGCGAAGGGAACCGGCTCTCCGTCGACCTCCCGCGTCGTTGCGGGCAGGGTCTTTGCGGCAGTCGGCATACCCCCAACCTACGCTGATTCGGCTTACCGGGCGTACGTGTCGATGTACTCCTGACCGGACAGGCGTTGCACGGCTTCCCGAATCGCCTCGGTCACCTCGCGCAGCGCGCGCGCCGATCGCTCGTCCTCGGCGCGGCCGGAGAAGTCCAGCGGAGGCCCGAAGTGCACGGCCACCGGAGCGCGGTGCCAGCGCGAGTCGCCTGGCCGCAGCATCCCCTCGGTGCCCGACGAGGCCGACCGGGATCACGGGAGCCCCGGACCGCAACGCCAGCCGGGCGACCCCGGTCCGGAACTTGTGCAGCAGGCCGTCCGGCGACCGGGTGCCCTCGGGGTAGATCCCGAGCACCCGGCCCGCGGCCAGCAGGTCGGCTCCGGTGGCGATGGTCCCGGCGGCAGCGCGCGTGTCGTCGCGGTCGACCGGCACGTGGCCCAGCTCGCGAAAGACCCTGGCCCGGATGCGGCCTCGCACGCCGGGCTGGGTGAAGTACTCGGCCTTGGCGAAGTAGACGACCTGCCGGTGGGCACTGATCGGCGTGACGACCTGGTCGGCCGCGGACAGGTGGTTCGCCGCCATGATGGCCGGGCCCTTCGGCGGCACGAACTCGCGGCCCGTGACCTCGGGCCGGAAGTACCCGCGCAGCAACGGGTAGCCGATCAGCTGCGTCGCCCGGTACAGCACGGCCTGACGCTAGCGCCCGGGCCTGGAGCCCGGCGCGCCGTGGTCACGACTTGGTCAACGCCGCCTCGATCGCCGCGATCACACTGGGGTCATCGGGCGCGGTCTTGGGCCGGAACCGGGCGACGACCTCGCCCTGCGGCGAGACAAGGAACTTCTCGAAGTTCCACCGGATATCGCCGGTCCAGCCGTCCGCGTCCGCCTTCTCGGTCAGCGCGGCGTAGAGCGGGTGCCGCTGCGGCCCGTTGACATCGAGCTTCGCTGTAGAGCGGGAAGGAGACGCCGTACGTCGTGGAGCAGAACTCCTGGATCTCGTCGGCGGTGCCGGGCTCCTGGCCGCCGAACTGGTTGGAGGGGAAGCCGAGGACGGTGAACCGCTCGTCGCCGTAATTCTCCTGCAGCTGCTCGAGTGCGGTGTACTGCGGGGTGAGCCCGCAGCGGGAGGCGACGTTGACCACGAGCACCGCCTGGCCGGCGTGCTCGGCCAAGGTCGTTGCCCGACCGTCGATGGTCTCGAGTGGAATGTCGTTCAAGGACATGCAAGCCTTCTTCATCGTCGGTTGACTGCTCAACCAATTGTCCCACTCCCCCGCGACGCTCTGGAGGCGGCACCCATGTCCGACGTCCCGATCATCACCCTCAACAACGGGGTCGAGATCCCCCAGCTCGGCTTCGGGGTCTTCCAGATCGAGCCGGCCCAGACGCGCGCAGCGACCCTGGTGGCGTTCGAGGTCGGCTACCGGCACATCGACACCGCGCAGATGTACGGCAACGAGGCCGAGGTCGGCGAGGCCCTGCGCGAGTCGGGGCTCAGCCGCGGCGAGGTCTTCATCACCAGCAAGCTCAACAACGGCTTCCATGCGTACGACGACGCGCTGCGCGAGTTCGACCGCTCGCTGGAGCGGATGCAGCTCGAGCACCTGGACCTGTTCCTGGTCCACTGGCCGCTGCCCGGCGTCGGCGACTTCGTCGAGACCTGGCGGGCGATGCAGGAGATCTACCGGTCCGGGCGGTCCAAGGCGATCGGCGTCTCCAACTTCCAGCCGCACCACCTGCGCCGGCTGCACGCCGAGACCGAGATCTCGCCTGCGGTCAACCAGATCGAGGTGCACCCCTACCTGACCCAGGACGAGGTGCGGGCCTTCGACGCGGAGCACGGCATCGCGACCGAGGCCTGGTCGCCGATCGCCCAGGGCAAGGTGCTCGACGACCCGGTGCTGGAGCGGATCGCCAAGGGACACAACAAGACTACGGCCCAGGTGACGCTGCGCTGGCACATCCAGCGCGGCGACATCGTCTTCCCGAAGTCGGTCACGCGCAGCCGGGTCAAGGAGAACTTCGAGCTCTTCGACTTCGAGCTCGACGAGGTCGAGATGGCGGACATCTCCGGCCTCAACCGGGACGAGCGGACCGGGCCTGACCCGGACCACTTCAACTACGTGCCGCGCTAGCGGTCCCTAGGAGCCGCCCGACACCCGGTCGAGCCGCTGCAGCAGGTCGTGGGCGGCCAGCTCGACGTCCTTGTGCCGCCACTCCGAGGCCCGGTAGACACTCGCGATCAACGCCGTGCGGTGCACCCGCCGGAAGTCGCCGCAGACGAAGGCGTAGCGCGCCTTCGTCTCGTCGTTGGCCCCCTCGGTCAGGCCCAGGTGCCACGCGGCGTACTCCGCCCAGGAGTGCTTGTCCAGGAAGGCGTTCTGCGCCTCCGCGTCGGGCTGGACCTCGCCCCAGTCGCTGTCCAGGACGTACTGCTTGGCATCGATCAGCCGGGCCGCGTGGGCGACGGCCGCATCGTTGACGCGGTAGCTGGCCATGTCGTCGACGCTAGCTCCACGGGTGAACGCCCGCATGTCAGCGTGAACACCCGCGCGCCCGGACGTCGATGCCAACGTCCGGGCGCGGGGCCGGCAGATCACTGCCGGGAGGTCAGGACCGGGATCCCACCAGGTGTCCCTCCGACACCGGGCGGAGATCGATCTGGTCGCCGTCGACCGCACGCCGCTGCGGCACGCGGCCGGGCCACCAGTTCCACCGTCCCAACATGGTCATCAGCGCCGGCAGGACGATCACCCGGATCACCAGGGCGTCGATCAGCACCGCCACCGCCAGGCTCAGGCCGAGCTCCTTCATCTCGACCATGTGCAACGAGGCGAAGATCGCGAACACCGAGACCATGACGATGGCCGCGCTCGTGACCGTGCCCGCCGACCGGGTGATGCCGTGCCGCACCGCATCCCGCGTCGTCATGCCCTCGGCCGCCGCCTCCCGGATCCGGCTGATCACGAAGACGTGGTAGTCCATCGAGAGCCCGAAGAGCACGGCGAAGGTGAACAGCGGGATCCAGTTGACGACCGCGCCGGTCGACTGGAAGCCGAGCAGGCCTTCGGCCCAGGTGTGCTGGAAGGTCAGGACCAGCACTCCGAACGCCGCACCGGCCGAGAGCAGGTTGACCAGCGCCGTGGTCAGCGCGATCACGAAGGACCGGAAGACCCAGCCCATGATCACCATCGTCAGCAGCACCACGAAGCCGACGACCCACGGCATCCGGTCGGACAGGGCCTGGTCGGTGTCGACGCTCTCCGCCGTCTCGCCACCGACGTAGGCGTGCGCGCCGGAGATGCCACCGACCGTCTGCGGCACCAGCTTGGTGCGCAGCAGGTCGAGCGCCTGGTGGGCCTGCTTCGACTCGGCGTCGTACGGCGTGTCGATGTCGAGCACGTGCACGGTCCGGTCGGCCGAGACCCGCATCGGCTGGTCGCCCAGTCCGTTGTCGAAGTAGCGCGTGGCCTGAGCCTCGACCCTGCAGTGACTTCAGCTGCGCCACAACGGCTTTGGCCTGGTTCGCCGGCGCCTTGACCACGACGACCTGCGTCGTGTTGCGGCTCGGGAACGCGTCGGTCAGCCGGTGCAGCGTCTGGGTCTGCGGGATCGACGTCGGCAGCGACTTGGCCGTGTCGGACTGGAGCTTGAGCCCCAGCGCCGGCAGGGCGAGAGCGCCGAGCAGCAGGACGGAGACGACCAGGGTGCGGCCGGGGCGGTTGAGCGCCGGCTTGAGGATCGCCGGCCAGAACCGCGGCTCGCGGGTCTGCGTCGCCAGGCGCCAGAGGAACGGCACGCGCGGGCCGGTCGATGGCCCGGCCGAGCTTGACCAGGACGGCCGGCAGGACGGTCAGCGAGCCGATGACGGCAACGGCCACCACGATGATGGAACCCGTTGCGAGAGAGGCGAAGACCGGGTCCTTGGACATGAACAGCCCGAGCATCGACACGATCACTGCCGCTCCGGACACGAGCACCGAGTGGCCGGAGGTCTCGGCCGCGATCTCGATCGCGTCGAGGTGGGTGCGGCCGCGATGCCGCTCCTCGCGGGCTCGCTTGACGTAGAACAGCGAGTAGTCGACGCCGACGGCCATGCCCATCAGCAGGATCATGCTCGAGGTCGAGCCCGAGTCGGGGATCAGGTGCGAGGCCAGCGCGGACAGCCCGATCGCCGAGCCGACGGCCGAGAACGCCAGCAGCACGGGCACGCCCGCGGCGAGGATCGCGCCGAAGGCGATCAGCAGGATCAGCAGCGTGACGGGCAGGCTGTAGATCGCGGCCGCGCTGAGGTCGTCACCGACCTGCTTGTCCACGGCGTCACCGAGGGAGAGGTCGCCGACCTCCTCGACCCGCAGCTGCGGGTGGCCGCGCTGCACCGCCGCCGTGGCCGCCTGGAGCGACGTTGCCGAGTCGGTGCCCGGCTTCAACGTCGCGGCGACCAGCAGGGCCTGGCCGTTCTTGGCGGCGACCGGAGCGGCGACGTCGGACACCACCGGCAGGGCGGCCAGCCGCTGGCGCACCTCGCTCGCCGCCTGGCGGGCGGCCGGCAGCGACAGCTGGCCGGACCGGGCCGAGATCAGCACGTCCTCGGTGTCGGGGGCGCCGAGCTTGGCGTCCTGGATCGCGCCGAAGGCCTGGCCGGACTGGCCGACGCCCAGGTCGCGGTCACTCACCTCCTTGGTGCCGGTCAGGCTGCCGACGGCGATGCAGGCCACGACGAAGACCAGCCAGAGCGCGATCGCCCGCCACGGGTGGGTCGCACTCCAGCGGGCCATCCGGACGGTGGCCGGACGTCGGGGCTGAACGGGGTTCTGGGACGGTCTGGGACACGGTCTTGGACACGAGGCTTCCTTCGGGTGAGCAACTGTCAGGCAGCTGGAGGGCAACTTTTCGACCCTCCCAACGGTCCCGGCTGGGCCGCTCCGGAGCACGGGTGCAGGCGTGCGAAACCGCCCGGGGGTTAACCCCCCGCCGATCCTGGTGCCACCCGCCGCCCATCCCCTCAGCGGCCCCATCGGACCCAGGTGAGGGGTCCGACAGGGCCGCGGGGCCGAGGTTGCGGTCGCGGCTACGGCCGCACCTCGTAGACCAGGTTGAACGGCGTCTCGGCCGCCCGGCGGAACCGGGTGAAGCCCGCGTCGGTCACGACCCGCCGGATCGCGGCCTCGCCGGCCTGCGCGCCGAGCGCGTAGCCACCCTGCTGCGACAGCGCGTTCGGCACGCAGAGCAGGGTCGAGAAGTTGTAGTAGACCCGGCCGACCGGGTTGAGGTTGTCGCTGACCGTGTCGCCGGCGTACGGCTCGACGACCAGCCAGGTGCCGTCCGGCGCGATGGCCTCGCGGACATGCTTGGCCGCCGCCAGCGGGTCGCCCATGTCGTGCAGGCAGTCGAACGTCGTGACCAGGTCGTAGCCCGGTGCCGCTGAAGTCCGCCGCCGCCGCGACCTCGAACGCGACCCGGTCGGCCACACCCGCGTCGCTGGCCCGCTTCTCGGCCAGCTCGATCGAGCGCGCGTGGTAGTCCGAGCCGACGAACGTCGACGCCGGGAACGCCTGCGCCATCAGCACCGTCGACGCGCCGAGCCCGCAGCCGAGGTCGGCGACCTTGGCCCCGGCCGTCAGCTTGTCCGCGACCCCGTCGAGCGCCGGGATCCAGGCCGGCACCAGGTTGGCGATGTAGCCCGGGCGGAAGAACTGCTCGCAGCCGACGAAGACGTCCTCGTCGTGCTCGTGCCAGCCCAGCCCGGCGCCGGTGCGGAACCGCTCGGTGATCTGCGGCTCGGCCTTCAGCGCGCCCAGCGCCAGCACGAACGCGCCCGGCGCGTAGACCGCGCCGTCCGGGTTGGCCAGCACGAAGGCCTGCTCCTCGGTCATCGAAAAGGTGTCGCTGTCCGCGTCGTACTCGACGTAGCCGCCGGCCGCCTGGCCGCGCAGCCACTCGGTGATGTAGCGCGGGTTGGTCTCGGTGCGGGCGGCGAGCTCGTCGGCGGTTGCCGGGGCCGCTGCCAGCGCGCCGTACAGGCCGAGCCGGTGCCCGACCACGACGTTGCCCGCCGCCGCGGTCGCGCCGAGGTCGGTCACGAACTTGCCGAGGATCTCGCCGAGCTTGGCGTCGTCGATTGCCATGTCATTCTCCTCCAGGTCGTTGGTGTCGGGAGTCCGACCGCCGGAAGGCTCGCCCGGGCCATTGCAAGGGCCGTTGCAGGTTGCACTGCGATCCGGCTGCAATGAGCACCGGGCAGGCTCAGCCGCGACGACGCCCAGGAGGAGGTGTGCGATGCGGGCGAGGGAGCCGGACACGAGTCCGGTTACGTCGAGCGCGACGGCGTCAAGGTCGCGTTCGAGGTGTACGGCGTAGAGCACGCGGTCCGCCGGACCGACGGTCCTGCTCATGCCGACCTGGTCGATCGTCGCACTCCCGGCACTGGAAGCTGCAGGTCGCCGACCTGGCCCGGCGGGCACGGGTGGTGACGATCGACGGTCGCGGCAACGGGCGGTCGGACCGACCGGACGACCAGCGCGGCGTACGCCTCAGCCGAGTTCGTGGCCGACGCGATCGCGGTGCTCGACGCGGTCGGGGCGGAGCGGGCGGTGGTCGGCGGGGTGTCGATGGGTGCCGGCTATGCGCTCGAGCTGGCCGCGACGGCGCCGCGACCGGGTCGCCGGCCTGGTCCTGATCGGCCCGACCGTGCCGTTCATGCGCGCCGACGAGCCGCGAGGACGAAGCCTGACGGACGGAGGACGCGGCTTCCAGGACCGGATCGAGTGACCCACAGGGCTGGGAGCTGTACAACGCCAACGTCTGGCGCGAGCGGTACGACGACTTCCTGCACTTCTTCTTCGGCCAGTGCTTCACCGAGCCGCACTCGACCAAGGGCATCGAGGACGGCATCGACTGGGCCCACGAGACCGACGCCGAGACGCTGATCCGCATCCAGCGCGCGCGGTTCCTGGCGACCGACCGGGCCGGCGTCGACGCGCTGTTGTCACGCGTCAACTGTCCGGCCCTGGTGATCCACGGCGAGAACGACGCGGTCTCAGCCGCTGGCGTTGGGGACGCGCCGTGGCCGACGCGCATCGGCGCGGACCTGCTGACCATCGAGGGCGGCGGGCACCTGCCCCAAGGCCGCGACCCGGTCGTCGTCAACCGGGCCTTCGACCGGTTCCTCGACACTGTCGCGCCCCACCCGCCGTCGATCACCCGTCACCCCCGGGCGCGGTCGCGGCGCAAGCGCCTGCTCTACCTGTCCTCGCCGATCGGCCTGGGTCACTCCCGGCGCGACATCGCGATCGCCGACGAGCTGCGCCGGCTGCGCCCCGACGTGCAGGTCGACTGGCTGGCCCAGCACCCGCTGACCGAGCTGCTCGAACGCCGTGGCGAGTCGGTGCACCCGGCGTCGGCGCACCTGGCCAGCGAGTCGGCGCACATCGAGTCGGAGTGCGGCGAGCACGACCTGCACGCGTTCCAGGCGATCCGGCGGATGGACGAGATCCTGGTCAACAACTTCATGGTGTTCGCCGAGCTGGTCCGAGCGGGAGCCGTACGACGCGTGGGTCGGCGACGAGGCCTGGGAGCTCGACCACTTCCTGCACGAGAACCCCGAGCTCAAGCGCGCGCCGTACGTCTGGCTGACCGACTTCGTCGGCTGGCTGCCGATGCCCGACGGCGGGCCGGCCGAGGCGGCGCTGACGGCGGACTACAACGCCGAGATGGTCGAGCAGATCGACCGCTACCCGCGGCTGCGCGACCGGGCGCTGTTCGTCGGCAACCCCGACGACATCGTCCCGGACCGGCTCGGCCCGGAGCTGCCGGGCATCCGCGAGTGGTCCGAGCAGCACTTCGACTTCGTCGGCTACGTCACCGGCTTCGACCCGGCCCTGGTCGCCGACCCGGCCGCGGTGCGGGCCGAGCTCGGCTACGCGACCGGACGAGAAGGTCTGCATCGTCACGGTCGGCGGGTCCGGGGTGGGCGGCGACCTGCTCCGCCGGGTGATCGCGGCCTACCCGCAGGCCAAGGCGCTGGTGCCCGGAGCTGCGGATGGTCGTCGTCGCCGGCCCGCGGATCGACCCGGCCGCGCTGCCCGGCCACGCCCGGGCTCGAGGTGCGCGGCTACGTCCACGACCTCTACCGCCACCTCGCCGTCTGCGACCTGGCCGTCGTGCAGGGCGGCCTCACCACGACGATGGAGCTGACGGCCAACCGGCGGCCGTTCATCTACGTGCCGCTGCGCCACCACTTCGAGCAGAACTTCCACGTCCGGCACCGGCTGGAGCGGTACCGCGCCGGGCGCTGCCTCGACTACGCCAGACCGGGCCGGAGGAGCTGGCCGCAGGCCATGGCCGAGGAGCTGGGCCGCGTGGTCGACTACCGGCCGGTCGAGACCGACGGCGCGCGGCGGGCGGCCGAGCGGATCGCCGACCTGTTCTAGCGGGTCAGCCGACCGTCGAGCCCGCGCCGCGCCGCATCGGCGGTATGGGCCAGCCCGTGGCGCGCGGCCACGGTCGCGGGCCCGGGCGAGCAGCCGCGCGGCCTCGTCGGCGTGCCCCAGTGCCGCGGCGGCGCGCGCGTCGACCAGGCTGCCCTCGGCCAGCGGACCGACCCACGGCACCCGCTCGGCGACGGCGAGCATCGGCGCCAGCACGTCCCGCGCCCGCTGCGGCTCGACCGGCCGCGAGCCAGGCCCGCGCGATGCACAGGTAGGTGAAGTCGCCCGCCATCCAGGCCGAGCCGGGCGGGGTCACGACCTGGCGCAGCAGAGCGTCGGCCTCGGCCGAGACGTCTGCGCTGACCCGGTGGCCTCGGCCAGCGGCGCCAGGCAGCGCAGCAGGTAGGCCTGCGAGCCCTCCTCCTCGGCCAGGCCCCGGCCGCGCTCGAGCACCTCGACCGCCTCGTCGGTCCGGCCGAGCTCGAGCAGCGTGGTGCCGAGCAGCGCCGCCGCCACCGCGCCGCACCAGGCGTGCGGCAGCGTCGGCGCTCCGCGTCGACCGCGGCTCGGCCGAGCTCGAGCGCCCGCTCGTCCTCGCCCTGCAGCCGGGCCAGCCAGCCCAGATGGGCCAGATGCCAGGGCTCGTACGCCGGCTGGCCGCTGCGCCGGCACGGCCTCCAGCGCCGCCTCGAACCGCTCCGTCGCCGTCGCCCAGTCGCCCGCCGCCAGCGCCGGGAAGCCGGACTCGAAGATCGCCCAGTGCAGCCGGAACGGGTCGCCCAGCCGGCGCACCAGCGGCTCGAGCTCGGCCAGCACCGGCTCCAGCTCGGCGATCTCGCCCAGATAGGCCAGGCTCGTCTTGCGGCCGTCCAGGGCCGACCAGCAGCGCCTCGTCGTCTCCCGAGGCCCGGCCGGCAGTCGACCGCCCGCCGGCCGTAGTCGACCGCCTGGTCGAAGCGCAGCGCGTTGCTCGCCAGCACGGCCAGCCAGCCCAGGAAGTCGGACTCCATCGCCCGGTCGCCGAGCGCCGTGGCCAGCCGCAGGCCCTGGTCCAGATGCGACGTCGACCTGATCGGTCGGCCAGGCCCAGGGCGATCGGCGCCTCGCCGCCGAGCGCCCGCAGCGCCAGCATCTCCAGCCGCTGGTCGCCCGACCTCGCGGGCCACCGCCACGGCCTCCTCCAGGTCGGCGAGCGCCTCGGCGTACGACGCCCGCGCCTCCCGCGCGTGCGCCCGGGCCAGCAGCGCCCGGCCCCGGATCGTCGCGACTCGCCGGCCCGGTCCGCGGCCTCGAGGCTGCGGGTCAGCAGGTCCTCGGCGTCGCCGGCCGCGTACGCGAGCCAGCGCCTGCTCGCCGGCCAGCAGCAGCGCCCGCGCGGCGCGGCTCCAGTCCTCGATCGCAATCGCATGCAGCGCAACGGTTTCCGGGCCGGTCGGTGAGCAGGTCGGCGGCCTGGGCGTGGTAGGCGGCGCGCACCGGCGCGGGCGTCGACGGCATAGAACACCTCACGGACCAGGTCGTTGGCGAACTCGAAGTCGCGACCCGACTCCACGAGCAGCCGGGCGGCGAGCGCGTCCGCGCCCCGGGCCAGCACGGCCGGGCAGCGGCTCGCCCAGCAGCCGGGCCGCCACGGTCGGGGTCGAACGACGCCGCCCAGCACCGCGCCGGCCCGGAGCAGCTCCTCGACGCCCGGGCCGGCTCGGCGCACCCGCGCCAGCAGCGCCGCCTGCAGCGACTTCGGCACGCCGGCCTCGCCGCCGGCCAGCGCGCGCAGCGTCTCGACGACGGACAGCGCGTGCCCCGCCGTGCGCCGGTGGATCGACTCCGCCAGGTCGGCGCGCCCGGCCGCCTCGGCCAGCCGAGCGACCGCCTCCGGCGACAGCGGCGGCACCTCGACCGGCACGGCCGCCTCGCCGAGCAGGGCGATGGCGTCCCGGCCCTCCTCGCGCGCGGACCGTCGCGAGCACCAGGACGCGGCTGGCCGGCGCAGTGCCGGGCCAGGTAGTGCAGCAGCTCGACGGTCTCCCGGCCGGCCAGGTGCAGGTCGTCGAGCGACAGCAGCACCGGGCGCGCGTGCGGCCAGCCCGCGGACGAAGCCGGTGACCGCCTGGAAGGCGCGGCTGCGCTCGACCTGCACCGAGCTGCGGCCGCCGCCGTCGCCGGCCCGAGCACGAGCGCGGCGTCCGGCACCAGGCTGGCCAGGACGGCGGCGTCGCGCGCCGGCCGCGGCGCCGGCTGACCTCGGGCGGCAGCAGGCCGGATGGCCGCGCCCACCGCGTCGACCACGGGCTGCAGGAACAGCGAGCGCTCGGCCTCGTGACAGCGGGCGCGCAGCACCATGCCGCCGGTGGCCGACGGCGACCGCCGCCAGCTCCTCGGCCAGGCGGGTCTTGCCGATGCCCGCCTCGCCGACCAGCAGCACCAAGCGCCCCGGTCCCGGCGGCGGCGGCGTTCCAGCGCGAGCGAAGCACCCGCAGCTCGGCCGCGCGCCCGACCAGCCCGAGCGACTCGGCACCGACATCGCTGCTCGGGCCTCGCCGGCGCTGGACCGAGCGGCTCCTCGCGCAGCAGCGCGGCGTGCAGCTCTCGCGTCTCGGGGGCCGGGTCGGCGCCGAGCTCGTCGGCCAGCCGGTCGCCGCAGGTCGGCGTACACCGCAAGCGCCCGGGCGGGCTCGCCCAGCGCGGCGCAGCGCGCGCATCAGCAGCCGGACCGCCGATCTCGTCGTACGGGTCGTCGGCCAGCGCGGACCGAGCCGCCGCGCTGGCCGAGCCGGCGTCGCCCGCCTCGAGCGCGGCGGCCGCCAGAGACGTGCCTTGCGTTGCGCAGCAACGCGATCAGCCGCTCCCGGGCCGGCTGGGCCCAGCGGCGCGTCCGGCTCGTCCTCGAGGCAACCTCGGCGGCCGAGCAGGTCCATCGCCCGCCCGGCCGCCGCGGACGCCAGCCCGGCCTCACCGGCCGCCAGCCGCGCCTCGGCCACGTCGACCCAGCGCTCGGCCGCGTCGAGGTCGACGTCGACCGCCGGCGGGTTGCCGAGCCGATAGCCGGTCTCGCGCGACCCGGACGACGACGTCGGCGCCGAGGACCTTGCGCAGCCGGCTGACCAGCGTGGCGACGTTGTCGGCCGGCTGCCGCGGCGCCGGCTCGTCCGGCCCAGAGCAGGTCGACCAGGTCGGGCACGGACACGGTGCGCCCGGCGCTCGACCGAGAGGATCTTGAGCAGCAGCCGGGCCTTGCGGCTGCCGAGGTCGGCGCCGGCGACCGGCCGGCCGCGGCGCACGACGGTGAACGGGCCGACCAGCCGGACCACGACGTCCGCGTCGGTCGCGCCGTCCGCTGTCGGCTCCCGGGCCATGGCACCTCCTGCCAGTCGGATCGACGGTCGAGTATCCCCCGTTCGGGTGAACCGAACCGGCGCTCGGGCGTACGTAGGTGGGCCCGCCGCCGGTGTGGCCCAGCTGTCGAAGGAGACAACCATGACCCATGCTCGCTGGCGCCCGCTCGCTCTCGCGGCCGGCGCCTGTCTGACCCTCTCGGTGGCCCTGCCCGCAACGGCCGCCGACGCGCATCCGGATCGCGATCGACGCCGCCACGGCTGCCAGCCGCTACATCCAGACCAACCTGGTCTCCGATGTGCCCGGATGGGCCCAGCAGACCGACCCCAACCTGGTGAACGCCTGGGGTGCGTCGTACCTCCCGGGCCGCCCGGCCAGCCCGCTCTGGGTGTCCTCGAACGGCAAGGACGTCTCGACGCTGTACGCCGGCGGCGTCCACGGCGGCGCCCAGACCATCGTCGGGCTCGTCGTGTCGATCCCCGGCGGCGCGCCGACCGGCCAGGTCGTCGAACACCACAACGGACTTCGTCGTCCACGACGCGGACGGCACCAGCCGGCGCCGGCCAAGTTCATCTTCGTCGGTGAGACCGGCCACATCACCGGCTGGAACCCGGGCGTCGGGCTGACCGGCACGCAGACCACCTCCACCACGGCCCAGGACGCCGTGACCCACGCCGCACGGCGTCTACAAGGGGCTGGCGATGGGGATGGCGCCCAACGGACCCCGCCTGTACGCCGCGAACTTCGCCAGCGGACAGGTCGAGGTCTACCGCGGCAACTGGACCCAGCTCCGCGACCCGAACGCCTTCCACGACGGCTCCCTGCCCAAGGGCTTCGCGCCGTTCAACGTCATGGTGTCCGGCGACCGGGTCTACGTCGCCTACGCCAAGTCGAGCGGTGGCGTCGACGAGGTCGACGGCGCCGGGTCTCGGGCCGGGTCGACGTCTTCACGCTGCAGGGCAAGCTGGTGCAGCGGGCGCACGCCACCGGCGTACTCAACGCGCCGTGGGGTCTGGCCATCGCCCCGGCCGGGTTCGGCTCGCTGTCCGGCGACCTGCTGGTCGGCAACTTCGGTGACGGCCGGATCCACGCCTACGACCCGATGTCGCTGGCATCGCGGGGCACGCTGCGCGGCGACAGCGGACACCCGGTCGCGATCGACGGGCTGTGGGCCCTGATCCCCGGCAGCGGCACCGAGGGCGGCACCGACGAGGTCGTCTTCACGGCCGGCCCGGGCGGCGAGAAGCACGGCCTGCTCGGCACGCTGAGCCTCGCCGACTAGCTCGAACCGGCAAGTCTCAACGCCCGACCACAGCCGGCGCGTCAGGTCAGCCTGGCGCGCCGGCCAGGTCGTGGACCGGGAGGCAGACGCAGGTCCGCTCCAGACGGCCGGAAACCGTTGCGGCGCAATAGCGTGCGGCCACTCGGTCGTGATCCTCGCTCGGATGACCGCACGTGCACTGCACGACGCGGGCCGGCTGCCAGCCGTCCGGACCGGTGATCACGAGGCGGCCGCCGGAGGATGTCGGCCGGCGACGGTGTGGTTGCCCGGTGCGGCGGCGGCGGCCATCGACCGCTCGGCCAGGTCGGCCGCCGCCTCAGGCGGCACGACCAGCAGCTCGATCCGGGCGTCCTGAGCGGTCCGCAGGCTGACAGGTTGGGGTCGATCTCGCGGAACCAGCCCAGATGGACGACGCGGCCCGGCGACCCGCAGCTTCGGCGGGGCGATCAGCCAGAGCGACGGGTGGTAGACGACGCGGGTCACGCGGAGCCCGCGCTCGGCGAAGGCACGCACCAGCAACGGCAGCTCGAGGGTCAGCTCGCGGGTGTGCGGCCACCAACCCCCGTCCAGGGTCGTGGTCTTGGCGCCCAGCTGGGCTCGGGCCGGCTCGAGCAGCCGCAGCCGCACCTCGGCGTCGGCCACCTGGGCCAGCGTGCGGGCCGGGTCGTTGACCCTCGGGCTGTTGCTCGGACTCGGGCTAGGGGTCATCAAAGGTCATGGCCGGGGCCTGTCTCTGACCGGAGACGGCCAGGTGCTAGTGGTTCGCCGGGGCGGCGACGACTGAAGTCGGCGTGCAGAGATCCTCGGTGCTTGCACTGTACGCGGTGTCAGCGACCCCGCGGCGCCGTCCGGCGCTGGAGCCGGCCGAGAACGCGGCCGCACCGGTCTTCGGCTTGCCGCGGCGACCGCCGCGTGGTCGCCGCGCGAGCCGCTCGGCCGTCGGTGCCACCGGTCGCGATGCCATTCGGCCGTCGGCCGAGCGCTGCGCGGGTGCCCGACCGCTGCGGCCGGTGCCGGACCGCTGCGCGGTGCCGGACCGCTGCGCACCGCCGGAGCGCTGGGCGCTGCCGCGGACGGCCGTTGCCGCGACCGCTGCAACCGCCGCCGCCGCGCCGCGCGCCCTGCTCCGGGATCGTGGCGGCGCCGGGCGCGGGCTGGACGAAGGTGCGCTGACCCGGGGCCAGCGTGCGTCAGCATGGCGTCGCCCGGGCGCAGCCGGGTGGTGGTCGGGGCGATGCCGGCCTTGCGGGCCAGGTCGCGCACGTCGCTGCACCTGGTCGTCGGTCATCAGGGTCACGACCGTGCCGTCGTTGCCGGCCCGCGCGGTCCGCCCGGAACGGTGCAGATAGGCCTTGTGCTCGATCGGCGGGTCGAAGTGGATGACCAGCCCGACGTCGTCGACGTGGATGCCGCGGGCGGCGATGTCGGTCGCGACCAGGGTCTGGACCGCACCGGTCGAGAACGCCTCGAGGTTGCGGCTCCGGGCGTTCTGGGCCAGGTTGCCGTGCAGCTCGACGGCCGGCACGCCGGCGCCGATCAGCTTGCGGGTCAACACCTTTGCGCCGCGCTTGGTGCGGGTGAAGACCAGCGTGCGGCCGGGCGCGGCGGTCAGGTCGGTCAGCACGGCCAGCCGGTCCGTGTGCTGCACGTGCAGCACGTGGTGGTCCATCGTGGCGACCGGCGACTGCGCCGAGTCGACGCTGTGGGTGACCGGGTTGCTCAGGAACCGCCGGACCAGGACGTCGACGCCGCCGTCCAGCGTGGCCGAGAACAGCATCCGCTGGCCGGTCTTGGGCGTCTGGTCCATCAGCCGGCGTACGACGGGGAGGAAGCCGAGGTCGGCCATGTGGTCGGCCTCGTCGAGGACGGTGATCTCGACGGCGTCCAGGTTGGCGTGGCCGCTCTGGATGTGGTCGGCCAGCCGGCCCGGGCAGGCGACGACGATGTCGACGCCGGACCGCAGGCCGGAGATCTGCCGGCCCGGCGATACGCCGCCGAAGATCGGTCAGCGTGCGCAGGCCGAGCGCCTTGGCCAGCGGCGCGAGCGTCGCGTCGATCTGGGTGGCCAGCTCGCGGGTCGGGGCCAGGATGAGCGCGCGCGGCCGGCCGGGCCGGCGCGGCGTGCCGCTGGCGGCGAGCCGGGCGAGCAGCGGGATCGCGAAGGCATAGGTCTTGCCGGAGCCGGTGCGGCCCCGGCCGAGCACGTCGCGCCCGGCAAGGGAGTCCGGCAGCGTGGCGCGTCTGGATCGGGAACGGCGTCGGTGATGCCCTCGGCGAGCGAGGGCGCGGACGATGTCGGCCGGGACGCCGAGCTCGGCGAACGAGCCGGCGGGCTTTGTGGAGTCAGCGGAGTCGCTGGAGCTGGTGCGGTTGCAGTTGCGTTGTGGCGGAAACAGGCAAGGGTGAAGTATGGGGGCGGCGGGCCGCCATGATTTCTCCGTAGCTTGAGTGGGTCGTCCTGCCCGGCGCAGACGCATCTAGCCGATTGGTCGCGGCGCGTGGTGGTCCGACATGAGAACCCGGTCCGAGGCAGAACTGTGCGGACCGTTGGGACGAGTGTAGCGGAAGGGGCAATCCGGCAATGCCGGACCCGACCCCCGGCCCACGCCCGGCGTTCGTCCTGCACGACCACCGCAAGCCGCGACCGCACTTCGACCTGCGGCTCGAGGAGGACGGCGTCCTGCGGTCGTGGGCCGTGCCCCGCGGGCTGCCGACCGGCAGCCAGAACCGGCTCGCCATCGCGGTCCCCGACCACGACCTGGACCACCTGACCTACACCGACGAGCACAAGTCGATCGCCGACATCGGCTGGTGGGAGGAGGTCGACCGCACCGAGCGGCGGATCGTGTTCGTCCTGCACGGCCGCGCACGGCTCGACCCGCTACGCCCTCATCAACACCGGCGACGACTGGCTGCTCCACCGGACCAAGGAGCAGCCGGCGCCTCGTCCTGAGGCGACCTAAGCGGGCCTAGGCCTCGCGCGCCTCGCTCCACGACTCGGGCACCATCCGGGTGCCGACGCCGATCCGGTTCCAGGCGTTGATCGTGGCGAGCAGCATGACCAGCTGGGCCAGCTCCTCGTCGTCGAAGTGCGCCGCCGCCTCGGCCCACACCTCGTCCGGGACCCGCGGGCTGCCCTCGCTGAGCCGGGTCATCGACTCGGTCAGCGCGAACGCCGCGCGCTCGGCCGGGCTGAAGAACGGCCCTTCCTCCCAGGCGCCGACGGCGGCGAGCCGGGCCGGCGCCGTACCGGCTTTGAGCGGCGTCGGCGCTGTGCGAGTCGACGCAGTAGGCGCAGCCGTTGATCTGGCTGGCCCGGAGCTTGACCAGCTCGACCAGCTCGGCCGGGAGCGGGCCGGCATGGACCCGGCTGTCGAGCGCGATCATCGCCTTGTACGCCGCGGGGGCGAGGGCCGCCGAGGTCCATCCGGGCCTGCGGTTCGGCCGGCTGCTGGCCGGCTGCGGTCTGTGGACGCTGAGGTTCTGGGTCGCTGTCATGAGGACCAACGCTAGGCTCTAGTCTTGGCTCTGCTCCAGGGCCAATTCGGCATCAACTGATTGGGCCAATTAGGAGCCTGGCAGGAGGTCGGTCGTGGACTTCCACATCAGCCTCGACCGGCCGGGCGACTACTCGGCCCGGGTCTACCGCGAGCCTGCTCGACGCGATCCTCGACGGCCGGGTCCAGCCCGGGCGAGCGGCTGCCGCCGACCCGGGTCCTGGCCGCCAGCCTGGAGGTCTCCCGCAACACCGTCGCCGCGGCGTACGACCGGCTGTCGGCGGAGGGTTTCGCCGTCGGTCGGGTCGGCGCCGGGACGTTCGTGACCGAGGCCGCGCCGCTCGCACTGCGCCGCGGCGCCGCGGCGCGACGCCCGCGCCGGGCGATCGGCCCTGCGGCCGCGGCCCGGCTGGGTCGCCGACGCCGGAGCCGGTCGAGCTGGGCCGCACCGCCGCCGCGCTACGACTTCCGGGTGGGCATGCCGGACGCGCGGCTGTTCCCGTTCCAGACCTGGCGCCGGCTGGTCTCCGCCGAGCTGCGGCTGGGGGCCGGACCACCCGCGGCGTACGCCGAGCCCGGCGGGCACGAAGGGCTGCGCGAGGAGATCGCGCGGTTCGTCGGCGTCGGCCGGTCGGTGCGGGCTATGGCGGACGACGTCGTCGTGACGAGCGGCGCGCAGCAGGCGATCGACCTGATCGGCCGGGTGCTGGTCACGCCAGGCGATGTGGTCGCGGTGGAGGAGCCGGGATATCCGCCGGTGCGCGCGCTGCTGACCTCGCTCGGGGCGCGGGTGGTCGGGGTGCCGGTCGACGGGGAGGGCCTGGTGGTCGAGCCGCTCCCGGCGCGGGCCCGGCTGGTCTATACGACCCCCTCGCACCAGTTCCCGCTCGGTACGCCGATGTCGCTGGCCCGGCGGCGGGCCCTGCTCGCCTGGGCCGAACGCCGGGACGCGGCGGTGGTCGAGGACGACTACGACAGCGAGTTCCGGTTCTCCGATCGGCCGCTGGAGCCGTTGCAGAGCCTGGACTCCCAGGGCCGGGTGATCTATGTCGGGACGTTCTCCAAGATGCTGCTGCCGTCGTTGCGCGTCGGCTTCCTCGTGGCGCCGCCCGCGCTGCGTTCGGCCCTGCTGGCGGCCAAGCAGCTCACCGACACCCAGGGGCCGCTGGCGACCCAGGCCGCCTGGCCCGGTTCATGGGGGATGGTAGCTGGCCCGGCACATCCGGCGGGCCGCGCGGGTCTATCGCGAGCGGCAGGCCCGGATCGTGCGGTTCATCGAGGACGAGCTCGGCCGACAGCTCGAGCTGGTGCCCTCGGCCGCCGGGCTGCACGTCAGTGCGCGGCTGCGCTCGGGCGACGTCGAGCAGGCCGAGGCGGTGGCGGCGGCGGCCGAGGACCGCTCGGTCGCGGTCGCGACGCTGGCGCGCTACTGCGCCGGGCCGCCGCAGGCCGGCTTCGTCTTCGGCTATGGCGCCCTGACCTCCGAGACCGCCGCCGAGGGCCTCACCCGCTTCCGCCTCCTCCTCACTCGCCCCACGCACCCCACCCGCCCCCGTCCCTAGCCCCCGCTTGTGCTTGGCCGTCGGCTCCGGGTTTGGCCGTCGGGTCCGGAGTCGCATCGGACATTTCGGGCGGCAAACTCCGGAGCCGACGGCCAAACCCGGACTGGACGGCCAAGCAGAAGGGGTTAGGGGCGGGCGGCGGCGAGGGTGACGAGCGCGCGGGCCGGGCCGGGGGGTGGGGTCGCACCGTCGCGCCACACCGCCCGCAGCGAGCGGCGCAGGTCCAGCTCGACCGGTGCCTCGACCAGCCGGCCGAGGTCGAGGTCGTCCTGGACGGCGAGGCTGCTCAGGACGCCCGGGGCCACCCCGGCCACGATCGAAGCCCGCACCCCGGTCGCGCTGGAGAGCTCCACCGCCGGCTCGACGGCAACCGCCCCGCCGACGAGGGCAGCGGCAAGCGCCTGGTCGAACGCCCGCCGGGTGCCGCTGCCACGCTCGCGCGCCACGAGCGGGGTCGCGGCCAGCTCCTCGGCCCCCAGGGGCCGCCGGCGGCGGGCCCACGGATGCCCGGGAGCCACCACGACCACGAGGCGATCGTGCGCGACGACCCGGGAGCGCAGGCCGGCCGGTGGCCGCGGCCCTTCGACGAAGCCGAGATCCACCTCCCCGGCGCCGACCAGGCTCGCCACGCGCTCGCTGTTGGTCGCTTGCAACCGGATGTCGCTCGGCCGGGCGCCGGCCACCTCCTGCTGGTGGCGCAGTGCCAGCAGCCAGCCGGGCATCAGCTGCTCGGCCACCGTCAGGCTCGCGGCCAGGCGGAGCTGGCTCTGTCGGCCGGAGCGCAGGGTGGCGATCCCGGCGTCCAGCTCGGCCGCCGCGTCGAGGACCCGGCTGCCCCACTGGGTCACCAGGCGCCCGGCCGCCGTGAGGGAGGAGCCGTGCGTCGTCCGCACCAGCAGGGGCACCCCGACCTGCCGTTCGATCGACCGCACGCGCAACGACACCGCCTGCTGCGTGACCCCGACCGATGCGGCCGCCGCGCGCAGGCTGCCCGTCGCGTCGATGGCCGAGAGCACCTGCAACGCAGCGAGGTCGGGCACATACGGGCTGAGCATGAGTCTCCGGGTGACAAGGTTGGCTTGTGTAGCATCAAGTCTAGCTTGTCACTGATCATCAGACGGCAAGGCTGCGGCCCGGCATCCTGGGACGGTGACCACAGCCGCCCTGAGTCGAGCGGAGCGCGTCGACGCCTCGAGCCGGGTCACGTCGCCCTTCGCCAACATCACCCCGAACTGGTACGCCGCGGTCATGGGCACCGGCATCATGGCCACGGCCGGCGCGACGCTGCGCACCCAGCTGCCCGGACAACGGCTGGTGGCCACGGGTTTCTGGCTCCTCGCCGTCGTCCTCCTGGTCGATCATCACCACCGCGACCGCCGTCCACTGGGCGCGCCACCGCGAGGTCGCCTCGCAGCACCACCTCAACCCGGTGATGGCGCACTTCTACGGCGCTCCCCCGATGGCCCTGTTGACGGTCGGAGCGGGAACATTGTTGCTCGGCAAGGATCTGCTGGGCACCCCTCTGGCGGTCGGCATCGACTGGGTGCTGTGGACCGTCGGCACGATCCTCGGGCTCGGCACCGCCTGCGTCGTGCCCTACCTGTCAGTCACCCGGCTCGCGGGCGCCCCGGGCGACCCGGGCGCGTTCGGCGGCTGGTTGATGCCGGTCGTCCCGCCGATGGTCTCCGCCGCCACCGGCGCGCTGCTGCTGCCGCACCTGCCGACCGGCCCGGCCCGCCTGGCCCTGCTGCTCGCCTGCTACGCCTTCTTCGGCCTCAGCCTGATCGCCTCGTTGGTCGTCATCACCCTGATCTGCGTCCGGCTGGCCGGCCACGGCGTCGGGCCGGCCGTCCTGACGCCGACGCTGTTCATCGTGCTCGGCCCGGTCGGCCAGTCCGTCACGGCGGCGAACCTGTTGGGCGGCAACGCCCATCTTGCGGTCGCGGCGCCGTACTCGACCGCTCTGCAGGTCTTCGGGGTCGCCTACGGGGTGCCGGCGATGGGGTTCGCCGCTCTCTGGGCGGTCCGGGCCGGAGCCCGTCACGATAAGGACCGCCCGGACCCAGCTGCCCTTCGCACTGACCTGGTGGTCGTTCACCTTCCCCATCGGGACCTGTGTCACCGGGCTGACCGGGCTGGCTGTCCACACCGGCTCGGTCGCCGCATCGGTCGGTGCGGACGCGGCGTACGCCGTATTGCTCGTCGCCTGGGGGACGGTGGCGACGCGCACGCTGCGGGGCGTCCGGTCCGGCGCCCTCCTGGCGCCGAGGCGGTAGACATAGCGGCATGAGCGACCCCGGCCCGCCGCCTGCTGACATCCGGGTGGGGATCTCCGGCTGGCGCTACCCGCCCTGGCGCGGTGAGTTCTTCCCCGCCGGGCTGCCCCAGCGCCACGAGCTGGAGTACGCCGCGAGCCGGCTGCGGACGATCGAGATCAACGGCTCGTTCTACTCCCTGCAGCCGCCGGCCAACTGGCGGCAGTGGCGGGACGCCGTGCCGCCTCGGACTTCGAGTTCGCGGTCAAGGGCGGCCGGTTCGTCACCCACATGAAGCGGCTGCGCGACCCCGAGTCGGCCCTCGCGACGTTCTTCGCCTCGAGCCCGTTGCTGCTCGAAGAGCGGCTCGGGCCGTTCCTGTGGCAGCTCCCGCCGAACTTCCAGTACGACGAGCCGGTGCTGGCCGAGTTCTTCGCCGCGCTGCCGCGCACCGAGGGGCAGGCCGCGGCACTGGCCCGCAAGAACGACCGGGCCATCAGCCGAGCGGGCGATGAGCCACTCTGGCAACGAGCGCGAAAAGGCCACGCGGACAAGCCGATCCGGCACGCGCTCGAGGTGCGACACCTGTCCTTCCAGACCGACGCGTTCGTCGAGCTGTGCCGCCAGCACGACGTCGCGATCGTCGTCTCCGACGGAGGCGAGGCCTGGCCGCGGATCGAGGAGGTCACGTCCGACCACATGTACCTGCGGCTGCACGGCGCCGACCAGCTCTACGTCAGCGGATACCCCGAGCAGGACCTGGACCGCTGGGCCGACCGGGTGCGCGGCTGGGCCGCCCGACCCGGAGTGCGCGGCCGTGCGGGTCTACTTCGACAACGACGTCAAGGTGCGGGCGCCGTACGACGCGATGTCGCTCGCCCGTCGCCTCGGCGTCGGCGGCCAGCGACGGCTAGCCGGTCAGGCTGTCGGGCGCGGCGGGGAAGCCGCCGCCGGACAGCAGGGTGCGTCGCGGTCTCGGCCAGGGCCTCCATCGCGACGTGCTGGCTCCACGGGCCGCACGAGACGCGGGCCACGCCGAGCTTGGCCAGGTCGGCCATCGACGCACCGCCCCGGCGCGCGATCAGGCTGACCTTGCCGACGCCGATGCCGTCGACCAGCTGGGCGATCGTGTCCGCGTCGTCAGGCCCCGGGCACGAAGACGCAGGCCGCGCCCTCGTCGAGGAAGGCCTGGCCGCGCTCGATCGCGTCGGCGAGGACCTCGGCCGGGTCGCGGTCACCAGCCAGCAGGTAGGCGTCGGTGCGCGCGTTGAGGACGAACGGCACTCCCTCGGCCTCGCCCGCGCTGATCGCATCCCGCACTGCCGCAACGGATTCGGCGAGCGGCCGCATCTCGTCCTCGAGGTTGGCGCCGACCGCGCCGACGCCGATCGCGCGCCGGATCGTCGTGCCGACGTCGCCGTAGCCGGCCTCGAGGTCGGCCGTGACCGGCAGGTCGACGGCGGCCGCGATCCGCTCGACCGCCGCCAGCATCAGGTCGAGCGGGATGTTCTCGCCGTCCTCGTAGCCGTGCGCCTCGGCGATCGAGTGGCTCGCCGTCGCAATGGCCCGGGTGCCGGGCAGGCCGGCGATGGTCCGGGCGCTGGTCACGTCCCAGACGTTGACCAGCACGAGCAGCTCGCTCGCGTCATGGAGGGCTTTGAGGGTCTTGGCTTCGTCGGCAAGGGACATGGCCCGAGCATAGGAGTCACGGCTCGCGGAAAGCGGGGTGGCGACGTCCTCCAGCGAGCGTTGCGCCGCCTCGACCCCGATGAACGCCTCGACCAGGCCGCCCGCGATCATCAGCACGGCGCCGAGGTAGTAGCCGAGCGCCACGTTGTGCAGCTCGTTGGTGGCGACCAGCTTGCCGAAGAGCAGCGGGCCGATGATGCCGCCGAGCCCGGTGCCGACGGCGTAGAACAGCGCGATCGACATCGCCCGGGTCTCCATCGGGAAGATCTCGCTGACGGTGAGGTACGCCGCGCTGGTGCCCGCCGAGGCGAGGAAGAAGACCGCGCACCACATGGCGGTCAGGGTCGTGGCGTTGAGGCTGCCCAGGACGACGGCCGGTCACGACGAGCAGCAGGCCGCTGCCCACGTAGGTCGCCGTGATCATCACCCGGCGACCGACCGTGTCGAACAGGTGGCCGAGCAGCAGCGGGCCGAGGAAGTTGCCGAGCGCGAGCGGCAGGATGTACCACCCGGCCGAGCCCGGACCCGACCCTGAAGAACGTCGTCAGCACCAGGCCCTGGGTGAAGAACACCGCGTTGTAGAGGAACGCCTGGCCGACGAAGAGCGAGAGGCCGAGCAGCGTACGCCGCGGGTAGGTCGACAGCAGGGTGCGGCCGATCTCGACGAAGCTCGTCGTCTGCCGCTGCTCGATCTCGATCGCCTTGTCGTCCGGCACGGCGTGCAGCTCGCTCGCCGGTCTCCTCGGCGACGTCCCTCGATGCTCTGGACGATCCGCTCGGCCTCGTCGTGCTCGCCGTGGATGAACAGCCAGCGCGGGCTCTCCGGCACATGCCGGCGGACAACCAGCACGGCGAGGCCGAGCAACGCACCGAGGCCGAAGGCGACCCGCCAGCCGATGTCCTTGGGCAGCACGCTCGGGTTGAGCAGCACGATGGTCAGGGCCGCGCCGGCGGCGGCGCCGAGCCAGTAGGACCCGTTGATGATCAGGTCGATCCGCCCGCGCAGCCGGGCCGGCATCAGCTCGTCGATGGCCGAGTTGATCGCGGCGTACTCACCGCCGATCCCCATCCCGGTGAGGAACCGGCAGGCGAAGAAGAACCACGGCGCGAACGAGAACGCCGTCAGCGACCGTCGCCAGCCAGGTAGACGACCAGGGTCACCATGAACAGCCGCTTGCGGCCGTACTTCTCGGTCAGGTGGCCGAAGAACAGCGCCCCCAGGCAGGCGCCGACGACGTACATGGCCGCGGCGAAGCCGATGTCGCCCGCGGCCAGCTCCAGCCCGCTACCCTTCTCGGTCAGCCGGTCCGACAGCGAGCCGACGATCGTGACCTCGAGCCCGTCCAGGATCCAGGCCGTGCCGAGGCCGACCAGCACCAGGCGGTGCCACGGTGACCAGGGCAGCCGGTCCAGCCGGGCCGGGACCTTGGTCTCGATGGTCTGCATCGTCGTCGTCGTCGCGCAAACAGGGTGGCCCCGAGCCCGCCGACTCGCATTTCGAAGCGTTCGCTGGCGTATCCTGTCGGGACGTATCGTCGGACGCTCGGCCTCTTCCCTTTGCCGCGCGGCTGGCGATTGGCTCGTCGGCGGGGGCACCGTCAGCCGCGGCAGAAGCGAGGGCCCCTGCATGTGGTGCATCAAAGGTCGGATCGTGCCGATCGCCTCCGACCACTCGGTCGCGCCGAGCGACCGCAGCGACCTTCGCCGGGCGGGTCTGGATCGCCGACGACGGCACCGTCGCCGCGGTGACCCGGGGCGCGCCGCCGGGCCGGCCGGGTCAGCGGCGCGCGCGGTCGTCGACGTCGGCTCGTCGCTCGTGATGCCGGGCCTGGTCGACCTGCACAACCACCTGGCCTACAACACGCTGCCGCTGTGGACCGAGCCCACCCGGACCACTCCCTGGCCGCACCACAACGCCTGGACCCGGGCACCGTCGTACGCGCGCGTCGCACGACCTGGCCGGCGTACGCGCTGATCACGGCCTGCCCGGAGGAGCTGCTCGCCTTCGTCGAGACCCGCGCCCTGGTCGGCGGCACGACGACGATCCAGGGCTCGCCGCCGATGAACAAGCCGCGCGACGGCTGGATGGTGCGCAACGTCGAGGACGAGACGTTCGGCGCCGGCGACCCGAACCGGGTCTACGCCTCGGTGCTCACCCTCAAGGGCCCGGACGCTGGCCGCGCGGGCCAACCAGATGCGTACGACGCCCACCCGCGTCGGCTCGACGTTCATCTACCACTGCTCCGAGGGCCAGCCCGGCTCGATCGTGGCCGCGCGAGTTCACCGACGCGGCCAACGCCGGATGCCTGCAGCCGAACTTCGTTGCGGTGCATGCCAACGCGGTCCCCGCGGCCGCGCTGGCCACCTGGCGTCAGCCCGGCGCGATCGCCTGGTCGCCGTTCTCGAACCTCTGGCTCTACGGCGTCACGACCGACATCCCGGCGGCCCGCGCCGCCGGCGTCGAGGTCTGCCTCGGCTCGGACTGGGGGCCGTCGGGCACCAAGCACGTCCTGGGTGAGGCCAAGGCGGCCCGCGCCGTCGCCGACCACAACGGCTGGACGCTGACCGACCAGGACATCGTCGAGATGATGACCGCCAACCCGGGCGACGTCCTCGCCCGGTCCTGGGGCCGGCAGATCGGCCGCCTGCAACCCGGGCGCCATCGCCGACATCGTCGTGATCGCCGCCAAGGCCGCGGCTCGGCCGTTCAGCACCATCGTGGCCGCGACCGAGGCCGACGTGCAGCTGGTCGTCGTCGGCGGCCAGCCGCTCTACGGCACCGCGACCCTGATGACCGCGGCCAAGGCGACGCCGATGACGGCGATCACCGTGGCGGGACAGTCGCGCCGGCTGGCCCTGACCCGCCCGGTGGCCAGCGGGACGACGCCCGGCCGGCGCCCCTGGACCTGGGCCAGCGTCACTCGACCGGCTCGACGCAGGTGCGCGCCGACCCGGCCGATGCGGTGCGGGCGGCGCAGAGCGCGCTGGCGCCGTGGGCCGGCCGGCTCGACGACGACCGAGGCACCCCTGCGGCTCTCCCTCGACATGCCGACCGGGCTGGCGCCCGTCGGCGGCCTGCCCAAGGACCTGGGCGACATCGTGGTGCCGCCGACTGCCGTCGCTGGCCCACGACGCCGACTTGCTCGCGGCGGTCGCGGCCAACCCGTTCCACGGTGGCGTCCTGGACGCACTCGCGGAGTACTACTCATGAGCGCGCCCCGACGGCCGGAGTGCCGACTCCTCGACGGCGGCCAGCGCGCCCAGGTCGTGGACACGCTGATCACGGTGCTGGGCCAGGTCTACGCCCACCTCCCGGCCAAGCGCGCGGCGTACGCCCACGACCCGGTGCAGGCCCTCACCCTGCTGCGGACTCGGTCGGATGCGTTGTCGGACAGCGACTTCCATCTGGCCGTCACCGGGATCGTGACCGGCCTGCGGGACGCGCACACGCGCTACGTCGGTCCGGCGGCGGTGCGCGGCCACGTCGCCGCGCTGCCGTTCCTGGTCGAGCAGTACGGCCCGTACGACGCGCCGTCCTTCCTGGTGACCAAGGTCGCCGCGGAGCTGACCGAACACGACCCGGACTTCCAGCCCGGCGTCCGGCTGGAGTGGTGGAACGCCGTGCCGTTCGCCCGGGCGGTCGACCTCTACGCCGACCGGGAGACGGGCGGCCGGCCGGACTCCCGGCGGGCTCGGGCGCTCGAGTCGATGACCTTCCGGGCGCTGGACTACGGGCCGCCGCCGGACGAGCAGTGGGTCGACGTCGGCTACCGGACGGCCAAGGGGCAAGCGGGGGACGGTCGAGCTGCCGTGGACCCTGCTCGCAGCCCGGCCGGGCCCCGACCGCCACGCCGGCCGGGCAGCCACGCCGGTCTCCGGCAGGCCACCGACCTGGCCGCCGAAGCCGTCCGCCGGGCCAAGAAGCAGCTCTTCGCCGCCGAGCTCTGGGCGGCCGAGTCCCGCCGCGCCGCAGGCCATCCGGCCGACGTCGCCGGTCGACCCGGACAGCCCACCGGTCGAGCGCGGCGTGGATCGCCGACGACCTTCCAGGACACCCTGGCGGCCCGGCCGATCAACTCGACGGATCGGCTACCTGCGGATCTGGTCGTTCGACGTCGAGGACGACCAGGCGTTCCTGGACGAGGCGCGCGGCTGCTCGGCCTGCTGCCGCAGGGCGGGCTGATCGTCGACCTGCGCGGCAACCCGGGCGGCCTGATCTGGGCGGCCGAGCGGATGCTCCAGCTCTTCACCGGCGTCGCCGATCTCGCCCACCCGGTTCTCCCTCGTCGCGACGCCGGCGACCCGGCAGATGGCGGCCAGCCCGTTCAACCAGCTCGACCTGGCGCCGTGGGCCGACTCGCTCGACCAGGCCATCTCGACCGGGGACCAGTACGCGCAGCCGCTGCCGCTGACCGACCCGGACTGGTGCAACGACACGCCCCGGGCCTACCCCGGCCCGGCGGTGGCCGTCGTCGACGCCAACACCTACTCCTCCGGCGACCTGTTCACGGCCGGCTGGGTCGACCACGACGATCGGCCCGCTCGTGACCGTCGGCCAGGCCACCGGCGCCGGCGGGGCGAACGTCTGGACGTCGGCCCAGCTGCGGGACGCGTTGACCGGCACCGACTTCCAGTTCGACCCCCTGCCGGCCGGCGTGGGCTTCAGCCTGGCCATACGCCGGGCCATCCGGTCGGCCGCCGGGGACGGCATCCCGATCGAGGACCTCGGGCATCGCGGGCACGCCGTACGACATGACCCGAGCCGACCTGCTGCACTCCAACCGCGACCTGATCAGGCACTGCATCGACGTCCTCGACAAGCCAGTAACCAGCCAACCAATTACGACAACGCTCAGACTAGGAGCACACACATGGCCAGCTACGACCCCGGGCCGCCCGCGGCCCTGACCGCGCACTTCGCCGCCCTGCCGAGCTACGGCGCCCACCGCGTCGAACTTCTGGTACGACTGGGGCCCGATCTTCTACCGCGGCCGGCTGGACAAGAGCGCCAAGCTGCTCGTGCATCGCCTCCGACCCCGGCCCGACCGAGCGGGTCGCCTGCCGCACCCTCGTCGGCGACGCCGGGCCAGCGGGTGCAGGGCTTCCTCACCAAGCTGGGACTGACCGAGTCCTACTGCCTGGTCAACGCCTTCCCGTACGCCCTGCTGCCCGTCGCACGCCGGCGACGCCACCGCGATGCTGTCGGAGCCGGACCACCTGGCCTGGCGCAACAAGCTGCTCAACAGCGTGGTCGGGCCCAAGCTGCAGGCCGTCGTCGCGTTCGGCGTGCAGGCCCAGGCCGCCGCCGCGCTCTGGTCGACGATGCCCGGACGTGCCGCTGATCCAGGTGCCCCACCCGTCCAGCCGCGACGCCAGCCGACCTCGCCAAGAAGTGGAAGGCCGCGATCACCCAGCTGCGCGGCATCGTCACGCCGGACGCCGGCGGCGACAACACCGGGCCGAACTACGGCACCGGCATCAAGGAGGCGGACTACGCGCCGATCCCCAAGGCCGACCTGCCGTTCGGCGTGCCGCCGTGGTTCGGCGACGACGCGTGGGGCCGCACCGCGAGCCCGCGAGCACAACAACAGCGTCGACCGGCCCAGCAGCGACCTGAAGCACACCCTGGTCTGGAAGGCGCCCAGCGGACTGCCCTGACCGGAAGCCGTCCTAGGGCATCGGCGGCGGGGCCGGGCAGGTGGCGTCCGCACCGTGGCCGGGCTGGCGGGGCGGGAGCGTCCCGTCCGCCAGGTACCGGGCGATGAGGTTGTCCTCGCACGCGTTGCCGGACAGCGAGTCGGCGTGGCTCCGGCCGCCCGGGAGCGCCAGCAGCGAGGCTTTCGGGAACAGCGAACGCACCTGGAGGCTGCCCGCGTACGGCGTTGCGGCGTCACCGGTCTCGTCGACGAGCAGCGCGTCGGTCACCGCGCGGCCGTCGATCGTGACCGGCTGGTGCACGGTCCCACGCCAGGTCAGGCACGGAGCGTTGAACCACTGGTTCTGCCAGGTCAGGTAGGGCGCCTTGGCGTTGGTCCGCCGGCTGTCGGCCAGGTTCTTGGCGACGCTCCTGGGCCACGCCGTGTCGGTGCACTCGACGGCGACGTAGCCCGGGTAGTCCGCGTTCTGGTTGGCCGTGTTCTCGCGATAGAGGCTGAGGATCGGTTGCGAGTCGTGGGAGTTCACCCACCGCGCGAAGGCCTGGCCCAGGACCGCCCACGCGCGCTGGGAGTAGGCCACTCCCTGGAACACGTCGTGCCACTCGTCGCCACCGAGCTCCGACTGACCGGATGCGCCTGCAGCGCAGCCTGGGTCGCGAAGAAGGCCCGTCGGACCGCCGCTCGGGTCCGGCCCAGGTGATACACGTCGTCGTACCGGGCCAGCCAGCCGAACCAGGCGTTCAGGTTGGCCTCGAACGCGGTGTCCTGCTGGAGGTTCGCCTGGTACCAGACGGCCCGCGGGTCGACGTTGCTGTCGAGGACCAACCGGTGCAGGTGAGTGGGATAGAGGGTGGCGTAGACCTGGCCGAGGTAGGTGCCGTAGGAGTAGCCGTAGAAGCTGATCTGCTTCTGCCCCAACGCCTTCCGGATGCTGTCCAGGTCATTGGCCGAGTCGACCGTCGTGAGGTGGTTCAGCAGGGCGCCACCGTTCTTGGCGCAGGCCGCCGAGTAGCCGGCTGTCCGGGCCAGCCACTTCTTGGTCGCCGCCTTCGACGTTGGCACATAAGGCATCTGGGGGCCGTTGAAGTACGTCGGGTCACAGTGCAGCGACGGCACGCTGGCCCCGACACCGCGCGGGTCGAAGCCGATCCAGTCGTAGTCCTGACCCACCCCTGCCGGCACGCGTTGCCCCATGTCGGCCAGCTCCAGGCCCGGCGCGCCGGGGCCTCCGGGGTTGACCAGGATCGCGCCTTGGTAGCTCGCCGCCGGCGAGGTGTGCCGGACCATCGACACGGCGATCTTGATCTGGGCGCCCGTGGGCTGGTTGTCGTCGAGGGGCACCGAGACCATGCCGCAGACCGCGGCGCTGTTACTGGGCCGCTCCGCGCTGGTGCAGGGCCCCCACCGGATCGTGCCGGTCGTCGTCGAGCCGTCCGCGCCAGCCGGGCTGACCGGGGCGCTCGGCCGGGCCGACCGGTCCCCCAGCACGGCGTGCGCGGCCTCGGCCAAGCCGAGGCCACCGACCAGGATGCCGACGACGCCTGCTGCCACCCCTAGTCGTCGGTCCACGCTCGCGTGCATCGGCAGTACGGCCGCCGGACCTGAGCCGGGCCGCCCGAGCGGCGGTCGGTCAGCTGGCGACTGCGGCCGATCTGGAGAGCTCGGGCAGCTCGACGTCGTCGACCAGGACCCGCAGGTCGAGGCTGAGCACGACGTCCGGCTCGGCCGGCCGCTCGGCCGGCCGCTCGAGGCCGCACGGCCGGTCGGCGAGCGCTTCGAGCGTCGCGAAGATGGCGACTGACGCGCAGATCAGGAGCGGCGCCGACCACGGCGTACATCGTCAGTGGCTCGCCGAGCAGCGCGACCGCGGTGCCGAGCCCGACTGCGGGGATCAGGTTGATGATGACCGCCGCCGGGGCCGCCTCCACGATCGCGATCGCGAAGTTGTAGAGCACGAAGCTCCCGGCGAAGCCGACGATGCCGACGAGGGCCGCCGCGACGACGAAGCGCGGCTCGACGTGCAGCGGCACCCGCTCCGCGCCGCTCGTCCAGGCGACGACGGCCGCCGGCACGGCGTCAGCGCCGTGGCCGCCGAGAACTGCACCGCCGTGACGCTCAGCGGGTCATCGGTCGGGCGACAGGCCGCGGGCGACGATCGTGTACGCCGCGGCGCTGAGCGACCCGAACAGCACCAGCGCGTCGCCGGCGCCCGGCCCGATCAGGCTGTCGCCGCTCTCCAGGACGACCAGGCCGACCACCGCCAGCGCGATGGCGACACCGACCGCCCGGTTGATCGGCTCGCGCAGGATCAGCGCGGCGAGGATGACGACGAAGACGCACTCCAGGCCCATGATCAGGGCCCCGTTCGTGGCACTCGTCCGGGCCAGCCCGGCGGTCTGGCCCAGATAGGCCAGCGCCGGCTCGAACAGGCCGAGCACCAGCGACCCGGGCCAGCGAGCGCGGCCGGCTGAAGCCGCGCACTGCGACGCAGCCCCAGAGCACCACCGTCGCGAGCACCAGCTCCACGGCGAGCAGGCTCACCGGGTCGAACCCGCCGAGCGCGTACTTCGTCCCCGTTGTCGCGCTGCCGAACGACACGGCAGCCACAGCACAGCGCTACCACCGGGGCGCGACGGGTCATGTGCGGCTAAGAGGTCCACGGCGCGCCGCAGATACGTTGTCCGGCATCGCGCTCTAGGTTCGTCGGACCATGCACCCACGCAGATCGCCGAGCAGATCGGCCCGGACCTGATCGACCTGCGCCGGGCGCTGCACCAGGTGCCCGAGCTCGGGCTCGACCTGCCGAAGACCCAGGCGCTGGTCCTCGAGGCGCTGTCCGGGCTGGACCTCGAGATCACCCTCGGCGAGGGGCTCGTCGTCCGTGACCGCGGTGATCCGCGGCTCGGGCGACGGCCCGCCGGTCCTGCTCCGCGGGGACATGGACGCGCTCCCGGTGACGGAGGAGGTCGACGTGCCCTACGTCTCACAGCACCCGGGCCGGATGCACGCCTGTGGCCATGACCTGCACGTCGCCGCGCTCGTCGGAGCCGCCCGGATCCTGACCCAGCTGCGGGCCGAGCTGGCCGGTGACGTGGTCCTGATGTTCCAGCCCGGCGAGGAGGGCCCGGGCGGCGCCGAGCCGATGCTGGCCCAGGGCCTGCTGGAGGCCAGCGGGCGCCGGGTCGAGGCGGCGTACGCCCTGCACGTCTACTCCGCCGACCGACCCGAAGGGACTGTGGTGCGGGCGGCCCGGGCGCGCTGTTCGCGGCCTGCGACGAGCTCAACGTCCGGGTCGTCGGCGAGGGCGGCCACGGGTCGGTGCCGTTCCGGGCCAAGGACCCCGTGCCGGTCGCCTGCGAGATCGTCCTCGCGCTGCAGAGCATGGTGACGCGGCAGTTCGACATCTTCGACCCGGTCGTGGTGACCGTCGGGACGATCACGAGCGGCACCAAGGAGAACATCATCCCGGCGTACGCCGACTTCGCCGCCACGGTGCGCAGCTTCTCGGCCGAGGCCCGCGACCGGGCCGCCGAGGCCAGCGTCCGGGTGGTCGAGGGCATCGCCGCGGCCCACGGGCTGACGGCCGAGGTCGAGTTCAAGCGCGGCTACCCGTCGACCATCAACGACCCGGAGCGAGTACGCCTTCGTCGCGACACGATCGCGTCGATGTTCGGCGCGGAGCGCTATCAGGAGTGGCCCAACCCCGACCCCGGCGGTGAGGACATGTCCTATGTCCTGCAACAGGTCCCGGGCGCCTACGTGATGATCAGCGCCTGCCGCGAGGGCACCGACCCGGCGACCGCGGCGGACAACCACTCACCGCTCGCCGACTTCGACGACAGCGTCCTGCCGGACTGCGCCGCCCTGCTGGCCGAGCTCGCCCTGCGCCGGACGGCTCGCTGACTCGTTCCGCTGCAACGCGTTTCGTCAGGCTCGGGCGAGGTCGCAGACCCGCTGGTGCAGGTGGTCGACGTACGCCTCGTGCTCGGGCTTCATCAGCACGCTGCGCAGGATCCGGCCGCTCTCGACGTCGGCCGACGACGTCCGGATGCCGGGCCGCCATGGCGCTGCCGCCGAGACCTTCAGCGTCGACAGGAACACCGGGTCGTCGACGGCCGTCCATGCCGGCGTCCAGTACGCGGCGCCGAGACCTGCGTCGATCCGGCTGAGCGACAACGGGTCCGTCGCCGGGAAGTAGCTCACGATGTCCAGCTCCGGCGGCTGGTAGAGGGTCAGCTCGCCGGACGTCTCGATCAGGTCGGCCCAGTGCAGCGCCGCCCGCCGCCCGGCCGCCAGCACCGCCCCCAGCCCGGTCGGCTGTCGGCGGGAGCACCTGGAAGGTCAGCCACAGCGCGGCCGCCGCCGCACCCGCCCGCGAGCACTCCAGGCTGATCTCACCCAGGTGCAGCTCGTCGGAGGTGAAGTAGGTGTACGGCGAGTCGTGCAGGTAGAACTGGCCGACCGTCGGGTCGGCGAAAAGGACTGCGCCGCAACCGTATGGCTGCAGCCCGTGCTTGTGGGGGTCGACCACGACGGAGTCGCACTCGGCGATGGCCCGCCACGGCTCGGCCGGCAGCCCGGCCGGGTCGTCCAGCCCGGCCAGCAGCGTGAAGAACCCGCCGTACGCCGCGTCGACATGCACCCGCACGCCGTGCCGCCGGGCGATCGCCAGACCCTCGTGGACCGGCTCGACCACGCCGAGCGCCGTCGTGCCGGCGGTCAGCACGACCGTGCCGACCCGGCCGGACGCCAGCAGCTCGTCGAGGGCGGCCAGGTCGATCCGGCCCGCCGCCGTCGACCGCGACCGGGTGCCCCTCGACCCCGAGGACGCCGCACATCCGGCCGTGCGTGTAGTGCGCCTCGGTGCTGTAGGCGACGCCCTGGCCGGGGTGGAGGGACCGCGCGACGAACAGCGCCTCGAGGTTGGCGATCGTGCCGCTCGTCGTCAGGTGGCCGAGGTGGTCGCCGAAGCCGAACATCGTCGCGAGCTGAGCCACGACCTCGCGCTCCATCCGCGCCGTCGCCGGGACCGCCGTCGAGCGCGTGGTTGTTGGGGTTGACCAGCATCGTCGCCAGCTGGCCGACGACCGCTGCGGGATGCGGCGGCTTGAGCATCTGCCCGGCGTAGCGCGGGTGGAAGAACGGGTAGTTGTCGGTCAGCCGCTCCTGGAGCTCGGCGAAGGCCGCCTCGAGCCGCTCGGTCGGGACGTCGAGTGAGGGGTGCGCCTCGTACCGGCCGAAGCCCGCCGCCCAGGCCGCGTTGCCGTCGACCGCCCGCTGAACCCAGCTCGCAAGATCCATCCGGTCAACCTAGGCCAGCCCGGTTTCGGCCCGACCGCGTCTAGGCTGCTGCCCGTGACTCCTGCCCGTGGTGCGCTCCGGCTCGGCCGGGCCGCAGTGCTGGGCGCGTGCTGTCTGCTGCTCTCGCTGAGCGCGCACGTGCTCGCCGGTGGGGCGGCGCCGTCCGCCGGTGGCCCTGCTCGTGCTGGCCGTGCCGGTGGCCTGCCTCTCGGTCCTGGTCACCGGCGAGCGGGCCGGGCTGCTCCGCATCGGCGGCACGCTGGCCGCGACCCAGGTCGGCCTGCACGAGGGGTTCATGCTGCTGGCCCAGCCGCACTGCAGCCTGCCGGCGATGGCCGGGCACGGCCCACAGCGCCGCCGCCGGGGCGGCGATGAGCTGCACGCCGGCGATGCCGATGGCCGGGCCGTCCGTCGCGATGGTCGCCGCGCACGCCGCCGCCGCCGCCGCGACCGGGCTGCTCCTCTGGCAGGGCGAGCGGCTGATCTGGGCGCTGGTCACCTGGCTGGCCGTCACGCTCCCGCGGGCCCTCGACCCGCTGCCGGTCCCGGCCCGGCGACTGGCCTATCCCGTCGTCGTACGCCGGTCAGCCAGGTTCTTGAACACGCTCGGTGGGGTCGGGCGCCGCGGCCCACCCGCAGTCGCCGCGGCCTGACGAAACCCATTGGCGGACAACGCTTCTCGGTGACCCATGACGGCCGCGGGCATGACCCACCATGAGCCGTCGCGTGGCCTTCGGTCGCGCTCCCAACCGTCAGGAACTGTCATGAAGATCCGCCAGAGAACTCGCACCACCCATCCCCTCGCCCTCGGCCTGGGCGCCCTCATCGCACTCTCGCTGACGCTCGTCGCCGGACCGGCCCAGGCCCACGACGAGCTCGTCTCCACCAACCCGGCCGACAAGTCCCAGGTCCAGACGATGCCGGACTCGATCGTGCTGAACTTCGAGGAGCCGGCCGTCAAGGTCGGCAGCCAGGTCATCGTGCGCGGCCCGAACGGCAACGTCGCCCAGGGGGCGCCGGTCTTCGCCAAGAGCACGGTGACCCAGGCGGTCAAGCCGGGCGCACCGGCCGGGGCCTACACCGTGCTGTGGCGGGTCACGTCCGACGACGGCCACCCCGTTTCGGGCAGCTTCACCTTCACCGCCGCCGCAGGTTCGGTCGTTCCGGCCGCCAGCACCGCGCCGACCAGCAGCCCGACCAGTGCCGGCGCGACCGCTGCGGGCGACCCGTCGAGCGCCAGCCAGCAGTCGTCGGGCTCGAGCTCGGCCCCGCGCTGGCTCTGGCTGCTGGTCGTCCTGATCCTGCTGGTGCCCGTCGCGATCTTCGTCCGCCGCCGCCCAGGCGGCCCGCACGACACGAGCCCGCTGTGAGGACTAGGGCGTGGCCCCGCGCTGCTGCAGCATCTGGGTCATCTGGGTGATCTCGCCCTGCTGCCCGGAGACCATCGTGGCGGCCAGGTGGTCGACGACCGGCTCGCGGGTCAGCGCCTGGGCCATCTGAGCCATCGCGATGCCGGCCGTGTGGTGGGCGATCATCAGCTGGAGGAAGAGAATGTCGGCCCGGTCGACCGGCAGCGTCCGCAGCTGGTTGATCTGGGCGTTGGTCGCCATGCCGGGCATCCGGCCGTCGGCCAGCGGGCGCATCAGCGCGGCGTCGATCACCGGTCGGGTTGTCGTGCTGGCATGCGACATGTCCATGCCCGTGTTGCCGTCCATCCAGGTCATCGGCGGTCCGCTGCGGCCGAGGGACAGGCCCCACTGGTTCAGCCAGCCCTGCATCTGGCCCATCTGGTTGGTCTGGGTCAACGCGATGTCGGTCGCCAGGCTGCGGATGTCGGCGCTCTGGGTGCGCTGGCCGATGATCGTCGCCATGTCGACGGCCTGGGCGTGATGGTCGGTCATGTCGCGGGCGAAGCCGGCGGCGGCCGAGCTGTCGCCCGGTGAGTGGGTGCCCGCGGTGGTGCGGCCGACGATCGCGGCGATGACGAGGGCGAGCACCGCGGCGAGGGCGAGTGCGCCGATCTGCAGCCCGCGCGAGCCGAGCCGGTCCGGCCGGGCGTCGTACTCAGCGCCGTCCGTGCCGGGGGTCATGACGTCCGCGTCAGCCATTAGGGGTGCCGGTGCCGCCGGTGCACGGCGATCCCGGCTCCGGCGTCTGGGAGCCCTGCTTGTACTTCTTCACGAACGCCTCGAGCCGCGGGTCGCTGGCCCCGGTGAGCTTGATCTGCTTGCCCCACGCGGACGCGACCACCGGCGCGGGCAGGTCCGGGTACGGCGAGAGGTCCAGGTAGGTCTGGCCCTTCGCGAACTTGGTCAGCTTGGCGATGTCGCCCTTGGCCAGCGTCGGCTGGTAGGTGATCCAGACCGCGCCGTGCTCGAGGTCGTGGACGGCGTTCTCGTTCGGCACCGGCGAGGTGTAGATGCCGCAGTTCAGCCAGGTCGGGTTGTGGTCGCCGCCGGCGGGCGGAGTCTGCGCGTAGGTCACCTTGCCCTCGACGTGGTTGCGCGTCTCGGTGAACGTCTGCACCGCGGCCAGGCTGACCTGCGGTCCGCGGCTGTGCAGGACCACGGCGGTGACCCCACCGGCGATCACGAGGACCAGGACGACGGCCGCGGCCACGATCGTGACCATCCGGCGGCGCGCTGCCGCTGCCTGCTCGGCGCGCATGCGCTCGACCTTCTCGCGAGCACTCTCGCGGGACTTCCGGGCGTTCGTCATCGTCCTGAGATCCTTGTCGTGGGGTGGCCCCTAGGGTAACCGGCGTAACTGGGTACATCTGGGATGCCGGTTCAGTTGGCAGCCGACCAGCAGGGAGCAACCAGGCGCCACCCAGCATCGAGCCAGGAATGAGGGCCACCGGCCATGCCCGACCTCGTCGTGTGGCAGTGGCTCGTGCTCGTCCTCGGGGCGATGCTGGTCGGCTACGCCAAGACGGCCATCAACGGGGTCGGGTCGATCGCCGTCGTGTTGTTCGCAGCCGTCCTGCCCGCGCGCGAGTCGACCGGGACCGTGCTCCCCCTGCTCATCGCCGCCGACCTGATCGCGATCTGGGTCTACCGCCGGCACGCCAACTGGGGCCTGATCGCCCGGCTGATGCCCTGGATCTTCGTCGGCCTGGTGATCGGTGCGGTGTTCGTCGGCAACGTCGACAACCACGCGATGCGGATCGCGATCGCCGTGTTGTTGCTCGTCCTGTTGGCCGCTCAGGTCTGGGGCGGCCGTCATCGGTTGGGCCTGACCGGCGCGGACACCACCGACGTACAGGCGATGGCCGATCGGGAGGCCGAGGTGATCGCCGACCGGTCGCCGGCCCGGCATCGGGTGATGAGCCTCGCCGCCGGAACGGCCACCGGCTTCGCGACCATGGTCGCCAACGCGTCCGGGCCGGTGATGACGCTCTACCTGCTCGCGTCGGGCTTCGCCGTCGTCGAGCTGGTCGGAGCCGCCGCCTGGCTGTTCTTCGTCATCAACCTCACCAAGGTGCCGTTCTCGGTCGGGCTGGGCCTCGTGCACCCCGGCTCGCTGGCGCTGGACGCGGTGCTGCTGCCGGCGATGGCCGTCGGGGCGTGGGTCGGTGCGACGACCATCCGGCGGATCAGCCGAGCCCAGTTCGAGCGCTATGTCCTTGTCCTGGTTGCGATTTCGGCACTGTTGTTGCTGGTGTGACGGCAGGGACGACGGCGCGCGAAGATTTACGTCCGGGTTACGGACAAGTGGACGGCAGAGGTCTAGCGTCCTCACCGGCAGGTCACGCCCCAGCGCAAGCCCGACTTTTCGAGAGCAGGCGGAATGGCATCCATGCAGACTGGCTCGGACGCCCTCACCGTTACTGGTGACGTTCGTGAAGGCACGTACGGCGACGCGGTCGTCGCCATCGAACCCGGCGGTGCCGAGTTCATCCCGCTCTCCGAGCGGCATGGCAACCCGATCAAGCTGTTCTTCACCTGGGTCTCGCCCAACATGGAGTTCGCGACGGTCTTCGTCGGCGTCATCGCGGTCGCCTTCTTCGGTCAGTCGCTGCCGATGGCGGTTCTGGCCATCGTGCTCGGCACCGGGCTGGGCAGCTTCACCCAGGGCGTTCTGTCGGCCCGCGGCCCGGAGGCCGGCGTCCCGCAGATGATCCTGTCCCGGGTCTCGTTCGGCTACTTCGGCAACGCGCTGCCGGCCGGGCTCAACGCGATCATCGCCGGGATCGGCTGGTTCGCGGTCAACAGCGTGAGCGGCACGTTCGCGCTCAACTCGCTGACCCACATCCCGAAGGTGCTGTCGCTGCTGATCGTGGTCATCGCCCAGATCGCCATCGCCTTCCTGGGACACAACTTCGTCCACACGTTCGAGCGCTACGCGTTCCCGTTCCTGGTGGTGGCCTTCGTCCTCGCCGCGATCGTGATCATCCCCAAGGCCAGCAGCTCCGGCGCTCCCGGCGGCGGCGGCCTCGGCGGCTTCCTGATCTCGCTCGGCGCCGCCTTCGGCTACGCCGCCGGGTGGAACCCGTACGCCACGGACTACACCCGCTACCTCGCACCCGACACGGACAAGAAGAAGGTCGGCCTGTACGCCGGTCTGGGCGTCTTCACGTCCTGCGTGGCCCTCGAGATCATCGGGGCCCTGTCGGCGACCATCGCCAGCAAGGACCCGAACCCGACGACCGCGTTCACCGGGCACATGCCGACGGCGATCGGCGACATCGTCCTGCTGGCCATCGTGATCGGTGCGATCTCGGCCAACGCGATCAACGTCTACTCCGGCACCATGTCGTTCCTGGCTCTGGGCATCGAGCTGCCGTTGCAGCTGCGGCGCGCCATCGTCGCCCTCGGAGCGGGCACGATCGGGTTCTTCGTGGCCTGGTCCGGCCTGTCCGACGCCGGCTCGAAGTACGAGAACTTCCTGCTGATCATCTCCTACTGGATCGGCCCGTGGCTCGGGGTCTTCCTGACCGACCAGTGGCTGCGGCGCGGACACCGGGTCAGCGGCTTCATGTTCGACAAGAAGCACAACCCCTGGGGCGGCCCGGTCGCGATGCTGGTGGCCATGGCCGTCTCGATCTTGGGCTTCTCGAACCAGACCAAGTTCCACGGCTACTTCCCCAAGCACGTGTCCGCCTCGTTCGGCGACCTGACCTTCGAGGTCGGGTTCGTCATCGCGGCCCTGCTCTACTACGCACTGTTCTCCTTCCAGGCCGGGCCCAAGGACGAGATCCTGGTCCTCCCGGACACCGACGCCGCGAAGGCCTAGCTCCAGCTCCGAATCTGAGCCCCGGATGACCCACTTACCTGGGTCATCCGGGGCTCAGATCCGAGGCGGCCGACCGGTCGAGCGCGGCCCGGATGGTTGCGACGACGTCGTCCGGCCGCTCGGTAACGTCCCGCCAGGTGAACCGCAGCACGGTGTAGCCGGCGGCAACGAGCTGGTTCTGACGCGACCGGTCGCGTTGAAAGGCCTGGCGATCCGAGTGCGTCGCGTAGCCGTCGACCTCGACCACGACCCGTTCGCGGGCGAACAGGACATCGACGACCGCGATCACCCGACCGCACACGGCCACGGGCGCGTTGGCCACCCAACCGGTCAGCCGAGCGTCGACCATCACAACGTGCAGCCGGTCCTCGGCGGCACTCAGCGATCCCGACGCGCTCACCCGGGCGAGCCGTCGCAGCTGAGCCGTGCCGGCCAGGTGGCGGCGCCGGTCGATCGCGCCCAGCAGGTCGTCCTGGCTGAACCGCCGCCGGGTCACGAGCCAGGCGAACAACGACCGGGCCGCCTCCCAGTCGAGCCGCGCCAGCAGGTCAGCCGAGGTCCGGGCTTCGGTGGTGATCGGGAGCCGGCCGAGGACGGTCGTGTCCTCCAGGTCGAGCGGGCTCTGATACGCCCGCAGCCCAGGCGTGCGCACGCCACGGCCGCGCGGCACGGTGGCCGTGGCCGGATGGTCGGGCTCCATCGGGAAGCCATGCAGGGCACCAGCGAGCTCGTGACTGATCACTGCACCGGGCCAGGTGAGGAGCAGCGCGTGGGCGCGCTCCCACGGACCGATGACAGTGTCCCGAGAAGACAGGGCAACGCCGGCGACGACCTGCCATCGACCCACCTGCACCCGCCGCCGCACCTGGCGCGGTGTCCACCCCTCGGCGTACGCCTGCGCTCGGGTGAAGAGGCCCCGCTGGTTGACCGCCTCGAACGGCACCCCCTCGACGTCCATCCGGAGAGCGTGCTCGACCGAGTGACTCGACGAGCACGCGCAAACCGATCTGTGGACAACCAGCCGCAGGTCAGAAGGTCGGCCGGAGGAAGGTCACGGGCTCCTGTACGCCGTCCCTCAGCACGGTGGTGCGGGACGGCGTCGTTCTGGCAACGACCTGCCCGCCACGCACCACCATCAACCGCGGCGCCACCAGCCGCAGCGCGTCGGCCGCCGTCGGCGCGTCGAAGACGACGAGGTCGGCCGGCCCGCCGACCCGCAGCCCATAACCCTCGACCCCCAGGGCCGCAGCCGGGTTCGTCGTCACCATCTCGAGCAGCTGGACCAGCTCGGGCGCACCACTCAGATGGCCGGTGTGGGCCAGCATGAAGGCCGCCTGGACCGGGTCGCCGTAGCCCAGCGGATACCACGGGTCCATGACGGAGTCGTGGCCGATGGACACGTTGACCCCGGCCGCCATCAGCTGCTTGACCCGGGTGGAGCCGCGGCGGATCGGGCCGGTGTCGAAGCGCCCCTGCAGGACCGCGTTGTCGAGCGGGTTGGTCACCATGTGCAGGCCGGCCCGGGCGATGTTGGTGACCAGGCGCGCGGCGTACGCGTTGTTGTAGGACCCCATCGCCGTCGTATGGCTGGCCGTCACCCGGCCGGCCATCCCCCGCTTGATCGTCTCGGCCGCCATCACCTCGACGAACCGGGCGTGGTCGTCGTCGGTCTCGTCGCAGTGGATGTCGATCCGGCGACCGAACTCCTGGGCCAGGTCGAAGGCGAGCTGGACCGAGGCGACGCCGTCCTCGCGGGTCAGCTCGAAATGCGGGATCCCGCCGACGACATCGGCGCCGAGCTCCATCGCCTCGTGCATCAGGGCTGGGCCGCCGACGAAGCCGTAGATGCTCTGCTGCGGGAAGGCGACGAGCTGCAGGTCGACCAGGCCGGCCCATCGGTCACGCAGGCCGATCATCGCCCGCAGCGCTTTGAGCTCCGGATCGCAGACATCGACGTGGCTGCGCACATGCTGCACGCCGCAGGCCAGCTGCCAGCGCAGCACTTCGCCGGCCCGTTCCGTGACGTCATCGACCGACAGGGTCGCGACTCGCTCGCCCCAGACGGCGATCCCTTCGAAGAGGGAACCCGACAGGTTGTCCCGCGGCTGGCCGACCGTGAGCACGGCATCGAGGTGGATGTGCGGCTCGACGAGCGGCGGGGTCACCAGGCGGCCGTCGAGGTCGACGACCTCGGTCCCTTGCGGGGCAACGAGATCCGGGCCGATCTCAAGGATCTGGGTCTCGTCGTACCGGATGTCGGTGACCTGGTCCGGCGCGCTGAGCAGGCGGGCGCTTCGCAGCAACATGGCTGGAGCCTAGGGCTGCGGTCGTGGCGCCGGAAGGCGCCCAAGGTCTAGGGCTGGACCTGGATCTTGCGGCCCTCGCCGCGGGCCATCATCTGCAGGCCGGTTTCGAACTCGGACAGGGGCAGCCGGTGGCTGATGAAGACGTCCGGGTCGATGACCCCGGTCGCGAACAGCTCGGCCGCCCGCTCGTAGCTGTGCAGCACCGCCATCGAGCCGGTGATCGTGATCTCCTGGTTGTAGATCTTGTAGGGCTCGATCGTGGCTCGAGCGGCGTACGCCGAGACGCCGAACTGCAGGTAGGTGCCGCCCTTGCCGACCCGCCCGATCGCGTCCTGGATGGCCTTCTCGTTGCCGGTCGCGTCGATCACCAGGTCCCACAGCCGGGGCCGCAGGATCTCGTCGGCCGAGCCCGCGATGTGCGAGCAGCCGAGCTGGTCGGCCACCTTGAGCCGTTCGGCGTTGACGTCGACCATGTCGACGGTCACGGCGCCGACCGACTTGGCCAGCTGGAGCATCATCAGCCCCATCGTGCCGGCGCCGTAGATCAGGACGTGCGACCCGAGCTGGCTCTTGAGCACGTCGTAGCCCCGGACGGCACAGGACAGCGGCTCGACCAGGGCGTAGTCCTCGACCCGTACGTCGGAGGGCAGGGCCACGCAGTTTCCTTGCGGCGCAACGACGAACTCCGCCGCCGACCCGGACCGCGTCACCCCGATGGCGTTCCAGTTCTCGCAGAGGTTGTTCTTGCCGAGCTTGCAGTAGTAGCACTCGAAGCAGTACAGCGAGGGGTCGACGGCCACCTTGGTTCCCACCGAGACCTGGGTGACATCGGCCCCGACCTCGACCACCTCGCCGGCGAACTCGTGCCCCGGGATGACCGGCAGGGTCGGCGCGAACTCACCGTCCAGGATGTGCAGGTCGGTGCCGCAGATGCCGGTCGCCGCCACCTTGACGACGACCTCCTTCGGTCCCGGCGTGGGGTCGGGCACGTCGCCGTACTCGACGACTCCTTTGCCCGCGATGACTGCTGCTTTCACTTGACTGCCCCCAGGGACAGCCCTTGGACCAGCTTGTCCTGAGCCGCGAACCCGGCGATGAGAACCGGCACGGAGACGGCGACCGTGCCGGCACAGAGCTGAGCCAGGTAGGAGTGCTCGGTCTGGATCAGGGTGTTGACGAACACCGGTGCCGTCTGGGCGTTGACGCTGGTCAGCACCTTGGCGAAGAGCTGCTCGTTCCAGGAGAAGATGAAGCAGATCAGCGATGTGGCGGCGATGCCGGGCATCGCGATCGGGGCGACGATCCGGGCCATGATCTGGATCGTCTTGGCCCCGTCGATCTGCGCGGCCTCGATGATGGCCGGTGGCACCTCGGCGAGGAACGACCGCATCATCCAGACCGCGATCGGCAGGTTCATCGAGGTGTACAAGACGATCAGCACCAGGAGGCTGTCCGGCAGGTGGATCACCTTGATGGTGAACAGGTAGATCGGCAGGATGCCCGCCACCGGCGGCAGCATCTTGGTCGACAGGAAGAAGAACATCGCGTCGGACCACTTGCGCACCGGCCGGATCGACAACGCGTACGCCGCCGGGATGGCCAGCAGGAGAACGAGGATCGTCGAGATGACGCTGGCCTGCAGGGAGTTCAGCAGGGCCGGGCGGATGTTGATCGTGTCGCTGAACAGGCCCTTGTAGTTGCTCAGGGTCAGGGACGCCCCCCAGCTGGGCGGGTAGGTCTGGGCCTTGGCCGGCTCGTGCAGCGACGTCAGCAGCATGTAGAGGATCGGGAAGATGAAGATCAGCCCGATGACCCAGGCGCTGAGGCCGGCGGCCAAGGCGGCGTAGTTCCGCTTCTTGACCGGCGTGGGCACGTCCGTGCGGGTCGTGGTGCCGGGCAACGTGGCAGTCATCAGGCGACCTCCTCCGAGAGCAAGGACGATACGACCCTGAGGCCGAACGTCGCGACAATGATGGAGCCGATCACCACGACCACGCCGAGGGCTGAGGCCACGCCGTAGTCCTTGGCTGCGTAGAAGACCTCGTAGACCTCATAGGGGATGTTGGTGGAGTTCTGGCCACCCGTCATGCCCTGGACGGAGTCGAAGTTCTGGACGATGAAGATGGTGCCGAGCGTGGCCGCCAGCTCGATGTAGCGACGCATGTGCGGCAGGGTGATCGCCCGGAACATCTGCCACGGGTTGGCCCCATCGACCAGCGCGGCCTCCATGATCTCCGAGTCCCGGGACTGCAGCCCGGCCAGGAGGATCAGCATCATGAACGGCGTCCACTGCCAGATGAGCTCGATCTCGATCGACATCTTGGGGTGGGTGGTCAGGAACGAGATGTTCTGCGCGTTCTTGACGCCGAGCTCACCGAGCAAGCCGTCGACGAGGCCGAAACCGGCCTGAAGCATCCCGTTGCCCCAGAACACGGCCGCTGCGATCGGCACGATCAGGAACGGCGCGATCATCATGGTCCGCACGATGCCGCGACCGAAGAACTTGCGGTCCAGCAACAGCGCGACGCCCATGCCGATGAAGACCGCGACCACCACGACGGTCACGGTCATCTCGATCGAGGTGAAGACCGCGCTCCGATACTCCTTGGTCGTGAAGACCTCTTTGAAGTTGGCCAGTCCGGCGAAGGACTTGCCCGGCGCGTCCGGCTGAGCGCTCCAGTTCAGGAACGACATCACCAGGGTCGCCACGAACGGCAGCTGGGTGACGATGATCATGAAGACCAGCGCCGGGAGCAGTGGCGCCCGGCGGACCCACGACTTCCTACCCCACTTGTCGATCTTCGCCGCCGCCTTGGCTCGCTGATCGACGGCTTCGTTCGTCAGCACCACCTCGGTGGCTGGGACTGTGCTCATGCCTTCACCCTCCGGCTCACGTGATGGCGACGGAGAGGCCCGGCAACCGGCTGGGTGCCGGGCCTCCCGTCGATCGAGCTGCTGAGTCGACCAGCGTCAGCTAGCCCTTCTGCTTGTCGCCTGCGGCCTGGGCCACGGACTGGCACGCGTTCAGTGCGGCGTCGGCGCTCTGCGAGCCGGCGATCGCGCTGCTGATGTCCTTGGCACAGGTCAGACCGAAGTCGGTGAACGACGGGATCCCGACGAACTGGATACCGCTGTACGGCCGCTGCTGAACACCCGGGTTGGCCGCCGGCGCGTTCTTGATCGAATCGAGCACCTGCGTCGCGAACGAGCTCGCGACCTTGAGGTAGGTCGGGTCGGAGTAGGTCGACGCCCGCTTGCCGGCCGGGACGTTGGTCGGACCACCCGTGGCCGCGTTGGCCGTGTCACCGGCGACCAGCTGCTCATACGCCTTGCTCGAGGCCCACGACACGAACTTGGCCGCGTCGGCCTGGTGCTTGGACGCCTTCTCGATCGCCCAGGCCCAGGTGTACAGCCAGCCCGAGTTCGTCGGTCTGGTCGTGTGGCGCCGCGGCGTACCCGATCTTGCCCTTGACCGGGCGAGTCGGACGCCTCGAGCAGACCTGCGGCGGCGGTGGAGTCGTACCACATGGCCACCTTGCCCTGCTGGAGTGCGGCCAGGCACTGCGGGAAGCTGAACGTCGCCGCCCCGGCCTCACCGTGCTGGTGGATCAGGTTGACGTAGAAGTTCGCCGCCGTCTTGAAGCCGCCGGTGTTGACCTGGGCCTTCCAGTTCTCGTCGAACCAGGTGCCGCCCATGGTGTTGACCACCGTGGTCAGCGGGGCCAGGTTGTCGCCCCAGCCGGCCAGACCGCGCAGGCAGATGCCCTTCATGCCGGGCGTCGAGCCGTCAACCTTGGCCGCGGCGTCGGCGACCTGCTGCCAGGTCGGGTTGGCCGGCATCGTGATGCCCTTGGCCGACAGGACGTCCTTGCGGTACATCAGGAACGAGGACTCACCGTAGAACGGCTCGCCGTAGACCTTGCCGTTGTAGGACAGGGCTGCCGTCATCGACGGGAGGATGTCGGACTGGTCGAAGGTCGCGTCGTTGGCGATGCCCTGCATGTCCGAGATCCAGCCGGCCTTCGCGTAGTAAGGGATCTCGAAGTTCGACAGGGTCGCCACGTCGTACTGCCCTGACTGGTTGGCGAACTCGGTGCTCGCCGTGTCGCGCATGTCCTGCTCGACCTTGGGGACGAAGTTGACCTTGATGCCGGTGTCCTTCGTGAAGTTCGCCGCGGTCAGCTTCTGCAGCTCGAGCATCGGTGGGTTGTTGACCATCAGCACATTGATCGAGTGCCCACCGCTGCTGCTCTTGCCGCCGCCGCCGGCGCCACAGGCGCTCAGGGCAACGGCGCCGACCGCCACAAGGGCGACGAGGGTCGCGCCGCGCCGGCGCGCAGTCCGTGTTGTTGCCACGTGATCTCCTTCGATCTCCTGTCGGCACAGCACCGACAACGTTGTGGCGCTCCGATGGGCGGAGGCCCGCTCAGGTGATTCTTGTGGCCCCCCTGACATCGATGTCAACAATGGCTACGATAATGAGCGGTGGACGCTCACTTGAGCGTTATTGGTTCGAGACCAAGTCACCGCCGAGTCGAGACGTGTAAGCCCTTTCACGTGGGTGAGGAGCCTCATGACGACCCCGACCAATGAGCTGACGACCGGCCCAACGGGTGCTCTTGACCTCCGTCGCCCGGCGCTACTACTTGGAGAACTGGTCGAAGAGCCAGATCGCGGATCGCTATGGCATCAGCCGGTTTCGGGTCGCTCGGCTGCTCACGTTGAGCCGCTCGAGCGGCCTGGTGACGATCACCATCGAGGACTCCGGACCGATCGACACCGAGCTGTCCGACCAGATCCGCGAGCGCTTCGGGCTCAAGCACGCGCTGGTCGTCGACACGTCGGCGACCGACCCGTCGGAGCTGCGGGCCGCGCTCGGGCAGGCCGCAGCCGACCTGCTGTCGGAGATCACCGACGCCCACGACGTCCTCGGCGTTGCGTGGTCCCGCGCGATCTCCGCCGTCGCCAGCCGGCTGCGCGAGCTGCCGTCCTGCCCGATCGTGCAGCTCACCGGTTCACTGACCGGCGGCGACGACTACGCCGACGTGGCGGTCGACGTCGTGCGGTTGATCGCGCGCCAGGGTGGTGGTCCGGCGTACTGCTACTTCGTGCCGATGATCGTGCCGAGCGCGGATACCGCACGCGACCTGCGCCGGCAGGTCGGACGTGGCCCGGGCGATGACGATGCTGCCCAAGGTGACCCGTGCTCTGGTCTCGATCGGAGGCTGGGCCCCAGGCAAGTCAACGGTTTTCGACTCTCTGTCGGCCAAGGAGCGGCGCGAGCTGCACCGGGCGGGAGTGCGCGCCGAGATCTCCGGCATCCTGCTCGACCGGGACGGCCAGCCAGTCAGTACGCCGACGTCGGACCGGTTGATCTGCCCGACGGCCGACCAGCTGCGGGCCATCCCCGAGGTGATCGCGACGATCTACGGCGAGGACAAGACCGGGGCCCTCGCGTGTGCCATGAAGAGCGGGCTCGTGCACGGCCTGGTCACCCACACGCGGCTGGCCCAACAGCTGTTGTCGGGGGACAGCTGACTGAGCGCGCGGACGGTCCCCACACCCGGCGCTCCTCGAGCGCCGGCGGCGCGCTGATCCGGCCCCGGCCGCCGCGCTTGGCGAGGTAAAGCGCTTGGTCCGCAACGGAATACAGCGGCTCGAGCCCCTGCGCGTGCGCCGGCACCTGCGCCACACCGATGCTGACCGAGATCGCGATCAGCGTGCCGTCGGCCAGCTGGTAGGGGTGCGCGTGGACGGCGTCGAGCAGCTCCTGCGCGCGCCGCATCGCCACGGCGTCCGAGCAGCCGGGCAGCAGCACGGCGATCTCGTCGCCGCCCATCCGGCAGATGACCGTGTCGGACCGGGTCTCCAGGGCCAGGACCTCGCCGACGTGCACCAGCACGGCGTCGCCGACCGGGTGGCCGTAGGTGTCGTTGATGCTCTTGAACCGGTCGAGGTCGATCAGGACGAGGGCGGTGCCGTCGTCCTGACCGGCGCTGGACAGCGCGGCCTGAGCGGCCTCGTCCAGGACCCGCCGGGTCACCAGGCCGGTCAGCGGGTCGATGGCCGCCGCCCGGCGGAGCTGCTCGACCAGGCACTCCTGACGGCTGCGGGCCCGGACGAGCACCGCAGCCATCGTGATGCAGGTCGCGCTGACGTAGCCGAAGTCGCTGATCGCGTGGCCCACCGGCTCGAGCTGGAAGACGACCAGGGCGTCGCCCGCCACGGCCGCCGCCGTCACGAGGGCGGCGGCGATCCAGCGCAGCTGGGCCGCGGCGTACAGGACGGGCAGGCAGAGGAAGACCTGGCCGGCCGCGGAGGCGTCCATGGTCGCCAGGTCGAGCGCGACGATCGCCGCCACGCCGAGCAGCGGGGTGAGGACCCACAGCAGGACCGGCCAGCCCGGCGTTCATCCGGCGCAGCACGAAGCTCAGGCGCGAGCAGGACCGCCGAGACCCCGATCGCGGCCAGCCGGCCGGACGCTCCGCCGGCGGGCGGCTGGGCCACCGCGAAGAACAGCGTGACCCCGGAGCCGAGCAGCGTGAGCAGGGCCGCGGTGCGCGCGGCCGCGGCGGGGTCACGCGGCTCGAAGCCGGCGCGGAGATCCATACCGACCTATGTCGGCAGCGCGGGCCCGCAGACTGAGCCCACCTCGGCCGGATGGGGCGCCGAATGACCCTGTTGGCCCCCTCGGTTCACTCACTAGGGTTAGTGCCTCGCTACCCTCAGCGACCCTCACAGGCCCTAGGGGCCTCGGCGACCCGGACGGAGGTGCGGCGTGCGGGTCCTGGTCACCGCCTTCCCGGCCGTCGGCCACTTCCACAGCGTGGCCCCGTTCGCCCTCGCCGCTCGCGCGGCCGGACACGAGGTCTGCGTCGCCACCGCCCCGGACCTGGTGCCCTGGAGCATCACCTGCGGGCTGCCCGACCCGCCCGATCGGCCCGATGCTGCGCTCCCTGGTCGGCCGGTCCGACTCGACCCACCCCGAGCGGATGCTGACCGACATCTGGCCGGAGGCCGTGATCAGCGACCTGGTCCGGCTGTGCGAGGAGTGGCAGCCGGCCGTGGTCGTCCACGACGAGGGCGAGTACGCCGCGGTGCTGGCCTGCTGCGCGGCTCGGCCTGCCCTGCGTGACCCACTCGTTCGCCACGCCCGCGCGGTCGCCGTTCGAGCGGGCCGAGGCGGTCAGCCGGCTGACCCCGCTCTGGCGCGAGCACGGCGGGCGCGGCGGCCGAGCGAGGAGCCGCGCACGACCGGGGCGCTCTACCTCGACGCCTGCCCGCCGCCGTTCCAGCTCGGCGGCCTGCGCGGCATCCCGTCGGTGCGACCCGTGCGCGGCATCCTGTACGACGGTCCGGGTGGTCGCCGGCCGGTCTGGCTGGCCGGTCTCGAGCGACCCGCGGCCTACGTCACCCTCGGCGCCGACCCGGCGTACAGCTCGGCCGAGCTGCTCGGCCCTGCTCGCCCGGGCGACGCTCGAGCGTCGTGCGCTCGGTCGTCGTGACCACCGGACCGAACGACGTCTCCGCGCTCGGCGAGCTGCCGGACAACGTGCGCGCCGCGACGTACATCCCGCAGTCGCACATCCTGCCGAACGTGGATGTCGTTGTCTCCCAAGGGGGTTCGGGCGGGATGCTCGGGTGCCTTGATGCACGCCCTGCCGCATCTCGTCGTGCCCGGGCGCAACCCGAGCCAGCAGGACGTCGCGTCGGTGACGGCCGGCATCGGCACCGGGCTGCGGCTGCGGACGGACGAGCACGACACCCACTCGGTCCAGGAGGCTGTGACCGAGCTGCTCTCCGACGTGCGGTTCGAGCTGGCGGCCAGCAAGGTGCGGGCCCAGATCGAGCGGCTGCCCGGACCGGACGAGGCCGTCGAGGCCGCCCTGGCCGCCGCCGACCCGTCCCGCTGACCGGTTGCTTACGGCTCCCCGGCGGCGGCCCGATCGGCCCGATCCGGGCCGGCGCGGGTCCTAGGCTGCACCGGTGACGGCACGAGTGCTCGTGGTCGAGGACGACCGGACGGTGTCCGGGGTCGTCGAGGCCTACCTGCACAAGGCCGGGCTCGAGCCGCGAGTGGTCGCGGACGGTCTCGAGGCCGCGAGCGTCTGGCAGCAATGGCGGCCGGACCTGGTCGTGCTCGACCTCATGCTGCCGGGGCTGCCCGGCCTCGACCTGCTGCGCCGGATGCGCGCCGACGCCGACACCACGCCGGTCGTCGTCCTGTCGGCGCGGGGCGACGAGGAGGACCGCATCGTCGGCCTCGAGGTCGGCGCCGACGACTACCTGGTCAAGCCGTTCAGCCCGCGCGAGCTGGTCCTGCGGGTGCAGGGTCTGCTCCGCCGCGACGAGCAGCTCAAGGGCACCAACCTGTTGCCCCGCAAGGTAGTTCGCGGTCCGCTGACGGTCGACACCGGCAGCCGCACCGCCACCCTGAACGGCGAGGCGGTGGGGCTGACGCCGCGGGAGTTCGACCTCCTGGCCTTCCTGGTCGCCCATCCGGGGCAGGCCTTCGGCCGGCGCGACCTGCTGCGCCGGGTGTGGGGCTGGGACTTCGGTGACGACTCGACGGTCATGGTGCACGTGCGCCGGCTGCGCGAGAAGGTCGAGGTCGACCCCTCCGACCCGCAGCTCGTCCTGACCGTTCGCGGTCTGGGTTATCGGTTCGCCGACGACGAGACCGCTGAGGCGGCCGACGGCGGGACACCCCCCGAGGACCAGCCGTGAGCCGAGACACCCGCGACATGCTGGTGCTCTCGCTGGCCGCCGTCCTCGCCGCCGCTGCGGTCGGCTTCCTGGCCCTTCGTCTGGTCCGCCGTCGCTCGCTGGCCCTCTCCCTGCTGCTCACCTCTCTGGTGCCGCTGCTCGGCGTGACCCTCGCGGTGTTGTTGAGCGTCCGCCAGATGTTCATCTCCTCGCACGACTCCAAGGTCACCCTGATCACGGTGCTCAGCTCGGCCGTCCTGTCCGGTCTCCTGTCGGTCCTGCTCGGCCGCCGGGTGGCCACGGAGTCCCGGGCCCTGGGCGCCCAGCTGCGCACCCTCGGCACCGACGGCACCGACGGCACCGACGGCGAGGGTCCGGCGGGCCAGGCCGGGCGAACGCCTCGGGTCAGCCAGGCTCCGGCCGAGCTGACCGAGCTGGCCGAGGAGCTGGCCATGACGCGCGGCCGGCTCGAGGAGTCCCGCCGCCGCGAGCAGGCCCTCGAGGCCAGCCGGCGCGAGCTCGTCGCCTTCATGTCCCACGACCTGCGCACTCCGCTGGCCGGGCTGCGGGCGCTCGCCGAGGGCCTCGAGGACGGGGTCATCGACGACCCGAAGCCGGCGCTGGCCCAGATGCGGGTCACGGTCGACCGGATGAACAGCCTGGTCGACGACCTCTTCGAGCTGTCCCGGCTGACCGCCGGTGAGCCGTCGCGCAAGCTGATGTCGGTGAGCGTGGCCGAGCTGGCCGACGAGGTGGCCGCCCTCGTCGACCACCAGGCCCGGTCGCGCGACGTGCGGATCGAGGTGGACCGGCCGGCCGACGACCGGTTGCGCGTCATCGGTGACGCCGACGAGCTGTCCCGCGCGCTGACCAACCTGGTGGCCAACGCGGTCCGCCACACCCCGGCCGGTGGCGTGGTCCGGCTGGTCGCCGACCGGGCGCCGGACGGGCAGGTCCGCTGCGCCGTCGTCGACGCGTGCGGCGGGATCGCGGAGCAGGACCTGCCCCGTCTGTTCGATGTGGGCTGGCGCGGCGCAGCCGACCGTACGCCGGACGACGGCGGCGCCGGGCTGGGCCTGGCCATCGCCCAGGGCGTCGTACAGGCCCACGACGGGACGATCGACGTGACCAACGTGCCGGGCGGCTGCCGGTTCGAGCTGTCCCTGCCCGCCGGTCCGGCACAATCCGGCCCATGAGCTCGCCGCAGATGGGGATCTTCGCGCTGGGCACGTCGGCGCACGGCTACCTCGAGCTGGACGCGGCACCGGGGTCTCGGCCGACAGCTGGTGCGGGCGGTCGCGGCGCTCGACGAGCCCCGCAGCACGGTCGGGGGCGCCAACCTGGTGGCCGGCTTCCGGCCGCAGATCTGGGCGGCGGCGGCCCCGGCCGACGCCGTCCCGCCCGGCGTCCACGGCTTCGACCAGGCGATCACCGGGGTCGAGGGCTTCACGATGCCGGCGACCCAGCACGACGCCTGGCTGTGGGTCGCCGGCCACGCCACCGACCTGGTCTTCGACATCTGCTCGGCCGCGCTCGACGCCCTCGAGCCGGTCGCCACCCTCGCGACCGAGGTGACCGGCTGGGCCTACGGGACAGCCGCGACCTGACCGGCTTCGAGGACGGCACCGAGAACCCGCCCCTGGCCCTGGCCGGCCCGATCGTCGCCGTGGCGGACGACCAGCCGGGCGCCGGGTCAACAGTTGTCCTGGTGCAACAGTGGGTGCACGACCGGGCCGCCTGGGCGGCCATCGGGGTCGAGGCCCAGGAGCAGGCGATGGGTCGGACCAAGCCGGCGAGCATCGAGCTGGCCGACGACGTCAAGCCGGCCGACTCCCATGTCGCCCGGACGGTCATCGAGGACGCCGACGGCGTGGAGCTCGACATCTTCCGCCGCAACACGCCGTACGGGTCGGTCAGTGACCACGGCACGATGTTCGTGGGCTTCAGCCGGGACCAGGCGCGGCTGCACCGGATGCTGCAGCGCATGGCCGGCGCCGAGGACGGCATCCGCGACGCGCTGACCCGCTACACGACGCCGTTGACCGGCGCCTACTACGTCGTGCCGAGCGTCGAGGCGCTGGCCGCATTCGCCCCGCCCGAAGCGGACTGACCGCTCAGCCGCCCATGCCGTGGCGGTTGAGCGGCCCGACGAGCTGCTCCTCCTCATAGCCCAGGTGCGAGCCGAGCCGGTCGGCCAACCGGTCGACGGCCGAGGTCAGCTCGCTCATCGCCGCCGGGTCGGTCACCATCGCCACCAGCGAGGCGTCGACGGCCTCGAGCAGACCGTGGATCACCTCGTGCTCCGAGCTCAGCCGGTCGAGCACCGGCCCCAGCCGCGGGTCGGCCCGGCGCAGCTCGGGGAACACCCGGCGGTCCTCGAGCGTGTGGTGGATCGTCACGACCCGGCAGTAGCTCTCGCAGTAGGCGCCGACCGACCACGCGTTCTGCCGCATCGTCATCTGGTTGATCGCCGAGCGGGCGGCACCGACGTCCAGCGCGCCGTCCGCGACCTGCTGGATCAGGTCGCGCACCTGGGCCAGCTCGCTGCGCAGGTGGTCGTGGATCTCGACCAGATGGGTGCCATCGCCGTACGACGGGTGGTCCTCCGGCGGGAGCTGCGGCCGGGTCGAGACGTCCCAGTCGGCATCGACCACGGCGCCGGTGGCGCGGCGTCGACCCGCTGGCGCGCAGCGTCGTCCGCGGCCGGTTCACGCCTGACCGCGCTCGGCCGCCACGAGGGCACGCACCGCGGGCGCGACCTCCTCGGCGAAGGCGGCCAAGGCCGCGGCCCGGCCCAGCTCGGCGGTGACGATGAAGCCGCTGATGCCGTCGCGCAGCGCGAGCTCGGCCAGCCGCTCGGCCCAGGCGGCACGGGGCTCGGCGCTCGCCTCGATGTTGTAGTAGCGCCGGATGTCCTGCGCGGATCGCCCTGCCGCATGGGCGGATTCGTCGATGACGGCGTTCATCTGCGCGAGCCGGTCCGGCGGGGCATAGCCGCTGCTCGGCAGCCAGCCGTCGGCGAGCCGGCCGGTCAGGCGCAGCATCCGCGGCCGGTAGGCGCCGACCCAGATGCCGATCGGATGCGCCGGCACCGGCCCGGGCTTGGCGCCGGTCAGCCGGTAGTGCGCGCCCTCGATCCGCGGCGTGCGCTCACCCGACCAGAGGGCGCGGATGATCGCGATGGCCTCCTCCAACGCCTCGACCGACTCGCCCGGCGTCCGGCGCGGTCCGCCCATGGCCTCGATGCGCGTCCCAGAAGGCGCCCGCGCCGAGGCCGAGCTCGACCCGGCCGCCGGAGATCAGGTCGAGGCTGGCCGCGCTGCGGGCCAGGACGGCCGGCGGGCGCAGCGGCAGGTTGGCGACGTTGGGCATGACGCGGGCCCGCGTCGTGCGCGCGGCGATGACCGACAGCAGCGTCCAGGCGTCAAGGAAGGCCGCCTTGGTACGGGTGGTCCTGCACCGTCACGAGGTCCAGGCCGCGCGCGTCGGCCAGCTCGGCCAGCGCCAGGATCTCGTCGGCGTCGGCCGCCGTCGGCGGCAGGAAGCAGCCGAAGACCAGGTCGTGCCCGTAGTCCGCCACGACCGCTAGATCTCCTCGGCGGCGCGGCGTCGACCGGGCAGCGCCACCACCGCGGCGACCAGGCGGTCGAGCTCGGCGTCGGCGTCGTCGGTCAGACCGGTGTGGACGGGCGACGGCTGTACGACGGTGCTGCGCGGGGCCACGAGCCACCGAAACCGTTCTCCCGCAGAGCGATTGGCGTTCGGGGCCATCGACAGGTCGCCGGCACAGAGCGCGACCACCGCGTCGAGATGACGGCGGACCAGCTCGAGGTCGAGCTCCGGGTCGAGCGCCCGGGCCCGGCCCTCGGACAGCGAGATCCGCGCGCCGAGGAAGTCCTCGGCCTGGCAGTAGAGGACGACGCCGGCGTTGACGAACTCGCAGCGCTCGACCCGCGGCACGACCCGGAGCACGGCCCACTCATACGGCTGCGGCACGGGCCACCTCCAGGGGGTCGAGCCACGACGCGCGCGCCTCGAGCCGGGCGACCAGGAAGTCGACGTACGCCGCTCGCACGGCCGCCGACGTCGGGTGCGTCCGGCTCGGTGACGAGCCACTCGTCGGGCACGGCCGCGACGACGTCGGCCACGCAGCTCGCGGGTGACCAGCGAGGCGAAGAGCCGGTCGACCTCGCGCAGCGGCGCCGCCCGGGCGAGCAGGACGTGCTCGGCCGCCGTGCGCAACGGCCGGGTGACCGCACCCTGGCGGGTGGCCCAGTGGTGCTGCCAGTAGAGCGCCGCCCCGTGGTCGATCAGCCACGGCCGCCGGTGCCAGGTCAGCAGGTTGGGGTTGCGCCAGGTGCGGTCGACGTTGTCGGTCAGGCCGTCCAGCCAGAGGACCTGCGGCGGCCAGCTCGGGGTCGACCTTGTCGACGGCCGGCTCGTAGCCCAGCGAGCCCGGCAGGTAGTCCAGCCCGAGGTTGGCGCCGGGGCTGGCGCGCAGCAGGTCCTGGACCTCCTCGTCCGGCTCGTTCGGCGCGAGCCGCGGGTCGAGGTCGACGACGACCAGCTCCGGCACCGGCAGGCCGAGCGCCCGGGCCAGCTCACCCACGACGACCTCGGCGACCAGCACCTTCGGCCCCTGGCCGGCGCCGGTGAACTTCACGACGTACATCCCCAGGTCGTCGGCCTCGACCAGGCCCGGGCAGCGAACCACCCTCGCGCAGCGGCAGGACGTATCGCGTCGCCGCGACGCGCCGCAGGGTCAGGCTCACACCGGGACTGTAGCCGGGGGCCGCCCGGACGCCGCGGGCGGGCACCTGGCGCACAATGGAGGCATGGCCGAGCGAGGCCCTGGCGAGGCCGGCTCGGCACCGTCGAGGGTCGTCGTCGAAGACGTGGCGGCCGGACTGCGGGCCGCGGCGAGCGGATGACCCAGCCCCGCCGGGCCGTCGTGGCCGCGCTGGCCGGCAGCCGGGAGCACCTGTCGGCCGAGGAGATCCTGGTCGACGCCAGCAAGGCCTATCCCGGGGTGAACCGGTCGACGATCTACCGCGCGCTGGAGACGCTGGCCGACCTCGGCGTGGTCCAGCACATCCACTCCGGCCGGGCGGCGACGCTCTACCACCTGACCAGCGACGCCGGCCCGCACGCCCACGCGACGTGCGACAGTGCGGTCGGGTCATCGACCTGCCCGGCGACGTGCTCGCGACGGCCGCCCAGCGGCTGCGCGAGGACGAGGGCTTCGTCCTGGACCCGGGCCACGTCGCCCTCTCCGGCCTCTGCCGGGACTGCGTCGCGGGCTCCTGACCGGACCAGTCCGCACGGGCTCGGCTCCGATTCTACTGGATCTTTTCCTATCAGACTGCTAGTCTTTACGTCGTGAACCCCGGCTGCACGCGCGTCGACACATCGACCTGCAGCGCGTCGCGGCCGACCTCTGTCGAATGCTCCTCCTGGCCTGCCTCGACCGACCAGCTCGACCCGCCTGGAGAAGCAATGACCGTCTCGCTCGTCCACCTGCCCTGTCCGCCCAGCCCGGATCCACCGCCCTCCGATGTCCGCCGCGGCCTGCGGCGAATCGCTCGGGGATTCGCCGCAGACCGCGGGCTTGCCGGCCCAGTGCCCGGTCATGACCGCGAGCGCACCTGGGTCCGCCTGCCGACCGGGCCCGACGTGGCGGCCTGGCTGATCCGCTGGCCGGTCGGCACGTCGACCGGCTGGCACGACCACATCGGCGTCGACGGCCGCGGGGTCGGCGGCGTCTTCACCGTGGTCGAGGGCGAGCTGGCCGAGTCCTGGTGGTCCGGCCGCTCGGTCGTCCGCCGGACCCTGGCCGCGGCGCGGTGCGCGCGTTCGGTCCGGACCACGTCCACGACGTCGCGCCGGTCGGCGGCGTCCGGCGCTGTCCGTGCACGTCTACTCCCCGATGCTCGTCTCGATGCGCAGCTATCGGATCGACGCCGGGCGCGAGCTCGTCCTGACCGGCATCGGCCCCCTGGACGAGTGGTGATCCGGCGGCGCACGGCGGCCGGTCGTGCATCGACGAGCTGCTGGCCCAGGCCCGCAGCGGGCTGCGCCGGGTCAGCGCCGCTCGAGGCCGCGGCCGAGCTCGAGGCCGGGCGCCGCGCGTGCTGGTCGACATCCGGCCGGCGGCGCAGCGGGCCGCCGAGGGCGAGGTGCACCCGGCGTACCGGCCGTTGGTCGATCGAGCGCAACGTCCTGGAGTGGCGGCTGGACCCGCGCTCGGAGGCCCGGCTCGAGCATCGCGGCGTACGGGCTGCGGGTGCTGGTGCTGTGCCAGGAGGGCTACACGTCGTCGCTGGCGGCGGCCGCGCTGCAGCAGCTCGGGCTGACCCGGGCGACCGACGTCGACGGGGGGTTCGCGGCCTGGCGGCGGCCGGCCTGCCGGTGGCCGCGACCAGCACGAGCTCGCTCGGCGTACCGGCCTGAGCTCCTCGGGCCTGGTCCTAGAGGTAGAGGCCGGTCTGGCCGGAGTCGATCCGGGCCGAGGCCACGGCGTCGAGGTCACGCTCGCGCAGGAGCAGGTACTCGCGGCCGTGCAGCTCGACCTCGCCGCGGTCCTCGGGGTCGAACAGCACGCGGTCGCCGACCTCGACCTGGCGGACGTGCTGGCCGACCGCCATGACCGTCGCCCAGGCCAGCCGCTTGCCGACGGCCGCGGTCGCCGGGATCACGATGCCGCCACCGCTGCGGCGCTCACCGGGCTCGCCGTCCTGCGAGACGAGCACGCGGTCGCCGAGCATCCGCACCGGCAGGCCGGGACGCTCCTCGGACTCGCTCATCGTCAGGTCATCGTCGGGTCAGGACCGGCGGCGGCGCAGCGCCCGGAAGCCGGCCAGGGCGGCGACCAGGGCCGCGGCCGCACCCACCGCGGCCACCCGCTCGGTGCGCAGCGAGCCGTCCTCGGTGTGCGTGGCGGCCTGGAGCTTGGCCTTGGCGTCCTCGGCCGAGCGGCGGGCGATCTCCTTGGGCTGGACCCGGGTGGCGAGCTCGTCGACCGTGCCGGCCAGGCGGGCCCGGGTGGCCTCGATCTCGGCCTCGATCTGGGCCGGCGTCTGGCTGCGGCGCGTCTGGCCGGGTCCTCGTCGAGGTCCTGGCTGGGCTCGAGGGCTCGATGACCCGCGCCAGAGGTTAGGCGATCATGGGAGGCGACACATCGCACCCCGGGGCAAGTCTCGACAGGAGCATCCCGTGCCCAAGCTCGACACCGGCGACACCGCACCGGCCTTCACCCTGGTCCGACGCCGACGGCGAGCGACGTCTCGCTGTCCGACTTCCACGGCCGCAAGCTGGTCGTCTTCTTCTACCCCGCCGCGATGACGCCGGGCTGCACCAAGGAGGCCTGCGACTTCCGGGACAGCCAGGTCCGGCTCCAGCGCAACGGCTACGAGGTCGTCGGCATCTCGCCGGACCAGCCGGACAAGCTGGCCAAGTTCACCGCGCAGGAGCACCTGACCTATCCGCTGCTGTCCGACCCGGACAAGAAGGTGCTCGAGGCCTACGGCGCCTGGGGCGAGAAGCTGCTCTACGGCAAGACGGTCACCGGCGTCATCCGGTCGACCGTCGTCGTCGACGAGGACGGCAAGGTCGAGCTGGCCAAGTACAACGTCAAGGCCACCGGCCACGTCGCCGCCCTGGCCAAGGCCCTGGGCCTCCCCGACTGAGTTGCTCCCACCCGGCCGCTGTGCTCCAGCTTCGGCCGGTGATTTCCAGGCTGGCGGGTGCGAATCACCGGCCGAACTGGAGTACGGCGTCGGGCTAGGCTTCCCGCCGTACGCCGCGGTGGCCACCTGCAGCGCGCGGCGCGCGCGAGTGGTGTAACTGGCAGCCACGCAGGATTTAGGTTCCTGTGTCTTCGGACGTGCGGGTTCGAGTCCCGCCTCGCGCACCCGCGCACGCCGACAGACCCGCGGCCACCGCACGAGGCAGCTCCCGTCAGGAGTCCGACGGGAGCTGCCGATCCTTGCGAGAGCCGTTGGTACGGCGCGGGCTCAGCTGGTGGGGTGAGCACCGAGTCGATCAGGTAGACCGTCGCGTTGGCGGTCTTGACGCCGCCACAGATGACGTTGGCGTCGTCGACCTTGAGCGAGTCGCCGGAGCCGGTGACCTTGACCGTGCCGCCCTCGACCGTCTTGTGGTCGCCCACGACGGCGGTCGGGTCGAGCTGACCGGCGACGACGTGGTAGGTCAGGATCTTGGTCAGCAGCGGGCCGTCGACCTTGAGCTTGGCCAGCGTGGCGGCCGGCACCTTGGCGAACGCCGAGTCGACCGGCGCGAACACCGTGAACTCGGCACCGTCGAGCGTGCTGACCAGGTTGACCTTCGGGTTGAGCTTGCCGGAGACCGAAGCGGTCAGGGTCTTGAGCAGCGGGTTGTTCGACGCCGCAACGGCGACCGGGTCCTGCGGCCATGCCGTCGACCGAGCCGGAGCCACTGGGCACGGCCTTGGCGTAGTCGGCGCAGCCCGGGCCGACCAGGCCGGCCATGGCCGCGTCGGTGGTGGAGCTGCTGGACGACGAGGTCGTCGACGAGCTCGAGTCGCCGCCGGCGGAGCTGCCGCCGCTGCTGCTGCCACAGGCCGCAGCGCCCATCATGAGGGTCGCGGCTGCGACGGCGGAGAGTGCGATACGGGTCTTCATCAGGGTGCTCCTTGGTGTCGTTGACTGGGTCGTGCTTCGTGTCGTGCCGGTCGTGCTGGTTCTGGTCGTGCTGGCCGTGCTGGTCGTGCTGGTTCGTGCGGTCGTGGGGTCAGGCGACCTTCACGACGACGGAGTCCCATCCGGTGGTCCCGTTGGGCCGGATCCGGGCGAGCTGTGAGGTCTGCACATAGCCGGTGCCATCCGTGGCCCGGCATTCGATCGTGTGCGTCCCGGCTGTGGTGGCGTCCCACTCCCAAACCCACTGCCGCCAGGTCTCCTTGCTCAGCGAGTCGGCGAGCCGGGCTTCCTGCCAGGCCCCGCCGTCCACGCGGGCCTCGACCTTGCTGATCCCCTTGGTCTGCGCCCACGCCACGCCGGCGACGGCGACCTTGCCGCGCTGGACGTTGGCGAACGATGCCGGTACGTCGATCCGCGAGGACGTCTTGATCGGCGCCTTCTCGGAGTACCCGCGCGGGGTCCAGTAGGCCTTGTCCTTGTCGAACCGGGTGACCTTGAGGTCGGTCACCCACTTCGTCGCGGACACGTAGCCGTAGAGCCCGGGCACGACCATCCGCACCGGGAAGCCATGGGCGACCGGGAGCGGCTCGCCGTTCATGGCCACCGCGAGCATCGCGTCGCGCCCGTCCATCAGCTCGGCGAGCGGCGTGCCGATGGTCATGCCATCCACGCTCGTCGAGAGCACCATGTCGGCGTCTCCATCCGGATTCGCCTGGGCGAGAAGGTCTTTGAGCGGGTAGCCCAGCCACACCGCGTTGCCGAGGAGCTTGCCGCCGACCTCGTTGGAGACGCAGGTCAAGGTGATGGCCCGCTCGACCAGCGGCTTCGACAGCAGCTCGTTGAAGTCGAGGTGGATCTCCTTGCCGACCATCCCGTGCACCTTGAGCCGCCAGTCCTCGGCCCGCAGCTGCGGCAGGGAGAGCGCGGTGTCGACCCGGTAGAACTTCGCGTTCGAGGTCTTGAACGGCGTGATGCCCTGCACCGGCAGCGTCACGCCGCCGGGGATCGCGCCCAGCGGCTCGGCCGGCGTCGGCAGGCGGACGGCCTTGCGCGAGGCGGCGACATCGGCAGAACCCGTTCGCAGCAAACGCGATCCGCCACCGGTCACCGCCGCGACCGCTGCGGTGGCGCCGGCGGCGACCAGGAAGTTGCGCCGGCTCCAGCCATGCGCGCCGCCCCCGCCGTACGTCGTGACGAGCGCGCGCAGCACCCACATGCCGGCGGCGATGCCGACGACCGTCGGCACGACGTCGAGCGGCCAGCTGTTCGGGCCGGGTCAGAACGGCGTACGCCGCGACAACCCCGAGCACCCCGACGATGGCCAGCCCGGCCTCGGTGCGGCGGCGCGCGACGAGGCCGGCGACGACGGAGAGCAGGACCAGGGTCATGCCGATCCCGCCGAGCAGCGCCTGCTTGTCGTGGCTGCCGAAGTGCGTGATCGCGAAGTCCTTGAGCCAACCCGGGGTGTGGTCGACGAAGGTGCCACCGACCGCGAGCACCGGAGAGGAGACCCCGTGCTGCAGGCCGGTGCGCTGCCACACCGTCGACAGGGCCTCGGCGATGCCGATCGCCGCCGCTCCGGTGAGCAGTCCGGCCAGTCCGGCGGCGGCCCAACCGAGGCGGTCAGCGGTCGGCTGCGGCCTCCGGGAGGGACGCCTCGCTGGGAGGCGCCGGGCTTGGTGGTGGTCACGCACAGTCTTCGCCGCTGACCTCCGCCCGGATGGGTCCAGATCGAGAAATCCGGTCAGAATGATCAGGGCTCCCGCACAAAGCAGCAGGTCACAGACCTGTAACGGCTCCGCTGGCGCGGTTCGGCGCGATCCTGGCTTGCGGTGCCGAAAGGCCGCGTGCTAACTCACCGTGACGTCGATCGTGTGCCAGCCGCGTGGCGCCGTCCGGGGCCGGCGGCGCCTCGAACTCGATCTGCAGGTCGTCGTTGCCGTCCTCCGCCCGCACCTGGAGCCGGTGCTTGCCCGGCGTCGCCGCCCACTCGTAGACCCACTGCCGCCAGGTGTCGATGCTCGGCTCGTCCGCCAGCCGGGCGGCCACCCAGTCGCCGTTGTCGACCCGCACCTCGACCTTCTCGATCCCCCGGTGCACCGCCCAGGCCACGCCGGCCACCGCGACGGTGCCGGCCCGGACGTGCGAGCCGTCGTTCGGCACGTCGATCCGCGACTCGGTCTTGATCGGCCCCATGGGCGACCAGCCGCGTGGGCGTCCAGTAGCCCTCGGCCCGGTCGAACCGGGTGACCTCGAGGTCGACGACCCACTTGGTCGCGGACACGTAGCCGTAGAGCCCGGGCACGACCAGCCGGGCCGGGAAGCCGTGCTCCTGGGGCAGCACCGCTCCGTTCATCCCGATCGCGATCATGGCGTCCCGGCCGTCAGTCAGCGCCGCAAGCGGTGAGCCCGCCGTGAAGCCGTCGATGCTCTTGGACAGCACCATGTCGGCGTCCGAGCTCGGGCTCGCCTGCGCCAGAAGGTCTTTGAGCGGATGCCCCAGCCACCGGGCGTTGCCGATCAGGTCACCGCCGACCTCGTTGGAGACGCAGCTCAAGGTCACGAGCCGCTCGACCATCGGCAGGGCGAGCAGCTGGTCCCACGTCAGGTGCACCTCGTGTTCGACCATGCCGTGGATCCGCAGCGACCAGTCGTCGGTGGTCAGCCGCGGCACGACGAGAGCGGTGTCGATCCGGTAGAAGTCGGCGCGCGACGTCAGATAGGGCGTGATCCCCTTGACCGGCAGCTGCGCGCCGGCCGGGATGGCCGGCGCCGGGCTCGACCGGCGTCGGCAACCGTACGGCGGCGGCACTGGCCTGCACGTTGCGCTCGCCCTTGCCGAGCCAGACCGCCGCGGCGCCGCCGACGACCGACGAGGCCGCCGGTCAACGCGCTGGCCCGGATGAAGGCTCGCCGGTCAAAACCCTTGTACAGCGGGGTTGTCCGGCTCGGCGGCCCGGTCCAGCAGGGCCATCAGCACGCCCATGCCGGCGAACGCGCCGAGGATGGCCGGCAGCACGTCCAGCCCGCCCGAGTCGGTCCGGGTCAGGGCGGCCACGCCGGCGACGGCGGCGAACGCCGCGATGGCGAGCAGCCCGAGCCGCCGGTAGCCGGACGCGTCAGGAGGCCGATGCCCGCAGACAGCAGCGCCAGCACGACCGCCATGCCGGCCAGCAGGACCTTCTTGTCGTTGGTGCCGAACGTGTTGGTGGCGAAGTCCTTGAGCCACGGCGGGGTCCGGTCGACGAAGGCCGACCCGATCGCCAGCACCGGCGAGCCGGTCCCCTTGACCCCGGCCCACTGCAGGACCGCGGCGAACAGCTCGCCGGCCGCGATGTCGAACGCCCCGGCCAGCAAGCCGGCGAGCGCGGCACGACGGAGGTTCACCTGTCCAGGGTCGCACCCGGACCTGGGCGCTCCGTGCGCCGTACGGGTGTCGTTAGCGAACTGTCAGCCGTGCCGCAGGCTGCGTTCGCTCCGCGGGACCGAAAGCGGCGCCCGGTTGGTGAACGGCTTGATCCCGATCCCCATCACAGCGACCGCCGTGTCGTGGGCATCGTCGACGCTGCTGTCCCGGACCCGGCGCTCGTCGAGGTACTGCGGATCCTGCAGCTCGCCCATCGGCCAGATCATCTCGTGCATCGGGATCGAGGGAGCCGACCAGGTCATTCGGGCGCGCACCCAGCCGACCAGCACCAGGATCGCCACCAGCACTCCGAACGCAGCCGAAGCAGCCATCATGAGAATGATGGTCCACGCTGCGATCGTGACCACGAGGACCCCTTCCGGCCCGGCCGTGGTTCCATGATCCACCGCTGAGGCACCCGACGGAGCCCCGGCGAGCGTCACCGTTTGGCAACTATTCGCGCCGCGTGGTGACCGGCCAACCGTCCCTTACAGGCCGCCTCAACCCCGACGTGCGGATGTCCGTAACCCTGGACTGGGTCTGGCCGATGACCCACGCGTCGGTGGTGTTGACCTCGGCACCGGCCGTCGAGCCACCTGGCGGCCGGGTCCTCGTATTCGACGCCCGGGGTCACGGAGACCTGCGACGGCTCACTCCAGCGCCGGCGGTCCCGGATCCGACCGACAACGATGGCGCCCACCACCAGCAGGCCGAAACCGAAGACCCCGTACACAACCAATGCCACAGCCATTGACCTGCCCCCTCGAGCGGAACTTCGCGGGTCACCTTGACCTGGCTCCGATCATCCCTCCGGTCCGGCGGATTTGCCAGCCTTTAGCCCGAAAGCGCGGCCAGCACGTGCGGCGCCAGCGCCCGGAAGGCCTGGCTCCGATGGCTGATCGCGTTCTTCTCCTGGGCGCCCAGCTGGGCCAGGGTGCGTCCGTCCGGCAGCTCGAGGATCGGGTCGTAGCCGAAGCCCCCGTCACCGCGCGGCTCCCGGGTCAGCACCCCGTTGATCCGGCCGTGCTCGACGACCTCGCGCCCGTCCGGGGTCACCAGCGCCGCCGCACAGACGAACCCGGCCGCCGCGGTGCTCGTCCGGCACGTCGCCGAGCTGGGCCAGCAGCAGCTCGAGGTTGGCCCGGTCGCCGTGGCCGCCGGACCAGCGGGCCGAGAAGATCCCGGGCGAGCCGCCCAGCACGTCGACGGCCAGCCCGGAGTCGTCGGCGAGCGCGACCAGGCCGGTTGCGGCGCAGACCGCCCGGGCCTTGAGCAGGGCGTTCTCGGCGTAGGTGACGCCGGACTCCACGACGTCCTCGACGTCCGGGAACGCGTCGACGCCGACCAGCTCGGTCTCGAGGTCGACGGTGGCCGCCAGCGCCTCGGCCAGGATCGGGCGGAGCTCGGCCACCTTGTGCGCGTTGCGGGTGGCGAGGACCAGGCGCGGAGCGCTCATCCGGCCGCTCGCTCCAGGGCCTGCTGCTGGAGCCGGGTCAGGTCGGCGCAGCCGCCGGCGGCGAGCTCGAGCAGCTGGTCCAGCAGCGCCCGGTCGAACGGCTCGGCCTCGGCGGTGCCCTGCACCTCGACATAACGGCCGTCGCCGGTCATGACGACGTTCATGTCGGTGTCGGCGGTGCTGTCCTCGACGTACTCCAGGTCGAGCAGGGCCTCGCCCTTGACGATGCCGACGCTGATCGCGGCCACGGAGCCGGTCAGCGGCGTCGCGGTCGCGGCGATGATGCCCTGCCCGCGCGCCCAGTCGATCGCGTCGGCCAGTGCGACGTAGGCGCCGGTGATCGCCGCCGTGCGGGTGCCGCCGTCGGCCTGCAGGACGTCGCAGTCCAGGACGATGGTGTTCTCGCCCAACGCCCCGACGTCGACGACGGCCCGCAGGCTGCGGCCGACCAGCCGGGAGATCTCGTGGGTGCGGCCGCCGATCCGGCCCTTGACCGACTCGCGGTCCGAGCGGGTGTTGGTCGAGCGCGGGCAGCATCGCGTACTCCGCCGTGACCCAGCCCCGGCCGGAGCCCTTGCGCCAGCGCGGGACGCCCTGGGTGAAGCTCGCCGCGCACAGCACCCGGGTCTTGCCGAACTCCACGAGGACGCTGCCCTCGGCGTGGTCCAGCCAGCCCCGGGTGATGGTCACGGGTCGCAGCTGGTCGGGGGCGCGTCCGTCGGGTCGGGTCATGACGGCGACCCTATGTGGCGGCGCCCACCAGCACCGACCAGCTCGAAGGTCGCCCCGGGCGTGGCGACGTCGAGCGGCCCGGACCAGGTCTGCGCGGCCTCGAGCCGGGCGACCTCGGGATCGTTCCAGGGCGGCAGATGGGTCAGGACCAGACGCCGTACGCCGCCGGCCTCCGTCGCCGCCTGGCCGGCCCGCCGCGCGGTCAGGTGCACCCCGCGGGTCGCGTCCCGGCCCTCGACGAAGGCCGAGTCGGCCAGCACCAGGTCGGCGTCGTGGCACAGCGGTCCGAGGTTGGGGGTGGCGTCCGTGTCACCGGTGTAGGCGAGTACGGCGCCGTCGGCCTCGACCCGCAGCCCGTAGGCCTCGACCGGGTGCTCGACCCGGTGCGGCGTGACGGTGAACGGCCCGATCGGCACGGGCTGCCCGGCGACCCACTCGTGGACGTCGAGCTCGGCGCTCATGCCGGTGTCCGGCAGGCCGTCGTACGCCTTGGTCAGGCGCTGCGCCGTGCCGGTCGGGCCGTGGACCGGGACGGCCGGGGCCGGGCCAGAGGGGCGGTACTTCAGCGCGACGTACAGGCCGGTCAGGTCGAGGCAGTGGTCCGGGTGGAGGTGGCTCAGCAGGACGGCGTCGACGTCGTACAGCGAGGTGTAGCGCTGGAGCGGGCCGAGCGCGCCGCTGCCGAGGTCGAGCAGGATCCGCCAGGTGCGGTCGGTCGGCGCCGTCGCGGCCTCGACCAGGTAGCAGGACGCCGCCGAGTCCGGCCCGGGGAAGCTGCCCGAGCAGCCGACGACGGTCAGCCTCATCGGGCCCGCACCCTCATCGGGACCGCACCGGCGCCGTGACCCCGCTGGCGGTGACGACCTCGGGCCCGAGGAAGCGCCGGGCCTGGGCGGCGAACTCGCGGCTGTCGCCGGTCGTCAGGAAGCGGTGCTCCGGCGCGGCCAGGCCGTCCGGGCGGTTGAGGTCGTGCTCGACGAGCAGCCGGTAGACGTCCTTGGCGGTCTCCTCGGCGCTGCTCACGAGGGTCACCTGCTCGCCCATGACGTAGGAGATGACACCGGTGAGCAGGGGGTAGTGCGTGCAGCCGAGGATCAGCGTGTCGACGCCCTCGGCGGCAACCGGGTCGAGGTAGTCGTGCGCGACGCCGATCAGCTCCGGCCCGGAGGTGATGCCGGCCTCGACGAACTCCACGAAGCGGGGGCAGGCCTGGCTCGTGACGACGACGTCCGGCGCGGCGGCGAAGGCGTCCGGGTAGGCCCGGGAGGTCGCAGTGGCCTGGGTGGAGATGACGCCGACCCGGTCGTTGCGGGTGGCGGCGACGGCCCGGCGCACGGCCGGCCGGATCACCTCGACGACGGGGACGTCGTAGCGCTCGCGGGCGTCGTGCAGGACGGCTGCGCTGGCCGAGTTGCAGGCGACGACGAGCAGCTTGACGCCGAGGTCGACCAGCTCGTCGAGGCACTCCAGGGCGAAGGCCCGGACCTCGGCGATCGGGTCGCGGGCCGTAGGGCTGGCGGGCGGTGTCGGCCAGGTAGAGGACCGGCTCGTGCGGGAGCTGGTCGAGGACGGCGCGGGCGACGGTCAGCCCGCCGTAGCCGGAGTCGAAGATCCCGATCGGTGCATCCGCCACGGCCGCCAAGCCTAGGTCGTCCGGGCGGACAGCGCTGCGCGCGCGCGCTGGCGTGCTGCCCGCATTGAGGCAACGGCGCGTCAAATCTGACGCGGTCGTTGCATCAATGCGCGGCGCTATCGCCGGTGGCCCTGTGGACGACGGCCGCGCCGGGCCCGCGACCTCGGGCAAGGTCCGACGATGGACCGGATGGCAGGACGCTGCTCGCATCGGCAGCGGGATGGTGCATCGACGGCAGGCCATCGCGTCCGGGCTGGTCGGCCGACCAGATCCGACAACAGGTACGCCGCGGCGCCTGGCGCGCGATCTACCCGGGCGTCTACGCGACGTTCACCGGACCATCGACCTTCACAGGCCAGGGTCTGGGCCGCCCTGCTGCACGCCGGGCCGCCCGCCATGGCCAGCCATCGCACGCCGCCCGGCTGCAGGGGCTGCGCGACGAGGACCCCGACGGTCATCCAGATCAGCGTCCCGAACGGTCACCGCGTCACACCGCAGCCGGGCCTGCGGGTGCATCACCCGCGGGCCTGGTCCCTGCGACGCCAGCCCGAGCGCCATCGATCGCCGCAGACCCGGGTCGAGGACACCGTGCTGGACCTGGTCGGCGCCGACGCGGGACCCCGACGAGGTCGTGCACTGGGTGCTGCGGGCGTGCCAGCGCCGGCTCACGACGCCGGCCCGCCTGCGCGCTGCCGCTGGGCGGCGGCGTCGGCTCCGCCATCGGGCGCTGTTCCGCGATCTCGTCGACGAGGCGGCGACGGGGTCGCGTCGCCGCTGGAGCGCCGCTACCGGCTCGAACGTCGAGCTCGCCCACGGCCTGCCCCGAGGCCGAGCGCGGCCGGGCCTGGATCGGACCCGACGGCGTGCGCCGCTACTTCGATGTGCGCTACCGGCGGTGGCGGGTGCGGGTCGAGCTGGAGGGACTGGCCTACCACCCGGTGGACCGGTCCTGGGTCGACCATGCCCGCGACAACGCCGCCGTCCTCGCCGGCGACGTGGTCCTGCGCTACGGCTGGCGGCCGGTGACGGGAGGCCCGTGCCGCGTGGCGGCCCAGGTCGGCGCGGTCCTGACGCTGCGCGGCTGGCCCGGCCAGCTCTACGGTCTGCGGCCCGGGCTGCCGCGGTCCTTCGCCGCAGCTCGGCCCGCAATGATGCAACTCGCGTCACAGCTGACGCGCCGTTGCATCGTTGCGCGAGGAGGCGGGCCGGGCGGGTCACGACGGCCGAGAGCGGAGGTCGCGGGGCCGACGCGAGCCTCAGGCGGGCAGGGCGTGGACCAGGGACTCCTGGAGCCAGGTCAGGAAGTCGTAGATCGCCACCAGGAACGCCTGCGGGTCGTCCTCGTCGAGCTCCTCCAGCGCGGCGGCCAGCGCGATCGCGTCCTCGTCCGTGCGCAGCCCCAGCCGCTCCCCCAGCACCAGCCGGACGTCGGTCAGCGCGACCACCCAGGCCGCCGCCTCGGCCCGGTCCAGGTCCAGCGGCCCGCTCGCGCGCCCAGCGTGCGCCGGGCCGTCTCCAGCCCGGCCCGCTTGCGCGCCCGCAGCCCCTGCTCGGTGTACCGCCGGAACTCCGCCGCCACCTCGTCGTCGTCCCGATGCGCCGACGGCAGCAGCCGAGCCAGGGCCGGGTCCGTCGGGCTCGGCCGTCGCCGTACCGATGCCGACCATCGCCTCGAGCGGGTCGACCTCCCGACGGCCGCCCGCCGAGGTCTCCGCCGGCCTCGCCGTCCTCGCCGCCGAGCAGCTCCCACACCTCGACGAACAGGTGCGCCAGCAGCGCCCGCTCGCCCTCGTCGAGCTTCGCGGACACCCCGCGCCGGGTCTTGACGGAACCCCTTCGCCACGACCGCCTCAGACGTCCTTCTGGAACGTCGCCCAGAGCCCGTAGCCGTGCATCGCCTCGGTGTCCCGCTCCATCTCCTCGCGGGAGCCGTTGGACACGACGGCCCGGCCCTTCTCGTGGACGTCGAGCATCAGCCGCTCGGCCTTGGCCTTGTCATAGCCGAAGTACTCCTGGAAGACGTACGTGACGTAGGACATCAGGTTGACCGGGTCGTTCCACACCAGCGTGATCCACGGCGGCTCGGTCTGGGTGTCCGCGTCGGACGCGGGCTGGTCGAGCTCGACCGGTGCAGTGGACACGCGCCCACTCTAGAGAGAACGGCGCCCCCTAGGCTCGGCCCGTGATCGAGCTACCGGCACCTGCTCACGGACCACTACGAGCTGACCATGCTGCAGGCCGCCCTGCGCAGCGGCGCGGCCCAGCGGCGCAGCGTCTTCGAGGTCTTCGCCCGCCGGCTGCCGGACGGCCGGCGGTACGGCGTGGTCGCCGGCACCGGCCGGCTGCTCGAGGCCATCGAGGCGTTCCGGTTCGACCCGGCCGAGCTGGCTCGCCTGGCCGACTCCGGCGTCGTCGACGCGCCCGACCCTGGACTGGCTCGCGGCGTACCGGTTCAGCGGCTCGATCTGGGGCTACGGCGAGGGCGACTGCTACTTCCCCGGGCTCGCCGATCCTCGTCGTCGAGGGCACCTTCGCCGAGGCCGTGCTGCTGGAGACCCTCGTCCTGAGCGTCCTCAACCACGACAGCGCGGTCGCGAGCGCCGCCAGCCGGATGACGACGGCCGCGATGGGCCGGCCGTGCATCGAGATGGGCTCGCGCCGCACCCACGAGTGGGCGGCGGTCGCCGCGGCCCGCGCGGCGTACATCGCCGGCTTCGCCACCACCAGCAACCTGGAGGCCGGGCCGCACGCTACGGCGTGCCGACCGCGCGGCACGGCGGCGCACGCGTTCACCCTGCTGCACGACGGCGAGCGCGAGGCGTTCGAGGCCCAGGTCGCCAGCCTCGGCCCGCAGACGACGCTGCTGGTCGACACCTACGACGTGGCCGAGGCCGTGCGCACGGCCGTCGAGATCGCCGGGCCCGAGCTCGGCGCCGTCCGGCTCGACTCCGGCGACCTGGTGACCCAGGCCCGCGAGGTGCGGGCCCAGCTGGACTCGCTCGGCGACACCAGCACCCGGATCATCGTCACGAGCGACCTGGACGAGCACGCCATCGCGGCGCTGGCCGCGGCCCCGGTCGATGCGTACGGCGTCGGCACCTCCCTCGTCACCGGCTCCGGCGCGCCCGACGGCCGGCCTGGTCTACAAGCTGGTCGCGCGCGAGGACGAGGTCGGCAGCGCCGCGCGACGGCGTGCCGATGGTCTCGGTGGCCAAGCGCAGCAAGGACAAGCTCAGCATCGGCGGCCGCAAGTGGGCGCTGCGCCGGCGCAACCCGGCCGGCACCGCGGAGGCCGAGGTCATCGGCATCGGCACCGTGCCGCAGGACGACGGGGACGACCGGCTGCTGCTGCGCGAGCTGGTCGTCGACGGCGAGGTCGTCGGCGCGCGAGCCGCTGACCGCCGCCCGCGAGCGCCACACCTTCGCCGTGGCCGAGCTGCCCGACACCGGCCCACCAGCTGTCCCGCGGCGTGCCCGCGATCCCGACGACGTACGAGGGAGACCACCCATGACCGATCTGGTCCGACCCGGGCGACGTCTACGACGACCGACCCGGCGGCGGACAACGACGACGACGACGACGCCGCTCGTCGGCCGCCCACGGGCGCTGGTGATCGTCGACGTGCAGAACGACTTCTGCGAGGGCGGCTCGCTGGCCGTGACCGGCGGGGCGGGCGTCGCGGCGGCGATCTCGGACTACCTGCAGGACCGGGGCGACGAGTACGCCGCGATCGCCGCGACCCAGGACTGGCACGTCGACCCCGGCCCGCACTTCGCGACGCCCGCCGGCGCAGCCGGACTTCGTCGACTCCTGGCCGCCGCACTGCGTGGTCGGCACCGCCGGGTCCGAGCTGCACCCGAACCTGGACACCGACCTGGTCATGGCGACCTTCCGCAAGGGCGAGCACGCCGCGGCGTACTCGGGGTTCGAGGGCGACCACCCCGGGCCGGCCGACGGCACGCCGGAGGGCGCTGGCCGCCTGGCTGCGGGACCGCGGCATCGAGGCCGTCGACGTGGTCGGCATCGCCACCGACCACTGCGTGCGGGCGACCGCCCTGGACGCGGCCACGGAGGGCTTCCGGACCCGGGTCCTGCTCGACCTGACCGCCGGGGTGGCGCCGGCGACGACCGCGAGCGCGCTGGACGAGCTGCGCGCGGCCGGCGTGCGGCTGTCCGGAGACGCCGGTGCTGGGGTAGGCCGGGCCCACGGACGCACTGGGGCAGGCCCCAGGACGCGCGGGGGGTTTTCGTCAGTGTGCTCAGGGCGGACGGCGCATACTGGCTATCTGCCGGAAGCCCGACTCACGCCGACTCTTGGGGGAAGACCCGTGCCTGTCCTCACCGGGGGTGCTGCCGACACCGGCAACACCTCGGCTGAGCAGGCGTCCGCGAGCCCAGCGCGCCGCGCGGCCGGGCGCTCGTCCTGCTCCGGCCGGTCGTCTGGGTCGCGGCCGTGGCCGCGCGGCGGCACGATCCTACCTGCTCCCCCGCACGACCGGCACGACCTGGGACGAGATCGGCCGCACCCTGTCGCGGGTGTCGTTCACCGAGGTGCTGCTGCTGAGCGGCATGTGGGCGCTGGCGCTGTTCTGCTACTCCTTCGTCCTGACCGGCTCGCTGCCCGGGCTGCGCCGCCGCCGGGCGATGACGCTCAACCTCACCGGCAGCGCCGTCTCCAACGTCGTGCCGCTCGGCGGGGCCTGGGGCGTCGGGCTCAACACGCTGATGCTGCGCCGCTGGGGCTATGCCGGCAAGGACATCGCCAGCTTCATGATGATCAGCAACATCTGGAACATCCTGGCCAAGCTGGCCGTCTCGGCCGTCGTCATCGGGCTGCTCGCGGCCGTGGGTGGGGTGCCGGTGCCGCTGTCCGCGCCACGGCGCCCGGGCCGTCGCCATCTCGGCCGCCGTCGCCGTCGTCCTGATCATCGTCTGCCTGACCAGCGAGCGCGCGTCGACGGCCGCCGGCTGGGTCGGCCGACGTCGTGGCCTGGCCGGCGCCCTGCGCCTGTGCCGGGTGCACCGCCGCACCCACCTGCGGACCCAGCTCCCCGCCGTACGCCGGGTGATGCTCGAGGTCGTCCGCGCCCGCTGGCCGCTGATGAGCGTCGGCATGGTGCTCTACCTGTGCCTGCAGGCCGCGGCTGCTCTGGGTCTGCCTGGAGATGGTCGGCAACGAGTTCACGCTGGCCGCGGTCCTGACCGCGTTCGCGGTCGACCGCCTGCTGACCGCGGTGCCGCTGACGCCCGGCGGCTCGGGCGTCGTCGAGGCCGGTACGGCGGCGGCGCTCGATCGCCCTGGGCGGGGCGCCGGCCGACGGTCGCCGCGGCGGTCCTGCTCTACCGCGCGTTCACGTTCCTGGCCGAGATCCCGGTCGGCGGCGTCTGGGCCCTGGGCTGGTTCGCGGCCCAGCGCCGGCGCGGGCAGCCCGTCGACGGCGACGGCCACGGCCGGCGGCGCCGGATGAGGATCGCCCACGTCACGGACTGTCTACCTGCCCCGGCTCGGCGGGATCGAGATGCAGGTGCGCGACCTGGCCCTGCGCCAGCAGGCGGCCGGCCACGACGTCACGGTCTACACCTCGCAGGGGCCGACTGGTCGGCCGTGCCGACTCGGATCGAGGCGACGACCGGGCTGCGCATCGTGCGGCTGCCGTCCCGGGCCGGCTGGGTCACGCCGGCCGGGCTGCGCCGGGCCGGGCCGACCGTCCTGGCCGGGCGGCCGCGACGTCGTCCACGCCCACACGTCGCTGGTCTCGCCGCTGTCCTGGCAGGCGCGCGCGCGCGGCGTCGGCGGCCGGCGTACCGGCCGTGATGACGATGCACTCGCTGTGCAAGGTGCCGACGTCGATCCTGCGGCTCAAGGCGCCGATCGCCGGCTGGACCGACCTGCCCGTGCAGTGGACGGCGGTGTCGCAGCGTCGCCGCCGAGGCGGTCAACCGGATGCTGCCCGGCCACGACGTCGTGATCCTGCCCAACGGCATCGACCCGTCGCGTGTGGCGGGTGCCGGCCCGGCCGACGAACCCCCAGCGGCTGCAGATCGTCAGCGTCATGCGGCTGATGCCGCGCAAGCGGCCGATCCACCTGCTGCGCGTCCTGCCCGACATCCGCCGCCGGCTGCCGGCCGAGACCGAGCTCAAGGCCGTCATCATCGGCACCGGGCCGGAGCAGCCGGCGATGGAGCGGTTCATCGACCGGCACGACATGCGCGGCTGGGTCGAGCTGGCCGGGCGCTGCGACCGCGAGACGATCCAGCAGATCCACGCCGCCTCGGACATCTACCTGGCGCCGGCCACCCTCGAGTCGTTCGGCATCGCCGCCCTCGAGGCCCGGTGCGCCGCGGTCCCGGTCGTCGCCATGCGGGTCGGCGGGGTCGGCGAGTTCGTCCGGCACGGCCGCGAGGGCATGCTGGTCGGCTCGGACGGCGAGATGGCCGACGCCACCCTCGAGCTGCTCACCGACCCCGAGCGGCTGCAGGCGATGCGCGAGCACAACCGGCTGACCGAGCCCGCGACGACCTGGGACCGGGTGCTGGAGATGACCCACGCGGCGTACCAGCGGGCCGGTCTGCCCGACGTCATCGACCTGCGGCCGGCCACGTCGGTGCCGCCGGTGCCCGTGCCGGTCCCGCAGTCGGTCCGCCGGTTCGTCCGGCCGTGATCCTGGGGCCGCTCGATGCAGCCGTGACCGACGTCCTGACCCTCGAGGGCCAGCACCTGGACCTGGCCTGGCGGTGCCTGGCGGCGATGCGCGCGCAGACCGAGGCCATGGTCGACATGGGCGTCGACGAGCTGGCCAGCGTCGGGCTGGCCCGGATGCGCGCCCGGCGGCTGGCCTCGCTGGCCGCCGACCCGGGCACGCCGCCGTTCTTCGCCCGGATCGACAACGACGAGCCGGAGACCTTCCACCTCGGCCGCCGGCACGTGCGCGACGACGACGGCGAGCCGGTCGTCATCGACTGGCGGGTGCCGATCGCGCGCTCGTTCTACCAGGCCACGGCCGGCGAGCGGATGGGGCTGCGGCTGCGGCGGCGGTTCGGCTTCCACGAGGGCACGCTCACGTCGTACGAGGACGAGCAGCTGGACCAGGGCGAGAGCCTGGGCCTGGCCAGCGACCTGCTGCGCGAGGAGATCGAGCGGCCGCGCGTCGGGCCCGATGCGCGACATCGTCGCCACGATCCAGCCCGACCAGGACGACCTGGTGCGGGCCGACTTCGACCACTCGCTGTGCATCCAGGGGGCGCCCGGCACCGGCAAGACCGCGGTCGGGCTGCACCGCGCGGCGTACCTGCTCTATACGTTCCCGGCCCGGCTGCGGCGGTCCGGCGTGCTGGTCGTCGGGCCCAACGCGGCGTTCCTGCACTACGTCGCGGAGGTGCTGCCGACGCTGGGCGAGGTCGGGGTCGCCCAGGCGACGGTGGACGAGCTGGTGGCCGGCGGGCTGGCGCCGCGGGCGGTCGAGGGGCGCGCGAGGTGGCGACCCTCAAGGGCGACGCCCGGATGGCCGCGATCCTGCAGCGGGCCGTGCTGTCGCACATCCGAAAACCGTTGGAGGACTTGCCGATCCGGGTCGGCACGTCGCGCCACCGGGTGTCCGGTGTCGCGGCTGCGGCGCTACGTCGACGACATCCGGCGGTCGGGGGTGCGGTGGGAGGTCGCCCGCGAGCGGCTGCACGCGCAGATCGCGACCGACGTGCGGCGGCAGCAGGAGGACGCGGGGTTCGCGCCGTCGGATGCGGCGACGGCGGCGATCGCCCGGTCGGCGTCGGTGCGGGGGTTCGTCAACGAGCACTGGCCGGCGCTGACGCCGGCCGGCGCTGCTGATCCGGCTGTACGGCGAGCCGGACTTCCTGCGCGCGTGCGCCGCGGGAGGCGCTGACCGACGGACGAGCTGGCGTCGCTGGCCTGGGCCAAGGTGCCGCGGTCGCCGCGGTCGGCGCCGTGGACGGCCGCCGACCTGGTGCTGCTCGACGAGCTGGCCGGGCTGCTGGCCGAGCCGGCGACCTTCAACCACGTCGTCGTCGACGAGGCGCAGGACCTGTCCGCGATGCAGTGCCGGGCGGTGGGGCGCCGCTGCCCGCTCGGCTCGGTCACCGTGCTCGGCGACCTGGCCCAGGCGACGACCCCGTGGGCGCCCGGGTCGTGGCCGGAGACGCTGCGGCATCTCGGGTCACGACGGCGCCGAGGTCCGGCCGCTGACCGCGGGTTACCGGGTGCCGCAGGCGATCCTGGAGCTGGCCAACCGGCTGCTGCCGCACATCGCGACCGACGTGCCGCCGGCGACGTCGGTGCGGTTCGGCTCGCACCCGCTCGGTTACGCCGCGCCGTGCCGGGCTGGTCGAGGCCGTACGGCGGGCCGCGGGCGACGACGGGTCGGTCGGCGTGATCGTGCCGGCCGCGATGGCCGAGGCCGTCCTGGCCGAGCTCGCGGCGGCCGGGGTTCAGCGGCCGCTGCCTCGACGACGAGGAGGACCAGCGGGTCACCGTCGTGCCGGCCACCGAGGCCAAGGGGCTGGAGTTCGACTCGGTCGTGCTGGTCGAGCCGGCGGCGATCGTGGCGGCCGAGTCGCGCCGGGCCGACGGCCTGCGCCGGCTCTACGTCACGCTGACCCGGGCCGTCTCGCACCTGATGGTCGTGCACGACCAGCCCCTGCCCCCCGAGCTCGCCTAACCGCTTTCTTTGGCCGTCGGCTCCGGGTTTGGCCGTCGACTCCGGAGTCGAGTCGGATATTTCGGGCGCCAGAACCCGGACTCGACGGCCAAACCCGGACTGGACGGCCAAGCCCAAGGGGCGTTGGGGCGGGGGCCGCGGGAGCAGGGCTAACGGTTGGCGGCGTTGTCGAGCCAGCGGCCCGCTGACCCGCGAGAGGTACTCCGGCTGCGGCCCGAACCCGAGAGTGGCGTAGAAGGCTTGGGCGTCATCGGTCTGCAGCCCGATGTGCTGGCCCGGCACGGCAGCGATCAGCCGCTCGACCATGGCCCGCCCGATCCCCTCGCGGCGCCGGCTCGACAGCGTCCAGACGTCGAGCAGATAGGCGTTGCAGACGCCGTCGGACAGCAGCCGCGCCATGCCCGACGACCCGCGGACCGGACCAGGCGATGGCCACGAACTGGGCGGCCTCGAACGACCGGCGTAGCGCTCCCGGGGTGCGGCCGTTGTCGAAGTCGTCCGCCGCCAGGTCGGCCTTGGCCGCCTCCCAGTCGACCCCGGCCAGGTTCAGCGCAATCCGCACCGGGTCGGCGGGGTCGCTGTCGTCGAGCGTCGGGGGCGTAGGTCACCTCGGGGCCGTCCGGCCCGCGCCCGCTCCAGCTCCACGCGTAGCTCTCGTCCTCGCTGGCGATCCCGCCCTCACCGATCTCCAGCGGCCGGAAGGTGTCGACCATGACGGCCAGCTCGTCGAAGTACTCCGCGCCGATGCTGCGCTCGTAGGCGCCCGGCTGCGGGCCGTGGGCATGACCGCCCGGATGCAGCGAGATCGAGCCCTGCCCGATGCCCGAACCCCTGCGCGCCTCGTAGTCGCCGCCGCAGTAGAACATGACCTCGTCGCTGTCGACGTTCGAGTGGTAGTAGGGCACCGGGATCGACAGCGGGTGGTAGTCGACCTTGCGCGGGACGAAGTTGCAGACCACGAAGTTGTAGCCCTCGAAGACCTGGTGGGCCGGCGGGGGCTGGTGGATCCGGCCGGTGATCGGCTCGTAGTCGGAAACGTTGAAGGCGTAGGGATACAGGCAGCCGTCCCAGCCCACGACGTCGAGCGGGTGGAACGGGTAGGTGTAGACCGTGCCGACCAGGCCGCCCGGCCCGTCGCCGCGGTGCTTGATGTAGACGTCGGTGTCCTCGTGCGGCCTCGCTCTCGCTGGCGAGCAGCGGGCCGACCGGGATCCGCAGGTCGCGCTCGCAGTACGGCGCGTGCTCCAGCAGCTGGCCGTAGCGCGAGAGGTAGCGCTTGGGCGGCGCGATGTGGCTGTTGCCCTCGATGCAGTAGGCGCGCAGCGGGCCGGCCGACTCGACGTCTCGCGGCACCCACCGGTGGGTCGTGGCGCGGGGCAGGATCACGTAGTCGCCGGTGCCGACCTCGAGCGTCCCGAAGACGGTCTCGACCGTGGCTGACCCGGACTCGACGTAGACGCACTCGTCGCCGATCCCGTTGCGGTAGAACGGCGATGGCGTGTCGCTCACGGCGTACGAGATCCGCACGTCACCGTTGCCGAGGACGAGCCGGCGGCCCCGGACGACGTCGACCCCGCGCCAGGCGTCGCCCGGGAAGAGCTCGTGCAGCTTGAGGTGCCGGGGCTTCAGCGGGTAGTTGGCATGGGTCTTGAGCTCGGGCTGGTCCCACGGCCGGGCATCGACGATCGCCGACGGCAGCTCGCGGTGGTAGAGCAGCGAGGAGTCGCTCGAGAAGCCCTCCTCGCCCATGAGCTCCTCGTAGTACAGGCCACCGTCCGCGCGACGGTGTTGGGTGTGCCGCTTGTGGGGCACGTCGCCGATCGTGAGGTAGTGCGCCATTGCTCTCCTCCAGGCAGGTCTCCGCGGCTTCAGCGTAACCTGCCGCCATGCCCAGCATCGGCCCCGACGACGCCGCCCTCCACCCTGGTCAGGTTGGTCTGGCCAGCCGCGCCCTCTTCACCCGGCTGGTCGACGACGCGGCGATGTTCCCGCCGGGCAACGCGCCGTTGGCGCGGGCTGTCACCGAGCACGCCGGGCATCGGTCGGCGTGGTACGCCGAGCTGGTCGGGCCACTGCTCGTGCCCGCAGCTCGGGTCCCGGATCTCGTCGAACTCGTTGCGGCACAATCAGACTCGACCCCCCTAGAGATCGGCATCATTGCCTCCGACGGCTTCGAACCAGCCCGTACGGCGCTGCGGCAGGCAACGGCAACCGGTCAGCTCGAGGTAGTCGCGGTCGAGCTGCCGTTGGCGTCGGTCGACGACCTGGCCCAGGCCTGGTTCGACCTCGGCGGCGGCCATCGCGCAGTGTGGTGGGAGGTCGACCGGGCCGGCTACCCGCGCGAGCAGCTCGGCCGGCTGGCCGGCGCGGCCCGGACCTGCGGGCCGGGTGGCGCCAAGCTGCGGACCGGTGGAGTCGACGCCGCGGCGTTCCCGCCCGAGGCCGAGCTCGGAGCTTTCCTGCGGCACGCGATCGACGTCGAGGTGACCTTCAAGCTGACCGCCGGGCTGCACCACGCCGTCCGCACCACCGACGCGGCCTCGGGCCTGGAGCAGCACGGGGTCCTCAACATCCTGTGCGCCATCAAGGCCGCCCTGAACGGCGCCGAGGGCGAGGAGCTGGCGGAGATGCTGGCCGAGCGAGATCCCGGACCGTTGGTGAGCCGCACCCACGCGATGAGCGAGACGGACGCCAGTGTCATGCGGGCGTTCTGGTCCTCGTTCGGTTGTTGCGGCGTGACCGACCCGATCGACGAGCTCACCGACCTCGGGCTGGTCCGGCTGGACGACGACGCGACGGTCTCCCGATGACGGACAGCTGGCTCGACCTTCCGGAGGGGACGCCGTACGGCGTCGAGAACCTGCCGTTCGGCGTCTTCTCCACGCCGGACGAGGAGCCCCGGGTCGGGGTGGCCATCGGCGACCAGGTGCTCGACCTCGCGCCGCTGGCGGCGAGCGAGGGGCTCGACGGTGCGCAGGTGTTCGAAGGCCCGACGCTCAACGACTTCCTGGCTCTGGGCCGGCCGTCCTGGACCGCCGTGCGCTCATGGCTGTCCGAGCTGATGACCCACCCGGCGTACGCCGATGTCGTGCTGCCGCACCTGGTCCCTCAGCAAGAGGTGCGGATGCATCTGCCGATCGATGTGGCTGACTACGTCGACTTCTATGCCAGCGAGCATCACGCGAGCAATGTCGGCCGGATCTTCCGGCCCGAATGCCGAGCCGCTGACACCCGAACTGGCGGCACCTGCCGATCGGCTACCACGGCCGGTCGGGGACCATCGTCGTCTCCGGCACGGACGTGGTCCGCCCGCATGGCCAGCGCAAGGCCCCGGACGATCTGGCGCCGACCTTCGGGCCGAGCGGCAAGCTCGACATCGAGGCCGAGGTCGCCTACATCGTCGGCGTACCAACGGATTTGGGCCAGCGCGTCACGGTCGACGAGTTCGGTGACCACGTCTTCGGGGTGTGCCTGCTCAACGACTGGAGCGCGCGGGACATCCAGGCCTGGGAGTACGTGCCGCTCGGCCCGTTCCTCGGCAAGTCGTTCGCCACGAGCCTGAGCCCGTGGGTCGTGCCGCTGGCCGCCCTCGACGCGGCGCGGGTTGCGCTGCCCGGACAGGACCCGGAGCCGTTGCCCTATCTGCGCGGATCCGAGCCGAAGGCGGCGTTCGGCCTCGACCTGCAGCTCGAGGTGCGGATCAACGGGGCGCTGGTCGCCCGGCCGCCGTACGCCACGACCTACTGGTCGCCCGCGCAGATGCTGGCCCACCTCACCGTCAACGGCGCGAGCCTGCGGACGGGAGACGTGTTTGCCTCCGGCACCGTGTCCGGCCCAGAGCCGGGCCAGCGCGGCTCGCTGCTCGAGCTCAGCTGGAACGGCACGCAGCCGATCGACCTAGGCGACGGCGCGACCCGGACCTTCCTCGAGGACGGCGACGAGGTGAGCATCAGCGCCTGGGCGCCGACGCCCAGCGGCGGCCGACTCGGCTTCGGCGAGGTGACCGGCACCGTCCGGGCGGCGAGCTAGAGCGGTTGGTAGCCGCCGTATCCGGGTGCAGTCGAGGTCTGCGGCGCCACGTGGGCGTCGTGCTTCTTGACCACGGCGGTCCGGGCCGCCTTGTCGTGCAGCGCCTGCTTGTTGTGGTCCCACAACGGCCACAGCTTGTCGAGGAGTGAGTAGAGCCCCCCGACCACCGGCAACCCGGCGGCCAGCTGATAGGTGATGCCGCGCAGCCCGATGGCTCGCCAGCTCAGCTTTCCGCGCGAGTCCCAGGACCGCACCCGCAGCTGGCAGATCAGCTTGCCGACCGTCGCCGAACAGGCTTTGAGCATCACGACCTCATAGACGAAGGCGACGACGGCGTAGGACACCCCGATCCAGACGATGGCCCGCAGGTAGTCGCCCTGCCAGAAGTAGTCGTGCAGGCTCGGCAGCGCCGAGTTGGCGTCGACGGCCGGGCGCAGGGCGTCGAGGTAGCGCTGCTGTGTGTCGTCCAGCACCTGCAGTTGGGAGGCGGCCACGATCGAGCTCACGATCGACACCAGGACGGCGTCGATGCACCGGGCCAGGACCCGCCACCACCAGCTGACGACGCGAGCTCCGTCCGGGAGCACGCCACGTCCCGGGACGGGCGGGAAACCTGGGCGCCCCGCGTAGCCGGTGTAGCCGGGCTGACCGGCGTACGGCGAGTAGGCCGGCTGCGCCGAGTAGGGCTGGTAGGCCACGCCGTACGGGTTCGTGCTCTGCGCCGGCTGGGTCGGGTAGGTCGGCTGCGCTGGCTGAGTTGGCTGGAAGGGTTGCGTCGGCTGGGGCTGCGTGGGCTGTTGCGGCAGCGGCTCGTAGCCCGGCGTGATGGGGGCGCCGACAGCGACGTGCTCGGTCCAGGCTCGCCCGTCCCACCAGCGCTGCTGCTCGGTGTTGTCCGGGTTCGGGTACCACCCCTCCGGGGGCAGGCCAGGCGACTGCGTCATGTCAGCAGCCTCCCATGCGACCCAGCGGGTCGACGGCGACCACGGCACGGAGGACGGAGAAGGTGGGCGACTCCCCTACGTCATACCGGCTCCCCTCTGTCGTTCGAGTCTTCAGGGTTGTCGGATCTGTTGACGCGCTCTTGGTCGCTATGGCGGTGTCGGCAGATGCTGACCCAGATCGTGTCGGGTTCACGGGGGTCGGCTGATTGGGTCCGAGCGTCGTCGGTGAACCCGAAGTGGGCGTAGAACGCGGCGGCGGGTTCATTGCCGGCGACGTACTCAAGAGCAACCCGGGCCGCATCTGGTGGAGCTAGATCGATCAGGCGCTGTAGCAGGGCCCGGCCCAGGCCGGCCCCCTGTGCTGTGGGATGGACATACAGCTTCCAGATGACCGGTACGTCGTCGCGGGTGTCCAGGTTGCCGACGCCGGCCACCTCTCCGTCCTGCTCGGCGACGAGTACTTGGGTCGTCTCGAGGCAGGACGCCAACGCCTCGAGGGTCCACCAGGTCTGCAGACCGCGATCGATGAATGCCGCGCCAGCGAAGTCGTAGGCCACTCGCCAGGCGGCCGTGCCGATCTGCTGGATCGCCGGGATGTCACTTGGTCGCGCGGGTCGGATCCGTGTGGTGCCAACGTCCGTGACGCTCATGCTCAGACCTCGACCCTCATGTCGAGGACGGTCATGCGCGCACCTTGAATCGGAGGTGCAGGACCCGCTCGCCCTGGATGACCACGTGCGGGTCCTCCAGCAGCTGCTCGCTCGCGATGTCGCCGAAGTAGCGCCGACCCGACCCGAAGACCACCGGTACGACGTCCATGGCCACCTCGTCGATGAGTCCGGCGGCAAGCGCCTGGGCACCCACGACGCCGGCATTGACAGCGACCGAGCGGTCGCCGGCGAGGTCCTTCGCCTTGGCGATCGCGGCAGCGACGTCGTCGACGAAGTGATAGGACGCTTCGGGGTGCCAGCCTTCGGGTTTGGGCCGGTGCGAGACCACGACCACGTGCTCGCCCGCCGGTGGGTCGCCCTGCCATCCGTCGACGAGGTCGAACAGCCGGCGACCCATCACGATGGTGCCGAGCGACTTCCACACCTGTGAGACGTAGCCGGCGGATGCGCTGGACACCCGGAAGTCGCTGCCGCCGCCCGAGTGGTCGAAGGACGCTTGGTCGCTCCGGATCGGGGTGTCTCCACTGAAGTACCACTCGTGCAGCGGGCCGACCTGGTCGTTGTCGTCGGCGATGAAGCCGTCCACCGACACCACGCTGTGCATGATCACTGTTCCCATGTGCGTCCTCCTCGGGATCGGGCACCCGGCCCGTCGTACCTGGCGTATGCTCTTACAACAGTGACGCTACTGAAGGGAAAGGTACCTAGTCAAGTGCTCATAGACAGGTATGCGGAGTCTCCCGGGATGCGGGTCGCGCTCGCCTTGGTGAACGACCTCGTGGTTGCGCCCTCCCAGCCGGTCCCGCAGGCCCTGGACGAGCTGTTCGCGTTCGACCCGGAGTCTCTTGCGGACCAGCCGGGCCGTTGGGGCCGGCAGATGACGGCTCTGGCGCATCGACTGCACCGCGTCATCGATGCCCTCAACAACGGTGACGTGGACCTGGCGGCAGGCGAACTCAATGAGGCCCTGGCCGAGGCCCCGGCCGTGCCCCATCTGGTGCGGAGCAGTGATGGGGCGTGGCAGTTGCACCACCATCCGAAAGGCGCCGACTTCGCGGTCGCCTGGACCTCGCTGTGCGCGGAGGCGCTGGCCGGCCTCATCGGCGGGGGTCTGGCCGACCGTGTGCACCTGTGCGCTGCCGACGACTGCCGTCGGGCCTTCGTCGACACGACCAAGAACGGCACTCGAAGGTTCTGCTCGGAGCGTTGCCAGAACCGAGTCAAGGCCTCAGCCCTACGACGACGCCGCGCCGCACAGACACGGACCAAGGCACCTGAATGATCGCCACCTGCGGGTCAGCAGAGCTCGACCCAATCATTACGATACGGACCCGTTCCGTTTCGTGATAGCGTCCACTGCGTGGAGATGACTGACCCTGTCGCCGAAGAGCGCCCTCGCGGGCGTCCGTTGGACCCGGGTCGCGGCGAGGCGATCATCGAGGCGACCATCGAGGTCCTCGTGCGCGACGGTTACGACCACCTGTCCATAGAGGGCGTCGCCGCAGCAGCGGGCGTCGGGAAAGCCACTGTCTACCGGCGATGGGGCAGCAAGGCTGAGCTCGTCATCGATGCGATGGCGAGCCTCAAGCCCGCCATCGACGCGATCGACACCGGCTCGCTCGACGGGGATATCGAGCTGATGGTCCTCAGCTCGTGCAGCCCATACTCACAGCGGTTGTTCCAGGTGATGGTGAGCATCTGCTCCGCCCTGCCCCGGGAGCCCGAGCTGCTCGAGGCCTTCACGACCCGCTTCACCGAGCCGCGCATCGAACGCATCACCGAGATGCTCACCCGCGCCCGACACCGCGGCGAGCTCGGCCCCGACGTCGATCTGGCCATGGCCGCGAGCCTGGTGCCCTCGCTCATGCTTCAGCGCGCACTCATGACCGGCCAGCCGGCCGGTCGCCTCTATGCCGAGCAGGTCGTCGGCAGCCTGCTGCTCCCGGTCCTGGGACGTCCGGCACGACCCACCTCGGCCACCCACACGGAGAAAACCCATGACTGACACCTCGCATTCGCCCGTGACCCGCAACGGGGGGCTAGCCCTCGCCGTGATCTGCGTTGCGCAGCTCATGGTCGTGCTCGACGCCACGGTGGTGAACGTCGCGCTGCCGAAGATCCGCAACGATCTCGGCTTCTCGGTGGACAACCTCACCTGGGTCATCACGGCGTACTCGCTCACCTTCGGCGGGTTGCTGCTCTTCGGTGGGCGTACCGGCGACTTCTTCGGTCGCCGTCGCATGTTCATGATCGGCGTCTCGCTCTTCGCGGGAGCATCCCTGGTGGGCGGGCTCGCCACCAACGAGGTCATGCTGATCGGCGCGCGCGCCGCACAAGGCGCCGGTGGCGCCATTGCCGCGCCCACTGCGCTTGCCCTGCTGGCCACGACGTTCACCGAGCCCGCTGCCCGTGCGCGTGCCTTCGGCGTATTCGCGGCAATGGCCGCGTCCGGTGGCGCGCTCGGACTCTTGCTGGGCGGCACCTTGACCGACCTCGCCAGTTGGCGCTGGGCTCTGATCATCAACGTGCCGATCGGCGCGATCGTGCTCGTCCTCGCGCCACGCGTGCTCAACGAGTCGCAAGGCTCGGGCACGAAGCTCGATCTGCCGGGCGCCATCTCCGTCACGGCAGGGATGTCGATCCTCGTCTACGGGCTGACCAAGGCCGCCAGCGATGGCTGGGCCTCCACGACCACCATCGTGACCCTCGCCATCGCCGCGGCACTCCTCGTCGCGTTCGTGTTCATCGAGCACGTCTCAAGTCATCCGCTCATGCCGTTCCGGATCTTCGCCAACCGCAACCGCACTGGCGCGTACCTGATCATGCTTTTCCTCGCGGCCGCGCTCTTCACGACCTTCTACCTCTTGGCGCAGTACTTGCAGGACGTGCACGGCTGGAGCCCGTTCCGCACGGGCCTCGGCTTCCTCCCAATGCCGGTCACGATCATGTTCATGTCCCTCGTGGTGGTACGACGGCTCATCCCGAAGATCGGCATCCGTCCCTTCCTCACGGTGGGTCCGATCCTCGCCATCGTCGCGATGGTCTCGTTCTCGCGGCTCACCGCGACGAGCACGTACTGGGAGTTCCTGGGATGCATTGTGGTCCTCGGTCTCGGCATGGGCTGCAGCTTCGTGCCGCTGACCTTGACCGCCGTCAACGGCGTCGCCCCGCATGAGACGGGCCTCGCCTCTGCGCTGCTCAACACGGGTCAGCAGCTCGGTGGTGCCATCGGGCTCGCGGTCTTCGGAACGGTCTTCGCCCACGCATCAGCCTCCCGAGCCAGCGAAATCGGCCGTCTTGCCGCCACCACGGCGGGCCAGAAGAACATCTTCGTCGCCGGGCAGCAACACGCCTTCGATGCTGCAATCGTGGTGACGGTGGTGGCGCTCATCGCGTCACTGGCGCTCATCCGAGTCCAGAAGGTAGCCCGGCCGACGCCCTCCCCCGCCCCTGCCCTCGTGGAGTGAACGAACTCCGCACGGAATCGACTGCGACACGTATGTCCTTGGCCGCCACCGGATCTGTGACACAGGCACACTGTGACCCATGGGCCTACTCCGACGCGGCAAGGGCCCGGTGCCCTCCGCAGGCGACGGTGCTGACCTATCTACTGTCTTGCTCCAAGGCGAAGACATGATGGGGCGGCTAGCCGAAGCCCATCAGACATGGGGGTTGGGCACGGCCGATCAGTGGGGGCTGGACCAGACCACCGGCCGAATTACGTGGACCTTCCCCGACAAGACGGCCAGCGCACCGGCGCAGATCCTTGCCACTTACAACCCGAGTGCGGGCTCGTGGCTGTGGGCTTGGGCCAACAACAGTGTCTTGCCGAGCATGAGCAAGGACGCTCTAGCGGTGCGCCAGTGGGCTGAAGCGAACGGCCAGGACAGTCTCGTGACGCCCCAGTTGAGCGCAGACGACGAGATGGCTAACACGCTGACTGCAATCAGCATCCGGGTCACCAGGGCGACTGGCTTCTATCGAGGACAAGGGACAAGCATGCCGGTCATCACGTTCGGTCCGGTGACGCTCTCGCCTGCTGATGGTGAGAGCTCTACGTTCACGATCCGCGTCGAAGACTGACGTCTTCCTCGTCGTGGTCGGGTGGGCTCTGATTGGGCGCGGCGTCGGTCCGTCGAGCCTTGGGCCACGTGCGTCTTTCTGCCGCGATCCGGCGCTTGCAACGCCCTCGTCTGCCGATGAGAGGGCGGACCATGAACTTCAGGTGATCGCCAACTGAGCCTTCACCTGGTTGACAGAGGGCGCGTAGTGCCGCCTGTTCATCATGCGGAAGTCACGCATACGGGCCATGCCGAGAACCGGTGTCAGGTCGCCATCGGTGACCTCGGTCGAGCCATAGAGGTAGAGCCGCTCCAGGAGGTGCAGATCGGCAATGGGTCGGAGGCTTTCAAGGGCTCCACCTTCGCTGACATCCAGTTGCCGCAGTCCCATGAGACCGCTCAGGTGCGAGAGTGAGCTGATCCGGCGACAGGAGGCAAGAGCAAGTTCGATCAGGATTGGCGAGCGGATGCCCGCGAGCGCGGTGGTGTCTTCCAGTGGCGCTGAGTAGATGCCTAGATGGGCCAGCCACGGCATTGATTCAGCACCATCAAGAGAGCGCAAGGCGGGTCGATCCTTCATCCGCAGGGAACGCAGGTCTTTGAGATGCGCCAGAGGGTCAGGTCGGGCGGGTCAAAGCGCTGAGGAACAGATCCTCGATGCCGCTGGCGTAGCCGATCGTCTCCGCAACCTGATCCCACGAGCAGGACAGTGCGCGAAGGTGTGGAAGTGCCGTGAGGTCGATGCGGGTCATCGATCCGGCCTGCACGTGCAGTTCTGCCAGAGTGGCCGACAGTCCGTAGATCGGAGATAGGTCACGGATGGTCCGCGCCAACACGTTGAGCCGCCTCAGGTGCAGGTCGCGGATGAACTCCAGATCGTGACCGATGAATCCGCGGGCGTAGTTGAGCACTAGTCCGTCAGCCCCGGATGCCATGAACGCTTGCCGGGTCTGAGCCGACCACGCACTCTGGAGGTCGAAGTCGATGCGCCCCGCGTCATCTGACGTGACGACGTATCCCTTGCCCACGGGCAGCATCCTTCCGTAGGAGGTGCTCGGAGCGCTCTAGTTCCGAAACCCGCACATGCCGCAATCCGCTCGCGCGCACCGCCGAGCGCGCGGTCGTACCGATGGGCCAGACCATCGCGTGAAGACGAAGGCCCGATACTGACGTCATGACGGACAGCGATCCCAGTGACCCGATGGAGGCGGCCCGAGCGGAGGTCGTTGGACTGACGTCACGGGGGTGTGCTTCCTCCACGACTTCATCGAGGTCCACATGGGGGACCTGATCCTGACCGGAATGACTGAGCCCTTCGGAATGATCGGATGCCAAGGCGTCGGCCTTCCTCGATGGTGTCGCTCATCGGCCACAAAGTGGAGGAACTCACGGTTGTTGACGGCGAGTACGTGGGCATCGACTCGGGCGAGAACCGCCTGGCCTTTCCGATCGGTGGCCCGACAGCAACCGGCCCAGAGTCGGTGAGGCTCGTCCGACCCGCTCAACCTGAACTCGGCGTACCCAGGCGACTTGGATCTGGTAGCCCAAGACCGCACTCATCTGCCGCGATCCGTGCGGCCAAAACCTGCGTCATTCCGCCGGGAAGTTCAGAATCCACAGATCATCGATCCGGGGGCGATCACCCGGCCGCTCTCTTTTGTGTCCTGACGGGTGACCTAGCCGCCCGGTGGTCAGGACCGCCGGTCCCGGCGTACCGTCTCGATCGGATAGCGGTAGGAAGGCTGGCCGAGCCTTGGAGGCACAGGATGAAAGCCGTCTACCTGCCTGATCAGCAGTCATTCCTTCGCTTCGCGGAGGTGCCGGGCGCCGACCCCCCACTGCTCTGGCTTCACGGCTGGCAATGCACGTCCACTGGTGAGCTGCTAGAGACGGTGGTCCAGCCTGAGCTGTCTGGGCGCCGTTCGCTGCTGATCGACTTCCTCGGTCACGGCTACAGCGACCGTCCCGATTCGTTCACCTACTCGATGAAGGACCACGCCGCCACGATCGTGACCTTGATCGACAGCCTGGGGCTCACCGACTGCGGGATTGTTGGGCACAGCATGGGCGCCTCGGTCGCGATTACTGTCGCCGCAGCCCGCCCTGATGTGGTGTCGCTTCTGGTATTGGCCGAGGGCGGCCCAGAGATCACCGACCCTGTCCCCGAGTACGGCGGGATGCTCGACGGCCAGAGCGAAGCTGAATTCGTCAGCACCGGCTATCCGGAGTTGCTGACCGACCTGGCCGACGGCGGCCGGGCCGACCACGCTGGCGTCGCCGCCGTGCACCTAGGGATCACGCGTTTGGTCGATCCGCGGGCGATCCATCGGGAAGCGGTCTCGATGGACATCGACGACGACCGCGAGCTCGCGCGCGTCCTAGTTGGCCTGGCGATGCCGCGTTGGTACCTACACGGGGAGCTCAGCGATCCGGAGCCGGCGTACGAGAAGTTCCTCGCGGACTCGGGCATGGGATTTCGCATCGTGCCCGGCGTCGGACACCCCATGGGCCTACAGAACCCCGCCGGATTCGCGGCCACCGTGGCTGAGGTGGTCGCCCAATCTTGGATGCCCGGCCCATGACCGCAGGTGCATCACTCACTCCGCCAATCCAGCATCGGTTCGATCAGGAGCGCGGGGTCACCGCGCGAGCCGCAGGGTTCGCTAGAGCGCCTTCCAGGTGGTTGAGCGTCTGGCGGCTTCATACAGAGTCTGAGCCTGATTGGAGCTCAGGGCGCCGGCTGGGCGCCGTCGGAGCCAGGGCTCGACACTACGGCGGGCGACCACATGGACGTCCCCACCGGGCGGCTGTTCCCGGACTGTGAACCCCCCTTGCGCGCCCATGACCGCGATCACCCCGGTGACGACGACCGGGAAGCCGACCGCCGCGGTCAATAGGCGGCTGGCGCGTTGGGCTTCGTGCCGGCTGTTGCGAACGTACGGCTGACGTTGGCCATTGACCATGAATGTGTTGCCGCCGACCCAAATGCTGGCCTTCGGGTGGTGCTTGGCGTTGATGGTGAACACCCCGCCGGGACCGATGACGAGGTGGTCGATGTCGCTGCCCCGGTGCCCAACCGGGATGGCATGCAGGACCAGCCATTGGGGTGCGAGCCTGGCGAGTTGGACCGCGACGGCCTCCTCGCCGTCCGCTCCGATCCGCCACGCTCGCTCTTCTGTATGTACGCCGAGCACCCTGGCCAGGACGGTCCTCACAGGTGCGGCCTGCCGTAGGGCGACTGCCTGTTCACGGGCCGCGTGCCCAGGGCGGTTCAGGGCCAGGTCAGTCCACACGGGGGGATCAGTGGGTTCCGGGGATGGCGCGTCAACAGATGTCGGCTCTTCCCCCGGCCTGTCCCGAGGGCTGACAACCTCTCGTGCCGCTCTGGATTCAGTCGGCACCTTGACAACGCCACTTGTATTTTGCAAGTGTCCTCGCATGAGCCTATTTATCACCTGCCCGGTCGAGAGCGTTGAGCGCGCGACGGCCTTCTACACCGCCCTCGGTTGGACTCTCAACGCCGAGATGTCGGATCACAACGTGTCGTGCTTCGCGATCGCCCCCGAGCAGTACGTCATGCTTGGCAGCCGCGAGATGTACGCCGGTGTGGGCGGCGTCGAGGAGCTTGTCGGCGGACCCGACACCCCCTCGAAAGTCACCGTCTCCTTCGACTTGGGCAGCCGCGAGGCGGTCGACGAGCTTGTCGAGCGCGCCGGCGCCGCTGGCGGGCGGATAGGTGACACCGACGACTATCCGTTCATGTATCAGCGCCAGTTCGACGACCCGGAGGGCTACCACTACTCGCCCTTCTGGATGAAGCCGGACGCCGATCCGACCGCGTGAGTGACCTCGCCGCGGCCCTGAACATCGTCGGAGCACGGTGGGCCCTGCTCATCGTGGAACGGCTATTGGACGGACCGAAGCGATACGGCGATCTGCAGCGCGACCTCGGAGTGCCGACGAACATGTTGGCGATCCGCCTGCGCGAACTCGAAGAGGCAGGCGTGCTGGCCCGTCTGCCCCTTCGGCACAACACACGGGCCTACGCCCTGACCGATCGCGGGCTCGCCTTGCGCGAGGCGATCGTCGCACTCGGACGCTGGGGCGGGCGGAACGCCTAGCTGTGCGAGGCATCGCGATGCGCGTCATTTCGGCTTCCCTCTGTCGGGCTCGATCCACCGTGCAGCCCAACCTGATACTCGCCGCGAAGTCGCGAGCCAACCGGCAGAGAGTCGTTCACGACGCCAATCTGCCGTGAGCCAAGCACAGCGACGTGCCTGCGATTGGTTCGTGAAGGGCTCCAACGTCAGGTTGCGCTACAAGTCGACCACCAGCATACTGAACCGATCGGTGCACTATCGCTAGACCTCGACGCGACCTTCTTCGCGCTCTCGGACCCGCAGCGACGGGGCATCCTCGAGCGCCTGGGCCGCGGTCCCGCGACGCTCACCCAGCTCGCCGGACCGTCGGGCCTGACCCTCAACGGGATCAAGAAGCATGTGGGGATCCTGGAGTTCGCCGGCCTGGTTGAGACCGAGAAGCTGGGCCGGGTGCGCGAGTGCCGGCTGGGTCCGGCTACGAAGCTCGGTGAGGCGGGCGAGTGGATCGAGGCCCACCGGCAGGCCTGGGAGAGCCGGTTGGATCGCTTCGAGCGCTTCGTGGAGGGGGCGCAATGAGTCGCGAGCTCCGCTACGAGCGCCTCATCCAGGAGTCGCCCGCACGGGTGTTCGACCTGTTCACCAGCGCGTCGGGCCAGCGCGAGTTCTACGGCACCGACGCGCCGGGCTGGATCGTCGACTCGCGCTGCGAGCTGCGCGTCGGGGGCGCCTGGGAGGTCTCCTTCGGCCCCTCGCCGGACCAGCTCTACCGGCACCGGCACGTGTTCGAGGCGATCGAGCGTCCCCGCCGCCTGCTGCTGGCCACGACCGAGACCCGGCTCGACGGTTCCGTCCTCGCCTTCAGCACCGAGTTCACGTTTGCACCCAGAGAGGGGGCGACGCTGATGTCCATGGTTCAGTCGGGCTTCCCCTCTGATGAGCTGCGTGAAGAGCACGGCCGCGGTGTTGCGAACGCGTTCGACCGGCTGGAGCGGGTGCTGTAGCCCATGCGGAAGGAGAGATAGCTCATGCGCGATGTGGTTCTGTACATGTCGATGTCATTGGACGGATTCGTTGGCAGCGACCGTGAGCACCCCGGGGTCGCGATCCCCGAAGGCGCCGAGCTCAGACAGTGGAAGCTCGACCACGTCCGCAAGGCCGGTGCCCACCTCATGGGCCGCACGACGTACCAGGAGATGTCGTCGTACTGGCCGCACTCGGACGACGACTACGCGGCGCCCGATGAACGACATTCCCAAGGTCGTGTTCTCCACGACGCTGAGCGACGCGGAGGCCGCCTGGCCGGTGACCCGGGTCGCGCGTGGTGACCTCGCGACCGAGATCGCGACGATCAAGGCCGAGCCCGGCCCCGACGTGATCGTCTGGGGAGGGGCACGGCTCGCGGGCGCTTTGGCTGCGGCGAACCTGATCGACGAGTACCGCCTCTTGGTCCAGCCATTGGTCCTGGGCACAGGGCAGGGCCTGTTCGACCAGCTGCCGGACTCCAGGCACCTGGACCTGGTCGATGGCTTGACGTTTCCCAGCGGCATCGTGGTGCACATCTACCGGCCGCAGCACACCTGAGGAGAGGGACGCACTATGGGCAAGGTGGTGGCGCAGGCGATCATGTCGCTCGACGGGTACGTCGCCAAGGAGGACAACACCATCGGGCGGTTGTTCGACTGGCTGCAGAACGGTGAGGTCGAGCTCCCTACTCCTGCTGGGGACTTCGCCGTCCACCTCACCCCGCCGAGCTCGGAGCACTGGCAGCGATGGGCGTCCTCGATCGGCGCACTGGTGTGCGGCCGCACGCTGTTCGATGTGGCCGAGGGATGGCAGGGTCGCCACACACTGGACGTCCCTGTCGTCGTCGTGACGCACGACGTCCCCACGGACTGGGTCGACGCACACCCCGAGGCACCGTTCACCTTCGTGACCGATGGTGTCGCGGCCGCGGTCGCTCAGGCCCAGACGCTGGCCGGCGAACGGGACGTCACGGTCAGCGGTGGGACGATCGCCCGGCAGTGCCTGGACCTGGGGCTGCTCGACGAGGTGGCCGTCGACCTTGTCCCGGTCGTGATGGGTGAAGGCAACCGCCCCTTCTTCGGCAAACTCTCGACGGACGACGTGATGCTCGGCAACCCGACGAGGTGTATCCAGGGCGACCGCGTCACCCATCTCGTGTTCCCGGTACTGCGCTGATCGCCGACGCCCACTCCCTCAGTGCGCCGCACGACCATAGGAGACGTCCGATGATGCACGCGCGGGCCCAGGTCCACCGCATGTTCGAGCTCGTCGAGCCGATCGCCACCGTCAGCTTCTCCGACACAGTGACCGACGCGTTCCTGGCCCTGGGCCTGCGCAACTACTGGGACGGGTACTTCGCGGGCCGGGCCGCGCCGCTCGGGCTGGTCCCGGCAGAGGTGGTCCACGCGGTCTTCTTCAACTTCGCCGACGGCGAGGTGGCCCGCCACATCCCGTGGGTTTGGGGGAAGACCACCCCGGAGGAGGCGATCGTCGTACGCGAGCGCGCCAGCGCGGCCGCGCTGCGGCGGAGGATCGGGAAGCTCGCCGACTCCCCCGGTCTGGCGCGGGTCGCCGACCTCGCCACCCGAGCGGCGGTCAGCGCACCGACCGAGGGCCGGGCGTTGTACGCCGGGCTCCGGGCGCTCGTCGTACCCCAGGAGCCGGTGGCCAGGCTCTGGCACGCGGCGACACTGCTGCGGGAGCACCGGGGCGACGGCCACAACTCCGCCCTCATCGCCCACGGCATCGGCGGCACCGAGGCCCACGTCCTCATGGCTCTTTCCTTGGAGATGAGGGCGGAGGAGTTCGACCGGATCCACCATCTGCCCAAGGCACAGCTGGCCGCCGTCATCGACCGGCTGCGCGACCGCAGTCTCGTGGACGCCGCCGGCGGGTTCACCGCTGCCGGCCGGGAGACCAGCCAGCGAATCGAGGCTCTTACCGACGAGCTGGCGGCGCCGCCGTACGACGTGCTCAGCGCGGAAGAGCTGGAGGAGCTGGTCGCGGGACTCGAGCCGATCGCTGCCGCCAGCTAGTGCTATCCATCTCGTTCGTAGATGGCGATCCCGAGCACCGCTTCGCGGTCGGTCGTCGGCACCTGGTTGTAGCGGCCGCGCACCAGGGTGAGAGAGATGACGAGCGATTTCTGGGTTAGATCGACCCCTGTTCCCTTGAGGTCGTCCGCGCTGAAACCGATAAGAACATGCGTCTCGATCAACACCGGCGGGTCGGGCGCGCACGTCACGCCGCCCACCGACGTGCCGTTGGCGACTAACCGAGTGTCCAGCTCTCCTCGAGGCCCGCGGCAAGCTGCACTGACGAGGAATTCCGTTGCGGGCGTGGGAACGCTGAGCGCGACCTGGTTGTCGCCGGCGGCTCCGGTCTCAGTCCTGACCAGGTGGTAGTGACCCACGTGTTCGAGGAAGACGACAGGCCGCGGCGCGGCCGGCTCCGATCGCGTGGCACCGCGAGGGAGTACGAGAGTCAGCACAACCGCCGCGACAGCGGCTGCCCCGAGGATGCCAACAGCCACCGCGCGGCGACGTCGTACCCGGTGGACGCGTGCGTGGACCAGCGTGAGCTGCGACTGCGCGGTCGCGTCGATCTCGTTGGCCTGTTCGTGGAGCGCGGCCGACAGCTCGGAGACGTTCATGCGGTCACCTCCAGGAGCGGGTCGACACGCAGCTTGGCCAGCGCCTTGGCGGTCTGGCTCTTGACGGTGCCAATGCTGACGTCGAGCGCTCGTGCGGTGTCCGCCTCGGTGAGGTCTTCGAAGTAGCGCAACACGATCACGGCTCGCTGACCCTTCGGCAAGGTCGCCAGGGCGCGACGAAGATCGGTACTGCTCTCGTGGTCGACCCCGGGCCGTTCCGGTAGCCGTTCGGTGGGCCGCTCCACGTTCCAGCGGCGACGCCGCGCCGAGGTGAATGTGTTGACCAGGATCTTGCGCACGTACGGATCCGGGTCGCCATCGATCCGATGCCAGGCGAACCAAGCCCGGGTCAGCGTCGTCTGGACCAGGTCCTCAGCGAGATGGGCGTCCTGGGCCAACAGGTAGGCCACCCGCAGCAGGTGTCGCTCACGCGCGACGACATAGTCGTCAAAGGATGGCTTCACCGCCATCGGCACTCCTGCCCGCGAAGGACTCACGCCCTCCACTACGCCCGAGCGAACCCAGATGGTTGCCATTCAGTCACTCGTCGAGAAGCGTGACCAGAGCGTCCGCTATGGCCTTGACGCCGGCAGCTCCGGGGTGGGCGTGGTCGGCAGCCAGGTACGGCGCAGCGTCCGCCGTGCCGTCGACACCATTGAGGAGATGAAGGAGGTCCAGGCAGCGGGCGTGAGTCTCACGGGCCAGGCGGCACACGAGCGCGGTCTCTGCGGTCGCGACCTGGCGGTAGAAGTCGACGCCGAACGTGCGGGAGGGAGCTTCCGACCAGCCGATGAAGGGGTTGAAGTCCGGGCTCGTGATCACCAGGGTGGCGTCTCTCGGCTTCAGCTCCTCAACCCTGGCCAGAACTCGCGTCAGGTTCGCTGACAGGTCCGGCGCGTACGCCGTCAGGCAGTCGGATGGGCGCGAGCGGGGCGAACACGTGCCGGCGGGATAGTGCCCAAACGGGTCGGCATCGTTCCCGCCGACTGTGACCACGACGAGGTGCGCAGCGGCCACTGCCGACGCTGCGGCGGAGCCGGCCACAAGCGAGTCCAGGACCGACTGGGTCGTGTTGGACCCGTCGGCGAGGTTCCGCACCGTCACGGTCCCGCCGGTCACGGCTCGGAGGTGCTCGCCGTACAGGTCGAGAAGCGTGTGGCCGTCGTCGTCGGCACTGGTCAGGATCGAGTCTCCGAGACCGACGAGCCTGAGCGGCTCCTCGTCGGCCGCCGGAGTCGCTGACTGAACGGCCGACGTAGCGTGAGTGGCGGCCGGCTTGTCGGTTGCGGTGCAGGCTGAAATCGCCTGCAGCCCAACGCTGATGCCCAGCACCGCAACAACTGCCCTGCTCAGCAAGAGAGTCACGCAACCAATACGCCCGAGCTCGGGCTGATGGTTGCCAGCTTTTCGTCAGTCCTGTGCGCAGAGCAGCCGAAGTACCGCCTGTCCGCGTCGTGCATCCGGCTCACGCATGAGGAGCCAGGCGGGATTCTCGTCGATAAGTTCGCGTTCGAGAGTGAGGAGTCGCGACCGATGCTCGGCGTTCTGGGCGAACTTGTTCTCGGGGTCCGGAGCCCATACCTGCTCCGTCAGGTGCCCGGCGTCCACACGTCGAGACCGGCCCCGGCAAGCGCCTCCACCAAACCCGCCGCCCATAGCGCCTGCGGTGCCTGGTCTTGGCCGGCCGCATAGCTGCCCGCACTGCTCGGAACACCGATGACCGCTAGTCCTCGCATGCAACCAAGTTCACTGATGCGTGTTCGCCCGGCAACTCGAACCGCAGATCTTCCGCCGGGACAGGAGACTACCGACCGGCCAGTTCGGCGACGAGCGGCGCGAACGTGTCGGCAACGTTGGCACCGAAGGCGAAGTAGGAGACGCCGGTCTCCTCGCGTCGCCGACGCAGCTCGTCGGCGGCTGCCGCGGGGTCGGGCGGCAGGTAGGCGAGGGAGTCCGTTGCCTGCAGTCTGGCGGTGTCCGTGTCCGGTGGAGCCATGAACGGGGAGACGGTGTCCCCAACCACCGCGATGTGCATCGAAAGCTCGACGTCGCGGCTGGGTTGGAAGTCGCGCACCCGCTGCACCACGTCGGCCCGCGCCTCGTACGGCGTCATGGCGAACGTGACGATGTCGGCGATCTCGGCCGCCAGCGCCCGTGCCTTCGGGCCGCTCACCGCCATCGCCACCGGCGTACGCCGCTGGTCGCCGTCCAGCGCGCGCAGCTCGGCCACGGTCTCACGCACCTGTTCCAACCGCCGTCCGGGCGAGAGCACGGGCAGTCCCCGCTCACGCAGCTCGTCCTCAATGCCGGGCCGGCCGGCCCCGATGCCCATCTCGAAGCGACCCTCCGTGAGCAGGGTCAGCGAGTGGGCCTCCCACGCGGTGAGCCACGGCGCGCGCAACGGGGCGGCGTACACCCAGGTACCCACCCGTACGTCGGCGATCGTCGCCGCAACGGCGAGCGCGACAGCTGGGGACGGTTGCAACTGCGGGAAGTCCGGCATCAGCACCGTCGAGTAGCCCTGATCAGCGATGCGGCGCACCTGCTCGCGCCAGCTCGACGTCTCGGCCAGAACTGGGGCGACGATGCCGAAGCGAAACGCTCGGGCCTCGCCAGAAGCCTTGTCAGTCATGCGCATTCCTCTCGATTCGGCTCCGGCCGTACCCGGGGCCCTACATCTGCAACGAACGGGGCTGACCGATTCCGACAAGTGCAGACAGCCACTCGATGCCCAGCCTGCCCGGGCGGCGAACGCGTGGACGCGAAACGATGGGGGCATGACGACCGGAGACGTTCTGGCTGAGCGGTATGCGCTCACGCACTTCCTTGGTCGCGGTGGGATGGGCTCCGTCTGGGCGGCAGAGGATCGGGTGCTGGGGCGTGGCGTCGCCGTGAAGGTGCTCAACGTCGTCCACGCACCCGCCGACGCCATGACTCGATTCCGCCGTGAGGCGGGGATTCTCGCCGGCCTGGCGCATCCGCACATCGTCACGGTGTTCGACTTCGGTGCCGACGACGAACGCGCGTGGCTCGTGATGGAGCTCCTGCCCGGCCCCACGCTCCAGGGGTTGCTTGCCGACGGCGGGCCCCCACCGATCCGTGCCGTGACGACGTACGGAAGTCAGTGCGCGAGCGCGCTAGGTGCGGCGCATGCTCTCGACGTCGTTCACCGGGACATCAAGCCGGCCAACCTCATGCTGGCCAGCGACGGGCGATGCATGGTCCTTGACTTCGGCATCGCGCGGCTGGCAGAGGCCGGTGACACGACCGTCACTGCACTCACGGAGGCGGGGATGCTCGTCGGCACCGCGCCGTACGTCGCTCCTGAGCTGGTCCAGGGTGGACCGGCGACCCAAGCCGTCGACACGTACGCCTTAGGTGCCGTCCTGTTCACGCTGGTCACCGGGCATCCGCCGTACGAGGCTGAGAGCGCGTTGCTCACGCTGGCTCAGCATGTCCATGCGCCTGTGCCGCACCCCATGGCAGAGCGGCCGGACACACCGGCAGCACTCGACGAACTCATCGTGGACCTGCTGGCCAAGGATCCCAGCCACCGGCCAACGGCCGAGCAGGCGGCGCTCCGCCTGGATGTCTTGGACGGCCCACCGGCCCAGCTCGGTCGCACCCTTGCACTGCCAGCTCAATCGCCACCCGCTACCCGCGTCTTGAGTCCCCCCACCCACCATCTCGCCGCCGACATCCCGAGCGCTCCAGCACCCCATCGCAGGCGGCTCGCCGCCGCACTCGCCCTGATCGCCGTTGTCGCCGTACTCGCGACACTGTGGGCCATCTCCGCCCTGGACGGTGACCAGTCGCCGCCCCCATCGACCGCCCATCAATCCAGTACGTCGACCAGTACGACGTCCTCCACGCAGCCCCCTACGACGCAGCCCCGTACGACCAGCGCGACGGCTCCGCAGAGTCCCATCGACCGGCTCCGCGACGCAGTGCAGCACGCCGCCACGACCGGCGGTCTGGCCGCCCCGCTCGCCAACGACTTCAGCCACCGCGTGACCGAACTGAGCCGCAGCGTGAATGACCGTCCGCGCAAGGACCTCGTGCACCAGCTCAACGACTTCGAGCACCGGCTCGCCGACGCTCGAAAAAAGGGTCAGGTCACCGAATCGGCGTACACAGACATCGAGGCAGGGCTGCAGGCTCTACGCGCCGTCAGCCACAAGTAGTGCGACGTAGACCCACGCCTGGACGACATCGCCGGTCCCGCGTTTCGCGCGGGTCAGGACCCGTTCGTAACCCGAGCCTTCGAACTCGTCGAGCGAAACCCACTGCTCGACCAAGGCGTCCGAAGCGAAGAGAAGCCCGGGGACCTCGGGTCCGCGCTCCCGCAACACCAGAGCCGGATAACCAGCAGCCGCACCCCAGCCATGGTCGACCAGGTCTCCGCGGACCGTGGCTGGTTCCCAAGTACCGGGGACGTCGGCCAACACGTGCTCATTGGGCCGGCCCGGAGCGAGCGTGCCGTAGACGAACAAATACTCGGTCACGACTGCAGTCTGCCTGGGCAGCGCCAGTGCAGCTACGACCACCCGGGAGATCCAACTGCCCCTCGACAGTCGAGGATGGCGAACCGCCACGACCCGTCGGCCGACCGGCGGGCGACAGCCGTCGTCGTTCCGGTCGGCGAGATCCCCGTGCCGTCCGGCAACCTCGCCTCGAGGTCCCAATCCACGATGATCAGGGCCGTATCGCCGCCGATCAAGGTGGACCTGAGCTTGTTGGTCAGACACGCCTGGGCCGCGATCGACTGGACCGCCTCAGCGTGCAGCGCCTCCCGGTCGGTGAGGACATTGCCGCTGAAGGTGTGCATCGTCGCGTCCTGGTGGAACAGCGCGACCACGGCGTCAGCGTCCCCGGCGTTGAGCGCATCCTCATAGGCGAACGGGAGACGGGCCGGGTCGACGATCCGGATATCGGCGCCTTCCTGGGTGCTCACGGCTGACTCACTCCTCGAGTGGGGTCGATGTGGCCCCGCTACGCCAGCCGCACCATCAGCTGGCCATTGCCGTCCATCTTGGACTCCACGGTGGGCGACCGGGACTCCACGAAGGCCCGGAAGGTGGAGAAGTGGAGCGTCTGCTCCTTGAAGGCGGGGTTCATCCGCTGCATCTGACTTTTCACGCCGCCTGCGTAGACCCACTCGTCGTCGCTCTTCTGCAGACCGACCCTTACCGCCCGGATGAGCAACGAGGTCGCCTCGGCCTCGGCAGCGGACTCGGCCGGAGCCGCGCCACTCTTGGTGGCCGTCTTCTTGGTAGCCGACTTGGTGGCCGTGGCCTTCTTCTGTGTCGTCTTCTGCGCAGGAGTGGGCGGCGGCGGTGGACTCACGCCGGGTAGGTCGGCGTAGTCGATGAACTCGTTGCACGCCGAGACCAGCGCCCGGCTGGTCGAGCCGGCGACACCGATTCCGACGACGTACCGGCCGAGCCGCTTGCAACGCTGCGCCAGTGGGACGTAGTCAGAGTCGCCCGCCACGAACACGACATGCGAGATGTCGGAGTGCTGGACGAGGTCCTCGACGGCGTCGACCGCGAGCCGTATGTCGGCGCCGTTCTTGAGACCAGAGGTGGTGAACAGCTGGACGAGGTCGATCGACCGGTTCACCAGCGGGGTCTTGTACGCCGCGTTCGCCGGCACCGACCAGTCGGCGTACGCGCGGGTTAACGCCACCGTGCCGAACGATGCGGAGTAGTCGATGATCGCGCTGATGTCGATCTCGGCTTCTGCCAGTTTCACGTCCACCGGGTCGCTGGATCCGAGCGAACGTCGATGGTCACGGGCCTGGTCCTTGCGCCAGGCTCCATCGCCATGGATGTTGTCGTAGCGCGAGATCACGACATTGTCGAAGTCGATATAGACGGCCACCCTGTCGCTCATAGCGCGACCCTACGGGACCAGGTGGCAGCCCTCGGGTGCCCGAGTCCCTACTTCGCCTGGCTGAGATGGACCATGGCGTCGTAGAGCTGCTCGTCCGTCATCGGCGGCTCGGGGATCGAATGTGCCCGGTCGGCCCGGTAGGCGTCGAGCATCAGATAGAGCTGGCGTCGCCAGGCCGTCGGAGCCTTGGCGCTGGTGGCGTCGATGATCCGGCCGTTGGACCAGATCAGGTTGACGATGTCGGCCTGGGTGATGTCGGGGCGCGCCTGGCCGGCTTCCTGGGCTCGGGTGAGAATGGTCTCGATCTGGTCGCACGTCTCGTCGTGGATGCGCTCGGTCTCCGCATTGCCGGGGAAGCGGCGGGAGAGGAAGTCGTTGAAGCCTCGGTCTCCTGCCTGCAGGGCGAACAGGTTTTCCAAGTAGCTGACGAACCCCTCCCACGGATCGTCGATCTGCAGGGCCTTGGCCGCCCCGTCGACAAACTCCTGGAGCCGTGGTCTGAGGGCGGCCATGAGCAGGTCGAGGCGCGTTGGGAAGTGGCGATACAGGGTTCCGATGGCGACACCGGCGTCGCGGGCGATCTTCTCCAAGGAGGCGTCCACACCCCGGGCGGCGAACTCGCGCTGCGCCGCGGCGATGAGCTTGTCGCGGTGCTCGCGGGCATCGCGGCGCAGCGGCCTGCGCTTCTGCTCGACGTTGCTCTGGGTCACTCCACAGAGTCTACGGCCAACTTGAGGCTCCCCTCCGGAATAGAATGAGGGAGGCCTCCGGTTACCCCTCACATCAAAGCGAGGGGTGCCTCATCTTGGCCCCCGCCCATAGACCAGGAGGAACGTCACCATGACCACCATCAGCATCATCGGCTCGGGCAACATGGCCACCGCCATCGGCACCCGGGCGGCGAAACACGGCCACACCGTCGAGCTCATGAGCCGCAACACCGCCAAGGCTCAGGCCCTCGCCGACCAGATCGGCAACGGAGCCACCGTCGGTGAGTTCGGCGCTCGGCCAGCCGGTGACATCGTCATCCTGGCCGTCCTGTACGCCGGCGCGGTTGACGTGGTCACGCAGTACGGCGAGGCGCTGGCCGGCAAGACCCTCGTCGACATCACCAACCCGTTCAACGCCGACGCAAGCGGACTAGCGACCACCGCCGGCAACTCAGTGTCCGACCAGATCGCCGCCGCCGCCCCAGAGGGCGCGCACGTCGTCAAGGCGTTCAATTCGATCTTCAGCGGCGTCCTTGCTCAAGACACGCCCCTGGATGTGTTCTTCGCCGGCGACAGCGCCGAGGCGAAGGCAGGTTTCTCGACGTTCCTGGAGAGCCTGGGCATGCGCCCCCTCGACGCAGGAGCGCTGCACATGGCGCACGCCCTCGAATGGGCCGGCCTCCTCCTCGTGGGCGTGGCGAACCACGGCGCCGGCTTCGACCTCGCTCTGGCCGCCGAGGTCCGCTGAGGCTTCTTCTCCCGGCCGCAGCACCACGGCGGAGACTGCGGCCACGGGGCCGAATTGCGTTGACTCGATAGCGTGCAACGCATGCCCATCAAACTCGAAAACGTCGGAATCGCCGTTCGCGACCTCGAAGCGACGATCGCCTTCTTCACCGACCTCGGGCTCACCGAGCTCGGCCGTGACACGGTCAGTGGAGAGTGGACCGACACAGCGGTCGGCCTCGACGGCAACCACGCCAAGATCGCCATGCTCCAGACGCCGGACGGCAATGGTCGGCTCGAGCTCTTCGAGTACATCCATCCCGATGCGATCGAGACCGAGCCCACCCGCCCTAACGAGATCGGCATGCACCGCGTGGCCTTCTCGGTCGACGACATCGACGAGGCCCTCGAGATCGCTGCGAGGCATGACTGTCACCCGCTGCGCGGCGTGGCGACCTACGAGGACGTCTACAAGCTCACGTACGTCCGCGGCCCCAGCGGCATCATCGTCATGCTCGCGGAAGACCTGACGAAGAGCTGATCTGGGGCATCGAGGTCGGCGCCGAGCTAGCGGTGCCGGGAAGCCAGCAGCGAGCCGGCGGCCGTGATCGCGGGCAGGGACGCGGGCGGTCGGGCCGCGGCAGCCAAGGCCGGCGAGAAGCCGGGCGGGAAGCCGTTGGCGACAGTCGGCGCGGGCTTGGTCCCACTGAACAGCCACGCGTCGAAGAACGACGTGAGGTCGAGCCCGGACTCACTCTCAGCGAGCGCGATGAACTGCGCCGTTGTCGCCGTGCCGCCGTGGTGGGCAATCACCCAGTCCTGCAACAGCTGGAAGAACGCCGCATCCCCGATCCGCACTCGCAACGCGTTGAGCGTCATGCCGCCGCGGGCATAGACCGGACGGTCGAACGTCTGCGGGATCGTCGGATCGCCAATCTTGGTGGCCCAGAAGGGATCCGTGCCCGGCCGGCTGTACTCCGCGTTGAACAGCGTCTGCGCCGTGCCCTGTGCCTCGTGCTCGGACCAGAGCCACTCGGCGTACGTCGCGAAGCCCTCGTTGAGCCAGATGTCCTTCCACTGGTCCACGGAAACGCTGTCGCCGAACCACTCGTGGGCGTTCTCGTGGACGACGACGTACATGGCTGATCCGCTGCGCCAGAAGACCCGGTCGTAGACCGGCTTGGACTCGGTCTCCAGCGCATAGCCGAAGTCGCCATCCGGCACCACGCCACCCATCGCGTCGAACGGGTAGGGCCCGAAAAGCGTGCTCTCCCAGTCGATTACCTCGGGCGTCCGGGCGAGATCGGCCTTCGCCGCCGGGCCGAACTTGCCGACCTGCGTCGCCACTGCGGTATAGAACGGCAGGCCGCCGGAGGACCCCGTGATGAGGCTGTACTGCCCCATCGCCGCGAACGCGAGATAGGTCGCCATCGGCTGGGTCTCGCGCCAATGCCACGTCGTCGAAGCCGAGCGTCGTGACATGGGAGACCAGCACGCCGTTGGCGATCCCCTTGAGCGCGTTGGGCAGCGTCATCGAGATGTCGTACGACGCCTTGTCGCGCGGATGGTCGTTGCTCGGGAACCACCAGGCCGCCGACTCGGGCTCGCCCAGCGCGACGGCCCCGGTCGACGTGGTGATCCACGGCGTGAACCCGTTGACCAGGCGCGTGGCCGGCGTGCCGTCGTACGTCACGACGACGGTCATGGTGGCGCCCTTGGCCGACGGCGACCTTCGGCCGGACGACCAGCTCGCCGCCGTAGTTGTCGGCCGGCTTGGTCGTGAGGCTCTGCGAGAACGTCGCCGGCTGGCCGTTGACGACGACGGTGCGCGCGGTCAGGACGAAGTCGAGGTCGAACCGGGTCAGGCTCTTCTGGGCCGTGGCCGTGACCGTCGTCGTGCCGGTCAGTCGGCGCGTCGCCGGGTCATAGGCGACGCCGATGTCGTAGTGCTGGACGTCGTACCCGCCGTTGCCGTACTTCGGATAGAGCGAGTCGCCGATGCCCGGCCGGCCATAGCCGGCGACCGGGCCGAGCACACCGCCGACCACCGCCACCCCGATCGCGACGGCGACTGGGCGGACGGGGACGAAAGGCACGTTTCGAGGCTACAGGTTCCCGCGCCGCTCCTGCTCGCGTTCGATCGCCTGGAACAGCGCCTTGAAGTTGCCCTTGCCGAAGCCGAGCGAGCCGTGCCGCTCGATCAGCTCGAAGAACACCGTCGGCCGGTCGCCGATCGGCCGGGTGAAGATCTGCAGCAGGTAGCCGTCCTCGTCGCGGTCGACCAGGATGCCGCGGCTCTGCAGCTCCTCGATCGGGACCCGCACGTTGCCGATCCGCTCGCGCAGCTCCGGGTCCTCGTAGTAGGAGTCGGGCGTGTCCAGGAACTCCACACCCTCGAGCCGCATCGCGTCGACCGTGCCGAGGATGTCGTTGGTCGCCAGCGCCAGGTGCTGCGCGCCGGGGCCCTGGTAGAAGTCGAGGAACTCGTCGATCTGGCTGCGCTTCTTGGCGACCGCCGGCTCGTTGAGCGGGAACTTGACCCGGTGGTTGCCGTTCGCGACGACCTTGCTCATCAGCGCCGAGTAGTCCGTCGCGATGTCGTCGCCGATGAACTCCGCCATGTTCACGAAGCCCATCACCTTGTTGTAGAACGTGACCCACTCGTCCATGTGCCCGAGCTCGACGTTGCCGACGACGTGGTCGAGCGCCTGGAAGATCCGCTTGGGCGCGCCCTCGCGCCGGACGTACGACGACGGTGCGCGGCTCGTAGCCGGGCAGGTACGGGCCTTGGTAGTTGGACTGCGGTCGACGAGGGTGTGCCGGGTGTCGCCGTACGCCGCGATGGCCGCGACGCGCACGCTGCCGTACTCGTCGGCCAGGTCGTGCGGCTCCTCCAGGATCGTCGCGCCGACGCTTGCGGGCGTGGGCGATGCAGCGGTCGACGTCGGGCACCTCGAGCGCGATGTCGATGACGCCGTCGCCGTGGAGCGCGGTGGTGGTCGAGCAGCGGGCTGTCCGGGGCGACGCCGCCCTTGATGACGAAGCGGCAGGAGCCGCTGCGCAGGACGAACGACTTGTGGTCGCGGTTGCCGGTCTCCGGGCCGCTGTAGGCCTCGAGCTCCATGCCGAACGCCGACTGGTAGTAGTGCGCGGCCTGGGTCGCGTTGCCGACGACCATGACGACGGCGTCCCAGCCGGTGACCGGGAAGACGTCGGCCGTGCTCGTCGTAGTCCACGAGCCCGACCAGCTGCTTGAGCTGCTCGAGGTCGAGGTGGGCCTGGCGCTCGTCGGCGGTCAGCTCGACTGTGGGTCGGTCGTGTCGGCGCTCATACCCGGACAGGGTGGCGGAGCCGACGGTGACTGGGCAACCGTGCCCGACACGGCCTGGTCAATCTGCGCATAATGCCGAGCTGACTGGCCCGAGTTGCTGGACAATCTGTCCATCTATCGCCAAGACCGAAAAGGCTGGCCCACCGATGGCGCTCGACCAGCTGGACGGCCGGATCCTCGAGCTGTTCGCCGACGAGCCACGGATCGGCGTCCTGGAGGCCTCGCGCCGGCTCGGCGTCGCCCGCGGCACGGTGCAGTCCCGGCTCGACCGGATGGTCCGCGACGGGGTCGTCCGCGGTTTCGGGCCCGAGCTCGACCCGTCCGCGATGGGTTATCCGGTGACGGCGTTCTGCTCGCTGGAGATCCGGCAGGGGCTCGGGCACGAGGCGGTGGCCAGGCACCTCGCGGCGATCCCCGAGGTGCTCGAGGCGCACACGATCACCGGCTCCGGCGACCTGCTGGTCCGGGTCGTCGCCCGGTCGAACGCCGACCTGCAGCGGGTCATCGACGGCGTCGTCGACGACGAGCACGTGCTGCGCACGTCGACCCTGATCGCCCTGGACACCCAGGTCCCGCACCGGGTCCTCCCCCTCCTGCGCAGCACCGTTCGCTAGGACCGTCCGCTGAGCCCGCGGCTAGGACGACACGCGGCGCAGGATCTCGGCGTTGCGGTCATCGAGCAGCTGCTCCAGCATCCGGCGGACGAACAGCCGGTCGGCGAGCGACCCGAACGGGCCGCCGGGCGAGCGTCCAGGTGACGTCGTCCAGCATCTCGGTCCCGCCCTCGACCGGCGGAAGACGTGCACGTGCCGGTACGCCGCGAAGACCCCCGTCGTCATCTGGTCCACGAACAGGCGCCCCCCCGGCCGTCGTCCTCGACCAGCTGAGACGATCTTGCTGGTGTGCCGCACCGGCACGACGCCGCCAGAGCCGCATCGCCCAGCGGACCATCTCGCCGCGCGCCATGACCCCCGACGTACGGAAGCCGTACTCCCCACGCACCGTCCGCAGCCGCCATCGCGCCCCGACGACCAGCTCGACGTCGAGGTCGAGGCTGACCCGCAGGGCATCAGCGACGCGCGCACGGGAAGCGACGTCCGGCGCTCGATGGCGCCCAACGCTAGGAGTGGAACCGGGCGACGGCCCGCAGCTTGTTGGCCACGTCGAGCGCCGCGACCTTGTAGGCCTCGGACAGCGTCGGGTAGTTGAACACCGTGTCGACCAGATAGTCGACCGTGCCGCCGCAGCCCATGACGGCCTGGCCGATGTGGACCAGATCCGTTGCGGCAGTGCCGAATACGTGTACGCCGAGCAGCGACCGGTCGTCGGTGTGCACCAGCAGCTTGAGCATCCCGTAGGGGTCGCCGACGATCTGCCCGCGGGCCAGCTCGCGGTAGCGCGAGACGCCCGACCTCGTACGGGCACCGACTCGGCCGTCAGCTCCTCCTCGGTCTTCCCGACGTAGGAGATCTCCGGGATCGTGTAGATGCCGATCGGCTGCAGGCCGCGCAGCTCGTTGGCCGGCTCGTCGAAGGCGTGGCTCGCCGCCAGCCGGCCCTGGTCCATCGACGTGGCCGCGAGCGCCGGGAAGCCGATCACGTCACCGACGGCGTAGATGTGGTCGACCTTGGTCCGGTAGTGCTCGTCGACACTGAGCCGGCCGCGGAAGTCGGCCTCGAGCCCGGCCTTGTCCAGGTCCAGCTCGTCGGTGACGCCCTGCCGCCCAGCGGAGTACATCACCGTCTCGGCGGCGATCCGCTTGCCCGAGACCAGCGTCGTGACCGTGCCGCCGGCGCTGTTGGCGACCGCCGCGACCTCCTCGCCGAAGCGGAACGACACAGCCTGGTCGCGCAGGTGGAACTTGAGCGACTCCACGACCTCGGGGTCGCAGAACTCCAGCATCCGCGGCCGCTTCTCGACCACGGTCACGCGGGTGCCGAGCGCGGCGAACATCGACGCATACTCGATGCCGATCACCCCGGCCCCGACGACGACCATCGAGTCCGGCACCTTGTCGAGCTCCAGGATCCCGTCCGAGTCGAGCACCCGCTGGCCGTCGAAGGCCACCTCGGCTCGGCCGGGCCGGCTTGGTCCCGGTGGCGATCACGACCTTGGCCGCGGAGATGAGCGCCCGCTCCCCGCGGTCGACGCCGTCGACGGCGACCGTGTGCGGGTCGACGAACCGCGCCGTACCCGGCGACCAGCTCGACGTGGTTGCGGAACAGCTGGGCCCGCACGACCTCGACCTCGCGGCCGATCACGTGCTGGGTGCGGGCCAGCAGGTCCTGCACGGTGATGTCCTGCTTGACCCGGTAGCTCGCGCCGTACAGCTCACGCATCGACATGCCGGTGAGGTAGATGACTGCCTCGCGCAGCGTCTTGCTGGGGATGGTGCCGGTGTTGACGCAGACCCCGCCGACCATGTGCCGGCGCTCGACGACGCAGACCCGCTTGCCGATCTTGGCCGCCGCGATCGCGGCCTTCTGGCCACCCGGGCCGGAGCCGATGACGAGCAGGTCGAAGTCGTACTCCGAGGACTCCACGGGCTGAGCCTGGCGCGTCCCTCTCAGGCGCGCAAGCGTGACCGAGAGCCGGTCACCATGGCCCCGAGCGCGACCACGGCGAGACCGGCCCAGATCGCGGCCAGCACGTGCCCGTCGTCGTGTCCCGGGTGGTGGAAGACGGCGAAGATCGCACCGGCGATGCCGATCCCGAGCACCCCACCCAGGCCGTCACACAGCTGCAGCGCGGACGACGCCCGCCCCTCCGCGCCCTTCGGCGCCAGCAGCAGCGCCAGCACCGCGGTCGAGGAGTAGGCCATGCCCATCCCGAGCCCGGCGAACAGCCAGATCCCGAGGACGGCGTACTCGGTGAACCAGGCCAGCCCGACCCCGACCAGCGTGACCATCCCGATCGCCATGATGGCGGCGCCGGTGACCAGCACCCGCCGCTTGGCCCAGTGCAGCCACTCCCGCCCGAGCAGCCAGGAGCCGGTCGACCAGCCCAGCGAGGCGCCGGTCAGGACCAGCCCGGCCTGGGCCGGGCTGAACCCGCGGCTGGTCACCAGGAGCAGCGGGATGAACGTCTCGGTGGCGAAGAACGACGCCGTCAGCAGCCCGCGGGTGATCACGACACTCGGCAGGCCGAACGACAGGCGCAGCGCGCCGTGCGGCAGCAGCGGCGGCAGGGACAGGACGACCACGATCACGCCGATGATGGTGAGCGGCAGCCCGAACCAGTCCTTGATGTCCTGGCTGCCCCACTGCACCAGCAGCGCGCCACCGGCCACCCCCAGCCCGTACGCCGCGCGAGCCCGGCCCGATCGCGCTGCCCGGTCGTTCCCCGTCGACCGCGCCTCGTCCGTCGTCGCCGGCTCGCTCGTCCGCCGCCGCCGCGTCCGCCGCCAGCCCGGCCGGCCCGCCCGGTCCCGACCGTCGCGAGACCGCTGCAGCAGGACCAGCCAGGCCAGGACGGCCAGCGGCGGCACCGCCAGGAAGACGACCCGCCAGGACACCGACGACGCGACCCAGCCGGCCAGCGCCGGCCCGACGATCGAGGGGATGACCCAGGCCGCCGAGAGGTAGCCGAAGATCACCGCGTGCCGCTCGGTCGGATAGGCGTCGGCGACCACGACGTAGAGCGAGACGATCTGCAGCCCGGCGCCGAAGCCGGCGATCCCGCGGCCCAGGATCAGCAGGTTGAAGCTGCCGGCGACGCCGGAGACGACGAGGCCGACGCCGAACAGCGCCAGGCCGGTGACCAGCGGCAGCCGCGGGCCGGTCGCGTCGGCCCAGCCACCGGCCAGGACCGTGCCGAGCAGGCTGGTGGTGAGGAACAGCGAGAAGGCCAGCGAGTACTCCCGGACCCCGCCCAGCTCCGTCGCCGCGACCGGCATCGCGGTCGACACGGCCAGCGCCTCGAACGCGTTGAACGTGACGAGCGCGACGATCCCGACGGTGAGAGCGCGCGAGGACGGCGCCGGCGCTCAGTCGGTCTCCCTCGCCGTCGCCGCCGCCCTTGCCGGGCCGCAGGCCTTCGTGGATCTCCTTGCAGACCGGGCAGACCGGGAAGCGGTCGGGGTTGCGGCTGGGCAGCCAGATCTTGCCGCAGAGGGCGACGACCGGGTCACCGGTCAGGGCGCTCTCCAGGATCTTCTCCTTGCGGACGTAGTGCGCGAACCGCTCGTGGTCGCCCGGCTCGGAGAGCTCGCGCTCCTCGACCAGCTCGCGCTCCAGCACCGCCGTGCGGGTCGGCGCGGCCTCGCGCTCGGGCTCCGGACCGCCAGGAGCACCCGGCGCGGTCGGGTCGGCGTACGGGTCAGTGCTCATCCCGCGAGTCTAGGAGCAGTCGTCCGCGTCGGCTAGATATCGCCGTCGGTCGGCAGGCTGGAGCAAGTAGTTCGCGACCAGGTCGTGGTTGATCCGCGCGACCAATCCGTCGTACGACGTGTCAGCGCCTTTCTCGAGGGCGCGCGCGGCGTCCGCGGGCTTGACGCCCTTGACCTCGAGGAGCCCACGCGCAGCGTCGAGTCGGCTCGAGCTGCTCGCGCCAGCAATTGCCCATGACCCGCAAGAGCACCCGGCGGCCGACCTGGCCGAAGTCCCGGCCGGCCTCTGGTCCAGCGTGAGGCGAGCAGCGCGAAGATCTCCTCGGCGGACATGCCCACGAGCTCGACGTTCGTCGCGCGAGCCCCTGACTGTAGGCCAGTGAACGGCCGTCCAGACCTGCCGCCTCGACGTCTGTCGATTGCAGGACTGTGTAGCGCCAGGCCAGGATCTGGTCGGCCTGCGCCCACTCGATCTCCGCAGCGATCCGCGCATCGCGCTCCGTCGCCGCGTGGCGAAGGCGCCGTCGACCTTGGCCTGGTTTCGGTCCAGGAGCCGACTCGATCCAGACAGAGGGCGTGCCCTCGGATGCTTCGATCACCCGGCGGGGCATCCAGTTAAAGGTGGGCACCTTCCCGAAGACCGCGTCCTGTTCCGCGACCAGGAACTGCGACGCGGCCCGGAACGCGCCGTCGCGACCGACGCCAGACCGCGCACCCAGATGTCCCGCGAACGCGTCATCGAACTGCGCCGGCGGCGATGACCTCGATCCCCCCGGCGGCTAGCGCGCCACGTCATCACTCGGACCCACGGCCAGCCCTCGGCCCGGCCGAGTGCGGTGAGCAGCGTGACCCGGCCGCCGAGCTCCGGCCTCTGCCATCGCGTCCGCGCAGCGCGGCCCGGTCGTCCGGACGCTGGCGACGTTCAGCGTCGACCCCCGGCATCCCGCAGGAGCTCGCTCGACCAGCGCGGCATTCCTCGGCGTCCAGCAGGGCCACGATGACCGCGCGACCCGCGTCGCCGAGCCGCCACCGCCCCCTCGACGACCGCAGCCCGGCGCCGCTCGGACCCATGGAAGATTCAGCTCGGCCTCGTCCACCCGAGACGACGGCGGGCCGGCCGGCCGTGACGACCTCGAGGCGGATACACCGAAGAGAGGTCGGCCGCGGCATCCCGCGCCGCACAGGTCACGCCCGACAGCCGGGCGTACCGCCGGAAGAACGGCGTGAAACCCAGGCGGGCCAACACTACGTCGACCGCCGAAGATCTGCTCCACCGTTGGTGATCTGCTCGATCAAGATTGCGTCGATGTCCAGGACGATCGCCAGGTCCCGTCTGGCGTCGGTCAGCTCCGCCTGTGTCCTCAGCCAGGAAGTCCGCCAGCAGGTCGAGGGCGAAGGCGTTGGCCGTGCCGACGATGACCTGCGCATCGAATGCCGCGCGGTGCTCGGGACCGACCGGCCAGTCATCGGTCACCAGCGCGCTCGTCACCCCGTCCAGCCCCAACGGCTGCGCCCAACGACGGACGAGGTCATCGGCCGCCACGGCGTCGATGCACACGATGTGGACCTGGAGGCCCTCCCGGGCTGCTTTGACGGCCGCGGTCCGCACGATGCGCTCGGACCGTTCACCGTCGTCGACCTGGAGGACCACCCCGCCGCGCGCCAAGAGGGCCGCCGCCGCGACGACACCGTCCGGGTCGACCGCGTCTGCCGTCACGTCCTACTCCCCTTCGGCCCGTCGGGCGGAACCACTCGCTAGTTGAGGTTGGGGTCTTCGGGGTAGGTCGCGACCATGGCGAGGTCGCCGCCCTGGCGGCGCAGGACGGTGCGCCACAGCTGCTCCGGGTCGTCGGAGAACGCGTCGCGGGCCTCGCCGTCGACGACGTACCAGGCGCCCTCGGCGATCTCCTCCTCCAGCTGGCCCTCGCCCCAGCCGGCATAGCCGGCGAAGATCCGCAGGCCGGACAGCTCGGCGACGACGACCTCGGGCGGGGTGTCCAGGTCGACCAGCCCGAGCGAGCCGATGATCCGGCGTACGCCGAGGGGTTCGTCATCGTCGCCGGGCACCGCCACCAGCCCGAGCGCGGAGTCGAGCGAGACCGGCCCGCCCTGGAACAGCACGCCGGGCGAGGTCAGGTAGGGCTGCCAGGCCGGCAGGACGACGGCGACCTCGACCTCGAGCGGCCGGTTGACGACGACGCCCATCGCGCCGTCGTCGTCGTGGTTGAGCATCAGCACGACGCTGCGCCGGAACGACGGGTCCTCGAGCTTCGGGGTCGCGAGCAGCAGCCGGCCGGTCAGGTCCCATCGCGCCGTTCGCGCTCGCGTTGCTCACGGCGACATCCTCTCCTGTCCGCGGCCCGGTGCCGCCGGACCGGCAGGACGGCGCCGATCGCGACGCCCACCAGGTCGGCGATGGCGTCGTCGACCGAGCCGTCGCGGTGGGGCAGGAAGTGCGCCTGGCCCCACTCGCTCAACGGGGCGTGGAGGGCGGACAGCAGGCACGACCCAGACGAACGGCAGACCGGCCCGCCGGGCCGTCCAGACCACCGCCGCGAACAGCGCGGCGTGGACCAGCTTGTCGACCCCGTGGCCACCCCCCTCACTCGGTGCCTCGCGGCGACGTAGAGCGCGATCAGCTGCGCCGCCAGCGCGAGCCAGAACCAGAACCACCGTCCGACGGGACGCTCGGGCCGTCACACCGAGGTGGCCTGCGGCTCGCTGTCCGTCAGGCCGGCGCTGGCCGGCACCGGCCCGGATCGGCCGCCTCCTGCACCGCCGCCGCGACGACCTTGGTCACGTCGGGGTGGAAGACGCTGGGCACGATGTACGCCGCGTTGAGCTCGCGCGTCGGAGACCGTGCCGGCCAGCGCGGTGGCCGCCGCCAGCAGCACCTCGTCGGGGATCGACTTGGCCCGGGCGTCGAGCAGCCCGCGGAAGACGCCGGGGAAGGCCAGCACGTTGTTGATCTGGTTGGCGAAGTCGCTGCGGCCGGTCGCGACGACGGCGGCGTGCTGGGCCGCCTCGTTGGGGTCGACCTCGGGGTCGGGGTTGGCCATGGCGAAGACGATCGCGTCCGTTGGCCATCGTGGCGATGTCGTCGCCGTCGAGCAGGCCGCCGGCCGAGACCCCGATGAAGACGTCGGTGCCGACGATCGCGTCCTTCAGCGAGCCGCGGACCCCGCGCGGGTTGGTGTGCTCGGCGATCCAGGTCAGCTCACCGCCGCGGGCGACCAGGTCGTCGCGCTCGCTGCAGACGACGCCGCGGCTGTCGCAGACGACGACGTCCTTGGCGCCGGAGTCCATCAGCAGCTTGAGGATCGCCGTGCCGGCCGCGCCCGCGCCGGACATGACGATCCGGATGTCCTCGATCTTCTTGTTCACGACGCGCAGCGCGTTGATCAGGGCGGCGATCGTCACGATCGCCGTACCGTGCTGGTCGTCGTGGAAGACCGGGATGTCGAGCTCGTCGCGCAGCCGCTTCTCGACCTCGAAGCAGCGCGGCGCCGAGATGTCCTCGAGGTTGATCCCGGCGAAGCCCGGCGAGATGGCCTTGACCACAGTTGACGATCTCGTCGACGTCCTGGGTGTCCAGACAGATCGGGAAGGCGTCGATGTCGCCGAACCGCTTGAACAGCGCGGCCTTGCCCTCCATCACCGGCATCGCCGCCAGCGGGCCGATGTTGCCCAGGCCCAGGACGGCCGAGCCGTCGGTCACGACGGCGACGGTGTTGCGCTTGATGGTCAGCCGGCGGGCGTCCTCGGGGTTCGCGGCGATGGCCAGGCAGACCCGGGCGACGCCGGGGGTGTAGATCAGCGACAGGTCGTCGCGGTTGCGGATCGGCAGCTTCGGGACGACCTCGAGCTTGCCGCCGAGGTGGACCAGGAACGTGCGGTCGCTGACCTTGCCGATCTCGACGCCGTGCACGGCCCGCATGTCGGCGACGATCTCGTCGGCGTGCTCGACGCTGCGGGTCATGATCGTGACGTCGATCCGCAGCCGGTCGTGACCGGAGGCCGTGACGTCCAAGCCGCTGACCAGGCCGCCGGCCTGCTCGATCACGGTCGAGAGCTCGCTGACCGCCGTCGGCCGCCCGGGGAGCTCGAGCCGGACCGTGATGGAGTTCGAAACGCTCGGAGATGCCGTCATGCGCCGGAGCCTAATCCTCGCGGTACCGCTGAGGGCAGGTCCCATGGCTGGGTCACTGGCCCTCGGAGTCGTCCTCAGAGCCGAGCCCCAGTCCGGCCGCAGCGGGAAGGCCGCGTCGCCGCTCTCCGGCGTGTTGACGGCGAGCACCTGGTGCAGCTGGATCCGGTTGCGCTCGAAGGACAGCCGCGAGCCGGCCATGTAGAGACCCCAGACCCGCGCCGTGCCCTCGCCGACCTCGGCCACCGCCTCGTCCCAGTGGTCGCGCAGGTTGCGGCACCAGTCCCGCAGGGTCATCGCGTAGTGCTCGCGCAGGCTCTCCTCGTGGCGCACCTCGAGGCCGGAGTCCTGCATGACCTGGATGATGTGGCCGGAGCCGGCCAGCTCGCCGTCCGGGAAGACGTAGCGGTCGATGAAGCCGCCGCGGGTGATGCCGTCGTGCAGGTTGTCCGGGCGGGTGATGCAGTGGTTCAGCAGCCGCCCGCCCGGGCGCAGCTTGGACTTCAGGAAGGCGAAGTACGCCGGGTAGTTGCGGACCCCGATGTGCTCGGTCAGGCCGATCGAGCTGATCGCGTCGAAGTCGCCCTCGCGCACGTCGCGGTAGTCCAGGAACCGCACCTCGGCCAGGTCGGCCAGACCCTCGCGCTCGATGGCCGCCTGGGCCCAGGCTCGCCTGCTCCCGGGACAGCGTGACGCCGAGCACCTTGACGCCGTAGTTCTTGGCCGCGTGCCGGACCATGCCGCCCCAGCCGCAGCCGACGTCGAGCAGCCGCATGCCGGGCTGGAGGCCGATCTTGCGCGCCACGAGGTCGTACTTGTTGGCCTGCGCCTCCTCGAGGGTCGAGTCCAGCTGCGGGAAGCAGGCGCAGGTGTAGGTCATCGACGGCCCGAGCACCCACTCGTAGAACGTGTTCGACACGTCGTAGTGGTGGTGGATCGCCTCGGCGTCACGGGTCTTGGAGTGCCGCAGGCCGTGCAGCGTGCGGCGCCACTGCGGGATGGTCTCCTGGGGCGGCGGAGCCGGCGGCCGCAGGGCCCGCAGGCCGACGCCGCGGATCAGGTCGACCGCGGTGCGCGGGCTGGGCCGGCGCAGCTCGACGTGGTCCTCGAGATGGCGCAGGAAGTCGTAGGGGTCACCCGGGTGCGTGCCGCTCACGTCGAGGTCGCCCGCGACGTAGGCCCGGGCCAGGCCCAGCTCGCCGGGCGCGGTCAGCAGGTAGGACAGACCGCGCTCGCTGTTCAGATGCATCGCGTACGGCGCGTCCTCGGGCCCGGTGCTGCTCCCGTCGAACGCGGTGATCCGGATGTCGGTCTCGGTGCCGAGCAGGCTGTCGAAGACCTGGCCGACGCTCATCCGCGTCGATCCCGGCTCAGCGCCCCTGTCCAGTCGCAAGCTCATGGTCCTGCCACCCTCCGTCTTCTTCGCTGCTCGGTCGTGTCACAGGTTCGGCTCCGCGCCCAAACTCGACTAACGACGGCCGACCGCCTTCGCGTACAGGTCCAGCAGGCGGCCCTTCGGGTCGTACCGCTGCTTCACGTCGGCGTAGGTCGCGCCGCCGTACCGCGCGGCGAACTCCTCCGGAGAGTAGTAAGCGTCGGAGTAGAGCGACTTATGCCCTCCGACCTCGTCCACCTCGGTCTCGATCATCCGGTTGACGTCGCCGTCCGAACGGCCCGGCTCGATCGCCACCGTCGACCAGAAGCCGACGTTGACATACAGCTGTCCGGGCTCGAGCGGGTAGAGCGGCCAGGTCTGGCCGGACGCCTCAGGCTGCCCGGATCCGTTGGGCCGCAGCTGGATCGGGCACAGCCAGACCGGCTCGATCGGCACCTCACGGTCGAACCAGGCGCAGGAAGTCAGCGGTCCGGTCGATCGGGATCTCGACGTCCTGGATCACCTTCTCGCGAGCGGGCAGCCCACGCCGGGCGTCGATCCGGGCCATGTAGTGGTGCGGTCCTCGAAGGCGACGATCTTCCAGTAGATGTTGCTGCGCAGCCACCGCTCGCGGCCAGACCTTGCGGGCCCAGCGGTTCTGCGCGCCGAACGCCCGCGAGCACCAGAACCAGTCGGTGTCCCAGCGCCAGAGGTAGTCGTGCACCGTCAGGAAGTCGACCGACCGCGACTGGATCGAGCGGTAGTAGATCTGCCGCCCGGAGTAGTCGCTCGTGTACGGCGCGTCGTCGGCCCAGGACCCGAGGGTCAGGTAGCACTCGTTCGGGGCGAACATCGTCCCGTCGAGGAAGTCGACCGGATGGCCGTCGTACTCGTGGGATCGCACGATGTCCTGGATCGCGGCCTGGACGGCGGTCGAGGTCGCTGAACCGGATGTGCCGCACCATGGACGAACGGCCGGACCGGCTCGAGCTCGATCGTCATCCGCAGCGCGTAGCCCAGCGTCCCGTAGGAGTTGGGGAAGGTGCGGAAGAGGTCGGCGTGCTCGTTGTCAGCGGTCGCGACGACGACTTCGCCTGCGCCAGTGAGGATTTCGAGCTCCAGGACCGACTCGTGCGGCAGCCCGTTGCGGAACGACGACGACTCGATCCCGAGCCCGGTCACCGCCCCGCCGATCGTGATCGTCTTGAGCTGCGGCACGACGAGCGGCATCAACCCGTGCGCCAGGGTCGCCTCGACCAGATGCTCGTACGTCGTCATGGCCTGGACATCGGCGGTCCGCGCGACGGGGTCGACCGAGAGCACCTGGTCCAGGCCCGAGACGTCGAGGCCGGGCTGAGAAGTGTCCGGCGCGCTCGCGGAAGAGGTTGGATGTTCGCTTCGCCAGCCGGACCGTCTCCCCTGCGGGGATGGCGGCGTACTGCGCCAGCAGCCGCTGGGTCGCCTCGTGATGGTGGGTGGTTGGCCGCACTCCCGACAGCGTCACAGGGAAACCCTACTCGCGAGTCAGGGTATGCACTCACCGGTGGTGTCACCGGTCTTCGCGAGGCCCTCCGGGTCGACCGGGCCAGCCGCGGCCCCGCGCCACAGGACCAGTGAGGCGATCCGCCGTTCGGCCACGGTCTGCGAGTGCAGCGCGATCCACCAGCACAGCCCACTCAGGGGCAGCTCGACGAGCAAGGCCATCGCGAGGGCTTCCATCGCCTGCATCCGGGTCGGGCTGCCGACGACGTCGAACCAGGCGTCCATCAGCAGCAGCGACGCCGTCGCGGCTGACGCAACAGGAAGAAAACGGTTGCGGCGCAAGGCGGCCCAGGCCGTCGCGACCATGCCGACGAGCAGGCCGACGTCGAAGCCGACCCAGACGACGTCCTGGTGCTCGAGCACCCCGCGGTGCGGCAGGGTCACCCCGAGCACGACGATCCAGCCACTCAGGACCAGGGCCAGGATGAGGAACGACCGGCCGACCCAGACCGCCGTGGTCTGGCTGCCGGAGAGCACCCGGCCGGCGATCTCGCCGGCCGGCAGGTCGGGCCGCCGGGAATTCATGACCGGACCACCGCGAGGCTGTCGACCTGGGCCGGTGTCGCGTAGCCGGCCAGGCCAAGGGTGATGTCCAGCTCGCCCAGCAGGTTGGCCAGGACGGTCCGCACGCCGTCCTCCCCCGCGAGGGCCAGCCCGTAGACCCACGGCCGGCCGACCAGGACGGCCTGCGCCCCGAGGGCGAGCGCGACCAGGATGTCGCTGGCCCCACGGATGCCGGAGTCGAAGAGGATCGCGGCCCGGCCGGCCAGCGCGTCGGCGACGCCGACGAGGTTGTCCAGCGCGGCCGTGGCGCCGTCGACCTGACGGCCGCCGTGGTTCGACACGATGATGCCGGCGACCCCCGCGTCGACGGCGGCGAGCGCGTCGTCGGCATGCCCGATGCCCTTGACCAGCACCGGCAGGTCGGTCTGCTCGCTGAGCCAGGCCAGGTCCTCCCAGGACAGCGCCGGGTTGCCGAACAGGCCGACCCAGGTCAGGATCGCCGCCTTCGCTGCCTCGGGCCCGGCTTCCGGCGGCTCGGTGAGCAGGGACCGGAAGACCGGGTCGGTGAAGTAGTTGGCCAGCCCCGCCCCGCGCAGGAACGGCAGGTAGGCGTGGGCGAGATCGCGCGGCCGCCAGGCCAGGGTCCAGGTGTCGACGGTCACAACGATCGCCGAGTAGCCGCTGGCCTCGGCCCGGCGGACGAAGCTCAGCGCGAGCTCGCGCGAGCGCGGCCAGTAGAGCTGGAACCACCGCGCCCCGTCACCGGCCGCCTCGGCGACCTGCTCCATCGGGGTCGAGGAGACCGTCGACAGGATCGTTGCCAGGCCGAGCTCGGTGGTCACTCGAGCGACGCTCGGCTCGGCGTCCGGCCGGACCGTGCCCAGCGCGCCGATCGGTGCCGCGAGGACCGGCGCCGGCGAGCGTCGTACCGAGGATCTCGGTCGTCAGGTCGCGCTCGGTGATCTCGCGCAACATGCGGGGCTGGATCCGCCAGCGCCGGAACGCCTCGAGGTTGGCCCGCGGCGGTCGTCTCTCGACCGGCGCTGCCGGCGACGTAGCCGTAGGTCTCCGGCGTCATCACCTCGCGGGCGGCCGCCTCCAGACCGTCGTAGGTCAGCGGCAGCTCGGGGACCACACCCTCGAGGCCGCGCAGGTAGATCTGGTTCTGCAGATCTCCGAGCGGGCGCACGCTTGCAGGCTAGACGCTCGGCCTCACTTCCAGTGGTCCAGGGGCAGCGGTCCGCGGCTGATCACGGTGCGGATGACGAAGTTGCTCCGGGCGTCGACGATGGTCGGGATCGTCAGGATGTCCTCGAGCAGCAGCCGCTCGTAGCCGGCGAGGTCGGGCACGACCGCCTCGACCAGGAAGTCGGCCGCACCCGAGATGACGTGGGCGCCGACGACCGCGGGGATGTCCTTGAGCGCCTGCTCGACCCGCATCCAGTTGTCCCGCGTGTGGCTCTCGACCCGCAGCTCCAGGAACACGGTCAGGCCCAGGCCGGCCTTGATCCGGTCGACCTCGGCCCGATAGCCGGCGATGACCCCGTCGGCCTCCAGCGCCTTGACCCGGCGCAGACAGGCCGAGGGCGACAGAGCGACCTGGTCGGCGAGGTCGACGTTGGCCATCCGGCCGTCGGCCTGGAGGGCCGAGACGATGGCACGATCTACCCGGTCGATGTCGTGAAGCGGCATGTTCTGCACTCTAGTTGGTACTTGGCCGCAGAAAGTTGCACCAGCGACCCTTCGGGGCGCCCAACTATGCCATCGCGTGCGACCCGGTTTCGGTCACGCTGGACGACATGAGCACACGGCGTACGACGACCCTCTCGGTCCCCGGTGGCGCGGCCCTCTACATCGGCGCGCTGCTCGGTCCCGGGCTGCTCCTGCTGCCCGGTCTGGCGGCCCGGCAGGCCGGCCCGGCGTCGATCCTGGCCTGGGTCGGGCTGCTCGGGCTGTCGGCTCTGCTGGCCGTCGTGTTCAGCGCGCTCGGCACCCGGCTGTCGTCGGCGGCGGGCGTGGCGGGCTACACGGCGGCCGGGCTGGGCCGCCGGGCCGGCTCGGTCGTCGGCTGGTGCTTCCTGGCCGGTGTGGTCGCCGGGGCGCCGGTCGTCTGCCTGGTCGGCGCGAGCTATGTGACGACGCTGACCGGTGGCGGGCGGCTGGTCCGGGCCGGCGATCGCCGCCGGGCTGCTGGTGCTGGTCCTGCTGCTGGCGCTCGGCGGCGTGCGGGTCGGCGTCGCGGCGCAGCTCGGTCTCGTCGCGGTGCTCGTGGTCGTGGTGGTCCTGGCCGTCGGCGGCTCGGCCTCGCACGCCCAGGCCGCGAGCTGGACGCCGTTCGCCCCGCACGGCTGGGGCGCGATCGGGCAGGCCGCCGCGACGCTGATGCTGTCGTTCGTCGGCTGGGAGGCGGTCGCGCCGCTGACCGCCGGTTCGCCGACCCGCGCCGCCAGCTGCCCCGGGTCATCGCGATCGCCTTCACCGTGACCGTGGTGATCTACCTGGGCCTGGCCGCCGCGACGATCTCGGTCCTCGGCCGGTACGGCCGGCACCGACGTGCCGCTGGCCAGCCTGCTGGCGATCGGTCTCGGCCCGGCCGGACACGCGGTCGCTGCTGTGGCCGCCGTCGTGCTGACGCTCGGCTCGACCAACGCCTACCTCTCCGGTGCGGCCGCGATGGCGGCGGACCTGTCCACCCGGCGTACGGCTCGGGCCGGCGCGGGCTCGCGCGCGCTCCTGGTGACGATCGCGCTGATCGGCGTCGGGATGATCGCGCTGTACGCCGCGGGGGTCGTCGGGACGGCGGAGCTCGTGGCGGTGCCGACGCGCTGTTCATCACGGTCTACGTCGGCTGCACGGTGTCGGCGTCGCTGGTGCTGACCGGTGCGGCCCGGGTGGCTGCGGTGCCGTCGGCCGTCGCGGTGACGGTGGTGCTGGCGTTCTGCGGGTGGGCGCTGCTCGTCCCGGCCGTCGTGGGCCTGGTCGTGCTGGCTGCGTCGTCGCTGTCTGGCGCGCGGCTCCCGGGCCGCGCGCAGCCCGCATTGATGCAACGGCGCGTCACGGATGACGCAGAGTTGCATCAATGCGCGGCCTAGCGGTCGTTGGCCGGGCCCGGCCGCCAATGAGGCAACGGCCCGTCAGGCCTGACGGGCCGTTGCCTCATTGCGGGGCTCAGTCGCCGGCGTGGGCCCGCCGGAGCTCGGCGATGTCGAGCTTGGTCATCGCCATCATCGCCTGCATCGCCCGGCCGGACTTCTCCGGATCCGGGTCGCCCAGCACCTCGCCGAGCATGCGTCGGCACGATCTGCCAGGACAGGCCGAACTTGTCCTTGAGCCAGCCGCACTGGCCGGGCTCGCCGCCGTCGGCCGTCAGCGCGTCCCAGTAGCGGTCGATCTCCTCCTGGGTGTCGACGCTGACGAAGAACGAGAACGCCTCGTCGAAGGTGAACTGCGGCCCGCCGTTGAGCACCATGAACTCCTGGCCGGCGATCTCGAACCGGGCCGTGATGCACCGTGCCGGCCGGCAGCGGCGCGCCCTCGCCGTACCGCATCACGTCGCCGACCTTGGCGTCCGGGAAGATCGCGCAGTAGAAGTTCATCGCCTCCTCGGCGTTGTCGTCGAACCACAGGAACGGCGTGATCGTCGGCATCGGTCTTTACTCCCTCTTGACGATTCCGGTGTCCGAGACGATGCCATATGACTCGAGCAGGTCGACCAGCTCGACCGGGTGGCTGAGCGCGAGCAGATGGCCGCCCGGCAGCACGTCCGGCTCGATGCCGAGCCGCTCGCGGGCGAGCGCGAGCTGGAAGTCCAGCGGGAAGAACCGGTCGTCGCGGCCGGCCACGACCTTGGTCGGCACGTCGGGCCAGGCCGGCAGCGTCCACGGTGTGCGCGAACGCCGCGTCGCGCCTCGTTGCGGGACGGTCGCCCAGACCTCGTCGACCAGCTCGGGCGGGGTGTCGTGCAGGAAGTACGTCGCGAGGTCGAAGTCCGCGTCCGGGTCCCGGCCTTCGCGAATGTCGTTGTCCCGCTTGGCCTTTGGCTGGCCCGTGTTGTCCCACCACTCCCCCGGCGTCTCGCCCGGCGTGGGGACCATCGCGTTGACGAGGACCAGCAGCGATGTCGGGCAGCCGTTGGCGCGGCCAGCGACGCCGAGAACGCGCCCATCGACTGCCCGACCAGGACGACATCTCGTCGGTCGCCGGCCGCGGCAACGATGGCGTCGGCGTACTCCGGCAGGCCGGCCTGCTCGTCGTCGCCTGGCAGGTCGACGGCGACCGCCTCGTGGCCACGGCGGCGCGAACTCGTCGACGACCGGCCGCCAGTAGGCGGCGACCCCGCCGGCGCCAGGAACCAGGACGTACGTCGGGTCGGTCATCCCCCGAGGTTAGGCCGAGCCCCGGTGACCGGCCTGTCCTAACGTGGGCCGACATGGCGAAGCTGCTCTACTCGGCGACGATCTCCCTCGACGGCTACCTGGCCGGCGCGGGCGGCGACATGCACTGGCTCAACGACCACCTCGGCCCCAACCCACAGGTCGACGAGCTCGTCGGCAACATCGGGGCGATCCTGGTCGGCCGGCGGACCTTGACGGCGACGACCCGCACAGGGACACGGAGCAGGAGGGGGCGTTCGAGGGCACCTGGCACGGGCCGCAGTTCGTGCTGACCCACCGGCCGCCGGATGTTGCGCCACCGGACGTGACGTTCGTCGGGGACCTGGAGAGCGCCGTCGCGCAGGCCTTGGCCGCTGCCGGCGCCGACGACAAGTACGTCAACATCCTCGGCGCCGACGTGGGCCGGCAGTGCCTGGAGGCCGGGCTGCTCGACGAGATCCTGGTCTGCGTCGCGCCGGTCCTGCTCGGCGACGGGGTCCGCTTCTTCGACCACCCCGGCGGCACCAACGTCCGGCTCGAGCCGCTCAGCGTGACCCCGGTCCCGCACGTGACCAACCTCTGGTTCCGGGTCAGGACGGCGGGCTGAGCGACCCGGCGCCTTCGGAGCGCTCCCAGGCCGCCAGGAGCGCGTCGACGTCCGCCGCCTCGGTGTCGAAGGAGCACACGAACCGCACCTCGCCGGTCGCGCGGTCCCAGGTCTCGAACGGGAAGTCCGCGGCCAGCCGGTCCGTGACGGCGGTGTCGGCTCGGACGAAGAGCTCGTTGGCCTCGGTCCGGCGCGGGAAGTCGGCCCGGATGGTGCCGGCGGCGACGGCCGCCTCCAGCCGCGACCGCAGCAGCGTCGCCATCTCGTTGGCGTGGCCGGCGTTTCGCCGCCAGAGCTCGTCAGTCAGTACGGCGATCAGCTGGGTCGAGACGAAGCGCATCTTCGACGACAGCTGCATGTCCATCTTGCGCAGCCGGACCAGCCCGTCGGCGGCTGTGCTGTCGAAGGCGATCACGCACTCGCCGTACAGCAATCCGTTCTTGGTGCCACCAAAGGACAGGACGTCGACTCCGACGCCGCTCGTGATGTCGGCGAGCGAGCAACCGAGGCTGGCCGCCGCGTTGGACAGACGTGAGCCGTCGACGTGCAGCCGCATCCCGTGCGCGTGCGCGTGGTCGCCGATCGCTCGCATCTCGTCGAGCGAGTAGACGGTGCCGGCCTCGGTCGACTGGGTCAGGGAGACCACGCTCGGCTGAGCCCGGTGGAAGTCGTCGAAGCCCCACGCCTGCTGGTCGATCAGGTCCGGAGTGAGCTTGCCGTCCGACGTCTCGACCGGCAGCAGCTTGAGGCCGGCGACCCGCTCGGGTGCGGCGTTCTCGTCGACATTGATGTGCGCGCCGGCGGCGCAGATGACAGCGCCCCAGCGAGGCGTGATCGACTGCAGCCCAACGACATTCGCGCCGGTGCCGTTGAAGACGGGCAGCGCCACGGGCGCCCCGCCGAACTGCCTCGGCGACGACCTCCTGCAGCCGGGCCGTGTAGACGTCAGCGCCGTACGACGGCTGGTGTCCCTCGTTGGCGGCGACGATCGCCGCGAGCACCGAGCGGATGTACGCCGGAGGTGTTGTCGGAGAGGAAGCCTCGACGGCTCGGGTCGTGGAGCCTTTGCGCGGACGCGAGGTCGGTCAGGTCGGAGGACACGACCTGAGCCTAGAGTCGGAGGATGACTGAGATGAGCATGAACAAGGTGATCCACGGTGCATTCCGCCGCGATCTGGGACGGTTCATCGCGGCCCTCGGCCGGTTCACGCCGGGTGACCAGGCGCGGGCCCAGCAGCTGGGCCGGGCCTGGGCGAACTTCGACGACCAGCTGACGTTCCACCACGAGGGCGAGCACGAGATCGCCTGGCCGGCGTTGCAGTCGGTCGGGGTGACCCAGCAGGTCGTCGAGACGATGGACGCGGAGCACGAGACGATGGCGGTCGCGCTGACCGGGGCCCGGAGCGCGATGGCTGAGCTCACGTCGACTGCCTCCGGCGCGGCGGCCGAGGCCGCGCTGGCCGCGATGCAGCAGCTCCAGACGGTCACGTTGCAGCACCTCGACCACGAGGAGGCGGAGCTCGAGGAGCTCTACCTGAGCAAGCGGGACACCCCGGAGATGAAGGCGATGGGCCGCGCGTTCGGCAAGGTGAGCCCGACCAGGGGCGGCCGGTTCTTCGCGTGGGTGCTCGACGGCGCCTCGCCGGATGAGCAGGCTTCGGTCCGGCACGAGGTTCCCGGCCCGGTGCTGTCGATCATCGGCGGGATCTTCGGCCGGGGCTACCGCAAGAACGTCGCGTCGGTCTGGCGCACCTGAGCTGTCAGCTCACCACGAGGCCGGGGTCCGGCGCTGGCGACCCACGTCGCGAATCGCCTTGCCCACGTTGAAGATCAACCCGGCCCGTGGCCAGCTGAGTCGGACCGGGGAGGCGCACGCCACTCTCGGTCCGTGGCCTCCGACGCACCATCCTCGGCCCGTGTCTCCTCGGGCGCGGCCAGCCACCGTGAGTGCGACAGGCGAACGCTCAATGGAACGACCTCCCGGGCGTCCAGCGCACTCTGCAGCGAAATAGCGACGAGAGAAATCGCCCCATCGACGCGATCTCGTCCGGGCCACAGATCGTCGACGTCCCGGCCCGCGGCGTCGAGCCAGACCACGAGGTCCGGCTCGCCGGCCGCGACGGAGAAGACCTCGGTCCGGCCACCTACCGTCGTACACGCACAGCAGTTCGTCGCCTTCGCCGCGACCAACGACTCGCAGCTCGGCCCGCTCAGCAACGTGGACGAGAGTCGTGGGCGTCAGCACTGACTACTCGAGGGAAACGCCGTGATGATGTTCTTCGTAACGTGAGCGATGACCACGTTCGGATAGTAGTGATCCACAACCTGCCCATTCGAGCGGTTGACCAGGTTGATCAGACGCGAGAAGCAGTACGTGTCATTCGACGAGCGGTAGGTAACCCGATCAGGGTCCATGAGCGCCCACATGATTCCGTAGTCAGCGGTGTCCCGCCAATTCTCGTTTGCCTCAGCCGCCCGGGCCTGCCACTGGCTCAAATGGTCATTCACGATGTGGCGATACCCCCAGCCGGTCTGGCTACCACACCCGAGGTTGCTGGACCCGCTCGACATGTACGGCGAAACACCCACTGTGGCCGCCCGGGAGAAGGTGCGAATCACCTTGGTGTTGCTGTCGAAGACACCGCATGCTCCCCAGGTTTGCAGTGCCCTGGCGGACTTCCCTGCCGCCGCTGCGGCGCTGGGCGCGGCGCGCCATTCCCGCTGTGGATGCCGGCTCAGCGAGACGGCTTGAGACGTGGGTATCCCTAGAACAAAGACGGTCAGAACTGTTACGGCGACGACGAAGACGCGACGCATGTGGTTCCCCTATCGCTTTCGGACATAGTCCGCCGATCGTGCCGGCCTGCACGATTGGTGGGACCACCGTGCCATTCGCCGCCCAGCCTGGCAAGAGTTCTTGATCTTCTTAGCCGCCGGGTGCGGCCTTTCCCGCGAGGTAGGAGGCCAGACCCTCGAGGATGCCTCGGCTGCCTGCCTCGCGGTTCGGCCGTCGGCCCAGAACTGGTCGAAGAAGATACCGTGCTCGACGTGCGTGAGCCGGGTGCCCTCGGCCTCGGATCGGCTCGAACTCGAACGACGCCACCGACGTCGACATGTGGACTCCGTCGAGCCACATGTCGTAGGTGGTGACGATGCGGACGCCGCTCGACGATGTCGGTGTACGTGGCCTCGAACCGCGAGACCGGGCCGTCGTGGAACTTCCCCTCGGCGACGTCCCGTCCGCCGACCCGGAAGTTGAACGCCCACTCGCCGGCCTCGAAGGTGTCGGCGTCGCCGAACCAGCGCGCTTCTGGTCCTCCTCGGCGAACGCGTCCCAGATGCGCTCGACGGGAACGGGGTAGTCGCGGGTCAGGGTGAACCCGGCGCGGGCGAGTCGGCGTTCGGTCGTCATGGATCGCGTCCTATCGCGTGAAGGTGACGTGGATGATGCCGCTCTCGGCCACTTCGCTCGTCACCTTGTGGGTGAGCTCGAGACCGCGCAGGTCGTCCCACAGCCGGGTCCCACGGCTGAGGATGACCGGGGCCATCATCACGTGCAGATGGTCGACCAGCCCGGCCAGCAGGAACTCGCGGGCGGTGCTGATCCCGCCACCGATGCGCACATCCTGGCCACCGGCCGCCTCGGTCGCCTCAGCGAGCACCTCTTCGATGGCGGTATCGCGGAAGTGGAACGTCGTACCGCCCTCCATCGGGATCGAGGGACGCGGTGCCGTGTGGGTGAGCACGTAGACCGGGTTGCGGAACGGCGGCTGGTCGCCCCACCAGCCCTTCCAGTCCGGGTCGTCGGGGAACGAGTGCAGGCCGAACATCGCCGCGCCCATGATCTCGGCGCCGACACCCTCGAAAAAGGCTGCGGCGTAATGCTCGTCGAGGCCAGTCGTGCCGGCTCCGCTGGTGTCCCCGAAGACGCATCTCGCGGAAGGTGCGGGTTGCCGTATAGGCCGCCGTGAGGCGCTCCCAGTCCTCGCCCATCGGGCTTTCGGGGGTCGGCTCGGCCGTCGCGGCGTAGCCGTCCAGGGAGAGGAACAGGTCGATGCGAACGCGGGTCATGTCAGGTCTTCCTTCGGTGTGGTGCGGGTGAGGTGGATGCCGAGCCGGTCGGCTTGGCGCTCTGCGGGGGTTCGTTGTTCGCCGAGCCACAGGTGCAGGACGTCGAGGGCGCCCGGCCGCAGGCTCACGGTGCGGACGCGTCCGTGCTTCTCCGACGTGACCAGACCTGCGTCCTCGAGGACGCGCAGGTGCTGCATGAGCGACGGCAACGCCATCGAGAACGGCGCCGCGAGCTCGGACACGACGGCTGGGGACTTCGCCAGCCGCTCCACGACGGCCCGGCGCGTCGGGTCCGCGAGAGCGCGGAGTACGACGTCGAGCTCGTCGTGATACTTAGGCACATGCCTAAGTATTGCGTGGCGGGCCGAGCATCCGTCAACCTCACTGATCAACGAAGAGCGACCCTGCGGAAGTGCATGCAGGGTCGCTCTGTCGTGTGGTGGAGGTGGCGGGAATCGAACCCGCGTCCGTCGGTGAGGAGCCAGGACTTCTCCGGGCGCAGCTTGCTGTGGTTTTTCTCAGCCCCAGCGATCACGCAAGCAAGTCGCTGCCAGGCTCAGTCGCGTAAGTGTTCCCCGGGTCCCCGTGACAAGGACCGAGAGCAGTGGCTCTCTAGCTGATGCCAGCTACCGGGTCGAGAGCACCCCCGGGCTGACAGACTTCAACTCTGCTTAGGCAGCGAGAGCGAAGTCGGTGCGAGTGTTATCGGCACCTATTGGTTTGCACGGGTCGTTAACGAGATAACCGTGCGTCCTCGGCCCGCTTCTCCTGGGACGACGACCGACGTCGAAACCGTTCACCCCCCTATTGAGTTGTGGGACCAGACTACCCGTCCGCGAGCCGGGCCGGGAAACCTCCGGTCGCGACCGGACCCCACCTCGTCGGCGTGATCCGCAGCAGACACTTGCCCTGGTCCCGCATCGCCTGCCGGTACTCGTCCCAGTCCGGGTGCTCGCCCGAGATCGACCGGAAGTAGTCGACGAGCGGCTCGACCGCATCGGGCAGGTCGATCACCTCGCAGGTCCCGTCGACCTGGACCCACGCTCCGTTGAAGTCCTCGCTCAGCACCAGCACGCTGACCTCGGGGTCGCGGCGCGCGTTGGTCACCTTGGCCCGCTCCGGGTACGACGAGATGACGATCCGCCCCTGCGCGATCGACGCCGGCCGTCACGGGCGACGACTGCACGCCGCCGGACTGCCGACGCGTGATGAGGACCATGTGGTGGCGCGGCCGGACGAAGTCCAGCAGCTCGTCGAGGCCGACAGTGGTGTTGCGGGCGATGGTTCGGGGCATCCCCGAGTCTGCCGACTACCAGGAGCCGCCGCCTCCGCCGCCGCCACCGCCGCCGGAGAAGCCGCCCCCGCCCGAGAAGCCGCTCGATCCGGACGACGACGGCGTCGACACGAGGGCGCCGGAGGCCACCGTCGAGAACGAGTCCATCGCCGACCCGAAGTTGCCGAAGTTGAAGGCGCTGCCGACCCAGTAGCCCGTGTACCAGTTCGGCGTCGGGACGTTGGCGCCAGAGGCGGCCAGCTGCGCGAACACCTTGGACCACCGCTCGGCCACGCCGAAGACGATGGCGTAGGGCAGGTAGCGGCTGAAGATGTCCTGCCCCTCCTCGAACTTGATCTGCCCGGCCTCGGCGGTCTCGAGATACTTCCGGAACCCGTTGGCCTGAGCCAGCGCTGCCGAGCCGGCGGCGGTCCGCGCGGGCATCCGCTTGGCCATCCAGCGCGCGACCAGACCGCCGATGATGAGGCCGATCCCCGGGATGACGATGTTCGGGTTCTGCCGGCTGAAGCCGAGCCAGCTCACCCCGACGCCGACGACGATCGCCGCGATGCCGGCCCGGCCCCACTTCTGGCGCACCGACTGCGGGTTGCCCCGGAACCAGCCGCGCGCCGTCACGTCGTCGTACAGCCGGTTCTGGGTCGCCTTGAGGTCGGAGGCGAAGGTGTTCTTGAGGTCCGAGAGCAGCACCTCGTTGCGGCCCTTGAAGATCGCCTGCATCAGCGACATCTCGTAGGGCAGCAGCTCGTCCTTCGGCGCCGGGAGGACGACCTGGAGGTTCCAGTCCGGCTTGCCGAACATGCCCCTCCTTGGGGATCTCGATGATCTTGAGGTACCCGCGCACGGCGAGGTCGATGATCGTCGCGGTCACGTCGACGACGTTGGCCTCCTCGTCGATCAGCGTGCCCAGCTGCCCGACCCGCATGCCCTCGGGCGGCGCGAACTGCACGGCCACCTCTGGTCGCCGCAGCCCGACCTTGGACGTCGAACCGCCTTCTCCCGCAAGGGGCATCAGGCCCGGAGTCAGCCCGACGTACTGCTCGTCACGGCCGCGCGTCCAGACCAGCCAGGTCATCAGACCGCCGACTCCCAACACGGCCAGACCCGGACAGACCGACAGCGGCCGGCGAGACGTCGAGCACCCGGGCGATGCCGGTGTGCCGCAGGATCGGCGCGGTGTCCGAGAACGTCCCGAGCGGGTAGGACAGCAGGACCGTCATGCCCTCGCCCGGCTCGAGCGTCCCGGTCTCGAACGTCGACGACGCGCCCGCGTTGCCCGAGCAGGTCTGGGTGCTGCCGTAGCCGCCGCGGTAGCAGACGACCTTGGTCGCCGCGTCCGGTCCCTTGACCGTGACCGTGGCTTCCTCGATCGGCACCTCCCACTCGGCGCCGGTGATGTTCCAGTAGAGCTCCTGGTGGTCCTTGAAGCCGTTGAGGGCGCCCTTGATCGTGTACTTCAGCACGTAGGTCTGGGTGCCGCTCACCGTCCGGTCCGGGTCGCCGATCCGGATCTCGGTCAGGTTGCCCGTCGTCGACACCTTGGATCCGCTCGGTGCCCCGGTCGGGCTGGACACGTTGACGTCGGAGACCGGGTAGACCCGCACCTTGCTCGTGTTGCCCGGCCCGTACGACGAATCCGACTGTCCCGCAGTCGCACTCGGGTCATAGGCGAAGACGGTCCGCAGCTCGCGGTAGATCCCGTGGTGCGTGTCGCCGGAGAAGACGTAGGAGATGGTCTCCTGCACGTGCATCGTGCCGTCGTGGTCGAGGTTGACGATCGCGTTGTACGTCGGGATCGACTCCCCCACGTCGGCCTGGGCCGCGCCGGCCGGCAGCAGGACCAGCGCCAGCGCACCGAGGAGCACCGCCGCCGCAGCGGCCAGTCGAGCTCGCATCACATGTCCCGCCGTAGCGACATCGCCCGGTCGGCCTCGCGGCGGTCCTGCCGCTCGCGCAGCGCCTGGCGCTTGTCGTAGTTGTGCTTGCCCCGAGCGACCGCGATCTCCACCTTGGCCCGTCCGTCCTTGAAGTAGAGCGCCAGCGGGACGAGGGTCTCGCCCTGCTCGCGGGTCTCGTTGGCGAGCCGGATGATCTCGTCCTTGTGCAGCAACAGCTTTCGCCGCCGCCGCGGCTCGTGGTTGGTCCAGGTGCCCTCGGTGTACTCCGGGATGTGGACGTTCTCGAGCCACACCTCACCGTCCCGGACGGTCGCGAAGCCGTCGACGAGGGACGCCCGCCCGGCGCGCAGGGACTTGACCTCGGTGCCGGTCAAGACCATGCCGGCCTCGTAGACGTCGTCGATGTGATAGTCGTGCCGCGCCTTGCGGTTGCTGGCAACGAGCTTGCGGCCCCGCTCCTTGGACACGGCCAGACCTCCCTCTGTCTCGCCCCGAACGCTACCGGCCCGCGCGGCTGGCCGGGCCTAGTTTGCGCCCGGACCCGGTGAGCAGCCTCAGAGGTAGTACTTGGGGTTGACCGGCGTGCCGTTGATCCGGACCTCGAAGTGCAGGTGGCAGCCGGTCGAGAGCCCGGTCGTGCCCGAGTATCCGATCAGCTGGCCGCGCACCACGTGACCGCCGTGCCGCACGATCCGGCTCAGGTGGTTGTAGGTCGTCGCGAGGTCGTGGCCGTTGATCCGGCCGTGGTCGATGATCACGCGGTTGCCATACCCGCCGGCCCAGCCGGCCGAGATGATGTGGCCGGTCGCGGCGGCGTGGACCGGAGTCCCGCACGGGATCGCCCAGTCCTGCCCGGTGTGCATCCGCCAGATGTGCAGGATCGGGTGGAAGCGCATGCCGAACGGCGAGGACAGCGGGCCGATCGCCGGGTAGGACAGCAGGCCGCCGGGCCGGCGGTAGATCCCGCCGTGCTGACGCCGGGCCAGGGCCCGCAGGACCGCGGCCAGGTGGTCCGACTGCTTCTGCAGCGAGTCGAGCCGGGCCTTCTCCGCTGCCTTCTGGGCCGCGACGGCGGCGACCTGGCTGCGTTGCTGGGCGGCGAGCGAGTCGAGCGTGGCCTTGGCGGCGGCGGCCCGCTGGGCCAGCGTGGTCGCCTCGGCCAGGGCCGCGGTGGCCTGGGCCTGCAGCGCCGCCACCTGGTTGCGCACCGCGGTCAGCTTGGCGGTCTTCGCGGCCTCCTCGGCCCGTTGCACGGCGATCTGGCGCAGCGCCTCGTTCTGCAGCCGGGCCGCGGTGTCGGCCAACGCCATCCCGGTGGCGTAGTCGTCCGGGCTCTGCGCCTGCAGGACGACCGAGAGGGTGCTCAGGTCGCTGCCCTGGTAGGCCTGCCGGGCGATGGCCCCGATCACGTTGTTGGTCTGCGACGGCGCGGCGCTGGGTCGCGGCGAGGTCGTCGCTGGCCCGGGCGTAGGAGGCCTGGGCGACCGCCAGCTGCTGGCTGACCACGGCCTCGCGGGCCTGGGCCTGGGTCAGCTGGGCCTGCTTGGCGTTGAGGTCGACCTGGGCCGCGCGTGACCTTGGTCTGGGTGGCCGTGCAGCGCGGCCAGCGCCTTGGTCAGGGCCGCGTTGGTGTCGTCGAGGTCGCTCTTCGCCGAGCTGATCTTCTTGTCGACCGCGTGCTTCTTGGCTCGGTCGTGTCGTCCGTCGACGTCCGGGCGTCCGCCGTCGCCGGCAGTGTGACCAGGAGGCAGGCCGAGACCAGGGCAGCGAGCGCCGTCGTACGGCGGGGAAGGCAACGCACGTCACTTTGTTACCACGAGTAACACCAGCACCACGGGAGGCTCGCCGCCGGGGCGGCCGACGGGCTAGACGCGCAGGTAGAACCGCAGCGTCACGGCCGACACCAGGCCGGCCAGCACGACCCCGCCGAGCAGCAGCCAGGGCGCCGTCGTGAAGACAGCACTCACCCCGATGAAGTTGGTCACCCGCGTCGCATGGGACAGCACGCCCTCGACGAAGAAGTGGACGAACGACCACAACAGCCCGACGGCTAGCACGCCGCCGACGCAGCGTCGCCAGCACGGTCTCGAGGATGAACGGCATCTGGATGGTGAAGTTCGAGGCCCCGACCAGCCGCATGATGCCGGTCTCCCGCGTCGGGTGTACGCCGACAGCCGGATCATCGTCGTGTTGATCAGCAGATAGAGCACCACCATGATCCCGGCGAAGACCAGTGCCCCATAGGTCAGATATCGGATGATGTCGAACAGCGGTTTGAGCAGCTCGCGCTGGTCCTGCACCAGCTCGACGCCAGGGGCACCGCTGAACGAGCTGGCGATGACGTCGAACTTCTTCGGGTCGGACAGCTTGACCCGATAGCTCTCCGGCATCTGGTCGGCGGTGACGCCCTTGACGATCGCGGAGCCCTTGAACTGCTGGGTGAACCGGTCGAACGCCTGCTGCTTGGACTCGAAGTAGACCTTCTGCACCAACGGTTTCAGCGAGTCGAGCTGCTGCTGGATCTGGTCCTTCTGGGCCTGGGTGACCTCGCCGTCGGAGCAGCTCGCGACGCTGCTGACCGAGCCGCAGAGGAAGATCGAGACCTCGACCTTGTCGTACCAGTAGTCCTTGCTCGCATCGACCTGGCGCTGGGCGAGCCAGCCGAGGCCGACCAGCGTGATCGTGGCGAGCGCGACCAGGACGACGGAGATGACCATCGACAGGTTCCGGCGCAGGCCGGCGAGCGTCTCGCTCAGGATGAACTGCAGGCGCATGGGTTCCTCTGTGTCGAGTCTGTTTCGCTATCGGGGTGGGTTGCGGTCGGGGCCGGGCCCGCGGTCGGAGCCGTAGACGCCGCGGGTCTGGTCGCGGATCAGCTTGCCGTCCTGGAGCTCGACCACCCGCTTGCGCATCTGGTCGACGATCTCGTCGTCGTGGGTGGCCATCACGATCGTCGTACCGGTCCGGTTGATCCGGTCCAGCAGCTTCATGATGCCCAAACTCGTTGTGGGGTCGAGGTTTCCGGTCGGCTCGTCGGCGAGCAGGATCGCCGGCCGGTTGACGAACGCCCGGGCGATCGCGACGCGCTGCTGCTCTCCGCCGGACAGCTCGTGCGGATAGCGCTTCTCCTTGCCGCCGAGCTCGACCAGGTCGAGCGTCTCCGGCACGACCTTGGCGATGGTGTGCCGCGGCTTGCCGATGACGGCGAGCGAGAAGGCGACGTTCTCCGCGACGGTGCGGTCCGGCAGCAGCCGGAAGTCCTGGAAGACGGTGCCGATCTGGCGCCGGTGGGCCGGCACCTTGCGGTAGGGCAGCCGCCCGAGGTCCTTGCCGGCCACGAGCACCGATGCCGGAGGTGGCCGTCTCCTCGCGCAGCACGAGCCGCAGCATCGTCGACTTGCCCGAGCCGGAGGCGCCGACGACGAACAGGAAGTCGCCGCGCTCGACGTTCAGGGTCACGGCCTCGAGCGCCGGGCGGTGCCCGCTCGCATAGACCTTGGTGACGTTCTCGAACCGGATCATGCCGGGGTGCGCCTCGCTGTGGTGATGGCATGAGTGGTGACTGACTGAGGGCGTCGCCGGTCACGCAGCGTCGCTGCCCGAACCGGCTCAGCGAGTGTACGTCGGGGCACTGAGCCTTTCCGGGAGAACGAAAGCCTCGGCGTTGCGGGCCGGGCTACTCGCTCTCGCGCTCCAGCGTGCGCCGCCAGCGGATGCCCGCCTCGAGGAAGCCGTCGATGTCGCCGTCGAACACCGCCGAGGTGTTGCCGACCTCGTAGTCGGTCCGCAGGTCCTTGACCATCTGGTACGGGTGCAGGACGTAGGAGCGCATCTGGTCGCCCCAGCTGGCCTTGACGTCGCCGGCCATCGCCTTCTTCTCGGCCGCCTCCTCCTCCTGGCGGACCAGCAGGAGCCGGGCCTGCATCACCTTGAGGGCGGCCGCGCGGTTCTGGATCTGCGACTTCTCGTTCTGCATCGACACGACGATGCCGGTGGGGATGTGGGTCATCCGCACGGCGGAGTCGGTGGTGTTGACGCTCTGCCCGCCCGGGCCGGACGAGCGGAAGACGTCGATCTTGAGCTCGCTCTCCGGGATGTCGACGTGGTCGGTCTGCTCGACCAGCGGCAGCACCTCGACGGCGGCGAAGCTGGTCTGCCGGCGGCCCTGGTTGTCGAAGGGCGAGATCCGCACCAGCCGGTGGGTGCCCGCCTCGACCGAGAGCTGGCCGAACGCGTACGGCGCGTCCACCTCGAAGGTCGCGGACTTCAGGCCGGCCTCCTCGGCGTACGACGTGTCCATGACGGTCGTCGGGTAGCCGTGGCGCTCGGCCCAGCGCAGGTACATCCGCATCAGCATCTCGGCGAAGTCCGCCGCGTCGACGCCACCGGCGCCGGAGCGGATGGTGATGACGGCCTCGCGGGCGTCGTACTCGCCGTTGAGCAGGGTGCGGACCTCGAGCTCGCCGACGGTCTTGGTCAGCGCGGCCAGCTCGCGCTCGGCCTCGACCAGGGTCTGGGCGTCGTTCTCGGACTCCCCCAGCTCGACCATGATCTCGAGGTCGTCCAACCGGCCGGTGACATTGGTGATCCGGTCGATCTCGGCCTGCTTGTGCGAGAGCTTGCTGGTGACCTGTTGGGCGGCCTCGGGGTCGTCCCAGAGATCCGGTGCGGACGACTGCTTTTCGAGGTCGACGATCTCGGCCCGCAGGCGGTCCAGGTCGGTCACCTGCTGGATGGAGTCGACCGTCGCGCGCAGGGCCTTGATCTCGCTCGGGAAGTCAACAGCCACAACAGCAGAGCCTAGCCGCAGATCTCGCCCGCTCCGGCGGGCAGCAGATCAGACCTCAGCCGGTCGGGGGCGGTGGCTGGCCGCACGCCTCGTTGGTCCGATGCGCCGGTCAGGTTCGGCTCGCCGGAGTCGGGGCCAAGGCCCCCGCAGCCGTGTGCTGACCAAGTCTTCCGTGCCCGAACCTAAGCGCTTTGTCCGGGGACGCTACTTATGAGTCTGTAGACTGACAAGTAGCAATCCACAACGCTCCAACCCGTCATGGAAGGGGACCTCCAGCGGGCTGTCGGGCGCAATCTGCGCGCCTACCGGCAGTCGCGCGGACTCTCCCAGGAGGCCTTCGCCGAGGTGGTCGGCGTCCACCGCACCTACATGGGCGGCCTCGAGCGCGGTGAGCGCAACCTGACCCTGCGATCGGTCGAGCGGCTGGCGAACCGGCTCGACATCAGCCCGATGCAGCTGCTCGCGCAGGCCGCGACCCCTGAGGCGTCCTGGCCCACCGCCGTCGGCGTCCTGGTCGACCCGAAGCCGCGGCACAAGCCGTCCGCCGACTAGGCCGCCGGACCGACGGACTGTTCCGGCGGCCGGTCCAGGCCCATTTCGGGGCCCGAGGTGGTCTCGGAACAGTCCGTCGGTACAGCAGCTGACCCTGGCGGACCCGCGTTAGGGGGTGACCGCCTGCACGTCGACGACGCCGGAGCCGATCAGGACCCCGTTCGGGCCGGTGACCGGCAGCGTCGCCTCCAGGAACCGCCCGGCCGGCGGCACCGCGAGCGCCGTGACGTTGGCCGTCCGGGTCGCCGAGCCTCCGGCGGCAAGGGCCGCGGGTGTGTTGTCCGCATCCACCGAGCCGTAGGCCGGGTTGGTGATCGCGTCCACGTAGTCGTAGGTCGTCGACCCGCTGGGCACGGCGAACGGGTCGACGAGAGCGACCCACGTCGTGGCCGTCGGGTTGTTGACCGTGACCTGCTCCTCGGCCGTGCCACCGGTCGACTGACCCACCTGCACGCAGCTGGTTCCGGTGCAGCGGAACAGGAACAGGTCGAGGTCGGCGCCGGTGTCCGACGCGTTCCCGATCTTCACCCGCAGCTGGGTCGACCCGGCCGGCACGGTGATCACGAACTGCTGCTGCGTACCGCCCATAGCGATCGTCTGCGTCAGCTTCCGGGTGCTCGCCAGCACGGCGTCACCGAGGGTGGCGGTCGTCGCCGCGCCGGTGCTGGTCAGCGTGTACGACCGAGCGATTGGCGTGCCGACCGTCGCGGTGGGGATGACATCCGGGTTCGGACTTACCGCTACGCCGAGGTTCAGCACGGTCAGGGTGTACGGGTTGTCCAGCAACGGCGACGTGCGCCGCGCCTCGACCTCGAACTCCCAGACGCCCGGGAGCGGGTTGGCGTAGCTCCGCTCGGTCGGGTTGCAGGTCGCCGGGTTGGAGAAGTTCGCGTAGCACTCCAGCGACGAGGTGTTCTCGACGTTGATGCCGAACGGCGAGAAGGCGATGAACCGGGTCTGGCTGCCGGCGGACAGCCCGGTGAGCTGTACGTCGAGCGCCTTGGTCCCGGGGAGGACCTCGACGAAGACGTGCTGGAACCGGTTGCGCTGCACCGTCGCTGCCTTGGTCCGCATGAAGAACTTCGGCCCGATCAGCTGGGACGCCGTCGCGACGACCGCGGACATGTACTTGTCCACGCCGGCGGTGGCCGGGTTGTCGATCGCGAGGAGGGCGGAGAAGTCACCCATGCCAGCCGCCTTGGCCTTGACCGATGATCGTGACCGGGGTGTTGAGCGGCAGCTGAACCGAACCGGGGCCGGAGAAGGTGCCGTCGTTGCCGATCCACTTCGAGGTTGTGCTTCTGCGTGGTGGCCGGCCCGCTGGTGCGGGTGATGGTCACCGGGTAGCGAACCGTCTGGCCCGGCCGCTGGCCGCCGGCGTCGCGCAGGCAGTCGTTGTAGATGCCGGTGCCGGAGTTCGGCGTGGCCAGGAGGCCGGAGATCGCCGTACAGACCGGGGCCTTGACCGTGTAGTCCTGGACCGCCGGCAACGTGGACAGGATCGACCATGCGGCGGGCACGTTGACCAGGCCACTGCCTTGTCCCACAACGGGTACGCCGGGGATCAGGTCGGCACTGGACTTGATGGCCTGCCGGAGCTGGGCCGTCGTGACACTGAGCCCGTTGGCCTTGGCCGCCGAGATCAGCAGGGCCGCGGCGCCGGTGGTCTGCGGCGACGCCATCGAGGTGCCGTTGAGCATCGCGTAGCCCGGCGGCAGGGCGTATCCGGTCTCGGGGACGGGACCGCCGGGCTCCCAGGTCGGGATCGAGGAGATGGCCGACCCGGGCGCGGCGATGTCGGGCTTGAGGCCGCCGTCCTCGCGCGGGCCGCGCGAGGAGAAGTTGAAGAGCTGGTTGTTGGCCGTGGACACCGAGTTGTAGTTGGACAGCCAGGTCTCCTTGGTGACCGAGGCCGCCGCCGCGAGGGACAGGTCGGCGAGGCCGGGGTCGCCGATCGTGTTGATGCCCGGGCCGCTGTTGCCGGCCGAGAGCACGATCTGGACGTTGTTGTCGTGGATCAGCCGGTTGTAGAGGATGACCCGCGCGTTGTTGCCGTCGTTGAGGGCCGGCAGGCCGCCGATCGAGATGTTGACGACGTCGACGTGCCGGTTGGTGACGAGCTCGACCAGGCCGTCGGTGAGCGCGGCGTTGCTGCAGCTCTCGCCGAGGCAGGCGCGGGCCGCGACCAGCTTGGCGCCGGGAGCGACACCGTTCATCGCGCCGCCGAAGAGGCCGCGAGCAGCGGTGATGCCGGCGACGTGGGTGCCGTGCTCGGCCGCGGCGATGTCGATGCTGACGAAGTCGTCGGTGGTGTTGTTCGGAGCCGGCGCGTTGTCCTTCCACTCGACGGTGAAGGGCACCCGCTCGGAGATGGCGGTCGCCGGGTTGTCAGTGCCGAAGTGGCCGATCTGGAACGACGACCCGTAGGGCTGCATCGCCACGTCGTCGGTGAAGTCGAGGTTGGCGTTGGTGTCGACCCGGATGTCGTGGGTCGCGGGGTCATAGAGCACGCCCCAGCGGTCGGTCGTGTCACCGTCGCGGTTGACGTCGCCGGCGAGGTCGGACGGCGCGAAGCCGGCCTCCGCGAAGGTGCCGAACCGGTAGCTGCCGGCCGGTGCCGTGTAGGTGGTGGCGCCGACCGTGAACGACGGGCCGCTCACGGCGTCGTGCACCTGGACCCACTCGGGGTCACCCTCCAGGGTGCTGAGCCCGTTGAACCAGTCGACGATCTTGCGCTCGCCGGTCGTCGTGGTCTGCAGCGCCGGGTGGTCGACGTCGATGCCGGAGTCGAGGATGCCGATGGTCGTGCCGCGGCCGTCCCAGGTCGGGTGGCTGACCTTGAAGTTGGTCGCCTTGATGTCGCGGGTGGGCATGAACGGGTTGCTGTCCGGGGTCGAGGCGCTCGGCCCGGCCACCGCGGCGAGGGCCGTGGCGCTGGCGCCGGCTTTGCTCTCCGGGCGCGGGTCGGGGATCCGGAAGACCTCGTCGAGGTCGACGGCGTCGACGTCACCGAGGGCGGCGACCTGCTTGACCGAGCCGGTCGGGACCTTGGCGCTCAGGTAGCCGACGGCGTCGCTGGTCTTGGTGACCTGGCCGCCGAGGGCCTTGACCTGCGCGGCCACGCGGTTGGCGGTGTGCTTGGTCGTGGCGACCATGATCGTGACCGTGGCCTTGTGGTCGCTAACCGCCTTATCGAGGCGTTCGACGTCCTTCTTGCCCAGCTTGTCCGCCACACTCGGCGAGACTTTGGCGCTGGCCACCTTGGGCGCCTTTGGACTGGCCGCGTTGGCGGCTCCTGCGGCCGGAATCGCTGCTGCTGCAACGATTCCCGCGGCTGCGGTGAAGGTGACCAGGGGACGCCAGACGCGCGACATAGTTGAGCTCTCTTCGTTGAGACAGCGCGGCGTTGAGCAGAGGGCGGGATTGAAAAGCCCCCCCGGGCCGTCACTCCTCGGCGCCAAGCATGCCCACAGATTTAGGGTTTGCGCTACCCCTTCTTTACTGTTCCCTTTGCGAGCGCGGAATCATCCCTGAGGGCGAAATATCCCCATCACGACCAGATCGACGTAGTCGCCGCCGCTCCAGACGTGCTCACGCCGGCGGCCCTCCTCGACGAAGCCGACCTTGGTGTACGCCGCGATGGCGCGTGGGTTGTTGGCGAGGACGTCGAGGTGCACCTTGCGCGCATTGCGCTGGGTGAAGGCGTAGTCGACGGCGAGCGCCGTGGCCTCGCTGCCGTAGCCGCGACCCCAGTAGTCCTTGTCGCCGAGCGTGATGCCGAACTCAATGGTGCGGGCGATGGGATCGGGCGCGAAGAGGCCGCACTCCCCGATCACCTTGCCGTCGGCCTCGATGATGAAGTCGATGCTGTTGTTGTCGCCCTGCCGTCGCTCCCAGAGCGCGGCGGTGTGCTCCTGCGGGCGGGGCGTGGGTGGGGCGCCGCCGCTGAGCAGCTCGGTCTCGAGGTCGTTGGCCCAGGCGTTCAGCAGGGGCAGGTCCTCGGGGCGGAAGGCCCGGAGCGTGACGTGTTCGCCGTGCAGCATGGCTCGATCCTGGCAGGCCATCCGATAGCGGTCACGCGGGTTACGGGACATCGACGTCCGCCCGGGCCTGGGAGCGGACCGTCACGGTGATGCCGCCACTCCAGGCGTTGACGGCCGGGCCGAGCAGTGGGAGGCGAACGCTCGCGCTCAGCTGGACGACGGCGGTCCGGCCGTCCGGGGTGCCGGTGGCGTCGTCGAGGCGCAGGTCCTGGACCCGACTCGGCGGGGAGTAGGTCGACAGGTAGCCGGCCGCCGCGGACCGAACAGTCGCCGTGGTCAACGGCACATCCGCGTCGACCCCGCTGCGATAGACCGAGGACGAGTCAGCCGCGTCCGCCGCATCGAGGGCGGCAGCGTCCGCCGCGTCGAGCAGCTGGGTGCGAGCCAGATGTACGGCGGTGGCGTCGACCGCGACGATCACCAGCATCAGCGCAACCACCACATAGCCGAGCAACATGATCAGGATCTGGCCGTCGTCGCCCGCTCCGCCGCTCGGCCTCACGTGGCGCCGAGAACTCGTCAACGGTCGCGACGTGGGTCGCGTCGAGCCTCATCTGCACCGGGATGACGTGAGAGAGGAACCGAGGCACGCCCGGCAGCACGCACGGTGATCTGGGCATCGACGGTCACGCGTCCGTCGCCGGTGAGGCACGGCGCGGCCGAACACGACAAGGTCAGCTGACCGTCGTACGGGCCGGCGAAGCCCTGGTCGTGGAAGGCGAGCGCCGCGGCCGTTTGGGCCCGCGCCGCACCACTGGTCTCGTCGGGTGCGGTCACGAACGCCCGGCCGGCCTCACGCGCCCCCTGCTCGACCGCGAGCGCACCGGCTTGGATCCGGCCGAGGGCCACGATCAGGTAGACGATCGGCACCAGCATCAGGACCGCGAGGAAGACGAACTCGATGATCGCGCTGCCCTCGTCGTTCGACGCCGATCCGGGACGACCCCGGCCGGCCGGCGTCCCGAACGTCATTGCGACTCCGCGAAGGCGTGGCCGGTCGCCTGCATGACACGTGACGGCCCGAACAGGCCGAACAGCGGCAGCGGAGCCCGCACCCGCACCACCACGACGCGCACCCCGCCGACCAGCTCGTCGTCCGCCCTGACGTCGCGCGGCATAGCGCGCGCTCAACGTCCGGGCCACCAGGTCACGCGTCTGCGCGACGGCGTCGCCCGGCGCCGGTCGGCCCGCGCGGCCGAGCGTGCCCCTTCGGCCGCGCAGGAGACCAGCATGTTGTGGACGTAGAGCGCGATGCCGAGCTGCAGCACCGCCGCGAACAGCAGGGTCAGCAGCCCGCCGACCAGCGCGAAGTCGACGACCGCCGAGCCGCGGTCTCGGTCTCAGACCGGTGCGGTACGTCACGGCCCATGAACGCTGTCGACGGCATCGCCGAAGAGCTGGCCGAGCTTGGGCCCAGCGATCGCCCACAGGGCCACGACCAGGCCAGCGGTCATGATCGTCACCAGCACCCAGCCGGGGACGTCACCGCGGTCCCGCGGACCTTCGGCGACGCGGACCCGCCAACGGGCGCACCCGTGGACCGCGCGGACGGCATATCGCAGTCCACGATGCGGCCATACATCCGTAATGCGCTGCGGTGCTTGGGTTTTGGTCATCGATCCTCCTAGATACTGAACGACAGATAGGCGATCCCGGGGAACACCGCAAAGAGCACGGTGATCGGGAGAACGAGGAAGACGACCGGGATCATCATGGCGATCTCCTTGCGACCGCCGGCTTCGAGCAGCGCCCGACGGCTGGCCTCCCGGACGTCTTCGGCCTGGGCGCGCAGGACGTCAGCCAGCGGGGTCCCGCGCTCCACGGCGACGACGACACCGTCGACGAACCGAGTCAGGCTGGGCAGCCCGGTCCGCTCTCCCAACCGTTCGAGCGCCGCGGGCAGCGAGGCGCCGGAGTGAGCGTCCGCCAAACAGCGGCTCAGCTCGTGCGTCGAGGTCGCCGCGGCTGAGCCGGCAGACCCGTTCCAACGCCCCGACGGCACCTTCGCCCGCCGCCACTGCCAGAGCCAGCAGCTCGGCGATCGTCGGGAACTCGGCGAGGATGCGCTCCTCGCGGGCGCGGGCCAGGCGGCTCAATGACTGGTCCCGGGCCACCACGCCGGCTCCCGCCGCCACCAGGACAAGCACGACCGCTGAGACCGCGCCGATCGACCCGGCGACCCAGAGCAGCCCAGCCGTCACCAACCCGGCCGCGGCCCCGAGCGAGCCCCAGACGACCTGTTCGGCGCGGAAGGCGTCGACGTCCGGTTCGCGGCCGGCCCGCTCCAACCGGCGCCGGGCCGAGGCGGCGCCACCGAGCACCCGTTCGACCGCGGCCGCTGCGTCGACGATCACCGGGCTCAGCAGCCGCTCCACCACCGGGATCGGGGTCCGGAGCGACAAGCGGGCCGACGATCCGATCGGCCCGGCACGTTGGAGGAGGCGGCTGGGGCGGGTGGTGTCCCGCAGGTACGGCGCCAAGCGGTCGTCAAGGGTCGGCCGTCGCGACCAGGGCACGCGAGACGCGACGAGCCATAGCCCGAGACCACCGCCCAGCCCGAGGAGTGCACCGGGCACCGAGAGCACGGCCAAGACCGCTGGCCCGCTCAACGCAGCACCCTCTGCTCCTCGGGCAGGCGCCCGATCCGGATCATCACGCGGTAGGCCACGAGTGAGCAAGCCGCACCAATCGCCAGGACGAGAGCCCCCGCGGGGCGGTCATACGCCTGCACCGCCTGGGGGCGAGTTGCCAACAGCGCCAACACGATCCACGGCGCTGCCACCGCCAGGCGAGCTCCGTTGACCGTCCAACCTTGGCGGGTCTCGAGCTCGCCCCGCGTCCGGGCGTCCTCACGCAGGAACGTGGAGAGCGTGCGCAACAACCGGCCCAGATCACTGCCGCCCACCTCTCGGGCAATCCGCAGGGCCTCGACCAACCGGTCCGCGACCGGGTCGGCCAGCTCGGCCTTGAGCCGGTCGAGGCAGTCCTGGAAGCGTCCCGTCGCGCGATAGTCCTCGGCGAACCCGGCGAACGCGGGCCGCAGCTCGACCGGACCGCGCACCGACAGCTGGCTGAGTGCCTCAGGCAGGGACAGCCCGGCCCGGACGGCCGACGTCACGTTGTCGACCGCGTCCGGCCAGACGTCGCGCAGGGCGGCGCGCCGGTGTCGGGCGCGGAACCGCACCAGGGCCAACGGAGCCCAGCCGGCCATCAGCCCGAAGCAGAGCCCGATCGACGTCACCTGCGAAACCAGGCTGACCACCAGCGTGACGAGGCCGAAAGCCCCTACGCAGCAACCCATCAGACCGCGAGCGGACACGCCACGGACACCGGCCTGGGCGAGCTCGTCGGCCAGTCGAGGACCCAGTCCCGGTCGGCTGGGCCCGCGGCTGGGCTGCGTCGGCCAGAACGACCACCAGATACAGAACAGACCTGCACCCAACAACAGCCCGTCAAGTACGCCGGTCATCCGAGCTCATCACCTGACGGGCGAGCCAGCAGGCTCACGAGGTCGAATCCTGCCCCGCGGAACCGTTCTTGCGTGCGGCGGGAAGCCCTCGGCCCGAACCAGCCGGCCGTCGCGAGTGGTGAAGATGTCCGCGACCTCGACAACATCCTGCTCGACCCGGCCGGGCAGAGCGATGACCTCGCGCACGCGGCGTACGCCATCGCCGTCCAGGACGACGTGGACCACGAGGTCGACGCAGCTCGCGACCGTCGGCACCACGAACGACGCACTCACGTTGGCACCGGCGAGCAACGGCAACGTGCACATCTTGGTGACGGCTTCACGGGCGCTGTTGGCGTGGATCGTGCACATGCCAGGGAGGCCGGAGTTCAAGGCGATGAGCAGGTCGAGGCTCTCGGCCTGGCGGACCTCGCCGACGATCAGCCGGGACGGCCGCATTCGCAGGGCCTCCTTGACCAGACGCCGCAGCGGGATCTCGCCGGTGCCTTCGAGGCTCGGCTGGCGGCACTGCATCGACACCACGTCGCGCAGCGGCAGCCGCAGCTCGAAGACCTCCTCGCACGTGACGACGCGGTCCCGCCCGGGAATGGCTGCGGCCAGGCAGTTCAACAGCGTCGTCTTGCCGGCCTGGGTGCCGCCGGCGACCAGGATGTTGAGGCCGCTCGCCGTTGCGGCGGCGAGGAAGGCGGCCGCCTGGGCCGTCAGAGTGCCCGAGCCGGACCAGGTCGTCGAGCTGGTCGGCCTTGACGACGAACTTGCGGATGTTGACGGACCAGTGCTCTCGGGTGATGTCCGGGATAACCACGTGGAGCCGCGACCCGTCGGCGAGCGTGGCGTCGACGAAGGGCGAGCTGAGGTCGACCCGGCGACCGGAGGACTTCAGCATGCGCTCGACCAGGTCACGCACGTTGTCGGCGGTCAGGATCGTGGTGGTCAGCTCGGCGATGCCCTCGCGGGCGACGAACACCTTGCCCGGCTCGTTGACCCAGATCTCCTCGACCGTCGGGTCGTCGAGATAGGGCTGCAGCGGGCCGAGCCCGGCGACCGTGTCGAGCACCTGCTTCACGGTTGCCGGGACATCGAGCAAGGTCGGCAGCCCACCGCCGAGCGAGCGCTCGTCATAGTCGAGCACGGCGTCCCGGACGAGGGTTTGCGTCGCTGCCGGGTCGCGGACCGGATCCACACCGGTACGCCGGATCAGCTCGCGCACCTCGGCCTCGACGATGTCGATGCCGTCGCGCACCCCGCCCCCCTTCGTCGATGCGCCCCGACATCGGCGCGAGGCACAGAGTGTCGTAAACCGGGCAACTCGTCTACATGCGACTTTTCTCCTGTGGAGAGCGCGGCCCGGATCGAGCCTGTGGACAGACGTCGTACGCCGGTCGGCTGACGGCACGATCGACGCCCATGCGCCTGCGGCTCACCCTCGTCACCGAAAGCCGGCTCGACCTCGACGTCAGCTGCAATGAGGGCACCCGATGGGTGGAGCTGATGGCCGAGCTCGCGACGGCGGGGCTGCTGCCGGAGGGCCAGCGCGAGCGCTGGCACATCGCCGGGCAGCTCCTGGCCGACGACGCGATGCTCGGTCGGCCACCACTGCTGGACGGAGCCGTGGTCGAGTCGAGGCCGCTCGGCGGTAGGTCCGACCTCCACCGCCGGCCCGCTGCACCTGCATGTGACGTCCGGACCGGACGCGGGGCTGATCTTCCCGCTCGGCACGGGGCGTCACCGGCTTGGCCGGGCCGCTGAGGCCACCCTGCGGGTCCAGGATCCGCAGCTGTCCCGGCTGCATCTCGAGGTAGTCGTCGAGGCGACGGCGACGACCGTCTGCGACCTCGCGACAACCAACGGGAGCTGGCTCGCCGACCGCCCATTGGGGCTCACGCCGAGCCAATGGACGGTCGGGGAGCGGCTGCGGGTGGGTTCGTCAGTCCTGGAGCTGAGGACGCACGGATCTCGTTCAGCCGCAACCACATTCGACGGCAAGGGCCACGTCCTCGTGAGTCGCGGACCGCGACTCACACCCTCGATTGGAGTGACCGAGTTGCGGCAGCCCCGCCCTCCAGAGGCTCGAGCTGCCGCACGCTTCCCGGGGCTAACCATGGCGCTCCCGCTCATGCTCGCGGTGCCACTGGCCTGGGCGCAGCACTCTGCGACGTACCTGCTCTTCGGCCTGATGAGCCCGGCGATGATGCTGGGCAGCTTCGTGACCGAACGGCGGGGCGGGCGCCGGGACGAGCGCGCGGGCCTGGCCACCTGGCAGCGGGAGTCGGCCGAGCTCCGTGAGTCCCTCGACGCCGCCGTCACAGCCGAAGGTGAGCGGCGCCGAGCCGGCCAGCCGGACCCGGCCGAGCTGCTCCTGACAGTCGAGGGTCGACTCGCCCGGATCTGGGAGCGGCGCCAGGTCGACCCGGATGCAATGGTGCTTCGGATCGGGCTCGGCGACGTGCACTCGCGGGTCCGCGTCGTGTCGGCGGACGGGACCGACGGTGAGGCTCCGGTGTTGAGCGACGTCCCGGTCGGCGTGCCCCTCCAGCAGGTCGGCGTCCTCGGGGTGGCCGGCCTGCGGCCCCTCGTTGTCGGGCTCGCACGGTCCCTGATCGCGCAGGTGGCGGGTTGGCACTCGCCGAGCGAGGTGAGCCTGGTGATCTTGGCCGAGGACGAGCAGTCCGCCGCGTACTGGCTTTGGGCCACCCTGCTGCCCCACTCCCGGCCTGATGATGGTGCGGCTGGCCTGAGCTCGCTCGGCTCGCTGGATCGAGGCGACCAGGTCCGCCGACGGGTGGCCGAGCTCGAGCAAACCCTGGCGGAGCGTCTGGTTGGTTCCACGCCGGGCGCGCCCTGGGCCGGACCATGCATCGTCGTCCTTCTCGACGGCGCGCGCAGTCTGCGCGGTGTCCCCGGCGTGGCCGACTTGTTCGAGCGCGGGCCGGCGGTCGGCATCTACGCCATCTGCCTGGCCAGTGCGCGTTCCGGACTTCCGGTCGAGTGCCAGGCGTACGTCGAGGTCGCATCTTCCGCTTCGGCCGGCAGTGCGAGCGCCCTGGTCTGCTTGGGCGACGAGCCACCCCGTGCCGTTGTGCCCGACTGCGTGGCGCCACGATGGGCAGAGCGTTTCGCCCATGCCGTCGCACCGCTGCGGGACTCCACACCCACCAGGAGCATCGCTCGCCTCCCCGAAACCTGCCGACTACTGGATCTGTTGGGAGACAGCGCGGTTCAGCCCTCCGACCTCGCCGAGGCATGGTCGATGGCGCCGCGCTCGACCACCGTGACGATCGGCGTCGGCGAAGACGGGCCTTATCGGATCGATCTCGCCCGCGACGGGCCACACATCCTGGTCGGGGGCACGACGGGCGCGGGCAAGTCCGAACTGTTGCAGACCTTGATCGCATCGCTCGCCGTGGCCAACTCGCCGACCCAGCTGACCTTTGTGCTGGTCGACTACAAGGGTGGTTCCGCGTTCGACCGTTGTGCCGGGCTGCCCCACACTCTGGGCTTGGTCACTGACCTCGACCCGCACCTCGCCGAACGCGCGCTGACGTCATTGACGGCCGAGCTGAAGCGGCGGGAGCTGATGCTGCGAGCCGTCGGGGCCAAGGACATCGACGACTACGTCGCGCGAGTCGGCTCTGGCGGGCCCGACCTCCCACGGCTGGTCCTCGTGGTCGACGAGTTCCGGATGATCGCCGAAGAGCTCCCGACCTTCCTCGAGGGCATGGTGCGGATCGCCGCGCTCGGCCGGTCGTTGGGCGTGCACCTCGTGCTCGCGACTCAGCGACCGGGCGGAGTCGTGAGCGGAGACATCGCCGCCAACGTCAACCTGCGGATCGCCCTGCGGGTCCGTGATCAAGTGGACTCACTGGACGTCATCGAGGCGTCGGACGCCGCCGGCATCAGCGCCGTCTTGCCGGGTCGTGCCTTCGCCCGCGCCGGGTCACAGCCGCTCGCCCCCTTCCAGACCGCTCGAGTCGCCGGATCAGGGCGGCGCGCGGCGTCCGTCAGATGCGCAGTGCGGGTGATCACCCCGGGGAACGTTGGCGACCCGGAGCCGGTGAGGCACGTCGACCAAGACGCAGTCGGCGCAACGGATCTCGCCCGGATCGTGGACGCGGCCGGCCAAGCCGCGCGCTTGCTTCACCTTGCACCCGCCCGCCGGCCGTGGTTGCCGGCTCTCCCAGACATGGTCACGCTCGACGAGCTGGACGACCGCGTCGGGCGATGGCGCGCGCCGTACGCGGTCGTCGACCGCCCGCACGGCCAAGCACAGCTGACGTTGGCTTGGGACTTGGCTTCGGACGCACATCTGGCGGTGATCGGCACCATGCGGACCGGGCGGTCGACCCTGCTCCGGACCCTGGCCGGGTCGCTCGCATCGCGCCTCACACCGGATGAGATGCACCTGCATGCCATCGACGGCGGAGCCGGCGCGATGCGGGCGTTGGGTCGGCTCCCCCACACGGGGGTGGTGGCGGGCTCGGCCGATGTGTCCGCGTGGCGTCCGGCTTCTCGACCGACTGGCTCAGGAGATCGCTCGGCGCCGGGAGCTACTCGGCCGCGACGGCTTCGCATCGCTCGCCGAACACCGCGAAAGCGTTGCGCCACAGGCGCAGATGCCCTACCTGGTGTTGATGATCGACGGCTGGGAGGCGGTCAGCGGGGCCTGGGAGTCAGTCGAGCACGGACGGTCGATCGAGGTGCTCCAGCAGCTGATGCGCGACGGTCCCGGGGTGGGCCTGCACGTCGTCATCTCAGGAGATCGGAGCCTGCTGACATCGAGGATGGCCTCACTGGTGACCGACAAGCTGATCCTGCGCATGGCTGATCCGGTGGACCTGGCGCTCGCCGGCATCCCGGCGGCAGCGGTTCCGGGGCGTCTGCCAGCCGGTCGCGCTCTGCGGGCGGTCGACCAGGCCGAGATCCAGATCGCGTTGCTGGATCGCGATCCCAGCGGCGCGGCTCAGATCGCTGCGCTTGATCGGATCGCCGCGCGAGTCATGGCACCGCCATCGGGGCATCGCCCGATCCGGATCGAGCCGTTACCGACACGCGTCGCGGTCAGGGATCTCGCTCCTTCGGTTGGCCACGCCCCGCCCGGCTGGGCGCTGGTCGGAGCTGGCGGTGACGCAGGTGATCCCGTGGGGCTCTCGCTTCGCGGGACATCTGCCGTCATCGCCGGCCCGGCCCGCAGTGGTCGTACGACAGCTCTTCGCACGATGGCGACGTGGGTGGGGCAGCATGGTCAAGACGTCATCCTGCTGGCTGCGAGACCGTCGGTCTGGGCGGACCTGGCCGGTCGACCGGGCGTCACCGGGGTCGTCGAGTCGTCCGAGATGCCCCGGCTCCACGCACTGCTGGCTCGACATCCGGACTGCTGCGTGGTCGTCGACGACGTCGAGCGACTCCTGGACAGCGAGGCCGAAGACGTTGTGACGCAATGGTTCAAGAGCGCCGAACGCGTCGCCGGGTCACTGCTCGTCGGCGGGAACGCGAGTGAACTGGCCTCGATGTTCCGTGGCCTCTCTGTTCTCGCGCGACGCTCCGGACAGGGCGTGTTGCTTCAACCCAGCTCGTACGCCGACGGTGACCTCCTCGGCGTCCGGCTCCCCTCGGCCGGCATCGGCGAACGGATCCCCGGCCGCGGGGTCATCGTCCAGGACGGCTCAGCCCAACCAGTCCAGGTGGCTGTCTCGAAATGAACGTCTACTCCGCATGCCACGCGCGAGCTTCCTAGACGAGCGGAACCATGTCATCGAGATCGGGATCGAATACCCACTTCGCGGCGGCCGGCTGAGCGCGAGCCCAGGCCAGGACCGGCTCACGGGCGCCGTCGTAGTCGGCGATCTGCAGCGTTGGGCCTTCGTCTTGCCAGGACGCCGACCAAGAATCGGTCCGGACATCCACAACGACAAAGAGGGTGCCGTGCCCAGGGCGGGGGTTGTTGCCAGGAGGGGGTGCGACTGGATCCCCAGGCTTGTTGCGATCCTCTGGGGCCAGGTAGTCCTGGAATGGCGGTTGGCGCACGGGCTAATCCTTCCACTCAGCCGTTGTGGTAGCCAGCCTTGTCCGCGGTGGTGGGAACAACCACGGAACCGTACTTGTAGCCGATGCTCGTCCGGTTGAACTTGACGGACTTCCAGAATCAGTACCAGCTGCCAGGATAGCCGGCCACCGTCCAGCTCATTTCGTGCACCACTGAACCTGTCTGGACGGTGTTCTCGTAGGCCTTGTATCCGTTGGGCACCCATTGAGCGTAGAAGCCCGTCGAGGGGTAAATCGGTCCATAGAAAGACCGGCTGGCGCCGTGGTTGACGCCGTTGCCACCTGGATAAGTTGGGCTGATGTAGAGGCGTTCGCCTTCCATAATGAGGCTCGAAACTGCCGTGTTGGACTTGAACTCGACTGGCTTGCTGATCGTCTGGAAACCGTTGATCGTCACGTCTGAAACGACGCTGGCGGTCCCCAAGGTCCTTGTGCCGTACCCGTACATGCCGGCTCCGCTGAAGTCCGACTGAACGGTGCTGTAGACGTGCCAGCACGAGCCGTGCGTGTTGCAATACCCGCCAGTCGCTGCTTTACCTTGAGCGCTTTGTGCCTGGGCCTGCTCATCGGCCACGACGCCAGCCGTGGCTGGGTCAGCACAGAACCATGCGCCGACGCGATGGTCAGCAGACAGGGCGCACTGGGGGTCGTCCCCCGCTTTGGAATCCGTCTCGTCGGCGTAGTCCGATGGAGCCGGGTCCGCTGAAGCAGCCGCGGCGGCTACGTCTGTGTCCGTGGGTGTCGAAGCTGACACCGTGGCGCCTGGTGCGAGAACCCCCAGCGTCAGTAGCGGAACCATCACTCCGGCCAGCATCCATCGTCGAGCCCCAATAACGCTTTCCTTCCCCCTGCCGGCCGCTCCGCCACTAGAGGCGGCGCCGGACTATGGCTATTCACGGTCAAAGCGGACGCGAAGTCAAGGAGTTCACCACCTGAAGGTGTTCATCCCGTGGAGCTGACCAGGGGCTTCGGCCGGTGCGAAGGCGTCCGTGACCTTGCGGGCGGACTTGGCAATACCGTTGCAATGCAATGGAATTGGCGATCGCTGAGAGTTTCATGATTCGGCGTACGGCGTTCACGTGGCACGGCTAGCGTCCAGCCGTCGACCCCGAGGAGCCCGCAATGACGCGACGCACCCTTCGCCGTACTGCCATCTCGGCAGCCGCCGCTCTCCTGGTCGGCACGGTCGTGATGACGGCGCCCACGGCCGCTCAGGCGGCTTCGCCGGGCAAGAACGGCCGGATCATCTTCGAGGTGCGCGGCTCGATCATCTCGGTGAAGTCGGACGGCACTGGCCCCAAGACGCTCACCCCTGGCCCGAACGACCACGCACCCCACTGGTCGCCGGACGGCAAGACGATCGCGTTTGAGCGGGCCGGCGACCTCTGGCTGATGCACGCCGACGGCACCCACCAGACCCAGCTCACCAGCGGCCCGGGCATCGACACGACCCCGGCCTGGTCGCCCGACGGCAAGAAGATCGTCTTCGTCCGCTCCGACGACGGCTCCCTCGCCGGCCAGTCGATGTTCGTCAAGCCGGTGGCGGGTGGGCTGCCGACGCGACTGACCAGCGCCGACGACGGCTGCGCCTACGCACCGACCTGGGCGTCGACCGGCCGCTACGTCGTCTTCAGCGACGAGTGCCAGCGCACCCTCCTCAAGGTCGACACCACCAACGGCTCGATATCGACCATCATCGGCACCGCTGGGGTCGCCGGGCCAGGTGGTCAGTGGCTCTATGAGGGCACGTCGCCGGACGTCTCGCCCGACGGCACGCGGGTCGCGGTGAACTTCGAGCAGCCGCCCAGCTACAACCCGTGCGAGATCGCCGACGTCACGCTGTCCGGCACCGGACTCCGCGACCTGGCCTCCTCCGGAGACTGCGGCGCCTTCATGTCCGACGACCCGGCCTACTCCCCCGACGGCAAGAGGCTGGTCTGGGCCGGCGGCGACGACTCGCCCCAGCTCGACCTGGTCCTGCTGAAGAACCCGCCGGTCAAGGTCGGCGGGATCTGGAACGGCATCGACTTCCCGCTCAACCCGGACTGGCAGCCCAAGCCCTGAGCAACAGCCGGCCGCCCTGGCTGGACTACAGCCGGAAGTCCAGCCAGACCTTGTCGCGCAGCTCGATGCCGTCGATCACGATGGCCGGCGGCGGGTAGCCGGTCTCCGGCGTGAACGCGTCGCGCTCCACCGACAACATCCGGAAGCCCTGCCGTTGGTAGAAGCGCAGGTTGCCCACATCGGCCGCCGCCGTCGCGACCAGGACCCGCACCCGCGACTCCGCCCGCGCCAGGTCGAGGGCCGCCCGGATCAGCCGGGCGCCGATGCCCTGGCCCTGCCACTCCGGCAGCACCCCCATGTTCTTGACCTCGAGCTCGCCCGGCTGGTCCGCGTCGATCAGCTGGAGCTGGCCGACGATCTCGTCATCGGCTCGCGCCACCAGCACGCGGCCCAGATCGATGTAGGAGTCGAGCTGGACCACGGAGTCCTCGGCCAGCTCGAACAACGGCCGCACGTCCGCCCGCGGCCCGGCGTACACCTCGACGATCACGTCCATGCGCCAGATCCTGCCAAGGTCGCGCTCGCGCCATAGCGTGGAGGTCATGAGCGAACCCGTCGACTGGCAGCAACGCGCCGACGAGCTGGCCGCCGGAGCGGTCGCCGCCGGGCGACCGACCGAGTGGTTCGAGCAGCTGTACGCCGAGGGCGTGACCGGCGCCGCCACCCTGGCCTGGGACCGCGCCGCCCCCAACCCGCTGCTCGTCCTGTGGGCCGCGGACAACGACGCCCAGGGCAACGGCCGGCGCGCGGTCGTCGTCGGCGCCGGGCTCGGCGCTGACGCGGCGTACCTGGCCGAGCTGGGTTATCTGACAACGGCTTTCGACGTCTCCCCCACGGCTGTCGGCATCGCTGCCCAACGAGCGCCGGGCGTCGACTTCGTGACCGCCGACCTGCTCGACCTGCCGCCGGACTGGCACCAGGCCTTCGACCTCGTCGTCGAGATCTACACCGTGCAGGCGTTGCCGCGGAGCCTGCGCAGCCAGGCCGCCGCCAACGTCGCGGGCCTGGTCGCGGACGGCGGCACCTTGGTGGCCATCCAGGCGCTGCTCGGCCCCGGGGACGACCCGGCGCCCGGCCCGCCTTGGCCGTTCACCCGTCCGGAGATGGACGCCTTCGCCGCGACCGGGCTCGACGTCGTACGGATCGATGCCGTGGCCAACTCCGGCGGGCCGACGGCCAGCCACTGGCTGGCCGAGCTCACCCGGCCCTGAAGGCGTCCCGACCACTCAGCTCGAGCGGCCCCGGGCTTTGCGGATCCGGGCGAACCAGCCGGCCGTGGAGATCGCGCCTTCCACGGTCCCGGTCGCGACGAGCCCCGTGGCCGCGCCGAGCAGCTGGTCAGCGCAGGCCGGACACACCGTGCGCCCGGTCATCGTCTGGCGCGGCGTGCCGCGCTGGGTCCGATGACAGCTCTGGCACTCGTAGCGGGGCACCGGCGCAGACTACGCCGCCGATGCCCCGCTCACCGCTGAGTCGGCCTACAGCCCCCAGGTGTCGACGAAGATGCGGTTGTCGTCGGAGCCACCGAGATAGAGCTTGCCGTCGACCACGATCGGCTGGTTGGAATAGAACCCCTCGGCGGCCGGGTGGCTGAGCTGCCTGATGACAGCGCCGGTGGCAGCGTTCAGCAGATAGACGACCCCGCTGTCGACGGCATCTGTCGCGTAGACGACGCCGTTGCCGACGGTCACCACACCCTCCCCCTCGTCGGAGATCGTTGTCTCCCAGAGCTTGTGGCCGGTGTTGGCGTCGAGCGCGATCACGTCGCCGTCCGGGTTGACCCCACCCGGTGCCGTGTCCGCCTCTCCGCCGAACAGGAAGACCCGACCGCCCGAGACGCTGACTCCCGCATCCAGTGCGTAGGCCGGCCTGGTCCAGATCTCCGCCCCGGTCTGCTCGTTCCAGGCACCGGGAGACCCACCGGCGTAGACCCGCCCACCGGTCGCGGCCAGGCCACTCGGGAAGGTGTGGGTGTGCACCATCCACTGCACCGAGCCGGTGCTCGCCGACAGCGCGAAGATCCCGCCGTTGTTCAGCAGATGGCCGTTGCCGGCCGGCACGAAGACCAACCCGCCGTCGACGACCGGGGCATCGCCGGTCTGCCAACCGGAGGGCAGCGCGCCGCGCCAGATCTGCGCTCCGGTCGACGCGTTGAACGCGAGGACGGCGCGTGCGGTCGCCGTGTAGACCACGCCGCCGGCGACGGTTGGCGATGTGTTGACCAGCCCTGATCCCAGGCTCTGGCCCACGGTCAGGCAGGCGAACCGCTGGCCGGTCGAGCGCCGTACGCCGGTCAGGAACTGTCCGTCGCTCAGCCAGACCGCATCGGCGGTGACGGCCGGGGCGGTGTCGCCGCCGATCGAGAAGTTCTGCTCGTGGTCGCCGCAGTCCAAGGTGCTCCACAGGACGTGACCGTCGGTCGCCGACGTGGCGACGAGGTGATGGTCGAGGGTGGTGCCATAGACGACACCGTCGGCCACGGCGAAGCCCGACACGATGGGACTGGTCGTGCTGCGGAGCCGGTGCAGACCGCCCACCGTGTTGGGGTTGAGACCGCCGGGCGAGTTGATCTGGCTCGTGTGTCCGGGCCCGGCGCCCCGCTGGGCCCAGTCCCCCGGGCTCACCGCGGCCCCGGCCGAGGGGGCCATCGTCAGCGCCAGAATCGCCGCGCTCGTCGTTGCCAGGACCGCCGTGATTCGCTTCATCGCAACCTTCTTCGCCGGTTGAGCCGAGTTGATCGTCCTGCGGCCCGGCCACCCGCGCAATGGAGTGGCCGCCCTGAGGAAGAGAGCGGGCAGGCCGGGCCCAGATACATCGCCGGGCCGGGCGGTTTCGGGGCGTCCGCCCCTGGCAGGATGCGGCCCATGAGCGACTCGGCACAGGCCTGGCGGATCCGGGACGCGGAGCCCTCCGACGTCGGCCGGATCGCCGAGATGGTGCGCGAGCTCGCGACGTACGAGAAGGAGGTCGACAAGGTCGAGTCGACCGCTGAGTCGTTCACCGACGTGCTCTTCCCGACCGACCGGCCGCCGACCGGCTTCTGCCTGATGGCCGAGGTGGCGAACGACGAGAACGGTTGGGACGCAGTCGGTTTCGCGGCCTGGTATGTGACGTTCTCCACCTGGACCGGCAAGCACGGGATCTGGCTCGAGGACCTCTACGTCTCGCCCGACCAGCGCGGCTCCGGGCTGGGCAAGGCACTGCTGGCCCGGCTGGCCCAGATCGCGGTCGAGCGCGGCTACAAGCGGGTCGAGTGGTGGGTGCTGCGGTGGAACGAGCCCGCGCTCGGCTTCTACCGCCGGCTCGGTGCCGAGGACCTGGACGAGTGGGTGCACTACCGGATCGACGGCGACGCGCTGCAGCAGCTCGGCTCAGTTGACTCAGTTGACTAGGGCGCCGCGGTGACCCGCCGTCCCGACCCGGCCGATCCGGAGCACCCGGCCCAGCCGGTCGACCCCGACGTCGACCTGCATGACCCGCGCCAACGGGCCGAGCTGCACCACCACCACCCCAAGATCATCGGCGCGATCGCCGTCGGCGGGGTGATCGGTGCGGAGGCACGCTACGGCCTGGCCCTCGCGCTGCCACACCACGCCGGCACCTGGCCCTGGGCCACGCTGCTCACCAACCTGGCCGGCAGCCTGCTGATCGGTGTCCTGATGGCCGTCCTCGCCGGCGCCGCGCACCCGCCCTCGCTGGCCCGGCCGTTCCTCGGCGTCGGCATCCTCGGCGGGTTCACGACCTTCTCGACGTACGCCGTGGATCTGCGCGAGCTGCTCGGTCATGGCCACCCGGGTGCGGCCGCGGCGTACCTGCTGGTGACGCTGGTCGGCGGGGTCCTGGCCGTCGTGGTCGGGCTGCGGGCGACCGAGGCTCTGGTGCGGACGTGATCGACGCCCTCGTCGTGGCCGGCGGTGCCGCCGTCGGTGCGCCGCTGCGCTATCTGACCGACCGGGCGGTGCAGAGCCGGCACGAGTCGTCGTTCCCGTTCGGGACCCTGCTGGTCAACCTGGTCGCCTCGCTGGTGCTGGGGCTGGTCACCGGCTTGACGGACCTGTCGCCGACCGGGCTGGCGCTGGTCGGGACCGGCTTCTGCGGGGCGCTGAGCACGTACAGCACCTACAGCTTCGAGACGGTCCGGCTGGCCGAGGGCGGTCAGTGGCGGCTGGCGGCGCTCAACGTCGGGGCCAGCATCGCCCTCGGGCTGGGGGCCGCGTCACTCGGACTCTGGGTCGGGGGGCTGCTGTAGGCCGAAGAGCAGGACCAGCGCGCCCAGGACGACGGCCAGGGCCGGGACCGCGGCGTACCAGTAGCCGAACTCGGCCAGGCGCACCCCGAACGGCAGGCCGATCAGCTGCAGGGTGATGGCCAGACCGCCCCGGGCCCACCGACGACCGGTGTGGATGCCGCGGGCGATCAGCCCGAGGATCGCGGCGCCCAATGCGGCCAGACCGACCTCCGCGAGCACGAAACCGACCTGGGTCGAGGTCCGGTCGACCGCCAGACCGATGCCCAGGACGACCGCCAGGACCAGCAGGGTCAGCGCCTCCAGCGCCACGAGAGCGACCAGGATCCGGAGCCGGGTCGAGGTCTCAGGCACGGCTGGACCGTACCCCGCGCCGTACCCCGCCCTCACAGGTGTGACTCATCTGGCACCCAACTTGCCCCGATTCCGGCTTGTGAACCTGGTCCAGTGAGAGCAGGCTTGGGCCGAGAGCGGAACACAACGCGCGTATGAGTCGTTGCGGTCCGTGGATTGATCGTGAAGAACGTGCCTGACCTCTTGAGTGTGACGAGCGCTCGTGAAATCATGCACAAGCAAGGTAAGCCGTGTCAGGACGAGCAGCGAGACTCAACGACGAGCGCAGATTCCTCCTTCGGGCACCACGAACGACCGACGAGACGATACCTATGACCAGCACCCACACGCGCACGACGACGAGCAAGGGGAGCACGATCCTGATGGACTGGCGCAACCGCGCTGCCTGCTTGGACGAGGACCCGGAGCTGTTCTTCCCGATCGGGAACACCGGGCCCGCCCTGTCGCAGATCGATGAGGCCAAAGCGGTCTGTCGACGCTGCGAGGTTATTGACACCTGCCTGAAGTGGGCGCTGGAGTCCGGCCAGGACGCCGGCGTCTGGGGCGGGTTGTCCGAGGACGAGCGACGCGCCCTGAAGCGCCGCAACGCTCGGGCCCGCCGGGCTGGCTAAAGCGCACAACCCACACAAACTACCCAGAACGGCCCCGACCACCGGTCGGGGCCGTTCTGCTGGTTGACCCGGGTACGACGGGGCCAGGGCGCCGTACGCCGGCTGCCCCTGTCCAGCCCGCAATGAGGCAACTACGCGTCATATTTGACGCGTAGTTGCCTCATTGCGGGCCAAACGAGCCGATGCACGGCCCGGGAGGTCAGGGGGTGCCGAGGGGGCGGGGGTAGAGCTCGAGGCTGACCACGGTCCCGCCCCCGGCGTTCGGGCCCCAGCCGATCGTCCCGCGCAGCTCGCGCACCAGGGCCTGCACGATCTGCAGCCCCAGCCCGCCCTGAGCCGGGTCGAAACCAGCCGGCAGCCCGCCCCCGTCGTCCGCCACCTGCACCCGCAACAGGTCGACGCCGTCGGCATCGAGGTCCCGCTCGGCCGCGACCAGCACCTCGCCCTGCCCGCCCCCGCGCAGCCCGTGCTCGACCGCGTTGGTCAGCAGCTCGGTCAGCACCAGCGCCAGCGGCGTCGCATCCTCGGCCCGCAACAGGCCGAACGACCCGGTCCGGCGCACCTGCACCCGCTCGCCGCGCCGGGCGACCTCGACCAGCATGGCCAGGCTCTGCCCGGCGATCTCGTCGAAGGCCACGGTCTCGTCGAGGCCCTGGGACAAGGTCTGGTGCACGAGGGCGATGGCCCCGACCCGGCGTACGGCCTCCTCCAGCGCGCCCCGGCCCTCGGCGTCCTCGGGCAGCCGCCGGGCCTGCAGCCGGAGCAGGGCGGCCACGGTCTGCAGGTTGTTCTTGACCCGGTGGTGGATCTCCCGGATGGTCGCGTCCTTGGTCATGAGCTCGCGCTCGCGCCGGCGCAGCTCGCTCACGTCGCGGAGCAGGACCAGCGCCCCGGTGCGGACGTCGTCGTGCACGAGCGGGATCGCCCGCAGCGACAGCGTGGTGCCGTTGGCCTCGAGCTCGGCCCGCCACGGCGCCCGGCCGCGCACGACGAGGGCCAGGCTCTCGTCGACACCGTCACCACCCTTGATCAGCGGCGTGACGACCTCGGCCAGCGACGCCCCCACGACCTCGCCCGGATGCCCGATCCGGTGGACTGCCGAGACGGCGTTCGGGCTGGCGTAGTCGACGGACCCCTCGGCATCGAGCCGCACGAAGCCGTCACCGACCCGGGGCGCGCCCCGCCGGGACCCGGTCGGCGCACCCACCACCGGGAACCGCCCGGCCGCGATCATCCGGGCCAGGTCGTCGGCCGCCGACTGGTAGCTCAGCTCGAGCCGGCTCGGCATCCGGGCCGTCGCCAGGTTGGTGTGCCGGGTCAGGACCGCGATCGGGTGGCCGTCGCGGACGACCGGGATGGCCTCCTCGCGGACCGGGATGTCGTCGTCGTTCCAGTCCGGGTCGCGCTCGCGGACGATGCGGCTCTCGTCGTACGCCGTGTCGATCTGGACCCGCCGGCCGCGCTCGAAGCGGATGCCCACCTGGTCCTCGAAGAAGGCCATCGGGCCGGTGACCGGTCGCACGTGGGCGCCGGCGACCCAGGCCGAACCGCCGACTTCGGGCAGCCAGAGGACCAGGTCGGCGAAGGAGAGGTCGGACAGGAGCTGCCAGTCGCCGACCAGCAGGTGCAGCCACTCGGCATCGGCCACCGACAGCGCGGTGCGGTCCCGCACGAGGTCGGCAAGGGTCGGCACAGAGGGGAGCGTACGGCGCCCGGCGCGGCGGACCGGTCAGCACCAGGCAAGCCTCGGCACTGGCCTGGTGCTGACGCGAGATCGGCGCTAGGTCGTCGCGGTGCCGCTGCGGATGACGGCCCGCAGGCTGCGCAGGGCGACGGACAGGGCCGCGATCCCGCTGCTCTCCAGCTTGGCCACCTCGTCGATCGTGTCGCGGGCGCGGGCCAGGGCGTCGGCGTTGGCCTTCTCCCACTCGGTGATCCGCTTGTGCGGCTCGCCCTCGGCGGTCATCTGCAGGACCGCGATGGTGAGCGACTCCAGCGCGGCGTACAGGTCGATCCGCAGCGAGGCCCGGGCGAGGGCGTCCCAGCGGTCCTCGCGGGGAAGCGCCGTGATCCGGGTCAGCATGGCGTCGACGCCGTAGCGCTCGGACAGCGTGAAGTAGACCGGCGCGACCTCGCCGGCCGGTAATCCGGTGGTGGCCGCGATCTCCGTGACGTCGAGCAACGAGAACGTGTCGAGCAACGCCGCCGCCCGGTGGGCGATGTCCTCCGCGGCCCCGACCTTGACCAGCTCCTTGGCCCGGCGCTCCCACCGCCGGCGCTCGGCACCGACGAGCAGCGTCGGGAGCTGGGGCTGCAGCTCCTGCACCGTGCTCCGGAACCGCTCGACCTCGGCCTTGATGTCCACCTGCGCCGGCCGGTTCTGGATGAACCAGCGGACCGCGCGGTCGAGCAGCCGCCGGAACTCCAGGTAGAGCTGGGTCTGCGCGGCCGTCGGCACCTTGTTGTCCAGGGCCTCGACCTCGGCCACGAACGCGGACAGGTTGTAGACCTCGCGGGAGATCAGGTAGGCCCGGGCGACCTGGACCGCCGACGCGCCGGTCTCGTCCTCGGCCCGGAAGGCGAACGTGATGCCGCCACGGTTGACCATCGAGTTGACGACCGAGTTGATGACGATCTCGCGCCGCAGCGGGTGCCCGGAGAGCCGGTCGCCATAGCGCGCGACCAGCTCCGGCGGGAAGTAGTCGCGCAGCGTCTGCACGAACCACGGGTCGTCCGGCAGGTCGGTGGCGATCAGGTCGCGCTTGAGCACCAGCTTGGCGTAGGCGACGAGGACCGAGAACTCGGGCGAGGTCAGGCCGAGGTGCTCGTCGTGCCGGTGGGTGATGTCGGTGTCGGTGGGCAGGTACTCGATCCCCCGGTCGAGGTCGCCGCGCTCCTCGAGCCAGTGGATCAGCCGCTGGTGCACGGGGAGCATCGAGTGCTCCTGCGCCCGGGCGTTGCCGAGCAGGACGTTCTGCTCGTAGTTGTCCCGCAGGACCAGTCGCGAGACGTCGTCGGTCATGTCGGCCAGCAGGACGTTGCGCTGCTTGGTCGTGAGGTCGCCGTCGGCGACGACCTGGCCGAGCAGGATCTTGATGTTGACCTCGTGGTCCGAGCAGTCGACTCCGGCCGAGTTGTCGATGGCGTCGGTGTTGACCCGTACGCCGCACAGCGCGGCCTCGATCCGGCCGAGCTGGGTCAGCCCGAGGTTGCCGCCCTCACCGACCACCCGGCAGCGCAGCGTCTTGCCGGTGACCCGGATCGCGTCGTTGGCCCGGTCGCCGACCTCGGCGTTGGACTCGGTCGAGGCCTTGACGTAGGTGCCGATCCCGCCGTTCCAGAACAGGTCGGCCGGCGCCGACAGGATCGCCCGCATGAGCTCGGCCGGAGTCAGGGTCGTCGTGTTCTTGGGCAGGCCCAGGGCCGCGGACATCTGCTCGCTGATCGGCACGGACTTCGCACTGCGCGGCCAGATCCCGCCGCCGGCGGAGATCAACGAGCGGTCGTAGTCGTCCCACGAGGAGCGCGGCAGGTCGAAGAGCCGGCGCCGCTCGGCGTACGACGTCTCGGCGTTCGGTGTCGGGTCGACGAAGACGTGCCGGTGGTCGAAGGCGGCTACCAGCTGGATGTGCTCGGACAGGAGCATGCCGTTGCCGAAGACGTCACCGCTCATGTCGCCGACCCCGACGACGGTGAAGTCCTCCGACTGCGTGTCGAGACCGAGCTCGCGGAAGTGCTTCTTGACCGACTCCCACGCGCCCTTGGCGGTGATGCCCATCGCCTTGTGGTCGTAGCCGGCCGAGCCCCCGGACGCGAACGCGTCGCCGAGCCAGAAGCCGTAGTCGATCGCGACGCTGTTGGCGAGGTCGGAGAAGGTCGCCGTGCCCTTGTCGGCTGCGACGACGAGGTAGGTGTCGTCCTCGTCATGACGCACAACCCGTTGCGGCGCAGCGACTTCGCCGGACACGAGGTTGTCGGTGATGTCGAGCAACGCGGAGATGAAGGTCGTGTAGCAGGCGACGCCCTCGGCCAGCCAGCCCTCGCGGTCGGTCGTCATCGACGGCCCGGTCTTGGGCACGAAACCACCCTTGGCCCCGGTGGGCACGATGACGGCGTTCTTGACCATCTGGGCCTTGACCAGCCCGAGGATCTCGGTGCGGAAGTCCTCGCGCCGGTCACTCCAGCGCAGCCCGCCACGGGCGACCTTGCCGAAGCGCAGGTGCACGCCCTCGACGCGCGGGGAGTAGACCCAGATCTCGTACGCCGGTCGAGGGGCCGGCAGGTCGGGCACACCCTTGGGGTCGAGCTTGACCGAGACGTAGCCCTTGGGCCGGCCGCCGCTGTCGACCTGGAAGTAGTTGGTGCGCAACGTCGCCCGGATCAGCGCGAGCAGCGAGCGCAGGATCCGGTCCTGGTCGAGACTGGCCACGTCGTCGAGCGCCGTCTTGACCCGTTGCACCAGGGCGTCGGCCGCGGCGGCCCGCGACTCGTCGTTGGCGACCCCGCCGTACCGGTCCGGGTCGAAGCGCTCCTCGAACAGCGCGACGAGGTCACTGGTGATGCCGCAGTTGGCCAGCATCGCCGACTCGAGGTACTCCTGGCTGAAGGTCGAGCCGGTCTGGCGCAGGTACTTGGCGTAGGCACGCAGGATCACGACCTGGCGCCAGGTGAGGCCCGCGCCGAGGACGAGGCCGTTGAGGCCGTCGCTCTCAGCCGCGCCGGACCAGGCTGCGGCGAAGGCGTCCTGGAACAGCTCCCGGGCCTGGTCGCGGTGCTGCAGCGACCACTCGTTGCGGCTCGGCCGGGTCAGCCCGAAGTCGTAGACCTGGACGTCGACGCCGTCGCTGCGCTCGAGCTCGTACGGTCGCTCGTCGACCACCTCGACCCCGAGGTGCGTGAACACCGGAAGGACGCGGGTCAGCGACAGCGGCGCCGTCGTGTAGAGCTTGAACCGGCGCTCGTTGGCCTCGGCCCCCGGCTCCTCGTAAAGGTTGAGCCGCAACGCATCCGGGCCGTCGAGCGCCTCGATGTGCCGCAGGTCGGAGACGGCGACGCGGGGGGAGAAGTCTTCCTTGTAGGCCTCCGGGAAGGCTCGGCCGTACAGGCCGACGAGCCGGGCGGCCCCCTCCTCGCCGTGGTCGACCCGCAGCGCCTCGGCCAGGTCCTCGACCCAGGTGCGCGTCGCATCGACCAGCCGGCGCTCGAGGTCCTCGGCGTCGACCTCGGGCAGCGGCGTGCCGGGCGGCACGCGCACCACGAAGTGCAGCCGAGCCAGCAGCGACTCGGACACCCGCGTGGTGTAGTCGACGCTGGCGCCGTCGAACGCCCGCTTGAGGATCTCCTCCATCCGCAGCCGGACGGCCGTCGTATAGCGGTCGCGCGGGATGAAGACGAGGCAGGACATGAAGCGCCCGTAGTCGTCCCGGCGCAGGAACAGCCGGGTCCGCCGGCGCTCCTCGAGGTACATCACCGCGGTCGCCGTGTCATAGAGGTCGTCGAGGCCGATCTGGAACAGCTCGTCGCGGGGGTAGTTCTCCAGGATCGTCAACAGGTCCTTGCCGGAGTGGCTGGCCGGCGAGAAGCCGGCCCGGGCCAGGACGTCGTCAACCTTGCGCCCGATGACCGGCACGTCGCGGACGCTCTCGGTGTAGGCCGTCGACGTGAACAGCCCGAGGAAGCGCCGCTCCCCCGTCACGTGCCCCGCGGCGTCGAAGCTCTTGACCCCGATGTAGTCCAGGTAGGTCGGGCGGTGCACCGTCGAGCGCGAGTTGGCCTTGGTCACGACCAGCACGTGCGGGTCGTGGGCCTTGGCCCGGGCGCTCGGCGAGAGCCGGCTGAAGCTCCCGGACATCTGCGGGTCATAGCGCAGAACGCCCAAACCCGTTGATGGCACTGGCTCCAGGGCATCTTCGCCGTCGACCTGGACGAGGGAGTACTCCCGGTAGCCGATGAAGGTGAAGTGCCCGTCGGCCAGCCAGCGAAGCAGGTCGCGCGCGTCCTGGACCTCGGCCGGGTCGACGCCCGGGGGCGCGTGCTCGGTGAGAGTGTCGGCTACGCCGACCGCCGTCTGGCACATCTTCGCCCAGTCCTCGACCGCGACCCGTACGTCGGCGAGCACCTGCTCCACCCGGGCCGTCAGCTCGGCCAGGCGCTTCGGGTCGCTCTCCCGGTCGATCTCCAGATGCATCCACGACTCGATGACCGCGTCGTACGGGAGGTCCTTCGGGGTCTGGCCGGCGAGGTCGGTGTCGAGGATCTCGACCAGGCGGCCGGTGGCGTCGCGGCGTACGGCCAGCTGGGGGTGCACCACGAGATGGAGCGCGCGCCCCTCACTGCTGAGCTCGGCGGTGACCGAGTCGACCAGGAACGGCATGTCGTCGGTGACGATCTCGATGACGGTGTGCCCGGTGGACCAGCCGTGCTCGTCGACGCTCGGGGTGAACGCCCGGACGTTGGCCGTGCCGACCGGCCGCTGCTGGGCCAGGCTCTTGTGGCTCATCGCGGCGCCGAGCAGGTCCTCGGGCTGGCGGGCCAGCAGGTCCTCGGTGGCGACGTGCCGGAAATAGCGGCTCAGGAAAGCGGTGAGGTCATCGCCGCCCTGTCGTTCGGCCAGCTCCGCAGCCTTGCGGAGCAGCTGGGTGCGGGACTCCTCCAGCGCGCGCGACATTGCGCCTTCCTCGTCAGCTCAGGCGGGCGCCGTTGCCCACCACCACGGCGACACTATCCCCCGCGTACGGCGCGCCACCCCCGACTCCCGCTCATTGATGCAACGGCGCGTCAGATGTGACGCGTAGTTGCATCAATGACGGCTTGGACGGTTCGCCGGACCGGGGGCCGATGCCGCTGTTAGGTTGCGCACGAGTTTCCAGCAGGGGGAGTGACATGGGGCCCGTCCGCACACGCCGGATCGCCGTCATCGGCATGGTCGCGGCCGTTCTGCTCCCGGCCTGGGCGACGACCAGCCAGGCCGTAACAGGCCACCTCGCCCACCCTCAGGCCCAAGGGCGAGCAGTGCTCCCGACTGAGCCCGGGGCCTACGTCGCACTCCCGCCGGCCCGGATCGTCGACACGGCGATCGGGCTCGGGGGTTGGTCCACACCGGGCCCGGGTCTGTCGATCTTCCCGACGGTGTCCGGGGTCGGGGGCGTTCCCGGGGCCGCCGCGGTCCTGCTGTCGGTGACGGCCGCATCCCCGACGGCCGGGGGTGACCTAGACGTCTACCCGGCCGGTTCGGCCGGCGGAGACGCGATCAGCCTGTACTTCGCCGCCCACCAGACCACCGCCAACCTGGTGCTGACCCCGCTCGGCAACGGCGGCCGGGTCGCGATCAAGAACGGCAGCCTGGGGACGACGCGGATCGTGGTCGATGTGCAGGGTTACGTCGTCGCCGGGACACCCGCGTCTCCGGGGGCGCTTGAGAGCTTCCCCGCCTTCAGGATCTACAAGACGTTCTCCCGGTTCACCCGCCTCCCGGCCCGCAGCACCCTGGTCCTGGACATCGACTCGAACAACCCTCGGATCGTCGGTGCGTCCGTGCTCAACGTGACGGCAGCCGGCCCGGACGCTGGCGGGTACCTCACCGTCTATCCCACGGGGACGACCCGACCCACCACCTCGAACGTCAACTTCCGAGCGGGGTCGTTCACCTCGAACCTGGTGCTCGCCCGGCTGGGTGCCAACGGGGCCGTCTCGATCTACAACGGGTCGAATGGGACGACCTCGCTGTACGTCGACGTCCAGGGACACACGCTGGTAGGGGCCGCTTCGGCGCTGGGGAACGTCCAGCCGCTGGCACCGGCTCGGATCGTCGACACCGCCATCGGACTTGGTGTGCCGCGGGCGCCATTGGCCGGGGTGCATCCCTTGGATGTAGCCGTGCTCGGTCGTGGCGGTGTGCCGGCGACCGGCGTCTCCGCGGTCGTCCTGAACGTGACGGTGGCCTCGGCCCAGCACTCGGGCTACCTCAGCGTCTACCCGTCCGGAGGCAGCCGGCCCGGCACGTCGAACCTCAACTTCAGCGCCGGTCGCACGGTCGCCGGGCTGGTCGTCGTACCGGTCGGAGCCGACGGCAAGGTCACCGTCTACAGCGGCTCGACCGGGTCGATCCGGCTGGTCGCCGACGTCCAGGGCTACGTCCTCGGTGACTGAGCCCGGCCGTCACCGGCCGGTCAGAGGGACCCGCGCATCTCCCAGAGAAGCGGGTAGAAGCGCAGGCTGAGCCGGCTGCGCAGGTACGGCGCGCCGGACGACCCACCGGTGCCGGACTTGGTGCCGATCTGGCGCTCGACCATCGTCACGTGCCGGGCCCGCCACGCGGCCTGCTTCTCGTCGTGCTCCAGCAGGGCCTCACCGAGCTCCCAGGCGTCGCCATAGGACTCCCGGTCCCGCGCCACGGCCAGCAGCGCTCGGCGTACGCCGTCGTCGTCGCCCGTCTCGAAGCCGGCCGCGGCCAGCACCCCGACGAACGCGTCCCACAGCGTCGGCTCGTCCAGGCGGCGCTCCAGCCGGGTCCGCTCGGCGTCGGTCAGGCCGCGGAACCGGGCCAGGAACGTGGGGTCCTTGTGCCCGGAGATGAACTCGAGCTCGCGGAACTGCACCGACTGGAAGCCGCTCGCCGGCGCCAGCCGGTGCCGGAACTCCAGGAAGTCCTGCGGGGTCATCGTCTCCAGGACGTCGATCTGGTGCACCAGGACGCCCTCGATCACCGAGACCCGGCCGAGCAGGTGCCGGGCCCACCAGAGCTTGCCGGCCGCCATGGCGTCGCGGGCCGTCTCGACCTCGTGCAGCAGCTGCTTGAACCACAGCTCGTACACCTGGTGGATCGTGATGAACAGCAGCTCGTCGTGGGCCGGCGGGTCGGACTCGAGGACCTGCTGGTCGAGCAGCTGCTCCAGCCGCAGGTACGACCCGTAGGTCAGCCGGGCCCCCTCCTCGCCGAACTCCCGCTCACTCATGGCGAGCACTGTAAGCCGATCGGCCCTATCCCCCACCTGGACCTCGCGGGCGAGCACGGCGCGGCACTAGGGTCCAGCCATGCCGACCGGCCGGAGCGACGTGGACCCCGCTGTCCTGCGCCTGCTGCTTGCGTCGCCTGACCGAGCTCGAAGGCGAGGCGCACGGCGTCACGGACACCGTCCTGGGCCATGTCCCGTACGCCGGACCGGGCATCCCGGACGCGACCATCGCCGAGGTCGGGACGGCCCTCGTCGACGCCTTCAGCACGCTCGGCGACAGCATCGGGCAGACCCGCCGGATTCTCGCCGACGCGCACCAGCCGCCGGCCCAGATCGACCTGACCGTCGTGCACCTCAACCTGTACGACGAGGCCGCCCGATGATGCTGGCCGACGTCGTCGAGGGCGACCCCGCATCCTGCTCGGCCCTCGGCGGTGCGCTGCGCCGTCGAGCCGCGGCGTTGCACGAGGGGCGGACGGCGCTGCGGCACAGCGTGACCGGACTGGTCGGGTGGACCGGCCCAGCCGCGGACGCCGTGGCCGAGCGGCTACGGGTGCAGCTGCAGCGAGGTCGAGCAGATGGCCAAACGGCTCGACGACGTCGGGGCGGCCCTCCAGGCCTACGCGACGGACCTGGCCCATGCTCGCCAACAGGGCGACCTGGCCGCGGACGCGGCGGCCCGCAGCGGCCTGCTGATCGACGACCGCGGCGCGGTCGAGCCGCTGCCCGGCCTGTCGAGCGTCGAGGTGGCCGAGCGGCGCCGGGCCGCCATGCCGCAGGTGCAGCACCAGGTGGACGGCGCGCGGGGCGAGGCCCGGGCGGCGGCCCAGCGGCTGCGCTGGCGGACCTCGTCGGCCCTGCAGGCCCTGCGCTCGGACTCGGGACGCCTCGCCGCGCTGGACCTGCCTGCCCGATAGCCTCCGCCGGTGGACATCAACGCCGAGATGCACTTCCCCGCGGACGCGGACCGGGTCATGGCCGTGCTGACCGACCCGGCCTTCCAGGACGAGAAGTGTGTCGAGACGGGTGCGCTGGCACACGCCGTCTCGATCACCAGCCCGGGCGACCGGACGGTCATCGACACCCGGCGCAGCATGCCGATGGACTCGCTGCCCGACTTCGCCCGCTCGTTCCTCGGCGGCAAGCTCGAGGTGCACGAGGTCCAGGACTGGGGTCCGGACAACGGTGACGGCACGCGCGACGGCCGGCTCAGCGTCGACATCACCGGCACGCCGATGAAGCTCAAGGGCACCCTCGCGCTGCGGCCCGACGGCGGTGCGGACGCGACGGTCGTGGTGATCAGGTCCGAGCTGAAGGCCAACATCCCGTTCATCGGCGGCAAGGCCGAGGAGGCTGCCGCCGGTCCGATCCGTGCGGCGATCGCCAAGGAGGAGGAGCTCGGCGGCGAGTGGCTGGCCCGCTAGCCCTCAGACGAACTTGCCGGGGTTGAGGATGCCCTGCGGGTCGAGCACGGCCTTGATCTGCCGCGAGATCTCCATGACGTCGGCGCCTACCTGGTCGACCAGGTAGGGCGCCTTCACGATCCCGACGCCGTGCTCGCCCGGTGATGGTGCCGCCAAGCTCGAGGGCCAGCGCGATGATCGCCCCGAACGCCGCGTCGGCCCGCCGGGTCGCGTCCGGGTCGTTGCCGTCGAAGGACAGGAACGGGTGGAAGTTGCCGTCCCCGGCATGCCCCACGGTGGCGATGAGCGTGTCCTGCTCCGCGGCGATCCGCTCGACCCCGCTGACCAGCTCGGCGATCCGGTCGATCGGCACGCCGACGTCCTCGATCAGCGGCGTACCAAGGTCGAACAGGGCGGCGAAGGAGAGCCGGCGCGCCTCCAGGAACATCTCGCCCTCGTCCGGGTCGTCGGTCGTCGCCACGAAGGTCGCGCCATGCTCGGTGGCGATCCGCTCCATCGTCGCGATCTCGTCGGCCGACTGCGCGCCGCCACTGTCGCTCTGGGCGATCAGGGTCGCGCCGGCCTCGGTGTCGAGGCCCATCCGACGGTGCTTTTCGACGGCCGTGACGCTGGCCCGGTCCATCAGCTCGAGGGTCGCCGGCCGCAGCACGGCCATGATCGCGCTGACCGTGCGCCCGGCGGCGGTCACATCGGCGAAGGTCGCCACCATCGTGCTCGGCGTGGGCGGCAGGGGCCGCAGCCGCAGGGTGGCCTCGGTGATCACGCCGAGCGTGCCCTCGGAGCCGACGAACAGGCGCTTGAGGTCATAGCCCGCGACGTCCTTGATGGTGCGCCCACCGAGCCGGATCGCTCGCCCGTCCGCGAGAACGACCTCGATGGCCAGCACGTAGTCGGTCGTCACGCCGTACTTCACGCAGCACAGCCCACCGGCGTTGGTGGCCAGGTTGCCCCCGATCGAGCAGAACGTGTACGACGACGGGTCCGGCGGATACCAGAGCCCGTGCTCGCGCGCGGCGACCTTGACGTCGCTGTTGATGACCCCGGGACCGACCACGGCGTACATGCCCTGGGGGTCGATGTCGAGGCGTTGCATCCGCTCGAGGGAGAGCAGGATGCAGCCGTCGATGGCGCTGGCGCCACCGGCCAGGCCCGACCCGGCACCCCGAGGGACGACCGGAATGCCATGCGCCGCAGCAGTTCTCAACACCTGCTGTACGTCGGCGGTCGACGTCGCGCGCACCAGCGCCACCGGCCAGCCGGGCCGCACCGTCTCGGCCCGGTCGTTGCGGTAGGCGTCGATGACGTCGCGGTCGTCGACAACAGCGCCGTCCGGCAGCGCGGCTTTGAGCTGCGCGACGACGTCGAGGTCGACCTGGGTCACTGCGGCCGCTCCATGTGCGGGTAGGCGTGGTCGACCGGCGGCACGAAGGTCTCCTTGATCGACCGCGTACTGGTCCAGCGCATCAGGTTCTGCGCCGCGCCGGCCTTGTCGTTGGTGCCGGACGCCCGCGCCCCACCGAACGGTTGCTGCCCGACAACTGCGCCGGTCGGCTTGTCGTTGATGTAGAAGTTGCCTGCGGCGTAACGCAGTCGGTGCGCCGCGTCGGCGATGACCGTGCGGTCCTGCGCGATGATCGACCCGGTCAGCGCATAGGACGCGATCGACTCCATCTGATCGAGCACCTTGTCGTAGGTGCGGTCCGGATAGACGAAGACGGACAGGATCGGCCCGAAGTACTCGGTTGTGAAGATCTCGTTGGTCGGGTCGGTGGACTGCACGATGGTCGGCCGGACGAAGTAGCCCTCGCTGTCGTCGTACTGACCCCCGGCGACGATCGACGTGGAGCTGCCCGCGCGCGCCCGGTCGATCGCGCCCCGGTGTTTCGCGAACGCGCGGTCGTCGATGACGGCGCCCATGAAGTTGGACAGGTCGGTGACCGGTCCCATCGTCAGGCTCTCGGTGACGTCGACGAGGTCGCGCTTCATCCGACGCCAGATCGACTGCGGCACATAGGCTCTCGACGCCGCGGAGCACTTCTGGCCCTGGTACTCGAAGGCGCCGCGGACCATCGCCGTACGCAGGACATCGGGGTCCGCGCTCGGGTGGGCCAGGATGAAGTCCTTGCCGCCGGTCTCGCCCACGACCCGCGGATAGCTGCGGTAGTCGCCGATGTTGGCGCCCACGGTCGCCCAGAGCTTCTGGAAGACCGGGGTGGAGCCGGTGAAGTGGATGCCGGCCAGGTCGCGGTCGTCCAGGGCGACGTCGGAGACGGCCGCCCCGTGCCCGGTGACCAGGTTGATGACGCCGGGCGGCAGGCCGGCCGCCTCGAGCAGGCGCATGGTCCAGAAGGCGGCGAAGGTCTGGGTCGGCGCGGGCTTCCAGACGACCGTGTTGCCCATCAACGCGGGCGCCGTCGGCAGGTTGGCGCCGATCGCGGTGAAGTTGAACGGCGTGATCGCGTAGACGAAGCCCTCGAGCGGGCGGTGGTCGCTGCGGTTCCAGATGCCCTTGGAGTTGGCCGGCGGCTGCTCACTCAGGATCTGCTCGGCGAAGTGGACGTTGAACCGCCAGAAGTCGATCAGCTCGCAGGCCGCGTCGATCTCGGCCTGGTAGGCGGTCTTCGACTGGCCGAGCATCGTGGCCCCGTTGAGCGTGGGTCGCCACGGCCCGGACAGCAGCTCGGCCGCCTTCAGGAAGACCGCCGCGCGGTCGTCGAACGACAGGTCGCGCCAGCCGGGAGCGGCCCGCTTCGCGGCGGCGATGGCGTCGACGGCGTCGGCCTTGGTGGCGCCCTTCATCGTGCCGAGCACGCGGCGATGGGCGTGCGGCTGGCGGACGGCGATGCGCGCCCCCCGGCCCATCCGCTGCTGACCGTCGATGGTCATCGTCAGGTCGATCGGGGCGCCCTGCAGCTCGGCCAGCCGCACCTCGAGCGAGGCGCGCTCCGGACTGCCGGGGCGATAGTCGAGGACCGGTTCGTTGATCGGGGCGGGAACTGTGGTGCGCGCGTCCATGCCGGTCAGCATGTCACGCAGAGCAGGCAGCTTCACCCGGGCTCAGGCGGGGCCAGACCGGCTCAGGCGGGCTCGGCCGACGCGGCCAGCGCCCTCGCCCGGCGGGCCGCCGTCTGGTCGAACAGGTAGTAGATGGCCAGCACACCGTGCAGGGCCAGCGTCACCGGCGCGGACACGAAGGCCAGGACGGTGAGGAGCGGATAGCCGAGCAACCCCACGGCGAAGGACAGCCGACCGGTCTGGAACATCGCCGGGTCGACGTTGGCAGCCAGCAGCTGCGGCGACCGCGTGATGTATTGGAAGAACGCAGTGAACGTGATCGAGTGCGCCGTCATGACCAACCCGAACACGGCGACCGCAACCTTGGCCTGGTCCCCGTGGTCGAGGTAGCGCGCGGTGATCGCCACCGCCCAGGGGACGACCACGATCACCAACAGCAGCAACAGGTTGAGGCTGAGCAGCAGCCGGTTGACCCGGGCGATGTAGCCGAAGACCGTGTGGTGGTTGATCCACATCACGCCGATGACCATGAAGCCGACGACATAGGCGAAGTACGACGGCCAGCCGTCGCCCAGCGCCGCCCAGAGCGAGTCGCCCTCGTGGATCTCAGGGACGTGAATCTCCAGCACCAGCAACGTGATCGCGATGGCGAAGACGCCGTCACTGAAGGCTTCGACCCGGCCCTTCTCGCTCACCGGCGGCCCTCGCCGCCGTCGCCGTGGGCGCGGACCAGGTCCTCGACCAGCTCGTCCAGCTCGGTGACGTCGTACCAGAGCAGGTCGTGGCCCTCGGCGCCGTCGACGACGAACTGCGCGTCCTCGTCACCGCGGCCGGCAGCCGCCAGCGCGTCGACGGCCGCAGCGATGTCGGCGACCGCGTCCTTCTCGTCGACGTGGACGCTGGCGACCGCCGCCACGGGCACCGAGCCGGTGACCTGTACGGCGGACCGGTCGTCGTCGTCCTCGCCGCCGACCGGGCGTCACGGCACTGTCCGGCACGTCGGCCGCGACGACGATCCGCAGCCGGGGCGCGGCCGGGTCGTCGGCGAGCAGCCGCAGCGAGCGCCGCTCGGCGTCGTAGAACGCCGCCTGCTCCAGCTCCTCGAGGTCGCTCTCGGCGTACCACTCGCGCAGCGCCGGCGTGACGGCGTGGGCCGCGCTGCCGACCACGAGCTCACCCTCGTCGCGCAGGCGGACCAGGAGGGGCAACGTGGCCGCGAGGTAGACCCGCATCAGCCGGCCTCCGGCTCTCCGGCCGCCCGCTCATCGTTCAGCGGCCCGTCGAGCTCATCCAGCTCCTCCAGCGTCCCCTCGAGCCGGCCCAGCCCGTCGTCGAGCAGGGCCGCATCGCGCAGCGCCGCCGGGGTCGTCTCCAGCGCGGTCCGCAGCACGGACTCGCGGCGGCCGACGTCCATCAGGTTGCCGCCGATCGCTTCCAGATCCGTCGGGCCGGGCCCGATCACGGTGACGTCGGTGCCGCCGCGGTGCAGCAGCGCCACCTCGTGCAGGCAGCGCCGGGTCACCCGGCTGCGCCAGCGCCGCTCCAGCTTGGTGGTCAGCTGGGTCGGCTCGTCCATCGCGAAGCTGACCATGGGCGCGACCACGAAGACCTCGTCGAGGTCGAGACCGATCATCAGGTCGACACTCGTGGTCGACCAGGCCCCGCCGTCGATGTAGCGCCGCCCGTCGATCCGGACCGGCTGGTACCAGCCCGGGATGGCGCACGAGGCCATGACCGCGTCGGCCAGGTCCGCGGTCGGCATCCCCGCCGCCCCGAACGGCACCCGCTGGCCGGTCTCGTAGTCCAGCGCCACGACCCGGAGCCCGGTGCGCCGGACCCAGCCCTCCGGGACGACGTGGCGGATCAGCGCGCCGACGCTGTCCAGCCGGCCGCGGCCCTCTGGCAGCAGGGCTGACAGGACCGCGGTCGGCGGGAGCCGGCGCAGGTGGCGGGCGTTGCGGACCAGCAGCCCGCCCGAGCCCATCCGCACCCGCGGCCGCGACGGCAGGTCGCCGCCCGTGGCGTTCTCGTAGTCCCAGTGGAAGCCGGCGAGCGGCCCCTCGTCGAGCCGCTCCCCCAGCTGGTGGGTGCGCAGGTCGGCCACGCTCACCCCCGCGCCGAGCAGGCCGGCCAGGACGGAGCCGGCCGATGTGCCGACCAGCTGGTCGAAGTCGCGCAGGTCGGTGCCGAGCTCGTCCTCGAGCACGCTCAGGGCGCCGACCATCCAGGCGGCGCCGAGCACCCCGCCACCGCCCAGGACCAGACCCCGCCGACCCGTCACGCTCCGGTCACCGGCCGCCCCCGAGCTCGGCCAGGGCGTCGACGAGGCACTGGGCCAGCACGTCGAGGTCGGGCATCGCGTCGCGGTCGGCGTTGAGCCCGTAGTAGACGCCACCGTCGTACGACGTCAGCCCGATGCTCACGGCCTGCCCCTTGGCCAAGGGGACGACCGGGTACGACGCGAGGAGCCGGGCGCCCGCGGCGTACAGCGGCTGTTGCGGGCCGGGCACGTTGGTGACCACGAGGTTGAACATCCGCCGGGACATCGCGCTGGCGACGCGGGCGCCGAGGGAGTGCAGCGTCGGCGGGGCGAAGCCGGCCAGGCCGACCAACGCGTCGGCGCCGATGGCGCGTCCGGTGTCCTGGTGCGCCCGCATCGCATAGGCCACCTGGTGCAGCCGCATCACCGGGCTCGGCTCGCCGACCGGCAGACGGACGACGAAGGCCTGCACCGTGTTGCCGAGCCGGGTCGTGCCGATCTCGTCACGCACGCTCAACGGGACCAGGGCGTTGACCGACGTCGCGGGGCGCACCGGCTCGCCCCGGGTCAGCAGCCAGTTGCGCAGGGCCCCGGAGATGGTGGCCAGCACGACGTCGTTGACGGTCACGTCGTCCTCGCCGGTCCGGCTGAGCCGCTTGCGGATCGCCCGGTAGTCGGCCAGGTCGGTGGCCACGACCGCGAACCGGCGCGCGCTGCCGATCTCGACGTTGAGCGGGCTGGTCGGCGCCGGCCGGGCGGCGGTGTGGGCCAGCACCGAGGCCAGCCGACCCAGCTCCCCGACGACGCGCAGGCCCGCTGCCCGTACGCCGCCGATGCCGCTGCGAACCGTGTCGATCACGTCGCCCGGCCGCTGCACGGCGTCGGTGATCGCTGCCACAACGAGGTCGAGATCGCTCGGCTCGGGCGCGGCGGTCCAGGTGTCGGTCGGGAGACCGGGCACGGCCTCCGACGGGTCGAGGATCAGCTGGCCGATGTCGACGGCGTTGACCCCGTCGACCAGGGCCTGGTGGGTCTTGGTGACGATGGCGAAGCGGTCGTCCTCGAGCCCCTCGACCAGGTAGACCTCCCACAACGGCCGGTCGCGGTCGAGTGGGCGGACCTGCAAGCGGGCCACGAGGTCGAGCAGCTGCTGCTCCGAGCCGGGCTTGGGCAGCGCCGACCGGCGCACGTGGTAGGTGACGTCGAAGTCCTCGTCATCGACCCAGACCGGGTTGGCCAGGTGGCCGGGGACGTTGCGGACGTGCTGCCGGTAGCGCGGCACGAAGGCGATCCGGGCGGAGACCAGGGTCACCAGCCGGTCGTAGTCGAAGCCGCCCTCGGGGGTCTGGAAGACCAGCACCGAGCCGACGTGCATCGCCGTCGTCTCCTCCTCGAGGTAGAGGAAGGACGCGTCGAGCGTCGTCAGGCGTTCCGGCACCTGGCCATCGTGGCATGGGGACATGACGAACCGGGGACGGCCCGGGCGCTACCTCCGGCCCGCCCCGCGAGCCCGGTGCCGGGTGGTGGCGATCTGCCGGGCACCGACCCGCCACCGGATGACCCGCTGCGGCTCCTGCACCCCCGACACGGACCGGGCCAGGGCCGCCAGCGCGAGCCGGGCCGGTGAGGTGGCGGACATCTCGGTCAGCGTGCGGCCGGCCAGCAGCGCGGCGTCCAGAGCCGGCCGGTCGTCCGGCACCAGCAGCGGATCCTCGATCCCGGCGTACCGCGCCAGCGCCTCGCGCACCCGGGCGTCCGCCGGACCGCCCACCGCGGAGGCCCGGACCCGGTTGACCACGACGACCGGCACGGCGCGGGGCATCAGCTCGGCCAGCTCGCTCAGCGACCGGACCAGCCGTTGCAGCCCGACCGGGTCGGCCGAGCCGACGGCGATGATCGTGTCGGCCGCTTCGAGCGCCACGAGGGTCGCGCCGTTGCGGCGCGGTGAGGCCGTGTCGAAGCTGAGCTCCTCGTCGAGCTCGATCCCGAAGCCGCAGTCGACGACGGTCCAGGCGGCCAGCAGCCGCGACAGCTCGAAGACCCGGGCCAGCGCCACGCCGCGCAGCTCCGGCCAGCGTTGCGGGCGGGAGATCCCGGTGAGGACCCGGAGTCGGGTGGCGACGACCGGGGCGGTGCGGGCCAGCTGGTCCAGGTCGAGCGTCCCGTGGTCGGCCGCCCGGGCGGCAGCGGCCAGGCCCGGGGCCTCGTCGAGCAGGCCGAGCACCTGGGCCACGCTGCCGCCGTAGGTGTCCGCGTCGGCCAGCACCGTTGTCAAACCAAGCCCGGCCAGCTCGGCGGCAAGGGTGACGGCGACCGTCGTCCGCCCGGGGGCGCCGGTGGGACCCCAGACGGCGACCAGGCCGCCAGCGGCGACCGGACTCGGGTCCGGGGCCTCGACCGGGCGGGCGGCGGGCAAGGCGTCGGCCGGGTCGGCCAGCAGCTGGCCGACCCGCGGGTCCCGCGCGCGCGCCTGCCGTCGTACATCGTCCTTCGTGACCGCTCGGGCGACGGCGGCCGCGACGTCGGTCGCCAAGGCGCCGGCCGGCAGGACTTCGTCGATGCCGAGCTGGTGCAGCCGTCGCTGGGCCGCCTCGTCGCCCGGCTCCACCAGCGCTACGACGGCCAGTCCGGCCCCGGCGAGGCGGGCGAATGCCTCGCTGTCGAGCCGGCGCAGCCCCGCCGACACCACGACCGCCCGGGCCTGTCCGGTCACCGCCGCGGCCAGCAGGTCGGGCAGGTCGACGCACCGCCGGACCACCGTCACCTGGCCGCCGGTCCGCTCCAGGCCGCTGACCAGCGCGGCCTCCCAGTGCCCGGTGACAGCCGTCAGGACCGGCAGGGTCACGAGCCGCTCCGGGACAGCGATCCGGGCACCGGGACGACATCGACCCGAGCCCCGTTGTCCACCGCCGAGAGCACCTGGGGGACCAGGTCGCCGTCGAGCAGCAGGCGGACCGAGGCATCGCTCGAGCTGGAGAGCACGCCGCTGCCGGCGCTGACCGTCACGACCTCGGCGCCGCGCACCACGGCCTTCGGCTCGTCGTAGGTCTGCGGGGTGTCGCCCTTGGTGGCGATCCACACGTCGACCAGCGAACCGGGCCGCAGTCCCTGCGCGGCTGCGGCCGGGACGGGCACCGCAACCGGCCGGGAGGTCACCGCGTCGCGGCTGCCGACCGCCGAGGCCGGCACCAGCTCACCGTCCTGCACGCTGCGGATCACGACCGCGCCGTCGGCCGGCAGGGCGGCCGGGCCCAGGTAGCGCCGCTGTTGGCCGCCGAGCCGGACGTGGACGACCTGCAGGTCATCGGTGGTCAGCCGCTGGCCCGGCAACAGCGGATGGCCGGCCGCGTAGACCGGCTGGGTGTTGTCGGCCCGACCGATGACGTTGGCCCCGAACGCCACCGAAGCCAGCACCAGGACGACCCCGACGGCCAGCCGCCGGTCGCGCCAGCCCGGTGGCCGGAGCCGGCTGGCCACCGGGGTCGGCACGTCGGCCGTCGGCGGTCCCGCTGGCCGGACCGAAGCCGCTGCCGGAGCCGGTGGCATGGGTGACGGCGATGACCGTTGTGGCATGAATGACCCCTGAGTTCCCCTGAGTGACACGTTCGGTCCTTATAGTGACCTACAGGCCATTTGCCCGTCCACGCATCCACAGGCAACTGTGGGCAGCCGCGGGCTTGGCGCCGCAGCCTGCGAGACTGCGCGGGTGCCGCCGCGATTCCTCCAGCTCGCCGACGTCGCGGAGGCGCTGAACATCTCCGCCGCCCAGACCTACGCCCTCGTCCGGTCCGGGGAGCTCCCGGCCATCAAGGTCGGCGGCCGCGGCCAGTGGCGGGTCGAGGCGAGCGAGCTCGAGACCTACATCCAGCGGATGTATGCCGAGACGCGCGAGTTCGTGCAGAGCCACCCGTTCGGCTCGGGCGCGGACGCCTGAGGGCGGCCCGGGCTCAGGCCGGCCGCACCAGCGCGATCCCGGCGAAACACACCGCCCGTACGCCGAGCACGACGCCCCGTCGCCGTGGCTCGTCGGCCGGATGCTCGGCGAGATCGACATGGTCAGCGTGCACGCGGTCGATCGTGCCGGTGACCTGAGTCGCATCGGTCAGGACCAGATGCAGCGGAAGTCGTTGCTGGGCAAGCGATCTCAGCGCTGAGCCCAGCCCGAGCCGGCGGCGCAGCGATCGCTCGGGCTGCACCTCGACGCTGCGCCCCAGACCCACCGCCCAGAGACAGGCGGCCATCGGGACCAGGACGTCGCGGCCGGGGTGCTCCTCGACCAACAGCCACTGTTCGGCCGCATCCACCAGTCGGCCGCGGACCGGGCCGACTCCGCTGACGCCGAGCTGGAGCTCGGCCCCCAGGTGGGCGCAGGCCCGGTCGAGCAGGGAGATCGCGGCCAGCTCGCGCCGGGACCGGTCGGCCACCTCCGCTCGCAGCCCGGCGTCCTCGTCGCGGTCGAGCTGAGCCTCCAGATCGGCAAAGAGGTCGTCCCAGCGCACCGAGCCACCCTGCCAGGAGCCGGGTCCGAAGTGCGGTGTTCGGACGATTTGTTGAAAACGTTCTCCGCATCGTGATAGAAACGCTTCTCGACGCAAACGTAGGTAAACGTCACCATCCAGCACCATCCATCAGTAGGACAGCAGCAGGGGGCAGACATGGCCGAGGCGTCCCATCGAGCACCCGGCGGGCGGTCGGCCGGATCGACGCGCGGGCCAGTTCTCGTCATGGCGCTGGCCGGCGGGCTGGCGGCCGCCGTCGTGCTGGTGCGGTCCGCTGTGGTCGCCGCCCGCCTGTGGGCGGCGCAGCCGGTCGCCGAGCGTTCGCCGGGACAGCTGCTGGGCTGGCTGTGCGCCGGGTCGGCCGGCGTCCTGCTCGGCTGGCTGACCTTCGCCGCGCTGGTCACGGTGCTGGCCGCGCTGCCGGGCCGGCTCGGCCGGCGCGCCGGGGAGCTGTCGGCTCGGCTGGCCCCCACGGTCCTGCGAGCCGCCGTCGCCGCCGCGCTCGGCGGGTCGCTGGCCATGAGCACGATCTCGGCCGGCCCGTCGCCCCACGGCACCGCCGTGACCTCTGTCGCAGCCGGTTCGCCCGTCCCGTCGACCGCAGCCCCGAGCGCCCCTCCCGCCGCGGGCTGGCGGCCGGCGAGACCCGACCGTCCGGTCCCGCCGCCCGCCGACGTCGGGCTGGTCAGCAGCCGCCCCACAGCCGGCCGCAGCCCGGACGAGGAGGTCGTCGTACGGCGCTCGGACACGCTCTGGTCGATCGCGGCCCGGCACCTGGGCGACCACGCGGGTGCGGCCGAGATCGCCCACGAGTGGCCCCGCTGGTTCGCCGCCAACCGACAGGTCATCGGCGCCGACCCCGACCGGCTGATCCCGGGGCAGCGTCTGGTGCCGCCGCGATGACCGCCCTGCGCACGCTGCCGATCCCGGACACCGAGCCGGAGCCGGACCACGACGTCTACTCCGGCCGGGTCCCACTGGGCAACGTCGGCCGCCAGCCGATGCTGGCGCTGGCCCTGGTCACGAGCCCGGGCGAGGGGTTCGACCTGCCCTACGTGCACTTCGGGCCGCAGCCCACCTCGACCAGCCAGCTGCCTGACCCGCTGGCCTGGGCCGGCCGGATGGTCCAGGCCGTGATCGAGGCCCTCGGCGGCGTCCGGCCGGTCGCCCAGCTGGTGCGCTGGACCAGTGCCGACGTGTACGCCGGGCTGCAGCGACGGGCCGCCCTGGCCGCCGCCCGCCCGGGGCCGGGCCGCCGGGCGATGGTGCGCAGCGTGCGGATCTGCCAGCCGGCGGACGGCGTCGTCGAGGCCTGCGCCGTCGTCGTGTCGCGCGGTCGGGTGCAGGCCGTCGCCCTGCGGCTGGAAGGGCTGGACGGCCGCTGGCGGATGACCGCCCTCGAGCTGGGCTGAGGCTGAGCCGGCCGGTCAGGCCGTGGCGGCGCCGCGCTTGGCCCCGTGGCAGCGCTTGTACTTCTTGCCCGAGCCGCACGGGCACGGCCCGTTGAGGCTGGCGTTGGGGAACGGGTTGGTGCGGGTCGGCTCGGCGTCGCCGGCCTCCTCGTGCACCTCGACCCCGGCCTCCCCGTCGACCGAGGGGGCGGAGTACTGCAGCGCACCCTGGCGCGGGCCGCCGTCGAGCCCCTTGGCCACGATCGTCGGCCGCCGGAACGTGTCGCCGGCCTCCGGCTCGTCGTCCGGCGCGTCCCCGTCGTCGCCGGCATCCCCGGCGCCCAGACCGGCGCCCGGCTCGGCCAGGCCACCCTCGGCGCCGTCCGCCGGAGCCTCGGTGTCGACCTCGAGCTGGAAGAGGTAGCTGACCGACTCCTCCTTGATGGCCTCGGTCATCGCCTCGAACAGCAGGAACCCCTCGCGCTGGTACTCGACCAGGGGGTCGCGCTGGGCCATCGCGCGCAGCCCGATGCCCTCCTGGAGGTAGTCCATCTCGTAGAGGTGCTCGCGCCACTTGCGGTCCAGGACCGACAGGACGACCCGGCGCTCGAGCTCGCGCGTGACGTCCTCGCCGAGGGACTCCTCGCGCTCGTCGTACGCATGCTGCACGTCCGAGCGGAGCTCGGTCAGCAACATCTCCTGGGTCACCCCGGCCCGGCCGCCGGCCTCGTGCTCGACCTCGTCCACGGTGATGCCCACCGGGTAGAGCGTCTTGAGCGCACCCCAGAGCTTGTCCAGGTCCCAGTCGTCCGGGAAGCCCTCGCTCGTGGCGGCCGTCACATAGCCGGACACGACGTCGTCCAGGAAGTGCCGGATCTGCTCGTGCAGGTCGGCCCCGTGCAGCACCTCGCGGCGCTCGGCGTAGATGACCTCGCGCTGGCGGTTGAGCACGTCGTCGTACTTCAGGACGTTCTTGCGGATCTCGAAGTTCTGCGCCTCGACCTGGCCCTGCGCCGACTGGATCGACCGGGTGACGATCTTGGACTCCAGCGGCACGTCGTCGCCGATGCCGGCCGTCGACATGAACCGGTCGACCATGCCGGCGTTGAACAGCCGCATCAGGTCGTCCTGCATCGACAGGTAGAAGCGGCTCTCGCCCGGGTCGCCCTGGCGGCCGGACCGGCCGCGCAGCTGGTTGTCGATCCGGCGCGACTCGTGCCGCTCCGTGCCCAGGACGTAGAGCCCGCCGGCCTCGACCACCTCGTCGTGCTCCGCCGCCACCGCGCTCGTGGCCCGGTCCAGCGCCTCGCGCCACGCGGCTTCGTAGTCCTCGGGCTGGTCGACCGGGTCGAGACCGCGCGCATGCAGGTCAGCCACGGCGTTGAACTCCGCGTTGCCGCCCAGCATGATGTCGGTCCCGCGGCCGGCCATGTTCGTGGCGACCGTGACGGCTGCCTTGCGCCCGGCCTGCGCGACGATCTCGGCCTCCCGCTCGTGCTGCTTGGCGTTGAGGACGTTGGCCGCGACGCCGCGCTTCTTGAGCAGCGAGGCCAGATGCTCGCTCTTCTCGACGCTGGTGGTGCCGACGAGCACCGGCTGGCCCGACTCGTGCCGCTCGACGATGTCGTCGACGACGGCGCTGAACTTGGCCTCTTCGGTGCGGTAGACCAAGTCCGGCTGGTCCTTGCGGATCATCGGCTGGTTGGTCGGGATCGGCACGACGCCGAGCTTGTAGATCTGGTGGAACTCCGAGGCCTCGGTCATCGCCGTACCGGTCATCCCGGCGAGCTTGTCGTACATCCGGAAGTAGTTCTGCAGCGTGATCGTGGCGAGGGTCTGGTTCTCGTTCTGGATCTCCACGCCCTCCTTGGCCTCGATCGCCTGGTGCATGCCCTCGTTGTAGCGGCGACCGGACAGCAGCCGGCCGGTGTGCTCGTCGACGATCAGCACCTCGCCGTTCATGACGACGTAGTCCTTGTCGCGCTTGAACAGCTCCTTGGCCCGGACGGCGTTGTTCAGGTAGCCCACGAGCGGGGTGTTGACCGACTCGTAGAGGTTGTCGATGCCGAGGTAGTCCTCGACCCGCTCGATGCCGGCCTCGAGGACACCGACGGTGCGCTTCTTCTCGTCCACCTCGTAGTCGCGGTCCAGCTGCAGCCGCTTCACGACCTTGGCGAACTCGACGTACCACTTGGTCGCCAGGTCGGCCGGGCCGCTGATGATGAGCGGCGTACGGGCCTCGTCGACCAGGATCGAGTCGACCTCGTCGACGATCGCGAAGCTGTGGCCGCGCTGCACGAGCTCCTCGGCGCTCCAGGCCATGTTGTCGCGCAGGTAGTCGAAGCCGAACTCGTTGTTGGTGCCGTAGGTGATGTCCATGCCGTACTGCTCGCGACGCTCGGCCGGGGTCATCGAGGCCAGGATCACGCCGGTCGTCAGGCCGAGGAACCGGTGCACCCGGCCCATCAGCTCGGACTGGTACTCCGCCAGGTAGTCGTTGACCGTGACGACGTGGACGCCGTTGCCACCGAGGGCGTTGAGGTAGCTCGGGGCGGTCGCGACGAGGGTTTTGCCCTCGCCGGTCTTCATCTCGGCGATGTTGCCCAGGTGCAGCGCGGCCCCGCCCATGATCTGTACGTCGAAGTGACGCTGGCCCAGGGTGCGGGTCGCGGCCTCGCGGACGGCGGCGAACGCCTCCGGGAGGAGGTCGTCGAGGGACTCGCCGTCGGCGTGCCGGGCCTTGAACCGGTCGGTCTCCTCGCGCAGCTCGGCGTCGGAGAGGCGCTCGAAGTCCTCGGCCAGCGCGTTGACCTGGTCGGTCAGGCCGTTGAGCTTCTTGATGATGCGGCCTTCACCGGCACGCAACAGCCGCTCGACAATCTTCGGCACGCAGGCGCTCCCCAGCTCTTAGATGACATTCCCGGCTGCACACCAGGCCCCCGCCATGGTACGCAGGCCGCGGGACTACGCTCCGCCACGCTTAGGCGGTGAGGTCGGCGTACTCCGGGTGGCGGCGGATGTAGGCGCTGATGAACGGGCACTGGACCACGGCGCTGAGCCCCCGCTCGCGGACGTCGTCGAGGGCGGCTCGGGCCAGTGCGGTCCCGACCCCCTTGCCCTCGTACGCCGGGTCGACCTCGGTATGGGTCAGCACGATCCGCTCGCCCCGCAGCCGGTACGCCGCGAAGCCGGCGAGCTGGCCGTCGAGACGGGCCTCGTAGCGGGACTGGTCCGGGACGTCGGTCACCACGACCGGGTTGTCGCTCACCGGTCCAGCCTAGGCCTGGGGGCCGGGGGGGCGGGGCTGGCTCGGCGAGATCGTCGAATCCGTTTGCCCGACCCGGCGCCGGTCGGCCAGGGTCACGGGATGAGCCCTGTGCCGACGAGCGCCCCGACCCTGACCGACGGCGTCGTGACCCTGCGAGCGCACCGGCCCGATGATGTCGACGAGGTCGTGGTGCAGGGCCAGGACCCGCGGATGCAGCGCTGGACGACGGTGCCGGTGCCCTACTCCCGCGCCAACGCCGAGACGTTCGTGCTGGAGATCATGCCGCAGGGTTGGCAGAACCCAACTGGCCCAAAGGGTTTCGCGATCGAGGTGCTGGACGGTGACCGGCCGAGGTTCGCCGGGACGATCGACTTCCGGCCCGACGGCCAGGCCGGCGCCGAGGTGGGTTTCGGCCTCGCCCCCTGGGCGCGCGGCCGAGGCGTCGCCACGCGGGCCCTGCGGCTGGCGCTGGTCTGGGCCTTCGACGCCCTGGAGCTCGAGGTCGTGCACTGGCGGGCGAACGTCGGCAACTGGGCCTCCCGACGGGTCGCCTGGGCCTGCGGCTTCCAGTTCCACGGGACGGTCCGGTCGCTGCTCGCCGCCCGGGGTGAGCGGGCCGACGGTTGGATCGCCAGCCTCCTGCGCGACGACCCGATCGAGCCCGGCCGCCCCTGGCTGACCCCGCCGCGCCTGGTCAGCGACTCGGTGGTGCTGCGGCCCTGGCGGGACACGGACGCGCCACGGATCGTGGAGATGCTCGGCGACCCGGCGGCCCAACGGTGGCTGCCACATCTGCCCCGGCAGTTCGGCGACACCGAGGCGCGGGCCTGGCTGATCAGCCAGCGGACCCGCCTGGCCGAGGGCACGAGTGTCGGGTGGTGCATCGCCGAGCCCGGCGACGACCGGGCCATGGGGTCGATCGAGGTGTTCGGCCTGGAGCGCACCGGCAACGAGGCGGAGGTCGGCTACGGGCTGCACCCCGAGGGGCGGGGGCGCGGGCTGATGCGCGAGGCGATCCGGCTGAGCGTGCGGCACGCGGTCATCCCGGTCGAGGACGGTGGGCTGGGCCTGGCTCGGCTTGCCCTCCGAGCGGCCGTGCTCAACGGGCCCTCGCGCCGGGTGGCGGAGTCGGCCGGCTTCCAGGAGATCGGCGTACAGCGCTGCATCGACCCGCAGCCGGACGGCACGAGCGATGACCTGATGAGCTACGACCTGCTGGCCGAGGAGGTCAGCGCCGGCTGAGCGCGGCTGAGCTCAGCGGCCAGGCCGGGCGCGAGGTCGCCCTTGCCGGTCACCGCCACGCCGGCCAGCCCGAGCCAGCCGGCCATCGCGCGGAGCTCCTCGGCCAGCTCGGCGGCGGTCTCCGGCGGCGCCCCCGGCTCGGCGTGCGCGGCGTGCACCCGCAGCAGGCCTGCGCCACCGGCTGCACTGCGGTCCGACTTCAGGTCGACCCGGGCCACCAGCGAGTCGCCGAGCAGGAACGGCAGGACGTAGTAGCCGTGCACGCGCAGGTGGGCCGGCACGTAGATCTCCAGCCGGAAGTCCATCCCGAACAGCGCGGCGGTCCGGTCCCGCTGCCAGACCAGGGAGTCGAACGGGCTGAGCAGGGCCCGGGCCGACACCCGCCGGGGCAGCTTGGCGTCCCGGTGCAGGTAGGCCCGGCGTTTCCAGCCGCGGACCGTGACCGGGTGCAGGACCCCGTCCTCGACCAGGTCGGCGATCGCCGGCTGGGCATCCGGCGGGCTGAGCCGGAAGTAGTCGCGCAGATCCTGCTCGGTGCCGATGCCGTGCGCCCGAGCCGCGATCGCGATCAGCTCGCGGAACGACTCCGCCGGGGTGAGCTGCGGGGCCGTCAGCACCGCTCGCGGGTAGACCCGTTCTGGTGCGGCGTACCGGCGTTCGAACTGGGTGTTGCGACCGGCCGAGGTGACCCGGCCGGCCCAGAAGAGGTGCTCGAGCGCCTGCTTGACGACGCTCCAGTTCCAGCCCCACTGGTCGCGCTCGCGCGGGGCGTCGTGGGCCAGCCGGGCCTCGACCTGGCGCGCCGTCAGCGGGCCGTGGGCGGTGACCTCGTCGAGCACCGCGGCGACCACGTCGGCGTGGTCCTCCTGCACCCGGCGCATGCCGCCCCAGGCGTCCTCGCTCCAGCGGTCCATCCGCCACTGCAGCAGCGGGATCGTGCTGGGTGGGATCAGGCTGGCCTCGTGGGCCCAGTACTCGACGAGCCGGCGCGGTGCCCGGTCGCGGGCCCGGTCGAGCAGGCCGACGTCGTACGGGCCGAGCCGGGAGTAGGCCGGCAGGTAGTGGCTGCGAGTCAGGACGTTGACGCTGTCGACCTGGATGATGCCCACGCGGTCGATCACCCGTTGGAACTGCCGCATCGTCGGCGGGCCGGTCGGTCGCGGGTCAGCAAAACCCTGTGCTGCCAACGCAATTCGTCGAGCCTGCGCGATCGAGAAGCTCTCGCGCCGGCTGCGCTCACTCCCCGGTGACGCCATCGATCCGCTCGCGCAGGAGGTCGGCGTGCCCGTTGTGCCGGGCATACTCCTCGATCATGTGCAGGTAGGCCCAGCGCAGGTCGAGGGTCCCCTTGGGTCGTTCGAAGGTCTCGTCCAGGGCGTGCCCCGCGGCCGCGGCCCGCGCCAGCTCGACCTCGGTCCGGAAGGTCGCGAAGTCGGCCTCGGCGTCAGCGCTGTCCACGTCGTCGAAGTCGCCGTCCTCGTTGCCGTCCGAGCAGTAGAGGTCGGCCAGCTCCTGCCGGTCGACCCGGCTCCGGAACCACCACCGCTCGACCTCGGCCATGTGCCGGACCAGGCCGAGCAGGGACAGGTTCGAGGGCGGCGCGCTGCGCTGCCGGAGCTGGTCCGCGGTCAGGCCGGCGCACTTGGTGAGCAGCGTGTCGCGGTGGTAGTCCAGCCAGCCCTCGAGCGAGCTGCGCTCCGGCCCGGCCAACGGCTCGGGGTAGCGGTCCAACGGCGGGGCGGTCCAGGTCTCAGGCACCCCCGGACTCTAGGGGCCGCCCCCGACACCGACCGCCCCCACCTGTCAGAACCACGGTACGCATTTGGTACCCCTGGTTCTGACTTGAGGTCACGACGGCAGGAGGACGCTGCGGAGGATGGCCTCGACCCGATCCGGTTCGGCCCGGATAGCCGCCGCTGGCAGCCGGACCCGGATGGCGTCCAGCTCCGCGCGGGCCAGCTCCGCGTCGCGCATCACGTCGCCGTACCAACGGGTCGCGTCCAGATGTCCCATTCCGTCGATCTCCGCGATGACCAGTCGGCCGTCCCATCGCATCCATTCCGCATCCCGGTACCTCACGCGTCCCCGCAGGTCGGTCCTTGCCACCTGGCGGCGGGGCGACGGCAGCCCCCGGCGGGCGCACAGCGCCGTCAGGTCGATCTCGGACAAAGCATCCGCTCCGCCCTCGATATCGACAAGCGTGGCCAGCATGATCCGACGGTGCCGCACCCGCCCGGCGACCTCGAGGGCGGCTCGCAAGGCCGGCGCGGAGGTCAGACCTTGCTGCACGCTCGCGGCGAGCAATCCGCCGGCTGTTCGGGGTGACTCGCTCCACGCCGCTGCATCCACCGCGGCCCTCGGCAGGTCATGCGCCGGTGGCCGAGCCGTGGGTACGACGAGGTCAGTCGCCGTGTGGCGCCGAGACTCGTGGACGTGCACCCACCCCAGCGGTGGTGGCCGCAGGCCACGCGGTACGACGACATGGACGCCGTCTCGAGGCCAGCCACGCAGGCCCCACTGGGCCAGGGCGGTCCAGGCGCAGAGTCCGGCCGGACCGCCGGCATTGAGTACGGCCGCCCAGGACTGCGCCAGCAAGTCGAGCGGTCCCCGGTGCAGGGCAACGACAACCGGCCCGACGAACGCCCACCGAACGGCCCGGACCTGACGCGCGACCGCACGATGGTCCACGCCCAAGGCCGCCAGCTGTGCACGCGACGCGACCCCGGCCTGGCGCTGGGCGAGCTCCGCCAGACCAGGAACCTGGTCAAAGGCGGCTCGTCCGGCGTACATGCATCGGGATGATGCGCCGATCGATGAGGCACCGTGGCGGCTCGCCCGTGGGCTGTGGACGGTGTGACGTGGCGCCCAGGCTGTGGACAGCGTCTCAGGCCGCGACTGTCAGAACCTCAGTACGCATTTGGTACCCCTGGTTCTGACCAGGGCTAGGAGATGTCGAGGATCTTCTCGCGGACCGCGTAGACCACCGCTTCCATCCGGGAGTGCAGCTGCAGCTTCTCCAGGATGTTGCGCACGTGGTTCTTCACGGTGTTCTCCGAGATGAAGAGCTCCTTGGCGATGTCGCGGTTGGCCATCCCCCGGGCCACCAGCCGCAGGACCTCCATCTCGCGGTCGGTCAACCGCGGCACCGGCACCTGCTGGCGCTCCTCGGCCCGCTTGATCATCGCGCCGAACTCGGTGAGCAGCTTGCTCGCCATCGACGGCGAGATCAGCGACTGGCCCCCCGCCACGGCCCGGATGCCGGCGGCGATCTCCTCGCCCGGCACGTCCTTGAGCAGGTAGCCGTTGGCGCCGGCCCGCACGGCCTCGTAGAGGTCCGACTCCTCGTCCGAGATGGTCAGGATGACGATCTTGGTGGATGGGGCGACGTCCTTGATCGCGGTGCACGCCTCGATGCCCGAGCGGCGCGGCATCCGGATGTCCATGAGGACGACGTCGGGCAGCAGCTCCTCGGCCCGCCGGATCGCCTCGGCGCCGTCGCTGGCCTCGCCGATGATCTCGATGCCGGGCTCCTGGTTGAGCACCATCTCCAGGCCGCGGCGGTAGAGCGCGTGGTCGTCGGCGACGAGGACGCGGATGGGGTCGCCCGAGGCGTCCCCGCCGGACTCCCGCGCTGCGCGCTCTTTCACCGATGCCTCCCGGAGCTGGCCGGTCCACCGGCACCTGTTCGGGCTTACGTGAGGTTATTCACGACCCGGGAGCGCCATCTCCTGGCGACTAACGGGACGCTCGACGCCAATCATGGCACGGTCGGCCCGCTAGACCCGACCACACAGCGCGCTCGGGAGCACTCGGTCTCCCGATCTGTCACCCGGTTGCCGCCGTGGAGCTGTCGCCGTCAGCCGCCTCCGGGTCCAGCCGGATGACCCCGTAGGACCAGCCGCGCCGTCGATACACGACCGAGGGAACGCCCGCGTCGCCGTCGACAAACAGGAAGAAATCGTGCCCGACCAGCTCCATCTCGTAGAGCGCCTGGTCCAGGCTCATCGGCACCGCCGCGTGGGTCTTCTCCCGGATCAGTACCGGGCTCTCACCCTCGTCCCACGCCGGTGCCTCGACAATCGTCCCGGCCCCGGCACCGGCTGCATCCTCGCCGTCCTCAGCCTGTGGGGCCGCCAGCGCGGCGTCGGGACCGGAGCCGTCGACGGGCACGGCGCGCGCCGACACCTCGGACAGTCCCTCGGGGGCACGGCGCCCACGGTGCACCCGCTTGCGGTCCCGCATGCGGCGCAGCCGCTCGAACAGCTTCCCGACCGCGACGTCCAGCGCGGCGTACGGGTCGTCGGCACAGGCTTCGGCGCGAACCACCGGGCCACGGTCGAGGCAGGTGATCTCGACCCGGTCGCAGGCTTTGGACTGCCGGCGGTTCGGCTCATGCGAGACCACGACGTCCAGGCGTTGGACCCGGGGCGCCAGCTGCGTGACCTTGGCCAGCTTCTCTTCGAGGTGCCGGCGAAAACGCTCGGGCACCTCGGTGTGCCGACCAGTGACGACGATCTCCACGACGATCCTCCTTGGAGTCGGTGACCTGGCGCCAACAGGCGTCAGGTGACTGCGCGCTGGGCTGCCTGCGCCCTGACCGGCGACACCACCTCCCCCGACGGAGGGACAATGAACCGACGCTAGTCCCCTTTCTGGACGTTCGTCACGTGACCCCCAGAGTTCGCTGGGTAGCGGCGACGACCGCTGCGCCGAACGGGTGACCCCCCGCTCGCCGGACCGCCGCCGCCGCCTCGGCCAGGGTCGCTCCGGTGGTGACCACGTCGTCGACCAGCAGGCAGCTCGTCCCGGCGACCCGCGGCCGCCAGGCGGCGCGCACCTCGAGAGCCCCCGCCAGGTTGACCGCCCGGTCCGCCGCCGCCAGCCCGGCCTGGTCGGCGACCGTGCGCACATGACGCAGGGCGGGTGCCACAAGAACCGTCCAGCCGTCTCGCCGGGCGATCGACGCAGCCGCCAGCGCAAGCTCGCGGACCGGGTCCGCACCACGGGCCCGACGGGCTCGGGGTCGCGACGGCATCGGCACCAGCAGGACCGGCCGGCTCGTCCCTGGCCGGTCGGTCGCCGCCCCGTCCAGCGCCGCGAGCACTGACCGGGCCAGACCGCGGGCCAGCTGCCGGGTCAGGTCGGGCCGCCCTTCGTCCTTCCAGCCCACGATCGCGTGCCGGACGGCCCCGCCGTACGGCGCAACCGCCCACGTGGGCGGCAGGCCGGCCGGGCTGGGACTGGGCCGGGTGGGCCCAGCCGATCCCGCGAGGTCCGCCGCACACACCGGGCACCACCGCTGCCCGGTGACGCCGCACCCGCCGCAGGTCAGCGGCCAGACCAGGTCGGTGAGCGCGCTGAACCCGCTCCGGACGCCCATGCTCGGACTCTGCCCGACCAGACAGCAGCCGCGCCGGCCCGACCGCGAAGCTGTGGAAAACGGCAGTGGTCGGCCGGGGTCAGCCCGGGAAGGCCACGTCCACGCCCTTGCCGATCGACACCCAGCCGGTCGACCCGCCGCGCCCGAACACCTCGCCCTTGGCCGTCGCGATGGCGATCGAGCCCGACCCGTCGCCGGCCGCGATCGCCGTGGCGCCGGCGAGGTCGGGCAGCGCCTGGGTCTCCGCCCCGATCGTGACCAGGTAGGGCTCGCTGGTCTTGTCTCCGCCGCTGCGCGCCAGCAGCGCGACCTCGGTCGAGCTGACCCAGGTGGCATCGACGATGTCGGTCAGGCCGACGCCCACCCGCAGCGGGGTGGTGAGGGCGAGCGGCTTGCCGTGCGGGTCCCGCTGGATGCCCGTGACGTCGACCGCCCAGCCGTTACGGCCGGTCGACGTCACCAGGGCCCGCGCGCCGTCCCGGGAGACCTGGAACGCGGTGACCTGGCGGCCGTCCAACCACGGCGCAGACGGCAGCACGTCGGTCACCTCCTTGGAGCCGTTGACGGTCAGCACTGCGTGGACCTTGGTCGGCAGGCCGGCGCCGGAGGTGACGGTCCAGAGCCAACGGCGCGGGTCGTACGACGGCCCGGTCAGCCCGCCGGCCGTGGCCAGGGCCGGGGTGGTCTTGCCGTCGACGACACGCAGCACCGAGCGGCCGGAGGCGTCGACGCCGGCGAACTCGCGGCCGTCGGACGACCGGGCCAGCGAGCGCAGCACGGTGGTGAACGACGGGAGCGCCGCCTTGACGGCCGAGTTCGTCGCACCGATGCCCGAGGCGAGCTGGGTCAGGTCCGACCCGTGGCTGGTCGTGGTCATCGCGATGGCGCTCGAGCTGGGTGAGGCGTCGATCGAGTAGCCGAGCCCCCCCGCGGTGGTGCCCCCGACGAGTGACTGGCCGGGGAGCTCCAGGAGCTTGCCGTTGGCGAGGACCCGGACAGTGGCCACGCCCGGGGTCTGCGAGACGGCTGCCGCCAGCTGGGCCCAGAGCAGCGTCCGGTCCGACGAGCCCTGCTGGCGGGCCGACAGGGTGAGGTCGATGCTGGCGAGCGTGCCGGCGGTCGGGACGCTGCCGACGGCCAGGCTCGTGTCCAGCGGGATGCCGGTGGTCACGGCCCCGCGCAGGTAGCCCGGCGGCTGCGCGAGCTGAGCCCGGGCCACGACAGTGGCCAGGCCGGAGGTGGCGGCGAACCAGCGCATGTCGGGCACGAGCACCCGGGCGCCGGGAACGCCGTAGTAGAGCGGGATCTGCGAATAGACCCGGTCGAGGTCGAAGCTGGTCAGCCAGCGGGCCTGCTCGTCGTCCAGGTGGCTGATCCGCCACTGGCCGCCGATCTGCACCAGCTTGAGCTTGAGCGTGGCCTTGACCCCGGGAGCGGACGCCGCGTAGATCCCGTTCGCGTCGACCGTGGCGTCCTGCGCCGTCGTCACGGTGAACTGCCCGCCCGCGCCCGGGACGATGTGCAGGCTGGACTCGTCGGGGTAGACAACGACCTTGGGCCGCGAGGCCCAGCTGCTGGCGGCCTCGCCGGTGAGGTACGACCGGGCCACCGCCGCGTCGTCGTCCAGGCCCGGCTGGGCCCGCAGGAAGCCGCGCACGATGGCCGTGGCGCTGGCGCCCCGGACCGGGGGTGCGGCCAGGATCCGGACCGGCGGCGGGCCGTCGAGCTGGGCTCCGGCGTGCACCGGTCCGGCGTCCGGGATGCCGCCGCAGGCGGAGCCCAGCAGCGCGGCGGCAACGGCCGCGGCGACCCCGGCTGCGCGGCGTACGACGATCGGCCTCGGCGACCGGCGCAGCCGCCGGTCAGGCATCGGGCCCGCGCAGTGACGTCACCGCCGGGCCGGCCGGCGAGCGCGGCAGGTCGACCGGGCGGATCCGTTCGTACGCCGCGCCGACCTGGCTGGCCAGGCTGCTCGGCCCCAGCGCCAGCGGCGAGGAGGTGACGACGTGGCCGGCCTCGCGGGGCAGGGTCAGCCGGAAGACCGAGCCCTTGCCGGGCTCGCCCCAGGCCTGCAGCCAGCCGCCGTGCAGCCGGGCGTCCTCCAGCGCGATGGCCAGCCCGAGGCCGGTCCCGCCGCTGGTGCGGGCCCGGGCCGGGTCGGCTCGCCAGAACCGGTTGAACACCAGCTCGGACTCGCCGTCGCGCAGGCCGACGCCACGGTCCTCGACCGCCACGGCGACCGCGTCCGGCGAGGCCGCCAGCCGCACGGTGACCGGGCGGCCCTCGCCGTGCTCGATGGCGTTGACGACGAGGTTGACCATGATCCGCTCGACCCGGCGCGGGTCCATCGTGGCGATGCAGGGCCCGTCGATGCCCTCGATCGTGACCCGGCTGCCGCGCCGTTCGGCCAGCGGCTGGGAGGCCTCGACGGCCCGCGTGACGACGTCGTGCAGCTCGACCGGCTCCGGGTCCAGCGCGGCGGCGCCCGCGTCGAACCGGCTGATCTCCAGCAGGTCGGCGAGCAGTGACTCGAACCGGTCGAGCTGGGTCTGCAGGAGCTCGGCGGACCGGGCCACCGACGGGGTGAAGTCGTGCCGCGAGTCATGCAGGATCTCGCCGGCCATCCGGATCGTCGTCATCGGCGTGCGCAGCTCGTGCGAGACGTCGCTGACGAACCGCTGCTGCACCCGCGAGAGGTCCTCCAGCCGGCGGATCTGGTCCTGCAGGTTGGCCGCCATCGCGTTGAACGAGGCGCCGAGCCGGGCCAGGTCGTCCTCGCCCTTGGTGGTCATCCGCTCGGTCAGCCGACCGGAGGACAGCCGCTCGGCCACGATGACCGCGCGGCGTACGGGCGAGACCACCTGCCGGGTCACGACGTAGGCGACGGCGCCCACCAGGAGCACCAGGACGAAGCCGCCGATCACGAAGGTGCGGCGCACGAGGTCGGCCGTCGCCGCCTCCCGCTGCAGGCTGAAGACGAAGTAGAGCTCGTACTGCCCGGCCACCGGGAGCTGGACGACGGAGCCGATCGCCACGCCGGGGTCCTGCCTGGTCTGCCCCTCGTAGCGCAGCGACACGAACCGCCACTGCTGCTGGCGGGGCGAGGCGACGACCGCGGCCCGCAGGTTGTCCGGGATCGCCTTGGTGACCCGGCCGGTCGAGAGGTCGGAGACCGTCGACTCGCCGGGCCGGCCGCGCTCGCGGAGCAGGATCACGTCGCGCTGGTCCTCGACGCTGGCCAGCTGCTGGACGATGTCGTACGCCGCGAGGTTGAGCCCGCTGGAGTCGGTGTGGTCGATCGCGTTCAGGTAGTCCTGGGCCTCCTGGCTGGCCCGGGCGGCCTCCGCCCGGGCGGCCCGCACCCGGTCCTGGACCAGCCCGTCGGCGATCCGGAAGTACAGGTAGCTGCCCAGGCTGGTGACCACGATGACCCCGAGCAGGATCGTCGCGGTGACGACCCGCAGCTGCAGCGAGCGCCGCCAGAAGTGCAGCAGGAACCGCCCACCGGCGGCGAGCCGGTGTCTCATCGTCAGGCCGGCCCGGCCTTATAGCCGACGCCGCGGACCGTGACGACGACCTCCGGGTGCTCGGGGTCGCGCTCGATCTTGGAGCGCAGCCGCTGCACGTGGACGTTGACCAGCCGGGTGTCCCCGGCGTGCCGGTAGCCCCACACCTGCTCGAGCAGGACCTCGCGGGAGAAGACCTGCCACGGCTTGCGGGCCAGCGCCACCAGCAGGTCGAACTCCAACGGGGTGAGGTTGATCAGGGCGCCTTCGCGGCGCACCGAGTGGCCCGCGACGTCGATCGACAGGTCACCGATCTCGAGCTTCTCCGGCGCCGGCTCGCCGCCCCCGCGCAGCCGGGCCCGGATCCGGGCCACCAGCTCCTGCGGCTTGAACGGCTTCATCACGTAGTCGTCCGCACCCGACTCGAGCCCGACGACAACGTCGATCGTGTCGGTCTTGGCCGTCAGCATCACGATCGGCACGCCCGACTCCGCTCGCAGCCGGCGGCACACCTCGATGCCGTCGACACCGGGGAGCATGACGTCGAGCAGGACGAGATCCGGTTGGGTCGCGCGGAACGTCTCCAGTGCGACCTCGCCGTCCGCGCAGTGCACCGGCTCGTAGCCCTCACCACGCAGGACGATGCCCAGCATCTCCGCGAGCGCCTGGTCGTCGTCGACCACGAGCACCCGACCTTTCATGGGCAGCCTCCATAGCTTCCGGGGGCCCGTGACATCTGCGAGGCATCTCATATCCGGGCACATCCTCGGGCCTTGGGCCAATGGTTACATGCGGCGGCGGTTTCCCCTGGCCATTGCCGCCGCTCTGGCACCATGGGCCCCTCGCCGGCTATTCGCCAGCAGCTACTTGGGGGTGCGATGAGCCAGGACCCGCCGCGCGGGTGGGAGCCTCCGTCGCCGCAGCCCGGCCCCGGCAGCCAACCGCCACCCCCGTCGTACGGCGCGCAGCCGCCCCCGTCGTACGGCGGCTCAGCCGCCGCCGCAGTGGGGGTATGCCCAGCCGCCACCGCAGTGGGGCTACGGCCAGCCGCCACCGCAGTGGGGGTACGCCCAGCCGCCGCCCCCGCCGAAGCCCGGCGTCGTACCGCTGCGACCGCTCGGACTGGGTGAGATCCTCGACGGCGCCGTCCAGACGATCCGGCTCAACCCCAAGGTGATGCTCGGCCTCTCGGCAGTCGTCAACCTGGCCTTCACCGTGATCGTCGTCCTGATCGAGCTCGGCAACCTGCGGGCGACGTTCGGCGGGTTCAACTCCCTGGACAGCAGCTCGGACACGACCGCGGCCGATGTCGGGCAGCTCCTCGCATCGCTGGTCGGCACCGTGCTCCAGTTCGTGGGGACGACGGTGCTGACCGGGCTGCTCGTGATCGCGGTCGGCGACGCCGTCCTCGGCAAGCGACCGAGCATCGGCGAGGTGTGGCACCGGTCCCGCGGCCAGATCTGGGCCCTGCTCGGCGTGACCTTCCTGGTGCTGGTGTGCACCTTCGGCGTGCTCGCCGTCGGGATCCTTCCCGGGGTCCTGATCGCGGTCGCCGGCGCGGTCACGGGCGGTGTCCTGCTGGCGGTGTTCGGCGGTCTGGCGGCCATCGTCGTCGCCATCTGGGTCACGATCAGCCTGCTCTTCGCGCCGCCCACGGTGATGCTCGAACGCCTGGGTGTCATCGCGTCCATGCGCCGCTCGTGGCGGCTGGTCCGTGGCTCGTGGTGGCGCTGTGTCGGGATCTGGCTGCTGGCGCAGGTGATCGCGGTGGTCCTGAGCGGTGTGCTGCAGGTGCCGCTGTTGATCCTGGGCGCGATCATCTCCAGCGGCACCGGCTCGGACGGGCCGGTGATCGTGCTCTACATCCTGGGCAGCGTCGTGGGCCGGACCCTGGTCGCGCCGTTCTCCGCGGCCATCCTCGCGTTGCTCTACATCGACCTGCGGATGCGCCGCGAGGGGCTGGACGTCCGGCTGCAACAGGCTGCGGCGGCGTGATCTCGCCGGACCGCGGTGAGGGACAGCGCTGGGCCCGCGAGGAGCTCGCCCACCCGGAGTACGCCCGAGCCCGGCCGAGCCTGTTCCAGCGCGCCGTCAGCTGGCTGCTGGACCGGATCGACGCCCTCGCCGCGAACACGGGCCTGGGCACCGGCCAGCTGGTCGCCCTCGTGGTCACGGTGGCCGTGGTGGCCGTTGTCGCGCTGGTTCTGCTCCGCCGCACGGTGCGGCTGCAGGTGGCGGCCGAGGCGCGGGCGGGCGGCGACGTGCTGGCCGGGAGCACCGAGACGGGTGCGCAGCACCGGGCCCGAGCGGCGGCGGCTTTGGCAGCCGGCCAGTACGACGTGGCCGTCCGGGAGTCGATGCGGGCCGTTGCCCGACGGCTGGACGAGCGGGCTCTGCTCGACCCGCGGCCGGGGCGCACGGCAGATGAGATCGCGGTCGAAGCGGCCCGGTTACTGCCCGAGCTGGCCGCCGAGCTCCGGGAGGGCGCCCGGGTCTTCGACGACGTCGCCTACGGGTCAGTCCGAGCCGATGCCGCTCGCGCCGAGCAGATGAGGCGGCTCGACGAGCGGGTGGAAGCGACCAAACCCGTTGTCCTGGCTGGGTTTCCGGTCTCATGACGTTGACCGACACTCCCGTCAGGAGCGGGGTGGCCACGCAGGCCCGTCGGGCCGGCTGGCCGGTCGCGATCGTCGCCCTCGTCGTGGCGGCCGTCGCTGCTCACGCTGCTGGTCTCCGGCAAGGGCAACAGCATCCCGCTCGACCCCAACGGTGCCGGACCGGACGGCGCCCGGGCCCTCGCTCAGGTGCTGGACCACCACGGCGTCGACGTCCTGATCGAGCGCGACCAGGCCGGGTTCTTGGCCGCGGCGCAGGCCGACCGAACGGCAACGTTGATGGTGAGCCAGACCGATCTGCTCAGCGACGACGACGTCGGGGCCATGCGACGGGACATGACCAACACGGGCCGGCCGGTCGTCCTGGTCGCCCCGTCCCAACGCCAGCTCGACGTGCTCGCGCCGGGCGTGCGCCTGCTCGACGTCGTGCCGAGCCGCGTGGTCGACCCGCAGTGCACCGACCCCGTGGCCTCCAGAGCCGGCGCGGCCGATGCCGGCGGCCGCACCTATGCGATCGACAACGGGCTGCCGGCGACCGGGTGCTATCCGGTCGGCGGCGCCGCGTCGTACCTCGCGGTCAGCAATGCCAGCCCCACCGTGATCATCGGGCAGGCGGACCTGCTGACCAACGACGAGCTCGCCCGGGAGGGCAACGCCGCCCTCGCCATCGGCGCCCTCGGAGGCAGCAATGCGGTGATCTGGTTCGTTCCCGGCGGCGAAGGCGTTGCCACAGAACAGCATTCACTCGGGTCCGTGCTTCCCTCCTGGGTCGGCTGGGTCGTCCTGCAGCTCCTCGTCGTGACCCTGATCTGCATGCTCTGGCGCGGTCGTCGGCTGGGCCGGCTGGTCACCGAACCCCTGCCGGTCATCGTGCGCGCGGTCGAGACGACCGAGGGCCGGGCTCGGATGTACCGCCGGTCCCGGGCGCACGACCGGGCCGCCGCGACACTGCGGGCGGCCACGATCTCCCGGCTCCGGGAGCGCACCGGACTGGGCCGGGCCGCCCCACCCGCCGACGTGGTCGCGGTGATCGCCGCGCGCACCGGCCTCCCGAGTGCCGACGTGGCCGCGATCCTGCTCGGCCCACCACCGACCGACGATGCCGGTCTGGTCCGCCTGGCCCAGACCCTCGACCAGCTCGACAGAGAGGTACGCCGCCCGTGACGCAGCCGACAGATCACCACCTGGAGCCGACCGCTTCGGTCCCGGACGAGGTCGCCAACGCCCGCGCGGCCTTGCTCGCCGTCCGCACCGAGGTCGCCAAGGCCGTCGTGGGCCAGGACGCCGCGATCACCGGGCTGGTCATCGCGCTGCTGGCCCGCGGGCACGTCCTGCTCGAAGGCGTGCCCGGGGTGGCCAAAACCCTTCTGGTGCGGGCGCTTTCGGCGGCACTGTCGCTGGAGACGGCCCGAGTGCAGTTCACCCCGGACCTGATGCCGGGCGACGTCACCGGCTCCCTGGTCTATGACGCCCGCACCGCCGAGTTCTCGTTCCGCGAGGGTCCGGTCTTCACCAACCTCCTGCTCGCCGACGAGATCAACCGGACGCCGCCCAAGACCCAGGCCTCGCTGCTCGAGGCGATGGAGGAGCGGCAGGTCACGGTCGACGGCCAGCCGCGCCGGCTGCCCGAGCCGTTCATCGTCGCCGCCACGCAGAACCCGGTGGAGTACGAGGGCACCTATCCGTTGCCGGAGGCGCAGCTCGACCGGTTCCTGCTCAAGCTGGCGCTGCCGCTGCCCCCGCGGGCCGACGAGATCGAGGTCCTGAACCGGCACGCGCAGGGCTTCGACCCGCGCGACCTCGCCGCGGCCGGGGTGCGGGCGGTGGCGAGTGCCGCCGACCTGGCCATCGCGTCGGCGGCCGTACGCCGGGTGCAGGTGCACCCGGAGGTGCTGGCCTACGTCGTCGACCTGGCCCGGGCGACCCGCACCTCCCCCTCGATCTCCCTGGGGGTGAGCCCGCGCGGCTCGACGGCCCTGTTGGCCACCAGCCGGGCCTGGGCCTGGCTGTCCGGCCGCGACTACGTGACCCCGGACGACGTGAAGGCGCTCGCGGCGCCGACGCTGCGGCACCGGCTCAGCCTGCGACCGGAGGCCGAGCTGGAGGGCGTCACGGTCGAGTCGGTCCTCGACAGCGTCCTCGCCTCCGTGCCGGTCCCCCGCTGAGCCGATCCTCGAGACCTGCTCATGGCCCTGACCGGACGCACCGCACTGCTCGCGCTCCTCGGCGCGGCAGTGATGATCGCGGTGCCCGGAGGGGCGACGCTGCTGGCCCTGCTGGTGCTCGTCGCCGTACTGGTCGGGGTTGACCTTGCCCTCGCCGGGTCACCGAAATCCATTGTCTGGCAACGGGCTTCGATCGGGTCGCTGCGCCTCGGCGGCGAGACTGCGTCGATCCTGACCGGGGCCAACACGGGCAGCCGGCGGGTTCGCGGCGTCGTCCGCGACGCCTGGCAGCCGTCGGCCGGAGCCCGGGGCGACCGGCACCCGCTGGACCTGCCGCCCGGCGAGCGCCGGCGCGTCTCGACGATGCTCAACCCCACCCGTCGAGGTGACCGGCTGGCGGACCGGGTGACCGTGCGCAGTCTCGGCCCGCTGGGCCTCGCGGCCCGCCAGCGCTCGGTGGCGGTGCCGGGCCGGGTGCGCGTCCTGCCGCCCTTCGGCTCACGGCGGCACCTACCCAGCCGGTTGGCCCGGCTGCGCGAGCTCGACGGGCGAACCAGCGTCAACGTGCGCGGCCAGGGCACCGAGTTCGACTCCCTGCGCGAGTACGTCGTCGGCGACGACGTGCGCTCGATCGACTGGCGCGCCACCGCCCGGTCGCAGACCGTCGCGGTCCGGACCTGGCGACCGGAGCGCGACCGGCACGTGCTGCTGGTGCTGGACACCTCGCGCACCAGCGCCGGTCGGGTCGGCGACGCCCCACGGCTCGATGCGGCGATGGACGCAGCCCTGCTGCTCGCAGCGCTCGCGTCGCGAGCCGGCGACCGGGTCGACCTGCTGGCCGCCGACCGCCGGGTCCGCGCCACCGTGAAGGGCCAGACCGGGAGCCAGCTGCTGCCGGCACTGGTCGAGGCGATGGCGCCGCTGGAGCCCGAGCTGCTCGAGGCCGACTGGGCTGCGGTGGTCGGTGCCATCGCGGCCCGGACCAGCCAGCGCAGCCTGGTCGTGCTGCTGACCCCGTTGGAGTCGGCGTCGGTTGAGGAGAGCCTGCTGCCGGTGCTCGGCCAGCTGACCGCACGACACCGGGTGGTCATCGCGTCCGTCGCCGACCCCGCGGTCACGGCGATGGCCCAAGGGCGCGGCGACGCCGACGCGATCTACTCCGCTGCTGCCGCCGAGCGGACGATCGCCGACCGCAGCCGACTGGCCGCGATCCTGACCCGGCTCGGGGCCGACGTCGTGGACGCCGACCCCGAGCAGCTGCCGCCGGCGTTGGCCGACCGCTACCTCGCCCTCAAAGCCGCCGGCCGGCTCTGACCAACCCGTCGGGAACATCGGCATTCCGGCGCTCTGGATCGCGCCAACAGCCGGTCAAATGTAGATCCTGAGATGAACATTGAGAATACTTGAGCGGCGTCACCGGGCGCGCGTTCGTAGGGGTTGAGTAAAGCCTTCCCCCTCGCCACCAAAGGTGTCACCCTCAATTGTTGTGGGAACTCGTTTTTGGGGACGGGCTTCCGTTTCGTACGCGTTCGGGCTGTCATTGGCCTTCCTCGGGCTGGTCACGAGTCTGCTCGTTTTCGTCATCATGAGCTTTTGGCCGTTCCCGTCGCCGTTCGGGCCCGATTGGTTCGTCTACGGGCTCTACTTCGCCTGCCTGGCGCATGTCGGCTCCGGCCTACTGCTGTGGTGGTTTCGACCCACCAACCGGCTGGGTCCCCTGATGGTCGCCGTCGGCTGCGTCTGGCTGCTGGTAGGTCTGGATACGTCTTCAAACCGAATAGTCGCGGGATTCGGCTACATCTTTGCGAGCGCTCCCGCCGCAATCGTCTGGCACATCCTGCTGGCGTTCCCGTCGGGGCGGCTGCAGACGCGATGGGCTCGGGCGGTCGTCGTGAGCAACTGGTTCTCTCACGTCGTCCTCTGGATCCCGCAGTGGCTCTACACCCCAGGCACTCCGTGGTCCATCGGCGACCACCGACACGTCGCGCGGACCTGGCATGACATCGAGCTGTACATCGTGACCGTCCCACTCACCATTGTCGGCGTCGCCATCTTCATCAGCCGCATTCGCCGGACCGACATCAAACTGCGCTGGGTGCTCTGGCCGCTGTACGGGTATGGCGTCTTCGCAGGGTTTGCAGTGCCATTCACCTACGACGTGCTGGGGCCTCGTCTCGGTCTGGCCCCAGGCACGGTCACCGGCATCCAGCTCTACACCGTCGCGGTCGTCCCGATCTTCTTCGCCGCTGCGGCCCTGAGCCCGGCGTTCGGGCGGATGGGGCAGGTGGACGAGCTCGCGGCCAGGCTGGGTCAGGTCGGCTCCGACGCCGGCCTGACCCAGGAGCTGAGCCGAACCCTGGGCGACCCGACTCTGCGGCTGTACTTCTGGCTGGATGCCGCCAACCGGTACGTCGGCGCCGACGGGCAAGTGGCCGAGCCGTCGGCCGATGCGAGCCGTGGACTGGAGGAGATCCGGATCACCGGACGGCTCGTAGGTGCGATCGACTACGACGCGGAGCTCATCGCCGATCGTGCGCCGGTGCGGTCGGTCGCCCAAGTGGTCGCGCTGGCCGTGGACCGCGAGCGCCTGCTGGCTGACCTGCGGGCGAGCCAGGAGGCGCTGCGGCAGTCTCGTGCCCGCATCGTCGAGGCGGGCGACCTCGAGCGCCGGCGCGTCGCCCGCAGCCTGCACGACGGCATTCAGGGCAAGCTGGTGATGCTGGCGATCCAGGCGCGTTCGATCGTCGACGACTCCGCGACGCCGGAGGCGATGAGGGCCGAGGCCACTGACCTGTGGAGCCGTATCGACGAGGTGACGACCGAGCTGCGCCAGCAGGTTCACGCCGTCATGCCCGCGGCCCTCATCGAGCGCGGCCTGGTCGCGGCGCTCGAGGACCTGGTGGACCGGATGCCGGTCCGCACGACGGTCTCGGCCGGCGCCGCCACGGGCGCACTGCCCCCGGCGCTCCAGACCACGGCGTACTTCATCGTTGCCGAGGCACTGACCAACGCCGTCAAGTACGCCCGGGCGGACGCCGTCCAGGTGATCCTGACCGAGGATGATCGGCAGCTGCTGATCTCGGTCGTCGACGACGGGGTCGGTGGCGCGCGTCCGGAGGTCGGCGGCGGCCTACGGGGACTCGCGGACCGGGCCGAGGCGCTGGGCGGAAGGCTCGTCGTCGAGAGCGCGCCCGGTGCCGGAACGAGGCTCGAGGTCCACCTACCGTTGCTGCCGCTCAGCGCGGAGATCCCCGCCGCGCTCTGACCGACCGCTCGCGCAGGGGGTTCGCGTGCGGTCAGGCGAAGGGGTCGGGCAGGGCGAGCACGGGCATTGCGCTCGTGCGGCCGGCCGAAGCGGGGGTGCTCGTCGAACCGGCGCCACTGCCAATCGTTGGCGGCCAGCTCGCGGGACAGCCCGGCCAGCTCGAGCGTGGTCTCGATGCCGCCGCCCCAGGGCGCCTCACCGGCGTGGTCGAGCATCGTGATCGCGATCTCCAGCCGGCCGGCGACCCGGACCAGCTCGACGACCCGGCCCTGCTGCGGCCAGTCGACCAGCGACGGGGCGACGACCTGCCAGTAGGTGTCGCGCGGGACTGCCGCGACCTCGTGGGTGTGCCCGGCCAGCCAGAGGACGACGCAGGGATGGGCGGTCACGACCGCCTGCACCTCCTCGGCCAGCACCCGGTCCGGCCCGATGTCGTTGACCAGCGTCTCGACCGGGTGGTGGCTGGCCAGGACGACGTAGCGCCGGTCGGCGTCGGCTAGAGCCAGCTCGACGTCCAGCCAGTCCAGCTGGGGTCGGTCGAGGGATCCCTCCCAACCGCCGTGCTCGTCCACGGTGTCGAGCACGAGGATGCTCACCGGCCCGATGTCGTGCCGGTAGTAGGCCGAGTCGCCCGGGCGGAAGCCGTGCCCGGCCGGCAGCCCGACAGCGTCGAGGTGGCGGTCGATGAACTCCTTGCGGGTCAGCACGTGGCGGTCCGGGTCGGGAGTGACCTCGCGCGTACGGCACTCCCCCAGCACGGCCAGCGCGCTCGGCTCGCAGGCCGAGAGCCCGGCGAGCAGCTCCAGCGCCTGCTCCGGCGTCCACCCGTCCGGCAGGTCGTAGGCCTTGCGGTCCCCGACCGCCACCGCGCCGAGCAGCCCGGTCCCGGGCACCGTGCCCTGCAGCATCTGGTCGTGGTTGCCATGCACCGCGAGCCAGGGCAGCCGCAGTCCAGGGGCGTCGAACGCGCGGCGTACGGCATCGAGCAGCCCTGGGACAGAAGGGAACCCGTACGCCGCGCGCGGGACGTCCGGCACCGCCGATGTCGGCCGCCAGAACCGTTCGTCGGCGATCGCGTCGTCGGCGACACCCTCGTATCGGGACAGGTCCCCGGAGTCCGGCCGCACCCGGCCGCCGTCGAGCAGCGTGAGATACCAGTCGAGCTCGTTGGACTGGGAGTTGTCGGTGTTGTCGCCCGTCACCACCGCGAGGTCGAGCCGGGCCCCGAAGACCGGGCCGACCTCCACCGCGTTGACCGCCCGCACGCAGGCATCGACCACCTGGGCCGTCATCAGCTCCTGGGCCCGATAGGTGCCGACCTCACCGAGGTGCTCGAGGATCGGTGAGTCGGGGTCGGCCCAGCGGTCCAGGAACTCGATCCGCGCCGGCGACTGGTGGTCGCAGACATGCAGGTCGGACAGGTGCGCGACCGTGAGCAGGGGCTCGACCACGGCATCCGCCCCGGCCGGCGCGCCCGGTCCCCCCAGCTCGGTGCGGACGGCGTGTGGCTCACCCGCCCCGGGATGCAGCTGCCAGTACCCGCCGGGGCCGGCCGCGCCCCGGCGCAGCGCGACGTCGTCGGTGGTCATGACCGGCCGTCGTGCGGGTGGTCTGGTCGATCAGGTGGTGGCCAGCAGGACCGGCCGGTCGAGCAGCGAGGTCGCCGTGCGGGTGCCCGGGGCGAGCTCGGCCGCCCGGTGCGACGGCACGTCGGCGAGGACCGTCGTGTCGTCGCCCCGCTTCAGCACCAGCCGGATGGTTGCACCGCGGAAGGTCGCCGTGTCGACGATGGTTCCGCCGGCCGGGTCGGCCTTGACGACGACCGCCTCGGGGCGGACCAGAACAGTGACCGAGGTGCCACTGACCGGGCTCTTGCCGTCGGCGGGCAGCGTCTGGGTGCCGACCGAAACTTTCCCATCGGCAACCATCGTCGCCGTGAGCCGGTTCATCGTGCCGACGAACTCGGCGACGAACGGCGTCGCCGGTCGGTCATAGAGCTCGCTCGGAGCGGCACACTGCTCGAGCTGACCGGCCCGCATGACCCCGACCCGGTCGGCCATCGAGAGGGCCTCCTCCTGGTCGTGGGTCACGAAAACCGTTGTGACGCCGAGCTCCTGCTGGATCCGCCGGATCTCGTCGCGCAGCGACTCGCGCACCTTCGCGTCGAGCGCCGAGAGGGGCTCGTCGAGCAGCAGCACCCGCGGGGCGATCGCCAGCGCACGAGCCAGGGCAACGCGCTGCTGCTGTCCGCCGGACATCTGGTGCGGGTACTTCTTGAGGTGCTCGCCCAGACCGACCAGCTCGAGGAGCTCGTCGGCCCGCTTGCGTCGGGCGCCTGCGGACTCGCCGCGCATCCGCAGCCCGAAGGCCACGTTGTCCTGCGCGGTCATCGTCGGGAACAGGCTGTAGGACTGGAAGACCATCCCCATGTCGCGCTTGTTGGCCGGCACCCGCGAGATGTCCTGCCCGTCGACGAGGACCTGCCCGGAGGTCGGGTGGTCGAAGCCGGCCAGCAGTCGCAGCGCGGTGGTCTTGCCACAGCCGGAAGGCCCCAGCAGCGCCAGCATCTCGCCCGGCTCGATCTTCAGGTCCAGCCCGGCCAGGGCGGACATGGAGCCGAAGACCCGGCGCACCCCCCGGTACTCAACGGTGGTACCGCCTTTGGCGGCAATCGCCTCGATGGCGCTCATGGTCAGCTCTTCCTTTCGTCTCCTCGGCGCCAGTTCAAGGCACCGATGAGCAGCAGCATGATTTCGACGATGAGCAAGCTCAGCAAGGACGTCGCGGCCTGGACCTGACCCGATGCCGACGGCAGCTGGACCAGCCAGACCGGGAAGGTCTTCCCGTAGAGCAGGATCGAGGAGATGGTGTACTCGCCCATCACCAGGGCGAAGCACAGGAACGAGGCGTTGACGATCGAGGTGCGCAGGTTCGGCATGAGCACCCGCCAGATGACGGTCGGCCAGCCGGCTCCGAGGTTGCGCGCCGCCTCGACCAGCGTCGTCGTGTCGATCGACCGCAGGCCCGCATCGATGGCCCGGTAGACGAACGGCAACGCCAAGGTCACGTAGATCAGCGCCAGGATGTACGGCCGATCCGTGTTGCGCAGGAAGGTCAGCGTGTCATCGATCGGCCCGCTCAGGTTGGCGTGGGTCCAGATGAACGTGTCCGACACCCCGACCACCAGGACGACGGGCGGGAAGACCAGGGGCAGCAGCGTGATGATCTCGACCACCGGCCGCACCTTGCGGTACTTCAGGTGCAACAGCAGCTGGGTCGGGATCATCAGCAGCAGGGTGAGCAGGATCGTCACGACCGCGAGGCTCAAGGAGACGCGCAGCGCCGTGCTGATCGTGATCTGACCGCCGGGCTGCTTCTCGAAGATCTGGCTGTACGCCGAGAACGTGACGCCGCCGTGGGCGTTGTCCTTGATCGTGAAGAGGAAGGCCGTCAACAACGGCCCGAAGAAATAGATCGCGCAGATGGCCAGGATGACGAGCCGGGTGATGCCGATCTTCTTGCGCGGCTTCTTGGCGTTGGGCGGCGCGGGCTCGGGCAGGAGCTCGGGGGCGGCGGCGCTGCCGTATCCGGTGGAGGTCATCAGGCCAGCCACTTCGACGTACGGCGTTGCAGCAGCTGGTAGATCACGGTCAGCGGCAGCACGACGACGACCATGTCGAGGGCCAGTGCGGCCCCGAGGTTCTCCTGACCGACCAGCACGTTGCCGGAGAGCACGCTGTCGATCTGGGTCGGCACGAGCGGGAACGACGACCCGACCAGGGCGAACGCGGTGGCATAGGCCGAGAACGCCGAGCAGAAGAGCAGCAGCACTGAGCCCAGGAAGTTGGGCAGCAGCACCGGGCCGGCGATGTGTCGCCAGTAGTGCCAACGGTTCGCGCCGAGGTTCTCGGCGGCCTCGGCCCACTGCGGCTTGAGGCCCTCGAGGGCCGGCGTCATGACCAGCACCATCAGCGGGATCAGGAAGTACAGGTAGACCAGCGCGATGCCGGGCACCGTGGTCAGCTTGAAGTGCAGGTCATCGGACAGCGAGATGCCGAAGTGTCCGTCGAGGAACGTGGTGAGGACACCGGCGTTGCCGACCGTCGCGATGAACAGGAAGGCCAGTGGGACGCCACCGAAGTTGGCCATGACCGCGGACCCGGCGATGACGATCTGGCGCAGGATCCGGCTGCGACTGGTGACGATCGCGTAGGCCAGCAGGATGCCGACGATGGCGCCGATGATGGCCGTGAAGAAGGACAGCTGGATGCTGTTGACCATCGACGTCTTGTAGATCCCCTTGAGCGAGTTGCTCAGGTTCGCTGTCGTGAAGGTCGTGTGCGGCTCGAACAGCTGCGTCTGCGTGTTGCGCACCCGGGTGGTCTTGCGCACCGAGGTGAACAAGATGACACCGATGGGCAGCAGGAAGAACAGCAGGACGTAGATGAAGAACGGCAGCAGCCCCGTCCAACCAAAGCCGATGCGGCGAGACCGGGTCGCCCCGGCCTCGCTCGCCGCTGGGCCTGTCACGGCCGGCTCGGAGCCGGCCGTGACAGGCGCGTCAGTCGCGCTCACTAGGCGATCGCTGCGGCCCAGTTTTGGGTCACGACGCCCTTGGCCTTGGTGATCTGGTCCGGCGTCGGCGCGAACGGGTTCGCGTCGGCCACCGGCGGCAGCTTGGCCACTGCGGTCGCGTCAGCCTTGCCGCTCTTCTGCATGGCCACGAGCTCGATCGGCCGGGCGGTGCCCTTCAGCCAGCCGTTCTGGCCGCCGTCGGCGTCCTGGCTGTAGAGGTACTCCTCCCACAGGCGGGCGGCCGCGGGGTGCGGTGCGCTCGCGCTGATCGCCTGGGCGTAGTAGCCGGTGACCAGACCATCGGTCGGCACGTTGGTCGTCCACGTGACGCCCTTGGTCTTGAACTCAGCGGCGTTGCCGACGTTGAGGTAGTCCCAGTCGACGACGATCGGGGTCTCACCGGACTCGACGGTCGACGTCTTGGCCTGCGTCTTGTTGAAGATGCCGGCCTTGTTGAGCGTCTTGAAGAAGTCGATGCCGGGCTGGATGTTGTCAGCCGAGCCGCCGTTGGCCAGCGCGGCCGCCCAGACGCCGAGGAACGCCGCGTTGGCGATCGTCGGGTCGCCGTTGAGGGCGACCTTGCCCTTGTACGCCGGGTTGTTCAGGTCCTTGAACGTCTTCGGGCAGGTGCCACCGACCTTGGCCGCGTTGCAGCCGAGGGAGATGTAGCCGCCGTAGTCGCTGTACCAGAGGCCACCTTCGTCCTTCAGGCCCTCGGGGATGTCGGCCCAGGTCGCCACCTTGTACGGCGCGAAGAGGTTCTCCGTCGCACCCTGCAGGGCGAAGCTGTTGCCGATGTCCACGACGTCGGGAGCACTGGTCTGACCCTTGGTCGACTTCAGGGCGTTGATCTCGTCGCCGCTGGAGCCGTCCGGGTTCGCGCTGGTGATCTTGATGCCGTACTTGGCCGAGAAGCCATCGATGATGGCGCCGTAGCCGGCCCAGTCGCGGGGCACCGCGATGATGTTGAGGGCACCTTCCTTCTTGGCGGCCGCGACCAGCGCGTCCATGCCGCCCAGGTCTGCGGCCGACTGCGCGGTCGCCGCACTCTTGCCGCCACCACCGCCGCCGCTTCCCCCGGACTTGCTGCTACCGCCGCAGCCGGCCAGGGCCAGGCTCGCGATCGCGGTCAGGCTCGCCGCCGCTATCAACCGTTGACGCACGTGTGCTCTCCTCCGACTGGTGCCGAGCAGGCGCTCGGCGACGACAGGCTCTCGTCACGAACGACGGGTCAGCGAACGACCACGCGTCCTGTCGGTGAACAGTGGCAGAAGTCAGGTCGCTAGACCAGAGTCAGAACGAGCAACTTGTTGCGCATCGCGCAGTCGGGTGCAAATCGTTATCTTTCTTACCCGGCGACGGGCGCCAGGTCGCCCGCCTCGCCCGCCAGCACGTCGCCGGTCAGGCCGGCCCGCACCGCCCGGCGGCCAAGGACGAACACGTAGGACAGGAAACCGACCTCGGCCAGCACGCCGATGCCGATCCGGACCGCCGTCGGCAGCCCGGACGGCGTCACGAACGCCTCGATGAAGCCCGACACGGCCAGAACCCCGACCAGCCCGACCGCGATGGCGAAAGCCGCCCGGCCCTCCTCGGCGAGGGCCTGGCTCCTCGTCCGGGCGCCCGGCTCGACCCAGGCCCAGAACAGCCGCAGCCCGGTCCCGGCCGCGACGAACACCGCCGTCAACTCGAGCATCCCGTGCGGCAGGATCAGGCTGAAGAACAGGTCGGCCCGGCCGTGGCTGACCATGACCCCGCCGATCAGCCCGACGTTCGCCACGTTCATCCAGAGCAGGTAGATGACCGGGGCACCGAGCACCCCGAGCGCGATGCAGACGGCCGTGATCCAGGCGTTGTTGGTCCACACCTGCGCGGCGAAGCTGCCGTGGGCATATGTCGAGTAGTACGACTCGAAGTCGGTGTCGACCAGCCGGTCGAGCTCGGCCTGCGGGATGAGCTGGGTCTGCACCCCGGGATGCCCGGCGACCCAGGCGCCGAGCGCGAAGGCGACGACGACGCTGACCACCAGGACCGAGCCCCACCAGGCGCGGGCCCGGTAGATCGCCGCCGGGACAGCGCCGGTCACGAACCGCGTCACGTCCCGCCAGGCCGGGTCGGCACTGCCCGTCACCGCCGCGCGGGCCCGGGCGACGAGGCGGGACAGCTGGCCGACCAGCACCGGGTCGGGGGCGCTGGAGCGGACGACGGACAGGTGGGTCGCGGTGCGCTGGTAGAGCGCGATCAGCTCGTCCGCCTCGTCCCCGGACCGTCGGCGGCTCGAGACCAGCTGGTCCAGGCGGTGCCACTCGTGACCATGCGCGCCGACGTACGCATCAAGGTCCACCGCACGAGGTTAGCCCGGCGTCTACCCTGGCCGGATGCCTTCCGCGATCGTCACCGGCGAGGCGGTCACCCTCGACCTGCAGCCGGCGACCTTCGCGTCGCGGTCGGTGTCGGGGGTCCTCGACCTGCTGGTCCAGTGGGTCGGGCTGATCGTCGTGATCATGGTCGTGTCCCGGGTCACGGCCGATCTCGACGACGCCGCCGCGGCCGCCCTCGGCCTGGTGTCCGTCGTGGCCGTGATCGTGGGCTACCCGCTGGTCATGGAGACCCTGACCCGGGGCCGGACGCTGGGCAAGATGGCGATGGGCCTGCGGACGGTGCGCGACGACGGTGGCCCGATCCGGTTCCGGCAGGCCCTGGTCCGGGCCCTGCTCGAGGTCGTGGAAGTGTGGGCGCTCGTCGGGTCGCCCGCACTGATCTGCTCGCTGGTCTCCGCTCGCGGCAAACGTCTCGGGGACCTGCTGGCCGGCACCTACGTCGTGCGGGAGCGGGGGGCTGCCAGCCGTTCGCTGCCGCCTGAGATGCCGTGGCAGCTGGCCGGCTGGGCCCAGAGCGCCGACATCGGCCGGATCCCCGATGCGCTCGCCATCTCGGTGCGCCAGTTCCTGGGCCGGGTCGCGTCGATGCACTTCGACGCCCGCCGAGCGATGGCCCTCGCGCTGGCCGGGGAGCTCGCGCCGTACGTCGCGCCGCAGGCCCCCGCGAACACCCACCCGGAGGACTTCCTGTCCGCCGTGCTGGCCGAGCGCCGTCGGCGCGACGAGATCCGGCTGGCCCGTGAGGCTGCGCTGCTCGCGCGCCTCACGGGCCGGCCGGTCTAGCTGTCTAGCGGTCTAGCTGTGTTGGATCTGGCCCCGCCTCAGTAGCGGTAGTGGTCCGGCTTGTACGGGCCGGCCACGTCGACGCCGATGTACTCCGCCTGGTCCTTGCTCAGCTCGGTCAGGTGCACGCCGAGCGCGTCCAGGTGCAGCCGCGCGACCTTCTCGTCGAGGTGCTTGGGCAGGACGTAGACCTGCTTGGCGTAGTCGCCGTTCTTGGTGAACAGCTCGATCTGCGCGATGGTCTGGTTCGCGAACGAGTTGCTCATCACGAAGCTCGGGTGACCGGTCGCGTTGCCGAGGTTCAGCAGGCGGCCCTCGGAGAGCACGATGATGCTGTGCGCCTTGCGCTCGCCCGCAGCGGCGAAGCGCCACTCGTGCACCTGCGGCTTGATCTCGACCTTCTCGACACCCGGGTAGAGCTCGAGCCCGGCGATGTCGATCTCGTTGTCGAAGTGGCCGATGTTGCCGACGATCGCCTGGTGCTTCATCCGCGCCATCTGCTCGGCGGTCAGGATGTCCTTGTTGCCGGTCGCGGTGATGAAGATGTCAGCCGTCTCGAGGACGTCGTCGACTGTTGCCACCTGGTAACCGTCCATCGCCGCCTGCAGCGCGCAGATCGGGTCGACCTCGGTCACGATGACCCGGGCGCCCTGGCCGCGCAGCGACTCCGCACTGCCCTTGCCGACGTCGCCGTAGCCGCAGATCACGGCGACCTTGCCGCCGATCAGCGTGTCGGTCGCCCGGTTGATGCCGTCGATCAGGCTGTGCCGGGTGCCGTACTTGTTGTCGAACTTCGACTTGGTGACCGAGTCGTTGACGTTGATCGCCGGGAAGAGCAGCTGCCCGACATTGGCCAGCTCGTAGAGCCGGTGCACGCCGGTCGTCGTCTCCTCGGTGACGCCCTTGATGTCGGCCGCCATCGTGGTGAACCGCTGCGGGTTGGCCGCCAGCGAGGCGCGCAGCGTGTCGAGGATGACGCGGTACTCGTGCGAGTCGGTGTCCTCGGTCGCCGGCACCGCGCCGGCCGCCTCGAACTCCACACCCTTGTGCACGAGCAGGGTCGCGTCGCCGCCGTCGTCCAGGATCATGTTCGGCCCGTTGTGGCCGGGCCAGGTGAGCGCCTGCTCGGTGCACCACCAGTACTCCTCCAGCGTCTCGCCCTTCCAGGCGAAGACGGGGACTCCGGCGGGGGCCTCCGGCGTACCGGTCGGGCCGACAGCGACCGCCGCAGCCGCCTCGTCCTGGGTGGAGAAGATGTTGCAGGAGACCCAGCGGACCTCGGCGCCGAGCGCCGTGAGGGTCTCGATCAGTACGGCGGTCTGCACGGTCATGTGCAGCGAGCCCATGATCCGGGCGCCGTTGAGCGGCTGCGCCGCGGCGTACTCCTCGCGCAGCGCCATCAGTCCGGGCATCTCGTGCTCGGCGAGGCGGATCTGGTGCCGGCCGGCCTCAGCCAGGCCGAGGTCGCGGACCTTGAAATCGGAGAATGTCATCGTCGTGCGGTCCCTTCGGTTCGGGTCGGGGCAGCGTGGGGCCCGAAAAAGGGCACGACTGCCTGGGTCGACCCGGCGTGGCCCCTCTGGGCCCTGGTCATCACCTGCGCCGGAACGCAGCCGAGTCTAGCCGCTGACCGGTGTTTCGGCCGAAACCGCGCGGCCGCTGTCGTAGATGTCCGGCTCGAGATAGATCACCCGGGCGATCGGTACGGCGTCGCGCACCCGTCGCTCGGCCCCGTCGATCGCCCGGGCGACGTCTCGCGCCGAGTCGCCGGCGTCGACCGCGATCTTGGCCGCGACCAGGAGCTCCTCCGGGCCGAGGTGCATCGTCTTGAGGTGGATGACCCGGACGACGCCGTCGCCGACCAGAGCGGCTTCGATCGCCGTGACGGCCTCACGGTTGGCGGACTCACCGAGCAGCAGGGACTTCATCTCGACCGCCAGGATCACGGCGATGGTCACGAGGAGCAGGCCGATCATGCCGGTGCCCGCTGCGTCCCAGCGGCCGTTGTCCGTGGCCAGGGTCAACGTCACGCCGGCCAGGGCGAAGACCAGGCCGAGCAGCGCGCCGAGGTCCTCGAGCAGCACGATCGGCAGCTCGGGCGCCTTGGCGGTCCGGACGAAGCCCACCCAGGACCTCGACCCCTTGTGGTGCAGCGACTCCTTGATCGCCGTACGGAAGGAGAAGCTCTCCAGACCGATCGAGGCGACCAGGACGACGATCGGCACCCACTTCCAGTCGTGGATCCCGTGCGGGTCGTGCCACTTGTGGTACGCCTCGTAGAGGGCGAACAGGCCGCCCAGGCTGAACAGCACGATCGAGACGATGAAGGCGTAGACGTAGCGCTCGCGGCCGTAGCCGAACGGGTGCTCGGGGGTCGCCCGGCGCTGGGCCCGCTTGCCGCCGATCAGCAGCAGCAGCTGGTTGCCGGAGTCGGCGAGCGAGTGGATCGACTCGGCCAGCATCGAGCTCGACCGGGTGAGCAGGAACGCCACGAACTTGGTGACCGCGATGCCGACGTTGGCCGCGAGCGCGGCCAGGATCGCGGTCGTGCCGCCTTCGGTGGACATGCGCCAACCCTAGGGGCGTCCGCCCCTGCCCCGTCCTGGTCCGGCCCCCCCGCCATGGTCCGCCCCGACCTGCGCTTGGCCGTCGACTCCGGCTTTGGCGGTCCAGTCCGGAGTTTCAGCCCCCGTTTCGGCTCCAAAACTCCGGAGTCGGCGGCCAAACCCGCACTCGACGGCCAAACACAAGTGCGGCCTAGGGGGCGCGCTGGTAGGTGCCGAGGACGGCGCCGTTGGTGGAGCGGAAGGTCAGCCGGGCGCCGACGACCTGGACCGTCCCTGCGCGGCTCAACACGTCGACGTTGGGCACGTTGGCGCAGCCGATCAGGGTGACCGGTCCGCTGGTCACCGAGATCCGGCCGCCGGAGTCGAGCACGTAGCTGCCGTGGGCCATGTTGCAGCCGTCGCTGGCCCGCCAGTTGCCGTCGGACTGGAACGTGATCGCGGCGTAGGTCATCGCGTCCGGATACGCCGCGGGCAGCCGGTAGCCGGCGATCTTGAGCGGCCGCCAGGTCCCGACCAGCGCGGTCGCCAACGCCCCGGGGCCGACGTCCGGCCGGCCCACCGCGGGGATCCGCTGGTAGCGACCGAGCAGCCGCCCGTCACCGTCGAACAACGTCAGCAGGTCGCCGTCGATCACCACGCGGCGGGCCTTGGCGGTCACCTGGTCGTTGGGGACGTTGGCGCAGCCGATCGAGCTGCTGACGCCGTCGCCGACCGAGATCGAGCCGTCCCGGGCGACCCGGTAGCTGACGTCGAAGCCGTTGCACCCGTCCGTCCCCCAGAGCCGGTGCCGGGCGTCGAACGTGATCGGCGCGTCCGCGAAGGCATCCGGGAACCGCGCGGGCGGGGTGTAGCCGGGGATCGAGACCGGTCGCCAGGAGCCGATCACGGCGGTGGAGGGCTCGCCGCCGGTACCACCGGGTGCGGCTCCCCCACTGTTCGCGCAGCCGGCCAACAGGCCCAACAGGCCGGCCAGCGCGAGGAGTGGTCCGAGCAGGGGTTTGCGCATGTCCGGCCGTCCTTTCGCGTCCCCGGTCTGACGCAGGCCTGCGCCGTACGGTTCCGGCGCCCCTAGCCGGTGGCGTCGCGCAGGTCGGCCAGGTGGGCCGAGACGGCCGGGTCGAAGCCCTGGCCCAGCGCCAGATATGCCGCGGCGAAGTCGGTCAGCGCGACCAGCCCGGCCAGCCGGGCCAGCGGGTGTCCGTCCAGAGCGACCAGCTCCGACACCCGTACGCCGGCGTCCTCGGCCGTCATCTTGACCGCGTCGGCGAGCCGGGCCGCCGCCACCGCCGCGGCGTCCAGCGGCTCCGGCAGCGCGTCCCGCAACAGCAGCAGGCGCAGTCGCGGACCCGTCGGCCCGTCGACGAACGGGTCGGCGAAGACGTCGTCCTCCGCCGACCCACCGAAACCGCCAGCCGTGAACGGCCCGTCGAACGCCGCGACCACCTGGCTGGCGTCGTCGGGCAGCTCGCCCCAGACGGCCGGGGTCCGCGCCGTCCGGGACAGCATCGCCGCGGCCCGCTGGGCGGCCACCCCGGCCAGGTCACCATCGCCGAGGACGACCGGCACCGAGCCGGCCAGCTCGACCGCCAGGACCTTGGCCGGGTTGACGAACGACTCCGACGACGGCCGGGCCGCGTCGGCGATCTCGTCCAGCCGGTCGGCGGTGGCGACGAATGCCGAAGCCGGCAGATCGACCAGTCCCAGGCTGTTGGCCGCCACCAGGACCGGCACGAGCAGGGACCACAAGGCCGTCCGGGAAGAGGTACGGCCGCGGCCGACAGCCACGTGGATGCCGCGCGCCTGCCGGCTGACCGCGGCCAGCGGCGAGTCATCGGCACCCACCGTCAGGATCGTGGCCCCTCGCCGGGCCGCCTCGGCCGCGAGCGCCAGCGGCCCGGCGGCGCGGCCGGACAGCGACACGGCCACGACCAGGTCGAGCGGTCCGACCCAGCCCGGCAGGGGCAGGTTGCGGCGCACCGTGACCGGCACCGGGGAGCCCGGCCCGGCCAGCAGGCCGAGGACGTCGCCGACGAGGGCCGAGCCGCCGAGCGAGGCGACGAGGACCGAGCGCGGCCGGTCGGTCAGGCCCGTGGCGCCCGCTTCCGTTGCCAGAGTGACGGCCTCGCGGACCTGGGCCCCCGCGGTCGCGAGCGCCCGCAGCACCTCGTGCGAGTCGCCGTCCGCGAGGGCGTCCGGGTCGTCCAGACGTCGCTCGTCCAGCAGCATCAGCGTCTCCTCGGCCAGCGTCAGGCGCTGGGCGCGCGGGCCTCGTCGATGAGCAGGACCGGGATGCCGTCGTCCACCCGGTAGATCAACCCGCACTTCGCGGACGTGCAGCGGAGCTCGGGGTCGCCGGTCAGCGACTCGTCGTCTTCGAGCGAGGAATGGCAGCGCGGACAGACCAGGATCTCCCGCAGCCACGGTTCGATGGACATCACTAACTTCCTCCCTGACTCCCCGAAGACTCCCGAGTCTCGTGCGTCACGAGTGCGAGCACTGCATCGCGCACCCGCGACATGGTGTCACGATCCGCGGCTTCCACGTTGAGCCGCAAGAGTGGTTCTGTGTTGCTGGCTCGCAGGTTGAACCACCACATCGGATCCCCAGGGCCCCCGGCGTGGCTGATCGTCAGGCCGTCCAGCTCGTCGACCGCCTCTTCGCCGTACGCCGCGCGGACCCGGGCGACGGCCGCGGGCACGTCCTCCACCCGCGAGTTGATCTCGCCCGAGGAGACATAGCGCTCGTACGCCGCGGCCAGCTCGCTGAGCGGCCGGTCCTGCTCGCCGAGGGCTGCGAGGACGTGCATCCCGGCCAGCATCCCGGTGTCAGCACCCCAGAAGTCGCGGAAGTAGTAGTGCGCCGAGTGCTCGCCGCCGAAGATCGCGCCGGTCGCCGCCATCTCGGCCTTGATGTAGGAGTGGCCGACCCGCGTGCGGACCGGCCGGCCGCCACGCTCGCGGATGATCTCGGGGACCGCGGCCGAGCTGATCAGGTTGTGCAGGACCGTCGGGGCTGGGTGTCGCCGCCGGCGGCGAGCTCCCGGGCGATCTCGCGCCCGGCCACCAGGGCCGTGACCGCACTCGGGCTGACCGGCTCGCCGCGCTCGTCGATGACGAAGCACCGGTCGGCGTCGCCGTCGAACGCCAGCCCGATGTCCGCGCCGTTGGCCGGCACGGCTCGCTGCAGGTCCACCAGGTTCTTCGGGTCGAGCGGGTTGGCCTCGTGGTTGGGGAACGTCCCGTCCAGCTCGAAGTAGAGCGGCACCACCTCGAGCGGGAGCCCAGCCAGCCCGGCGGCAGTGCCGAGGACCGCCGGAGCGGTCAGGCCGGCCATGCCGTTGCCGGCATCGACGACGACCTTCAGCGGGCGGGTCGCGGACAGGTCGACCAGCGAGCGCAGATGAGCGGCGTACGGCGCGAGCAGGTCGCGCTCGTCCAGCCGACCGGGTGCGCCCGACTCCGGGATGCCGTCGCGCAGGAAGGCCACGGCGTCCCGGCGTACGTCGTCGAGACCGCTGTCGGAGCCCACCGGCTTGGCCCCGGCCCGGCACAGCTTGATCCCGTTGTACTGCGCCGGGTTGTGGCTCGCGGTGAACATCGCGCCGGGCCGGTCCATCGAGCCGCTCGCGTAGTAGAGGCCGTCGGTCGAGCAGAGCCCGATCAGCGTCACGTCGAAGCCTTGCGCGGCGACGCCGTCGGCGAAGGCGCGGGACAGCTCGGGTGAGGACGGCCGCATGTCATGGCCGACGACCACGTCGGCGCGCACGAGCCGGGCGAAGGCCGCGCCGAGGGCGCGGGCGACCGAGGCGTCGAGCTGCTCGGGCACCAGCCCGCGCACGTCGTACGCCTTGACGATGTCGGTGAGGTCGGGCACGGCGCCAACCCTAGGAGGAGATGTTCACCGGCCGGACACTGGTCAGATCCGCGGACCGGGAGAACACTGCCGGAGGAAGAACTCGCCGGGCAGGGCCGAGATGCTGGGGACGACGATGCGGATGCGCAGAGCAGGCTTCGCTGGGCTGTCAACGGTCGCGATGGTTGCGGCCCTCATGGTCACTGGACCCGGCGCCGGCGCGAGCGCCACCACGACTGATGTCACGGCCGACGGCACACTCACCGTGACGACGGCCAGCCCGACGATCGGCAGCGACCTGACCCTGCACTTCGCGACGGACGCCGGCCAGGTCACCGCGCTGAACTGGGTCGCGATCTATGACAACCCGGCCGACGGGCCGATCAACCAGGTCTACTCCGGCCACCCGTCGACCGACTACCAGTACGTCACCACCGCCTCCGGCGACGTCACCTTCGACACCAGCGCGCTGACGGCCGGGACCAAGATCGCCTACTTCCTGTACGACGACGGCTACCAGTGGCTGGCTCGGCCGGTCGCGTTCACCCTGCTCGCACCGGTGCTCCGACGCCCGGACGGCACGCTGGCCCTGTCGACGTCGGCGCCCACGGTCGGCGACCAGCTGACCTTCGCCTACTCGACCAGCGCCGGCCGAGGTCGATCCGCTGAACTGGGTTGGTGTCTATGACGATCCGAGCGACGGGCCGATCGACCAGGTCTTCCACGGCGGGTCGACGGTGTGGACCCGCGCGACCGACGGCCAGCGGCACGGTCACGCTCGACTCGAGCGGCCTGACCCCGGGCGCCAAGGTGGCCTACTTCCTGGCCAAGGACGGCTATGGCTGGCTGGCTCGGCCGGTGTCGTTCTTCGTCGCGTCAGGCTCGCGGCGGGCCGAGCGACGACGGGGTGCTGACCCTGACGTCGACCAACCTCGTCGTCGGCGAGCCGCTGACCTTCCACTACGAGACGGACACGCCGGACGCGCCGGCCAACCTCAACTGGGTCGGGCTCTACGACAACCCGGCCGACGGCCCGACCGACCAGACCTTCCACGGCCGCGTCGACGGTCTGGTCCTACGTCTCCGGGACGTCCGGCGAGGTGACCCTCGACAGCAGCGCGCTGAGCGCGGGCACGCACTCGGCGTACTTCCTCTACAACGACGGCTACACCTGGCTGGCCCAACCGCTGACCTTCACGCTGGCCGCGCCGCCGCCGCCGATCCCCGCGCACTTCGTCGCCGACGACTTCTCGGCCGGCTCGGTGCCGACCGGGGCGCACGTGCGGCCAGCCACTGGCCGGGCTGTGGGTCGACCCGGAGGCCGCAGCCGGGACGACGGCGTCCTACGCCAAGACCGGCGGCGCCGGCTGGCTCAAGGTCTCGCCGGCCGGCGTGGTCACCGGGACGGCCCCGCTCGTCGCTGCCCGCCCATCCGGCGCTGATCGAGGTGACGGCGACCGACAGCGAGGGCCGGAGCGCTGCCGTGACGGTCGAGTTCACGGTCTATCGCGGCAGCGCGCCGGCCGGGCTCAAGGTCGCGTCATGGAACCTCTGGGACGCCGGCACGCCATGTCGACGACGCCCAGGAGAAGGAGCTGCGGGCGATCCTGACCAACGGTCTCGACGTCGTCGGCGTGCAGGAGACCGGCGGCGCAGCGGCCAAGGCGCTGGCCGACGCGCTCGGCTGGTCGAGCTACCAGAGCAGCGGGGACCTGGGCATCGTCAGCCGCTACCCGATCAGCAGCGTGGTCGCACCGACGGCGGCTGTACCGGCGGCCCGGGTCACCGTGGCGGTCGGCAGCCGCCGGGTCCAGGTCTGGACGGCGCACCTCGACGAGGCGAACTACGGCCCGTACGCCGTGTGCCTCGACGGCGTCTCCGGAGCGGCCGAGCTCGTGGCGGAGAAGGCAACGACCCGATACGCCCAGGCGAAAGCCGTTGCCGCGGCGATGGGTTCGGACCTCGCGCACGCGAGCGACGACTCCCGTCGTACTGCTCGGCGATCTGGCCTCGCCGTCGCGACCTCGACTGGACCAAGGCCACGGCCGCCCAGCACTGCAACGCCGGCTCGACGGCCTGGCCGGTCACCCGGGTGATGACCCAAGCCGGGCTGCGGGACAGCTACCGCGTCGCCAACCCATCGCCTCGCTCCGACCCGGGCAACACCTGGTCGCCGGTGCTGCCGGTCCACCCGGGCGGCGTCGACGCCCGAGCCGCAGGACCGGATCGACTACGTCGACTTCGCCGGCAGTCGCTCGGCGTCGTCGAGTCGCACGCCCTCGTCACCGGCTTCCCGGCGCCCGAGCCGGACGTCGGCGCCAACAGCTGGACGTCGGACCACAAGGCCGCCGTCACGACCTTCTCGTTCCGCTGAAAGGGATCTGAGCGCATGGCCGCAACCCGTCAGACCGTCCCGGCGCGACGTTCATCGGCGGCTCGGCCGCAGCCGTCGGCACGATCGCCGCAGCGTCGATGCTCCCGGCGGACGGCCCGGCCAGCGCCGCCAGCACCGCCGCCGCAGGCGGACCGGCACGATCAAGGACGTCAAGCACGTCGTGATCCTGATGCAGGAGAACCGCTCGTTCGACCACTACTACGGCTCGCTCGGCGGCGTGCGCGGCTTCGCCGACAAGCAGGCGCTGACCTACCAGGACGGGTCGACGATCTTCCAGCAGCCCGACCACGCGCGGGCCGGGTCGGCCTTCCTCAAGCCGTGGCACATGGACACCAGGCAGTACGACGCGCAGGAGGCCGGCGACCTCGACCACAGCTGGGGCGGCACGCACAGCGCCTGGAGCTCCGGCGCCTGGAACCGCTGGGTCGCCGCCAAGGGCGAAGAGACGATGGGCTACTTCACCCGCACCGACATCCCGTGGCAGTACGCGCTGGCCGACGCCTACACGATCTGCGACGGCTACTACTGCTCGATCCAGGGCCCGACGACGCCGAACCGGCTGTTCCACTGGACCGGCACGATCAACCCGGAGGGCGGCGCGGGCGGCCCGGCCATCGACAACCCGGCCGACTACAACCCGGTCTACCGGTGGACGACCTATCCCGAGCGGCTGCAGGCGGCCGGCGTGAGCTGGCAGGTCTACGCCAACGACGAGGTCGGCGACGGCGACGACGGCTGGCTCGGCGACTACGGCGACAACCCGCTCTGGCTGTTCCAGGCCTACCACGACGCGCTGGCGTCATCCGACCCCGCGACGCACCAGCTGGCGACGCGGGCCAGCCTGCGCGACGCGTGGAAGCCGGACTCCGGGCTGGGCCGGGACATCGACCACGTGCTGGCCCAGTTCATCGCCGACTGCTCGGCCGGCCCGCTGCCGACCGTCTCGTGGGTCGTGGCGCCGTACGGCTACTGCGAGCACCCGGCGGCCCGCCCGGTCGACGGCGCGCTCTACACCGACCGCGTCGTCAAAGCGTTGTGGGGCAACAAGGAGCTGTGGGAGTCGACCGTCCTGCTGATCAACTACGACGAGAACGACGGGTTCTTCGACCACGTGCTGCCGCCGACCCCGCCGCCCGGCACGCCGGGCGAGTTCGTCAGCGGGCTGCCGATCGGGCTCGGCCCGCGCGTGCCGATGACGGTGGTCTCGCCGTGGAGCCGCGGCGGCTGGGTCAACTCGCAGGTCTTCGACCACACGTCGGTGCTGCGGTTCCTCGAGGTGGTCACCGGCGTACAGGAGCCGAACATCTCGGCCTGGCGGCGCGCCGTCTGCGGCGACCTGACCAGCTGCTTCGACTTCACGACGTTCGACGCCAGCGTCCCGACGCTGCCCGACGCGGCGCAGCTGGTCGCCATCGCGGACGCGGAGGAGTCACTGCCGGCGCCGGTCCCGCCGAACGGCACCCAGGGCGCGCCGATCACCGAGTCGACGACGCGCCGGCAGCGGGCGTTGCCCTACCAGCCCAACGCGATCGGTGACGGTCGACCGGGTCGAGCGGGCAGGTGACGGCGGCACTGACCAACACCGGCAGCGCGGCGATGTCGTTCTCGGTCTACCCCAACATCATCCGGGCCGTTCGCGGCGACGCCGGTGCTGGTGGCCGGGGGTGGCAGCGGGCAGCTACGTCTGGGACAGCGCGCCGAGTGGCGTCTACGACTTCAGCATCCACGGGCCCAACGGATTCCTGCGCCGGTTCGCCGGGGCGGTGGTGCCGGACGGCCAGAACGACGTCGGCGTGCCCTCGGTCACCGTCTCGGTCACGGGCGGCAAGCTCACCCTGACCCTCGCCAACGCGGGCCGGACGGAGGTGCGGTTCAGCCTGCAGCCCAACGCCTACGCCGGGCTCGGGATGATGCGTTACGTCAAGAAGGGCGCGAAGACCAAGGTGGTGTGGCCGACGCCAGTACGGTTGGTACGACGTCACGGTGACGGCCAACACCGGCACCGGATTCAGCTATCGGTTCGCCGGGCGGATCGAGCCGGCCCGGTGACGCGAGGTCGGGTCAGACCGTCTTCTGGGTGCGGGCGAGCACGAGGTCGCGGCTGAGCTCGGAGCCCTCGGACTCCCAGGTGCGGTGGTCGCACTGGTGACAGGACGTGAACTGCACCGGCGTACCGTCGGTCAGCTTCATGGCCAGCCGGGTGACGCGCGGCGAGCCGCACTCGACGCAGACCGCGCCGTGACGGTTGTCGCGCTGGGTGAGCGACCCGAGCGGGACCTGGTTGGCGGTGCTGGTCTGGCGGGGGAGGCGCGAGCGCGACATGAGCGGGCCTTTCATGAAGACCGTTGAGCCGGCAGATAGGGGCCGGGAGGCTCTGCCGAATGGGTGTATCGGCAGCAGTCCGGCCTCAACCTTGAGCCGTCGGCGATTCCCGGCTAAACCGGTCAGCGGCTGAGCACGCGTTGGGCCGACCGGGTCAGTGGCTGGGGTCCTGCAGCACCCGCAGGTGCCCGCGCCGGCCGACCTCGACCGCGGAGTGCTCGGCCGTGGCCGGCGACGTGTGCCGGCGCGGCCGCCCGGCCTCGCGCACGGCGTCGGCGAGGGCCAGCAGGTCGTCGGTGGTCGGCCCGACCTCGTCCAGGTCCGGGGCCAGCCGCACGACCTCCCAGCCGCGCGGGGCGGTGAGCCGCTCGGCGTGGGCGGCGCAGAGGTCGTAGGTGTGCGGCTCGGCGTACATGCGCCAGCGGGCCGAGGACCGCGGTCGAGTCGGAGTAGACGTAGGTCAGGGTCGCCACCGCCGAGTGCGCGCAGGCGGTGCGCGAACAGCGACGCAGGGAGCTCACCCTCGGGACGTTACCGGCGGCGGCGGCCCGCGCCGGGCATTGCCGCGCCGAGTCCAGCCGTGTCGTCGGCATGCGGCCCGCCCTAGGGTGGACCGGTGACTGCCACCCCCGCTCGCCGCCGGCCGTCGAGGCGGCGCGACCGGCACGGCCGTGGCCTGCGCGGGCCGCTGGTGCCGGCCGGTCTGCCGCTGTCCCGCAGCCGGGCCGAGCGGTTCGACAGCCTGGTCCTGGACGCCGCCGAGCGGCTGGACCAGCGCTGGGGCGAGCAGCTGGCCGAGGTCGAGTTCGCCGTCGAGGACGTGCCGCCGAGCGACCCCGCTCCCTGGGAGCACGGCGACGTGCCGCTGGGCCGGCTGTTCCCTCGGTCGGGCGGGCACCCGGCCCGGATCGTGGTCTACCGCCGGCCGGTCGAGACCCGGGCGCCGGACCTGCGGGAGACGGCCCGGCTGGTGCACGACGTCGTCGTCGAGCAGGTCGCCCACCTGATCGGGGTCGAGCCGAGCGAGGTCGACCCCCGCTACGGCACCCCCGACTGACGCGAGCGGTCGCATCAGACCCCCGAGGGGTCGACGCGACCGCTCTGTTGGCCATCAGCCGCCGAGGGGGTGCACGGTCACGGACGTGGTCCGCAGGGCGGCGCTCAGATCGGCGCCACCGCTCGCAAGGCGCCGGCCGGATCGGCGTACGACGCCGTGATCGCGGCACTCACCGCGCCCGAGTGCACCTGCACCCAGATGCTGGCCGCCGGCGGTGGACAGGCCGGCACTGTCTTGGTCGTGCCGGCCGCCACGGTGACCGGTTCAGTGGTCGGGGTGCCGTCGGCCGCGACGAACACGAGGTCGAGGCTCGCGTCCTGGGTCGGCGCGGTGAGGACGATCCCCTTGGCCCACGGGCGCGACGTTGTCGCCGAGCGGGAAGCCGGCCAGGTCGGTGATCGCGGGCTGGGCGGAGGTCCACATCAGGTCGCGCTTGGTCGACGTCGACTCGGCGGGCGGCCGCAGCTCCGCGCCGGCGACCACCGGCCGGTCGGAGTTGAGCTCGATCCCATAGAAGCCGGGCGGCACCGCCGGACAGGTCGACGTCCTTGACCCGGTGCGCGCCCACCCGGACGACGCCGTTGTTGACCGGCGCGGCCGTCGGGCCGTCGGCACCGAGCAGCCGCACCCGTACGACGGCTTCGCGATCGGTCGCCGCGATCCGCAGGGTCGTGCCGCCGGTCGGGCCGAGCTGGCGAGCACGCCGGGGATGACCAGGCTGCGGCCGGGCGCGGTGCCGACGACATCGTCGGCGCCGGCCGGCGTCGTCCCGTCGAGCCAGGAGTCGTTGAGCGAGGCCGAGATCAGCCCACCGCTGGCCACACGTGGACGACCGGCGACTTCTCGCCCGGGGGCGATCGCGTCGAGCAGGACGACCGTGCGCTTGTGCGCCCCGACGACGATGCCGCGCGCGGCGGCCGAGCGGACCGACCCTTGGCGCCGAAGACCTGCAGGTCGACCGTGACGCCGGTCGGCGAGGGGTTGGTGAGGACGACCCGGCCGCGCCGACCGGGCTCACCGCCGCCACCGACCAGCCAGGTCTCCGCCGATGGCGCCTGGCAGGAGGACATCGACAGGCCGCGCTGGTCGCCCGTGGTGACCAGCGTGGTCTGCGCGGCCGCCAGGCCCGGGGCCAAGGCGCCTTGCCGGTCAGCAGGAGCGAGCGCGCCGCGCTGGTCTGGCGCCGACGCCGTGCCGGGAGCGAGCAGGGAGGTGAAGCCGAGCGCCGCCGGGTCACCGGAGCCCGCCGATGACCGACGCGTCGACCGAGCCGGCAGCTGCTCGTCACTGCGGCTGGCCGAGCGACGCCGGACAACAGGTCACTCGGGGGCGCGGCCACCCGCACCGTCGTCGGAGCGACGGCGGTCTTGGCGTCAACGCCTTTGACCCCAACGGTTTCCGGCCCCGGGCAGACCAGGGCCGAGCGGGTCACCGGCCTGGCCGTGGAGCTCGCGGCGGCCGCCGTACCGTCCGCGTTCGCCGTGACGCCAGCCGCCCGATACCGCAGGTCAGGCAGCTGGCGGGCGCCGAGCACCAGCCCGGCCCCGAGGGCGAGGACGACGACGGCCCGGACCAGCGGACCTCATCGGACCGCCTCGGCGGTACGGCGCCGTCGGCCGAGCGGCAGGGCGAGCAGCGCCGACGACGACCAAGGCCAGGCCCTGGGTCTCGAGCAGCCGGTGCCGGTCGTCAACCGCGCTGATCTCGAGCTGGCCACCACCGGCCGGGACCGTGAACGCCTGCAGTCCCCCGCTGGCGAACGACTGCAGCGCAACGTCGTTGAGGCTGGCCCGCCACAGCGCGCCGGCCGGCTCGGCGAGCACGACCTGGCGGCCGGCCCGGGCCTTCGGGATGGAGGTGTCGACCCGGCCGTCGGGCCGGCCACCGGCACCGCCTGCAGCAGCGCGCCGGAGGCGTCGAGCAACCGGACCCGGGCCGGCGGCTGCGCGGCCGCGCCGGACGCGGCAGGCGTCGAGGCCTCGACCCGCCACAGCGCGTAGGAACCGCTCTCGCCGAGCCGGGTCAGACCGGAAGTCGTGTCCAGCTGCTGGGCGAGGCCTCCCGGCACCGGCCGGACCGCCACGACGAAGCCGATCCCCAACCGCAGCAACGCCTCGCCGCCGCGCTCGCGCTGACGTCGGCCGCCGGCTCGATCAGTGTCTGGGTGGCAGCGGCGACGAGCGGCTCGGGTCCGGCAGCGGCAGGGTCAGCGCCGCGTCACCCAGCTCGCTGCCGACGAGGCGGTAGCCGACGCCGCCGGCCGCCCGCGGCCGACGGCGGCGAGCACCAGGGTGCGCGTGGCCAGCGGGCCGGTCGACTGGTCGACTGCGACGGCCGGCAGCTGCGCGGCCTGCGCTGCACCGGCCCGTCCGCATCGGGTGCAGGGCGAGCAGCGTGGCCGTGAGCAGTGTGGCCACGAGCGCCGCCGCGACAGCGGGGCCAGGACCAGCTGACGCCAGCCGAACTTGTGCCGGGAGAGGCGATCACTGATGCCGTCGGCTCCGTGCAGGGCCGCGATGAGCGCGGCGACCGCGACCAGGTCGATGCCCGTGCCGGACCAGCCGGACAGCAGCCCGTGCAGCCCGGCGGCTGCCGTGGCCGGCGTACCGGCCGCGATCTCGACCCGAGGCAGCCCGAGGGCCAGGGCCAGACCGGCGAGGGCCAGCGCGCCGCATGCGCCGAGCAGCCAGGAACCGCCGCGACGGAACAGTCCGGCCACCCCGACCAGCAGCAGCGGCGCACTGAGCAGGACGTAGGTGGCGCCCGGGCCGCCCGGGTGGAGCAGAGCGATCTCGTACGGCGTCGCCGACCCGCCCGACGGCACGAGCAGACCCGGGCCGGCGAACAGCAGCCGGGGCTCGTCCCACAGGCTGGGCAGCCACGGCGCCAGCAGTACAGCGGGGACCGCGATCAGGAGCAGCGCCCGAGCCCGCCGGGCCCAACCGCCGAGCACGACGGCGACGAGGGCAGTGGCCGTGCCCACCAGGAGCAGCACCGGCGCGAACGGAGCGGCGACGGCCAGGGCCAGGCCGGCGCCGAAAGCAGCGGTGCTCGAACCGGGCCGGCGCAGGGTCCGGGCGAAGCCGAGGACGATCAGCGGCAGCAGGACGTGGACCGCGCTCGCGGCGAGCCGACCGGTCGCGAGCGCGCCGGTCACGGTCGGCAGCGTCGCCCAGGTCAGCGCGGCCCAGGCCCGCAGCCAGCCGTTGCGCAGGACCGTGCGGGCCGCGACGTACGCGGTCAGAGCGGACAGCGGGATCGCGCCGATCAGGATCACGTCGACGGCCAGCGCAGTCGGCTGGCTGGTCAGCGGTTGGAGCAGCCAGGCGAGCCCGGCCAGCACTGCGCGGTACGGCGCAGGGGCCGCGTCGGTGCCGAGGCCGCTGCCGTGCCAGGCGTCGACGTAGGAGTGCCAGGCCTGGGCCGGGCTGCCGTCGTAGGACAGCAGCTGACCGCCGGCGAGCGTGCCTCGGCCGATGAGCGGCCGGGCCAGCGCAGCGGTGACCGCCGCGGTGAGAGCGACGACGAGGACGCCGGGGTTGGTCAGGAGCGGCTGGTCAGCCGGGTCGCGACCCGCTCGACGTTCTCGGCCTCCTCCCCCGACGGCCCGGACTCGGGGGCCGCCGCATCCAGGACTCGACCTTGTCGCGGCCCATCGAGCCGGACAGGCCTCGGCGAAGCCGCGGAAGGCGCTGCGGCGCGGGGCGAGCAGCTGGGCGATGTCGCGCCGGGGCACCTCCCGGGTGCCGCGCACGCGCCAGCGGCTCGAGATGACCCGCCACGGAGTGAGGACGGCGGCCCACGCCGACACCAGCTCGTCGTACGCGCGCCGGGGCTGCTTGGCGATCAGGAGCCCGATGGCCCGGAGCAGGCCACCGACGGCGAACCAGACGAGCAGGAGCGGTACGGCGAACGGGGACGCCCCGGCCATCGCGACCTGGATCCCGTGGGTGCGGTCGACCCGTCGCGGCGCGCCCTTGACCGCATCGACCGGGCGCAGCCCGCGGCTGCTGGCCTGCGCGTCCGCGACCCGGGCGGCCGGCACCACGACCACGCGGTGGCCGGCCAGCTGGGCCCGCCAGCCGAAGTCGATGTCGTCGCGGAAGAGCGGGAAGGCCGGGTCGAGGCCACCGAGCCGATCCCAGATGTCGCGCCGGACCAGCAGTCCGGCGGTGCCGACGGCCAGCACGTCGTGTCGATGGTCCTGCTGTCCTTGGTCCCGCTCGCCCGGCTCGACGTCGGTCAGCCGGCGGCCGCCACGGCTGGTCGTGAGGCCGACCTCGAGCAGCTGCTCGGCGTCGTCCCAGGCGACCAGCTTGGGCCCGGCCACCCCGATCGAGGGCGAGCGGCGAATCGCGTCGACGAGCTGACTGAGGGCGTCCGGCTCGGGCGCGCAGTCGTCGTGCAGCAGCCAGAGCCACTCACCGTCGACTGCTTCGGGCACCGTCGGCCAGCCCGGCCCGCACGGCATCGCCGAAGCCGACGGTGCGGCCGACGGTGTGGACGTCGTCGCGCGGCACGGTGCGGCGCAGGATGCCCGGGGACTCGTCCTTCGAGCCGGTGTCGACGGCGATCAGCCGGTCCGGGCGGCGGGTTTGGGCCTCGACGGCAGCCAGAGCCCGAGGCAACCAACGGGCGCCGTCATGGGCGACCAGCACCGCAGTGACGGTCGCGACGGGAGACATGGAGGCGGTTGGCGGATCGTCGGAGTCCGCGACTGTCGGGGACGCGGAGTTGGCCGTGAGTGTCATCGGAGACCTCATGGGGACGTCCCGGGAACGGTGTGGCGGGGTCGCCTCACCGACTCGCTCAGACCGCGCGCTTCTTGAGCTTGCGACGCTCGCGCTCGCTGAGCCCGCCCCAGATGCCGAACCGCTCGTCGTTGGCCAGCGCATATTCGAGGCACTCGCCCCGCACATCGCAGCCGATGCAGACCTTCTTGGCCTCCCGGGTAGAGCCGCCCTTCTCCGGGAAGAACGCCTCCGGGTCGGTCTGGGCGCACAGAGCCCGCTCCTGCCAGCCGAGCTCGCCCTCGTCCTCGGCGATCTCGCCCACGACGTCCCCTGCGTCGACAATCAGCTTCAGCTCTTGCACGGCTCTCTCCTTGCCCCTCGACGACCATCGCGCGACCGACGCGACAGGTGCCCCGCAGCCCCCCAGCCGGATGACATGGTTGGAATTACACGCGTGTCATACCCCTCGCGTCAAGCGGAACAGTGATATCTCCACAAGTTCACCCGGACAGTCGAACAGGTCATCTAATAATTCGCGGCACAAAAGATCGTCGTACGACAACGGTTGTCATCTGGGCGCCTTGTGCCGCAAGGCTTGTCCGGATCACGTCCTCGACAGCACGCGCTCCCCGCGCATCGGCGCACTCTGTCTCCTGACAAACTTGCCGGATGCAGATCACGGCACTGGCCGGCGGCGTCGGCGGCGCTCGCTTCCTGCGCGGGTTGCGCGCCCATCTCGACGGCAGCGACGACCCCGAGCTACGGGCGGCCGAGATCACCGTCATCGGCAACACCGGCGACGACATCACGCTCTTCGGGCTGCGGGTCTGCCCCGACCTCGACACCGTCATGTACACCCTCGGCGGTGGCATCGACGAGGGCCAGGGCTGGGGGCGCGACGACGAGACGCATGCGGTGCAGGGCGAGCTCGCGGCGTACGGCGTGCAACCGCAGTGGTTCGGGTTGGGTGACCGAGACTTCGGCACTCACATCGCGCGCAGCCAGATGCTCGACCTCGGCTATCCGCTGAGCCAGGTGACCGACGTGCTCTGCGAGCGCTGGGGTCTGCCCGGGCAACACATCCGGCTGATCCCCATGACCGACGACCCGGTCGAGACCCACGTCGTCGTCGAAGGCACGGACATCGGTGGGCCGGCCGGCCCCCAGGCGATCCACTTCCAGGAGTGGTGGGTCCGGCTGCGCGCGGCCGTGCCGGCCCAGCAGATCGTGGCTGTCGGCATCGAGCAGTCGCGACCCGGACCGGCTGTGCTGCAAGCGATCCGGGACGCCGACGTGGTGCTGCTGCCGCCGTCGAACCCGGTCGTGTCGATCGGCATCATCCTGGGCGTGCCCGAGGTGCGCGAGACGCTGCGCGGCACCCGCGCCCCCGTCGTGGGGGTGTCGCCGCTGGTCGGCGGCCGCCCGGTCCGCGGTCACGCCGACGCATGCCTCGCCGCCATCGGGGTCGAGACGACGACCGCTGCCGTGGCCGGCCTGTACGCCGACTTCCTGGATGGCTGGCTGGTCGACAGCGGCGACCTGCCGACGCCGGGCCTGATCGACTCCCGGGTCAACGTCCGGGCCCGGCCGCTGCTGATGCACGACATCGCCGCCGCGGCCGAGATCGCCGGCGCGGCGCTCGACCTCGCGCTCGGGCTGCGCAGCCCCGCGGCGGCGTGCCCGTGAGCGGTGCGGCTGGCGAGGACAGTGCGGCTGGCGAGGACAGTGCGTCCAGCGAGCCACTGTCGGTGTGGCCGGTCCGCGGCCTGCCCGAGGTCCGCGCTGGCGACGACCTCGCGGCTCTGCTGGCTGCGGGACTGGCCGCCAGCGGGCTCGCCCTGCGCGACGGCGACATCCTGGTCGTCTCCAGCAAGGTGGTCTCCAAGGCCGAGGGGCTGAGCCGGGTCGGCGCCTCGCGGGCCGAGGCCGTCGACGACCACACGGTGCGAGAGGTCGCGCGGCGGGTCGGCGCGGTCGCCGACACGGTGATCGTCGAGGGGGTGGCCGGCCCGGTGATGGCCGCGGCCGGCGTCGACTCGTCCAACACCCCTCCGGGCTCGGTCCTGCTGCTGCCCAAGGACCCCGACGAGATGGCCCGTCGGCTGCGGGCGGCGCTGACCGACCTCGCGCACGGTGTCGTGTTCGGCCTGGTCATCGCCGACACGGCCGGTCGGCCCTGGCGTGACGGGGTGACCGACTTCGCGCTCGGGGCGGCCGGGGTCCAGGTGCTCGAGGACCTGCGCGGCGCGACCGACTCCTTCGGGACCCGGCTCGAGGTCACCGTGCGGGCGGTCGCCGACGAGCTCGCGGCGGCGGCCGACCTGGTCAAGGGCAAGCTCGACGCCGTACCGGCCGCGGTCGTGAGCGGGGCTGCGGCCTTCGTCACGGCGGACGACGGCCCCGGCGCTGCGACGATCCTGCGCGGGCGCGACGGCGCGTGGTGGCAGGACTGGTTTCGCTACGGCCACGCCGAGGCGGTGCGGGCGGCCCTACGGGCGGGTGAGCCGGAGGCCGGGCCGCCGGTGTCGGCCGCGTCCACCGGCCCGGAAACCGTTGCGGTGCGGGCAAACCGGGCCTTGTTGCTCGCCGTGTCCGGACTGGGTGGCTCGGTCTCCGGCGCGGTCACCGAGGGCATGGCCGGTGTCGTCATCGAGCTGTCCGGCGGGTCGTCGTACGCCATGGGCTCTGCCGTGGCCCGGCTGCACGCGGCGCTGTGGTCCGAACACCTCGCGACGACGGCGCGACGGGACGAGGAGACCGAGGCGAGGTTCGCCATCCGGGAGCTCGTCGACTGAGCCGTCGTTTCAGCGGCCGGTCGGTAGATGGGTGCGCGGGGCCAGGCGGGGCCCACGACGCGGGCGCTGAACACCGGCCAGCTCCAGCAGGCGCTGCACCCGGTAGCGGTGCGGGCGGTAGGGCTCCAGCAGCTCGGCCAGCGCGTCATCGTCGATCGCCTGGCCGAGCAGCGCCCAGCCCACGTTCTTGGCCAGGTGGTAGTCCCCGAAGCTCACCGCGTCGGCGTCCCCGTGCGCCCGCTGACGCACCTCGGCCGCCGTCCAGACCCCGATGCCGGGCACGGTGCGCAGCAGCGCCTCCACCTCCGGGCCGGGCTTGTCGACGGTCGCTTCGAGCCGGCCCGCGACCTGGGCCGCCCGGACCACCGTCCGCGACCGCTTGGGGTCGACCCCGGCCCGCAGCCACTCCCACGACGGGACCGCCGCCCAGCCGGCCGCGCTCGGCGTCACCCGCATCCCCCGCGCCTGCCCCGGCCCGGGAGCCGGCTCCCCGTGGCTGAGCAAGAGCTGGCGCCACCCGCGGAACGCCTCCTGACCGGTCACCAGCTGCTCGACGACGGCCGGCGCCAGGGACTCCATGACCAGGCCGGACTTCGGCACCCGCCAGCTCCCGAACCGGCGCTGGGCCTGCCGCACCAGGTCGTGCCGCGGCTCGAAGCCGCTCGGGTCGTCGTCGTCGCCGAGCAGCCTCGGCAGGGTGTCCAACGCCCAGGCGGCGCCCGGGCCCCAGGCCTGGCCCTCGACCTCGCCGTCGCTCGTCCGCACCGAGACCCGCATCGTCGCTGGACCGTCCGGCGTGAGACTGGTCCGCCAGATGCTGCCGTCCGAATCCCGTTGGTACGCCGGGTCATTGGCGCCGTGACGAAAGATGCCGAGGATCGCGCCGAGGGGCACCGGCCGCCCGGGCCGCCAGGTGCGGGTGAGCTCGTCGGTCATGTGCGCACCCGGTCGTGGCGCTCGTAGAGCCAGCCCGCCGTCGCCGCGATCAGGTCCGCGACGAGGACGACGAAGCGCGAGACGATCGCGACGGCCGTGGCCGCCGACCGGGGCATCATCGTCGACAGGGTCAGGACGATGGCCACATCGCGGGCACCAAGGCCGGCCGGCACGACCACGACCAGCAGCCCGATCGACGCGGCCAGGGCGTAGCCGAAGCCGGCCGCCAGCAGAGCCCGCCCGGCTGGAGCGTCGAGCCCGACGGCCAGCACCCAGAGCTGCAGGCCGATCAGCAGCCAGGCCGCCGCGCTGACCAGCGCCGCGCCAGCGACGGCGCGGCGGCTGAACTCGTGCTCGAGCGGCTCCTGGCGCAGGACCCGCAGGCCGATGCCGACGACCCGGTTGAGGACCGGCGGGTGCAGGATCACCGCGCCGACCGGCAGCGCGACCAGGCTGAGCAGCCAGGCCTTGTTGACGCCGCCGGCGACGAGGGCCGGGACGGCCAGGACGCCGAGCGCCAGGCCCACGACGATCGAGATGCCGACCTGGACCAGGCCGACGACCGCCGTGCGGCGCCGCGGCACGCCGTGCCGGGCGGCCAGGTCGGACTGGGCGAGCACCACCCACAAGCGAGCCCGGCAGGTACTTGCCCAGCTGCCCGACGAAGAAGACCCCGCCCGCGGCGGACCAGCGGCAGCGTCGAGCCCGAGGTCGGCGAGCAGGATCCGCCACGCGGCGACGGTCGGCACGAGGCCCAGGAGCATCAGCGCCAGAGCAGCCACCAAGGCCCACCCGGGCATCCGGCCGAGCTCGGTCGAGACCGAGTGCCAGGTGCGGACGACCGCGACGACGACGGCGACGAGGACCAGCAGCGCTGCGACGGGTCGCACCACGCGGAGCACCCGGTCAGGCTAGGCCACACCGACTGGGCACCCGGCACAACTACGGTGGGCCCGTGCGCTGGCTGGCCTTCGGGACCTATGACGTCCAGGCACATCCCCGGGTGGCCGTCCTGCTCGAGGGCCTGGCCGAGCACGGCGAGCGGGTCGAGGAGATCGTGGCGCCGCTCGGGCTCTCGACGGCGGCGCGGGTCGACCTGATGCGCCGGCCGTGGCGGCTGCCGCTGCTCGCCGCTCGGCTGGCCGGCCGCTGGGCCGCTCTGACCCGCCGCGCCTGGCCCCGGCTGCGGGCCGAAGCCGTACGACGCGGTGCTGGTCGGCTACCTCGGGCACTTCGACGTGCTGCTGGCCCGGGCCCTGCTCACGACCTCCCGGCTGGGGCGGCGCGGGCACGGCCGCCCGGTGCTGGTGCTCGACCATCTGGTCTCGGCGGCGGGCACGGCGCAGGACCGCGGGCCTGGCCGCGTCCGGCGGCCTCAAGAGCCGGCTCCTGCGCGGGCTGGACGCAGCCGCCCTGCGCGCCGCCGATGTCGTCCTGGTGGACACCGACGAGCGGCTGGCCGAGCTGGCCCCCGGCGTACGGGACCGCGCGGTGGTCGGGCCCGTCGGCGCGACCAAGGACTGGTTCGCCGCCGGGCGCAGCCGCCCGGCCCGCCCAGAGCAACCGGACCGGCCGTTGCGGGTCATCTTCGTGGGTCTCTTCACCCCGCTCCAGGGGGCGGAGACGATCGCCCGGGCCGTCGACCGGCTCCGACCGCAGCTGGCCGCCGGCGAGCTCGAGGTCACGCTGGCCGGCAACGGTCAGGACCATGACGCGGCCCGCCGGATTGCCGGCGACGCGCCCGGGGTGACCTGGCTCGACTGGGTGCCGGCCGCGGACCTGCCCGCCCTGGTCAGCAGTCACGACGTGGGCCTGGGGATCTTCGGCACGACCGCCAAGGCGCTGACCGTCGTGCCGACCAAGGTCTTCCAGGCGGCTGCCGCGGGCTGCGCTGTCGTCACGAGTGACACTGTCCCGCAACGGAGTTCGCTGGGCGAGGCGGCTGTGTTCGTGCCTCCCGGCGACCCGGCCGCCCTGGCCGCCGCGCTGGCGGCGCTGGCCGCGGACCGCGCCGAGGTCGCCCGGCTGAGCGCGGCGGTCGGCACACTCGCCGAGACGGCCTACACGTCGTACGCCGTCGTCACTCCTCTGCTCGACCACCTGTCCCGACCATGAAGGGCCGCCGATGAAGCCGTTGCTCCCGCCCTCGGACCCGCCGCTGACCGCGCGCGGCACGCTGCGCTGGGCCGTCGTCGAGCCGCTCCTGGCCGGGCTGCGGCCGGCCACCGTCATCGAGATCGGGTGCGGCCAGGGCGCGGTCGGCGCGCGGATCGCCGCGGCACGCGACGTACACCGGGGTGGAGCCCGACCCGGCGTCGGCCGAGATCGCCCGGCAGCGGATCGCCCCGCGCGGCGGCACCGTGCTGGTCGGCGACTCGGGGGTGATCCCGTGGGGCCAGACGTACGACGTGGTCTGCGCCTTCGAGGTGCTGGAGCACATCGAGGACGACGCGGCGGCGCTGCGCGGCCTGGACCAAGCACGTGCGCCGGGGCGGGCACGTGGTGCTGTCCGTGCCGGAGGACCCGGACCGGTTCGGGCCGTCGGACGTGCAGGTCGGGCACTTCCGCCGCTACACCGAGGAGTCGCTGTCCGAGGTGCTGACCGGCGCCGGCCTCGAGGTGACCAAGGTCCAGCACTACGGCTGGCCGCTGGGCTACCTGCTCGAGGCCGTCTCGCACCGGGCGGCCAAACGCGCCCTGGCCGGTGGCGACGAGGCGCCGGCCGACCCGGGCGGTGGGATCCGGCAGCTGGCTGCAACCCGGGGCGATCGCCGGCGAGCTGCTGCGGCTCGGCACGACCCCGTTCGCGGCGGCGCAGGCCCGGCGCACGGACAAGGGCACCGGCCTGATCGCCGTCGCCCGCCGGCCGCACTGAGGTCGCACGGCGCTCAAGCGTCGCGCGAGCGCACCACGAGGTCGGACAGCAGGGCCAGCGAGCCGATGGTCAGCCCGGTCACGACGAGCAGCACGGTGCTGGCCGGGAAGTAGAACGGGTGGCGCACCATGTCGACGACGCCCTTGACGAAGCCGATCGCGATCAGCCACAAGGCCGGCGGCATCAGGACCTTGAGCGGGTCGAAGTACATCACCATGCGCAGCACCTGCAGGATGTAGCGGTAGGCATCGCGCAGGAAGTGGAACTTGCTCGATCCGGCCCGCTTCGCATAGCCGATGTCGACATACTTGATGTCGTGCTGGTTGGCCAGGAAGGCCAGCGTAATCGTTGTGACACAAGAGAATCCGGGCGGCAGGAGTCGCAGGTAGGGCAGCGACACCTCGCGCCGGAAGGCCCGCAGCCCGGAGTTGAGATCCGGGATCCGCTGGTTGGTCAGCCGCTCGGCGACCTTGCGGATGAACCACTTGGCCGGCACCCGCAGGAACTTGAACGTGCCCTCCTCGCTGGTCCGCGCACCGACGACCTGGTCGTACGTCGGGTCGTCGCGCAGCAGCCGGACCAGCTCGGGGATCCGCTCGTTGGGGTAGGTCAGGTCGGCGTCGGTCCAGACCACGATCTCGCCGCGGGCCACCGTCGTACCGATCCGCCGGGCCGTGCCCGACCCGCCGTTGCGGCGGAAGGCCATGACCCGCAGGTGCGGGAACCGGGTCTTCGCGGCGTTGAGCACCTCGAGGGTGTCGTCGCTCGACGCGTCGTCGATGGCGAGCAGCTCGTAGCCGAACTCGCTCTCGTCCAGCGCCGCGCAGATCCGCTCCAGCTCCTGGAGGACGTGCGCCGCCTCGTTGTAGCAGGGCAGGACGACCGTCACGTACGGCGGCGAACCGGGGGGCTCAGGGGACAGCTCACTGGGGGCCATAGCGGGCGCGAGCCTACCCGGCGGGTGATCCGGCGGGAGCCGACCAGAGCTCGATGACGAGCGGCTCGGTGCCGGACGGCCGCTCGGTCAACAGCCGCTGGTCCTCGGTGGTGTGCAGCAGGACCAGCCGAGTGGGGTCGGGCCGGCCGAGCTGGGTCAGCAGCTCCGAGCGGTCGGCGACCAGCACGACCCGGCCGCCGGGCGCCAGGTCCTTGCTGACCTGCGGCACGATCCGGGCCAGTGCGGCGGACAGGGCGGCCCGGCCGGTCTCCGTCGTGGTCGAGGTCCCGTGCACGTGGACCCCGAGGGTCGGCACGCCGCAGACCCCACGCAGCACCTGGACCCACTCGTTGGTCGTGCGCTCCCCCACCTCGAGCGCGACGTCGCCGGGATGGAACGACCGGCAGACCGTGTGGACCGCCCCCAGCTCGCCCAGCTCGGTGCGCTGGGTGGCCATCGGCTGGGTCGCCAAAGCCGCCGGCAACGCCAGCGCCACGCCCCCGACCAGGACGGCGGCGCCCAGCACCGGCAACGGCGCGCGCCGTCGGGCCAGCCGGGTGAGCTGCGCGACGGCGGCGCAGGCGAACAGCAGCAGCCCCGGGAGCACCGATACGACGAGCCGTCGGTCGGCCCACGGGTGGTCCGGAGTGATGCCGGGGCGGGCCAGGGTCAGCACGATCGAGCCGAACCCGATGACGTACGGCGCCAGCCAGGCCGGCGGCATCGCCCGACGGATCAGCAACCACCCGGTCCGGTAGGCCCCGAGCGTCGCCCCGGCCCAGGCCAGCAGCACGGCGGCCGGTCCGAGCCACCACACGGCCCAGTTCACGCTCTGCTCGGCATAGGTCCGGGTCCGGTCGACGGGCAGGCCCTGGCCGGCCTGCATCGAGGCGATCTCCGGCGCTGCTGGGGTTGCTCGCGCTCTGATGGCCGACCAGCCACCACGGCCGGGTCGCGAGCGCGATCCCCAGGAGCACCGTGAGGCCGGCGAAGACGGCCGGCAGCCAGCGGGCCGGTCGCTTTGCCCCCTCCGGCGGCTCGTCGTCAGGGCGAGCTCGGGCCCACCGGACGACGACGAGGGCGACGGCCCCGGCCACGAGGCCCAGGGCGACCAGCGGCAGGAGCGAGCCCTTCAACAGGGCCAGGTACGGGCGGGCCAGGACCAGCGCCACGACGCCGGAGCAGACCAGCCCGACCGCCGTACCGATGACGACCGGACGGGCGGCCGGCTGGCGGCGGATGGCCAGGAAAGCGGCGACCGGGATCAGCAGCACGGCCTCGCGGATGGCGTCGAGCCGGACCAGTCCGGCGCCGCCGAGCAGCAGCCCCGCGAGCAACGCCATCTGGGCCGATCGCTGCGGTCGACGAGTCCCGTGCTCGACCGCCGCGGCCAGGACGGTGAGGGCGGCGGTCAGAGCGAGCAGAGCCGCGGGCTCGGAGTACGTCGACCGGCCGGCGTGCAGGACCGGCGCGGTGACCGCCGTGGCCAGCGCGACCAGAGGGGCCCACCGCGGCCCGATGGTGGCAGCGGCAAGGGCTCCGACCGACAAGATGGCCAGAGCGGTGAAAACCGCTGGTACAAAAACAACCCGGTCCAGCCGCCGATCCACATGCCGACGGAGAGCCAGGCCGGGAAGCCGATCAGGAACTGCGGCACGACCGTCGTCGCGGTGCCATGTCCTTGCCGATAGAAGCCCGGGCTCGCGACGGCGATGTCCGGGTCGTCGACGACCGTCGGGCCGCCCAGCCGGCTGACCTGGACGTCGATCGGCAGCTGGTGCTGCTGGGCCAGCTGCTGCCCGTAGAGCGCGTAGGACCCGGCGTCGCGGCGCAGAACCACGTGCTCGTCGTGGGTGGCCCCGGCCCAGATGCCGGCCCCCACCGCGATGAGGAGGCACAGGACCAGTGACCAGGGCGGCATCGGCCGGGCCGAGACGCAGCGCGCGGCCCGGATGGCCAGCGCGGCCACGACCAGCAGGACCGGGAGGGCGATGACCGGGCGCCACAGGTGGGCCAGGGCCAGGGGCACCGCGACGAGGCCACCGAGCAGGGTCGTGGCGGCCGACGCGGCGGCGATCTGCGCGATCAGCCGACCGGCTCGGCGCTCGCCCCGCAGCAGCGGTCCCCACTCCGGCGCGTCATCGTCGGGGCCGTCCAGGGGGCGGTTGCCGGGCCCGTCCGGGGGCCCGGGATGTGCGCCGTCGCACTCGTCACGACCGGACGCTATCTCGCCGACCTAGGCTGACCGGGTGCCCGCGCCGTACGACACCCCGACCGCCCTGCTGGCCGCGCTCGCCGGCTCGGACCCGACCCGGCCCCGGCTCACCTGGTACGACGATGCGGCCGGCCCGACCCAGGGCGAGCGGATCGAGCTGTCCGGGCGGGTCCTGGCCAACTGGGCGGCCAAGGCTGCGAACCTGCTCCAGGAGGAGCTGGACGCCGGTCCGGGGACAGTGGTGGAGCTGGACCTGCCCCCGCACTGGCGCGCGGCGTACTGGCTGTTCGCGGCCTGGTCAGTGGGCGCCGAGGTCGTCGTCGGGGGCTCGCGAGCCGACCACCGGCCCGACGTCGTGGTCACCGACGATCCCGCGGACTGGGCCGGCTGCGGCGCGACGGTCGTGGCGGTGACACTGGCCGCCCTGGCCCGTGGCTGGGGCGGTGAGCCGCTCGCTGACGGCGTGGTGGACGAGGCCCGGGACCTCTCGACGTACGGCGACCGGTTCGACGCCTGGGCGACGCCGGGGGCGGATGCGGCGGCGCTGGACACGGCCGACGGGTCGTGGACCTATGCCGAGCTGGTGCCCGCCGCTCGCGCGGCCTCACTCGCGGCGGGTCTGGTCGATGGGTGCCGGGCGCTGACCTCGGCCGGTCCGGTCGACGCCGTCGCCTGCTGGCTGGCGCCCTGGGTCGTCGACGGGTCGCTCGTTCTCGTGCGTTCAGGGAAGGACAAGAGCAAAGGCGCTTTGGACGACGCTGACCTCGCTGCGCGCGCCTCCTCGGAGCGGGTCACCCACCGACTGGGCTGACGCTTTGGGCCCCAGGTGACCCATCTAGGTGGGCGGGTTGCGGGCCCGACATTTGGCGCGGGGCTACCAGCGCTTGCGGCCCAGGGGGTAGTCGCGCGCCTCTAGCGCGATCCACGTCTTCACCGCGACGACGCCCGTCGAGGCCAGGTGCGCGCTCTTCTGCAGCGCCTTCACCGCGGCGGCGGTCTTGGGACCGAACTCGCCGTCGACCGTGACCTTGAGCTCCTTCTGCAGCACCTTGACGACCGCGCCCGTGGATCCTTGCTTGAGGACAATGGTCCGGTACTGCAGCAGCGGGTTGGCGACCTTCTGGACCTGGGCCCAGGTCGCCGCGTCCACGATGCCGGTCGCGTGCAGATGACGCGAGGTCTGGAAGGCCTTGACCGCCTTGAGCGTGATCGGCCCGAAGGCGCCGTCGTACGGCTTGATGGCGAGCGCGACCTGGAGCGCGCGAACCGCGTTGCCGCGCGAGCCTTCGTGCAGGACGGTCTTCAGGTACGGCGACACGCTCGTCGTGTGAGCCAGCTGGTCGAGGGACGGCAGCCCGGAGCCGGCGGTCGTGGAGCCACCGGGCTTCGGCGTCGGCGTGGGGGTCGGCTTCGGCGTGGGCGCCGGCGGCGCGGGCACGAGCTTGGCCCAGGTCGCCTTGTCCAGTACGCCGGTCACCGGCACCTTGTGCGTGCGCTGCCAGGTGAGCAGAGCGGCCCGGGTCGAGGCCCCGAACGCGCCGTCGGCCTTGACCTTCAGCGCGACCTGGGCGACCTTCACGCTGCTGGTGGTCTGGCCCGGCCAGACCAGCGCGTACGCCGACTTGGGGGCGGCCGGCGGGGTGGCGCAGTGCGTGGTGCGGCGGGCGCTGTAGATCGGAGCCGGCTGCCCGGCGTACGGCTGGCACGGGCCCTGGTCGGGGACGGTGACGGCCGCGCCGGTCCACCAGGACGTGCGCTTCATCGCGCCGTCCCAGCTGAAGCTGAAGTGGATGTGGTCGGTGTGGTCCGACTCGCCGCTGTAGGGCCGCCAGCCGTCGGCCATCCGGTAGACGCCCCAGATGTGCTTGTTCCAGATGATGTACTCGATGCCGAAGCGGCGGGCCATCTCGCCGTGGTTGGCGGTCAGCCAGCCGACGACGTGCTGGGCGGTGGCGCGGTCCTTGGTGGTCGCGGGGATGTGCCAGTCCCAGGCCCGGCCTTCCTTGTGCTCGCTGGTCGCGCCGATGCCGCAGAGCCGGGTGATGCCCGCGCTGACGCCGGTCTTGTACGTCGTGAGCATGAGGTTCATGAACGCCGTGACGCCGGGCTTGGCCACCGGGTCGCAGCTGTCCTGCGGCTGGTACGACGAGGCGATGTCGATGATCTTGCTCAGCGGCTTGGCCGGCTTGGGCGTCGGGAAGAGCGGGACGGTCGGCTTCGTCGGCGTCGTCGGCTTCGGCGTCGAGGCGGCCTGGGCCGACGTGGCCGGACCGAAGCCGACGACGACGGCCGGGCAGGGTGAGGGCGACCGAGCCGTAGGTCAGGGCCCGGGCGCTGGCGCTGGTCGAGGGGACCGGCGTGACGCGGTGCCGAGGCCGGTACTTCGGCGCAGACTTCTGCGCTGGGCCGCGATCGCTCATAGAACCCTTTCGGCCCAGCGGCGTGTCGACTTGACTCAGTTGACTAGTTCATTCACCCCTTAGGCCCCACGAATCACGTTGCGTCACAGCAGTTGGGCTCCACGGTCGCCCATTCGGCCCAACCGGGGCCGCGCCGTCACCCGAAGGGCGCCGGGTAGGGTCCGCGCATGGACAAGGTCGTCCCCTCTGCGGCGCAGGCCGTCGCCGACATCCCTGACGGGGCCTCCCTGGCCGTGGGCGGCTTCGGCCTCTGCGGCATTCCGAGCGTGCTGATCGGCGCGCTGCTGGAGGCCGGTACGACGGACCTCGAGGCCGTCTCGAACAACTGCGGCGTCGACGACTGGGGCCTGGGGCTGCTGCTCCGGGCCAAACGGATCCGCCGGATGGTGTCGAGCTACGTCGGGGAGAACAAGGAGTTCGAGCGGCAGTACCTGCACGGCGAGCTCGAGGTCGAGCTGACGCCGCAGGGCACGCTGGCCGAGCGGCTGCGAGCGGGAGGCTCGGGGATCCCGGCCTTCTTCACGGCGACCGGGGTCGGGACGCAGGTCGCCGATGGCGGGCTGCCCTGGCGGTACGGCGACGACGGCTCGGTGACGATCGCCTCGCCGGCGAAGGAGACGCGGGAGTTCGAGTTCCTGGGGCAGCGTCGCGGCTACGTCCTGGAGCAGGCGATCGCGCCGGACTTCGGCCTGGTGCGGGCGTTGCGCGGCGACCGGCACGGCAACCTGGTGTTCCACGAGAGCGCGCGCAACTTCAACCCACTGTGCGCAATGGCGGGCCGGACGACGATCGCCGAGGTCGAGGAGCTGGTCGACCCGGGCGACCTGGATCCGGACACCATCCATCTGCCGGGCATCTATGTGCAGCGGGTGGTCGCGCTGACGGCCGAGCAGGTCGTCGACAAGCGGATCGAGCGGCGCACGACGAGGGAGCGCTGACATGCCTCTGACCAGGGAGCAGATGGCGGCCCGCGCGGCGCGGGAGCTGACCGACGGCTCGTACGTCAACCTCGGGATCGGGCTGCCGACGTTGGTGCCGAACTACGTGCCGGATGACGTCGAGATCGTCCTGCAGTCGGAGAACGGGATCCTCGGCGTTGGCGCGTATCCCATTGCGGGAGAAGAGGATCCGGACCTCATCAACGCGGGCAAGGAGACGGTGACCTTACGTCGGGGGGCGTCGTTCTTCGACTCCGCGACGAGCTTCGGGATGATCCGGGGCGGCAAGGTGGACGCGGCGATCCTCGGTGCGATGCAGGTGAGCGCGACCGGCGACATCGCGAACTGGATGATCCCCGGCAAGATGGTCAAGGGCATGGGCGGCGCGATGGACCTGGTCCACGGCGCGCGGCACGTGATCGTGCTGATGGAGCACGTGGCACGCGATGGGACGCACAAGGTCGTCACCGAGTGCACGCTGCCCCTGACCGGTCAGCGCGTCGTACATCGGATCATCACGGACCTGTGCGTCCTCGACGTCACCGACGACGGCCTGGTCCTGCGCGAGCTCGCACCGGACGTCACGGTCGAGCAGGTCCGCGCGGCCACGGGCGCCCCGATCACCGTCGACCCCGCCCTCGCCCCGGTCACCAGCTAGCCCCAGTGTCAGCACCTGGACGACCTATACGTCGTCGTGGTGCTGACACTCACGACATCCGGTCGAAGGCGCTCCAGCCACTCGCACCGATGACGGTCGCGGAGCCGAACCCGGACGACGTCCCGAGGTAGCGGATCAGCTGGCCGGCCGCGTTGATCCCGAGCAGGTCGGGCCGGCCGTCGGCGTTCAGGTCACCGGGGATGGTGAGCATGCTGAGTGACTTGTACGACGCGGCGAGGGTGACCCATGACTTGAAGCCGCCTGCCCCGTTGCCGTAGTAGATCCGCAGCTGACCGGTCGAGTGCAGCCGGCCGATGAGGTCGACGTACCCGTCGCCGTTGATGTCTCCGGAGCCGAAGATCGCGTCCATGACGTCCCAGCCGCTGCCCAGCGAGATCGGCGTGCCCAGGGCACCGGCACCGTTGCCGCGCAACAGCCACAGGTGGTGCGTGGCGCTGTCGACGGCGAGCAGATCGGCGTGGCCGTCGCCGCTGAAGTCGCCGGGGGCGGCGATCAGCGAGTACGCCGTACCGGTGCGCAGAGGCGCCGAACCCGAGACCCAACCCGCGGAGTTGCCGGGGTAGAGCACGATGTCGCCGGTCGTCGCGTTGCGTGCGACCAGGTCGGGCGCGAGGTCGCCGGTGAGGTCACCCGCGACGGCGATCTGGTCCATCGCGGTCCAGCCGGCGCCCTTGACCACGCCGGTCCCCAGAGCCGTGCCGCCGGTGCTGGGGTAGATCCGCACCTGCCCGGTCCCGCGCTCGCGGACCAGCAGGTCCGGCCGGCCGTCGTTGGTCAGGTCGTGGTCGATGCCGGAGTAGCGCACGGTCCACCAGACCGACTTGAAGCCGGCGGCTCCTGCGAACGCCGAGCCGGACAGCGTCACGTGCCCGGAGTTGCCCTGGACGAGGACGCTGGTGACCCGGCCGCCGAACTCGCCGTGCCCGTCGCGCGACACCACGTCCAGCCGGACGAAGGTGCCGATGCCCGGGTAGCGGTGCTCGAGGGTCGCGGCCGAGACCTCGTCCTTCCAGGTGTGCGGGTTGAGCCAGCTGCCGTAGTTGGTCACGCGACCGTCGTACGGGTCGGGCTTGGCGACCAGGTACGGCGTGGAAGAGCTGCCGGCCGTCGTGTAGCCACCGTTGCTGGCGCTGAACTCGGTCAGGGCGATGTCGCCGCCGTAGGTCAGGACCCGCCCGGCCGTGGCGACAACGGCGCTGTTCGTGGCGCTGGTCTCGGCCGCGGTGCCGTGGAAGACCTGGCACGAGGTGGTGTCACAGATGTCCCACAGCCGACCCGGGCCGCCGCTGACCTCGCGGTAGCGCGTGGCGTAGGAGCGAGCGGCGACGCTCTGCGCCTTCAGGGCCTCGGTCGCCCAGCCGGACGGCATCTCGGACGGTACGACGGACGCCAGGTAGCTGGTCATCCCCATGTACCCGATGGTCCGCAGCCGGGAGCCGTCGACCTGGGCCCGCAGCCCGCCGCGGACGCCCTCGCGAGCGCCGCTGGACAGGACCAGGGTCATCGCGGCCGCGCCGAGCGAGGTGCAGCTGGTGGACCGGGTGAAGGTCGCCGACGAGCCGCCGACCGCGAGCGAGGCGGTGTGGTAGGCCCCGGCCGCGTAGTACTGCAGCCGCAGGACGCCGCTGACCATGACCAGCCGCCAGCTGCTGACCGCGGAGCTGGTCGAGAGCAGGGTGCGGACGTTGCTGCCGTGGCACAGGGACAGGCCGGGCGCGGGCATGACGTGCGTGGCGTTGCTGTAGGCGCCGCTGATGAGCACCCGCATCCCCGGGTCGGCCTGGCTGCCGAGCGCCGTACCGGGGTAGTAGAACGCCAGGATCGAGGGGTACTTCAGCCCGGCGGTGGCGGCGCCGTACGCGCCCCACTGGGACATCCCCCGGCCGTGGCCGTAGCCGTGCCCGACGACCGAGATCGTCGTCCGGCCGCGCAGTGGGTAGCGCTGGTCAGACGCGCTGGTCAGCTGGGCGCTGGCCGCAAGGGAGGCGGCCGACAGGGTCAGCGCCAGGCCGACCCGGACCAACCGACGAATCTCAACCGAGCTCATGGCCCACCGCCTTCGGGTTCATGACAAGGGCGCGGGTCGCGGCGAAACCACCGGTTCCCGTGCCGGGATACAAGGCAAGGGACCCGTCGGTCAGCCTGGATACCAGATCGCCCCGGCCGTCTCCGTCGACGTCACCGCCGGCGACGAACTGGGCCACGGCGGACGTGCTCGACCGGACGCCCCGCGGCGGGAGCAGCAGGCCGGGACCATTGCCGGGGTAGAGCCAGAGCTGTCCGGTCGCCGAGCGGGCGACCAGGTCGGGCGCCGCATCGTCGTCGTTGGGACCCACCCCCACTATGTCGGTCATTCCCCCCATTCCTGTAGCCAGGACGCGTCGCGGCTTGAAACCGCCCGAGCTGGTCATGGGGTAGATCCACAGCGTGCCGGTGGCCGTTTCGCGGGCCATCAGGTCGGGCACGCCGTCCATGTCGATGTCGCCGGCGGGGGCGATCAGGTTCATGACGTTCCACCCGGTGCCGAGCCGGCGCGGGGCGACGCCGGCCCCCGCGCCGCCCGGGTTGCTCCACAGCTCGAGGTCGCCGGTCGCGGGCTGCCGGGCGATCAGGTCGGCGTGCCCGTCGCGGTCCAGGTCGCCCACGAAGAACTGCTGGTCGGTGCCGGTCAGGTCGACCGCCAGGCTCTGCTGGGCGCTGTACTCGCGCTCCCCACTGGCCGGGTAGAGCACCAGCCGATCGCCGTACACGCCGACGAGATCGGTGGCGCCGTCACCGGTGAGGTCGGAGCCGCCGGCCAGCGTGGTCAGGTTCTGGGCGCCGCTCCCCCAGGTCATCCGGTCGCCGAAATGGCCGCCGACGCCGTAGTAGGTGCGCATCTTGCCGGTGCCGTGTTCACGCACGACCAGGTCGGGAAGCCCGTCATGGTCGAGGTCGCCCGCGCCGATGGTCAGGTCGAAGCCGCCCAAGCCGGTGCCGATCTGCACCGGCGCGCCGGGCCGGCCGGTGCCGCTGCCGGTGCCGGGATAGAGCAGCAGCTGGCCGGTGGACGCCCGGACCGCGATCAGGTCCGGGAAGCCGTCGCCGTTGAGGTCGCCGGTGCCGCTGATCGAGGACATCGCCAGCCAGCCCGACGCACCGATCAGCTGAGGCGCCCCGAACCAGCCGGCGCCGTCGCCGGGGTAGAGCAGCATCCGGCCCGTGGCGTCGACCGCCACCAGGTCGGCCTTGCCGTCACCGTTGAGGTCGCCCGGGGTGACCAGCCGTCGCATGGCGCCCCAACCCGACCCCCGGCCCACGGCCGAGCCGAAGCCGCCGTGCCCGGTGCCGGGATAGACCCGCAGCCGGCCGGTGCTGCGCTCGCGCGCGACCAGGTCCGGTCGGCCGTCACCGGTGAGGTCGGGTGAGGTGGAGACGGCGTCGAGCTTGGACCAGCCGGAGGCGCCGATCGTCGACGATGCCGCAAGGGGGCTGACCGCGTCGGTCAGCACGGCCGCATTGCCGCCACCGTTGGGCCGGACCAGCAGGTCCGGCGTCCCGTTGGCGTCGACGCTCCGGGTCATCACCGGTCGCGGGCAGTCGGCCCATCCGGGACGACGTGCCGGACCGGATCGAGGGCAGCAGGGCGTAGAGATATCGCCCCGGACACGCGGTCTGGCCGACGTCACGGTGCCCGGAGATCCGGTTGATCCGATGGCCGTTCAGCACGACCGTCCCGATGGCCGGAACGCCGTGGAGCGTGAGCTTCCAGGCGAACAGCCGGTCGTACGCCGCGATGATCGCGGACGGCACGTGCGCGATGTCGAAGTTGCCGATCGCGGACATGGCGAACGAGTGCGAGTTGTAGTCCCGCGTGTGCGCGCCCACGACGGGCAGCGCGATGCCGCCGTAGCGGCCCTCCCAGATCCGGCCGAACCGGTCGACCAGGAAGTTGTAGCCGATGTCGTTCCAGCCGCGGCCGTTGACGTGGAACGCATAGATGCCGCGGATGATCGCCGGGACCTGCCCCGCCGTGTAGTTGTTCTGGCTGACCGTGTGGTGCACGAAGGCAGCCTGGATCGACCCGTACTCGACCGTTCCCCGGCGCATCGACTCGTTGGCGCCCCACTGCGCGCGGGTGTAGATCGTCGGCTGCGTCGCGGCGGCCGCAGCCGCACCGGGCGTCGCCGTGCCGATGCTCGCGTCGGCCGGGCTGGTGCCGGGGTCGACGACGTCGACCGACGCGCCGGCCGGGGCCGTTCCCGTGCTGGTGTCGAGCCGGACCTGTACGGCGCTCGCGTCGGTCACCACATAGGGCTGCGTGCCACCGCGCTCGCGGGCGGCTTCGGGCGTGCCCGGGTCGGGGTCGTGGCCGTCGTCGGAGTCCAGTGCCTGCCAGGCCGACCAGACGCCCTTGGTCGACGTGCGGACCAGCAGCCGGGCGCTGGTGGGCATCGACCCTTCGGGCCAGGTGGCGCCCACGACCGAGATGCCGCTGGGCACCGCGACCGCGGGCGTGAGGGCCGCCGTACGCATCGTCGTGTCGGGTCGGGCGGCGAGTGCCGAGGTGGCCGCGGCCGCGGCGACGGTGGTCGTCGGGCTTGCCATGGCGCCGGCCAACGCGGCGCCGGAGGGGTCGACCCGGCTCAGCCCGGCGTGCCGCTCGGACGGGGCGACCGGGTGCGGTTTCGGGGCCGATCCCGGGCCGGCCGCGATGGCTGGGGCCGCCACAGCGAGTCCAGTGGTGGCTACGCAGAGTGCAGCCAATGCCGCCAGGTGAGGGACGGCAGGGGGTCGGCGCATGGGGTCCAGAGTCCGTGACGGATGGTGTCTGTGCAACCCTCTGGGACTGGTTTGGCCGTCAGGTCCGGGTTGTGGAGGTCCAAACAGGGGTCGAAAACCCGGGTTCGACGGCCAAACCCGGATTCGACGGCCAAACGCAGGTGGGGGCGGGGGCGGAGCAGGTGGCAGGGGGGCGGAGTCGGGTACCTTCCCGGTGTGAGTGAGCGGCTGTCGATCGACCAGCTGCGGGCCATCGCCCAGCCGCCGACGGTGATGGGCCGGCGCAACTCCGAGCACTGGGCCGGCAGCCTCTATCTGCGCCACCTGTCCATCTACGTCACCCGGGCCCTGTTGCCGACCGGCATCTCGGCCAACGGCGTCACGTGGCTGATGGCCCTGTGTGGCCCGGTCGGCGCCGCCCTGCTGGTCCTGCACCGCTGGCCGGCCGCGCTCGGCTGCGCGGTGTTGATGCAGGTGCAGATCCTGCTCGACTGCAGTGACGGTGAGGTGGCCCGGGTGCGGCAGACCACGTCACCGGCCGGGGTCTACCTCGACCGGATCGGGCACTACGTCACCGAGGCGAGCCTGCCGATCGGGTTCGGCGTCTACGTCGACGGGGGCCTCGGCTCGATCGGCGGCTGGACCACCCTCGGAGCGCTGACGTCCGTCGTCGTGTTGCTGAACAAGAGCTTCGGCGACCTGATCCATGTGGCCCGCGGCTACGCGCGGCTGCCGCTGCTCTCGGAGAGCGCGGACATCGCGGCGGTGCGGGTCGGCCTGCTGCGCCGGGCCCGGAGCGCGCTCAAGCGGCTGCCCTTCTACCGCGCGTACGTCGCGGTCGAGTTCTCGCTCATCGTCCTGGCCGTCGCCTCGTGGGACGCGGTCGCCGGCGGCCCGTCGGCGCAGCGGCTCTGGGCCGTGGTCATGCTGCCCCTGGCCCTGGTCACGGCGGCCGGCCATCTGGCGGCGATCCTGCTGTCCAGCCGGCTGACCGCCAGCTGACCCGGCGCCGACCTAGATGACCGGTGGCTGGCCGAGTCGGGTCAGCCGGGCCACCGTGCGCCACCGCATCGGACGCCGCGGCCCCGGCGAGGTGCGCCAGCCCTCGGCAAAGCCGCGCAGCCAGGTCCGCAAGGACGCCGGGTCGCGGGCCAGCCGGGCCACGGAGATGGCGGTCCACACCCCGAGGTAGACCGGGACGAGCAACCAGGGCAGGTTGCGCCGGGCGACCCAGACCTTGTTGCGGGCGTTGAGCCGCAGGTAGACCGCGTGCCGGCCGGGGGCGCTCGCCGGGTGGTGCACGACCGCCGCCGCGTCGTACGCCACCTGCCAGCCGGCGTCCCACAGCCGCCAGGTCAGGTCGATGCCTTCGTGGCCGTGGAAGAAGTCCGCCGCCCATCCGCCGACCCCCTCGAACGCCGACCGGCGCACGGCCACGACGCCCTCGAGGATGTTGAACGCGGGCCCGGACGTCGCCGGGTCACCGACCCGGGCCCGCGGGACCCAGCGGCGCAGGGTCTGGCCGTCGGGCGAGACGATCCGCGCCACCACGGCGCCAAGGCGGCCTTCGGACTCGAACCGGGTCTGCCAGGCCGAGAGCAGCCGGACGTCGTCGGTCCACGCGTCGTCGTCGAAGAAGAACACGTAGTCGCCCTCGACCGCAGTGACCCCGATGTTGCGGCCGGCCGGAGAGCCGAGGTTGTCCGGCAGGTGGACCGAGCGGACGCCCGCGGGCAGGCCGGAGGGCGCCCATCCGTTGCCGACCACGACGACGTCGACGTCCACTCGCTCTTGGGCCTGCACGCTGGCCAGGCAGCGCGCCAGCTCGCTCGGGCGGTCACCGCGGCTGAGCACGACCACTCCGAACCGCGTCACCGGGCCATGCTCCCCCACCAGCGAGCACTGTCCGCCGCGACCACGACACCCAGCACCGCGCCCGCCGACGCAAAGACCCACCCGAGCGGCCCGGCCGGCAGCACCAGCGTCAACAGCACCGCGGCCAGGACCCCCACAGCCCAGGGCACCAGCGGGGTCTGGGCGGCGCCGGGTGCGGCGGCAAGGCGCCGCCGGAAGACGAGGTCGTAGTCGTGCATCGCCACCACGGCAAGCAGGAGGTACGCCGCGGGCAGCGCATCAGGTCGGTGGAGCGCGACCAGCAGGGTCACCCCGGCCGGCGCCACGAGCCGCCGCGCCGCGGGCGCCAGCCAGCGCACGCTCCGTCCGCCACGGCCCAACAGCAGGCGACCGAGCCGGCCCGCTGTCGTGTACGCCGCGGCGATGCAGCCCGCCACGAGCAACACCCACAGGGCCGCCCGGGCGCCGATGATGGGGACCAGGACGGCGAGGGCGATCGTGCGCTCCCCCACGGGCATGATGATGGCCCGCTTGGCCCACATCAGAGCCGGCCGCGCCGACGTGCGTTGGGACCAGTCGGCCACGCGCCCGCTCCGCGCCCCACTCCCGGAAACCGTTGCGGCATAACCGAAGTCGACGAAATGCCGAACCACCAGTACGGCGAACGCCGCCGCCGCCAGACCCCACGCAGGCGGCGCGGCGCCATAGGCCAGCCCGGCGTAGACGGCGTACTCCTTGACCCGGTCCGAGCCCACATCGAGCCAGCCGCCGAGCGGCGAGAAGGTGCGGGTGTAGCGCGCCACCTCACCGTCGACGCAGTCCACCACCAGAGAGAGCAGCAGCAGGACCGAGCCGAGGATGAGCCAGCCGACCCCGCCACCGGCATAGACCCCCGCCGCCAGCAGGCCCAGAACGAACGAGACACCGGTGATGGCGTTCGGCCGCAGGCCCAGCGCGACGGCCCGCCGGGTCAGCCGCCGGGAGACCGGCCGCACCAGGAAGGTGGACAGGAAGCCGTCGTCGGCCCGGGACGCGCGACGCAGTCGCAGCGCCGCCTCGTCGGCCGCGCCGTCCTGGTCGAGGGCGAAGCCGAGGTCGCCCATCCCCACGACGGTGTGCACCGGGAAGTCGCCGGAGCTGAGGTCCCGGACCGGCCGGCCCGCGGCCGAGATCGCGCCGGCCAGGACCGTGAGCGCGGCCCCGGGTGGCGCGCCACGCAGCGCGCGGCCGAGCAGCTCGAGGGCGCCGGCGTCCGCCAGCGTCGCGGCGTCGACCCGGACGGCGACCACCCGACCGCTCCCCTCGTCATGCATGACGGCTGGCTGGTCCCGCGGGTCGGCCACGACATCGCCGTACGTCGTCGGAAGGGCCAGGGACGCCGCGTCGACCAGGCACAGCGCACCGTCGTGCGCGTCGGCGGCGGCCACGAGGGCGGCGGCCACTCCGGCCGGCCCGGCCACCGGCTGCTCGACCAGCTCACCGGCCTCGACCACAGCGCGCTCACCCACGAGCTGGTCGAGCGTGCGGCCGTCCGGCAGCCGGATCTGGCCGGCGGGCAGCCCGCCCGGCCGCGGATCGAGCACGAGCACGACGCGCGGCGTTGCGTTCACCTCTGGTGTTTGCCGATGTCGTCGTTGTAGTGGTCGAGGGCCTCCTCGATCGGCCCGTCGGTGACCAGGGCACCCTCGCGCAGGTAGAGGCCACGCTTGCAGAACCGGAGCAGGTCGTTCTCGCTGTGCGACACCAGGAAGAGCGTCTTGCCCTCGGTGATGATCTCGTCCATCCGCTTGTAGCACTTCTCCCGGAACCGCTTGTCCCCCACCGCGAGGACCTCGTCGACCAGGATGATCGGCTCGTCCAGCGTGGTGATGACGGAGAAGCCGAGCCGCACCTGCATGCCGCTCGAGAAGTGCCGGAAGGGCGTGTCGAGCCAGTCCTCGACCTCCGCGAAGTCCACGATCTCGTCGAACTTGTCGGCGATCGTCTGCTTGGAGAGGCCGTGCAGGCCGGCGGTCAGCCAGATGTTGTCCCGTGCCGTCAGGTCGCCGACGAAGCCGCCCTTGAGCTCGATCAGCGGCGCGACGCCGGCCCGAACCGCGGCGGTGCCCTCGTCCGGGATCATCACCCCGGCGATCAGCTTGAGCAGCGTGCTCTTGCCGCAGCCGTTCGCGCCGAGCAGCCCCACGGCCTCACCGGGCTGCACCTCGAACGAGACGTTGCGCAGGGCCCAGAAGTTGCCCTTGGGGCTGGTCATCTTGCCCTTGAGGATCAGCTCGCGAGCCGAGATCCGCCGCTTGCGGTTGCGGGAGAAGTTGATGCCGAGGTCCTGGGCCTCGATCAGCGCGCTCACGGTCAGATCTCCTTCAGTACGGCGGGCATCAGTCGGTTGAAGACGACGATGCCGAGCAGCAGGAAACCCACGCTCTCAGCGGCCGAGATCCCGATGACGTGCCACCCGGCGAACTGCGTCGGGAAGGCCAACGCGCGATAGGCCTCGATGATCCCCGTGAGCGGGTTGAAGAGGAACACGTGCTGCAGCTTGGGGGTCAGGCTGAGCAGCCCGTAGATGATCGGCGAGGTGTAGAAACCCACCCGCAGCAGGATCCGGATGATCCGCTGGAGGTCGCGCACCAGGACGGTCATCGCGGACAGCGCGAGGCCGATCCCGGTCAGCAGCACGGCCTCGATCAGGATGCCCAGCGGGTAGATCACGATGTACTTCGACGGCGGCGCGCCGTACAGGATCATGAAGAACACGACGACGGGCAGCGAGAACAGGTACTCCAGGCCCTTGGACCCCACCGTCTTGAGCACCCAGATCTCGCGCGGGATGTTGGTCGAGCGGACCAGCTGGCTGTCGCTCACCAGGGCTCTCGTGGTCTCGGTCACGGTGGACGAGAACCACTGCCAGGCCAGCAGGCCGAGGATCAGGAAGACGATGTACGGCTTCTCACCGGGCCGGTTGCGGTGGAAGACCTGGGTGAAGATGAACCAGTAGACGCCGGTCATCAGCAGGGGGTCCAGAACGGTCCACAGGTAGCCCAGCAGGGATCCGGCATAGCGGACCTTCAGGTCCCGGACGATCAGCAGCCAGAGGATCCGCCGGTAGTCGATGACGGAGCGGGTGCGCCGCACCAGAAGCATGTTCTCCGCACTCCCTCACACCTGCTGGACCGAGCTGCTTGCTGCCCGGGGAAGGCTAGCCTGTCCCGACCGCCATCCAGACTGGAGCAGCAGTGACGACACGCACGACAACATCCGGCAGCACGTCCGGCAGCACGTCCGACAGCGCCGGGAGCCAGGGCGCGCCGGCGGTCCAGGTGACCATCCTGGCGGCCGGCATGGGCACCCGGCTCGGCCGGCCCTGGCCCAAGCCGCTCACCCGGCTCGACGACGGGCGCAGCATCTTGGCCCAGCAGCTGGACAACGTGACCGCGGCCTTCGGCGAGCAGGCGCGGGTGCAGATCGTCGTCGGCTTCAAGCTCGAGCTCGTGATGGAGGCCGCGCCCGACGCGGTGTTCGTCTACAACGAGAACTACGACCAGACCAACACCTGCAAGAGCCTGCTCAAGGCCCTGCGCGCCTCGCACGACGGCGGCATGGTCTGGATGAACGGCGACGTGGTCTTCGACCCCGAGGTGCTGCGCCGCCTGGCCCCCTTCCTCGCGGCCGACCAGTCGGTGATCGCCGTCAACACCGCCGCGGTGGCCGAGGAGGAGGTCAAGTACACCGTGGGGCCGGACGGCTTCGTCGACGCCCTCTCCAAGTCGGTGGTCGACGCCCTCGGCGAGGCGGTGGGGATCAACTTCGTGGCGGCAAAGGACAAGGCCGCCCTGATCCGGCGGCTCGACGAGTGCGTGGAGCAGGACTACTTCGAGCGCGGCATCGAGCTGGCCATCGCGGGGGACGGCGTCCAGGTGACGCCGGTCGACATCTCCGACCTGTTCGCGGTCGAGGTGGACTTCGAAGAGGACCTGACCCGCGCCAACGCCCCGCGCCCCGGTTCCTGAGCCAGACCTCCGCCCACGGCTCGCCTGCCCGGCGTACCCGGGTCGACTCAGTTAGCCTGAGCGCGCACCATTTTGAGCACGACGAGGAGCTTCCCGCGATGGTTGGACGCGCGCTGCGCACCGCCGCTGCAGCGCGGACCCCTCCCGCCCTCGTGGTCACGGCGGCCAAGCTCGCCGACAGCCTGCGCCGCCGCCGAAGCCAGGCCAGTGCCGGCGCCGTCCAGGTCCGGTCGTTCTCGGCCGTCGCGACCATCCAGCAGAACCTCGACACCGTGACCGGCGCGTTCGACCGGGCCGGAGTGTCGTACGACGCGCCGCCGGCCGCCGTGATGCGGCGGCCGGTCGTCACCGTCGGGCCCGGCGACGTCGAGCCGGCCCGAGCGGTGCTGGGCGGCGACCTGGGGCCGGGTGTGCGGGTGCGCCCGGCCGAGCCGGGCACGTTGCGGGTCTACACCGCACAGGCGGCCGGCGACCTGCTGCTGGCCGGCCCGGAGCTCGGGGTCGACGTGGTCCTGACCGGGCTGGCGCCTCCGCTGGACCACGCGGGCGAGCCGCCGGTCGGGTTCCCGGTCGACGCGGTCTACACCTGGGTCGACGGCACCGACCCGGCGTGGCGCCAGCGCAAGGAGGCGGCCTGGGCCGCACCCATCCGGGCGAGCACAGCCGGCTCGCCGCGAACGACGCGCGGTTCGCCTCCCGGGACGAGCTGCGCTACTCGCTGCGCTCGCTGGAGATGTACGCCGGGTGGGTCCGGCACGTGTTCCTCGTCACAGACCAGCAGGTGCCGGACTGGCTGGCGGCCGCGCACCCGCGGCCTGACGGTCGTCGACCACCGGGAGATCTTCCCGGCCGACGGCGCCGGCCTGCCGACCTTCAACTCGCATGCGATCGAGGCCCGGCTGCACCACATCCCCGGCCTGGCCGACCACTACCTGTACCTGAACGACGACGTCTTCTTCGGCCGGCCGGTCGCGCCGGAGCTGTTCTTCCGGGCCGACGGCGCGAGCCGGTTCTTCGTGGCCCCCTCCACGCTGGACGACGCGCCGCCGTCGACCGGGGACCGCCCGGTCGATGCCGCGGCCAAGGTGAGCAGCGGGCTGGTCGCAGCGCGAGTTCGACCAGGTCTGCGGATGAAGTTCCAGCACGTCGCGCATCCCCAGCGGCGCGACCTGCTGGTCGACCTCGAGCACCGGTTCGCGGCCGAGCTGGAGCGGACCGTGCGCCGGCCGTTCCGGCACCCCGACGACGTCTCCGCGGCCGCCTCACTGGCCCACCACGTCGGCTCGGTCACCGGTCGCGCGGTCCCCGGCGAGCTGCGCTACCTCTACTGCGACATCGCCGAGCGGCGGGCCCCGATCAAGCTGCACCGGCTGGCTCGCGAGCGCGATGCCGACATGTTCTGCCTCAACGACGTCGAAGGGCCGACCGACGGGCCCGGTCCGTCGGCCAGCCACGACCCGGAGCGGCTGGTGCGGGACTTCCTGACCGGCTACTTCCCGCTGCCGAGCCGCTTCGAGGGCGGGACCGGTGAGAGCTGATGGTCTTCACCAGCACGGTCTTCCTGTTCGCCTTCCTGCCCCTGGCCGTCCTCGCGTTCTACGTCTTCCCGCCCCGCTGGCGCGCGGCGCCGCTGCTCGTGATGAGCGCGGTGTTCTACGCCTGGGGCGAGCCGGTGCTCGTCGTCCTGATCCTGCTGACCGGGCTGTTCACCTTCAGCTGGGGGCGGCTGCTCGCTGCAGACCCCGGGCGAGCGGGCCCGGCGGGTGCTGCTGATCAGCGGGATCGCGGTCGACCTCCTGCCGATCGCGATCTTCAAGTACCTCGACTTCGTGCTGACCAACGTCGGGCTGGGCTCGCTCGCCGACCGCACCCACCTACCGCTGCCGATCGGCGTCTCGTTCTACACGTTCATGGCGGTCGGCTACCTGATCGACATCTACCGCCGGCGCAACGACGGTGCGCCCCGGCTGCTCGCCTTCTCCGGCTTCCTCACGATGTTCCCGCACCTGGTCGCCGGCCCGATCGTGCGCTGGTACGACATCGGCCCGCAGCTGGAGGCGCCGCGGTTCGACCCCGGCCTGTTCGGCTACGGCGCGCTGCGGGTGGCCAGCGGCCTGGCCAAGAAGGCCGTGCTGGCCGACTCGCTCGCGGTCGTGGTCGACCAGATGTTCGCGACCGGCGCGCCGACCTCGACGGGGGCGGCCTGGGTCGCCGCGATCCTCTACAGCCTGCAGATCTACCTGGACTTCTCGGCCTACTCCGACATCGCGATCGGGCTGGCCGCGATGCTCGGCGTGCGGTTCCACGAGAACTTCCGCTTCCCCTACGTCGCGAAGTCGGCCCGGGAGTTCTGGCAGCGCTGGCACATCTCGCTCGGCTCGTGGTTCCGCGACTACCTCTACATCCCGCTCGGCGGCTCGCGGGTCGGGCCGGTCGTGCTGTGGCGCAACCTGCTGCTCGTGTGGGGCATCACCGGCCTCTGGCACGGCGCCGCCTGGACCTTCATCTGCTGGGGTCTCTACTACGGCGTCGTCATCGGGCTCGAACGATCGCTGTACGGCGACCTGCTGGCCCGGGCCTGGCGGCCGCTCCAGCACGTCTACGGCCTGCTGGTCGCCGTGATCGGCTGGGTCATCTTCCGCAGCACGTCGCTGCACCAGGTCGGCGACTACTACCGGTCGATGGTGGGACTGGACAACCGGGTGGGCGGCTGGGACCCGACCGCGTCGTACGCGCTGCACCAGACCTGGGTGATCATCGTGATCGGCGTGCTCCTGGCGGCCGGAGTCGCCCGGCCGTTCATGGACCGGGTCGAGCACGCGATGGCCGGCACCTGGGAGGGCCAGGGGATCGCGGCGCCGCTGGACACCGCGACCGTGGCCGCGACGCCCGTCCAGACGACGCGCGAGCCGCTGCCCGTGCACCCCTCCGGCGGTGGGGTCGGCGTGGCAGAGGCCCCGCCGATGAGCGAGCTGGTGACCGAGGTCGTCACCGAGAGCGAGACGGCGGCCGAGCCGGTCTCGACGACCCGGCGGCCGATCCGACCCCGGGCTGGCCCTGACGGTCGCCGTCGTCGTCGCCGTTCTGCTCCTCGTCGCGACGGCGTTCGTCGTCTCCGTGACCTACTCCCCGTTCATCTACTTCAGGTTCTAGGAGGCATCGATGACCCGGCGTCAGGCCCGTGCGGGCCGTTCTGCTGCCCGCCCTGTCCGGGCTGGTGCTGCTCGGCTTCGTCGGCGGCCTCGGCTTCGGCGCGGTGGTCGGGCCGCAGCACACGGCCTCGACCCTGGACGGGCGGCCCGCTCGCCACGTGGCAGGACCCGACCATCTCCTCGGTGCGCGACGGGTCGCTGGATGACGTCGGCCGAGAGCTGGCTGGACGACCACGTGCCGGGCCGGCAGCGCTGGCTGGAGCTGCACTCGCAGATGGTCCGCGAGGGCCTGCAGCAGCAGGTGATCAAGAACGTCTACGTCGGTGACCCGCACGGCATGCTGCTCGAGAACGTGCCCCCGCTGCACGGTCCCGCGCAGCCTCGGCCACGAACGCGAAGATCCTCGGCGACGAGGTGCGGGCGGCCGGGTCCAAGGTGCTGAGCGTCTACGTCCCCCGCCGCGAGGAGGTCTTCGCCGACCGGCTGCCGAGCGCCTGGCCGCGGACCCTCGCGGCGACGAAACCCGCCTTCGTGCAGGCGCTCTCGCAGGCCGGGCCGGTCCTCGACCTGACCAGCACGCTGGCCGACCCGAGCAAGCGGGACAGCTACTTCTGGCGCACCGACCACCACTGGACGCCGGCGGGCGCGCTCGCCGGTCTGGCCGCGATCAGCCAGCGGGCCGCCACGATGGGCGTCGACATCCCGGCGGACAACCGGACCTACGTCTCGCACACCTACGGGACCTTCTTCGGCAGCCTCGGCCGCGAGGTCACGTCGGGCGGAGTCAGTGACCCGGACCAGTTCGCTGTCCCCCTGCCGGTGACGCCGCGGGCCCACATCTGCTCGTCCGGGGTCTGCGACCAAGCCCACGTTCGTCACCGAGCTGGCGAGCGGATCCGACCAAGTACGCCACCCGCTACCGCGGCTTTCTCGGCGGCGACTTCGGCTACCAGCGGATCGAGAACACCAGCCCGCAGGCCCACGGCACGATCCTGCTGATCAAGGACTCATTCGGCAACGCCCTGTCGACCTATCTGGCCGAGCGCGTCTCGACCCTGGTCACGATCGACGAGCGGCACTACTCGGGACCGGACATCAAGGCGCTGGTGGCCCACTTTCACCCGGAGCTGGTCATCCTGATGCACAACCAGGTCAGCGTGATCGGCAACTCGCAGTTCGACTCCGGCATCTGGGTCAACGTGGCCGAGGCCGCCAAGCGCCGCGACGCCAAGGCGGGCGTGGCGAGTGACGGCTGAGCCGCGCGTCCTGCGCGCCCTCCGCAAGATCGCTGGAGGGCCTGACCCGGCGACGCACCGCGGGGTCGATCCCGCGCGCCCGGGTCGCGAGCGGACTGGGGAAGCAGCTGACCTGGGCCCAGAACGGGTCGGACCTGTTGCTGGACATGACTTTTCGCGAGGACCTGACCGCTCACGACCTGTGGGGTCGGATCATCGGCGGCACCGACTGGACCAAGATCGGCGAGAGCGACGCCGGCCCGGGGCGGGGACGGTTCACCGCCACCGCCGATCTGGCCGCGCTGCTCGAGGACGTGCCGGAGCAGGAGACGCGTGCTGCTCTACGTGGACGTCGACCTGCCGCTCGAGGACGCTCGGGCCCTGGAGGCCGAGACCGAGACGGCGCTGATCACCGTGCCGGGCGCGCGCCCCGGGCCGGGCCGCGGTCGCTACCGACTCCAGCTCGGCGACTTCCTGGACACGCGGTCCGGGCCGGCGACGACCGCGACGGTCGACGGCCGGCTGGTCACGGCCTACCCGACCCGGACCGGGCACGTCGCGGTGGAGCTGGACCGGCCGCTGCAGCCGTCGGCGAGGTCTACGTCACCCGGCTCAGCGCGGCCGACGGCCGGCTGCGCATGGCCGGGACCCTCGAGACCTGCCACGGTGACCTGCTCGGCGCGACCCTGATCCTCAAGGGGCGCAACACCGGCCGGCAGATGGCCAGCCCGGTGCCGGTGGTTCATGACGAGGCGCTCGTCCGCCGCTCGTTCGGGCTGCGCTGCTACCCGTTCGACGTCACGGTGCGACTGGGCCTCAGGGCTGCTCGCCGACCCCGCCGTCGAGGACGACATCCTCGACGCCTTCATGCAGTTCGAGACGCTCCAGAGCGCCGAGCCGTTCGAGGTCCGGGTCGGCAAGACGAAGTTCTGGGCCCGGTTCCTGACCCGCGCCGGCGAGGGCAAGAACGGACGGCGTGGCCGCCTTGCTCACGCCGTACTACACCTTCAAGGCGAAGCGAACGTCGTTCCACCTCAACGTTTTCGCGCCGGAGACGATGGACTACCTGCGCCGCTCGGTGCGCCGGCGGCACCTGATGCGCCTGCGCATCGCGGCCGCCCGATCTGGCTGGTCGGCGAGATGCCGTACAAGGCCCAGGACACCGGGCTGGCATTCTTCCGCTACCTGCGATCGAACCACCCGGAGATCGACGCCTACTACGTCATCGACCCCGAGTCGCCGGAGATGCGCAACGTCGCGGCAGCTCGGCAACGTGCTGCCCTACCGGTCCAAAGAGCACATCCGGGCGACCCTGCTTGCCGACCGGGTCTTCAGCAGCCACCACCCGGACCACCTGTATCCGGTGCGCACCAAGCGTTTTCGCCGCTCCGTGCGGGCGACGAAGATCTTCCTGCAGCACGGGGTGATGGGCACCAAGTGGATGGTGCCCAACTACGGCAAGTCGCGTGGAGGCCTTCGAGACCGACCTCTTCATCGTGAGCTCCGAGCGCGAGAAGGAGTACATCGTCGGCGACTTCGGCTACGAGGCCAGCGAGGTCGCGGTCACGGGTCTGTCCCGGTTCGACAGCCTGTTCGACGCCGGACACGCCGGTCAAGCGCCAGCTCCTCATCCTGCCGACCTGGCGGGACTGGATCGTCGACGCCGCGGTCTATCTGGAGTCCGAGTACCACCAGCGCTGGTCCGAGCTGCTGCACGACCCGCGCCTGCACGCGCTGGCCCAGGCGCACGACCTCGAGATCGTGTTCTGCCTGCACCCGAACATGCAGCGCTTCATCACCGAGTTCTCCGACTCCCCGGTGCGGGTCATCAGCCAGGGCGAGATCGACGTACAGCGGTTGATGAAGGAGAGCGCCGTCCTGCTGACGGACTACTCCAGCGTCGGGTTCGACTTCAGCTTCCTGCACCGGCCGGTCGTCTACTACCAGTTCGACCAGTCGCGGTTCCTCGGTCCCAAGGGTCGCACCTCGACCTGGACGGCGAGCTGCCCGGCCCGATCGTGTTCACCGAGGACGACGTCATCGCCGCCCTGGAAGGGTTGGCGGCAGCGGTTTCGCCGATGGATCGGGGACCTACCAGCGCCGGGCCGACCGGTTCGTCGCCCACCGGGACCGGCACAGCTCGGAGCGGATCTTCGACGAGCGGCCGCCGGGCCCGCTCCCGCAACACCTGGCTCCGCCGGCTCGCGTCGGGCGAGATCGCCGACGGCCGGCTTGGCGGTTCTTCCGGCGGAGCAAGGACTACTTCCCGGCGATGCGGCTGCATGCTGCGGACGCTGCAAGCGGCTGCCGGCGGACGACAACCTGGTGGTGTTCGAGAGCGGTGTGGGACGGCAGTACGCCGACAGCCCGCGCTACGTCTACGAGGAGCTGCGTCGCGCGCAAGAGCCCGCTGACGCAAGGTCTGGGCCTACACCGGCAAGATCCACCAGCCGCGACGACCTGACCAGGGTCGTGCCGCGGCTCTCCCCGTGGTACTTCTGGTACCTCGGCCGGGCCCGCTACTGGGTCAACAACCAGAACTTCCCGCACTACGTGCACCGTCGGCCGGACGGGGTCTACCTGCAGACCTGGCACGGCACTCCCCTGAAGCGGATGCTGCACGACCTCGACGCCATCGTCGGCCGCGACGAGGGCTACATCAACCGCGTCACGACGGCCGCCGAGCAGTGGAGCCTGCTGGCCTCGCCGAGCCCCTGGGCGACCGACCGGCTGCGCAGTGCCTTCCGCTACCAGGGGCCGGTCGTCGAGGTCGGCTACCCGCGCAACGACGTCTTCTTCCGCGACGACCAGGCCGACATCGGGGCCAGCGTGCGCCGCCGGCTCGGCATCCCGGCCGACAAGACGGTGGTGCTCTACGCGCCGACCTTCCGCGACGACCAGGCGTCGGGCTCGAGCCGGTTCGACTTCCGCCTCCCGCTCGACCTCGACACGCGTGCACAGCAGCCTGGGCGACGACGTGGTGTTCCTGATCCGCCAGCACGGGCTGGTCCGGTCGCGGGTCGAGATCCCCGAGGAGCTCGCGACATCGGTCAAGGACGTGTCCGCCTACCCGGAGATCCAGGAGCTGTTCCTGGCCAGCGACGTCCTGGTGACCGACTACTCCTCGGTCTTCTTCGACTTCGCCTGCCTGCGCCGGCCGATCATCTTCTACGCCTACGACCTCGAGGCCTACCGGGACGAGCTGCGCGGCTTCTACCTCGACTACGAGACCGAGCTGCCCGGGCCGATCGTCACGACGCGAGAAGGAGCTGTACGCCGCGCTGCAGTCCCTCGCCACGGTGACCGAGCGAGTTCGGCGCACGGTACGACGCATTCATCGAGCGGTTCAGCCCGCGCGACGACGGCGAGGCGGCCCGGCGTCTGGTCGACGAGATGCTCTCGCACGGCCCGCAAGGGCAAGGAGAGGCCATGACCACGCGAGTGAGACCGCCCGCCCGACGACCAACGAGGTCAAGGTCAGGGTCGTCGTCCCGGTCTACAACCCGGGCGAGCGAACATCGAAGGGCTGATCGAGCTCCCTGGCCGGGACAGAGCCTTGCCGGCGCCGAGTTCGAGGTCGATCTTCGTCGACGACGGCTCGACCGACGACACCCCGCAGCGGCTCGAACGCGCCTGCGCCCGGCACACCAACATGCGGACCAGCACCATCCCCAACTCGGGCTGGCCCGGGCGGCCGCGCAACGTCGGCACCGACCTCGCCGCCGGCGACTACGTCTTCTACGCCGACAACGACGACGAGCTCTATCCCGAAGCCCTCGAGCGGATGCACGCGCTGGCGTCGGCCAACGGCTCGGACATCGTCTACGGCAAGATCGTCCGGACCGGGCGGCCCACGCCGTACTGGCAGCTGTGGCGGCGCACGGTGCCGGCGTCGCCGACCCGGTCGAGCGACCACCTCGTGCAGTCGCGGACGGTGCACAAGCTGTTCCGCCGGCAGTTCCTGGTCGACCACGGCATCCGCTTCCCCGAGGGCAAGGTCCGGCTCGAGGACTTCTCCTTCATGGGCCAGGCGATCCCGCGGGCCAAGGTCATCTCGGTCCTGGCCGACTACCCCTGCTACCGCTGGATCCACCGCACGGACGGCACCAACAACTCGACGGCCTCGGTCAAGCAGGACGTCTACTGGGGCTACTTCACCGCCGCCCTGCAGACCTTCGCGGACAGCGCCGGCGAGGGGCCGCTGCTGGACGCCGCCCGGCTGGTCGCGGCCGAGCAGGCGTTCTCGCGGTTCCCCCCGAGCGCCTACCTCAAGCGGACTGCAGTCGGCCAGCGCGGCGTCTTCGACGCGGTGCACGACTACGTCAGCGAGCAGGTGCCCCCCGCGCTGGACGACCGGCTGCCGGTCGTCGAAGCGACTGCGGGTCCAGGCGCTGCGGGACGGCGACAAGGACCGGTTCGACGCGCTGCAGCGGCTGCGCCAGGCGTTCACGATGGAGTTCGAGGTCGAGACGCTGGCCTGGCAGCGGCGAGACGCTGCGCGTCGTGGCCCGGGCCACTCTGCGCGGCGCCGACTCAGTCGCGCTGATGGAGCGGTCGGGCGACCAGCCGGCCCGGACGGATCAGCCGGGCCGCTGCTGCTGCCGCTTCCGGCCGAGCTGCGACGGGGACGAGGCGTGCCCGGCGGCTGCGGCCGGAGGACCACGGGCGCCTTCGAGCTGACGGTGCGGCACCGGGAGACCGGGCTCGAGTGGCCGATGCAGGGCACCAGCAGGCTCGAACCGGAGACGACGGCCGACGGCGTGCGGCTGCGGGTCCGCGCTCGAGGCGCGGGTCGACCCGGGCAACGGCTACTTCGGCGAGCCCCTCGGCGACGGCATCTGGGATCTCATGGCGCGGGCCCAGTTCCTCGGCGAGAGCGCCCTGGTCGACCTCCCGGCCCCGGGCCCGCGCGCCGGCGGGACGATCGCCTCGGGCGACCGGCGGGCCCGGGCCTACGTCACCAAGGGCGGCAAGGTCGCGCTGCAGCTCAGCCACGAGACCGTCGCGGCGCAGACCGGCGCAGCCCGCTCGTCCAGGCCGCGGCCTGGGACGGCGACACGCTGCGGCTCGACCCTGTCCGGCGCGCCCCGCAGTCGGGGCGAGCGTCGTCACCCGGCATCGGGCCGGCGGCGACGGCGTGGCCGTGCCGGTCCGCAGCGGCATGGCCAAGCTGAACCTCGAGCACCTCCGGGTCGGAGAGCCGGCCGACGCCTACCTGCGACTGGAGTCGGCCGCCGGGGTGCCGCGACGAGCGGCTCGCCCTCGGCGCGGTCGGTCACCGTCGCCCAGCGCGCGCCGTACGCCGTGTCGGCCGGCCCGACCGGCGGGCTGACCGTCGTCCGTCTCCGCGCCGGCGAGGCGGTGCCGGGACCCCTGACGACTCCGCCGGCCGACGACGGGTCGGCGCCACCCGGCGCCGAGCTGCCCAACGCCGCTGGCGTGCTGGCCGATGCTGCCCGCCCCGGTGCAGCGAGTGGCTCGCGGCGTGCGGCGTCGCTTGAAGGCTCGCCTCAAGTGACGGAACCCGTTGCTACGACGACCGACTCGGCTCACCCACGTCCGGTCGTGGCGGTGGTTCTGGCCGGCGGCGTGGGCACCCGGATCGGCGCCGACCGGCCCAAGCAGCTGCTGCGCATCGGCGGCCGGACCATCCTCGAGTGGGCGGTCGCGCGCCTTCGCTCGACAGCCCGGGCGTCGACGAGGTGCTGGTGGTGACCGCCGGGACCTGGTCGACGAGGTCCGCGACCTGCTGGCGACGGCCGGGCTCAGTGACGTCAGCGGTCATCGAGGGCGGGGTGCTGCGCACCGACTCGACCCGGGCGGCGATCACCGCCCTCGGCGACCGCGACTGCGACGTGCTTCTCCACGATGCGGCCCGGCCGCTGGTCGACGGCCGGATCATCGCCGACTGCGTCGAGCGCTGCGCACGGGCGAGGCGGTCACCGACGGCGGTGCCGAGCACCGACACCGTCGCCGAGGTCGATCCCGACGGTCAGCTCAGCAGCGATCCTCGACCGGGCGCGGTTGCGCAATATCCAGACGCCGCAAGGGTTCCGGCTGGCGACGATCCGCGCGGCGTACCGGCTGATGGACGCCGACCCGCAGGGCGGCCGACGGCGACCGACGACTGCGGCGTGGTGCTGCGCTACCTGCCCCAGGTGCCGATCGGCGTGGTCGTCGGGCTCGGCCCGCAACCTCAAGGTCACCCACCCCGACGACCTGCTGGTCGCCGAGCGACTGCTCAGCGACTGACCTGCTCGCGCACCGGGTCGGACACTCGGGCAGCCGGAGCTCATCCGCAGGAACAACAGCAACGCGGCCACCGCGGCGACGATCTCGGCGATGGCACTGAGCCATTTGCCCGTCGGCTGCCAGTACGGGTCGTACATGTTGGGCAGCGGGCCGATCGCGCCGACGTCGACGTAGCGATAGAGCACCACGGCAACGGTCGCGGACGCGGCGACCAGGAAGGCGAACGCGGCCGTGAGCCGGTGTGGGCGCACCAAGACGGCGAGCGCCGCGATGATGGCCACGACTCCCTCGACGCGGAACAGGTCGGCCTGGCTCAGCGTGCTGGTCTTGACCTGAGCGAAGTTCGACGCCAGGTCGAAGTGCACGAAAGCATCAATGGCGAGAGCAACCACCACAACGATCGTCAAGGCCCACCTTGTGCTGGACCCTCCTCGATCACTCATCACAGAACACCTTCCTCGGTCCGGGGTATCCGGGTCACGACTGAATAACGCACGAAGCCCTGTCCAGTGTTCACCCGGCGGCGCGCAGGCGCCGGCCGACATCCTCGGCCGTCGCGGCGATGCCGACCGGCAGCGGCGTGCGGGCCAGCCGGTCCAGCTCGGGCCAGCGGGTCGACTGGAGCCGCAGGTCGCGGACCTGCCCGGCCGCGGCGGGTGAGGCGCCGAGCACCAGCCGCGGTCGCTTGCGGAAGAGCCGGGTCGACTCCCCCAGCAGCCCGCCGACCGTCGTGCTCCGCCCGGACCCGAAGATCTTGGTGACGACCCGGGCGCGCCCCGGGCCGGGCCGCGCGATCGCGCAGCCCGGCCAGCCCGGTCGACGATCATCTGTGCGCAGTCCTCGACGTACAGGTAGTCCCGCATCGTGTCGAGCGGCACGTAGAGCGAGAGGGGGTGCCCGGTCAGGTGGGTCAGGCAGATCTGCGAGACCAGGCCCTGGGCCTTGGCCAGGTTCTGGCCCGGGCCGAACAGGTTGGCGATCCGGCCGACCAGCACCGGGATGCCGGTCTGCTCGGCGAACGACGCCAGGTCGCCTTCCATCTCCAGCTTGGCCTGCCCGTACGGCGTGCGCGGTCGCGGGACGGTCGCCTCGGTGAACGGCGGCCCGGTCGAGTCGGCGATAGACCCCGCCGGCGGACGACGCGAAGAACAGCGCGCCCCGTCGGCGCGACGGCCGGCCAGCTCGGCCAGGTCGTCGAGGAACCCGCCGAAGACGCGCCGCTCCTGCTCGATCAGCTCGGCCGGGGTCGCGACGACGCCGGCCCCGGCGCACCAGGCGATGCTCCACGGGCCATCCGCCGCCGCGTCGAGCAGAGCCCGGATCCCTTGCCGCAGTGCGGTATTGGCGTCCGGTCCGGTGAGCCACGGCACCTCGTGCGCCGACCCAGGGCCGGCTCGCCTGACGGCGCACGTGCTGCCCGAGCAGGCCGTGCGACCCGATGACCCAGGTCAGGGCCGGCCGGCTCGACGGTCACGGCTGGTCCGGCCGCCGCCCGAGCGGCCCGTCGACCGGGTCGGAGGTGATCAGGTAGAGCGGCTTGCCCATCGCCATGTTGACCGCGACCCCGAGGTACTCGGCCACGATGCCGAGCGAGAACAGGATCGGCGCCGGTGCCGACCAGCACGACGACCATGACGGACGTCCAGCCGGCGACCGGGACCGACCCGGTCAGCCGGACGATCCCGAGCACGATCGCGAACAGCACCCCGAGCAGCCCGAACAGCGACCCCCAGCACGCTGACCAGCCGCAGCAGCCGCGTGCCGCTCGTCAGCACCATCCGCCAGAAGTGCGAAGCGAGGGTGCGGATCGTGTAGCCCGACTCGCGCCGGCCCTCCTCCCGCAGCTCGACCGGGCAGGTCGCGACGTCGCCGGCGATCCAGCCGAGGGCCACGTCGAGGTAGACGCCGGCTCCGGCGTACGCACCGACGCCCCGCGCGACCTCGCCCAGCATCAGCCGATAGCTGTTGTACGCCGCGGACGACGTCGCCGCCGAGCAGCCGGTCGACGGCCCACTTCGCCCCCCGCGACGTGAGGTTGCGCAGCGCGCCGTGCGGAGGCTCGTTCGGTCGGTTGCGCATAGACAACGTCGCCTGCTCGCCGCATGGCGACGTCGAGCATCGGGCCGATGTCGCGCCGGGTCGTGCTGGCCGTCCTCGTCCAGGGTCACGACCCAGTCGCCACCGGAGGAGGCCATGCCGGCCAGCGTCGCCGCGTGCTGGCCGAAGTTGCGGCTCAGCCAGACCGGCCGGATCTGCGCGAGCTCGCCGGCCAGGGCCCGGATCACCGCCGCCGAGCCGTCCGGGCCGTGGTCGTGAACGAGCAGCATCTCCGTCACCCGGGCCTCGATGGCCGCCGGCCGTGGTGAACGGCTCGGTCGAGCCGGGCGATCTCGGCGCACAGCGGCCGCAGCGTCTGCTCGCCCCGGTAGACCGGCACGACGACCGAGATCAGATGCATCGGGCCGTCATCGACCAGGCTTCTCGGCCGCGACCAGCACCGACGACCCGAACGGCAGGTCATGGCGGGCCAGTAGCCGCTCGTCGAGACGGCACAGACCCATCAGCACGCGGTGGATCAGCCGCGAGACCGCCGGCAGTGCCGGCACCTCGCCCGGCGCCAGCTCCGGCGTTCGCCGCCACCACGGCCTGCCGGGCCCGGCCGGCCAGCCGGCCGGCGCTGAAGATCGGGAAGACGGAGGCGAAGGCGTACGTCGCGCGCAGCACCTCGCAGTCCTTGCGCCTCGACCGCGCGGACCGCCCGCCCCCGCGTGTAGCGCCGGTGATGGCCGTTGACGTCGTCGAAGTGCGTCCAGGCCCACTCGTAGGCCGGCACCGACAGCAGCAGCCGGCCGCCCGGAGCCGAGCACCCGCACGATCTCGGCCAGCGCCGCACTCTCCGGCTCGCAGTGCTCGACGACGTCGAAAGCGGCCACCAGGTCGAAGCTGCCGTCGGCGAAGGGCAACGCCATCGCCGAACCGCAGACCCCGCCCTGGGTCGAGCCCGCGCGGGTCGATGTCGAGCGAGACGTGCTGGCCGGCGGCCCGCAGCCAGCCCACGCTCGGGCCGTCGGCACTGCCGACGTCGAGCATGGCCTGCGGGCCGCGAGCCGAGAGTCGTCAGGAAGGGCGCGAAGGCGGTGCGCAGCAAGGCCGCCCGGGCTTGGTACCACCAGTACTCCGGCTGGGCTATCGACGCCGAACCGACGGCGGGAGGGGCAGCCACTGCGCCACCCTAGCCCGGCCGGTCGAGCGGCACGGCGCTCAGGCCCGCCCGGCGCGCAGCTCGTCCGGGACCAGCGACGACGGGCTGGTCAGGAAGCCGACCCCCCAGGACAGGTGCATGGTCGGCAGGACGACGAGGAGCCGGGCCCGGTCGCCCAGCTCGAGGTCGGACCCGATCACCGCCGACCCGGCCGCGACGACTGCGGCGTAGCCCAGCGGCAGGACGAAACCCCAGGGCGTCAGGACGACTCCGACGACCGTGCCGGCGACCACCCCCACGACCGCGGCCGGCGCCGCGAGGTAGCGCAGGTTGACCGTGCCCCGATGCGCCCGCGACACGACGCGGCGCCACCGGCCGTACTCGAAGTACTGACGGGACAGGGCCTTCAGGCTCGCCCGCGGTCGATAGCGGACCCGCAGCCGCGGCGTGAACCAGACCAGGCCGCCGGCCTGGAGGATGCGGTGGTTCATCTCCCAGTCCTGGGCCCGGACGAACCGCGGGTCATAGCCACCGACCCGCTCGAGCCACTCCCGGCGGAACACGCCGAGGTAGACCGTGTCCGCCGGGCCCGGCATCGCCGCCGGTGTGGAACCGGGCCGCGCCGACGCCCAGGACGCTGGTCATCGCCGTCGCCACGGCCCGCTCGAACGGCGTCGTGCCCTCGGCGGCCATGAGGCCGCCGACGTTGGCGGCGCCGGTCGTCGGCCAGGGTCTCGACGGCGGTCTGCACGTAGTCGGGGTCGAGCAGCCCGTGGCCGTCGACCCGGACGACGATCTCGCCCCTGGCCGCCTTGATCGCGGCGTTCAGCGCATCCGCCGTGCGCCAGCTCGGGTTGGCCACCAAGTGAACTCGCGGGTCCTGGGCCGCCAGCTCCTGCGCGATGGCGTCGGTGCCGTCGCGGCTCGGGCCCGAGGGCGAGGACGACCTCGATCGGCCCGGCGTACCCCTGCTCGAAGGCCGCACCGACCGCCTCGGCGAGATGCCGCTCCTCGTTGAGGATCGGCATCACGACGCTGACGCGGCTGGCCGGACCGCGGGCGGTGGGTCACGCCGCGGCGCAGACGGCCTTGGCGTCGACCTCACCGCTGGCCGCCGAGCCCGCTGCCCCGGCGCTGCCCGAGCCGGACGAGCCGTGTGCGTCGAGGTCGAGTGGGTGGCGCTGGCCGACGCGGTCGCCGTCGACGGCGGCTTCTCCGCGGTCGCAATGGCCTTCGGTCGACCAGGGACCGCACGACCGAGAAGTCCGGGTGCTTGGGCACGACGAGCGGCGGCACGAACTGCACGCTGGTGACCTTCTGCGACTTGGCCTTGAGCGCCAGGTCGACGAACGTGCCGACCTCACCGTCCGGGATGCTCGTGCTGATCACCTGGCCGGACGCGGCCGCGATGCCCTGGAACTTCAGCAGCACCTTCTGCGGGCTCATCTGCTGCAGCATCGCGGTCATCACGCACCGCTGCCGGGCCATCCGCTCGTAGTCGCTCGAGCCGGTCCGCGAGCGGGCGTACCAGAGCGCCTGGTAGCCGGTCAGGTGGCGCTTGCCGGGCTTGATGTAGCCGCTGATCTTGGTCGTCTCGCCGCCGATCGGCACCTTGGTCTTGACGTTGATCGTGACGCCACCGACGGCGTTGATCAGCCGCTGGAAGCCCTTGAGGTCGATCAGCGCGTAGTAGTTGACCTTGAGCCCGGTGATCGCCTGGATCGCGTCCATCGTCGCCTGGGCGCCCGGGTTCTTGACCGACGACGGGTAGAGGCCCTTGTGGGTCGACGGCGTAGGTGTAGACCGCGTTGAGCAGGCAGGCTGTCGCCGCAGTTGAACCCGTTCGGGAACTTCGCGTGCATCGGCGAGCTGTCCGGGAACGGCACGTTCTGCATGTTGCGGGGGAACGAGAAGAGCACCGTCCGGCCGCTGTCTGGCGTCGATGCTCGCCAGCGTCATGCTGTCCGGCCGCAGGCCGAGCCGGTCCGAGCCCGCGTCGCCGCCGAGCAGCAGCACGTTGTAGCGGCCGGCCTCGACCGACGACGCCTTGTTGCCGCCGAACACCTTGGACACCAGGGCCCGGCCGGCGCTGGCCTGCTTGGCCGCGAAGAGCATCGGGGTCGCGGTGCCGAGGACCAGCAGGGCGGTCAGGACGGCGATGCCGCGGCGGGCGCCGGTCGTCTGCAGCCGGGGCGCGCCGAGCCGCCAGGCGTCGACGAACAGGACGGCCCAGAGCAGGGCCAGCAGGACCAGCGCGGCGATCAGCACGCAGCAGGAAGGCGGGCCGGGCGAACAGGCCGATGACGAAGGCCCGGTCGAGGAAGTAGCCCGACGCCCAGCAGCACGCCGAGGCCCAGCACGCTGAACCAGATCCGCAGCCCGACCCGGCCGAGCCGGCGGTTGCCGGCGGTGACCTGGGCGCTGCCCGGGCACGAACAGCGTCATCAGCAGCAGCGTGACGCCGCGCCGGGTGCGCATCGCCGGGCTCAGGCCGCCGGGTCGCGCAGCGGATGGGTCGTGGGCCGCACGCCGCTCCGACGGGCGCGGGTCGCTGGCCGCGCGGCCGGGGGCGGGTGCCCGTCGTACTCATAGACCAGCCAGTATCCGCCACGAACCTGGCGATAGCGGCCAGGCCGCGCCCTCCGCGTGTCCGCGCCCTCCTGGTTTGCCCGGTTCAGGTGTCGCGCATGGATGGTGAAGAGCGTCCTGGTGACGGTCAGCAGGCCGCAGGCGGTGATCCGCCACAGCGTGTACGGCGCGGACGTCGCGACCGCGGCGAACCCGGGCTGTCCGGGCACCCGGTCGATGCCCGGGTAGTCGTCTGCCCGGCCCGGTTGACCATGAAGTTCGTGCCGCCGGTGATGACGTACGTCGCGCCGAGCTGGCGTACGGCCGCGCACACGTCCGGTCGGCGTGGCCACCTGGTCGAGCTCGCGGGCCACCAGCGTCCCGGATCGGGCTGGGGCTGAGCCAGGACGAGCCGTCTGGCGTGGGGAAGAGCACCGGACGCCCGGTGAACGCGTAGAGCAGGGCGTGCCACGCCAAGGGTTGACCGCGACGAGCCGGCCCGGCCGGGATCGAGCGGGCGAGGCGCTGCAGGGCGCGTTCGCCGTCCAGGGTCAGCAGCGTCTGCGCCGGGTTCTTGGGGAAGTAGAACGGCTCCAACCGACCCTGGTGCTGGGCCGCGTTGTTCCACCCGGTCGACGGGAGATAGGCGACGAGCAGGAGGGCGCTGACCGCGAGCGAGACCTGAGGGCCTCGGGCGTGCGGGGCGAGGCGGCGAACGCCGTACGCGATGAAGCGGCTCACCGACATCAGGCCGAGCGTGGCGAGCAGCACGCCCGGGATCACGGTGATCGCTGCCAGCCGGGGCGAGGTGTTGTACCAGAAGCCGGTGACGAGCTGGGAGAAGTTGGTCTGGTAGGCCGCGACCCCGAGGAACACCAGCCAGGTCACCACGTGCAGGACCGGCAGCCACAGCGTGCGCACCTGGCGCAGCGCGACGACGAAGCCGATCAGGACGAAGGCCGACGTCAGCCAGATCGGGGCGCCGAAGCGCGGGTTGTTGAGCAGCGCCTCAGTGAGGACGCGGATCTTGGTCTCGTCCGGCGGCGAGTTGTCGTGCACCTGGGCCACGATCGCGATCCGGTGGATCGACTGCGCCGCAACCCAGAGCAACGGCGGGGCGACCAGCGCCAGCACCGCCGGGACGGCCCGCCTCGGGCGATGCCAGGCCCCCTCCGCGACCCAGGTCATGGTGACGACGAACAGGAGCACGTAGCCGACCAGGCCGAGGGTCGCGACCGAGTTCGGGTGGGCGAAGAACAGCCCGGGCAGCGCGACGAGGGTCACGGTGACGGCCCGAGCCTGGCCGATCACGTCGTCCACGGCTCGGCCCGACGACGGACAGCAGGCAGCCGAGCAGCGCCGGGGACCAGCGCCATGCCGAGCAGGTTGGGCCACAGCACGCCATAGCCGGCGATCAGGAACGGCATGGCCGTGAACGAGGCGGCCGCGATCCCCGCCGCCGCGAGAGTGGTGCCGCGGGCGCCGAACGCCTGGCGGGCCAGCAGGATGCAGCCGCTGACCCACACCAGTCCACCGCACAGGCCGGACAGCGCGTTGGCCGCCACGATCGGCTGGGCGTGGACGATCTGTGCTCCGGTCACCGCCACGCCGTGGAAACCCGCTGGATAGAAGCCGGTCGGCAGGTTCGAGAGGAAGCCGCCGGCGTGCAGGCTCGAGATGTCGCCGGTCTGCAGCATGTGCCGGATCTGGCCGAGGTGGTACGACGCGTCGGGCTGTGCGGGCACGCTCAGGAACGAGTGGACCGACCGGGCCATGGACAGCGCCACGCTGGCGCCCCCGACGACCAGCCCGACGAGGGCGCCGACCTGTGGCTGCCACGCGATCGCGGTGGGTCGGGCCGATCCGGTCGTCCCGGGCGAAGAGTCGGCCGACGACGGCGGCGACGATCGCGGCCGGCAGCAGGCACAGCGCCAGGACACCGACACTCCAGCGTCAGCCCGAGCAGCGGGGCGGCGATGCCCCCGAGCGTGATCACGGTGATGCTGATCGGCGCGGCCAACCCGAACGCCGCGATGCCGCGCAGGCCGAGCAGATAGGCCACCACCAGACCCGGAACCACCAGGACGAGGGCCAGGACGGCCGTCTCGGCCAGGGCGGACAGGTCAGGCATTTGGCTCCGAGGGTATCGGCGCGGGCCGCCTAGCCGGCCGCCCGCGCCCGAGGCCCGGACCGGGTCACCTCTGGTCACCTAGCCTTGGTCCATGTCGCCCGAGTCCCCGCTGAGCGTCACGATCGCGGACCGGCTGGTCGGCCCGGGCCACCCGCCGTACGTCGTGGCCGAGATGTCGGGCAACCACAACGGGTCGCTGGAGCGGGCGCTGGCGATCGTCGACGCGGCCGCCGACGCCGGCGCCGACGCGGTCAAGCTGCAGACCTACACCGCCGACACGATGACGATCGACGTGGACCTGCCGGCCTTCCGGCTCGACGCGGGGCACGAGCTGTGGGGCGGCCGCACGCTCTACGACCTGTACGACGAGGCGCACACCCCGTGGGAGTGGCACGCTGCGATCTTCGCCCGGGCCGTCGAGCGGGGGCTGCTGCCGTTCTCGGCGCCGTTCGACGCGAGCGCGGTCGAGTTCCTCGAGGGCCTGGGCTGCCGGCTGTACAAGGTCGCCTCAGCCGAGCTGGTCGACCTCGCGCTGATCGAGGTCATCGCCGCGACCGGCAAGCCCATGGTCATGTCGACCGGCATGGCGACGCTGGACGAGATCGACGCGGCGGTGTCGGCGGCCCGGGGCGCTGGGTGCCGCGAGCTCGTGCTGCTGGCCTGCACCGCGTCGTACCCGGCCCGCCCGGAGGACTCCGACCTCGGCACGATCGAGGCGCTGCGCGAGCGGTTCGGCGCTGCCGGTCGGGCTGTCCGACCACACCCGTGGCATCGGCGTCTCGGTCGCGGCAGTCGCCCTGGGCGCCAACGTGATCGAGAAGCACGTGACGCTGGACCGGGCGGACGGCGGGGTCGACTCGGACTTCTCACTGGAGCCGGCCGAGCTGGCCGCCCTGTGCCGGGAGAGCAACGCGGCCTGGCGGGCGCTCGGGCCGGCCCGGTTCGGGCCGCGGGAGTCGGAGAAGGACACCCTGGCGTTGCGCCGCTCGCTCTACGTCGTCGCCGACGTCGCCGCCGGCGACCTGGTGTCGCGCGACAACGTGCGGGCGATCCGGCCGGCCGGGGGCCTGCCGACGATCGAGCTGGCCGGCCTTCTCGGCACGCCCTTCGCCAAAGCCGCCGCCCGTGGCACGCCCCTGACCCGCGACCTGCTCCCCCCGACTTAGGTGCTCCCCCAAAGCCGGTTTACGCCCCCAAAGCCGTTTTCCCGGGTCAGACACAGGGGTTCGGGCGGCTTTCGACGGGCAAAGCGGCTTTCGGGGAGCACCTAACTGGGGTGGGGCTGCAGGTAGGTCAGGAAGCCGAGGTCGTCGGCCGGGAGGCTCTCGCGGGCGAAACCGGCCGACTCGAAGAGCCGTTGGGACGCCCGGTTGTCCTGGTGGACCCGAGCCAGCAGACGCCGGTCCGGACCGGTCCGGGCAGCCAGGAAGCGCTCCGCCTCGGCCAGAACCGGGCGGGCCACCCCGCTGCCGCGCCGCTCGGGCGCCACCGTGATCGAGACCTCCCAGTCGGCCTCCACTCCGTGGGGCAGCCGCGGGTCGCCGTACTCGAGCCGGTCCCAGCGCACCGTGCCCACCGGCGCGCCGGCGATGTCCTCGACGACGAGCAGCAGACGGTCGCGACGGCCCAGGCTCGCGGCGAACCAGGCCTCGTGGTCCGCTGGGGACACCTCGGCCTGCTCGCGGGACGCGAGTCTCGTCGTCGGGTCGTTGCGCCAGGCCAGCAACCGGTCGGCGTCGTCGGGCGTTGCGAGCCGGGCCCGCAGCTGCCAGGGCTCGGGATTGCCTGCGACAACGGCCTCGACGAGGTCGACGACCCGGCCGGCCCCGCCGCCGTCGACCAGGCTCGCCGCTGCCGCGGCCAGGTCCAGCCGGCGCAGACCGTCCCGCAGCAGGGAGCGCAGCTTGCCGCTCGCCCGGTCGAGGTCGGCCGGACCGCCCAGCCCGAGCGCGGCACCGGCTTCGACCAGCGCATCGTGCACGAGCTGCTGGTTGTCCGTGACGTGCAGGACGGCCATCGGGGTGCCGATGCAGCAGAGCTCCCAGACCGTCGTGCCGGACGCACACACGACGAGATCGTGGTCGGCGAACAGCCTCGGCAGGTCTGATCGCACCGGCGTGGCCAACACCCGGACGGTCCGCGTCGACATCGCCTCGGCGCGCAGTCCGGGCCCGGGCGTCGGGCTGACCGCGAGGACGTCGGCGGAGACGTCGGCCTTGACCAGTGCCTCGACCGTCCCGACGAGGGCGCCGCCGGGGTCGGTGCCGCCCATCACGACCAGGACCCGGGGCCGGTCACCGAGACCGCCGGCCCGGTCCTTGCGCCGGTCGCGCGCGACGAGCACCGAAGGCCGCAAGGGAACGTACGCCGAGCCGAGCGCGAGGATGCCCGATCCGTCCGCCGGGCGCTCCCGGCGCTCGGCACCCACTGTCGGGTCGATGACCAGGTCGGCCGGCCGTCGGCCGAACGTGCCGTCCTCCATATTGATGAGATGAATTCCCTTGGCACGCAACGCTTCTCGCAGATCCGTGCCGATCTGCGCCGATGTCGTAGCAGTCGACATGAACGACCTGACAGTCCTCGCGCTGCGGCGAGCTCGGCCAGCGCGGCCGCGGTCGGCAGCGTCGGAGCCGGTACGACGGACAGGCCCGCGTCCGTCACCTGCTGGTCGGCCCACTCGACGTCCAGCGAGCCGCAGACCAGGACGTCGTGCCCGCGGCTGCGGGCATGCTCCGCCACGGCCATCGTCCGCACCAGATGACCGACTCCGGTCTCGGGCGAGGCATCGACGCGAAGGAGGAGGCGCATCAGCCCGCCTCCAGCGCCTTCTGCTGCACGTGCGCGTTGCGGGCCACGATGTCGGGACGGGCAGCGGAGGGCGGCGACCAGCCGGCCCCACGACGGCGGCTCGTCGCCGAGCACGGCCACCAGCGCCTCGAGGGCCGCGGCGTCGTCGGCTGTGTCGAGGGTGACCCGCAGGTCGTCCGCCGGCGGGTCGACGGTCAGCCCGCGCAGCCGGTACCGCTCCGGCTCGGCGTACAAGCCCGACGTGACGTGGACCCGGTCGGGTCCGGTCGCGGACTGGCCAGCTGGCGCAAGGCATCGGCCCGGGCCAGCTCGACGTCGAGGCCCCGCGGCAGCGTGCGGACCAGCGTGGTCGACACGTAGTCCCAGGTCGGGTCCGGCGCGCCAGGTGTCGACGACGAGAGCGATCAGCTCGGGATCGAGCAGCGGGCAGTCGGCGGTCAGCCGCACGACCGCGTCCGGAGGCTCACCCGGACCGGCTCGAGGGCGAGGACGAACCGGTCCAGGACGTCATCCTCGGGACCACGGACCACGTCGGCGCCGAGCCGCGCGGCGAGGTCCGCCACCGGGTCGTCAGCCGGCTGCGTGGTCGTGGCGACGACCATGCGGTCGAGGGCGCCCGAGGCGGCCGCCGCGCGGAGCACCCAGCCGAGGACCGGCCGGCCGCCGAGGTCGCGGAGCACCTTGCCCGGCAGCCGGGAGGAACCCATTCGGGCCTGGATCACTGCGTTGACCCGCAGTCGGCTCCCCGGCCCAGTGCTCATGGCATGAAACTATGCCGCAATGACCGCATTGCAAGGATCGTCGATCCTCGTCACCGGCGGGACCGGGTCGTTCGGCAAGGCGTTCATCCGCCATGTCCTCGACGAGCTCTCGCCGCGCCGGGTCGTCGATCCTGAGCCGCGACGAGCTCAAGCAGTGGGAGGTCCGCCGGCTGCTCGACGACGACCCGCGGCTGCGCTGGTTCATCGGCGACGTGCGCGACCGGCGTCGGCTCGAGCGGGCCATGGCCGGCATCGACTACGTCGTCCACGCGGCAGCGCTGAAGCAGGTCGACACCGCGGAGTACAACCCGTTCGAGTACATCCAGACCAACGTCATCGGCTCGCAGAACGTCGTCGAGGCCGCGATCGACGCCGGTGTGAAGCGCGTCGTCGCCCTCTCCACCGACAAGGCGTCGAGCCCGATCAACCTTTACGGCGCCACCAAGCTCTGCGCCGACCGGCTCTTCATCAGCGCCAACCACTACGCCGCCGGCCACGAGACGCGGTTCAGCGTCGTGCGCTACGGCAACGTCATGGGCAGCCGCGGCAGCGTCATCCCGCTGTTCACCCGCCTGGCGGCGGAGGGACAGTCGCTGCCGATCACCGACAAGCGCATGACCCGGTTCTGGATCACGCTGCCGCAGGCGGTCCGGTTCGTCGTCGACTCGCTTCGACCAGATGGCCGGCGGCGAGCTCTACGTGCCGCGGATCCCGAGCATGCGCCTGCTCGACCTGGCCGAGGCGGTCGCCCCCGGCGCACCAACGCACGAGATCGGCATCCGCCCGGGCGAGAAGCTGCACGAGGAGATGATCGCGCCCGACGACTCGCGGCGGACCCTCCTGCTCGGCGACCGCTACGTCGTGATGCCGTACATCGCGGGCTGGGGCTACCAGCCGCCGGTCGGCGGGACCGAGGTGCCCGAGGGCTTCGCCTACCGCTCCGACACCAACGACCTCTGGCTCGACGTCCAGGAGCTGCGCGACATGATCGCGGCGCTCGAGCTGACCCGGTCGTGATTCCCTACGGGCGCCAGTGGGTCGACGAGGACGACGTCGCGGCCGTCGCAGCGGTGTTGCGCGGCGACTGGCTGACGACCGGGCCCGCGGTCGACGCCTTCGAGGCGGATCTCGCGGCAGTGGCCGGCGGTACGCCCGCCGTGACCGTCACCTCGGGCACGGCGGCACTGCACACGGCGTACGCCGCAGCGGGGATCGGGCCCGGTGACGAGATAGTGACGACCCCACTGACCTTCGTCGCGACCGCGAGCTGCGCCGCAATCCTTGGTGCCACAGTGGTTTTCGCCGATGTGAGCGATGACACCGGCAACCTGGACCCGGCGGCGGCCGCTGCGGCGACGACGGCCCGGACCCGAGTGGTCGCCGGGGTCGACTACGCGGGTCACCCGATCGACGCCGACCCGTTGCGCGAGCTGGCCCACGACCACGGCGCCCTGCTGCTGGAGGACGCCGCGCACTCGATCGGCTCGACCTGGCACGGCCGCCCGGTCGGGACGCTCGCTGACCTGACGACCTTCTCGTTCTTCCCGACCAAGAACCTCACCACGGCCGAGGGCGGCGCGGTCGTCACGGGCGACCCCGAGCTCCTGCACCGAGCCCGCACCTTCCGGACCATCGGCCTGGTCCGCGACCCGGATCGACTGCGCCATCCCGATGAAGGCCCGTGGCACCAGGAGGTGCACGAGTTCGGCGTCAACTACCGGCTGCCGGACGTGCTGTGCGCGCTGGGCTCGAGCCAGCTCCGCCGATTGCCCGGCTTTGCGCTGCGGCGCAAGGAGATTCACGCCCGGTACGACGCCGCGTTGGCGGACGTGCCCGAGCTGCGGACGCCCGTGACCCGCGAGGGCGCGGACCCGGTCTGGCACCTCTACCCCCTGCGCGTGCTGGATGGTCGGCGGCGTCAGCTCTTCGAACACCTCAGGGCGAGCGGCATCGGCGTCCAGGTCAACTACCTCCCGGCGTACTGGCATCCGGTCTTCGAGGACCTGGGCTACCGCCGCGGCCTGTGCCCGGTCGCGGAGACCTACTACTCGCAGGAGATCTCACTGCCGCTGTTCCCGGCCCTGGCCGACGCGGACGTCGACCGGGTCAGCCAGATCGTCCGAGACTTCTTCGGCGCATGACCACCGGCGCCGCCGACGCCAGCCGCCAGGTGCTCGGCCGGGGCTCGCTCTACACCCTGGGCACCGCTGGGCCGATCCTGGCCGGCGCGCTGGTCACGCCCGCGATCACCCGAGCCCTCGACCGACCGGAGTACGGCGTGGTCGCGTCGTGCATCGTCGTGATCCAGGTCGTCATGGTGGTCGCCGCCCTGGGCATGCCCTCGGTGATCACCCGGCACGGCCTGCTCGAGCGATCGGCGATACCCGGCGCAAAAGCGTTGCTGCTCAAGGGCTCTCTGGCGACTGTCGCTGTCGTCGCGGTCGTTGCTGCCCTGTCTCCGCTCTGGTCGGACCCGGTCCTGCACATCCCCTGGCGGCCGGCCGTGGCAACTGCGGTGGCGGCCGCGGCCGCCCTCGGCGTCGTCGAGTGTTGCCTGTCCTTGTTGCGAGTGCTGGACCGGCCACTCCAGTTCGTCCTCGTGTCGGCTGTCGGCACCCTCGGCGGGCCATTGATCGGCCTCGTCCTGGTCCACACCGGCGACTCCCCACCCGCTGGGCGCTACGTCGCCGGGCTCGCCGTGGGCTACGTCGTCGCGGCGGCGCTGGGGCTGACCCTGGGCCTGCGCGGCGAGCGGCCGCACGCCGAGCCGGACGACTATCGCCAGGCCCTGCGCACCGGGCTCCCCGTCGTACCGCACCAGGTCAGCCTGTTCCTGGCCGGCGCCGGCCTGGCTGTCGTGGCCAACCACGCGTTCGGCGTCGTCGACGGCGGCCGGCTCAGCGTTGCGCTGCTGGTGGGCAGCGCGGCGGGCGTCGTGACGTCGGCTCTCAACAACTCCTGGGCGCCGGTGATCTACGGCACCGCCGAGGCCGACCGTGGCCCCGTGCTCGAGCGCACCGGGCGCGACCTGGCGGCACTGACCGCGCTGGCCGGCGGCGGCGTGGCGAGCCTGGCGCCGTGGCTGCTGCGGATCGCCGCGCCGAGCACCTTCGACCCCGACCAGCTCGTCCCCGCCGTTGCGATCACCGCGGCCGGGTCGGTCATCACCGTGGCCTATCTGGCCAACGTGCACCTGGTCTTCGCCTCCGGCCGCAGCACCGGCCTCGCCCTGGTCACCCCGCTCAGCGTGTTGCTCGGCTTCATCGTGGCCGCGGTCGGCGCCGGCTCGGGCCATCTGGTGCTGGTCGCCCTCGGGTTCCCCACGACGTACGCCGCGTTGGCTCTGGGCACGTCGCTGCTCCGTCGGCGCGTCTCCCCCACCAGCTGGCGCGAGCTGCGGCTCGGACCGCCGATCGGGCTCGGTCTCGCGCTGTGTGCGGTCGGCGCCGTACTGCCGACCGACGGCGCGGCCTCGGCCAGCCGCGCTGTCCTCGCCGTCGTACTCCTCGCCGGTGCGGCCCTCGTAGCCCGCCGCGTCATCCGCCGCTGACTCAAGCCGCGAGGGGATCGGGCCGATCAGAGCCCGTGAGCTCCTCCGCGCCCGCGCCCGCCGGCTGGTACGCCGACCCGCAAGCGCCGCAGCTCAACCTGCGCTACTTCGACGGCCAGCAGTGGACCGGCGCTGTCGCGCTGCGTCAGGACACAGCAGTCCGGCTCGGTGCCGAGCCGGACGACGCCGTGCACTGGTTGTTGCCGACCGGCCGGACGTGGCAGTCGATCGCGGCCGGCTACGTCGCGCTGTTCGCGACCGTCCTATGGTTCCTCGGTCCGGTGGCCCTCGGCCTCGGCATCTGGGCCCTGTCGGCCTCCTCGCGCACCGGAGCGCACGGCCGCGGCAGGGCGGTCTTCGCCATCGTCGTGGGCGGCCTCGCCTCGATCGCCTTGGTCGCGTTCCTGGCATCGCTGCACCCCTGACCGTCCAGCCGCAGGTCGATCACCGAGGCTCGAACCGAACCCGAACCTGACGCGCATCCGGGCTGAACATGCTCGCTCCACAGTTGGCCTGCCGCCACGAAGCGGACCACCTCACGCACCTGGAGCCTCGACATGAACCTGACCCGGAACCGACCCCGCTCTGCCGTCGCCCTGCCCGCAGTCGCCGGCCTGCTCGCTACGACCTGCGTGCTCGGCGCAGGCGCACCGAGCGGAGCCAGCGAGCTGACCGCGACGGCCAAACCCGTTGCGGCAGTGAGCACTTCGCCATCCACCTGCGATCGAGCGCCGTGGGGTCTGCGGGTTCAAGGGGCCCCGCCGAACTTCTCCGGTGGCGACCGTGGCGGGGACTACCTCTGGCATGACACGACCGGGTTCCACCTGCGGGTGACGCACCGCAGCGACGACCGGGTGGTCTACAGCGGGGTCATCAGCAGCCCGGTGCCGATGTCCATGGATCAGGTCCGACTGGAGAAGGGTGACGTCGCCAAGCTGTCCACCGACCGGCGCACCCTTGTTTTCGCGTTCGCCAACCACGGCCACGTCGACGGGGTCAACTTCCACACCGCCTGCGCAGCCCACCTCACCGTCTCCCGGCTCAACGCCGGCAGCGCGCGGTTGTCGCCGGACCGGGTCTACCTCGGCGCGCTGGGCCTGCACCCGCACCAGGTGCCGTTCACGGTGCACCGGATCCGGGTGCCCTGACCGGCACCGGCAACGGCTGCGGCCACGCCTCGCCCGGCCGGACGGGCAGCCGGCCGGGCAGGGCTGCGGGCAGGTGGGCGCGCGGGTGGCGCAGCCACTGCGAGACCGGCACCTCGGTGCCCTTCTCCAGCGCGCCCTCGGCCCGCGCCCGCCAGCCCAGCACCGCGAGGGCCTTGGTCGCCGGCGCCCCGAGCCAGTAGTCGAACGCCGGCCCGGGGCGCCGACCGTCCCACCCCAGGACAGCACGGAGCTCGGCCGGGCCGAGCAAGGCATCGGCCCCGAGCTCAGCCCGAGCCAGAGCAGCGGCCCGGACCGGGTCGGTGCGCTCGCCATGGAGCTCGGGCCAGGTGGCCTGGTTATGCGCCAGCTGCTCGGCCGGCTCGTAGCCGTGGACCATCGGGTCAAGATGCACGGCGACGTCGCGGTCGATCGACGCGGCGTACAGGATCGCGGTCGAAAGGCGGTTGGAGACAACGCGTTTCGCGCCGGTCAGGAGGCTGTGGAGTCGGAGCAGGAAGGCCGGATCGGTACGCCGGCCGAGTGTCACGAGCCGATGTCCTGCGGACGCCCAGGCATCGACCAGGTCGGCGTCGAGGCAGTCCTCGGAGTGCAGGCAGGCCGTCACGACGCCTTCGCTCTCCCGCACCGACGAGGCCAGAGCCCGCTGGTCGCCGCGCAGCCGCATGATCCGCGTCCCGTGCACGGGCAGCATCACCGTAGGCCCGTCATCGGGCGCCGGCCCGGCCGCTCGCCCGACCCGCGCCGCCAGCTGGTCCAGGTAGTGCCACGGGGCGCCGACCGCCGTCGTCGGTCGCGGCTCGTCGGTCGGTGACCAGGCCCGGGACTCGTGCGACCACACGACCAGTCGCCGGCGGCTGCCCGGCATCCCGACCCGCGGGAAGTCGGCGAACACCGCCGTCACCGGCGACGTACTGGTCCAGCCGTGTTGCACCAGACCGGCGATGTGCCGCGGCCGCCCGATGCCACACCAGGCGGCGAGGACAGCCGAGTGACCATAGAAATGGTTCTGGGTGTCCACGCCGCCGAGGCTATCCAGATCTCGGCCCGCCGCTGTGACAGCCTGGCAACCGATCCGCCACTCACCACCCGGACAGGAGGCAGGGCGTTGCGCGTCTGCGTCGTCTTCGACTGCCTGTTCCCGTGGACGATCGGCGGCGCGGAGCGGCAGTACCGCCGCCTCTCCGAGGCGCTCGTCGCGGCCGGTCACGAGGTGACCTACCTGACCCGTCGCCAGTGGGACGACGCCGACCCACCGGTCATCGACGGTGTCCGCGTCGTCGCCGTATCCGGCGCCGATGAGCTGTACGACGCGTCCGGTGCGCGCCGGATCGGCCCGGCCCTGAAGTTCGCCACTGGCGTCCTCCGACACCTGATCCGACACCGCACGTCGTACGACGCCGTGCACGTCTGCATGACCCCGGTCTTCAGTGTCCTGGCGGCCCGGCTGGCGTTGCTCGGCTCGGGCCGGCCGATGGGCGTCGACTGGCTCGAGGTGTGGAGCGCGGCGTACTGGCGGTCCTATCTGGGTGGGTTCACCGGCCGGGTCGGCGCATGGGTCCAACGCCTGGCCATCGCCGCGACCCCTCTGGCCTTCGTCTACTCCCAGCTGTCGGCGGGCAACCTGCGGGCCACCGGCTTCCGCGGTCGGCTCGTCGTCTGTCCGGGTCTGATCGACGAGATCGAGGCGACGCCGACCGCTCACGTGGGCGGCCCGCCGCGGGTGCTCTACGTCGGGCGGCACATCCCGGAGAAGCGCGCGGCGGCAATCCCGGCGGCCCTCGCGGTGGCGCGGCAGACCATCCCCGACCTCGTTGCTGTCATCCTCGGCGACGGCCCGGCCCGGCCCGCCCTCGACGCGGAGATTGACCGGCTCCGGCTCGCGGACGTCATCGAGACGCCCGGGTTCGTCGACCAGGACACCCTGCACGACCTGCTCGCCACCTCGGTCGCGCTCGTGCTACCGAGCAGCCGCGAAGGCTTCGGTCTCGTGGTCGTCGAGGCCAACGCCAACGGCACCCCGGCCGTCGTCGTCGCCGGCCCGGGCGACCGCGACAACGCGGCGGCCGAGCTGGTCGAGCCGGGGGTCAACGGCTTCATCGCGGCGAGCAGCGCCCCCGACGAGCTCGGCGCGGCCATCGTGGCTGCCGTCGAAGGCGGCGACGACCTACGCGCGAGCACGCTGAAATGGTTCGCCCGCAACAGATCTGAGCGGAGCATGTCGGCCAGCTTCGCGGTGATCATGCAGACGTACGGACTGGCATAGGGTGCGCCCGTGTCGATGCTGAACTCGCACTACGACGGTGACCCGGAGCGCTACGCGCACCTGCGCGAGAGCTGGCTCTCGACCCACCGGCTCGACTTCGTCACCGACACCCTCGCGCCGGCGCGACCCGGTGAGCTGGTCCTCGAGATCGGCTCCGGCACCGGCAACCTGCTGACCGGGCTCGCCCGCCGCCGCCCCGACCTCACGCTGATCGGCACCGAGCCACTGGCCAACTACGTCGAGTACGCCGCGGGCCGGGCCGCCGAGGAGGGCGCGACCAACGTGACCTACCAGGTCGCCACCGGCGAGACGATCGAGCCGTCGATGCTGCCCGGACCGGTGCAGTGGATCATCAGCAACGACACGCTGCACCACGTCGAGGACATCGAGCTGTGCACCCGGCGCCTGGCTGCCGTGGCTGCACCCGGGGCGCACTGGCTGGCCACCGAGCCGAGCGTGCTGAACCCCTACATGGCGTTGATGCACGTCGTCCGCGACGGCGAGCGCAACTTCCACGTCCGCCCGTTCGTGCGCGCGGCGGCGCGGCACGGCTGGACCGTGCAGAGCCGGCGCCACCTGTTCCTGATCCCGTCCGCCCTGGCCCGGCCGCCGGCCTGGCTCAAGGCGACGGAGCGGGCGCTCGAGCGGGTGCCGGTGCTCGGGGCCGGCGTCGGAATCCTGCTGGCCCGGCAAACCCCCGTAGAGTTCTGAACCGTGTACGACACGACGGCGGTGGTGATCCCGCTGTTCAACGAGGCGGCGGTGGTCTATGACGTCGTCGCCGGAGTGCGCGAGGTCTTCCCGCACGTCATCTGCGTCGACGACCACAGCTCCGACGACTCGGCCGACCGGGCCGCACTCGCCGGCGCCGAGGTCGTCCGCCACCCGATCAACCTGGGCCAGGGCGCTGCGCTCCAGACCGGCATCGCCCACGCGCTCAGCGACCCGCGGGTCGAGTATCTGGTCACGTTCGACGCCGACGGCCAGCACCAGGTGGCCGATGCGCAGCTGATGGTCGCCCGGCTGATGGCCGACGAGGCGGACATCGTCTTCGGGTCGCGGTTCCTCGACCAACGCACCAAGGCCGGCTTCGTCAAGAAGTCCGTCCTCAAGGTCGCGATCGCCTACTCCAACGCCTCGACCGGCGTGCACCTGAGTGACACCCACAACGGCCTGCGGGCGTTCAACCGGTCGGTCGCGGAGCGCTTCGACCTGCGGCAGAACCGGATGGCCCACGCGTCCGAGATCATCGAGCAGGTCGGACGGATGAAGGCGCGGCACGCCGAGCAGTCGGTGCACATCCTCTACACCGACTACTCGCGGCGGAAGGGCCAGTCGCTGCTGAACTCGGTCAACATCCTCGCCGAGATGATCTACAAGTAGCCCGCCGATGCTGATCAAGATCCTCCTCGTCGCGGCGCTGCTCGGCATCGCCGGTTTCCTGGTGTGGGCGCCCCGGGGCGCACCGCATCTCGCGGCCCGCCGACTCCTGCTGTTGGCGTTCGCCGCCGGTGCCGCACTGTCGGTCATCTACCCGGGCACGTGGAACCGGGCCGCCAAGTTCGTCGGCGTCGGGCGTGGCACCGACCTGCTGCTCTACTGCCTGATCGTGGCGTTCCTCGGGTTCGTCGTCACGACGTACATCCGGTTCCGCGAGGTCGAGGAGCGGATGACGATGCTGGCCCGCCGACTGGCGCTCGACGAGGCCGAGCACCACGTCAGTGGCGCCCAGCCGGTGCCGCCCATACAGCCGGCGCCCGACGAACTGCACGACACCACCGAGGAGCAGGGGAGGAACGCGTCGTGACCGGCTACGCGACCGAGCACGAGCAGTTCTGGTCCGGGGAGTTCGGCGACGCCTACTCGGCCCGCAACACCGGAGCCGACGTCGTCGCCGGCAACCTGGCGCTCTTCTCGCGCATCCTCACCCGGACCGAGGGCGTGGCCAGTGTGCTCGAGCTCGGGGCCAACATCGGCCTCAACCTGCGGGCCCTGCGCCAGCTCATCCCGGCTGGCGAGCTGGCCGGAGTGGAGATCAATCCCGTTGCGGCGCAGGAGCTCCGGGCCTGGGGCGGATGCGAGGTCCACGAGGGCTCGATTCTTGACTTCACGCCGGAGCGGCAGTGGGACCTGACCTTGTGCAAGGGCGTCCTGATCCACATCCCGCCCGACGACCTGCCATCGGCGTACGCGCGGTTGCACGACAGCTCGAGCCGCTACGTCCTCGTCGCGGAGTACTACAACCCGTCGCCGGTCGCGATCCCCTACCGCGGACATGACAACCGGCTGTTCAAGCGCGACTTCGCGGGTGACCTCTTGGACCGGTACGACGACCTGCGGCTGGTCGACTACGGCTTCGTCTACCGCCGTGACCCGGTCTTCCCGCTCGACGACATCACCTGGTTCCTGCTGGAGAAGGCCTAGCCAGAGGCCCGCATCTGCCAGGCGTCGGTCACGAGCTCCTCGAGGCGCTCGACGCCGACCTCGGCCAGTCGCAGCATCACGAGCGGCCAGCCGTCGTACGAGGGGGTGGTGAAGAACAGCCCCGGCTCACCCAGGAGGAGCGCCTGCTTCTCGCCCTCGTCGCCGACGTACAGGACCGCGATGTCCGTCCGGATGACCCGGCGCTTGCCCGGGATTCGCTCGGGGTAGGACCAGACGAATCCCTTGCCGGCGACCCGGAAGTCGAAGCCCTCACTGGCGATCTCCTCGACGTCGGCCAGGGCCAGAGCCAGCCGTCGTACGTCGTCGGCGTCAGCCATGGTTCGAGCGGCGTCTGGGCGGGTGACAAAGCACGCCGCCATTCAACCCTGCCCGCCGAAGACGGCGCAGGGTCAGCTGGCTGCCTCAGTGCTTAGCGCCCTCGACGGTTGAAGCCGAAGCCACCGAGAAGGAGCACCACAAGGACGATGATGATGATGATCCACAGCATCCGATCAAGATCGCATCACTCGCCCGGGTCCGCGACTTGAGTCGGCCGGGCGGCGTAGGACGCGGTGCGTCAGGATGGACACGTGACCGACAAGACTGCTCACGCGCTGGCTCTCCTCCGGGACAACAGCTACGTCGTCCTGGCCAGTGCGGACGATGACGGAAGCCCTTGGGCCACACCGGTTTGGTTCGCTCCGGACGGTCTGGACCGGCTCTACTGGGCTTCGTGGCCGGGTTCCCGGCACTCGGTCCTGATCGAGCAACGGCCGGAGATTGCCCTCACCGTGTTCGACTCCACAGTGATCCCCGGCCAAGGGGCTGCGTTCTACGCCACAGCGAGAGCGCGGCAGGTGCCGAACGAGAGCCTCGACGAGGGACTGCGGGTCTTCGGCCGCCGATCGCAGGCCCAACAGCTCGGCGAGTTCACCCGCGAACGGCTCACCGGGCCCGCCCGCCTGCGACTGTACGTCGCGGAGTTCATCGAGACCTGGGTGCTGGACCAGGATGCCGAGTTCGATCAACGCGTTCCGGTCCCTCGTTGACCGGTCGGCCACCTAGGATGCCGCGGTGAGGATTGAGGAATCCAAGGGCGTCCTGCTGTCCCTCCTCGCCAACAGCGGGGTCACCCCCGGCCGGGTAGCGGGTGAGAAGGTTCGCAACATCGTTGAGGTGTTTCAACGCTTCGTTCTCATTCCTGCCGACGACGCCGCGTCGGTCGACCAGGACGGCGATGGCACTCTCGCCCAGACCGGCGCCTTCAGCTTCCGCGGACCTCGAGAGTTCGAAGCGGACCTGACGCGCCAGTTCATCGAGACTGACGACCGGGACCCCGAGATGTGGCAGTTGCGCTGCACTCTGCGGTGGAACACGAGTGAGGAGACGGACCGGTTGCCTGGGGGCCATGTCTGGTCGTTCGGCAAACCCTGGGATGTGTTCTTCGACGAGGCGCTACGACTGCCCGGATGGGCCTGGGCATTGACGTCGACCGCGCCGGCAACGTTGGACGTGGATCTGACAATGGTCTAGTCGCTCGCCGCCCAAGCTGTGCGAGGCTGCGGCAACACCGCGGGGCACGGAACACTCGGAGGATCCTTGTCGGACGGTCAGGATGTTGCGCAGATCGCGCGGATAACTCGGCGCACCGATGCCAACCCTGTCGCCGCGGCCGTCTATGGCCAGCTCGACGACCTGCTGCGGACATTGACCGACCAAGACTGGGCCGCGCCGACTGCCTGCCCCGGCTGGTCGGTGTCCGACATGGTCGGCCACGTCATTGGCGCCGCTCGCGGCAACGCTTCACTGCGCGAGTACACCCGTCAGCAGCTCCGGGGGTTTCGGCACAGAGGGGACTTCGGGGGCAACCCGTTGGACGCCCTCAATGCGCTTCAGATTGCCGAGCAGGCCGACCTGCCCGACTCGCAGCGGGCTGACGCCCTGCGCGAGGTGGCTCCGGACGCCATTCGGGGTCGCCTAAATCTGTCCGCCTGGGTGGGCGCTCTCACTGTGCCGATCTCTGCCGGCGGTTCCGCGGCCTCGGGCATGCCGCGCTCAGTCAACCTCGGCCGACTGCTCGACGTCGTCTACACCCGTGACGTGTGGATGCACACGATCGACATCGCCGAGGCCGCCGGTCGCGAACTCCCAACGACCGCAACCGTAAACGGCCGCATCGTCCAGGACGTCGTCATCGACTGGGTCCGACGACACGGCCAGCCGGTCGACCTGATCCTGACCGGCCCCGGCGGTGGCCACTACCGGTCGGGGTCCAACGGCCCCGTCCTCGAAATCGACGCCATCGACTTCTGCCGCACCTTGTCCGGCCGGGTCCACGGCGACGGTCTGATGCAGGTGAAGGTCCTGTTCTGACCGCAAGCCGGCCTGCCCCGCCCCGACAACGACGACGGACACGGTCTCAGGGGCCGGCCTGCAGACGCAGGCCGGCGAGCAGTAGGTCAAGGCCAGCGCGGAACTGGTCCGTGTCGTCATGTACGGCGAACTCGTCGACGATGTGGTGCACGAACGGATAGGTCGCGGGGTCGAGCTGACGCCACTGGTCGGCGTACCGGGCCATGAACTCATCCCGGCTCGTCGTGCCGTCGAGGACTTCTTGTGGGGGCTCCTGACCCAAGTCCGCGGCAATCCCGACGACGAACCCGATCACTGCGGAGACGGCATAAAAGCTCTCCCGCGCGGTGAGACCGAGCCGCAGCACCTGCTCGCCGAGCCGCTCGTAGATCAGCAGCCCGTTGGGCTGAACCCCCGTGTCGCGCATGAAGTAGGCGGCCAGCCAGGGCCGACAGACGATGGCGTCGAACAGCGTCACCGCGATCCCCCGGACGTCCTCGATCGGGTCGTCGCCGTGAGTGAACCGCTCAGTGTCGGCGAGCACCGCCTCGAGCACATGGTCGGTCGCCCGGTCGAGCAGCTCGTCCTTGTTGTCGACGTACCAGTAGATGCTGCCCACGCCAGTGCCGAGCCGGGTGGCGAGGGCGCGGAACGTCAGAGCCGACTCGCCGGCCTGGTCGAGCAGGGCGACCGCCTCCGACAGGACGGCCTCCATCGAATGCGACGCGCGCCGCCGCGGGCTGGTCGGCCGAGCGGTCATGACGTCCATCCCACCACAGGTTGCATCGGATCGAACATTGTTCTATCTTACATCGAACGACGTTCTATGAACGAACACTGTTCCATCCAGGAGACCTCCCATGACCACGACCACCACCCAGATCGCGCCGGGGCGGACCTACACCTCCCTGCGGGCAGCCTGGATCCCCCTGCTCGCCCTGTGCCTGGCGTTCTTCGTGGAGATGGTCGACAACACCCTGCTGACCATCGCGCTGCCGACCATCGGGCGCGACCTGGGCAGCGGCACGACCGCCCTCCAGTGGGTGACCGGGGCCTACTCGCTGACCTTCGGCGGGCTGCTGCTCACCGCCGGTTCGGCCGCCGACCGGCTCGGCCGCCGCCGCGTCCTGCTCGTCGGCCTGTCCGCCTTCGGCCTGATCAGCCTGGCCGTCCTCCTGGTCAACTCAGCCGGCGAGCTGATCGCCCTGCGCGCGGCGCTCGGCATCGCGGCGGCGGCGATGGCGCCCATCACCAACTCGCTGGTCTTCCGGCTCTTCGACGACGAGGCGCTGCGCATGCGCGCGATGACGGTGATGATCGTCGTCGGCATGAGCGGCTTCACCCTCGGCCCGCTGCTGGGCGGCACGGCCTTGGCTCACGTGCGGTGGGAGTGGCTGCTGGTCGTCAACGCGCCGATCGCGCTCATCGCCTGGATCGGCGTTCGGCTCGGCGTCCCGGCTGACCGCAGCGAGGACCTGACCGGCGACGCCCTCGACCTCCCGGGCGCGGTCCTGAGCATCATCACCATCGGCCTCGCCTGCTACACCCTGACCAGCGGTGTCGTGAACGGTTGGCTCTCGATTGCGACCTTCGGCTCCGCGCTCGGCGCGCTCCTCGCTCTCGCGAGTTTCCTTTGGCACGAACGCCGTACGGCTCAGCCGATGCTCGACCTCGACCTCTTCGCCAGTGGCACCGTTCGCGGCGCCACCCTCGCCCAGCTGGGGACCGCGATCGCGATGGCCGGCGTGATGTTCGGGCTGATCCTGCACTTCCAGTACGCGTATGGCTGGACTCCCGTGCGGGCCGGCCTGGCCAACCTCCCGATCATCATCACGATGATCGCCGCCACGCCGATCTCAGAGTCACTAGCCAAACGATTCGGCCACCGCGTCGCCTGCCTGGTCGGCGCCGCGCTGCTCGCCGGCTCGCTGGCCGGCCTGGCGTGGGGTGTCGACCACGGCTACCTGGCGATCGCTGTCTGCATGGTCACCCTGACCGTCGGGCTGCGCACCGTCATGACCATCTGCGCCGTCGCCCTCGTCAGCGCGATGCCGAGCAACCGCACCTCGATCGGCGCCGCGCTCAACGACACTGCGCAGGAGGTCGGGACCAGCGTGGGCACCGCCGTCGTCGGCACCCTCATCGCCGCGCTCGTGACGGTGACCCTGCCGGCCGGCACCTGGAGCCGTGACCTGGTCGCCTCCTTCTTCCACGGGGAGCGAGTCATCTACGCCGCGCTCGCGGTGATCGTCGGCCTCGTCGCCGGCGCTGGTGCGATGACATTGAGCAACTCGCGCTCGACCGACGAGCACGTCTAGGAGTCAGTCTCCGCTAGCCGATCCGTTCGGTCAGCGAGACGACGATGCCCTGGGTGGTGGGGCTACCTTTCGGGGCTGTAGCGGAGGCTGGCACACAGGGACGGATCGGCACCGGACCGTCGCAGGTGGACCGGCTGGCCACCCGGCGCGTCGTACAGGCGGATCCCATCGCCCAAGAGCACCGGCGCGTAGTGCAGGTCGATCTCGTCGACCAGACCGAGATCGAGCAGCTGCTTGCCGATGGTCGGCGAGAAGACCTCGAGGTTCTTGCCACCGGCTGCCTCCAGTCCGATCCGGACGGCCTCCTCGACCGGACAGGACAGGAAGGTGACGTCGGGGGTCGGCGGCGCATCCTCCGGGTGATGGGTCAGCACGAAGATCGGCCCCTGCCACGCCCCGCCGTACGGTCGCGAGTCGCCGATCGCACTGTCGAAACCGCTGCGCCCAGCCAGTACGGCGCCGGTGGTCGCGATGTAGTCCTGGACCAGACCTGGCTCACTGGTTGCGCCGGAGAGAAAGTCCATCGAGTGCCCTGGGCCGGCCACGAAACCGTCGAGGGACAGCGCAAAGTGCAGGCACACCTTGCCGCCCGCGGTCTGGCGTGGAAAGTCGCTCATAAGCGCCCGGTATTTGCGTCCCTACTCAGCCGCGCAGCGCTCGCGCCAGCTCGGTGAAGTGGTCGACCAGGTGGTCCATGTCGTCGTTGGTGTGGGCCAGCGAGACGAGCCACTGCTCGTCGAGACCAGGGGCGTGAGGATGTTGCGGTTCACGCCCCACAGCCAGGACAGCTCGGCGGTGCCGAAGTCGGTCGCCTTGTAGTCGCGGTAGTTGCGCACCGGCGTCGTCGACCAGGTGATGCAGCCCTTGACGCCCAGACCGACCGTGTGGGCGGGCAGCTCGTACTCCGAGATGACCTCGGCGATCGCGTTCATCGCCCGCAGGTTGATCGCCTCGGCCGCGTCGAGCGCCTCCTGCGTGCAGAGCTCGTCGACCGCCCGGGCCGCGGCCATGACCAGCGGGTTGCCGTTGTAGGTGCCGAAGTGGGCCATCCGGCCGTCGACGACGACCTCCATCACCTCGCGCTTGCCGCCGAACGCCGCCAGCGGGAAGCCGCCGCCGATGCTCTTGGCCAGCGTGATGAGGTCCGGCTGCACACCGAGGCGCTGCGCGGCCCCCGCCGGCCCGGCAGTCAGACCGGTCTTGACCTCGTCGAAGATCAGGACGACGCCGTGCTGGTCGCACAGCGCCCGCACGCCCGCGAGGTACCCCTCGTCCGGGACCACGATCGCGAGGTTCTCGATCACCGGCTCGATCACCAAGGCGGCGACCTCGGAGCCGTGCTGCGCCAGCATCCGCTCGAGCATCGGCAGGTCGTTGTAGGCGACGACGTGGACCGTGCCGGCCTCCACGTCGAACGGCACGTCGCCGATCGGGGCGTCGGCCGGGCCGATGTCGGCCAGGGCGGGCTTCACCGACACCTGGAGCGCGTCGTACCCGCCGTGGTAGCCGCCCTCGATCTTCACGATCGCCTTGCGCTCGGTGTAGGCCCGAGCCGCGCGGATCGCGTACATCAGCGACTCGGTGCCCGAGTTGGTGAACCGGATCAGGTCCAGCCCGAAGCGCTGGCAGAAGCGCTCGCTCATCTCGGTCGCCTGCGGCGAGGGCGTGACGAACAGCGTGCCGGTCTCGTGCAGGGCCTGCTCGACCTGCTCGACGACGAGCGGGTTGAGGTGGCCGACCAACATCGCGCCGAAGCCCATCGACAGGTCCAGCAGCTGCCGCCCGTCGACGTCGGTGAGCCAGGCTCCCTTGGCCGACTGGATCGAGATCGGGTAGGGGTCCCAGTACTGGAACGACGACGTCACCCCGAGCGGCAGGGTCTGGCTGGCCCGCTTGTTGTGCACGCCGGACGCCGCGGTCGACGCGGTGAACCGGTCCCACTCGGCCGCGATCAGCTGCTCGGAGCGGCCGGGGGCGATCGGGGTGGAGCTCTGGGGCAGCCAGCGGTGGGTGCCCGGGTCGTGGGCCGGCGAGCTCGTGGGCGTCGAACTGTCGGTCATGGCTGCTCCTCGGCGACTCTCGGTGAGATCCGGTACGTCGATGGCGATCCTGCCAGCCATCAGGCCGCGCAGCGAGTGTCCAGCACGGGGAACTCCCGCTGAGGGCGCCATAGACTTCGTCGGTGCTGGATCCGGCGGCTGATGTCTATGTTGCCGCCTTCGAGGCTCGATGTGCCGCCGCTGCAGGCCCGGGATTGCAGCGGGTGGACGGGCCCGGGATCCGCGGGGTGCTGTCGGACGATGGGTCGTCGCCGAGCCAGCTATTGGTCGTGGACGACCGAGGGCTCGACACGCTCGCTGGTGTCGCTGCCGCTGGTCTCGGCCGGCACGGTCAGGGTGTACGCCGCGGCTCGTCGGTGCGCCGAGCTGCTCGGAGCTGACCCGAGGTGGACTCCGAAGGCGGTCACGGCGATGGTCTGCCCTGACCTGCGAACCGTGCCCGAGCCGTCGCTGCCAACCGGCCTGTCCCTGCGACCTGTACGCCGCACCCCCGAGGACCCACTCGACGGAGTCTCCCTGTTTGACGCGGTCACGGCCGCCGCGAAGGCGGCTCCCTTGGGCCAGACATCTGTCGACGAGCTGGTCGCCTACCTGGCGTCGCTGCCGGAAGGCTGCCGGATCTTGGCGGCGCTCGACGACGAGGGCGTCGTACGCGGGACAAGCGCATCGCGGACCTCTGTCGACGACGCGTACGTGTTCTTCGTCAACACCGATCCCGGGTGGCGCCGACGCGGCGTAGGGCTGGCGATGACTGCAGCCGCGCTGGGCTCCGCGGCGAACGCCGGGGCCAGGCGAGCGAGCCTCGATGCCAGCGGGCTGGGTGTCCCGCTCTATCGACGACTGGGCTTTGCCGCTGTCACCGAGCTGACCCAGTACTCCTGCACCACTTGATCCGATTGCGCGGGGCGGACACACCTGACAGCGTGACCCGATGCTGAGTCAGGTGGCTGATGGCGTTTGGGTCCGGCAGAGCGGGTGGGTCTGGAGCAATTCCATTGTGGTGCGCGGGGATAGCGGGTTGATCCTCGTCGATCCCGGCATCGAAGGTGCCGAGCTGGACCAGCTCGCCGATGACGTTGACCGGCTCGGGCTTCCCGTGGTCGCCGGGTTCTCGACGCATCCCCACTGGGACCACCTGCTCTGGCATTCGCGGTTCGGCGATGTGCCGCGCTACGCCACACTGGCCGGCGCGCAGGTGGCCAGTGAAGCCCGGGAACGCGCCCAGGCAATGGCGGCGGAGAGCGCGACGGGCGTCCCGCTCGAGCTGGTCGCGCTCACGACCCCGTTGCCCGCGGACGGCGGACCTGTGCCGGGCGAGATCATCGAACATGAGGCGCACGCCGTCGGTCACGCCGCGGTTCTCCTCGCGGACCGCGGCGTCCTCATCGCCGGCGACATGCTCTCGGACGTCCTGGTCCCGCTCCTCGACCCTCGCCGGCCCAACCAGCTGGACGCCTACGAGACATCGCTGAACCGGCTGGATGAGGCCGCCAAGCACGTCAATGTCCTGATCCCCGGCCACGGCGCAGTTGCCGAGGGACCAGAGGTGGCAACGCGTTTCGCCGTCGACCAGGCCTACATCGCCGCGCGGCAGCGGGGAGAGCAACCGGACGACGAACGTTGGGGCCCCCGCGGCTAGGCCCTGAGACTGTTGACGCCGATGGCATCGTCAGGCTGAGGTGACCCCATGCCTGCGAAGCGCGATGACAAGCCTGCCAGTGCCGTTGACTGGACGGAGGTGCTCGCCGGTATGGGCGGCGTCGGGACGGACATCGAGACGCTCGTCTTCACCGTGCTGATGGAGGCCGCCAAGAGCGCACAGGAGGATCTCAAGGCCATCATGGCCGCCGTCAAGGCCATCAACGCCGCTAAGCAACACCTCCGAGATGTTCTGGCCAAGGTGAACCGCGACGTCACCGCGGCGCTCGTATCAGATGCCGAGGGACGGGCGCTCGAACTCTCCGAGAGCGGGCTCGGCGGCAAGCGCGCCTACGCGCGGGTCAAGATCGCCATCCCGGATCCAGAGTCACCGGGCGGCGTGCAGTTCGCCGTCGTGGCCCTGGTCGACGGGACAGTGACGTCGCGGTGCCAGCTCGAGGGCGCCAGGGACGCCCTGCAGGGCCGGCTGGACTCCATGAGCGAGATGGGCGAGATGGAGTCCCTTCGGCTCCAGATGGCCATGGACCGGTTGTCCAAGATGATGTCGACGCTGTCCAACGTGCTGAAGAAGATGTCGGACACCAGCCAGACCATCACCCAGAACCTCAAGTAGGCACACGATTGTGCAGCTTGCGCCGAGTCGCTGTCTGACCTGACAGGATCCCCGTGTGCGCAGCTGGAACGACATCGACTGGGAACAGCCACGCCCCTCGCTCACGGAACTCATGGACTCATGGGCGTCCCTCGAATGGGAACCGGCGCCGCTCAACTCGTCGGCTGTTGACACGTACCTCACTGAGGTCCGCACCACGCATATCAACGGTGGCTACCTGTTGGGCCGGTGGCGAGCTACTCGCTACAGCGACGTGACGGCGTGGTTCGCGGCTCGCAATCGCCTCGATGAATACGAGATGCACCGGCTGCTCTTCGACAGCCCCATCGTGCGCCGCGACCTCTCATCGTTGGAGATCCCGGCGGGACTCGATCGAGTGCCTGGCGGTCTCAAGGAGGTCCCTGGCGGGGCGCTCATCCTGGACGGCGTACTCGCAACAATCATCGTCCAGGGCGGCGCCTACGAGTCATTCAAAGGTTCAGCGGCGGAGGCTAAGCGATTGGCCGATGAGGCCGTGGCGGCTCTAACTCAGCGCCGCTATGAAGACTTCCGTGTCGACCAGTCCTTCGTGCCTTGGACCACGTGGTTCTCGGACGTGGCCTGGGACCACACTCTGGTCCTTACCGACCGTCGGAATGCTGAGATGACCGTTCTCTGCATCACGGACACGGACTGACAGCACATAGGGTCGGGCGATGGCCCTTGTTCACCAAGCCACCCTGTCTCCGTCGAAGCAGGAGCTCATCGAGTCCTGGCTGCCATCGCGGTCCTGGGTGTCGCAACCGACCGTCATCCGCAAGCTCGCTGAGTACCGCTTCGACGATCCCGCGGGCGAAGTGGGTGTCGAGACAATTCTGTGGCGGATGGATGACGGGGTCGTCGTACAGACGCCGTTGACCTACCGCGCCGGTCCGCTCGATGGTGCCGAGATCCATCTGATCGGGACCACTGACCACACCGTGCTCGGTCGTCGATGGGTGTACGACGGCTGTGGTGACCCGGTCTGGGCCGCGACGTTGGCCGCTGCGATCCTGACGGGCGGCACCCAGGCCGACATGTACTTCGAGCAAGACGGTGAGCGCGTGGATGTTCCACCGCGGATGCAGGTCCGCGGCAGTGGCACCCCCGGAGCCGCCCTTCCAGAACTGACCTCGATTGACTCGGTAACCGACCAAGGCACAGTCACATTGGTCCGCGCCGGAGACCTCAAGCTCACCCTGGCTCGGGTCGTGGGCTCACCGGTCGAGGGCGACCACACACTCACCGGTCAGGTGGGCGACTCGGGTGAACCCATCGTGCTGGCAAGCATCTCCGGCTAGTCCCGCACACCGTCGCAGCCCAGGAAGTTCTCGCTCGGGTGTCACAGGCTGGACGCGGCCGGCGTCTCCATGTCGTACCACCGACACAGGAGGACGGAAATGACTGAAACCACTCGAATCCCCGCTACGGAGATCACCGGCTTCAGAGGCGCGCTGGTCAAGCGGTTCGCGAAGAAGTCTCTGGGCCAGGTGCCCAGCTCGCTCGGGGTCTACTGGCACAACCAGAAGGTGCTGATGACCATGGCCGGCATGGGTGCCAAGGTGAAGAAGTGGGATGCGTGCGACGAGCAGCTGAAGTCGTTCGCGCACATGGCTGTCGCAGCGCAGGTGGGCTGCAGCTGGTGCCTGGACTTCAACTACTTCGAGGCCAACAACCTGCACCTCGACATGGACAAGGCGCGTGAGGTCCCGCGTTGGCGCGAGTCGGCCGCCTTCTCGCCGCTCGAGCGTGACGTGCTCGCGTATGCCGAGGCGATGACGGTGACGCCGCCGTCAGTTTCCGACGGGATGGTGGCTCGGTTGCGCGACCAGCTCGGCGACGCCGCCGTCGTGGAGCTGTCGGCCGTCATCGCGTTCGCCAACTTCACCACCCGGCCGAACGTAGCGCTGGGCATCGAGTCCGACGGCTTTGCCGCGGCCTGCGGCCTCAAGCCGCTCATGCAGCCAACCACCGCCGCTTGGTCCTGACCATGGCGGACGACCCGTTCGTGGCCCACCGTGGCCTGCTCTTCACCGTGGCCTACGAGATGCTCGGCTCCGCAGCCGACACCGAGGACGTGGTGCAGGAGACGTGGCTGCGGTGGGACGCGATCGGCGAAGGCGCGCGAGGTGACGTGCGCGACCCGCGCGCCTTCCTGGTGCGCATGGTCACCCGCAAGGCGCTCGACCGGTTGCGGTCGAACGCGCGGCGTCGCGAGGAGTACGTCGGGGAGTGGCTGCCGGAGCCGCTGCTCACAGGGCCGGACGTCGCCGACGATGTCGAGCTGGCCGAGAGTGTGTCGATCGCGATGCTCACCGTGCTGGAGACGCTCACTCCCACCGAGCGAGCGGTGTTCGTGCTGCGCGAGGTGTTCGAGACGCCGTACGACGAGATCGCTGAGGCGGTCGGCAAGTCCGCGGCCGCAGTGCGTCAGGTGGCGCACCGGGCGCGGGACCATGTCGCAGCCCGGCGCCCGCGGATGGAGGTCAGCCGCACCGAGCAGCAGGCGGTCGTCGAGCGATTCACCGTCGCTGTGACGCAGGGCGACCTGCAGGGTCTGCTGGACGTCCTTGCACCGGACGTGGTGCTCGTGGCGGACGGCGGTGGCGTGGTGCAAGCGGTCGTCAATCCGGTGGTCGGCGCCAAGAAGGTCGCCAACCTGCTGCGGCCCTTCAGCCGGCTCGCACCCGACGCCGAGCTCCTGCCGGTTCTGCTCAACGGTGTCGGTCGGCCTCCGGATCCTGGGCGCCCCCGACGGTGCCGAAACCGCGATCAGCTTTGTCGTCGCGGACGGCCGGATCTCCCGGATCTACGCGATGCGGAATCCGGCCAAGCTCGGTCGGATCGACGCTCAGGCGACGCTCAACCGCTAGCCGGCCAGGTGCGCAGGGTCGGCCGGTAGATCAGCTCCTGGGTGCCGCCGTCGAGAGTGCGGGACTCCAGCAGCTCCAGGTCGAAGTCCCCGGCGCCGGCGAAGATCGGCTCGTCACCGGTCTGGGCGGCGATCACCGGGAAGACGGTGAGCTGGACCCGGTCGACGAGTCCGGCCGCCATGAGCGCGCGGTTCAGCGAGAGGCTCCCGTGCGAGCGGATCGGCACGTCCGACTCCGCCTTCATCCGGCGCACGACGTCGACCCCGTCGCCGCTGGCCACCGTGGCGTCCGGCCAGTCGAACGGGCCCTGCAGCGTGGACGAGACGACAGTGGTGGGGCAGCTGATCATCCGGTCCATCCACGGGTCGCGCTGGTCGGCGTCCAGCGCGGGCAACATCTGCAGGAACAGCCCGAACGTGGTGGCGCCGAAGACCATCCGCTGCTCGCCGTCGTACGCCGCGAGTCGGCGGTCCAGGAACTCCGGGCCCTGCTTGCCCCAGTAGCCGCCCCAGTCGCCGGGGGGTCCGTAGGACCCGTTGCCGTCGAGGCTGGTGAAGACGTCGAACGTGTACGTCGCAGTCATGCCTTCCTCCCTATCACGAGTCACTCAGATCGCCCCGCGTCTCACCGGGCTCTGTCCGGCGGCTTTGGTGACGGTCTCCCCTTCGGAGACGGCGTTCCAGAGATCTCGGTCGACTCGGACTTTGATGGTCCGGCCATCGGCGAGTCGGACGGTCAGACGCCGGTACAGGTTCGACCCGTCCAACAGTCCGCGAGACTTCTTCGTCACGGTGCCCTCCCAAGCATCGCTGGTCATGATGCGCCGGCCATCGAGGTGGTGAGCAGGTCCTCGCGTGACGCGGCGGCAGTACTGCGCTGCCGCAGGACCGCGACGCTGATGGCACCGATCCAGAGCATGTTGACGGCGCCGAGGCTGGCCGTGCTGCCCCAGCCGTTGGCGGCGTAGAAGTTCGCGGGATCCATGCCGTAGAACAGGGACGGCACGAAGGCCAGGTTCGCCACGGCGACCATCAGTGATCCGGTGCCCACCCAGCGGGGCAGGACACGAGTACGGCGAACAGCGAGGACCAGGGCGACCAGGAACGTGGTGACCAGGAACCGGGCGATCGGGCCGTGCAACAGCGCCATTCCGTTGGCCAGAGGCCCGTCGGTCGTGGGGTCTTTCGACCCGTCGGGATACTGCAGCGCCACGCCGGTCTCCAAGGACGCCGCGACGAGGGTCATGCCGGCGTACGCCGTCCCAGCGAAGGTCACGATGTCGCCGGCCATCGCAGCCCCAGGCCCCAGGACACGCCGCAGGCCGACCGCGAAGACCAGGAACAGGGTGAACGCCGCCACCGTGATGAGGTTACGAGTGAGCACGTTGCTCGACGGTGGCGGACCTGAGTAGACGAAGTACAGGGGCACCATGACGAACGACAGGACGGCGACGAGTACGCCGCACGTCCCGACAAACTTGCGGTCCGTGGAGGTGAGAGCGTCAAAGGTTGTCATGCCGACGACAGTGCCGCTCGCAGATGGCGGGCCGCTGCGGCCGGACGGCCCCGCACGACGAACTTAGGTCGACTCCCGCCCGCACACAGATCGACTTTGGTCGACGATTCGTCCACCACTATCTGCGACCACGCTGGTGACTTCTAGATTGGATGACATGACGCAGGGCCGGACACGCAACGTGGTCGTCGACACGGCGATGGCGGTCATCGCTCTGGCCGTCGGCCTGACGAGCGATCAGAACCTGCTCTACGGCCCGTCCGACCGGCCAGCCGCACTGGCCGTGGCGGACCTCGTCCTGGGGGCGGGCTGCATCGCCGGCATCTGGTTCTGGCGACGACGTTTTCCGGTCGCGTTCGCCCTCGCGGCGATAGCCGTGGGCGTCGTGTCTACCGTGGGTGGCGGGGTCGCGCTGATCTGTGTGTTCACGGTCGCCGAGCTCAGGCCTTGGCGCACCGCCGTGGCCGTCAGCGTGCTGGCTGCCGTGAGCATCCTTCCTGCGCTGGCCATCTATCCCGTGCCGCACGAGGCACGATCGATCACGATCGGCGTGCTGGCCACGTTTGCGGCCACCGGTTGGGGGATGTACCTGCGGGCGCGCCACGAGCTGCTGGCCTCGTTGCGCCGCCAGCTGGACGACGCGGAGCAGGCCGCCGCAGCGCGCGCCTCCGCGGCCCGCCGCGGGGAACGCGAGCGGATCGCCCGCGAGATGCACGATGTCCTGGCGCACCGGCTCTCGCTGTTGGCGGTGCACGCCGGCGCCCTCGAGTACAACCAGGCCGCCTCCCCCGAGGAAGTCACCAGGGCGGTGGGGATCATCCGAAGCAACACCCATGAGGCGCTCGACGAGCTGCGCCAGGTCATCAGCCTGCTGCGGGACCGGCAGCCGAACGATGTGCGTCCTCAGCCGACTCTGGCCGACCTGCCGGCCCTCATCGAGGAGTCGCGGGCGGCCGGGCTCGTCGTGTCATTCACTGTGCCGGAACTCCCACGCCGCGAGGCGCCCAGCGGCCGTACGGCGTACCGCGTGGTCCAAGAGGCACTCACGAATGCGCGCAAACACGCCCCGAGGGCCCACGTCGAGGTCGCGGTGCGGGACGGCCTTGACGGCCTCGAGGTCGTTGTCTGCAATGACATTCCGCGGGTGCCTCGCCCATCGGATGCACCGCCAGGATCGGGGACCGGGCTGATGGGCCTGAGTGAGCGGGTCAACCTGGCCGGCGGTCGGATCGAGTACGGACCGGTCCCGGAGGGGCAGTTCCGCGTCTGGGCCTGGTTGCCGGATCAGGCCCTGGAGAGGGTCTCATCATGAGCATCGGCGTACTGCTCGTCGATGACGATGCGCTCGTTCGCAGCGGCCTGAGCTTGATGTTGCGCGGGTCCCCGACCATCTCCGTTCTCGGGGAGGCGAGCGATGGCGACGAGGTACCCGCGGCGGTGGCCGCGCTGCATCCGGACGTCGTGCTGATGGACATCCGGATGAGCCGGGTCGATGGCATCGCAGCAACGCTCGCGCTTCGTTCAAAGCCGGCCGCACCCGAGGTGATCGTGCTGACCACTTTCGACGCCGATCGTGAGGTGCTGGCCGCTCTGGATGCGGGTGCGTCCGGCTACCTGCTCAAAGACACCACGCCGGCCGAGATCGTGCGAGCGGTGGAGAAGGTGGCCAGCGGTGAGCCGATGCTCTCCCCGTCGGTGACGCGTCGCCTCATCGCCTTGGCCAGCAGCGACGGCGGTTTGGACACCGGACCGCGGGACGCAGCACGGGCCCGGCTGGCCGTTCTCAGTGAACGGGAGCGCGAGGTAGCCCTGGCGATCGGCCAGGGCCGGTCGAACGCCGAGATCGCCGCCGTGGCATACATGAGCACGGCCACCGTGAAGGCCTATGTCTCCAGGCTCTTGGCGAAACTGCAGGCGACCAACCGGGTCCAGGTCGCACTGCTCGTCCAACAGGCGGAGATGACCGAACACAGCGACTGATCATCACCGACGTCCGCACACCCACGCGCACGGCTCAATCACTCAGGAGGTTCGCAGTGCCGGAACTCACCAGCTGCCACATGTCCATCTCGTTGGACGGCTTCGCCGCCGGGCCGGACCAAAGTCGGGAGTCGCCTCTGGGCCAGCGGGGACTGGAGCTGCACGAGTGGCACCTCGGCGACCCGCGGGCCAACGATGCTGACAAGATCGCCGAGGAGTGGCTGATGCGTCCTCGGGGTGCGTACGTGATGGGGCGGAACATGTTCGGTCCGATCCGTGGCGACTGGGATGAGGAGTGGTCCGGCTGGTGGGGTCCCGAACCGCCCTACCACGCACCGGTTTTCGTGCTGACCCATCACCGTCACGACCCGATCGAGATGGACGGGGGTACGACGTTCCACTTCGTCACCGAAGGCTTCGACGCTGCCTATTCCGCCGCCCTTGAGGCCGCCGGGGGCAACGGAGTGGACATCGCCGGTGGCGCTTCAACCGTCCGGCAGGCGTTGAAAGCCGGGGTGATCGACGAGCTCACCCTCGACATCGCCCCCCTCCTGCTCGGTTCGGGCGAGCGCATCTTCGACGGGGTTGAGTCCTTCGACTTCGAGCCCGCCGAGGTGCTGCACTCACCGGTGACGACCCATATCCGCTACCGCCGCGTCAGCCGATGACGAACTGGCTCGGCCGGTTACAGGACGAGTCCTTCAGCCGGGCCAGCCCACGGTTGCGCGCGGCGTACCCGCCTGAGCGCCGGATGAGCGGGACCGAGCTGGCCCGATACCTGGATCGACGGACCTACGCGATCGCGTCCTCCACCCGACCGGACGGCCGAGCACACGCTGCGCCGACGCTGTTCTCCCTTTACGCGGAGGCGTTTTGGCTGCCCACCGTGACGGGGGCGGCCCGGCTCGGCAACGTCCGGGCCCATCCATGGCTCGCACTGTCCATCGTCGAGGGTGAGCACGACACCCATGCCGCAGTGCTGACCGAAGGCCCGGCCGAGGTGGTGACGACCGTTCCGGACGAGCTGCGCAGCATCACCGAAGTCCGGAACCACGGCGGCAGCCTGGACTGGGCCACCGCCTGGCTGCGGCTGACGCCCGAGCGGCTCTTCAGCTTCGCCGAGGTCGCCTGGCAAAGATGACGGCTCCGGGGACATCGTCGTCCGGTCGGAGAACCAGTTCGGCCTCAATCGTGAACCCTGCATCCCGCAGCCAACCCGTCATCGTGCCCGGCCGACGATGGTGACTGTCAACGTTGATCGGACGACCCGTGTAGCCCTCGGACGTGTGTTGTGTCTCGTCGCCGACGTGAAAGCCGACCAGCAGCAAACCCTGTGGTCGCAAGACTCGACGGAACTGCTCGAACACGCCCGGGATGGCGTCGTCCGGAATGTGGATCACGGACCAGAAGGCGACAACGCCGGCGACCGAGTCATCCGCTAGGTCGAGGTCAGTCATCGTCCCAACCTCGAACCGCAGGTGTGGATAGTCCCGCCGCGCGATGTCGATCATCTCGGGCGACAGATCGATGCCGAACGCGTCCACTCCGGCGTCGTGGAGGTAGCCGGAGACGTACCCCGGCCCGCAGCCCACGTCGGCGACGGGGCCACCTCCGGCATCGCGCACCAACTCGGCGAACAAGCCCAAAGTCGCACGCAGGTAAGGCTGCCCGTCCAGCAGGCCACGCACCTTCTCGGCGTATCCGGTGGCATCCGTGTCGTACGACGAGCGGGTTTCGGAGAGCCAGGCATCAGCCATGAGCGACACGGTAGCAACGGCGTGGCGAGCATCCTTCAGGACTAGCCTGCGGGGATGGCGACCACGTCAGACCCACGCCGGCCCCGCAGCGTCGTACTCGTCCATGGCACCTGGTCCGGCCCCTACGACTGGCGGTGGGTGACGGAACTGCTCGAGCAAGCCGGCGTACGAGTTCTGGCGGTTGACCTCCCGTCGCACTCGTCTGCTGAAGCCGGCTTGCTCGAGGATGGTGAGGCAGTCAGGGCGGCGATCCGGGCGTGCGAACCCCCGGTTGTCGTGGCGGGCTGGTCTTCCGGTGGAGAGAGCATGGACCTCGGAGCCGAGGGTGAGCCGACCGTGGCCCGACTCGTCTACGTGGCCTCCTACCCGAGCCCGCCCCGAGACGAGTCAGACATCTCCACGGCCTGGATCGACGATGACCCGTTGGTTCGCCGAATCGGAGACGGGACCTTCGTGTTGGACACCGACCTCTGGCTGGACGCCGAGTCCCACTTGTTCGACCCCACCCTTCTCGAGCACTTGAAGGAGCATCGGCGTCGTCCGGTCAGCCTGCTGGCGATGACGGAGACGACGACGGGCCGAGCGTGGGCGACGGTTCCCTTCACGGTGCTGCTCGGGCGGAACGATCCGCTCATCCCCGTCGACGGAGCAGTCAAGGAAGCGACCGACCTGACGGAAGGCGTGCTTCACGCTGCGCCCGACATCCGAATCATCGACTGCGACCACTTCATCATCTTCCGCCGGCCCGACGTCGTCACGGACCTGATCCTCGAGCCTCTGCCGTAGGTGAGGAACGCACTCGTCAACGCCAGAACTCGGTGAGCTGTTCGGCCAGCTCCCGGCCCTGGTCATAGCCAGCTCGAGCAGCGGCTGGACGCGTCGACAGATCCATCATGTTGTCGCCGAATGCGTTGAGCGAGTTGCCATCCGGCAGGATCGTCTCGACGCTGCTGCCCTGGGCTTGCAGCTCGTCGACCTGCGTTGCGAGCTGCATCCCCCACTCCAGCGGATGCCGTGTCCTGCCGCCGAACGGCGACAGCACCAGCACCCGCTCGTATCCGGCGGCCAGGTCGGCGTTCTCGTTGCGTCGGTAGCCGCCGTCGATGTAGTGGCTGTCGCCGATGCGGTAGGCCGGGCCGCTCGAAGTGCTCGCGGCGACGGCGTCCACCAGGTCGACCCCGCTGTGCCGGTCGAAGAGGACCGGTTCGCCGCTCTGGGCATCGACCGCGGTTATCAACATCGTGCGGTCCGGCCAGCGCTGACTCGGCAGCCGAGCGCCGACCGTTGCGCGCCAGCGTGGTTGGCTCGAGTCGTCAGACGCCGTGGCCAGCTCGACCGCGGCCGCACCCATCCGGCGCCGCATGTCGGCTGCGTCCTCGGCCGCGGCAATGATCCGGCCCGTCCGTTCCAGATGGTCTTTCACCTGACTGTTGGGAGCTCGTCCAGCACCGGAGCCGACCGGCCCAGTCGGACGCTGGGGCGCCGAGGCGAGGATCGCCGCGAGCAGCTCGGTCGGCTCCGCGCTCGAGATCTGCACGGCGGCAGTCGATCCGGCGGATGTCCCGATGATCAGATCAGCCTGGGTCACGTCGAGCCCGGCATCGAACAGGCCGGCGACGACACCGATCAACCAGGCGTTGCCGGCCGATCCGCCACCGGCGAGCACCAACGCGCGTTTGCCCTGCACGGCCGGGATCAATCGATGGCCGCTAGGGCATCGTCGAGGCGACCGTAGCCGCGGCCGAGTCCTTCGGTCATACCGGAGGCGACCCAGCCGTCGCGCATCTCCCGGTCGACGTACCGCACTGTCAGCCTCATCGAGGTGCGGCCATCCGTGCGTTCGCTCAGCTCGAGGGTGTTGACGCTCGGCCCGGGGAAGTCGTCGAACTGTTCGGTACTGAGGATGCGACGCGGCCGGTCGACTTCGTCGTACGTGCCTCGAACGCCCATCGTGGCGGGGCCGTCCGGCTGGCTGAACACCCAGCGGTAGGTCCCACCGACCCGCACGTCCATCTCGCAGGTGGTGAGCGGGAAGCTCGGGTCGCCGAGCCACCGGCGCACGTGTTCGGGCTCGGTCATGGCCCGCCAGACCTTGTCAGGTGATGCGTCGAAGTCACGGCGTACGACGACCGAGGTGTCGTCCGGCGTGGTGACGTCGAACGTGGCTGGCCAGATGGTCATGACTGATCCTCGGGGTCGTCGGACATCGTGTCCAGGTAGTCGTCGAGCCGGTCGTAGCGCTGATCCCAGAACTCGCGGAACTCCTCAGCCCACTCCGCGACCTGCCTCATCGGCTCGGCGTGCAAAGTGGCTGGCCTCGACTGTGCGACCCGCCCGCGGGTGACCAGCCCGGCGCGCTCCAGCACCCGTAGATGCTTGGAGACGGCCGGGCCGGTCATGTCGAACGGTGCCCCGATCTCGCTCACGGTCGCCGGGCCTCGTCGCAGCCGCGTGAGCATCGCGCGGCGGGTCGGGTCGGCCAGCGCAGCGAAGATCAGGCTCAGCGGGTCGCGCGCCTGCGCTGGGCCGGCGCCGAGCGCGACGGTGCGTCACGCGCCGGACAGGTCCTCGTGCGGGTAGCCGCCCTCGGGCCACTGCTGCAACAGCCAGGTGTTGCCGTCGGGGTCCTCGAACCGGCAGAACAGGCAGCCGCCGAGGTCCATGACCTCGCCGAGCTCGACGCCGCGCTCGGTCAGATCCTTGGTCGCGGCCGCCATGTCGGAGACCACCAGATGCAGCCCCTTCTGTACGCCGACCGGCATGTCGCTGATCTCAGGGATGTTGCGGCCCAACAGGACCGCGCAGCCCGAGCCGGGAGGGCAGATCTGGACGATCCGCATGTCGTCCATCTGGACGTGGTCGGTGAGCAGCCGCCAACCGCACTTGTCCACGTAGAAGTCGCGGGCCCGGTCGACGTCGCTGACCGGCAGGTGGATGAGCTCGAGCCGCATTTCGACTGCTGTTGTCATGGTGATGGTCTCCTCGTCTGTAACCATTCGGTTTGGTAACTAATTGGTTTTCTACCGTGCGCTGCCCTGCGGTGTCAAGGGCTGAAGGGCAACTAGCCTGGGGTGGATGGGCGATGTCTTGGACGAAGGACCGTTCTTCCACGGAACGAAGGCCGACCTGCGGGTCGGCGACCTCCTCACCGCGGGATTCCGGTCGAACTACCGGCCCGAGGTCGTGATGAACCACATCTACTTCACCGCTCTGCCCGACGGTGCCGGGCTCGCCGCGGAGCTCGCGGCTGGGGATGCTGCCCCCCGCGTGTACGCCGTGGAGCCGACCGGGCCCTTCGAGAACGACCCGAATGTGACCGACAAGAAGTTCCCCGGCAATCCCACGCGGTCCTACCGAAGCAGCGAGCCGGTCCGGGTCGTCGGCGAGGTGACCGACTGGCCGCGCCTGACCCCGGAGGCACTGCAGACCTGGCGCGACCGGTTGTCGGCGATCCTCGAGGACGAACGCGGCGAAATCATCAACTAGAAGAGGTGCCCGATGAAGGCGATTGTGGTGACGGATCAGACCGCTGGCACGGCCGGGATGAAGCTGGCCGAACGTCCCGAGCCGCCGGCAGCGATCAACGACGTCATCGTTCAGGTTCACGCGTCGGGATTCGTTCCGACAGAGCTGGATTGGCCCTCGACGTGGACCGACCGCGCCGACCGTGACCGAACACCGTCGATCCCCGGCCACGAGCTGGCCGGGGTCGTCTCCGCGCTGGGCTATGGCACGACGGGGCTGTCGGTGGGACAGCGGGTGTTCGGCCTCGCCGACTGGCATCGCGACGGCACGCTGGCGGAGTTTGTGGCGATCGAGGCCCGCAACCTCGCACCCTTGCCGGGCGACGTCGACTTCTCGGTCGGTGCATCCCTGCCCATCTCGGGCCTGACCGCGTGGCAGGGACTGTTCCAGCACGGCCGGCTTCAGCCGGGGCAGAGCGTGCTCGCGCATGGCGCGGCCGGCGCAGTCGGAACCATGGTGATGCAGCTCGCTCGCGAGGCGGGCGCCTACGTCATCGGCACTGGACGCGCCGCCGACCAGGAGAAGGCGCTCGACTTCGGCGCGCAGGAGTTCGTCGACCTGGAGAACGACGCGCTGGAAGACATCGGCGAGGTCGACCTGGTCTTCGACGTCATCGGTGGCGACATCCAGAAGCGGTCCGCAGGTCTGATCAGGGCTGGCGGAACGCTGGTGTCCATCGTCGGCCCGGTCGATGCCCGGCCGGCTGACGGCCTCGTGGTGGACTTCGTGGTCGAGACCGATCGCGCCCAGCTGACTGAGATCGTGCAGCGCGTGCGGGACGGGCGACTGCGGACGAACATCGGCACCGTCGCGACCCTTGACGACGCCGTTGCGGCCTTCAACCCGACCGAGCGGCTCAAGGGAAAGACGATCATCCGGGTTCGCCCGTAACGACGCGGGCTAGCCAGTTGGCGAGTACGACGGCCAGCTCGTCGGGCGCGTCGTACTGGATCAGGTGGCCCGCCTCCTCCACGACCTGCATGGTGGCGCCCGGGATGAGGGCACGAAGCCGATCGGCGCGGTCGACCGGGATCCATGTGTCCTGGCTGCCCCAGACCACGTGTACTGGCATGGCAAGGCTTCCGAGAAGTGGTTCGAGCTCCTCGGTGAAGCGTTCGTCGGCCTGGGCAATCTGCGCGTAGAACGCCCGCTGCCCCTCCTCGTCGAGCCAGGGTCCGACCAGCACCTGCAGTTGGTCGGCGCTCAGCCCGCGGTGGGACGCGCCGCGCACGTAGGCCTCCAGGACACCGCGATGGATCGCAGGAGGCAGTTGGGTGAACACGTCCGCGTGGTCGTGGACGAGCCTGAAGAAGGGCGAACCCCAGGGGCGAAGCGCCACGACGTCGACGAGCGCCAAGGAGGCGTACGACGCCCCGTGGAGCAGTGCGGCCCGCAAACTGACGGCCCCGCCGAAGTCGTGGGCCACGACGTGCGGCTGCTCAAGACCCCACTCCATGAGGAGTGCGGCGAACAGCTCGCCCTGCACACCGAGGTCGACGGCGTGTGCCGGGTGCTTGGAGGACAGGCCGTATCCAGCCATGTCCCAGAGGTAGACCGTGTGGGTATCCGCGAGGCGGTCTGCGATCGGGCGCCATAGGGCCGAGGACCAAGGTGTCCCATGGCAGAACACGACGTCCGGTCGGCCGAGCGCAGGCCGCCCGAGACGTTGCCAGGCGACACTGCGCCCCCGCCACTCGAAGGTCTCCACGCCGTCAGCCGAGGAATTGCGAGGGCCTACTTGAGGAGCTGGCGGGCCATGACGAGGCGCTGGATCTGGTTGGTGCCCTCGTAGATCTGGGTGATCTTGGCGTCGCGCATCATCCGCTCGACCGGGTAGTCCTTGGTGTAGCCATAGCCACCCAGCAGCTGTACGGCGTCGGTCGTGATGTCCATCGCCACGTCGGAGGCGAAGCACTTCGCGGCGGCGCCGAAGAACGGCAGGTCGGCGTCGTCACGCTCGCTCTTGGCGGCGGCCGTGTAGACCATGCCACGCGCCGCCTCGAGCTTCATCGCCATGTCGGCGAGCATGAACTGGATGCCCTGGAACTCCGCAACGGCCTGGCCGAACTGCTTGCGCTCCTTGACATACCCGACCGCGAAATCCAGTGCGCCCTGGGCGATTCCGACCGCCTGAGCACCGATCGTCACCCGGGTGTGGTCCAGCGTGCGCAAGGCCAGCTTGAGCCCCGCACCCACGTCGCCGACCACCCGGTCGCCCGGGATCCGGCACTGCTCGAAGAGCAGCTCGCGGGTCGGCGAGCCCTTGATGCCGAGCTTGCGTTCCAGCGCACCGAACTCAAACCCGGGGTCGTCCTTCTCCACCACGAACGCCGTCACGTTGCTCCCGCGCGGGCCGTCCGGGTCAGTCACCGCCAGCACCGTGTAGTACTGCGAGACACCGGCATTGGTGATCCAAGACTTCTGTCCGTGCAGCACCCAGTCGTCGCCATCGGCGGTGGCCCGGCAGCGCATCGACGCCGTGTCCGAGCCGGCTTCACGTTCCGACAACCCGTAGGAGAACATCGCCTGGCCACTGGCGACGGGCGGCAGATAGCGCGTCTTCAGCTCCTCCGACGCGGCGAGCAACAGCGGCATCGTGCCCAGCTTGTTGACCCCCGGGATCAACGCGGACGACGCGCAGACCCGGGCGACCTCCTCGATCACGATGCAGGTCGCGAGCGCATCGGCGCCGACCCCGCCGTACTGCTCGGGGATGTGCGGTGCGTGGAAGTCCCCGGCGCGCAATGCGTCGTACGCCGCCTGCGGGAACTCAGCCCGCTCGTCGACCTCCGCTGCGTGCGGGGCGATCTTGTCCTCGCACACCGCCCGGACGGCATGGCGCAGAGCTTCGTGGTCCTCGGAGATCTTGAACAGGTCGAACTGGTCGCTCATCCGTTCACCCTACGACGGGGGGATCGGGGCGACACGACTGTTCAGGCGGTCGGCGTACTCCTGCCAGAGGTCCTGGCGGTAGGTGAGCCGGGCACCCCAGGGCTTGTCGAGCTTGGCCCAGTGGATGAGCGCCGGGTCGGCGACGTCCTCGAGCACGGGCAGGCTGTTCCAGCGCGGCTCCAGCGCGCAGCGGTCGGCGCCGGCGTAGGCCAGCATCACGTCCTGGTCGTGCAGGCCGTACCGCTCGACCCAGGCCAGGTAGGTGCGTCGTGAAGTCGTCGGCCCGCATCCGGTCGAGGTCGAGGACGAGCACCCCGGCGTTCAGGGCGGGCCGGCCGATACCCGTGCGCCAGCGCCCATCCGCCGCTGCAGCTCGCTCGCCACGTCCCGGGGCAGCCGGCGAGCCGCCGAGCGCCACTCGCGTGAACTCGCTCACGTTCGAGTCCCGGGCGGCGAACGGTGCGCCGCCAAGGTCGAGCCGGGCGAGCTCGGCGATGTCGCCGAGGACCAACGTGTCGATGTCCAGGTAGATGACCCGATGCGACGTCCGCGAGCAGGTGCGGCAGCAACAGCCGGTCCATCGTGGACACCGTGATCCGGTTCGGGATCCGGGCGATCTTGCCGTAGTCGATGTGGTCGCACGGCAGGAAGGTGATCGGCAGCTCGCGGGAAGGCAGCGGCCAGCCACTCCTCGTACGCCGAGTCGAGGCCGCGGCCGAGGACCCACAACCGCACCGGCACCGTCGCGTTGGCCAGCAACGACTCGAGCGTCACCGCGGCCTGGGTCTTGATGTTCTCGTCGAAGCACGAGCACGACATCGGCCACGTCGCCGGGGCGGCGTCGTCGACCGACTCGTGCGGCCCGAACCGCCGCAGCCGGCCCGGCTCGAGGCGACGGCGGCCGCGACGTCGATCGTGGTCGGCGTGTCGACGACCGGGGTCGCCCGATGCTCCTTGGCCGCGGCGACCAGGTCGGCGGTGAGCTCGCGCCAAAGCCGATAGACCTCGGCCTCGTCCGCGCCGCCGAGCACGGCGGTCAGCACCTCGGCCAGCAGGCCGCGGATCTCGTCCTGCATCTCCCGCAGCTGCGCCGACTCCGGCTCGACACCGATCAGCCCGGCGAACCGCACATCGCCGGAGCTGCCCGGCCGCAGGTCGACCGGGATCCCGAGCGCGGTCAGCGGCAGGTAGGCGTGCAGCCGTCGGGTCGACCGCCCGGCTCAGCGTCCGCTGGTACTCGGCCGAGCAGATCCGACGCCGCGCGAACGCCGTCCGGCAATGACATGTGCCGATAGATGTCGTCCTGATGGGTGTAGGTCCGGACCTCCGCCGGCACTCCGCCGGCCACGGCGCGCGGGATGTCGATCAGGCCGACGTCGCCGTGACCGTCGTAGACCTCGGCCCGCTGCGGGAAGACCGCGTCGACCGTTGTCGTCAGACAACCGGTGAAGAACGCGTCGACGCCGGCGCTGAGCAGCAGGTCGACCGTCGTCCAGTCGCGGCAGCCCACCGGGCCGTAGCGGCGCAGGTAGTCCAGCGCCTCGTCGGTCAGCATCGCCAGCCGGTTGACGTGGAAGGACACGAAGATCGGCCGGATGCCGGGGTGGTACGGGAAGTCGTAGCGCAGGTCGTACATCGGGTGCATGTGCCAGCCGAAGGCCACCATCCACGTGCCGTCCGGGATGTCCTCGACGCTGGTGAACTCCCGGTTGACGTCGAGCAGGTGCATCGACCCGGTCGGCGCCCGGCAGTCCGCAGCTCGGCGCGCACCCGCGCCTGCAGCTCGGTGGCGAGCTCGGCCAGCCCGTCCTCGCCGGTGAACCGCACATTCGATGAGCCGGACGATGTTGCTCATCAGGGCGAGGGTCTGGATGTAGTCGCCGACGTTGCCCGAGGTCAGCTTCTGGTCGGGCGACTGGTAGTCGATGATCGCGACCGGGATCGCGCCCTCCGGCACCTGGCGCGGCCGACCGTCCAAGCCAGGCCTCGATGAGGGTCAGCGAACGGTCGTGGTCGGGGTCCAGCGCGGCCCGCTCGGCCGGCGAGCGGCCGTGCAGCTCCTGCACCAGCTTGGCCGCCTGGGCGTTGTCGCCGGTCGCGAGGAACCGGCCGGCCAGGTCGACGACGACCGGTCCGCTCAGCCGGTCGGCCGCCGCGGCGACGGCGAGCCCCCGGGCGCGGGCCGAGTCGGTGCCGACGGCCAGCGCGCCGTCGACCGCCTCGATCGGGAGGTACGCGCGCGAGCTCCTCGTCGCTCAGCTCCGCGACGATCGGCAGGACCCGCTCGAACCGGCCCTGGCGGTGCTCGATGACGGCCAGGCCGACGGCTCGGGCCCGCTGACCGCCGGGGAGCCGGCCGACCCCGTCGCAGAGCGCCCAGGCGGCGGTCCACTCCTGGGCCTGGCCCAGCGCGACGACCGTGCCGTAGACCGCCTCCTCCAGCGGCACCCCGGTGCCGAGCAGCTCGGCGAACCGGCGCCTGGGCGTGCTGGAGCCGGCCTTGCGAGATGGTCTCGTTGACCGACGGAGCGTCGTACGTCGTGGGGTCGGGCGGGACCGGGGTGCCGGTGACCATCGTGGCCAGCCGCGTCCAGGCGGCGACGTACCGCTTCTCGACGGCGGGAGGCGGCGGCCTTCGGCGCGGCCTTCGCGGGCGGCGGCCGCGGCGCTGCGGGGGGTTCGCCGGCCGCGGCGCGGAGCCGGCGGACGGCTGCCGCCCGGCCTGCGGGGCGGCGGAGCAGGCCGCCCGGCGCAGCAGCCGCAGACCCTTGGCCGGGATCGCGTCGAGCTGGCGTTGGTCGAGGGATCCGGGCGCTGCACGCGTACAGGGTTCCACACCGCGGGCGTCGGTCGAGAATCGCGGATCGGGCGCTGCCGGACGCGTCTGTCAGACTCCCCGGGTGGCGGACATCCGGGCCTCGGCCGGCCCCTGGGCCAGGGGGCGAGGCGCGTGCGCGGACTCCTCCGGCCCGACCCGAGCGTCAACTCCTCGCGGATCCACCTGGGTCGCCAGGTCCGTGCCTTCGCCAAGCGAACCGAGCCGGGGATGCTGGTGCTCGACGCCGGCGCGGGCCGGTCGCCGTACCGGAAGTACTTTCGCCCACGCCCGCTACGAGGCCGCTGACTTCGCGGCGCTGCCGATGGACTACGCGCCGCTCGACTACGTGTGCGAGCTGACCGACATCCCGGTCGAGGACGGCCGGTTCGACCGGATCCTGTTCAACCAGGTGCTCGAGCACCTGCCCGAGCCCGGGCGCGCGCTGGCCGAGCTGCACCGGGTGCTGAAGCCGGGCGGGCTGATCTTCTGCTCGGTGCCGCTGTTCTTCGCCGAGCACCAGATCCCGCACGACTACTACCGCTACACCCGGTTCGCGTTGCGGCGGCTGTTCGACGAGGCCGGCTTCGAGATCGACCGAATCAGTTGGCTCGAGGGCTATTTCGGCACCGTCGCCTACCAGTTCCAGCTGATGCAGCGGTCCCTGCCGAAGGGCATCGACACCCTGCGGGCGATCGAGCCCGGCTGGCGGATCCTCTACCTGGCCCCGCTCGTCTCGTTGACCCGCCGGCTGGCCGGCGCTGCTCGGGGTGGCCTTCACCAGCGCCGACGCGCGGTGGAAGTACACCGAAGTCGGGGATGCCCAAGAACTACGTGGTGGTCGCCCGCCGGCCCGACCCTGAGGGCTCGACCAGCTAGAGCTTGACGATGTGCAGCTTGCCGCGGCGCTCGAACCGGAAGTCGGTGCGGCCGGCGAAGAACTCGTCGATCGCGGTCTTGCAGCCGGACCAGGCGTCGTAGTCGTCGATCACCAGCCGGCCGCCCGCGGGCAACCGGGGCACGATGCGGGTCAGGCAGGTCATCGTCGAGGAGTACCAGTCACCGTCGAGGTGGGCGAGCGCGACCGGGCCGTCGAGGTTCGAGCGTGTCCTCGAACAGGCCCGGAACCAGCTCGACGTTGTTCTCGTCCGACGGGCACGCCATGCCGGGCAAAGGACTCGGTGACCTCGGTGAGCAGGTCGTCGCGGTAGCCGTAGTAGGTCTCGCCGCCCACGCCCTCGGCCTGGCCGGAAACGATGGTCTGGTACCGGTCGTGGACGTCCGCGCCGTCCTTCTCCCCGGCGGCGGGATCATGCTGAAGACGTCGTACAGCTTGAGTGGCGCGTGTGGGCGACTTGGCCGTCGCCAGCACGATCGCCGAACCTCCGCGGGCGACTCCGGCCTCGAGGATCAGGCCGGGGATGCCGGCGGTCTCGAGGTCGGTGACGACCGAGGCCAGGGTGCGCAGGCCGCCGACGCCGAGGTAGGTGAGGTTCTCCTCGCGGACCCCGGCGATGACCTGCTCCAGCCGCGGCGTGAGCTCGGTGGTGACCGGCCCGATCTTGACCGGCTTCGGGGTGGTCGGCGCTGGGGCAGTCTGGCGCTGGGCGCCGGGGGTCGGAGCGGCCTTGCCGCGCAACCGGCGACGGACGCCCGCGGACCAGCCGACCGGCCCGTCGGCGCAGCGGGGCAACCAGTCCAGGGGAGTTCACGCGGCTCAGGCTAGTGCCGGGATGACCTCACGCTCGAACAGCTCGATGCCCGAGGTGTCATAGGCCACATCCGGGAAGTAGGTGATGGCGTAGCCGAGACCCAACGCCTCGGCCTCCTTGAGCGCGCTCGACGATCTGCTCCGGCGTGCCGACGAGCGGGCTGTCCGTGTAGTTGCGGACGGTGCTCTCCAGCCGGTCGGGCGGGACGAGCGGCGCGTAGTGCGACCGGATCCAGCGCATCCGGTCCTGCACCTCGGCCTCGGTCGCGGCGATCACGACGTTGTAGTCGGCGGTCCGGGTGATCTCGCCGAAGTCGCGGCCGACGTCCCTGCAGTGCTGCTCCAGGATCTCCGACTTGCGCTGGAACGCCTCGGGAGTGGGGTCGAAGTTGGTGTACGACGCGTACTGGGCCGCGATGCGCAGGGTCTTCTTCTCCCCGCCCCCGGCGATCCACAGCGGGATGCCGCCATCCTGCAGCGGCAGCGGCCAGCCGCGGGCGCCGTCGACCTGGTAATGCTTGCCCTGCAACGTCGCCGAGCCGGTCGACCACATCTGGCGCATGATCTGCACGCCCTCGTCGAGCCGGGCCAACCGCTCGCCCGCCGACGGGAAGCCGTAGCCGTAGGCCCGCCACTCGTGCTCGTACCAGCCGGCGCCGATCCCCATGTCGAGCCGCCCGCCGGAGATCACGTCGACGGTGGCCGCGACCTTGGCCAGATAGGCCGGGTTGCGATAGCTGATGCAGGTGCACATCTGGCCGAGCCGCACCCGAGAGGTCGTCGCGGCGAGGGCTGACATCAGCGCCCATGCCTCGTGCGTCGCCTCCTCGGTCGGCACCGGCGTGGTGTGGAAGTGGTCGTAGACCCAGATCGAGTCCCAGGGCCCGGCGTCGATCCGTTGGGCGAACCGCGAGCATGGTGGGCCACTGGTCGGCCGGGTCGATGCCGGCGAGGTCGAGCCGCCAGCCTTGCGGGAGGAAGGTGCCGAAGCGCATGACGCCCAACGTATCCAGGGCTCAGGTCCGCGACATCCCGGGGGCCGCGCAGTGGGCCAGTAGGCTCCAGCGGTGGCTCTGCGCATCTCCGTCATCGGCACCGGCTATCTCGGCGCCGTTCACGCGGCCTGCATGGCCGACCTCGGTCACACCGTCGTCGGCATCGACGTCGACGAGGAGAAGGTCGCGCGCTCTGTCGGCCGCCCAGGCGCCGTTCTACGAGCCCGGTCTGGACGAGCTGCTCGAGCGCGCGCTCGCGACCGGTCGGCTGAGCTTCACCTCGGAGTTCTCGGCGGCGGCCGACGCCGACGTCCACTTCATCTGCGTCGGGACCCCGCAGCGGGCGGGTGAGTTCGCGGCCGACCTGACCTACGTCGAGGCGGCAGCCGACCTGCTCGCGCCGTACCTGCGCAAGCCGACCCTCGTGGTCGGGAAGTCCACGGTCCCGGTCGGCACGGCGGCCCGGATCGCGGCCCGGCTGGCCGCGGCGGCGCCGGCCGGGAGCGAGGTGCAGCTGGCCTGGAACCCGGAGTTCCTGCGCGAGGGGCACGCGATCGAGGACACGCTGCACCCGGACCGGCTGGTCTACGGCGTCACCGTCGCCGCACCGCGACCGAGCTCCTCGACGAGGTGTACGCCGGGCCGCTGGCCGGCGGGACGCCGCGGCATGGTCACCGACCTGGCCACGGCCGAGCTGGTCAAGGCGGCGGCCAACTCGTTCCTGGCGACCAAGATCTCGTTCATCAACGCGATGTCCGAGGTCTGCGAGGCGGCGGGCGCCGACGTCGTGGCCCTGGCCGACGCGATCGGCTACGACGACCGGATCGGGCGCAAGTTCCTCGGCGCCGGGCTGGGCTTCGGCGGCGGCTGCCTGCCCAAGGACATCCGGGCCTTCATGGCCCGGGCCGGCGAGCTCGGCGCCGACCAGGCCCTGACCTTCCTGCGCGAGGTCGACGCGATCAACCAGCGGCGCCGCTCCCGGATGGTCGACCTGGCCCGCGACCAGTGCGAGGGCTCGTTCCTCGGCCACCGAATCGCCGTGCTGGGTGCGGCGTTCAAGCCGGACAGCGACGACATCCGCGACTCACCGGCGCTCAACGTCGCGGCCCAGATCCGGCTGCAGGGCGGGCACGTGACCGTCCACGACCCGCGGGCGCTGGACAACGCCCGCAAGGCCTGGCCGCAGCTGACCTACGCCGACTCGATCGAGGAGGCTTGTCAGGGGGCAACCGTCGTGCTGCACCTGACCGAGTGGGCGGCGTACCGCGAGATCGACCCGGTCGCGCTCGGGGCGATCGTCAGCCAGAAGCGGCTGCTGGACGGCCGCAACGTCCTTGACCCGGAGGCCTGGCGCGCGGCCGGCTGGACCTACCGAGCCCTGGGCCGCCCCACCGCCTGACCGGCCCCTCGACGCGGTGGAAGCGCGGTTAGACGGGGAGGGCGGCGCGGGCCTTGAGCGGCTCCCACCAGGCGCGGTTGTCGCGGTACCAGGCCACCGTGTCCGGCGAGGCCCTGCTCGAACGGCACCTGCGGCGCGTAGCCGAGCTCGGCGCCGATCTTGGCCGATGTCGACGGAGTAGCGCAGGTCGTGGCCCTTGCGGTCCTCGACCTGGCGCACGCTGGACCAGTCGGCCCGCACGGCCTCGACCAGCCGCTCGGTCAGCTCCTTGTTGCTGAGCTCGGTGCCGCCGCCGATGTTGTAGACCTCGCCCGCCCGGCCGCCGGCCCGGACCAGCTCGATCCCGCGGCAGTGGTCGTCGACGTGCAGCCAGTCGCGCACGTTGCGGCCGTCGCCGTACAGCGGCACCGTCCCGCCGTCGAGCAGGTTGGTCACGAACAGCGGGATGACCTTCTCCGGGAACTGGTACGGCCCGTAGTTGTTCGAGCAGCGGGTCACGGTGACCGGCACGCCGTGCGTCCGCGCGTAGGCCAGGGCGATCAGGTCACTGCTGGCCTTGCTCGCCGCGTACGGCGAGTTCGGCTGCAGCGGAAAGGTTTCCGGCCAGGAGCCGGACTCGATCGAGCCGTAGACCTCGTCGGTCGACACGTGCACGAACCGCTCGACCCCGTGCCGGTGCGCCGCGTCGAGCAGGGTCTGGGTGCCCGAGCACGTTGGTCCGCACGAAGTCGGCCGCGCCGACGATGGACCGGTCGACATGGCTCTCCGCGGCGAAGTGCACGACCTGGTCGGCCTCCCCGACCAGGCCGTCGACGAGGTCGACGTTGCAGATGTCGCCGTGCACGAACCGCAGCCGCGGCGAGTCGGCGACCGGCGCCAGGTTGGTCCGGCTGCCGGCATAGGTCAGGGCGTCGAGTACGACGACATCGGCGTCGGCGAGGCCCGGGTAGGCGCCGGACAGCGCCTGCCGGACGTAGTGCGATCCGATGAACCCGGCGCCGCCGGTGACGAGAAGCTTCACCGGGCCAGGCTAACGGGCGACTACGGTTGGGCCCCATGCGCGGGATCATCCTGGCCGGCGGCTCCGGCACGCGGCTGCACCCGATCACCCTCGGGGTCAGCAAGCAGCTGGTGCCGGTCTACGACAAGCCGATGGTCTACTACCCGCTGTCGACGCTGATCATGGCCGGGATCCGCGACGTGCTGGTCATCACGACGCCGCACGACGCGAGCCAGTTCGAGCGGCTGCTCGGCGACGGCTCGAAGTTCGGCATCTCGATCACCTACGCCCAGCAGCCCTCGCCGGACGGGCTGGCCCAGGCGTTCGTCATCGGCGCCGACTTCATCGGGTCGGACAAGGTCGCGCTCGTCCTGGGCGACAACGTCTTCTACGGCCCCGGCCTCGGCACCCGGCTGGCCCGCCACACGGACGTCGACGGCGGCTTGGTCTTCGCCTACCACGTGGCCGACCCCACGGCGTACGGCGTCGTCGAGTTCGACGCGACTGGGACGGCGATCTCGTTGGAGGAGAAGCCAACTCGGCCGCGCAGCAGCTATGCCGTGCCCGGCCTTTACTTCTACGACAACGACGTCGTCGCCATCGCCCGCGACCTGAAGCCCTCGCCGCGCGGCGAGCTGGAGATCACCGACGTCAACCGCACCTACCTCGAGCAGGGCCGGCTCTCGGTCGAGGTGCTCCCCCGCGGCACGGCCTGGCTGGACACCGGCACCTTCGACTCGCTCGATGGCCGCCGGCGAGTTCGTCAAGGTCGTCGAGTCGCGGCAGGGGCTCAAGATCGGCTGCCCGGAGGAGGTCGCGTGGCGGGCCGGCTTCCTGACCGACGACGACCTGCGCGCAGCGGGCCGAGCCGCTGACGAAGTCCGGCTACGGCGACTACCTGCTCGGCCTGCTCAGCCGCGCCCCGCTAGAGGTCGGCCAGCACCGCGGGCGCGGCCACGGCCCAGCGCTCGTCCCAGGCGCCGATCGGGTCGACCCCGGCCTGCTCGAGCGTGCGGTGGCCGAGCACCGAGTACGCCGGTCGCGCGGCCGGCCGGACGAACTCGGCCGAGGTCGTCTCGTGCACCCGCCCCGGGTCGGCGCCGGCCGCCACCGCGACCGCCTGCGCGAACCCGTGCCAGGACGTCTGCCCGCCGGCCGTCGCGTGATAGGTCCCGGCCGGAGCGCGCGCAGCCAGCAGCTCGCGCACCAGCTCGGCCACGTCCCGGGTCCAGGTCGGCTGGCCGAGCTGGTCGGACGACGACGTCGAGGGTGGGCCGCACGCCCAGCGCAGCGGCGATGGTGCGCGGGAAGCACCGGCCGTGCGGCGCCGTACAGCCAGGCCGTCCGCACGACGAGGCTGTCCGGGCACAGCGCCCGCACGGCCCACTCCCCGGCGGCCTTGGTCCGGCCATAGGCCGAGGCCGGCGCGAGCGGGGCCGACTCGGCGTACGGCGTCGTGCTCGTGCCGTCGAACACGTAGTCGGTGGAGATGTGCACCAGCCGGGCCCCCGCGTCGTCGCAGGCCCGGGCCAGGTTGGCCGCGCCGGTCCCGTTGACCGCGAACGCCTCGCCTTCGTGCTCCTCCGCGTCGTCGACGGCGGTCCAGGCGGCGGCGTTGACGACCACGTCGTGCCGCTCGACCGCCTTGAGGCAGGCGTCGGCGTCGGTGAGGTCGAGGTCGGCCCGGGTGGCCGTGCTGATCAGGGCTCCGGCCACCCCGAGGTCCTGCGAGAGGTCACGGCCGAGCATGCCGGCCGCGCCGGTGACGAGGATGCGCACTCGACTAGCCTGCCACTCGTGGAGATCAGCCCCCTGCGGATCGAGGGCGCGTGGGCGTTGACGCCCCGCCAGTTCCCCGACGAGCGCGGGTCTGTTCATCGAGTGGTTCGTCAGCTCCGCGCTCGAGTCCGTCATCGGCCATCGGCTCGACCTGCACCAGGCCAACCTGTCGGTCTCGGCGGCCGGGGTCGTCCGCGGGATCCACTTCGCGCAGGTGCCGCCGAGCCAGGCCAAGTACGTCACCTGCCCCTCCGGCGCCGTCCTGGACGTCGTCGTCGACCTGCGCACCGGCTCACCGACGTACGGGCAGTGGGACTCGGTCCTGCTCGACGATGTCGACCGGCGCGCGGTCTACCTGTCCGAGGGCCTCGGGCACGCCTTCATGGCCCTGGCCGAAGGATCGGTCGTGACCTATCTCTGCTCGGCGCCGTACGCGCCCGCCCGGGAGCACGGGATCACCCCCGCCGACCCGGACCTGGCCATCGAGTGGCCCACGACCGGGCGCGACGGCCGGCCGCTGGAGCCGCTGCTCTCCCCCAAGGACACGGCGGCGCCGACGCTGGCCGAGGCGGCCGCGGCGGGGCTGCTCCCGACGTACGACGACGCGGTCGGCTTTGTCCGCTCGCTCGGCTCCACAACGGCAGGAGGCATCGTGATCGGTGACCCGGCGACGGTCGAACGGCTGCTCCGCGGCTCCGGCACCTGGGCGGTCGTCGGCCTGTCCCAGGACCAGTCCCGCGACGCCTACGGGATCGCCGCCCTGCTGCAGCGGATCGGCCAGCGGATCGTCCCCGTGCACCCGCGCGCAGTCGAGGTGCACGGTGAGCCGGGCTACCGGACGCTCGCCGAGATCCCCGACGGCACGCAGGTCGACGTCGTCGACTGTTTCGTCAACTCGACCCGCGTCGGCCGGGTCGTGGATGACGCCATCGCCGAGCGTGACCGGCTGGGCATCACCGCGATCTGGATGCAGCTCGGGATCGTCGACGAGGCCGCCGCTGAGCGCGCCCGGACCGCTGGGCTGGACGTCGTGATGGACGCCTGTCCGGCCATCGAGGCCCCCCGCCTGGGCATCAGCACCCGCTGAGGACGCCCCCTCGCTGGCAGGATGTCCGGGTGTTCGCCGACGAGCTGGTCCGCTCCCGCCAGGAGCAGTGGGACTCGTTGCGTGACTTCATCGCGTCCTACGCCGATCGCCGGCCAGTCCGGCAGGTGGCCGTCGTCGGCAACGCGCCGCTGGAGCCGAACGCCGAGCGGGCAGCCCAGCTGGATGCCAGCGACCTGGTCATTCGGGCCAACTCGATGATGCTCGATGACCCAGGGAGCCCACCGTGCCTGGGCACCACCTGCCACGTGGTCGTCCTCTCGCACGCGACCCGGATCACGCCGTGGGTCTTCCAGGACTACCGCCGCCGGGCCTACCTGGTCCCGCAGATGGGCTTCCCGCTCTACTACAAGGTCAACCCGGCACCGGACTTCTGGCCGCCCGACCTCGGCGCCCTCCCGCTCCCCAACGCCGTCGTCAAGCAGCGGCTGGTCGACCGGCTCGACCCGGACCACGTGACCGCGCGACTGACGCCGACCAGCGGCACGGCTGCGCTCTACCTGGCCCACGAGATGTTTCCCGAGGCTCGGATGCTCGCCACCGGCTTCTCGTTCCTCAACGAGCACGCCCAAACCGAGTGGGCGCACCACAGCGGCGGCTCCACCGCCGTCCACCCGCTGCACGACCTGGCCGTGGAGGGCACCCTGCTCCGCTCCTGGATCGACGACGGCACCATGCAGTTCCTCGACTGAGAGAAGTCATCGATGACCCAGCCGTCCCGCACCCTGCGCCGAGGCCTTGGCCGGGTCCGTCGCGCGCTCTTCGTGCCGCACGGGCTCCGGGCTCAGATCGACCGCCAGGCCAGGCAGATAGACGCCCTCACGAAGTCCCTGGCCGGGGTGAAGGAGCAGCTCAAGCCCCTGGCGGCCGCCGAGAACACCCGCGTGGTCGAGCACGGCCGGCTGCGGGTCCAGGTCGGGGTCTTCGAGGAGCGGATGGGCCGGCTGGAGCAGCGGCTCGAGAGCGGCTCGTTCGTCGCCGACGACGCCTCGATGGCGGAGGCACGAAGCCTGGTCGACGAGGTTCGCAAAGAGCACGAGCAGGCTCGGGTCCGGATGCAGATCGTCAGCCACTACGAGGAGCGGCTCCGCCGGGTCGAGGAGTCACTGAGCGCGCTCTACAAGGGCGACGTCAGGCACCCGGTCTGAGCCAGGGCAGCTGCACCAACCCCTGCGCGATCAGGGCCTGCAGGACGTCGAACTCGTACTGGTAGTCGATCGCGAAGGCCCGGGACTCCGGGATCTCGACCATCCCGTGCACGCCTTCGTCCATCCACGACGACTCCATCCGCCGGACGAACGCGCGCGCCACACATAGAAGTTGCCGTTGACCCGCAGGTAGCGGCCGAGCTGCTGGCGGCGGGTGATGCCGACGCCCTCGGCGAAGTAGCGCTCCATCCGCTCCGGATCGTCAGCCGCGGACCGCACCCCCACCCACACCGGTTGGAAGGTCGGGGCGGAGACACTGACGACGCCATCCCAGTCCGGCCGAGCGGCCAACCGGGCGATCGCCGCCTCGACATCCGCGGGCTCCCGGGCCGGGCTGGTCGGGTCGAGCAGAACGACGAAGTCGTACGTCGATCCCTCCGCCCCCTCGACCTCGGCCAGGGCGTGGCGCAGGACCGGTGCCATCGGGGTGTCGTCAGCGGCCAGCTCGGCCGGCCGCAGGAACGGGACATCGGCACCGAGCGAGCGAGCGAGGTCGGCGATCTGGTCGGAGTCGGTGCTGACGACGCAGCGGGTGATCGACGGCACCAGATCGGCGGCCCGCAGGCTGTGGCCGATGAGCGGCAGACCGGCGAGCGGGCGGGTGTTCTTGCCAGGCAGACCCTTCGAGCCACCCCGGGCGGGGATGACGGCCAGAACACGCATGGCCCCTATCCTGGCGCGGATGAGCGCCGCCGGACCTCTCTCCACGCCGGGCCAGCCGGTCGAGCGGCCCCAACCGGTCGCGTCGACCCTGTTCCAGCTGACCGAGACACCCGACCTGTACGTGATCGCGGAGGCGGGGGTCAACCACGACGGGTCGGTGCCGGACGCGCACGCACTCGTCGACCTGGCCGCCGACACGGGCGCCGACGCGATCAAGTTCCAGACCTTCGACCCGGCCTCGCTGGTGTCGGCGTCGGCCCGCACTGCGGCGTACCAGTCCGCCTCGACCGGCATCGCGACCCAGCGCGAGCTGCTCCAGCAGTACGTCCTGCCCGCCGACGCGTGGCCCGAGCTGCGGGACCACGCGATCGAGCGCGGGCTGGACTTCATGTCCACGGCGTTCGACCTGGTCAGCCTCGACCTCGTCTGTGCGCTGGACGTGCATGCGCTCAAGCTCGGCTCCGGCGAGCTGACGAACCAGCCGCTGCTGACCGAGGTGGCCCGGCGCGGGCTGCCGGTCCTGTGTTCGACCGGCATGGGCACGCGAAGCGGAGGTCGCCGACGCGGTTGGCTGGCTGGCGGACGCGCCCGGGCTGCTGCTGATGCACTGCGTGTCGAGCTATCCGGCTCCGGTCGACCAGGCCAACCTGCGGGCCCTGACGAGCATGCGGCACCGGTTCGGGGTGCCGGTCGGCTGGTCCGACCACACCGTCGGCACGGTCACGGCGGTCGCCTCCGTGGCGCTCGGGGCTGCGGCGCTGGAGAAGCACGTGACGCTCGACCGCTCGCGACCCGGGCCGGACCACGCGGCGAGCGCGGATCGGGACGGGTTCGCGGACTACGTCCGGGCCGTCCGCGACGCGCACGCCGCGCTCGGCGACGGCGTGAAGCGACCGGTGGCGGCCGAGGCCGACACCGCGCCGCTGGTCCGGCGCAGCTGGCACGCGGCGCGCGATCTCCGCGCCGGCGACCGGCTCGAGGCCGGCCGACCTGGCGCTGCTGCGGCCGGCTCACGGCGTCGCGCCCGCGGACGACATCGTCGGGCGCCGGCTGGCCCGCGCGGTGGCCGCGGGATCGCCGGTGCAGCCGGACGACCTCGAGGCCGGCGGATGAGCGCCCGCGTGGTGGTCTTCGGTGCGACCCGGGCCGACCTGTTCCCGTTGGCGCCGGTGCTGCGAGCGCTGGCCGAGGCGCCGGACCTCGACGTGACCCTGCTGGCCTCGGGCACCCTCGGCAACCCGGAGTTCGGCGACCCGTTGGCCGACCTCGACCTCGCCGGCGTGACCGTCGAGGCAGTGGCCGGCGACCTGGCGTCGAGCGACTTCCGGGCCCAGGCCGACGGCGGCGCGCTGATCGCCGCCGCCGTTGGCGCGGCGCTGGACCGGATCCGGCCGGCCGCCTGCATCGTCCTCGGCGACCGCTGGGAGCTCCTGTACGCCGTGCCGCCGATGGTCCTGTTCGGAGCGCCCCTGGTGCATCTGCACGGCGGCGAGGTCACCGAGGGGGCGATCGACGACCGGGTCCGGCACGCGGTCAGCAAGCTGGCCGACCTGCACTGCGTCAGCACCGAGCGGGCCGCGGCCCGGCTGCGGCAGCTCGGCGAGCCGGCCGACCGGGTCGTCGTCACGGGGGCACCGGCCCTGGACCGGGTCGCCGCAGTCGAGGCGGCCGACGACGACCGGCTGGCCGCGATCCTCGGCCGTGCCGCTGGTCCGCCCGCTGGCTCTGGTGACCTACCACCCGGTGACGGCCGGCGGCCCGGACCCGGCTCTCGGGGCCGGCGCTGTCCTGGCCGCGGTGGCCGCCACGGCCGGCTCGGCGATCGTCACCCACCCCGGCCTGGACCGAGGCCGGGAGGACGTGCTCGCCACGATCTCGGCGGCGGCCGCGGCTTCGCCGCAGCTGGTCGAGGTGGCCACGCTCGGCGCCGACTACCTGCCGGTTCTGGCGGCGGCCGACGTCATGGTCGGCAACAGCTCGAGCGGCATCTTCGAGGCGGCGACCTTCGGCGTACCGGTCGTCAATGTCGGCGACCGCCAGCGCGGGCGAGTCAGCAGCGACAACGTCCTGGACGCCGCCGACGACGAGCGCAGCCATCGAGGCGGCTATCCGGACCGCGCTGTCGCCGGCCTTCCGCGAGCAGGCCCGGACCGCGGTCAACCCGTACGGCGACGGACACGCCGCGCCACGGATCGTCGACGTCGTACGCCGGGCGGTCGCCGGCGGGCTGGCCCGCAAGCCGTTCGTGGACTGCGACTGCGACGAGCCCGAAGGGACGGCGTCATGAGCGACCTGTCCATCTGGGTCCTCGGTGCTGGCGGTCAGGCCCGCGAGACCCTCGACCTGATCCGGGCCATCGGCACGGACCCGACGGGCCGGGCCTTCGACCTCCGCGGGCTGGTGGACGAGGCCGGCGAGGCTGCTTTGTCGGACCAGTCCGGGGCGTTGGTCCTGGGCGCCGGCTTCCCGGAGCTGCGGGCCACGCTGCTCGACCGGTTCGGCCGCGTCGAGGCGTTCACCTTCCCGACGCTCGTGCATCCGGGCGCCGACATCGGCTCCGGATGCGACCTGGCCGACGGTGTCGTCGTATCGTCCGGATGCGTGGTCACCACCGACGTACGGCTGGGCGCCGGCACCCTGCTGAACCCGCGCTCGGGCATCGGGCACGACAGCGTCCTCGGTCGCTGCTGCGTGCTGAACCCCGGCGCCAACATCTCCGGGACCGTGACGATCGGCGACCGGGTGCTGATCGGGAGCGGGGCCACCGTGCTGCAAGGGCTGCGGATCGGCGACGATGCCGTGGTGGGCGCCGGCGCGGTCGTGACCCGGGACGTCCCGGCCGGGGTGACGGTCGTGGGCGTGCCCGCCCGGCAGCTCGACGGCGCGCAGACCGGAGCGGCCCGATGACCCGGCACGAGCTCGGCCTCGTCTCCGTCTCGCCGGCGGCGACCCTGCGCGACGTCCTCCAGGTGATCGACTCCTCGGCCCTCGCGGTCGCTCTCGTCGTCGCACCCGACCAGCGGCTGGTCGGGCTGCTCACCGACGGCGACGTACGGCGGGCGCTGCTGGGCGGAGCCGATCTCGGTGACCCGGCCCGGCCGTTCGCGACGGCCAGCCCGCAGACCGTCTCGGCCGGCTCGGCGCGGGCCAAGGTGCTCGACCTGATGCGCGCGCTGCGGATCGCCGCCGTGCCCGAGGTCGACGACGAAGGTCACCTGGTCGGCCTGCACACGCTGTCCGACGTGATCGGGGTCGAGCCGCTGCCCAACCCGGCCGTGATCATGGCCGGCGGTCGCGGCACCCGGCTCGGCGGCCTGACCCGGGACACGCCGAAACCGCTGATGGAGGTCGCGGACCGAAGCATTCTCGAGTGGATCGTCCTGAACCTCGTCGGCGGCGGCATCCGCGACATCCAGGTCAGCGTCAACCACCTAGCGGACCAGATCGAGGAGCACCTCGGCGACGGCAGCCGGCTCGGCTGCCGGGTGACCTATCTGCGCGAGGACCCCGACCTGCCCCTTGGCACTGCCGGCTCACTGGCGCTGTTCCGGGCCGCGCACCCCGACCTGGACGTCCCGACACTGGTGCTGAACGGCGACCTGATGTTCCGGTTCGAGCCGGAGCGGCTGCTGGACTTCCACGCGCAGAACGCGGCGTCGGTCTCCGTGGCCACCCGGCCCTACCAGCACGAGGTGCCGTTCGGCGTCGTCGCGACCGACCCTGAGGACCCGCTCGGCGTGACCGTCACGAGCATTCAGGAGAAGCCGGTCTTCACCGGAGACGTCAACGCCGGCGTCTATGCCGTCTCCCCGGCCGCACTCGACCTGGTCGAGCCGGGCGTTCCCTCGACAATGCCCGACCTGATCCAGACCTGCCTCGACATCGGCGCGAAGGTCGCGGCCTGGCCGCTGCGCTCGGACTGGATCGACGTCGGCACGCCCTTCGACCTGGCCCGAGCAAAGGGACACGTGTGAGCGAAACCACCACTGCCGCAACAGGTTCCGGTCACGGCAGCCTGTCCGGCCGGACCGTCCTGGTCACCGGGTCGGACGGGTTCATCGGCAGCCACGTCGTCGAGACCGTCCTCGCGGCCGGCGCGCAGGTCAAGGCGTTCTGTCTCTATAACTCGTTCGGCTCGGCCGGCTGGCTCGACGAGTCCGAGCCGTTCCAGCAGGCCGTCACCGACGGGCAGGCCGAGCTGGTGCTCGGTGACATCCGCGACCCGGAGCTGGTCGACGCGGCCGTGGCGGGAATGGACGCGGTGCTGCACCTGGCCGCGCTGATCGCCATCCCGTACTCGTACGTCGCGCCGCGGTCCTACGTCGACACCAACATCACCGGCACCCTCAACGTCCTGGAGGCGGTCCGGCGCCACGACGTGCCGCGCATGGTGCAGACCTCCACGTCGGAGGTCTACGGCACGCCCGACACCATCCCGATCACCGAAGCCCATCCTTTGCGCGGCCAATCGCCGTACAGCGCAACGAAAATCGCGGCCGACAAGCTGTGCGAGTCGTTCGCCCTCTCCTTCGGTACGCCGGTGGTCACGCTGCGCCCGTTCAACACCTACGGCCCGCGGCAGTCGGCCCGCGCGGTGATCCCGACGGTGCTGGCCCAGCTGCTGTCCGGCGCGACCGAGCTGCACCTGGGCGCGACGTCGCCGCGGCGGGACTTCACCTTCGTGACCGACACCTGCGACGGGTTCGTGCGGGCCGCGCTCGCCGACCTGGAGCCGGGCGAGACGGTCCAGCTCGGCACCGGCAGCACCCACTCGATCGGCGAGGTCGTCGAGCTCTGCCTGAAGGTCACCGGGTCGAGCGCCGACATCGTGACGGACGAGGACCGGGTGCGGCCGGCCGGCTCCGAGGTCGAGGTGCTGCTCTCCGACCCGTCGAAAGCCAAGGACCGGCTCGGCTGGGCGCCGACCGTCGGGCTCGAGGACGGGCTGCGCCGCACCGCCGAATGGCTCCGGCCGCGCAACGACGCGCGCACCGCCGGCCGGTACCAACGATGAGCCAGCTCCCGCTGTCGGTGCCGAACATCGGGGCCCGCGAGCGCGAGCTGGTCCTCGAGGCCGTCGACTCGGGCTTCGTCTCCTCGGTCGGGCCGTTCGTGTCGCGGTTCGAGCAGGAGTTCGCCGCTGCCGTCGGGTCGCGATTTGCGGTCGCGTGCGCCTCCGGCACCGCGGCCATCCACGTCGGGCTGGTCCTGCTCGGCGTCGGGGCCGGTGACCTGGTGGTGGTCTCGGACTTCACCTTCGTCGGGTCGTCGAACCCGGTGAAGTACCAGGCCGCGGACCTCGTGCTCGTCGACTCCGAACCGACCACGTGGCAGCTGGATCCGTCGCTCCTGGCCGACTGGCTCGAACGTCAGTCCCGCGGGGGCGAGCCGATGCCGAAGGCCGTGATGGTCGTTCACGCCCTCGGCCAGCCGGCCCGGCTCGAGGAGATCGCCCAGACCTGTGCGCGCTACGGCATCCCGATCCTCGAGGACGCCGCCGAGTCGCTCGGCGCGAGCTGGTCGACCGGCGAGCTGGCCGGCCGGCAGACCGGGACCGTGGGGCGAATCGGCGCATTCTCCTTCAACGGCAACAAGATTGCGACGACCGGTGGCGGCGGGATGCTCGTCACCGACGACGAGGCACTGGCTGTCCGGGCCAAGCATCTGACGACCCAGGCCAAGGTCCCGGACACCGGCTACCTGCACGACGAGGTCGGCTATAACTACCGGCTGACCAACGTCGCCGCGGCGCTCGGGATCGCCCAGCTCGAGCGGCTCCCGTCGTTCGTCGCCACCAAGCGACGCATCGCCGAGCGGTACGACGCGGCGTTCGCCGGCACGCGCGCTCGAGCTCCCGCCACGACTGCCCGGGCTCGACTCGACGTACTGGCTCTACTCGGTGCTCACGCCGCCGGACCAGCCCGGCGGCCGGGACGCGCTGCTCGCGCACCTCGACGCGGCCGGCGTCGGCGCCCGCGCCCTATGGCGGCCGTTGCACGCGCAGCCGCCGTACGCCGGGTCGACCCAGCTCGGCGGCCAGGTGGCGGACGCGCTGTTCGACCGCGGGCTCTCCCTGCCCTGCTCCACCGACCTGTCCGACGACGACCAGGACCGGGTCATCGACGCGGTCCTCGACCATGTCGCACAGTGAGATAGAGGTCGGGGGAGGCGCCCGGCTGATCGTGCGCGGTATCGACGAGCACGGTTCGGTCGCCAACGTTGATCTCGAGCTGATCGACTCACACGGCGCCCGTTGGTCCGCGACCGTCCTCACGGTGGGTGAGATCCAGCGTCTGATGCACGGCTACCGAACTACTGGAGAGTGCGGAGGTGGCGCCTACTTCCGAGTCCCTGACCTCTTGATCATCGATGACCCCACCCTGCCGGCTCTCGTGAGTGTCATTGAGGAACTATTGCGAACTGGGAACCACAAGTTCGAGCTAGCCCCACTCGAAGAGCCCTAGACGGTCCCAGCCGAGGACCGGGTCATCGAGGCCGCCCTGGGTCAGAACCAGGGTGCGCATGTGGTCACCCTCGCTCTGACAAGACCTCGGCTAGTTGCCGAAGCCGGCCGGGCGGGAGCGCTGGGAGCGCAGCCGGGCGCCCTTGGCCTGGGCCTGGTCCCGCAGCCCGACCTGGAACTCCTCCATCCGCTGCCGCAACGCCGAGGCGTCGTCACCGGCACCAGCAGCCAGGATCCGTACGGCGAGCAGCCCCGCGTTGCGCGCCCCGCCGACCGAGACCGTCGCGACCGGTACGCCGGCCGGCATCTGCACGATCGAGAGCAGCGAGTCCATCCCGTCCAGATGAGCCAGCGGCACTGGCACCCCGATGACCGGCAAGGGCGTGACCGAGGCCAGCATTCCGGGCAGGTGCGCGGCCCCGCCGGCCCCCGCGATCAGGACCCGCAGACCACGCGCCGGCCGCCGCTTCGCCGTACGCCAGCATCTCCCGCGGCATCCGGTGCGCCGAGACGACGTCGACCTCGCAGGCGATGTCGAACTCCTCGAGCGCCGTCACCGCGTCCTGCATGACCGGCCAGTCCGAGTCACTCCCCATGACCACGCCGACCAGCGGCTGCGCGTCGCTCATCCGTGACCTCTCATTCCAGGATCGTGCCGGTGATGTAGTCGGCCGCGTGCCGAGCCCGGGCCCGGACGTCGTCGAGGTCGTGCCCGCAGACTGTCACGTGCCCGACCTTGCGCCCGGGCCGGACCTCCTTGCCGTACAGGTGCACCTTGACCCCGGGGTCGCGGGCCATGACGTGCAGGTAGGCCCGGTAGAGGTCCGGGTGGTCGCCGCCCAGGATGTTGACCATGACCGACCAGCGCGCGGTCGGGGCGGTCGAGCCCAGCGGCAGGTCCAGGACCGCCCGCAGGTGCTGCTCGAACTGGCTGGTCACCGCCCCGTCGATCGTCCAGTGCCCCGAGTTGTGCGGCCGCATGGCCAGCTCGTTGACCAGGAAGTCCGGCCGCCCGTCGGCCCCGCGCACCTCGAACATCTCGACCGCGAGGACCCCGGTCACGTCCAGGTCGCCGGCGATCTTGAGCGCGGCCGAGCTGGCCCGCGCGGCCAGGTCCGGGTGCAGACCCGGGGCCGGCGCGACCACCTCGGTGCAGATCCCGTCGGTCTGCACGGTCTCCACGACCGGCCACACGGCGGCCTGGCCCATCGGGCTGCGGGCCACGAGCACGGCCAGCTCGCGCACGAAGTCGACCCGGGCCTCGGCCAGCAGCGCCGCACCCGGTCGCGGCGGCCCGGGCCAGCCAGTCCGCCGCCTCGGCGAGGTCGGCGACAACCGCCACGCCCTTGCCGTCGTACCCGCCGGTCGGGGTCTTCAGCACCAGCGGCCAGCCGACCCGCCCCGCGAACGCCTCCAGCTCGGCGGCAGACCGGACCAGCGCCCACGGCGGGCACGGGATCCCGGCTCTCGGTCAGCTGGGCCCGCATCGCGGCCTTGTCCTGGGCGAACACCAGGGCCGACGGGCCGGGCCGCAGGACCACGCCGGCCGCCGCCAGCTCGGCGAGCACCGGCTGCGGCACGTGCTCGTGGTCGAAGGTCACGACGTCGCAGCCGTCGGCGAACGACCGCAGCGCCTCGAGGTCGTCGGCCGCACCGACCGGCGCGTCCGGCACGACCTGGGCGGCGCTGGCGTCGGCCGACTCGGCGAGCACGCGCAGCCGGACGCCGAGGGCGACGGCCGGAGGGGCGAGCATCCGCGCCAGCTGGCCGCCACCGACGACGCCGACCCGCGGAAACGTCACGATCGGGGAGCCTACCGACGCCAGTTAGGCTCGACGATCGTGACCGCTACCGGGGGGACCCTCCAACGCCTGCGCGACGCGGTCGACGTCCTCTACCGCGAGATGCTGAAGTTCGGCGTCGTCGGTGCGGGTGCGTTCGTCATCGACGCGGGCGGCTACAACCTCTTGGTGTACGGCGGCGGCCACGGTCCGCTGCATCACCGCCCCCTGACCGCCAAGGTCATCTCGGTCTCGACGTCGGTCGTCGCCGCCTGGCTGGGCAACCGCTACTGGACCTTCCGGCGACGCCGCCGCCCGCAGGTGCACCACGAGCTCTTCCTGTTCGCCGTCGTCAACGGTGTCGGCCTGCTGATCGCCCTGCGCTGCCTGGGCTTCTCCCGCTACGTGCTGGGCCTGGAGTCGCCGCTCGCCGACAACATCAGCGGCACGTTCATCGGGACGGCGCTCGGCACGCTCTTCCGGTTCTGGGCCTACCGCAAGTTCGTCTTCGCTAGCCCGCCGGCTGAGCCGCAATGAGGAAGACCGCGAACACCGGCGGCCGGCCGTGCAGCAGCTCCAGCCGCCCGCCGTCGGCCGTCGCCAGGTCGCGGGCCAGCGCCAGGCCCAGCCCGGTGCTCCCGGCACTGCTGACGCTGCGGGCGAAGATCCGCTGACCGAGCTCGGGCGGCACGCCCGGCCCCTCGTCACTGACCTCGACGACGACCGAGCCGCCCGCGCTGCGGGTCGTCACGCAGACCGTGCCCGCGCCGTGGACCAGGCTGTTGTCCAGCAGCGTGGCCAGCACCTGGGCCAGCGCGCCGGTGGTCGCCTGCACCTGCAGGCCGCGCTCGCCGTCGACGACCAGCGAGCGGCCGGCCGACTCGAAGGTCGCCGACCACTCCTGGCGCTGCTGCATGCACGACCGTCGTCGAGGTCGATCGCCTGCCGGGAGTCATGGTGCGCCCGCCGCGAGCGGGCCAGCAGGTCCTGCACGACCTGGGTCAGCCGCTCGACCTGGACCAGCGCGATCCGGGCCTCCTCCTGGGCGACCGCCACGGTGTCGGCGGCGGCGATCTCCTCCAGCCGCATCGACAGCGCGGTCAGCGGCGTCCGCAGCTGGTGCGAGGCGTCGGAGGTGAAGTCCCGCTCGGCCGCCAGCGTCGCGGCCATCCGGCGGGCGCTGCGCTCGAGCACCTCCTCGACCTGGTCGACCTCGGCGACCCCGCTGTTGATCGGGACCAGCCGCGACTCGCCGGACGCCGAGCCGCTCGGCGTTGCCGGCCAGCTGGACCATCGGCCGGGACAGCCGCCGGGCCTGGACCAGCCCGAGCGCCACCGCCGCGCCGACGGCGACGACCGAGATGCCGAAGACGACCCCGCCGGCCCGCAGCATGTCCAGCCGCACGTCGTCCCGGGCCACCGAGACCCGGACGAGGACGCCGGACGTGGTCGCCGACTCCCCGACGTACGCCGGGCCGGTCGGGATCGTGCCGACCGTGCCAGTCGCCGCTCGGCGTGTGCACCGTGGCGCCGAGCGCGTGGCCGCGCAGCGGCCCGCCGAGGGCCTCGGTCAGCGTGGCCGGGTCGACGTACTCGTGCTCGGCGATCTGGTGGTCGACGGCTCAGCGCCAGGGACCGGGCCCGCTGCTGGACGTCGTGCCGGCTCTGGTCGGCCAGCAGCAGGTCACCGGCGACCGCCGAGGGGTACGCCGAGCAGGAAGACCGCCAGCAGGACAGCCGTCAGCGTGGAGAGGACCAGCCGGCGTCGCACGAGAGTGCGGGCTCAGTCGCCGCGCTCGAACCGGAAGCCGACCCCGCGGACGGTCTTGATGTAGCGCGGGTTGGCGACGTCGTCGCCGAGCTTCCGGCGCAGCCAGGAGATGTGCATGTCCAGGGTCTTGGTCGAGCCGAGCCAGCGCTGGGCCCAGACCTCGCGCAGCAGCTGCTCGCGCGGGCACGACCCGGCCGGCCTCGCGGACGAGCACCCGCAGCACGTCGAACTCCTTGGCCGTGAGCTGCAGCTCGCGGTCGTCCAGGAAGGCCCGACGGCCCTGCTGGTCGATCCGCACGGCCGGCGGCCGGTCGGTCTCGCCGCCGCCGCGCCGCAGCAGGGCCCGCACCCGGGCCAGCAGCTCGGCCAGGCGGAACGGCTTGGTCACGTAGTCGTCGGCGCCGGCGTCCAGGCCGACCACCGTGTCGACCTCGTCGGCCCGGGCGGTCAGGACGAGGACGGGCACGTCGCTGCCCATGGCCCGCATCTGGCGGCAGACCTCGAGGCCGTCCATGCCGGGCAGGCCCGAGGTCCAGGACGACCAGGTCGGCGCCGTCGTCGGCGCCGGCCAGGGCCGACGGCCCGTCGCCGTACACGTCCACGTCGTACCCCTCGCGCTTGAGCGCCCGGGCCAGCGGGTCGGCGATAGCGGAGTCGTCCTCGACCAGCAGCACTCGCGTCATGATCGCGAATAGTAAAGGCCCGCGACCCGATTTCTTTACTTTTCGGGCCGATCGGGCCGGACTACGCCTGGCCAGCGCGGTGGCCGGCGCTCGGCGAACGCCCGCACGCCCTCGGCCCGGTCGGCCGAGAACGCCGTCGCCTGCCCAGCGGGCGTCCTCGACGTCGAGCCCGGCGGCCAGCGGCTGGTCCAGGCCCGTCGCGCATGGCCCGCTTGGCGTTGCGCACGCCGACCGGGGAGTTCGCCGCGATCGCGCCGGCCAGCTCGAGCGGCCACGGCCCGGTCCTGCGCCCGGGTCGGCCAGCCGGTCGACCAGCCCGATCCGGTCGGCCGCCGCGGCGTCGAGCCGCCGGGCGGTGAAGATCAGGTCGGCGGCGCGGGACCAGCCCAGCCGCCGGGCCAGCAGCTGGGTGCCGCCACCACCGGGGATCACGCCGACGCTCACCTCGGGCAGCCCGAGCGACGGCGCTCGGGTCGGCCACGATCAGGTCGCAGGCCAGGGCCAGCTCGAGCCCGCCCCCGAGCGCGAACCCGTGCACCGCCGCGACCACCGGCACCGGCAGGTCCAGCACCGACCGGTACGCCGCGCGCGCGACCAGCCGGCTGGCCCGCAGCTCGTCGTCGCTGAGCCGGTTGCGCTCCTTCAGGTCGGCGCCGACGCAGAACGCCTTGGCCACCGCGCTGGAGAGCACGACCGCGCGCACCGCGGGGTCGGCGCCGGCCGCCTCGCAGGCCGCCTGCAGCTGGCCGGCGAGCTCGGTCGAGACGGCGTTGAGGGCGTCCGGGCGGTCGAGCACGATCTCGGCGACGTGGTCGAGCGGCCGCTCCAGCCGGACGTGCGGGCCGGGCTCAGTCGGCGGCTCAGTCAGGGCTGGGCTGCTCGTCATCGCCTGGCGACCTTAGAGGACCCGAGCCGGGTCGGGCTGGCCCGGCGCAGCCGCCAGGGCCGCACCACGCCGAGCCCGCGCAGCGCCCGCCGCCGCATCACCGTCGAGGTCGAAGCCGGAGACGCTGGCCAGGGCGGCGGCCGTCGCGTCGTCGACCAGGACGGCTCCGGGATGCGCGATGCCGGTCAGCCGGCTGGCCCGGTTGACCGTCGTACCGAAGACGTCGCCCAGCCGCATGACCACCGGCCCGGTCGCGAGCCCGGACCGGACCTCGGGCAGCAGGTCGTCACCGGTCATCGTGGCGGCGATGTCGAGGGCGATCGCCGCCGCGGCCGGGGCCGACGCCGGCCGCGAACAGCACCTCGTCGCCGACCGTCTTGATCACCCGGCCGCCGTGCGCGGCGACGATGTCCGAGACCAGCGCCTCGAACCGCTGCACCAAGGCGGCCAGCTCGCGCTCGGAGAGCCGGCGGACCAGCCGGGTGAACGACACCAGGTCGGCGAAGCCCACGCTGCGGACGCCGCCCTGCTGGTCGACCTCGGGCTCGGCGTCGGCCATCAGCCGCGCCACGGCCGCCGCCAGGTGGCGGCGCCAGGCATAGGCGACGAGCGGCTCGAGCCGGTCGGCCAGCTCGACCACCGACCGGGCCACCTGGGCCGCGTGCCGCGCGTCCGGGGCCGACTCCGGGTCAGCCGCCCGCTCGGCCGCGACCGACTCGGCGAGCAGCTGCACCTGCCAGGACGCGAGCCGGTCGGTGGACCGGCCGACCGCTCGGGCCAGGGCGAGCGCGGTCGGCTCGTCCAGCGTGCCGTCGCGGACCAGGGCGACAACCTGTTGCAGCGCAAGCGAGATCCGCCGCCGTGAACGCCGCGTAGTCGTCGTCGACGTTGGCGAAGCCCAGGGCCCGCCAGAACCGGCGGGCCGACATGCAGCGACACACCGGCCGACGCGCTGACCTCGCGCCGGACGCAGCCGGCGCGGCTCCCCCAGCAGGGCCAGCTCGACCGCCTGGGCCGGGTCGCCGGGAGCGACCCTCGGTCACGTGTGCGCGGGCTCCGCGCCCTTGCCGTCGTCGTCACCGCGACGGTTGGCCTCGGCGTCGGCCTCGACCAGCTCGTAGAGCCGGCGCTGGATCTGCTCGACGTGCGGGATGTCGGTGAGCGTGACCTGGCCCGCGCTCGCCGGCCGACTCGACGACGAGGGTCCCGCAGCGCAGCACCCGCTCGATCGCGGTGTGCGAGAAGGACACGTCGTTGATCCGGGCCAGCGGGATGTCCCGGCCACTGCGGGCGATGATCCCCTGGCGCAGGATCAGCCGGTGCGTGCGTCAGGACGTAGACCGTGGTCCACCAGCGCAGGAACGGCAGCAGGCAGAGCCAGATCAGCGCGACGATCCCGACGACCGCGACGACGACCCGGATGAGCGGTCTGGCTCGAGCTGTCCGGGATCCGGGCCAGCAGGAACGTCGTGAGCGGCACGACGACCAGCAGCGCGACGACCGGTCCGACGAGGGCCTTCCAGTGCGTGCGCAGCTGGGTGTCGATGCGCTCGTTGTCGGCGAGCAGCCGCTGTGGGTAGCCCATGCGCAGATCATGCCGTGTCCGGACCCGCGGGGCCACGATCGGCGCAGCCGGTCAGCGCGACCGGTCAGCGCAGGTGCGACGTCCCCCGCGGCGAGGGCCCGCGTCGTCCCGCTCTCGTCGCGTCACTAGCAGCCGGCCCTCGTCGTCGACGCCGTCGGCCACGCCGGACACGGCCTCACCGGAGGGCAGCTCGACCCGCACGTCCCGCGCCGATCGTGACGCAGGCCTCGCGGTACGCCGCGCCGGTGCCGCTGCGCCCGCGGGTCGCCCAGCGCCGCGCGCCACCGGTCGTAGCGGTGCTCGAGCGCCCGCAGGTAGGCCCGGAGCAGGACCTCCCGGTCGGTCGTGGCGGCGCCGGCGAGCAGCAGCGACGTCGCGGTCGGCACGGGCAGCTCGTCCTCGGCCAGGCTGACGTTGAGGCCCGTGCCCACGACCACGCGCCGGGCCGGACGGCGTCGTCGACCAGCTCGGCCAGGACGCCGCAGACCTTGCGCCCGCTCGACCAGCACGTCGTTGGGCCACTTCAGCCGGGCCGGCAGCCCGGCGACCTGCTGCAGGACGTCGACGACCGCCAGGCCGGTGAGCAGCGGCAGCCAGGACCAGCGGCCGGCGTCGACCTCGCGCGGGGTCGAGCAGCACCGACACGGCCAGCCCGCTGCGCGGCGGGCGCGGTCCAGTGCCGGTCGAGCCGGCCCCGGCCGGCGGACTGGTGGTCGGCCGAGAGGACGACGCCCTCGGCCAGGTCCTCGGTCCGGGCCCGCGTCGGCCAGGTCGCGCGTTGGTCGAGCCGGTGTCGGCGACGACGGTGAGCTCGCGCCACAGCCCGCTGCCGGCCAGCACCCGCGCCCCGGCCGAGGGACGCAGCGGCGGCCGGCTCAGATCACTCCACACGTTCGACTCGGGCCCGGCCAGGCTAGGCGCTGGCCGCACCCGCGGTCTAGGCTGCAGGCCGTGTCCGAGCAGATCGACGACACGCGACGTGACCCCCAGTGCGACGAGATCGACATCCACACGGCCGCGGGCAAGCTGGCCGACCTCGAGCGCCGCAACGACGAGGCGGTGCACGCCGGCTCGGCCCGGGCCGTCGAGAAGCAGCACGCCAAGGGCAAGAAGACCGCCCGCGAGCGGATCGAGCTGCTGCTGGACGAGGGCTCGTTCATCGAGACCGACGAGCTGGCCCGGCACCGGTCGCACCAACTTCGGCCAGGCCAAGAAGCGGCCGTACGGCGACGGCGTCGTCACCGGCTACGGCACGGTCGACAACCGGCCGGTCTGCGTCTTCAGCCAGGACGTCACCGTCTTCGGCGGCAGCCTCGGCGAGGTCTACGGCGAGAAGATCGTCAAGATCCTGGACCTGGCGATGAAGACCGGCTGCCCGGTCATCGGGATCAACGAGGGCGGCGGCGCGCGGATCCAGGAGGGCGTCGTCAGCCTGGGCCTCTACGGCGAGATCTTCCACCGCAACGTGCAGGCCTCCGGCGTCATCCCGCAGATCTCGCTGATCATGGGCGCGGCCGCCGGCGGGCACGTCTACTCACCGGCCCTGACCGACTTCACCGTCATGGTCGACCAGACCTCGCACATGTTCATCACCGGCCCGGACGTCATCAAGACGGTCACCGGCGAGGAGGTGTCGTTCGAGGAGCTCGGCGGCGCGCGCACCCACAACACCAAGAGCGGCAACGCGCACTACCTCGGCACCGACGAGGACGACGCGATCGAGTACGTCAAGGCGCTGCTGTCCTACCTGCCGAGCAACAACCTCGACGAGCCCCCGGCGTACGAGGACGGCGGTTGGCCAGCCGGCCCGATCGAGGTCACCGACCTCGACCGCGAGCTCGACACCCTGGTGCCGGACTCCGCCAACCAGCCCTACGACATGCACACGGTCATCGAGCACGTCGTCGACGACGGCGAGTTCCTCGAGGTGCAGGCGCTGTTCGCGCCCAACATCCTGATCGGCTTCGCCCGGATCGACGGCCGCAGCGTCGGCATCGTCGCCAACCAGCCGATGCAGTTCGCCGGCACCCTCGACATCGACGCCAGCGAGAAGGCCGCGCGGTTCGTCCGCACCTGCGACGCGTTCAACGTGCCGGTGCTGACCTTCGTCGACGTCCCCGGCTTCCTGCCCGGCACCGACCAGGAGTGGAACGGCATCATCCGCCGCGGCGCCAAGCTGATCTACGCCTACGCCGAGGCGACCGTGCCGCTCGTCACCGTGATCACCCGCAAGGCCTACGGCGGCGCGTACGACGTCATGGGCTCCAAGCACCTCGGCGCCGACATCAACCTGGCCTGGCCGACCGCGCAGATCGCCGTGATGGGCGCCCAGGGCGCGGTCAACATCCTCTACCGCTCCGACCTGAAGAAGGCGCGCGAGGCCGGCGAGGACGTCGAGGCGCTGCGGCAGGGGTTCATCACCGAGTACGAGGACACCCTGGCCAACCCCTACATCGCGGCCGAGCGCGGCTACGTCGACTCGGTCATCCCGCCGTCGTACACCCGCACGCTACGTCGCCAAGGCGTTGCGGGCGCTGCGGACCAAGCGCGAGACCCTGCCGCCCAAGAAGCACGGGAACATCCCGCTGTGACCGACCGACGACCGACCCGCCGCACCGCTGCGCCTGGTCCGGGGCGACGCCGAGCCGGAGGAGCTGGCCGCCCTGCTGGCCGTGCTGTCCGCGCGCGGCGGCCGGCACGGCGCCGACGGGCCGCGATCCGCCCCGCTCGACGGCCGGTGGGGCGACCCGGCCTCATCGCGTGCGCCGGCGGCCGGACGCCCGGCCCGGGTGCCTGGCGGGCCAGTCGGGCTGCCGCACTAGCCGCGACGCTAGGGTCGCCGGGTGACTGACGCACCTCCCGCCGGCCGCGCCCGTCGACCGCAGGTCGACCGGATCGCCGACGACTACCTGGACGAGTCCCTGGCCCTCAACCCGGGCAAGGCCACCCGAATCGGCGCCACCGGGCTACGACGACCGGCTGGCCGACTACTCCCCCGACGGGCATCGCCGCCCGGCTCGAGCTGGACCGCCGCACCCTGGCCCGGCTCGACGGCGTGGCCGGCCGGCCGACGACATCGACCGGGTGACCATCGACGCCATGCGCGACCGGCTCGGCGTGGCGATCGAGATCAGCGAGTCCGGCGCCGAGGAGTCCGACCTCAACGTCATCGCCTCGCCGACCCAGGACGTGCGCTCGATCTTCGACCTGATGCCCAGAGCGACGCGCCGAGGACTGGGCCACGATCGCGGCCCGGCTGCGCGCCGTGCCCGCGGCGCTGGCCGGCTACACCGCCTCGCTGACGCGCGGCCGCCGGTCGCGCGGACGTGGCGCCGCGCCGCCAGGTCGAGGGCGTCATCGAGCAGTGCCGGAGCTACGCCGCCGACGACGGCTTCTTCGCCAACCTGGCCGAATCCGCCTCTGCCACAACGGATCTGCCGGACTCGCTGGCCGACGAGCTGAGGTCGTCCGCCCAGACGGCGGCCGCGGCGTACGCGCGAGCATCGGCGACCTACCTCGCGCGAGCGGATCGCTGCCCGCAGGCGCCCGAGGCCGACGGCTGCGGCCGCGAGCGCTACGGCGCTCTGGTCCCGGGCCTTCGTCGGCGCGGTGGTCGACTTCGACGAGGCCTACGCCTGGGGCCAGGAGGAGCTGGCCCGGATCACCGCCGAGATGGAGCGGCTGGCCGACCAGATCAAGACCGGGGCGACGGTCCGCGAGGCGATGGACGTCCTCGACAACGACCCGGCCAACATCCTGGTCGGCACCGACGAGCTCCAGGCCTGGATGCAGGAGCGGGCCGACGAGGCGGTCAGCAGGCTCAACCACGACCCACTTCGACATCCCCGAGCCGCTGCGCACGATCGAGTGCTGCATCGCCCCGACGCAGGAGGGCGGGATCTACTACACCTCGCCCAGCGACGACTTCTCGCGACCGGGCCGGATGTGGTGGTCCGTGCCCAAGGACGTCGACCAGTTCACGACCTGGCGCGAGCTGACGACCGTCTATCACGAGGGCGTGCCGGGCCATCACCTCCAGGTCGGCCAGACCGTCTACAACCGCCGCGAGCTCAACCGCTGGCGCCGGCTCGACTGCTGGGTCTCCGGCCACGGTGAGGGCTGGGCGCTGTACGCCGAGCGGCTGATGGAGGACCTGGGCTTCCTGGCCGACCCCGGCGACCGGCTCGGCATGCTCGACGGCCAGTCGCTGCGGGCCGCTCGCGTCGTCCTGGACATCGGCGTCCACCTCGGGCTGCCGGCGCCGGCCGAGGTCGGCGGCGGGGACTGGGACTACGACAAGGCCTGGGCCTTCCTGACCGCGCACTCGGCGATGGCCGAGGGCTTCCTGCGGTTCGAGCTGGACCGCTACCTCGGCTGGCCGGGCCAGGCGCCGTCGTACAAGCTCGGCGAGCGGCTCTGGCTGCAGCTGCGCGACGAGGCCAAGGCCGCGCCACGCCGGCCGGCCAGGACGTTCGACCTCAAGGAGTTCCACCGGGCCGCCCTCGACGTCGGCTCGGTCCCGCTGGACGTCCTGCGCACGCGCCTCGCCGGCTGACCGGCGATGACCGTCGAACCGGACCCAGTCCTCGGTCTGGTGCTGGCGTCGGCCTCGCCGGCCCGGCTGACGACGTTGCGCCAGGCCGGGATCGAGCCGCGGGTCGATCGTCGCCGACGTCGACGAGCCGGCGCATCGTCGACCGAGTACGCCGCGCAGGCCGGGGCCGCGCTGCGGCCGAGGAGGTCGCGCTGGTCCTGGCCCGGATCAAGGCCGAGGTGGTCGGCCGCCGCGCGGCGCCGGACGCGCTGGTGCTCGGCTGCGACTCGGTGCTCGAGCTCGACGGCGAGGTGCACGGCAAGCCGGCCGACGCCGCCGAGGCGACCGAGCGCTGGCGCCGGATGCGCGGCCGCGAGGGCGTGCTGCACACCGGCCACTGGCTGGTCGACACCCGCGAGCGAGCCGGCCGGCACCGGCGCCACCATCGGTGCGGTCGCCGCCACCGTCGTGCGGTTCGCCGACATCAGCGACGCCGAGATCGACGGCCTACGTCGCGACCGGTGAGCCGCTGCGGGTGGCCGGGGCGTTCACCATCGACGGGCTGGGCGGCGCGTTCGTCGAGGGCGTCGACGGCGACCCGCACACGGTGGTCGGGCTGAGCCTGCCGCTGCTGCGCCGCCTGGTGGCCGAGACCGGCGTCGCCTGGCCGAGCCTGTGGACCCGGGTCGCCTAATTTGACAGCGTCGCCGGAGCCGGGGCTTAGGTTAGGCACACCTTAGTCGTTGCCTGGTCAGTCAGCACCTGCGCCTGCCCGGAAAGGCCGCATCGTGCTCCCCACGTTCGTGATCGGCCTCCGCGAGGGACTCGAGGCCGCACTCATCGTCGGGATCATCGCCGCCTTCCTGGCCCGGCAGAACCGCCGGGACGCGCTGCGCCAGGTCTGGGTCGGCGTCGCTCGCCGCGGTGGCGATCTGCATCGGCATCGCCGTCGCGCTGCAGGTGCTCGAGCGGGTGCTGCCCCAGCGCCAGCAGGAGATGCTCGAGACCGTCGTCGGCGCCCTCGCCGTCGTCATGGTCACCGCGATGATCGTCTGGATGCGCACGCACGCCCGGGCGATGAAGGGCGAGCTCGAGGGGGCGGCGGCCGCTGCGCTCGCACGCGGCTCGGCCCGGGCGCTGGTCGTCGATGGCCTTCCTGGCCGTGCTGCGCGAGGGCTTCGAGACCTCGGTCTTCCTGCTCGCGACGTTCCAGGCCAGCGGCAACGCGCGTGACCGCCGGCATCGGCGCCACGCTCGGGATCCTGGCCGCCGTGCGCGCTCGGGCTGGGCGATCTTCCGCGGCGGCGTGCGGCTCAACATGGCCCGGTTCTTCACGCTCACCAGCGTGGTGCTGGTCCTCGTCGCCGCCGGCCTGGTCATGACGGCGTTCCACACGGCTCACGAGGCCGGCTGGGTCAACTTCGGCCAGGCCCAGGCGTTCGACCTGACCTGGCTGGTCCGCCCGGGCACGCCGGTCGCGTCGCTGCTCACCGGGGTGCTCGGCATCCAGCCGATGCCGGTCGTGATCGAGGTCGTCGCCTGGGCCCTCTACGTCGTACCGATGCTCGTCTTCGTCCTGCGCCCCGCGTCGTCCCCGCCGGCGAAGAAGCCGGTCCCCGCATCCGCCACCCCGGTGACCACCAGCCGGTCCTGACCGCCCTCACCCGCCCGCCACCGACTCGCCACGGCTGCTCCGGCGGCTCCGCTACGCCCGAAAGGCTTTCCACCGCCATGACCGTCGCCGCTTCCTCGCCGCGATCGCCATGACCGCCGCCGTGCCGCTGCTCGTCACCGGCTGCGCCAAGTCGGACGTCGCCTCGTCGGGGTCGACCAAGGGCGGTTCGGGCGCCGTGAAGATCGACTTCACCGACGACGGCTGCGCGCCGGTCCGGCCACGGTCGAGGCGGGCGCCGCTGAGCTTCGCCATCACCAACAAGGGCGCCGGCCGGGTCACCGAGGCCGAGGTGATGCAGGACGGCCGGATCCTGGGCGAGAAGGAGAACCTCACGCCCGGGCTGTCCGGCCAGTTCAGCCTCCGGCTCGAGGCGGGCGAGTACGTCATCTACTGCCCCAACGCCAAGCAGGACCGCTCGACCCTGACGGTCAAGGCCGCCGCAGGGCGCGACGGCCAGCGCGACGACCGACGCCTCGCTGACGGCGGCGGTGACGGCCTACCGCGCGTTCCTGCAGAACCGCGCCGACGCACTGCTGCCCGCGACCAAGGCCTTCGCCGCCGCAGTGAAGGCCGGCGACATCGCGCAGGCCAAGAAGCTGTTCGCGCCGGCCCGGGCCAACTACGAGGCGATCGAGCCCGTGGCCGAGAGCTTCGGCGACCTCGACCCCGAGATCGACGCGCGGGTCAACGACGTCGCTGACCCGACCAAGTGGACCGGCTTCCATCGGATCGAGAAGGCGCTCTGGGCAGGACAAGAACCTGGCCGGCATGGACGCCTACGCCGACAAGCTGGTCGTCGACGTCTCCAAGCTGGTCGAGCTGATCCCGACCGCCAAGCTGCAGCCGGCCACCATCGCCAACGGCGCCGTCGACCTGCTGGGCGAGGTCGCCAACAGCAAGATCACCGGCGAGGAGGACCGCTACAGCCACACCGACCTCTGGGACTTCGAGGCCAACGTCGCCGGGGTCCGCGAGGCGATCGACGTGCTGTCCCCGGCCCTGCGCCAGCGCGACCCGCAGCTGCTCTCGACGGCCAACAGCCAGTTCGCCGCCGTGCTCGACGCCCTGTCGAAGTACAAGACGGCCGACGGCTACGTCGACTACTCCACCGTCGGCAAGGCCGAGCGCCGGCAGCTGACGACGCTGGTCAACACGCTGGCCGAGACCCTGAGCAAGGTCGCCCCGGCGATCGTGTGATCGTGGCTACCCATGTCTGAGAACCATGTCTGAGAACCATGTCTGAGAACACCGGAGCCGTACGCCGCGACCAGCTGACCCGCCGGGTGTTCCTCGGCGGGTCGGCGCTGCTCGGTGTCGGCGCAGCCGGGGGTGCCGTCGGCGCTGCCCTCTCGACGGGCGATGCGGATGCGAGCGAGCTGCACGGCGCGCCGGTGCCGTTCTACGGCGTGCACCAGGCGGGCATCGACACGGCGGCCCAGGACCGGCTGGCCTTCGCGGCCTTCGACCTGACGACGGACAAGAAGAGCGACGTACAGGAGCTGCTGCGGGAGTGGACCAAGGCGTCGATCGCGATGTGCGCCGGGTCGTTGGTGCCGGGCAGCTCGACCCAACAGGACGCGCCGCCGGCCGACACCGGTGAGGCGCAGGACCTGCCGCCGTCCAAGCTGACGATCACGGCCGGGTTGGGGCCTTCGTTGTTCGACCGTCGCTTCGGTTTGGCGTCGCGCAAACCCGCTGCGCTGCAAGACATCCCGGCGTTGCCGCGCGACGACCTCGACGTCACGCGGTCGCACGGCGACATCGGCATCCAGGCCTGCTCCAACGACCCGCAGGTCGCGTTCCACGCCATCCGCAACCTGGCCCGGATCGGCCGCGGCGTCGTGTCGATGCGCTGGTCGCAGCTCGGCTTCGGCCGGACGTCATCGACGAGCACGAGCCAGGCGACGCCGCGCAACCTGATGGGCTTCAAGGACGGCACGCGCAACGTGCACGCCGAGGATGCCAACGACATGGACTCGTTCGTGTGGGTGGGCGCCGAGGGCGACCAGGCCTGGATGCGCGGCGGCTCCTACCTGGTGACCCGGCGGATCCGGATGCGGATCGAGGGCTGGGACCGCGACTTCCTGCAGGACCAGGAGGCGGTCATCGGGCGGGTCAAGACCACCGGTGCGCCGCTGGGCGCGCATCACGAGTTCGACCCGCCGGACTTCACCGCCAAGGGCAGCGACGGGGAGCTGGTGATCCCGGTCGACGCGCACGTCCGGCTGGCCGCCCACGAGCAGAACGGCGGCCTGCGGATCCTGCGCCGCGGCTACTCGTTCACCGACGGCACCGACCCGGACACCGGCGAGCTGGACGCCGGGCTGTTCTTCATCTGCTACCAGAAGGACCCGCGCAAGCAGTTCGTGCCGCTGCAGCGCAAGCTCGGGCTCAACGACGCGCTGAACGAGTACATCGAGCACAACAGCAGCGCCGTCTTCGCCTGCCCGCCCGGCGTGCGGAAGAGCAGCGACTACTGGGCGAGCGCGCTCTTCGCGTGACGTGGCGGCTGGCGCGAGGTTCAATGGACCCATGCCTCGCGAGCTGCCAGCTCAGGATCCGGAGCCAGCGCCGGACTTCCGGCACCTGCCGGATCGCATCCCGCTCGACCAGCTGAAGACCAGCCAGCCGGCTTCCGACCCGCCGTCGCCGGACTTCGGCCGCGACCCGGACCACGAGTGGATGCTCCGCTTCGGGGCCAGCTGACTCCTCTGGTTGGCGTGCCAGACTCGTCGGATGGAGGTCCAGGGCGAGTTCGAGTGGCACACCCACGACGACTCGCTGGCTGGGAGCTGAGTCGTGGCCGATGTGCTGGAGCAGCTGATTGCGGCGATGAACCGTCACGATGCTGAGGGGGTTGCCGCGCTGTTCGCCGCGGACTACCGCAGTGAGCAGCCGCTGCATCCGAACCGTGGCTTCGGCGGCCAGGACCAGGTGCTGGCCAACTGGACGTCGGTGTTCGACGGGGTGCCCGACTTCGTGGCCGAGGCCCTGGGGTCAGCGTCGGCTCGGACGGCGATGTCGTCTGGACCGAGATGCGCTGGAGTGGCACGCATGTCGACGGGTCGCCGTTCCTGATGCAGGGCGTGACGGTGATGGGCGTCCGCGAGGACCAGATCGCCTGGGCACGGCTCTACATGGAGCCGGTCGAGGCGGGCGGGGCCGACATCGACGCCGCCGTACAGGATCTCTATCGCCCGCAACCGAATTCGAGCCCCACTTGACCCACCCAGGTGGGCGTCTCGGGGCTCCGATTCAGCGCTGCGGGTCTGGCGTCACTTGCTCCCGGCAACAACGCCGACCGACGAGCCGCCGAGGCAGGTGAACCCGGCCGGGAGCGAGGCTCCCTTGGCGATGGCCTCGGAGACGATGTCGAGGCACTTGGCCTGCAGCACACCGGGTGAGTTGTTGACCGAGGTGGCCAGCGCCCGGTTGGCCGCGGCCTGGGCGATGGCCGTCTGCTCGGCCTGCTGGGCGATCTTGGTGGCGGCAATCTGCTGCTGGATGGAGGCGATCTTGGCTTGGGTCGGGGTGTCGAACCGTACGACGGGGATCGAGATTGAGAGCACCTTGATGATCCCACCGGCCTGCGCGTTCATGTCATCGACCACTTCGCCGGCGATCATCGAGAAGGCGGGCGCGGTCGAGACGCCTTTGTCGTCGATCGCCAGGGCGTCGTAGGACTCCATCTCCTTGGCCAGCGCGGTGTTCAGGTCGCGGGTGACCAGTGAGTCCCGCAGATTGTTGAAGCCCCGATAGGACTGGTAGGCGATGTCAGCCCTGGCCTCCACGAGCTGCCATCGGATAGAGGCGTCGACGCAGGCACTGGCTTGGTGTGCGATCCGGATCGTAATGCAGTCCAGATCCTCGGTGCCGTCCGAGGTCTGCCCCTTGGGCACATGGTTGTCGGTTTGGATGGCTGCGTCCATCGTCACGACCTGCTGCCAGGGCGCCTTCAGGTGGAAGCCGTTGTCCAGCGTGCCGGCTGGCCGCTGGAGGGTCAGCACGACGCCCGCCTCCTTGGTGCCGACCACGGTGAAGCAGGAGAACACCAAGACGAGCAACCCGAGCGCACCGGCGCCGGCGGCCGCGAAGCCCGCGATGCGCTGCAGCCGAGCGGTCCTGGGACCGTCCCCGCTGAGAACGCGTCGGAAGATCAGAGCCCCCCCGCCCGCGAGCAGGAGCAGCACGATGAAGACCGTTGCGGCCATAGATGGCAGCTCCTTCGCCGGGTCGTGGGCTAGATCCCCCAGGAGCGAGTGTCGCCCGACTTGCCCGGCCCCGCCTGTCGAAGCCGCCTGTCGAACTCGAGAACCAGCTAGGCGTTCCCGACTCCGGCCTGACCGGCCACACCGCCCAAGGTCACGTCGTCGGACTCTTCCTCCTCGACGTTCTCGTCGTCCATGACGGCCTGGTCATCAGAGTCCTCAGCCGCTGCGTCCTGCTCACGGTCCTCGTCCTCGAGCTGGTCGCTCGTCTTCGGAACGCCGTCGGGGTCGGGGATGTTGGTGCCGGGGTCAGACATGGGACTCCTGCTCTCTGCCGATCGAAGCAGGCTCACCGGTCTCGAAGCCGCTTGATCGAACTGTCCCCCGTCCGCGCCGTTCCGCGACTCGAACGACGTGACTCGCCTTCGGCAGCACCACTCTCGCCAAACATCTCCGCAGGCGGTGACTGCCCTTCTGCAGTAGACCTGATGACACACCCACGGACGACAGCGCAGCTTGGAGCAGACTCGTGCCCGCATCGCGACGTACATTCCTGACCGCCACCGGAGCCACCGCTGCCGCGGTCGTCGCGAGTTCAGCGCTCGCGCTGACCCCAGCCGAGGCGGAAGTCCAAGCAGCAGAGGGCAATCCGGTCCCGTCCCCACGGTCGCGGTCGAGCCGGCGAATGCGCACAGGCCGACCCGGGCTGCAATGGGTGACCTACGGCTACAACCTCCCGCACAACGCCAACATCCCCGAGGCCGAGTGGAAGCGCAACATCGACTGGTTCATCGCCAACTTCCGCAAGTTCGGCTACGACACCATCTGCACGGACGGCTGGATCGAGTCCAGCCAGCGGGTCAACAGCAACGGCTACATCGTGTCCCAGAACGACGAGTGGACCCACGACTTCGCCTACTGGATCAAGTACTTGCGGGCGCGCGACATGAACCTGTCCATCTACTACAACCCGTTCTGGATCACCCAGTCCGCGCGAGCCGACCGCTCCATCCGGGTCGCCGGTCGGCCGGACATCGCGGTCGCCGACCTGACGGCCGACTTCGACCCGTTCACCCCCGACAAGATCTACTGGCTCGACCCGAACAAGGACGGGGCCAAGGAGTACGCGCAGGGCATGGTCCGCTACTTCAAGCGCCTCGGCGCCGTCCGGATGCGGTCGGACTTCCTGAGCTGGTTCGACACCGGCTGGGACCAGAACCTCGGCCAGATCCAGCGCGAACACGGGCGCGAGTCGTACCTGAAACTGCTCTCCTGGCTGGACGAGGCCGCCGGTGACGAGATGACTGTCTCCCTGGTCCTGCCCAACATGGACTTCCACGGCTCGGCCGAGCGGTCCACCGGCGACTCCTTCCGGGTCGACGACGATGCCGGCAACGGTGGCTGGACCTGGCTCAGCGGCAACCGGCAGACCTGGCGGCCCTACTGGACCCAATGGGCCAACCCGTTCACCGGATTCACCGGCTGGGCGGACGTCAACGGGCCGCACCTGATCGGCCTCGACGGCGACTTCCTGATCGCCTCCGGCTTCGCCACGGACGACGAACGCCGTACGGCGGTCAGCCTTTTCACGATCGCCGGCTCCCCGATCTGCGTCTCGGACACCGTGGACACCATCGGCCAGAACGCGTGGATGTTCCAGAACCCCGAACTGATTGCCCTCAACCTCGACGGCCTGGCCGGCAAGCCGGTCTTCCACAACAACCACGGCTACAACTGGGACACTGGCTCCCGCGACAGCGAGCGGTGGGTCGGGCAGACGAGCGATGGGGCGTGGATCGTCGCCCTCTTCAACCGCAGCGACGAGCCGGCGGCCCGGTCGATCGACTTCACCACCACCCTCGGGCTGCCCGATCCCGTGCCGGTCCGGGACCTCTGGAGTCACAGCGATCTCGGGTCGAATGACCTCCTACTCCGCCACCCTGCCCACCCACGGTTGCGTCGTCCTGAAGCTCACCCCGCCCAGCGGTCCGAAGCGGTACGACGCCGAGCTGGGCGGTTGGTCGGGAGGAGCAGTGTTCGACAACCAGCTCGCTGGCTACACCGGAACGGGCTATGTCGCCAACCTCCAGGAGGCTGGGGCGACCGCCTCCTTCGCGGTCGACGGCGGCTCAGGCGGGGCAGTACCGCTGACCATCAGGTTCGCCCTCGGCACGTCTGGCGCGGCGGCGGTGAGGCTCAGCATCGTCGCCGGCGGCAATGGTGGGCATGACCGGGACCAGCGGGTCACGTTGCACAGCAACGCCGGTGACTCGTGGGTCACGCAGACGACAACCGTGCGGCTCAATCCCGGCCGCAACATCGTCATGGTGAGCGGAGCCGGAGCCTCCAACAGCGACCGCGCGCTTCACGTCGACTGGATCTCAGTCGGCTAGCCAGCCAAACCCGTTGACCCGGCATCGGATCTCCCCCACCCACCTGGGCAAGGGCGCGACCGTCGGGAGCGTCATCCCGACGCTGGGCGCGATCATCCCGGCCGCCGTCGGCGTGGACATCGGGTGCGGCATGATGGCCGTCCGCACGGCATCACCGGTGACGACCTGCCGGCCGATCTGCGGTCGCTGCACTCGGCGATCAGCGGCGTCATCCCGTTGTCCGCCGGCAAGTACAACGACACGTCGTACTCGAGCTCGACGCAGGCCCGCGTCGCCGAGCTGGAGGGTCTGGCGGGCATCGAGCAGGCGCAGGCGATCGCTCCGAACTGGCGGCTGCAGCTGGGTTCCCTGGGCTCGGGCAACCACTTCATCGAGGTCAGCCTGGACGAGACGGACCAGCGTGTGGCTGTTCCTGCACTCGGGCTCGCGCGGTGTGGGCAACAAGCTGGCGATGAAGCACATCGGCGTGGCCCAGCAGCAGTGCGAGAAGCGCTGGATCAGCCTGCCGGACCGCGACCTGGCCTACCTGGTCGAGGGTGACCGCGAGTTCTGGTCCTACATGGAGGCGCTGCGCTGGGCTCAGCGCTTCGCCTACCTGAACCGCGAGGAGATGATGCACCGCGTCATCGACTGCTTCGAGGCATGGGCCGGGCCGATCGAGCGCATCGACGAGATCAACTGCCACCACAACTACACCGTGCGCGAGACACCACTTCGGCAAGGACGTGTGGCTGTCCCGCAAGGGCGCCATCGACGCGGCCGAAGGCGTCCGTGGGCTGATCCCTGGCTCCATGGGCGCCAAGTCCTACGTGGTGACCGGCAAGGGCAACCGGCTGGCCTTGAACTCCTCACCGCACGGTGCCGGCCGCAACCACTCGCGGTCGGCGGCGAAGCGATTGTTCACGCGCGAGGACCTGGACGAGCGCATGGCCGGCATCGAGTGGGGTCAGTCGGACGACTTCCTGGACGAGCACCCGGACGCCTACAAGGACATCGATGTCGTGATGCACGATGCGGCGCGACCTGGTCAGCGTCGACCACACCCCACAGCCACCGGATTCGGGCCCCACCTGACCCACCCAAGTGGGCGCTTTGGGGCCCCGATTCGTCATCGAAAACATCACCGCGTCGAGCCAGTGGTTACGACGGGTCGGTCTGCGGGGGCAGGGCTTCGTAGTAGCTCGTCATCGCCAGATAGTCGTCGAAGGTCGGTGTTGCGAGGTCGTCTCGAGCTGCCACGAGCATGTCGAGGTAGTACTCCCAGCCGGGACCGTACGCGCCGATGTCGTCGGTGGGGTCGAGGTGATGCACAAGTTGCAGCTCTGTCTCGCCATCAATTTCCGACAACAGCAGCTCGATCCGCATGTTGCCGTCGTCGTTCGACAGGGCCAGTCGGCGCGGCGGTTCGCAAGCATCGATCCGCTTCTCGAGCCAAGGCGCCTCATCCTCGAAACCCATCTGGACCTGGATGACGTGGCCAGGGCCGGGATCACCTCGCCAGGTACCGAACCAGCGTGCGGTGCGATCGGGCTCGGTGACGCTGGCCCACACATCGTCGATGGGGGCGCGAAATCTGCGGCTGACAACGAGTTGGTTGCCCTCGTCGTCCTGGATGAACCGGCCGCTGGGTGGATTGGTCAACCCGCGTTCTCCTTTCGTTGGGCCACGGCGGCGCCCCGCCGGCGCTCGCGGCGGGTTCGATAGACCTCGGTCTCCAGAGCGTCGAGGTGACGTTCCAGACCGGCGGCCACGGTGAACTGGTCGAGCCACTCGACCAGGCCTACGAACCGCGAGGCGTCCAGCTCGTAGAACCGTTGTCGGCCGACAAGGCTGTCGCGGACCAGACCGCATTCGCGCAGCAGCCGCAGATGCCGGCTGACGGCCGGCCGGCTGATCGCGAACCGGGCGGCGATCTGCCCCGCGGCCAGCCGCTGATCGCGCAGCATCACCACGATGTCTCGCCGTACCGGGTCGGCGATCGCCGCCGCCACCTCGTCCACACCGACATGTAACCACATTGTTACGCATTTTGGCTACCGAGCCGCATGCGCCGCTGGACCTCAATCAGCACTTCGTCGGCGCCTCATATCATCGGCGCGTGACCCGCGAGGAGGAGGATTTCGCCGCGCGGGTCCGCGAGTTCTTGATCCAGGCCGGCAGCGTCAGCGGGCTTGAGGGCCCGGCAGGGCAGTCCGTCGCCATGGTTGACGCCGATGAGCCGGCGGAGGCCCTGAGCAGCCTGGCCTGGGCAGTTGTTCGCGGCGACCTCAAGGTTCCCGGGTGGCTTGTTCAGCGTCATGGGAGCCTCACCGGGGAGTTGACCTCGCTGGGGCCTGTCACGCCGCGGTTTCCCTCCTCGTTGCCCGCACACATCCAGGGCGCCGAGTCCCCTGGGGACCTCGAGGACCCCGGGGGGAGACGGGGCCAGTTGATTGCGCTGGACACCGATGAGCGCATCCCGATCTCGAGTCGGTTGCACTACTGGGGCTTCAAGTCCTGGTTCTGGTCCCAGGTGAATGACAGCCTCGAACTCTTGCTCGATGAGTACGAAGGCGAGGTCGTTCCGGCCTCACAGGTGCTGCCCTTCGCCGGACACCTGACGGCGGCCAAAAGTCGTGCAGGCTTCCCGCCGGCGCTCGCGGAGGAGGTAGACCGTCTCGTGAGCTTTCTCCAAACTGCCGCAGCACATGGCAGTGAGGTCGAAGTCGACTTGTAGAAGTGCCGAAGCTCGTGCCGACTGCCTCCACTGAGAAGGCACGATGGCACGCATGGCCTTGCCCGTTCCTACCCTGCCTACCGCTCGGCTGCGGCTGCGGCCCTTTGTCAGCACGGACGCGGAGGCCCTCTTCTCCCTGCACAGCAACGCCTACGTGTTGCGTTACTGGGACGCGCCACCCTGGAGTGAGTGGGCACGCGCCGAGCGCTTCATCGCCACGTGCCGGCAGATGGCGGAGGACGGCAGCGGCGTGCGGCTGGCCATCGAACGTGCCTCCGACGGCAAGTTCATCGGCTGGTCCGGCCTGTCCCGATGGAACCCGGAGTTTCGCAGCGCGGCTCTGACCTACTGCCTCGACGACTCGGCCTGGGGCCACGGCTACGCGACCGAGGCCGCGCGCGCCCTGATCCAGTGGGGATTCGACGCCCTGGACCTGAATCGCGTCCAGGCCGGGGCCGATACGCGCAACGCCGCATCGGCCCGCGTCCTGGACAAGCTCGGGTTCATCCGTGAAGGGACGCTGCGGGAGGACTGCATCGTGAACGGCGAGGTCTCGGACTCGTGGGTCTACGGGCTCATCCGGCGGGACTGGGCAACCCTCCACTGACTCAGTCCAAACGTCGCCGGCCGGTCGTGATCAGCCTGCATATTCCGAGTTCGACCCGGTGGCCTCAAGCCTGCCGGAGATGGGCTCGAGCACTGCGATCAGCTCGTCGAGCTCGGCCGGCTTCAGCCCGTCGTACGGCGCCTCGGCAAGGGTGTCGGTCAGGGCCTCGATCCGACTCTTCGTCGCCCGCCCGGCGTCGGTGAAGCGGCCAGAGTCGTCCAGGAGGCCGCGCTTGCGCAGGCCGTCCATGACCTCCGCCAGCCGAGCCTTGGGCAGGTGATGGATCCGGCCGAACGACTCGGCCGGATAGATGCCGCTGTCCAGGGCGCTGAGCACGTGGGCCTCCGTCCCGCCGATCTGTTCGGACAGCAGGGCTGCGATATGGCCGTCCCCGCGGTGCTCGCGGAGCATGTTGGCCGCGTGCCACAGGCGGGCCAGTGGCTCCTCCGGCACCGGGAGTGCGCGCAACCCGGCGTACATGGCTCGTCCTTCCGTCGGCGCGCTGACCGAGGCCTTCGCGAGGAGGTCGGCGGCACGGGCCAGCTCGGGCGTCTCGACCAGGACACCGAGGATCCGCCGCAGCGCCGCAACGCAGCCCTGCTCACGCGCGGCGTGCGCCGCCGCGGGTGTGGTCGTTTCCCACACCTTGGGGATGTGGCGAGCGACCTCGCCGTCGGCGAAGTTGTAGAAGGCGGCGTGAACGACCTCGGCCGGCACCCGGCCGAGCGGCGCGGAGCGGGCCGCGAAGTAGCCGTCCCAGTAGTTGCCGAACCCGACCGCCGCCATCGAGTCGTTAGGCTCCTGCGAGCAGAAGAAGACCAGCGAGATCGGCTCGGTGAGCTCGAAGAGTCGGCGGGCGACAGGCTCCGGATGGTTCATGTGATGTTCTCTCCCGTGGTCATGACGGCGCCCTCGTGGTCCGCTTCTCACCAGTACTACGAACGGGTCGGCCGCCATCCGACAACGTGGCAGCGATCACCCTTCATCACCACTCGAGGAGCGTGCGGATGTCCCTCACCCGGATCCACAACCTGTCCATCTCCCTCGACGGTTTCGCCACCGGCGAGCCGCAGTCGCTCGATGCGCCCTTCGGGCATGCGGGCGAGCGACTGCACGAGTGGATGTTTCGTACCCAGTTCTGGGACGCGAGCGGTGCCGCCGGCGTCGACGACGCGTTCGCTCGGCGTCATGGTGAGGGGTTCGGCGCCGAGATCATGGGTGCCAACAAGTTCGGCCCGCCCGGCTGGCACGACGACCCGGACTGGAAGGGCTGGTGGGGCCCGAACCCGCCGTTCCACACACCGACCTTCGTGCTGACCCACCGCCCGCAGCCCTCGATCGAGATGGAGGGCGGCACCACGTTCCACTTCCTCGACGTCACCCCGGCCGAGGCCCTAGCGACCGCCCGCGAAGCAGCCGATGGCCAAGACGTCCGGATCGGCGGCGGCCCCACCGTCGTACGCGACTTCCTCGCCGCCGGGCTCGTCGACCACATGCATCTCGTCCAGGTCCCGATCGTGCTCGGCCGCGGCGTTCGCATCTGGGACGGACTGGAAGCCCTCGAAGAGGGGTACGACGTCGAGGCAGTCTCCTCCCCGAGCGGCGTCACCCATCTGACCTTCACGCGCACGGTGGCCTCCTGAACCTGGCCGCGTGATCCCGCGATGTGTGACGTGACAGCCAGGTTTACCCGGCCCAAAATTCTCCCCGGGCCTCTAGGTTGACGGCATGGTCATTGTGGCTGGTGTGCTGCTCGTCGCGGGGCTCGTCGCGATGGTCGTGATGTTCTTCAGTGGCCGACGTCGGTAGCACGATGGCCTGGCGAGCGCATGAGCGCTGACTTCGACGTTCTGGTCGTCGGCGCCGGTCTGATGGGATCGGCCACCGCCTGGTCGGCGGCGCGGCGTGGGGCATCCGTCGTGGTTCTGGAGCAGTTCGCGCCGCATCACACGCTGGGCAGCTCGCACGGCAGCGCACGGATCGTACGACGCGCGTACGGCGATCCGCTCTACACGCGACTGACCGGCCGCGCGTTCGAGCTGTGGCGCGAGCTCGAGCTCGCCAACGACGTGCAGCTGCTACGCCAGCTCGGCGGGGTCGACTTCGGTCGGCGCCGAGGATGTCGCCACGCTGGCCGAGCACCTGGCCGGGGCCGGCGTACCGCACGAGGTGCATGGACAGCGTCGAGGCGGAACAACGTTGGCCCGGAATGCGATTCAGCGGGCCGGTGGTCTTTCACGAGCAGGCCGGCACCGTCGATGCCGAACGCGCCGTCGACGCCTTCCTCGCCGATGCGCAGCGGCATGGAGCCGAGGTCCGGTTCGAGACCGCCGTGCAGTCGATCGCGGTCCGCGGCGAGGAGCTGGTCGAGGTGCGCACGGACGGCGGCGCGATCACCGCGCGTCGCGTCGTACTGGCGCCTGGGGCGTGGCTCGCGACAGCTGGCCGGAGAGCTCGTCCCGTTGCCGGAACTCGTTGTGACGCAACAGCAGATCGCGCACTTCCCGCGGCTCGACCCGTCGGCGCCGGCCTGGCCGAGCGTCATCCACCATGGCCAGCCGCCGATCTACCACCTCGCCGGCGGTCGCGACGGGACGGCGGCCGACGACCGCAAGATCGCCCGGCACGACGGGGGCACCGTGACGACCGGCGTCCCCGTCGACCGATCTCTCGACCCGAGCGCGAGCGCGGAGCTCATCGACTACGTACGGCGATGGCTGCCCGGCCTCGATCCCACTCCTCGCAACGAGGCGACCTGCCTCTACACCTCGACGCGCGAGCGAGGACTTCGTGCTCGACCGGGTCGGGCCGCTGGTGATCTGCTCGGCCTGCTCGGGGCACGGCGCCAAGTTCGCCCCGCTCATCGGGGAGCTGGCGGCCGACCTCGCCCTCGGCTCAGGCGACGCGGTGCCGGACCGGTTCCGTCTCGCGGCACACCGCAGCCGATAGACCCGTCAGCGCGGGATGGTGCGACCGGCGGCGGCCATCATCCGCTCGGTCTCGGTAGCGTCCGCCGGCGGTTCGGTCGGTGGCTTGATCAGGCCGATCTCGACGGTGTGGTCGGTGCAGGTGAACCGGACGACGTCCCACATCGCGGGGATGTTCTCCGCCGGGAACTCGATGGCGCGGCCCACGCTCGCCGAGAGGTCCCACGCGTGAGCGGCGGCATCGATGATCGCGAAGTCGATGACCACCGAGCCGGGAAGGACGCCGAAGGGTGTCTCGTGCTGATCGGTCATCACGTCGGGACGCGCGCCAGAGGTCAAGCGCCTGAGCCGCAACGTCGGCCGCGATCGGCGCGAGGTCACCGTCGTACGGGACTGCGGCCATGACCTCGTCCAACGCCATCAGCTGCTGACCGGTCGCCGTGCCGGCCCAGAACAGCTGGTTCTTCAGGACGTGACTGGCCAGGCGCCGGACCGTCCACGGCGCGCAGTTGGTGACGAGCTCCAGCTCCGGTTCGTCGAGACCGCGGATGACGCTGACCAGCTGATCTTCGGCGTGCTCCAACAGCTCGAGGTGATCCATGGGGCGACGCTCCCTTGTCGGCTCGGGTGATTCAACCAGGCATCGGGCCGATGCAACACTGACGCTGTGAGCGTGGCCTACCGCCAGGGGAACCTGCCCCGCTTCACGGCCTCCCTCGTCGGGCGCGCGCACCTCCAGGCGCCAGGTGGCGGCGCTGGTCCGCTCCCACTCCGTCGTGACGTTGACCGGCGTCGGCGGTGTCGGCAAGACCCGACTCGCCCTCGCGGTCGGCACCGATCTCGCAGAGGAGTTCCCGGACGGCGTGTGGCTGGTCGAGCTCGCATCCGTGGCTGACGCCGAGACCGTGCCGGACGTCATCGCGTCCGCCCTCGGCATCACGCCTCAGGGCGGGCTGCGCGTCATCGACGCCGTGGCCGAGGCTTTGGCCGGACGACGCGTGCTGATCGTCCTCGACAACTGCGAACACGTGCTCGCCGGAGCAGCCGATGCGGTCGGGCGAGATCCTCGCCCGCTCGGCCGGCCCTCGAATCCTGGCAACCTCGCGGGAGGGTCTCGGCGTCGCCGGCCGAGGCGCTCCAGACGGTGTCGCCTTTGGCCGCCGACGGTGTGTCGTCCGACGCCGTAACGCTGTTCGTCGAGCGAGCCCGTGCCGTGCGGCCCGAGTTCGGGATCATCGACGAGCAGACTGCGGAGTCCGTCGTCGCAGATCTGCCGGACCCTCGACGGCATCCCGTTGGGCATCGAGCTGGCCGCGGCGCGGATGGCCGCGATGAGCGCGGTCGAGCTGCGCGACCGGCTCGAGCACCGGCTCCGGCTCTTGACCGGATCCGAGCTCGCATCCGGACCGCCAGTCGACGCTGCGGCGAGCCGTGGCGTGGTCCTACGACCTCCTGCAGGACGACGAGCGGGCGATCCTGCGGGTCGCGTCCGTCTTCTCCGGCGGCTTCGAGCTCGCTGGCCTGTGCGCCGTCAGCGAGTCAGGCGACGAGATCGAGGTGCTGCGGCTGCTGGACTCGTTGGTGCGCAAGTCTCTCGTCGTCGCCCACATCGACTCCGCGACAACGAGATACAGCGTCTTCGAAACCATCCGCGCGTACGCCGACGAGCAGCTGGCGGGGGCCGACGAGGATGAGCCGACCCGAGACCGGCACGCGGCGTACTTCGCCGGCGAGGCCGTCCGACGGTGGGAGCAATGGAACGGCCCCGAGTGGCGGACCCAGGTCGACTGGGTGCAGACGGAGCTGGCCAACCTGCGGTCGGCGTACCGATGGAGTCTGGGTCGCGATCAGGTGGAGCGGGCCACGGACCTCGCGGCCCACGCGGCCCTGATCGGCTTCTCCGTCGAGCTGTTCGAGACGATCGGCTGGGCGGAGGCGGCGATTCCGGCCGCCGAGCGGGCTAAGGTCCGGCGGCTCCCCCGCCTATACGCCGCGGCGGGTTACGCCTGCTTCGTCGGGCGAGCCGAGGCCGCGACCGCGAACGCCCACCGCGCCACCGAGCTCGAGGGCCAAGCCGGATACGAGTCCTGTGAGCCCGGCTACGCGACGTTCATCGAGGCGCTGGGGCAGGTCTACTGCGGCAACCTGGACCGCTACGTCGAGCTGACTCGCGAGGTCGCGGCGCTGCCCGGTCCGGGACAGGCCTACGGGATAGCCGCGTACGTCGACGGCCTCCAGTCGGCCGGACTCGTCGACGAGGCGCTGCTGCTCACGGACTCGGCGCTCAGCGCCGCTCGCGAGCTCGGAAACCCTTACTGGCTCACGTACACGCTCTGGATCGTCGGCCTGGCCCACTCGAAGGTGAACCCGACGCAGGCCCTGCGGACCTGGGACGAAGCCGTGGCCTATGTCGCTGAGCATGACGTCAGGTTCTTCGAGGGCTTCCTGTCCCGCGACGCGGCTCTCCTGCACACCTCGGACGGTCAGCTGGAGACGGCCTTGAGCCTGTTCGGCATGTCGATCGGTGCCTTCGCCCGCTCCGGCGCAACGGCCCAGCTGGTCATCTCCTTGGCCAGCCTGCCGGCCCTGTTCGAGCGGCTCGACCGTCCGGGCGTGGCGCGAACCCTCCTCAGCGCCATGGCCCGCGAAGAGGGCAGCACTCACCACGTCAACGATCTGGCCGACCTCGGTCAACGGCTCGACGGGCGGCTCGGGCAGGAAGCCGCCGAGCGGTTCGCAGCAGTCGGTGCCGCGATGGACGTCGGCGACACCGCGTCGTACGCCCTCAACCAGATCGACCGCGCCCGCGAGGCGTTGACCGCCGCCGGCCAAGGCACCGGCGGCTCCGCGGGCCTGACGGCGCGGGAACGGCAAGTACTGCAGCTCATCGCCGGCGGGGCGACGACCCGTGAGATCTCCGAGCGGCTCTTCATCTCGGCCAAGACCGCCGACAACCACATCCAGCACATCTACGCCAAGATCGGCTCGACCAACCGAGCGGCCGCCACCCGCTGGGCCGTCGACCATGACCTCGTCGAGGCCGGAGACGGCTGAGGCCGTTGTTCGCTCGCGGCGTCGATGGGGGACCCGAAATGAGGACAACTCCTCATGTGCGGAGTAGGGCCGTCACCCCAGGATTCCGGACGAGCCAGCCACTGGGCTGGAAGAGACGGGACCGAACGGCCCCCACCACGAAGGAGCACGACATGATCCTGGCCACGACGAAGGTGAAGGACCTCGACCACTTCCTGGAGGTCTTCGGCAGCAAGGGTGCCGACAAGCGCGGGTCGCACGGCTCGCAGGGCGCGACGGTCTACCGGGACCCGATCGAGGAGGACCGCGTGTGGGCCATCTTCAACTGGGACGAGGCGGGCTGGACGGCGTTCGCCACCGACCCCGAGACCCCCGGCATCATGCAGGAGGCCGGACACCTGGGCCGGCCGAGCCTGGGCCAGTACCTCGGAAGCTTCAACGCCTGACCCGCCTTGCCAGTTATGCCGTTATTGATGCAACGGCGCGTCAGATGTGACGCGCCGTTGCATCAATGACGGGCAAGTCGGGATGGCCGCCGGTCAGGCTGCGGCATTCACGCTCTCCTCGACCGGTGCCGGGTCCTCGACCGTCGCGGTGCGCCGATGGTGCGAGATGCCCAGGGCCGCGATGGCGCCGAGCAGGGAGATCGTGGCCGCGGTGACCAGCGCCGGCTCATAGCCGGACAGGGTCTTCGCAGGGCTGTCGAGCGATCCGTGAGCGTCGAAGACCACGGTGACGACCGCGACCCCAACGGCCTGGCCGAGCTGCTGGACGGTGTTGAGGACGCCGGCGGACCGACCGAGCAGGGCTGGAGGCGCGGCGTTCAGACCGGCGGCGGAAGGTGCCGGAAGGGCCATCGAGATGCCGACACCGGCGACCACGAACGGCACGACGAACCCCGCGTACCCGGCGTGCGTGTGCGCCTCGTGGAGCAGCCAAACGAACCCGATCGCCTGGAGCACCAGGCCCGGGGCGGCGAGGGCGCGGGCACCCACTCGGTCGACCAGCCGGCCGGCGATCGGAGCGACCAGGAGCGGCGTCATCGTCCACGGCAGGAATCGCAGTCCGGCGCCGAGCGGCGTGTCACCGCGCGCGATCTGGAAGTACTGGCTCGTCACGTACGCCGTGGCGAAGATCGACGCGGCCATGAGGAACTGGGTGAGCGATGCCGCAGCGAACACCCGCGAGCGGAACAGCGACAGCGGCACCATCGGCGCCGGCGAGACGGACTCCCAGGCAACGAAACCCGCGAGCAGGACGACGCCGAGAACCAGCGCGACCACCACCTCGGTGGCTCCCCAACCGGCTTGCGGAGCGCGCAGCACACCCCACACGAGGGAGCCCATCGCACCCGAGGCCGTGACCATTCCGATCGGGTCGAGTCGCGTTCGCGGACCGTAGGTCTCGGGCAATACCCGAAGGACAGCTACGGCGGCGGCGATGCCGATCGGCACGTTCACCCAGAAGATCCAGTGCCAGTCGAGGCCTTCGGTGACCACGCCGCCGACCAACGGTCCGGACGCGACCCCGAGACCGGCGACGCCGCCCCAGATCCCGACGACGGCGCCGCGGCGCTCGGCCGGGAACGACGATGTGAGCAGCGTCAGTCCCAGGGGCATCACGATGGCGGCACCAAGGCCCTGGACGGCCCGGAAGCCGATCAGGAAGCCGAGGTTGGGCGCGAGCGCGCAGGCAGCCGATGCCAGGCTGAACAGCAGCAGCCCAGCGACGTACATGCGTCTCCTCCCGAGTCGATCGCCGAGCGCGGCTGCCGTGATGATCCCCGCGGCGAAGGTGAGCGCGTAGGCGTTGACGATCCACGGCAGGTTGCCGGCTCCGCCGCTGAGGTCGGCATGGATGGACGGCAGGGCCGTGACGACGACCAGCGCGTCGAGCGTGATCAAGAGGTAGGCGCCCGCGGTGAGCAGGACGGTCAGCCGGCGGTGTGGCATCAGAGTTCCTTTCTGCGCCGGTGACGGGATGTCGCCGGCGTACGAAAGGGAAGACGGGAGGTACGCCGGGAACTGGGCGCTCCGCGACCGACCAGTTCTCGGGTCCGGCGTCGTCTACCTCTTCAGCAACCGCTGTCGGTGGTGTGCGGGAGGGTCGAGGAGAGACGAAGGTGATCACATGGGCACGGATCTGCTGTCGCTCGCACGAACGGGCGACGAGGAGGCGTTCGGCGAGCTGGTCGCGTCGTACCGACGTGAGCTGCTGGTGCACTGCTACCGGATCCTGGGGTCGCTCCAGGACGCCGAGGATGTGCTCCAAGAGACGCTGCTCTCGGCCTGGCGCGGCCTCGACGGCTTCGAGGAGCGGTCGTCGGTGCGCACCTGGCTCTACCGCATTGCGACCAACCGCAGCCTCGACGCCGTCCGCGCCAACGCCCGTCGGGACGATCCGATGACCACCCGGATCAACGGTCTCGTGCCGCCGCCACCCACCCACCACGGTCAGGTTCCTTGGCTCACGCCCTACCCCGACGACCTCCTCGACCTGCCGGACCCGGCGCCCGGGCCGGAGGCCGTGGTGGAGTCGCACGAGGCCACGTCGCTGGCGTTCGTGACCGCGCTCCAGCTCCTCCCGCCCAAGCAGCGGGCGGTCCTGATCCTGCGCGACGTGCTCGGCTACCGGGCGACCGAGGCCGCCGAGCTCCTCGACACCTCGGTGGCGTCGGTGACCAGCGCGCTCAAACGCGCGCGGGCCACCCTCGACTCCGACGAGACGATGGCCGAGCGTCGGACCCGGCCGCCGGCGCCGGCCGTCGGTTCACCCGAGGAGCGGCAGCTGATCGAGGCGTACGTCGATGCGTTCACCACTCACGACATCGACAAGCTGGTTGCCATCCTCAGCGAGGACGTCTGGCTCAAGATGCCGCCGCTCCCGCTCGAGTACCACGGCCGCGACGCTGCGATCGGCTTCTTCCAGGCCGTCGTGCACCCGCGGAGCCGTCGGCTGCGGCTGGTCCACACCCGAGCGAACGGCTGCCCGGCCAGCGGGATCTATGCCCACGACCCGGCAACCGACACCTGGCGGGCGACCGGTCTGGTCGTGGTGGTCATCTCGGGCGACCGCATCACCGAGCTCACCCGCTTCGAGGTCGGCGTGATGGCGAGCTTCGGCCTGCCGCGGATCCTGTCCTGACCGAGGGCTGCCGAAACAGGACGCGGTAGCAGTCCGTGACCAGGTCAGCCATTGGCGCGATCTGGCTGCGCGCCGAGGGCGTGATTCGTAGGGTCGTCTGTGCCCCGCCAGAGCCGTCGGAAGGTGTTGTCATGCGCACTCGCACGATCGCGGCTGCTGCCGCACTCGCCATCAGTGGCGCCGCGTTTGTCGCCGCGCCCGCCCAGGCCGCGACGGATCCGAGCTGCGTCTACACCATCCAGCACAAGTCGTCCCCGACCAAGGACGTCATCACGTGGAAGGTCAGCAACCCGGGGAGCTGGGTGTTCGGCGCAGTGATCTACGTCAACACCGCCAGCAACTCGAACCTGCGGATCAGCAAGAAGATCGACCCGACCACGTTGAAGGCCTCCGTGAACCTGACCCGCAAGACGGGCGGGCAGCCGTACACGATCAATGACGTGCGGCTCAACGGCAAGCATGTTCCGGACGACGGGATCCGCATCGGAGTCGGCTGCCTCCCCGGCTGAGGGGAGGTGCGGGCGACTCTCGCCGGCTGGAGCGAGCGAGCAGACCGCTAGGACTCCGGTCCGGCATTTCGCGCTTCTGGGCCGCTGGATCCCTGGAAGGCTCTGGGCATGACCGAGCATGACGCGGCAGGGACCTGTCACGTGAGTCTGCTAGTTCCTCATCCGCGACGCACCGCGATCTTGGTCGTCGAGGACCCGACACCGGACGAGACCCGAACGCCGCCCGGGCGCGCGAGCCTGCCGACGTTGCGGCTGCCCAGCGCGGAACCGCGCCTGCCCGACATCCTGGCCTCCGTCGACGTTGTGGACACGCGCACGACCGCAGTCCTACGACAGGTCATGACCTCGCCGACCAGCGTTGAGAATCGCGAGCCGGGCGAGAACGGTGAGGCCTCGTTGATGGTGGAGTTCGAAGCCGGCGCGACCGAGCCTCCGTCCGGTTGGACGTGGCGGGACCTGGACGCCGGGACGATCGAAGGCCTCGAGCCGGCGACGTCCCGAGCAGCCGTGGCCTCGTGGGCCCGCGAGCGTGCCGAAGGCTGGTCCCCGCTGCGGCCGGCGTGGTCCCACCCGGGGTGGTTCGCCCGTGCGTCCGCCTGGATCGTTGAACAGATGGCCGCGGACGGTCGGCCGGCACTCGGCACTCCACGCCAGCACCAGCTCTGGGACCTGTCGGTCGTCCTGCGCGCGACTTCGGCGGACGGTGACGTCTTCTTCAAGTGCAGTGCCGAGCTGTTCCAACATGAGGCCTTTGTGACGCAGGCTCTAGCCGAGCTGATGCCGGAACTGGTGCCGGAAGTGATCGCGGTCGACGGCGCCCGGGGATGGATGTTGATGCGGGAGCTCGGTGCCGATGAGCTGGGTGACCAGGACGAGTCGCTCTGGCACGAGGGCATCGCGTTGCACGCTGGAATCCAGCAGATGTGGATCGGTCGTACCGATGAGCTGGTGGGACTCGGGCTGCCAGTTAGGTCGCTGACAGACCTTGCCGGGCAGGTCGCAGGGTTGTCTGAGGACTCCGAGCTGTGGGGGCGGATGTCTCCGGAGCTGCGGGAGCGATGGCTCGCAACGGCGCCGACCCTGGTTGAGTCGTGCCGTCGCCTCGATGAGATCGGGCCCAGACCCACGCTGGTCCACGGCGACTTGCATCCCTGGAACGTCGTCTTCGGCGCCGGCGCCACTCGTGTCTTCGACTGGACCGACGCCGCGGTGTCGCACCCGTTTGTGGATCTCGCCACCTACGTCTTCAGGACCCAAGACGTTTCCGTACGCCGAGGTCTGGTCGATGCATACGTCGGCGCCTGGTCGGCCCAGGGATCAGAGGAGGTCCTTCGCGAGGCGGCAGCCCTCGCCTTGGTCGTCGGAGCGCTGTACCAGGTGCAGACCTACCGTGCCCTCCTGCCGACCTTGATGGGGAACGGTGCTGACGACGCCATGGCTGACGGCGACGTGGGCTGGATCAACCGCAGCCTGATGCGTCATCAGCAAGGACTTGAAAGCCCGGTCTGACCTCGGGTCTGTCCTATCTGCTGGCCGCGGGCGAGGGCTTCGAGCCGGGTACGACGCCAGGCGGCATAGCCAGTGAGCGGCTCGCCCTCGCCCCCCGAGTCCCCCAGAGCGACGAGAACGGCCACGACAGCGGCCAGCTCCTCCGGAGCAGCGCCACCGCGGACCACCTCGACGCCGTCACCCGACATCGCCCCATCATCCCGGCGCACCAGACCGCCCGCCCTCAGACCGGCGGCACGCCGTGCCGGCGCTCACTGAAGCGCCGGTCCCGGCCCACCGAATAGCGGAACCGCAGGATCAGCTCGTCTCGCAGGGCCTCGGGCTCCACGATCCCGTCGAGCACCAGGTCCGACACGAGCCGCTCGAGGTCCACGTCCTCCTCGTACTCCCGACGCATGTCAGCGACGTACGTCGCCCGCTCCCCTTCGTCGGCGATGGCCTCGATCTTGTTGGCGTAGACCGCATTCACGGCCGCCTCCGGCCCCATGACCGCGATCCGCGCGGTCGGTAGCGCCAGGCACGCCTCCGGCCCGAAGCCCGGTCCGGCCATCGCATAGAGCCCGGCCCCGTAGGCCTTGCGGACGATCACCGAGACCTGCGGCACCGTGGCCTCGGACACGGCGGTGATCATCTTCGCGCCGTGCCGGATGATGCCGCCGCGCTCGACGGCCGAGCCGATCATGAAGCCCGGCACGTCGGCCAGATAGAGCAGCGGGATGTTGAACGCGTCGCACCACCAGATGAACCGCGCGGCCTTGTCGGCGCTGTCGGAGAACAGCACGCCGCCCTTCACCGCCGAGTTGTTGGCGACGATCCCGACGACCTCGCCGTCGAGCCGGCCCAGACCGACGACGAGCTCGGCCGCGAACAGCGGTTTGATCTCGAAGAACGACCCGTCGTCGACCAGACCGTCGATGACCTCGTGTACGTCGAACGGCTGGCTCTCGACCTCCGGCACGACGCTCGAGTCCAGCCCGCGGGTGGGCGGCTCGGCCGGGTACGACGGCGGCTGCTCGCGCCAACACGTCGGCAGGTAGGAGAAGACCAGCCGGGCCTGCTCGATCGCGTCCGCGTCGTCGACGGCCAGCAGGTCGCCGCACCCGGAGATGGTGCAGTGCATCCGCGCGCCGCCCATCTCCTCGAGCGACACTTTCTCTCCGACAACCATCTCGGCCATGCGGGGCGATCCCAGATACATCGAGGCGTTGCCCTCGACCATGATCACGACGTCGGTGAAGGCTGGGATGTAGGCGCCACCTGCGGCCGACGGCCCGAAGAGGCAACAGATCTGCGGCACCTTGCCGGACAGCGCGACCTGGTTGTGGAAGATCCGCCCGGCCCCGCGGCGACCGGGGAAGAGGTCGACCTGGTCCGTGATCCGCGCCCCGGCCGAGTCGATCAGCCAGAAGACCGGCAGCTCCTCGCGCAACGCCATCTCGGTGGCGCGCACGATCTTCTCGACCGTCCGCGCACCCCAGGAGCCAGCCTTGACCGTCGAGTCGTTGGCCACGACAACCGCCGGGCGGCCGTCGACGAGACCCCGCCCGGTCACCACGCCGTCCGCCGGGAGGCCGGTCGCGAGTGCGTTGGCATAACGCCCGTCCTCGACGAACGTGCCCTCGTCGATGAGCAGCGAGATCCGGTCGCGCACATAGAGTTTCGAGCTCGCCGCCAGTTTCGCAGCCGCCGCCGACGACGGACCCGACGACGCGTCGTACGCCGCGGAGAGTCGAGCCCGAACGTCGGCGACCCGAGGGTCGGGCGGATGGCTCACTGCAGGAGCCCGAGGCCGCGGGCGATCACCATGCGCTGCACCTCGCTCGTCCCTTCACCGATCTCCAGGATCTTGGCGTCGCGGTAGAACCGCGCCACCGGATACTCCTCCATGAAGCCGTTGCCACCGAACATCTGCGTGGCCACGCGCGTCGCGGTGACGGCCGCCTCGCTGGAGTGGAGCTTGGCGATCGCGGCGGCGGCCTTGACCTCGGCCAGCCCTCGACGTCCGGCCGCGTGCTCGTCGCGCAGCCAGGCCGCCTTGTAGGTCAGCAGCCGCGCCGCCTCGACCGCCACGGCCAGGTCGGCCACCTGGAAGGCCACGCCCTGGTTGGCGCCGATCGGCCGGCCGAAGGCGACCCGCGTCTTCGCGTAGTCCGTCGTCATCTCCAGGCAGGCCTGGGCCAGCCCGACGGCGAGCGCCGAGATCGCGATCCGACCGTCGTCCAAGGTCTTGAGGAACTGCCGGAAGCCGTCGCCGCGGGCGCCCAAGAGGTTGGCCGCCGGCACCCGGCAGCCCGAGAACGAGAGGCCGTGGGTGTCCGAGGCATGCCAGCCGAGCTTGTCGTAGGCCGGCTCAACGGTGAACCCCGGCGTACCGCTCGGCACGAGGATCGCGCTGATCTCGGCCTTGCCCTCCGGCGTCGTACCGGTCCGGGCCGTGACAGTCACCACGGAGGTCAGGTCGGTGCCGGAGTTGGTGATGAAGGCCTTGGCCCCGTCGACGACCCACTGCGCGTCGGCGCCCGTCGCCGTCGAGAACGGCCTTGGTCCGGGTCGCGCCGGCGTCGGAGCCGGCATCCGGCTCGGTCAGCCCGAAGGCCGCGAGCGACCGCCCGGCCACCAGGTCGGGCAGCCACTGCTGCTTCTGCTCCTCCGTGCCGAAGGACAGGATCGGGTTGATCCCGAGGCCGACGCCGGCCGACAGGGTGATGCCGACGCTCTGGTCGACCCGGCCCAGCTCCTCGATCGCGACACAGAGCGACGTGAAGGCGCCACCGGCGTCGTCGCCATGACCCGTCGCGCTCTCGAGGCTGCCGCCGTACTCCTCGGGCACCACGAGCCCGAACAGGCCGAGGTCGCCCATCCGGGGCACCAGCTCGGTCGGGAAGCGGTGCTCCCGGTCCCACGGTCGCGGCGTGCGGCGCGACGTGGTCCTGGGCGAACTCGCGCACGACGGCGCGGAAGTCCTCGTGGTCCTTGCTCAGCTCGAACGGCATGGGTCGTCAGCCTCCGGGGGTCGCCCTGTCCTTGACGTTAACGTCAAGGTAAAGCAGGATGCGACCCGTGGCAAGCGAGCTGACCATCGCGCAGATCGCCGCAGGAGTACGGCGTCACGCATCGCACGGTCCGGTTCTACGAGGACCGCGGCCTGATCACCCCCGAGCGACGCGGCACCCGGCGGATCTACCATCCGCGGGACCGGGTCCGGCTCGGGCTCATCCTGCGGGGCAAGCGGCTGGGCTTCAGCCTCGAGGAGATCACCCGGATCGTCGACATGTACGACGAGCAGCCGGGCGAGGCCGGGCAGCTGCGCTACCTGCTGGCCCAGATCGAGGACCGGCGATCCGACCTCGAGCAGCGCCGCCAGGACGTGCTCGCCGCGCTCGAGGAGCTGGCCGAGCTGGAGCGGCGCTGCCGGGACGACCTGGAGCAGCTCAGCCGGTGAAGTCGAGCACGGTGTACCAGGTCACGCTGTGGTAGTGCGCCGCCCCGACGCCGATGTAGCGCAGGTGGCTGTCCAGGATGTTGGCCCGGTGGCGCGGCGAGGCCATCCAGGCCGCGACCATCGAGGCGGCGCTGACCGCGCCGGCGCCGATGTCCTCGGCCGCGATCGAGGCGTGGCAGCCAGTGAGCATCCGGCTCATCGACTGGTGGGTCATGGTGCGGTGGATCGGCCATGTAGACCGACCACGGCTGCGCGTAGGTGTCGTTGGCGCAGGTCGACAGCCGCAGCGCCGGCAGACCGCGCGATGGTCCGCTGGTGCGTTGACGCCGGCCAGCAGCTGAGCCCGGTACGTGGTCGAGGTCGGCAGCACGTCGTCGTCGCGTGGGCGTGGCCCGCAGGGAGCACCACGGCGGAGGCCACCACCAGGGCAGCGCAGACCAGGAAGGTGCGCAGGGAACGGGAGAGCGGCGTCAGGGAGGCGGCAAAGCCACGCGGCGTAGTCAACACGTTCCATACGGTGACGGATGACTAGTCAGTACCGGTAACCCCCTCGAGATCCATCGTTACCGTTCCGTTATCAAAATTCGGCGCGTTCGACCCCTCTTAATCCGGCAATCAGGTGACGTGGTGCGCTATAAGCCCCACATCGGGACGCGTTGGCAACAAAACGGCAACGGGGGACGGTCCGAACAGCCCGGAGCCTGGCCCGGACGGGCTACACCGAGCGCCGCCAGTGACCACGCGTTGGCCCCGGACAGACGGAAGCCGGCCTAAACCCTGCCTAGGCCGGCTTCGATCTCTCCCGAGTTCTTGGTGGGCGCTCGAGTCAGTCGGAGAAGTCCTGGACGACGACCCAGTCGCCGCCCTGACGGGCCGCGCCGATCGCGACGTGGGTGTACCCGCTGTTGAGCAGGTTGGCCCGGTGCTCGGGCGAGTTCATCCACATGGTGACGACGTCACTCGCGGTCACGTTGCCCTTGGCGATGTTCTCGCCGGCCGTCGATCGCGTGGCAGTTGGTCAGGAACGGGCCGAGGGACTGGTGCGCGAACGTGTTGGTCGCGGCCAGGTGCGCGGCCCACTTCGTGGCCAGCGAGCTCAGGCAGCTGGTGACGGTCATCGGGCGCAGCCCGTGCGCGGTGCGCTGGGCGTTGGTCGCCTTCACCACGTCGGCCTGGTACTGCGCGGCCGTGCTCAGCGGGGCCAGCGTGAGGACCGGCGCCGCCGCCCTTGGCGGTGTAGACCGGCGTCGTCCCAGGGGTCGTCGACGCGGCGGCGGTCACCGCTGGCGCCGCCGTCAGGGCGGCTGCGAGCAGCAACCCCACGGCCGCAACGGTGCCGGCGAGGCGCGAACGCGGCCCGACACGATGGGTATGGACATGAATCGGAGAGTGACAGGTAACGGTTTGGAATCGCCAGACTTCGGAGCAGTCATCGTTATCGTTCCGTGATCAAGTTACTCCGAGCGGGGAGGGCTGAATCCGTCAAGCGAGTGATAACCGGCCTGCCGGGCATCCCCCATTTGCCAGGGGACGGCTGGCCCCCCGCACGGCGCTAGGCTCCGAGAACTCAGCACAGTGACAGCAGAACGAACACGGCACATTGAACTCGAGGAGCCACGCGTGGGTCGGCGCAGCAACCGGATCATCTCCAAGGTCCTGATCGCCAACCGCGGCGAGATCGCCGTCCGGATCGCCCGGGCCTGCACGGACGCCGGGATCGGCTCGGTCGCCGTCTACGCCGAGCCGGACCGCGACGCCCTGCACGTCAAGGTCGCGGACGAGGCGTTCAGCCTCGGCGGCAACACTCCCGCCGACTCCTACCTGGTGCAGTCCGCGCTGCTCGACGTCGCTGCCCGCAGCGGCGCCGACGCTGTGCACCCGGGCTACGGCTTCCTGGCCGAGAACGCGTCGTTCGCCCAGGCCGTCCTGGACGCCGGTCTGGTCTGGATCGGGCCCTCACCCGAGGCGATCGACGCGCTCGGCGACAAGGTCAAGGCCCGGCACATCGCCGAGCGGGCCGGTGCCCCGCTCGTGGCGGGCACGTCCGACCCGGTCGGCGGCGCCGACGAGATCGTCGCCTTCGCCCAGCAGCACGGGCTGCCGGTCGCGATCAAGGCGGCGTACGGCGGGGGCGGTCGTGGCCTCAAGGTGGCCCGGACCATCGAGGAGATCCCCGAGCTGTTCGAGTCGGCGACCCGCGAGGCCGTTGCGGCGTTCGGCCGGGGCGAGTGCTTCGTCGAGCGCTACCTCGACCAGCCGCGCCACGTCGAGACCCAGTGCCTGGCCGACAACCACGGCAACGTCGTCGTCGTGTCGACGCGCGACTGCTCCCTGCAGCGGCGGCACCAGAAGCTGGTCGAGGAGGCCCCGGCGCCCTACCTCTCGGCCGAGCAGAACAAGCAGCTGTACGACTGCGTCGAAGGCGATCCTGCGCGAAGCCGGCTACTCCGGGGCCGGCACCTGCGAGTTCCTGGTCGGGCAGGACGGCACCATCTCCTTCCTCGAGGTCAACACCCGCCTCCAGGTGGAGCACCCGGTCTCCGAGGAGGTGACCGGCATCGACCTGGTCCGCGAGCAGCTGCGGATCGCCGCCGGCGAGGAGCTCGGCTACGACGACCCGGCGGTGCGCGGGCACTCCTTCGAGTTCCGGATCAACGGCGAGGACGCGGGCCGCGGCTTCCTGCCCTCCCCCGGCACCGTCGCGCTCTTCGCGCCGCCGTCCGGTCCCGGCGTGCGGGTCGACTCCGGCGTCGTGTCCGGCGACGTGATCGGCGGCGCCTTCGACTCGATGCTGGCCAAGCTGATCGTGACCGGCGCCGACCGTCAGCAGGCGCTCGAACGGTCCCGCCGCGCGCTGGCCGAGTTCGTCGTCGAGGGCATGCCGACAGTGCTGCCGTTCCATCGGGCCGTCGTCTCCGACCCGGCCTTCGCCACCGACGACGAGACGCCCTTCTCGATCCACACCCGCTGGATCGAGACCGAGTGGGACAACACCGTCGAGCCGTTCGACATTGCTACTGCCGCAACGACTCCCGAGGCCGGCGAGCGCGAGCGCGTCATCGTCGAGGTCGGCGGCAAACGGCTCGAGGTGGTCCTGCCCGCGGGGCTGGGCGTCGGCAACGGCCGGGCCGGAGGGGGCGCCCAGCGGGCCAAGGCCCCGCGGCGTACGGCGTCGGGGTCCGCGGCAAGCGGCGCGGGCGGTGACGCGCTGACGGCACCGATGCAGGGCACCATCGTCAAGATCGCGGTCGAGGACGGTCAGCAGGTCGCCGCCGGCGACCTGGTCGTCGTCCTCGAGGCGATGAAGATGGAGCAGCCGATCAACGCCCACAAGTCCGGCACGATCAGCGGCCTCGCCGCCGCCGTGGGTGAGACGGTCACGACCGGCGCGGTCCTGGCCACCATCACCGACTAGCGGTCAGGCCCTGTCGACCGTCAGAACGACGGGACGCATCTCGTCCCTCTCGTTCTGACACGTGGCTACTTGTCGTCGAGGCCGAGCTTGTCGTCGATGAACTCCTGGCCCTTGTCGATCTGGTCCTTGTACTTGTCGCCGGTCTTGTCGTCGATCAGGTCGCCGGCCTTGTCCAGGGCGGCCTTGGCCTGGTCCTCGTGCCCACTCGCCAGGTCCTTGGCCTTCTCGGCGAGCTCCTTGGCCTCGTCCATGAGTCCCATGTGGTCCACCCTTCGTCAGCTGCCGTGTCTCGGCCCTGGCGACGCTACTCGGGTCAGGCCCGCACGTGTAGCTGCCGGGCGGCCTCGGCGATCGACCCGCTCATCGACGGGTAGATGGTGAACGCGCTCGCGACCTGGTCGACCGTGAGCTTCTGTTGCACCGCCAGCGCGACCGGGAAGATCAGCTCGGACGCCTTCGGGGCCACCACGACGCCGCCGACGATGATGCCGGTGCCGGGCCTCGCGAACAGCTTCACGAAGCCGTCGGCGAGGTGCTCCATCTTGGCCCGGGCGTTGGTCGCCAGCGGCAGCATGATGGTCTTGGCCTGCATGTCGCCGGCGTCGATCTCCTTCTGCGAGTAGCCGACCGTCGCGATCTCCGGGTCGGTGAAGATGTTGGCCGCGACCGCCTTGAGGTTGATCGGCGACACGGCGTCGCCCAGCGCGTGCCACATCGCGATCCGGCCCTGCATCGCCGCGACCGAGGCCAGCGGCAGCACCCCGGTGCAGTCGCCCGCGGCGTAGACCCCGCGCACCGAGGTCCGGGAGACCCGGTCGACCTCGACGTGGCCGGAGGCGGTCAGCTCGACGCCGGCCTCCTCGAGCCCGATGCCGGCGGTGTTGGGCACCGAGCCGACCGCGAGCAGGCAGTGGCTGCCCTCGACGATGCGGCCGTCCTCGAGGGTCACCACGACCCCGTCCGCCGTACGCCGAACGCCGGCCGCCCGGCTGCGGTTGAGCACCTGCATGCCCCGCCGGCGGAAGACGTCCTCGATCACCTGGGCGGCGTCGGCGTCCTCCCCCGGCAGGACCCGGTCCCGCGAGGAGACCAGCACGACCTCGGCCCCCAGGCCCAGGTAGCCGTGGGCCAGCTCGGCCCCGGTCACGCCCGGAGCCGACCACGATCAGCCGCTCGGGCAGCGCGGGCAGGTCGTAGATCTGCTGCCAGGTCAGGATCCGCTCGCCGTCCGGCTGGGCGGTGGCCATGACGCGCGGCGACGAGCCGGTCGCGACCAGCACGAAGTCGGTGTCGAGCCGCGCCTCATCGGCGTGCCGTCCCGGGCCTCGACCTCGACGGCCAGCGGCGCGTCCGGCCCGGACTCCGGCCACGAGCCGACCGGTCCCCTGCACCACCGTGACGCCGTCCTTGGCCAGCCGGGCGCGCGACGTCCTCGCTCTGCCGGTGCGCGAGCGCCTTGATCTGGGCGTTGATCTCGGCCAGGTCCGGCGGCGGCGGCCGCGGCCCGCTGCCGGTGCCGACCTGCTCGACGTAGCGGGTGCGGGCGTCGGCCGTCGCGATCAGCGCCTTGCTCGGCACGCAGTCGGTCAGCACGCAGGCCCCGCCGAGGCCGTCGCGGTCGACGACGGTGACGTCGGCGCCCAGCTGGGCCGCCACCAGGGCCGCCTCGTAGCCACCCGGGCCACCGCCCAGCACGACAACTCGTTGACGACGCGCGCTCACAACCGCCATCCAACCAGCCCATTTCGGCCGGGTGGACAACTACGCTGCGGTCCATGGCGTTGTACGCGGCGTACGCCGTCAGTCTCGACCCACGCCGGATGGCCGAGCGGGCACCGCACTCGCCCCTGTACGGCACCGGCTGGGTCACCGGCTGGCGGCTCACGTTCGGTGGTGAGGAGCTCGGCTGGGACGGCGCTCTGGCGACCCTCGTCGAGGACGCCACCGAGCAGGTCTACGTCGCGGTCTACGACCTCACCGCCGAGGACGAGCGCTCGCTGGACCAGTGGGAGAGCATCGACCTCGGCCACTTCCACAAGGTCAAGCTGCGGGTGCACATGCTCGAGGGCGACGCCCTGGCCTGGGTCTACCTGCTGGACGCCTACGAGGGCGGGCTGCCCTCGGCGACCTACCTGCACGACGTTGCGGACGCCTGCCAGCTGGCCGGTGCGCCGGACGACTACGTCGCCAACCTGCGCACCCGCTCGCATCGCTGAGCGACCGCTCGGGAACTCTGCGCAAACAGTCGGTAAACCGCTTGGCGGCAATCGCCCGCAAAGCGGTTCCGGCCGAAGATCTGTTGCGGATGTCGCCAATCAGGCGGTAGGCATGCCCTGCTCGGGGTATCCAACGAGAGGTTTTCCATGAGAAGACTCATTGCCGTCACCGCGGCCATCGGCCTCGGTGTGACGGGACTGGCCACGGCGGGAACCGCCAGCGCCGGTACGACGTCGAGGGCCGCACGCGGCCACGACGAACACGGTCCCGGTGACGCCATCCAGCGTCAACTGGGGCACGTGCGCCGACCCGGACCTGACTGATGCGGGCGCCGTCTGCGGAACGCTGGCCGTGCCACTCGACTACAGCCAGCCGAACGGGACCAAGATCACGCTCGCCCTGTCGATGGTCCGGCACACGTCACCGGACTCGAAGTACCAGGGCATCATGCTGGTCAACCCGGGCGGCCCCGGCGGCTCCGGCCTGGTCTGTCCATCCTCGGCCAGTTCGTCCCGAACGGCGCCGGCGACTTCTACGACTGGATCGGCTGGGACCCGCGCGGAGTCGGCGCCAGCATCCCGGCGCTGTCCTGCGTCCCGAACTACAACCAGGGCCCGCGGCCGAACTACACGCCGGTCAACCACCGGCTCTGAGCAGGCCTGGCTGGACCGCTCCGCGGCCTACGCGCAGGCGTGCGGCACGAACGGCGGCGAGCTGCTCGACCACGTGACCACGGTGGACTCGGCCAAGGACATGGAGAGCATCCGCAAGGCCATGGGCCAGTCGCGGCTCAACTACTCGGCTTCTCCTATGGCACCTACCTCGGCTCGGTCTACGGGACGATGTTCCCCAACCAGCTGCGCCGGGCGGTCTTCGACAGCACGGTCGACCCGACGCGAGGTCTGGTATCCGGCCAACCTCGACCAGGACATCGCGTTCGAGAAGAACATCAAGATCTGGTTCGCCTGGCTGGCCAAGTACGACAGCGTCTACCACCTCGGCAACACCGAGGCCAAGGTCGAGAAGCTTTGGTACAAGACGCAGAACGACCTGTTCCAGCACCCGGCCGGCGGCGTCATCGGCGGCGACGAGTGGACCGACATCTTCCTGTACGCCGGCTACTACCAGGCAACCTGGCTGGACCTCGGTGACGCGTTCTCGGCCTGGGTCAACAACCACGACTCGTCCGGATCATGGGCGAGTACGAGGACAACGAGTGCGATCGGTGACGACAACGGGTACGCGATGTACCTGGCGACCCAGTGCACCGACGCCCCGTGGCCGCAGAGCTACGCGAAGATCAAGCGGGACAACAACCGCGTGGCGCAAGAACCACCCCTTCAAGACCTGGGCCAACGCGTGGTTCAACGGTCCGTGCCTGGGCTGGCCGGGCGACGCCCGCACGTCCGCGGTCAAGGTCGACGGCAGCAAGGTCAAGAGCCTGCTGATGATCGACGAGACCCTGGATGCGGCCACGCCGTACCCGGGCAGTCTGGTGGTCCGCAAGCTGTTCCCGGGCGCGAGCCTGATCGCGCTCCCGGGCGGCACGTCGCACGCCAACTCCCTGTTCGGGGACGCCTGCGAGGACAACCAGATCGCGGCCTACCTGGCCCACGGCACGCTCCCGGACCGCAAGCCGGGCAACCGGGCGGACGCGACCTGCAAACCGCTGCCGCGTGCCGGACCCGACCGCCGCAGCCGCCCAGGCGCAGGCCAAGTCGGCGACGAGCGCGACGATCACCCGGGAGAGCCTGCAACGGCTGATCAGCCGCCCGTAGGCGGCAGCCGGGACCTAGGTCTCGTGGCCGGTCATCTGGCAACATCGCCCGGGTGACAGACCACGGGCCAGGCCCCGCAGACGAGAACGACCAGCACGACCAGCAGGGACCTCTCGAGGTCGCAGCAGCCGCTGCGCTCGCCATCGCCGAGCGCAGCGGCTGCTCTCGTCATGACGTCGCGCTCGTCCTCGGCTCGGGCTGGGGGCCGGCCGCGGACCTGCTCGGCCGCACCGAGACCGAGATCGTCGCGACTGACTTGCCGGGCTTCTCGGCACCGGCCGTGGCTGGGCACAAGGGCGTCGTCCGCTCGGTCTCGATCGGGGACAGCGGGCGGCGGGCGCTGGTCCTGCCGCGGACCCACCTCTACGAGGGCAAGGGTGTTCGCGCAGTCGTGCACGGCGTCCGCACCGCCGCGGCCGCCGGCTGCTCGGTCATCGTCTTCACCAACGGCTGCGGTGGGCTCAACACCGACTGGACCCCGGGCACCCCGGTGCTGATCCGGGACCACCTCAACCTGACCGGCATCTCGCCGATCGAGGGCGCGGAGTTCGTCGACCTCACCGACCTCTACTCCCCGCGGCTGCGGGCCCTGTGCCGAGCCGTCGAGCCGGACCTGCCCGAGGGGGTCTACGCGCAGTTCCACGGCCCGCAGTACGAGACGCCGGCCGAGGTGCGGATGGCCGGGGTGATCGGCGCCGACCTGGTCGGGATGTCCACGGCGATCGAGGCCATCGCGGCCCGCCAGTCCGGCCTCGAGGTGCTCGGTCTCTCGCTCGTGACCAACCTGGCGGCCGGGATCAGCAGTACGCCGCTCAACCACGCCGAGGTGCTCGAGGCCGGCCAGGCCGCCGCCGAGCGGTGCGGCCGGATGCTGGCCGAGGTCGTGCGTCAGCTGTGACCGACAGCAACCGGACTGACGGCATCGACGGGCTGCTCGAGCAGGCCGAGCAGTGGCGCGCGGACGACCCGGACCCGGTGACCCGCGAGCAGCTCGAAGCGGTCATCGTCGCGGCGCGGGGCGGCGACCCGGCGGCCGCGGCGGCCCGGGAGGACCTGGCGGACCGGTTCAGCGGACTGCTGGAGTTCGGCACCGCCGGGCTGCGCGGCGAGCTCGGCGCCGGCCCGCACCGGATGAACCGCTCGGTCGTGATCCGGGCGGCAGCCGGGCTGACCGCCTACCTGCGCGAGCAGGGGGCGCCGCCGGCCGTGGTCATCGGCTACGACGCCCGGCACAACTCCGATGTCTTCGCCCGGGACACGGCAGCGGTCGTGACGGCGGCCGGGGGCAGCGCGGTGGTGCTCCCGCACCGGCTGCCGACGCCGGTGCTGGCCTTCGCGATCCGGCACCTGGGCTGCGACGCCGGCGTCATGGTGACGGCGAGCCACAACCCGCCGCAGGACAACGGCTACAAGGTCTATCTCGGCGACGGCAGCCAGATCGTCCCGCCGGCGGACGCTGGCATCGCCGAGCAGATCGCCGCCATCGCCCGGACTTCCGACGTGCCCCTGGCGGACGAGGGCTGGGTCACGCTCGACGACGAGCCACTGCAGAGCTACCTCGACTCCGTGGCCGCCGTGCCGGCGGCGGACACCCCGCGGGACCTGTCGATCGTCCACACGCCGCTGCATGGAGTCGGCCGCGACGTGCTGGTGGCGGCCTTGGTGCGGGCCGGCTTCGCTGCGCCGTACGTCGTTGTCTCGCAAGGGGATCCGGACCCCGACTTCCCGACGGTCGCCTTCCCGAATCCTGAGGAGCCGGGGGCAATCGACGCGGCACTCGACGCGGCTCGCGAGCGCGACGCTGACATCGTGCTGGCCAACGACCCCGACGCCGACCGTTGCGCCGTGGCGGTGCCGGACGCGACGGCTGACGGCGGGTGGCGGATGCTGCGCGGCGACGAGGTCGGCGTCCTGCTCGGCGCGCACCTGATCGACCGCGGCGTCCCGGACGACGCCGTCTTCGCCAACTCGATCGTCTCCTCGCGCTGGCTGGCCGCCATCTGCGCGGCCGCTGGCATCCGGCACGAGGAGACCCTCACCGGGTTCAAGTGGATCTCCCGGGTGCCCGGGCTGCGTTACGGCTACGAGGAGGCGCTCGGCTACTGCGTCGACCCCGGTCACGTCCGCGACAAGGACGGCGTCTCGGCTGCCCTGCTGATGGCCGAGCTCGCTGCGACGCTGAAGGCCGAGGGCCGATCGCTGCTCGACCGGCTCGACGACCTGGCCCGAGAGCACGACCTCTACCAGAGCGACCAGCTCTCGGTCCGGGTCGACGACCTGGCCCAGATCGGCGCGGCCATGGCCCGGCTGCGTGAGTCGCCGCCGACCAGTCTCGGCGGCAGCCCGGTCACGCAGCTCGACGACCTGGAGCAACCGACCAGCGGCCTGCCACCGACCGACGGCCTGCGCTTCTTGATGGCTGACGGCTCACGGGTCATCGCCCGGCCGAGCGGCACCGAACCCAAGCTCAAGTGCTACCTCGAGGTCGTCGTGCCGGTGGACCCCTCGGCCGGCGCCGACGGGCCGGTTGTCGCCCGGCGTACGGCGGCGGCCGCCCTCGACCGGCTGCGCGGCGATGTCGGGCGCGCGATCGGCCTCGGCTGAGGGCTGGCCGGGACCGGCTGCGAACGTAGACTGGGCCAAATGACAGTCTCCGCCAGCGCTTCTCCGGTGGACCGGGCGCGCGAGGTCGTCGGCACCAGCGAGCTGACCGATGCCGCACTGCGCCGGTTCCTGCACGGCCTGCCCGGTGTCGACCAGGTCGGCGCGCAGGCCCGGGCCGCCGACCTGTCCACCCGGTCGATCAAGACGACCGCCAAGGCCTGGGCCATCGACCTGGCCATCTCGATGATCGACCTGACCACGCTCGAGGGCGCGGACACCCATGGCAAAGTGCGCTCGCTGTGCGCCAAGGCCACGACCCCCGACCCGGGCGACATGAGCTGCCCGCGGGTCGCCGCGATCTGCGTCTACAACGACCTGGTCGAGACGGCGATCGACGCGCTCGCCGAGTACGGCGGGCGGGTGGCGGGCGGATCGTGGGTCAACGTGGCGGCGGTCGCGACGGCCTTCCCGTCCGGCCGGGCCAGCCAGCAGGTCAAGCTGGCCGACACCCACGACGCCGTCGCGGCCGGCGCCGACGAGGTCGACATGGTGATCGACCGGGGCGCCTTCCTGTCCGGCCGCTATCTGCAGGTCTTCGACGAGATCGTCGCGACCCGCGAGGCCTGCCGCACCGAAGACCGGTCCGCCCACCTCAAGGTCATCCTCGAGACCGGCGAGCTGTCGACCTACGACAACGTGCGGCGGGCCTCCTGGCTGGCCATGTTGGCCGGAGCCGACTTCATCAAGACCAGCACCGGCAAGATCTCGCCGGCCGCGACGCTGCCGGTCACGATGCTGATGCTGCAGGCGGTGCGCGACTTCCGGGCGCAGACCGGCGTACAGATCGGGGTCAAGCCGGCCGGGGGCATCCGGTCGAGCAAGGACGCCTTGCGCTACCTCGTGACGGTCAGCGAAGTCGCCGGACCGGACTGGCTCGACCCGACGTGGTTCAGGTTCGGCGCCTCGAGTCTGCTCAACGACCTACTCCTGCAACGCCAGAAGCTCGCAACGGGCCACTACTCCGGCCCCGACTACGTGACGGTGGACTGATGCCGACCTTCGACTATGCCCCGGCGCCGGAGTCGCGCGCCGTCGTCAATCTGCGGAGCAGCTACGGGCTGTTCATCAACGGCGAGTTCGCCGAGCCCGCCGCCAAGGGCACCTTCAAGACGGTCAACCCGGCCACCGAAGAGGTGCTGGCGGAGGTCTCCGAAGCCGGCGAAGCGGACGTCGACCGGGCGGTCGCCGCCGCGCGTCGGGCCTATGACCGCGTCTGGTCACGGCTGCCCGGCCGGGAGCGGGGCAAGTACCTGTTCCGGATCGCCCGGCTGATCCAGGAGCGGTCCCGCGAGCTGGCCGTCCTCGAGAGCCTCGACAACGGCAAGCCGATCAAGGAGAGCCGAGACGTCGACGTCCCGCTCGCCGCGGCGCACTTCTTCTACCACGGCGGTTGGGCCGACAAGCTGGAGCACGCCGGGCTCGGACCCGACCCGCAACCGCTCGGCGTTGCGGGACAAGTGATTCCGTGGAACTTCCCGCTCCTGATGCTCTCCTGGAAGATCGCGCCGGCTCTGGCTTGCGGCAACACCGTGGTCCTCAAGCCGGCCGAGACGACACCGCTCACCGCGCTGCTCTTCGCCGAGATCTGCCAGCAGGCCGACCTGCCTCCCGGCGTCGTCAACATCCTCACCGGCGCCGGCCCGACCGGTCGCGCGTTGGTCGAGCACGACGGGGTCGACAAGGTCGCGTTCACGGGGTCGACGGAGGTCGGCAAGGCCATCGCCCGCTCGATCGCCGGCACCCGCAAGCGGGCCACGCTCGAGCTCGGCGGCAAGGCGGCCAACATCGTCTTCGACGACGCGCCCATCGACCAGGCGGTCGAGGGCATCGTCAACGGGATCTTCTTCAACCAGGGCCATGTCTGCTGCGCCGGCTCGCGGCTGCTGGTGCAGGAGTCCGTCGCCGAGGAGGTCGTCGACAAGCTCAAGCAGCGCCTGGCGACCCTGCGACTGGGTGACCCGCTGGACAAGAACACCGACGTCGGCGCGATCAACTCAGCCGAGCAGCTGGCTCGGATCCGCGAGCTCTCCCAGGTCGGCGAGGACGAGGGCGCCATCCGCTGGACCGCGCCCTGTGTGATCCCGGATCGCGGATTCTGGTTCGCCCCAACGGTTTTCACCGATGTCTCGCAGACCCACCGGATCGCCCGCGAGGAGATCTTCGGACCGGTCCTGTCGGTGCTGACCTTCCGCACTCCCGACGAGGCGATCACCAAGGCCAACAACACGCCGTACGGGCTGTCGGCCGGCATCTGGACCGACAAGGGGTCGCGCATCCTCTGGATGGCCGACCGGCTCCGGGCCGGCGTGGTCTGGGCCAACACGTTCAACCGGTTCGACCCGACGTCACCGTTCGGCGGCTACAAGGAGTCCGGCTATGGCCGCGAGGGCGGCCGCCACGGGCTGGAGGCCTACCTTGCCCACTAAGCCCACGAAGACCGCGACGAAGGCCAGCCCCGGCGCGGACAGCCGGATCGACGTCCGCAAGACCTACAAGCTGTACGTCGGCGGCGCCTTCCCGCGCAGCGAGTCCGGCCGGTCGTACGACGTCGTCGACGCCAAGGGCCGGTTCCTCGCCAACGCGGCCCAGGCCTCGCGCAAGGACGCCCGTGATGCGGTGGTCGCGGCTCGGGCTGCGTTCGCCGGCTGGGCCGGCGCCACGGCGTACAACCGCGGTCAGGTGCTCTACCGGGTGGCCGAGGTGATGGAGGGCCGGCGGGCCCAGTTCGTCGACGAGGTCGTGCAGGCCGAGGGCCTGCCGCGCTCCCGGGCGGAGCGCGTCGTCGACGCCGCCGTCGACCGCTGGGTCTGGTATGCGGGCTGGAGCGACAAGGTCGCGCAGGTCTACGGCGGGCTGAACCCGGTCGCCGGCCCCTACTTCGACATCTCGGCGCCCGAGCCCACCGGGGTCGTGGCCGCCCTTGCGCCCCAAGGGTCCTCGCTGCTGGGGCTGGTGTCGGTGGTCGCGCCGATCGTCGTGACCGGCAACACCTGTGTCGTCCTGGCCAGCGAGCACCGGCCGCTGCCCTCGGTCGTGTTGGCCGAGGCCCTGGCGACGTCGGACGTCCCCGGCGGCGTGGTCAACATCCTCACCGGCCGGACGGCCGAGGTCGCGCCCTGGCTCGCCTCGCACTCCGACGTCAACGGGCTGGAGCTCGCCGGGGCAGCTGACGCGGACGGGTTGGCCTGGGGCGACCTCGAGCTCGCGGCGGCGGACAACCTCAAGCGCGTGCTGCGCCCGGCCGGTGACGGCTCGGACGCGACCGAGCCGGACTGGTCCATGACGCCCGACCCGGCCCGGATGCGGACCTGGCTCGAGACCAAGACCGTCTGGCACCCCAAAGGCACCTAGCGCAGAACTGTCAGAACCAGGGTGCCCATCTGGTCACCCTGGTTCTGACAGTTGGGGCCTCAGTGCGTCTTGGGCACCGGCGTGGACGTGCCCTCCCGGCGGCTCGCCGGGTCGGCCTTGGGGGCCTTCTTCTTGGGCTTCTTGGTCTCGCGACCCTGCTTGTCCTTCGACATGAGCTCCTCCTCCATTCGCGAACGGTCAGCTGCGGGGGCGGTCTCTCACATGTCGACTCCTCGTCCGGGCCGGTGAGTGAACTGGACTGGACTCCTGACGTTAGCCGCACTCCCTGGGACCGCGCACCTATCTTTTCCTGCGCATCCGTCCGCGTCGCGGCCGGGGTCGACTAGCCGGCTGCGGTCCCGGCCGGTGCGGCGCCCATCCGCCGGGTCAAGGCCGGGCCGAGGCCGAGCATGGCGACCGCAACGACCGCTCCGAGGGCGAAGCAGCCGCCCCAGACGACGGCCCGGCCCTGCCCGAGCGACCAGGTGCCGGCCAGCGGGGCCAGCATGGCCGCCCCGCCGAAGGCCAGCCCGATCAGGCCGTTATAACGCCCGCGCATCGACTCGGGCGCGATCGTGTTGATGATGGTCGGACCGAGCGCGTTGAACCCGACCTCACCCAAGGTCCAGACGAAAACCGTTGCCCCATAAGCGATCGTGGTGTGCGCGAAGTAGGTCAGCCCGAAGCCGAAGCCCATCACCAGGATGGACGCCGAGTAGACCCGGGCCGGCGGCCGGCGCAACAGCCAGCGCAGGGTCAGTGGCTGGATCGTCAGGACTGTCACGGGGTTGACCGCATAGGCCACGCCGTACGACGCCGGGCTGAGGTGGTCGTGAGTCATGGCCAGCGGCAGCGCGACGTAGGCCTGCAGGTAGAGGATCCCGCTGATCAGCGTCGCCGCCGCCAGCACCACGGCCAACCGGTCGCGCAGCACCGGCCCGTAGCCCCCGGGCTCTGATCCCTGCTGCTCCGGCCGGCTCTCCGGCACTCCCCTGGCGATCAGCAGCGCGAAGACCAGCGACGTCGCCGCGTCGAGCGCGAACAGGATCCACCAGCCGTGGACGGCCAGGAGCCCGCCGAGCACACCGGAGACTGAGACCCCGAGGTTGACCGCCCAGTAGATCAGCGCAAAGGCCCGCGGCCGGTCGGCCGGGTCGATGATGTCGGCCACGGCCGCGCTCGACGCCGGCCGGTAGATGTCGACGGCGACCCCGGTGAGCAGCGCGCTGATGGCGATCAGCCAGATCGGGCGACTCACGGCCAGCACGCCCATCGCCGCCGCCGAACCGAGCAGGCCACCGACCATGGTGACCCGCCGGCCGAACCGGTCGGCCAGCCAGCCGCCCAGCGGCTGGGACCCGAAAGCACCGACACCGAAGCAGGTGATCACCGCGCCCGCGGTCGTCAGCGACAGGTCGCGGCCGCGCACCAGGTAGAGCGCGAGGAACGGTTCGACGAACTGGCCCAGCCGGTTGACGATCGTGCCGGCGAAGAGCACCCAGAACGGCCGCGGCAGGCCAGCCGCCGCGGCCCAGCGGGCTTGTCGGACCGGGGCCGCGACCTCGGCGGCGGCATCGGCGGGCATCCGGCCAGGCTAGGTCGCACCTCCGACAGCCGCGACGGCTTAAACCGGGCCGGTCACCACTTGACGCCGTGGGCGGTCAGGACCGCCTCGGTCTCCAACCGCTCGATGTGGTCGAGCCGGATCTGCGGCGGCGGCTCGATCCCGACGGCCCGGCAGGCATCGGCGAGCGCTGCGTCGTACGCCCAGCTCGCGGCGAGCAGCCGGTGATAGCGGGCCGGCAGCCGGGGGTCGGCCAGCACCTTGGCGATCTCGCCGTTGATCCGGTGCAGGTCGGCGCAGATCTGCTCGATCGGCGGCCGGACGGTGGCCCGCGGCGTACGGCGGACACCGGCAGCCGCGGCGAAGGCGCCCGCGAGCTCTCCGGCAGTCGACCTCCACGCGTGCGCAGGATCGCCCTCCGGAGGCAGTTCCCGGCGTCGTCGCCGGAGCCGGCCCACCAGGCTCACCCGACCAGGATGCCTCGCGAATCGCCCTGGCGGAAGGTGATTTTCCCTTGTGGGTGCCTATCCGTTACTCATTTGTGCTTCAG